>NZ_JBIARD010000002.1:0-834926 GCF_042889585.1 Streptomyces sp. NPDC002566 | reverse complement strand
GGTCAGCGGTGAGGGCATCGTTGGTGAGGGCGGCTGCGAGCTTTCGGATCGTCGGGTTTTTGTAGACGTCCGGCATGGATACCGAGGGCAGGTCGGGCTGCTTGCGTATTCGGGCGCAGAATCGGGCCATGAGCATCGAGTCGGCGCCGAGGTCGTCGAAGAAGTGACTGTCGACCGATACGTGGTCGGTGCCGACGATGTCGGCCAGTACTCCGGCGAAGCTTTGCTCGCATTTGGCGAGGGTGGCCGTGTTGTCCCTCGGGTCAGCGGTGAGGGCATCGTTGGTGAGGGCGGCTGCGAGCTTTCGGATCGTCGGGTTTTTGTAGACGTCCGGCATGGATACCGAGGGCAGGTCGGCTTGCTTGCGTATTCGGGCGCAGAATCGGGCCATGAGCATCGAGTCGGCGCCGAGGTCGTCGAAGAAGTGACTGTCGACCGATACGTGATCGGTGCCCACGATGTCGGCCAGCACTCCCGCGAAGCGTTGCTCGCATTCGGCGAGAGTGGCCAGGGAGTCCCCCGGATCAGTGGTCAGGACGTCGTAAGAGTTCCCCATAAGTTGGGTCCCTTGCCAAATCAGAGCGGTCGATGCAGCGCGCTGAACCATATGAACGAGATCCACGCACTTGCATGGACTGCTATGGGAGCTGGGGCCGGAACACAGTTATGTGATCGCCTATGTGATCGCCCACCTTGACCGTGGCGGTTTTGGCTGCCTTACTCAACGGCTGATGCGGCCGTCCAGATCGACAACATTCCTTGTTCCTTCCCCATCAGCAACCGCCGCTGTGAACAGCTGTGAACAGTGGCCGCCAGAACAGAAAACCATGGTCTTTTCCCAGGGTACGACTGTGCGCGGTACGTGCAATGGGGGCGAGCTGACGCCCGCCGAGGAGGAGAGGCGGGAGCGGGTGCGGCTGGGGACGGGGTTTCCACCTGGCCTATGAGCCCAATGCCGGAAAGTCAGGGCCTGCGGATCATTGACTCGCTGTCCTGATCTTTGACGGAAGGGCGATGCGGTCGCGCTCGCGTGGTGGTAGAGGTTTTCCAGCGTGGTGAGTTGGCAGTCAGCGGGGTTCGAACGGCGCTCTGCATCGGGGGAGTTGGCTGATGCTCAGGCCTGGGCCCTTCCATGAGCTACACGCTGCACCGATGGAACGTGGACAGCGACGGCACGATCGTCAACGTCAGCTCCGGTCTCTGCCTGGACGCCTACAACGCGGACCACGCCAACGGCCCGAAGCTCGTCCTGTGGTCCTGCAACGGCCAGGACAACCCTTCCCGGGGACGAGGGGAACCGCGTGAACGGGCTGCTCGACAAAGCCTGTTGGTGCCACAGAGATCACAACGTCGTACGCACATCTGCGATGCTGAGCAGATGAGCAAGGTGTGGCAAGGACACGTCATCGAGGGCACGCGCTTCGTGGTCCCGGCGTCCGGTGTGACGCCGAGGCACGTGCTGTGCGCGGTCGGTGTGGGCCTGGATCCCGATGTCATCCGCCGGGTGGTCGAGGAGGCGGGCGCGGGGGACTTCACGCTCGACGAGCTCCAGCGGGAGCCTGACCCCCGGATGCGTGACGCGTTCGACGTCGCGGTGGCTTCCCGCCGGGCCACCGGCGTCGACGCGTTCTGCGACGACGACTGGGCCGCGGTGGACGCGCACGACTCGGTCGCCTATGTCTTGTCACCGCCGGTCTCCCAGGCCACCGGCCTCGACGTGTCCCGCCGGGCGCTGGCCGTCACCGCGGCCCTGCTGGCCAATGGAGCCACCGCGGTGAAGAACGAGTCCAGCGGGGTGGCCTGCGGTCGGGAGCGGTGGCTGGCCCTCGCGAGCGAGGCGGCGGCCGCCGAGACCGCTGACGACCTGGTCGGCGCCCTCATCCGGGCGTGGGTCGTGCCGGTGATCCACGACGGGGAGGTCTACTACAGCTGCGGCATGCACCTCCTGGGCGAGGCCGACGTGGAGCTGGCCCCCGGAAGCACCGCGACGCCCGAGCCGGAGCTGCTGTCGGAGTGGGTGACCACCATGGAGATCGCGTCGTACTACCTGCTGACCGAGCAGCCGGACCACGGCGTCCAGAACGGCGAGGGCTTCCGCATCGCGCAGGACGCCACGCGCTGGATCATGAACCGTGTGGAGTGCGAACGGTTCGAGGACGACGACTTCTTCCACAACCCGTACGGATACTGGCGCCTGACCCCGGCTGCCCGCGACCCACGGAGGGGCGCGAGGCTGAAGAGGCGCAACCCCCGCACGACCTTTGGAACGCGACGGAAGGGGTGAGAGCGGGGAAGGCGTGGAGATCTCCGGACCACCGGCCGAACGCCGCGCCCTTCTCGGCCGTCTCAGTACCGATCGCGGTCCCCACCCGGGCGACCGCACCTGGGGCGCAGAACCGGAGGGACGCATGGCCCTTCGACACCGCGGTCTGCGAGGCCGCCGAGAAGGGCGTGACCGTACGCCTCCACGACCGCGACATCAACGAGAAGGATCTCTACGCCCTCCTCGACCGCGTCAGCGAGGACATGACCCGCTGGGACGGTACCTTCACCATGCGTGAGCTCGGCCTCGACGGCACCGGCCTCATCGCGGTCGGCTTGGACGACCCGGGCGCCGCCGAACCTGTCCTCCGCGCCGCCTACGGCGAACGAAACGCCAAGTACCTCCGCGTCGAGTACGCCCCCAGGCCCGCTTGTGGTGAGCCGGGCTCGCCGGCACCGCGGTGCGCTCTACGTTTTTCATGGCCTGCACTTACTGGCGCGGCATCGGGCACGTGGGGAGTCCGATTCGGCTCTGCCCATGTCCCTCGTGAAGCCCTCCTCCAGGGCGACTGTATCCGGGTAGCGCACCAGGTCGATCCGTTCGGGCAGCCACTGCACAGCCACGCAGTCGGGGTGCGAGAAGTCGGCGGCTGCGATGCAGACCATTCGCGGGCGACGCAGGCGAGCCGTCCCAGCACCGTAGCGACGGGCGTGCCTACGCGCGCATAGGCTGGTGATGTCTCGCCGAACCGGAGCGGACGCCATGAACGCAATCGCGAAGGGACCTTCCCGGCGACGTCGGAAGCGGTCGCGCCATCCGTTTGCCGGGCAGCCGCGTAATCGTCGCGAGTCCCTGCTGAACCCGCGCAGCATCGCCGGGCGGGTGTTCCTCATCGAGATCCTGATCGTCGTGCTGCTGGTCGCGGCCGGGGTGATCTCTGTCGTGCTTCAGGCGGCCCGTGACGCGCTGCAGCATGGGCGTCGGGAATCGGTCGTCGCGGCCCAGGCGTTCGCGGGAGCCCCGGGCGTCGCCGAGGCGCTGCGCAGCCCCAACCCGACGGCGGTGCTGCAGCCGCGTGCGGAAGCGGCTCGCAAGAAGGTGGGAGTGGACTTCATCGTCGTCATGGACACCAACGGGATTCGCTATACATACCCGTACCCGGAAGAGATCGGGAAGAAGTTCGTCGGCACCATTCAACCGTCGCTGGAAGGCCGCACCACCGTCGAGGAGGCGGGCGGGCCGCCCCTGCCGGCGGGTCGGGGAACGGCCGTCCAGGCAGTGGTCCCCGTGACCGATGCCGGCGGCGAGGTCGTCGGCCTGGTGTCCGCCGGGATCACGGTCAGGAACGTGGCGAGACTGTGGGTGCCGCAGCTGCCGATCACCTTGGGCACCGGTGCGGCCGCGCTGGCTCTGGCTGCCGGCGGGACGGTTCTGGTGTCCCGGCGGCTGCAGCGGGAAACCCATGGCCTGGGCCCGGCCGAGATCACGCGCATGTACGAGCACCACGACGCGGTCCTGCACGCGGTGCGGGAAGGGGTGCTGATCACCGACGACGGACGGTTGCTGCTGGCCAACGATGAGGCGAAGCGGCTGCTGAATCTGCCGGTGGACGTGGAGGGACGGCATGTGCGGGAGCTGGATCTGCCGGTGGAGATCACGCGCATGCTGGCGTCGGGGGAGGCGGTCACGGACGAGGTGTACGTGGTGGAGGGCCGGTTGCTGGCGGTGAACAAGCGGCCCACGTTCCCGCACCGGGCCCGAGGAGGCAGCGTGGTGACGTTGCGGGACACCACGGAACTCGCGGTGGTGTCGGGGCGGGCGAAGGCGGCCCGGTGGCGGCTGGATCTGCTCTATGAGTCGGGGGTGCGGATCGGGACGAAGCTGGATGTGGTGAGTACGGCTCAGGACCTGGCTCAGGTGGCGGTACCGCGGTTCGCCGACGTCGTCACGGTCGATCTGCTGGATGCGGTGCTGGAAGGCGATGAGCCGACGGCGGAGAAGTGGCGACAGCTGCGGCGTGCGGCAATCAGCGGCGAGCAGCAGGCTCTGCCGCTGTACCCGGTGGGCGAAAAGGTCCCGCTTTACCCGGCGACGCCGCAGATGCGGGCGTTGGAACGGGGCCTGGCGGTGCTGGAGGCGGACCTGCGACACGCGCGGGCGTGGCAGGAGCAGAACCCGGTCCGCACGCGCGGGGCGCTGGAGCTGGGGGTGCATTCGCTGGTGTCCGTGCCCCTGCAGGCGCGAGGTGTTCCGCTGGGCGTGGCGAACTTCTACCGGATGGGGGACTCGCCGGCGTTCGAGCAGGAGGACCTGTCCTTCTCGGAGGAGTTGGCCGCGCGGGCGGCAGTGGCCATCGACAACGCGCGACGGTTCACCCGCGAGCACACGATGGCGGTGACGTTGCAGCGGAGTCTGCTGCCGCGGGGGCAGCCGGAGCAGGATGCGCTGGCGGTGGCCTGGCGGTATCTGCCGGCGGAGGCAGGGGTGGGCGGGGACTGGTTCGATCTCATCGCGCTGCCGGGCGGGCGGGTGGCGCTGGTGATCGGTGACGTCGTCGGTCACGGACTGCACGCCGCGGCGACGATGGGGCGGCTGCGCACCGCCGTACAGAACCTCTCCGCGCTGGACCTCCCCGTGGACGAGGCGCTCGGGTACTTGGACGACCTGGTCGTGCGTATGGACGACGAGGAGAGAACCGGCGAGGCCACGGAAGCGCACGAGGGGCAGTGGGTGACGGGAGCGACGTGTCTGTACGCGATCTACGACCCGATAGCAGGAGCGTGCACGGCGGCCCGTGCCGGACACCCCGACCTGGTAGTGGTGCACCCCGACGGGACCGTCACCTGTGCGGACGTGCCGGCATCTCCCCCACTCGGACTGGGTGGCTACCCCTTCGAAACCCGTGAACTGCACCTGCCCGAGGACTCACGACTGGTGCTGTACACCGACGGGCTGGTGCAGGACCGCACCCGCGACATCGACGTCGGGCTGACCGGGCTGCGTCGGACGTTGGAGCGAGCCGGGGCGGAACGCACGCCCGAGGAGACCTGTCAGGCAGTAGTCGATGCGATGGTGCCGAGACACCCCTCCGATGACATCGCACTGCTGATCGCGCGTACCCGGATGTTCCCGCCGCCGGGCGTGGCGGAGTGGGACGTGCAGCCGGACCCTGCGGCGGTCGCCTCGGTTCGGGCGCACTGCAGGGAGAAGTTGCGTGAGTGGAAGGAGGAGGAGATCGAGTTCAACACGGAACTGATCATCAGCGAGTTGGTCACGAACGCGATCCGGTACGGATCACCACCGATCAGGGTACGACTCCTGCACGGGCGCTCTTTGACCTGCGAGGTGTCGGACGGCAGCAGTGTCTCGCCGCGTCTTCGCAGGGCGGCCACCACGGACGAGGGTGGGCGGGGGCTGTTCCTTGTGGCCCAGCACGCTCAGCGATGGGGAACGCGGTACACATCCGGTGGCAAGGTCATCTGGGCCGAACAACCTCTTGGCGGCGGCCCGTCCACCGCCGAGGCCAGCACACCGGCCGAGGTTCTTTTCGAGCAGTTCGATGATCCCGTCCTCTGAGTCCAGACGGCGCTGCACGCCCGTTCTGCACCGAAGGCGCGCTCGCCGGTACCGATGGCTTCACCTCGTCGGCCAGGAGCCGCGGCTCCACTTGCGCTGATGTCGCCATCCGCCCCCGTTACTGACCGACGCTGCGCAGACCGGTCTCCCGCACCCTGCTGGACGTGATCCGGACCAGGTTCGACCATGTGTCGACGCCCGGCGCGGACGGCACCGTACTGATCGTCGAGAACGTCGACCAGGCGTCCGTACGCGCACTGCTGATCCTGCTCTGGGACACCGGTCACGACGTGCTGATCTTCGAGGAGCGGCAGCCTGAACAACGCATGGGCTACCGGTAGTTGAGTTCGGCGAGTTCGGTGGCGAGTTTCCGGGGCAGGGCTGTGCGGCCGAGCAGGGGAAGCACCATGTTGCGTGCCCCGCGTGCCACAGGGTTGCGCGTGGTCGCCACGCGGGTCATCCGGTGCGTGAAGGCGACCACGCGCTGGGCGACGGGACGGCGTTGCGCCTCGTAACCGTCGAGCTGCCCGTCGGCGAACGCCCGGCCCAGGGCGTAGCCGTCCTGGATGCCGGTGTTCATCCCCTGCCCGCCGGCGGGGCTGTGGACATGGGCGGCGTCACCGGCCAGCAGCAGGCGTCCCGCCCGGTAGCGGTCGGCGACCCGGTGGTGCACCCGGAACCGTGACGACCACGCCAGCCGGGTCACCTTGGCCTGGCCGGGGGCGCGCTCGTCGAGCAGCTTCTGGACGAAGGCGAGGTCCGGTGCGGCGGGCGCGTCGTCCACGGTGGCGACGACCCGGTAGTGGCCGCCCGGGAGCGGGGCGACGACGGTGAGGCCCGCGGTGTCGAAGGTGAGCGAGACTTCGGCGGGACCCGGGGCCCAGTCCATCACCACGTCGGCGAGGACGAAGGACTCGGCGTAGGCGTTGCCGGTGAAACCGATGCCCGCCGCTTGGCGCACGGTGCTGTGCATGCCGTCGGCGCCGACGGCGTACGCGGCGCGCAGCGTTCGGCCGGTCGTCATGGTGAGTGTCACGCCGTCCTCGTCCTGGACGACGGAGGCGACCTCGTAGGGGCGGTGCACGTCCCCGCCGAGCGCGCGCAGCCGGTGCAGCAGCACGTTTTCGGTCTCGTACTGAGGGACCATGAGCGTGTACGGGTGGGGCGTGGGCAGCCTGTCGAACGGCACGGTGAGCAGTCTGCGGGCGCCGTCGCGGACGGCGAACCGGGTGACCTGGAGGCCTAGCGCGATCAGCGACTCGGAGGCTCCCAGCTCGTCCAGGACCTCCAGGGTGCGGGCGTGGACGACGGCGGCACGCGAGGTGTTCGCCCCCTCGGCCAGCCGGTCCAGGACGGCGAAGTCGATGCCGGCCGAAGCGAGCGTGACGGCGAGCGCGAGCCCGGTCGGGCCGCCGCCCACGATGGCGACCTCCGTCCGGTCGGGGAGTGTGGTGGTGTTCATGTCGCTTTCCTCCAAGAGGCGAGTCAACAGTTGTTTGCCAACGACTGTTGGCCAACGTTCGTTGACATGATGCGCGACCTCGCGCTGGAAAGTCAACACACGTTGGCCTACAGTCGTTGGCATGACGCAACCCGGCGAGGTCACCAGTACCGACAGGCGCTCGGATCGCACCAAGGCCGCGATCCTGCGCGCCGCACGCGAACGGTTCGCAGCCCAGGGCTACGAGCGCACCACCATCCGAGCCGTGGCCTCCGACGCCGGCATCGACCCCTCGATGGTCATGCGCTACTTCGGGAACAAGGCCCAGCTCTTCGACGCGACACTCGCCATCGACCTGCGCCTGCCCGACCTCACGGGCGTCCCGGCGGACAAGCTCGCCCAATTCCTGGTGCGGCACTTCCTCGAACGCTGGGAGGGCGACCCGGCCGACGACGCGCTGCTCGTCCTGATGCGTTCGGCGGTCACCAACGAGCAGGCCGCGGCGCGCATGCACGAGATCTTCGCGGCGCAGGTCGCCCCGACGCTTGCCGCCGCCCTGGGCCCGGAAGTCGCCGCACAGCGCGCGGGCCTGGTCTCCGCGCAACTCCTCGGCCTCGGGCTCACCCGCTATCTGCTGCGCCTCCCGGCAGTGACCACCCTGACACCGGACGACATCGAAAGCGGGCTCGCCCCGGCCATCCAGGCCGTGCTCGACCCCGGGCAGGGCGGGTGACACCGCGGCGCGACGACCTCGCCGGCGGAATCCGCCCGAGCTGACGGCGTGCGCAACCGGTGTCTCACACCCTCAGCGAGGCCTTCCGTGTTCGGAGTTGATCAGCGGTACAGAACGACGAGGGATGCGAGAAGGAGTGCGGCTGCGGCGGAGAGCCCCAGGATCCTGTAGCGGCGCCAGGCGGCCAGCGCGAGAAGGGACGCCCACGCTCCGCCCGTGAGGGCGGCAGCCCACCAGCCGGCGTTTGTCTGCGCGGCGGCGAGGGGGATCGGCGCCAGTACGAGCGTCGGCGGGATGACCGCGATCCTTGGCCTGATGCCCAGTCGCTTGTAGACGGCGATCAGAATGATCAGTGCCGTCGTGAACGTGAGGGGGACGACGGTCAAACCCCACCAGGTGAAGCAGAAGCCGTCCGTCGTCTCGCATGCCTGTTCCTGGTGATGGTTGACCCAAGCGAAGAACCAGCAGGCACCATAGGCCAGCACCGCGCCGGTGACAGCCGCTCCGGATACGCGCGGCACGATGGGCCGGGGGTCTGCGTAAGGCGTGTTCATGCCTACAGACTTTCGTGAACGGTGGCCCGAGGCCTGAGTAGGAATGCTCAGGTCCCGGGCTCAGTTGCTGCCAAGCGCACTCAGCGGGAGGAGCGACCATGCAGGACCAGGGCCCAGGCCAAGCAGCCGAAGGCGCCGGTGGAGACCACGGCGCGGACGATGTTCCAGGCGACCCAGCCGGGTTCGAAATGCTCCCGCACGGAGGCGATGTCGCGGATGCGGTCCGGCCGACCGGCGGCGGCCAGCTTGTCGTTGAGCGGCACATTGACGGCCGCGGTGATGACGAACATCGCCAGGTACAGCACCAGGGCAGCGACGACGAACGCGAAGGCCCTCCGGTCGCCGTGCGTCCAAAGGGCGGCGGCGGCAACGCCGAGCGCCACGATCGCCCCTAAAAAGCACGTCATGAACCATCCGTTGAGGATCGCCTTGTTGATCTGCTGCATCGCGGTGACGAACGTGCGGTCGTCACTGCGATGCAGGCCGGGCATGACGGCGTAGGAGAAAGCGGCGAAAAGACCGGCCATCAGCCCTGTGGCCACGGTGGCCGCCAGCAGTGAGGGGGTGGCGAGTGCTCTCATGTCATTTCCTCGTGTAGGTGACGACGCTGACGCCGCGGTCGGAGTCGCGGCGCGCGGTCGGCAGGAATCGGTCAGGGCGAACGTGCCTTCGGACAGCGGGACGTCGGGTGCCGATGACGACCGGATGGGCTTGATGAGCAGTTCGTCGATCTCGTCGCGGAGGGCGGAGGCCGACTTGCCGCCGCCGGCGAGCCAGATGTTCAGTGCCGGCGGCCACGGCCAGGGCCTGCGCCCTCGTCACAACGAGTTGGGCGCAGTCACCTGGGTGGGATCGTTGGCTGCCGGGTGGTCCGGGCCGTCGGCCGGTGCGGCGGCACGCAGCGCTGCTTCGACCCGGCGGTTGCTGGTCATGGATGCCGTGACGGCCGTCATCGCCAGGAGGAGGGCGGCGGCTGCGTAGAGCGGGGTGCGGAGGTTGTAGGCGGTGGCCAGCCAGCCGCCGAGGAAGGCCCCGATGGGCGCGGCGCACATGGCCAGCATGCGGGAGGTGGAGGCGACCCGGCCCATGAGGTGAGCCGGGACCATCGCCTGCCGGAGGGAGGGCCCGAGCACCATCGTGGCGCCCATGGCGGCCCCGCAGACGGCGAGCGCCGGCCCGGCCACGTACGGGTTCGAGGCAGAGGCCAGTCCCAGGATGGCGAGCCCCTCGACGGCGGCCGTGCAGGTCAGTGCGGTGCCGGTGCCGAGTCGTCGGCCGAGGTGGGAGGCGATGCCCGCACCGAGCAGGCCGCCGGTGGCCTCCGCCGTGAGAAGCAGGCCGAAGCCGTAGGTGTCGATGCCGAGGCGGTCGTGCGCGAAGAGGGCGAGGACGGTCTCCACGGCGATGAAGGCGACGTTCCCGACCGCCGGGCGGAGCGCCAGCCCGAGCAGCACGCGGTCCCGGAAGACGTACGAGGCCCCCGCCCGCGCCTGACGAAGCAATGACTCGCGGACCTCCGGCACGGGCCGGGGAAGGGCAGGAAGCGACCGTACGAGCAGTGCGGACAGCATGAACGACACAGCGTCGGCGATCAGCGGGACCGCCCGTCCGAGCGCGAGCAGCGCACTGCCCGCAGGCGGACCCGCGAAGCCGGACATGGCGGTCTGGGCGCCGCGCAAGCGGGAGTTGGCGCGCTCCAGGAGTGCGGGGCCGCGGCCGAGCAGATCCGGCAGATAGGCCGTGGCGGCCGTATCGAAGAAGAGTCCGCCCAGGCCGAGCAGGAAGGCGACGGCCGCGAGCAGCGGAATGCTCAGCGCGTCGAGCGCGGCCGCTGCCGCCGGTATCACGAGCAGCACCGCACGCACCGCGTCCGCGACCCACATCGTGCGCCGACGGTCCCAGCGGTCCACCAGCGCCCCGCCGACCACCCCGAAGAGCAGCCACGGCAGTGTCCCGGCGGCCGTGACGACGGCGAGCGCCATCGGCTCCCGCGTCAACGTCAGAGCGATCAGCGGCAGCGCGGCATGCGACACCCCGTCACCGAGCGAGGACACCGTCTGCGCAGTCCACAGCCGTCCGAACCCGGCCGGTAACTTCCGAACGCCTGAGGTAGTCACTTGGCGGCCCCGTCGGCCTGAGGGCGGGATGCCGGGTGGAACAGTGCGAAGACGAGCGACGCGTCCGGCAGTGACGGATCGGACAGCTCCCGGTACTCGTCCGCCAGCGCCTCCAGCCGCGCCCCCAGCTGCGCGAACTGCTCCTCGGTGAGCCGCAGATGCGCCATCCGTACGTGCCGCTCGCCGTCCACCGGCGACGCCTCCAGGTCCGCCACCGCGTGCCGCATCAGCACATCCGGCCCTCCCTCGCCCGGATCCGGCAGCGCGATCGACCGTGCGGCCATCGCGTAGTACCGCTCGGTGACGCCCCGCACCTTCCGCGTCCGCACCACCTTCACCAAGCCGGCCCGCTCCAGCAGCCGCACGTGATAGCTGGAACTCCCCTTCGCAAGGCCCACCCGTTCGGCGATCTGCGTGATCGTCGCCGGCTCGAAGCGGAGCACGGCCATGATCCGGTGGCGCGTGAGATTGGAGACGGCGCGCAGCTGGTCGTCCGTGGTGACGTGAAACGTCTCGGGAAGATCCTCGGTAGGCATGCGAGCAATGGTCAACGATTCTTGACCATTGTGCAAGGGGATTGAGGGAGGGGCGGCGGGCCTGGCGATCAGCTCGTCGAGCTGGCCGGCGGTCGCGACTTCCGCGTGGCCAGGATCGGCTGGCAGCGCGGAATGAGGATCCCCAGGGAGCGAGTACGGGAGCTCGGACGGGCGTTCTTGCCGGCCCATCCGGTCTCGCGGACAAGGATGCTCGCGCTCATCTCGGGCTTCTGAGATCTTCAGGGTGGAGTCGGTGGGTTGATGGCCGCGCCTGTGGCGGTGAGGCATCCGTCGATCAGGTGCGGCCGGAGCTCGGGCACCTGCTACGAGTTGTGGCAAGACTGGGTTGGATCAGGCGATATCGGCGGCGCTCGCGCCGTGCGCACGCTTCGGGCGGTGCATGATCCAGGCAAGACCTTGTGGAAGTGACGCTCGCGGTCCCTCTCGGGACTGTCCGGCGGATCTTGCCGGGGCGAACCGATGAACGAAGGAACGAGGAAGCTCCTGACCCTTTGTCCTGGTCTTCGAAGCAGGACGTAACCTGGCGGCATGCTGCTGATCCAGGACGGGAAGACCACCGCCGACGCGCCCGTCCCTCGCACCGGCGGCGTCCCACTCGTTCCGGAGGGCTTCGAATGGCCCCTGTGCCGCGAGTGCGATGGGGCCATGCAGTTCCTCGCGCACCTGCCGCTGCCGTTTGGCGTGGCGGCGGTGTTCTTCTGCCAGAACGACCCGGGTATGTGTGACGACTGGAGCGCCACTGCCGGAGGCAATGCCGCCTTCCTTTTCGACGGCGAGCGGCTCTCCCCGGCCACCGTTCCGGCCGAGGGTGAAACGGATCTCGGTGCGGTCACCGCTCTTCGCCTGCACCCCAAGGACATACCGGCCCTCGAACGGGTTCTGGGGCGACTGGGCGGCGAACCGGACTGGCTCCAGGGCGACGAGACCCCCGTCTGCCCTTCCTGCAGCGCCCGAATGACATTCGCCGCGGAACTGGAGGAGGGACAAGACTTCGCCACCTCGGCGAACTTCGGAGGCGGAGGCCGTGGCTACGTCTTCACCTGCCTCCCCTGCGTCAAGGCCGCGTTTCTCTGGCAGCGCTGATAATCCCGTCGCTGGGCATCGTCCGGCTCCTCGCGGGCGGAGCCATAACCGGCCCGCTGCTGCGGTGAGCGCCGTCGTCCGTCGGCGATCGCCAGTACCGCGACCAGCAGCCGGAACGCCTTGCGGCGTTCGTCGAGGGGGAGGAGAGCGGCGATCTTCCCCAGCTGGTGCTCGATTCGGCCGCGTGCGATCAGAACCGCAGGTGTGTGCGTCGGGCGCAGACCGGCACGGCGGATACTCTCCGGTGCGTCCTCGGCGACGGCGCGCGCCTGGACACAGTGGTGGCGCAGAAGCAACAGCACCTCAGACTGTTCCTCCGGGCCGAGTGCGCTGAACCATTCGATGCCCTGTGACATCGGGCGCAACCCTTGCGCGAGTTCGTTGAGCATGACGTCCCGTTCGGTCACGACTGCCCTCCGTCGGACAAGCAGCGCCTCGCTGCGCAGGTGGGTTCAGTGGAACCAGGCAACAAGTCGCACATGGTCCGGTCCGTGCAGTTCGCTGAGTGTGCGCATCACGCTCCAGACAGGCCCCCAGTGCGTTTCGTCTCCGGCGACCGATTCGCGGCTCCTTGAGCCGGAGGTGTCTGTTTCCCGCCAGTCGACGCGTGCGAGTTCGGCCCAGGTGATGTGCGTTGTGCCATGTGTATCGGCCGAGCCTTGGTAGGCGGCGTACTCGGTTCGCAGCCCCTCGGATGCGTCGCTCGGAAAGCCGCGGCCCTCGGCCAAGGGGCGGAAGCCGAAGGAGTTGCGGATCCCGAAGAGGCAGGCAAGGGCGTCGTAGGCGTTGCCGTTGTTGAGCAGGAAGAGGTCGATGGCGGCGTGCCACACGGAGTCCTCGTCGTCGGGGCCCCAGAGGCGGGCACCTGGTCGGCACTCGATGATCCCGCTGACTTCCGTGGACATGTTGGCATCCTGCCTGCGCGGCTCAGAGTTCAGCACCTGCTTTTCTCCCCCAAGGCCCCGGACCGGCAGCGCCTTCTGCCGGCCTCGCGCGCCGCCGTCAGGAAAGTTCGAGAGGTTTCGCTGACTGGCCGCGGCACTCCCCTCACCGACAACCGTGGTGTCGAAGACACACACGCCGGCGAGGCCGGCCTCCGGCACCACCACCCCGTCTGCCCGTGCCTTCGGCGTGCCTGTAGCCAGAGAGCGCTGGACCGGGCCCGGCCCCCCCGTACGCGCTGCCGTCGGCGGTGTGCGAGGTGTCCCGTACGCCGCAACCTGACCGGTCACGCGCTCGCGCACGGCGGGAGGCGGTAGGAGCCGGGGGAGGCGGCACAGTAGCTCCAGGGGGCGGCCGGAGGGCAACTGCATTGGCCGTCGCCGCCCCCCGGACCCCCGCTGGCCGCAGTCCGGTGCGGGCCGGATATCGCCGCGGATCGGCGGGGGGAGAATGGGACCTTCGCCGTCAGTCTCGGTGACCCGGGACGTCCGTGTCCTGTGTGGAGCCCGTCACCGATACCTCAGGCCGCGACAAGCTCCTGCTCGCGGTTCGGCGTCTTGACGGCGGGCTTCTTGTTCGGCAGCGAGAGGCGGAAGACCTTGCGCCACGCCGAGAACACCTGCTTGGGCAGAGGCCCGGTGACGTACTCCAGCTCGTACTTCTCGAACAGTGCCCGCACCTTCACCGCGACCTCGGCGTACCGGTTGCTCGGCAGGTCCGGGAACAGGTGGTGCTCGATCTGGTGGGACAGGTTGCCGGTCATGAAGTGCATGGCCTTGCTGCCGCTGATGTTCGCCGAGCCCATCATCTGGCGCAGGTACCACTGGCCGCGCGTCTCGCCCTTGATCGACCGGCGCTCGAAGACCTGCACGCCCTCGGGGAAGTGCCCGCACATGATCACCGAGTGGGACCAGAGGTTGCGGACCAGGTTCGCGGTGAACGTGGCGGCGAGCGTGGGGAGGAACGACGGGCCCGACAGGAGCGGGTGGATCACGTAGTCCTTGAGCACCTGCTTGCGGATCTTGCGGCCCACGGCCCTGGCCCGCGCGCGGAACTCCGGGTTCTTGCGGCGGCGCTTGTGCAGGTTCTTGCCGAGCTCCAGGTCGTAGGCCGCGATGCCGTACTCGAAGAAGCAGGCGTTGATGAAGTTCCAGAGCGGCTGGCCGAGGTGGAACGGGTGCCACTTCTGGTCCTCGTCGACGCGCATGATGCCGTAGCCGAGGTCGTTGTCCTTGCCGATCACGTTGGTGTACGTGTGGTGCAGCTCGTTGTGCGAGTGCTTCCACTGGTCGGCCGGCGAGACGTGATCCCATTCCCAGGTGGTGGAGTGGATCTTCGGGTCCCGCATCCAGTCCCACTGGCCGTGCAGGATGTTGTGGCCGATCTCCATGTTGTCCATGATCTTCGCCACGGACAGACCGGCGGTGCCGATCACCCACGCGGGCGGGAAGAGCGAGAACAGCAGCACGCCCCTGCTGACCAGCTCCAGCTTGCGCTGCGCCGAGATGACCTTGCGGATGTAGGCGGCGTCCTTCTCGCCGCGGCCGGCGATCACCTCGTCGCGGATCGCGTCGAGTTCGCGGCCGAGTTCCTCGATCTGCTCCGCGGTCAGGTGGGCGGTGGGGTCGATGGCGGTCAAGGTGCTCCTACCGTTCGATGTCGCACGGGCCCGCCGCGGCGGACACGCAGGTCTGGATGAGGACGCCCGGCTCGGCCTCGGTGATCTCGCCGGTGCGCAGGTCGCGGACGGCGCCCGCCTTGAGCGGGGTGATGCAGCCGAAGCAGATGCCCATGCGGCACCCGGAGGGCATGAGCACACCGGCCTCCTCGCCGACGTCCAGCAACGGCGTGGCGCCGTCCGCGTCGACGGTCTTGCCGGTGGTGCTGAACGTGACCTCGCCGCCTTCGCCGGCCACGACGATGCTGGGGCGGAAGCGTTCGGTGTGCAGGCGTTCCTGGACGCCGTGCCCGGTCCAGTGCTCCTCGGCGGCGTCGAGCAGGCCCGCGGGCCCGCACGCCCAGGTCTCGCGCTCGGCCCAGTCGGGCACGAGTTCCTTGAGACGGGCGATGTCGAGCATGCCGTCCGTGTCGGTGTGCACCTCGGTGAGCCGCAGCTTCTTGTCCGCGACCAGCTCGTGCAGCTCCTCGCGGAAGATCACGTCGCGCGGTTGCGGCGCGCAGTGGACCATGACGACGTCGTCGAACTCGGTGTCGCGCAGCATGCCCATCACAGGCGTGATGCCGCTGCCGGCCGTCAGGTAGAGCACCTTGGCGGGCTTGGCCCGCGGCAGCACGAAGTCGCCGGTCGCCTGGTCGAGCTGGATCAGCGTGCCGGGTTTCGCCCTACGCACCAGGTGGTTGCTGACCTTGCCGTCCGGGATCGCCTTCACGGTGATCGTGACGCGGCCGTCCCGGCGGTTCGTCGGCGAGGTGATGGAGTAGGCACGCCACAGGCGCACCCCGTCGACGTCGACCCCGACCCGCACGTACTGACCGGCCGTGTGGCCGCGCCAGCCCCGTCCCGGCCTGATCACCACCGTCGCGGCGTCATCCGTCTCGGGGTGCACGGCCTCGATGCGCCCACGCAGGTCGGCGCCCGCACGCAGCGGGCTGACCAGGTCGAGGTAGTCCGACGGCAGCAGCGGCGTCGTGACCATCTCCAGCAGTTTCCACGCCCTGCTGCGGAGGGCTGCACTCGTCATGACCCCAGCTTGCTGCGCCTCAGGGCGTAAAGTCCTGACCGCAGGACGTAAATCTGGCCGACTGAATTGTTCGCAGGGAACAAAAACGTGAGCCAAGCAATCCAGAGAGCCAGCGAACTGGCTCTCGATGAGACGACGGTCACCGCACTGCGGGCCGAGCTGAAGACCACCGCCGACGAGGTCGTCCAGGCGATCATCGACGAGGTCCCTCCCTACGCCAACGCCCTTTCGGGCCACATGGGCGGCACCATCCGCCGAGCCGTCCGCACCGCCCTCGGGCACTACCTCGACCTCGCGAGCGGGAACGCCACAGGCGGCGACGCCGGTGACGCGGCCTACGAGCTGGGCCGCGGCGAGGTGCGCGACGGCCGTTCGATGGACGCCCTGCTCAGCGCGTACCGCGTCGGCGCCCGCGTGGCCTGGCGATGCCTGGCAGCGGGCGCCGTACCCGCGGGCCTGCCCGCCGCCGAGGTCGCCAAGTTCGCCGAGCTGACGTTCGCATACATCGACGAGCTCTCCGCCGCGAGCGCCGCGGGCCACGCCGACGAACTGGCCGCCCAGGGCAGGGACCACGAGCGCCACCTGGAACACCTGGCCCGCGACCTCCTCGCCGGCGCGAGCCCGGACGTGCTGCTGACCTCCGCGCAACGGGCCGGGTGGCAGCCCCCGGTCTCGCTGACCGCGGTCCTGCTGCCCGCCGCCCAGGCCCGGCCTGCGTACCGCGCGCTCGACCCGAGCACCCTCGTCCTCGACGACCTGCCGGACGCCACCGGTGTGCTGCTCGTCCCCGACGCCGACCGACCACATCTCCTGCGGCGACTGACCGACCGCACCGCCGTGGTCGGCCCGGCCCGCCCATGGACCCGTGCGTCCGCCTCGTACGCACGAGCCGTACGCGCGCGCTCCCTCTGCTCCGACATCCGCGACACCGAGGAACACCTGCCCGAGTTGGTGCTGAGCGCCGACGTGGACGCTTTCGCAGACCTGCGGGCCCGAGCACTCGCACCGCTGCGGGCCTTGCCTGACGCGACCGCACGGCGGCTGGAGGAGACGCTGCGGGCGTGGCTGCTGCACCAGGGCAGACGGGACGAGGTGGCGGCGGCGCTGTTCGTGCATCCCCAGACGGTCCGGTACCGGATGTCGCAGCTGCGGGAGCTGTTTCCGGATCTCGCATCGCCACACCGGGTCCTCGAACTGACGCTGGCGGTCGGTCTTCGGGGCGGCTGACGAGTACTGCCTCGTCCGCCGACGCCTACGGACGGGCCGACCGCTCAGCGTGCGAGGGCCGGCACCGTGCGTCGTACGGCGACCTCTTCCCCGGAAGGAGTGACGGGACGGGGGTGGCAGTGGTGCTGCCGCGTTGCCGCGTCCGGTACGCCAGCGCCCCGAGCGTCAGCGGATGGACCAGGTAGCCGAAGCGGGTGGAAGGCATCAGCGCCGTCGCCAGGCCCAGACCGAGCGCGAGCCGGACGGCCGCCGCACATGCCGTCACCGGCGGCCGCACCATCAGCGAGACGGCGATCAGCAGCGCACTCACCGCGAGGAGCGCCAGCGCGGTCACCCTGCCGCCGGGGACGTATGTCGAGAGCAGCAACCCGGGCAGCGGGCTCGCGGCCGGCGGGGCGATGTCGGTGAGGCCCAGCGGGAAGGCGACGACGCTCCGGTAGAAGCCGGCGGGGTCGGCGAGGGTGAAGCGCAGCACCGCCGCCGTCGCGGTGGGCAGGGCCACGACCGCGTACCGCAGCGCGGGGCCGACCGCCCCGGCGGGCCGCGATCAGCGCCAGCGCCACGGGCAGCGCGGGCCACGCCGTCCGCTTGAGCGCGGCCGCGGCCCCGAGCGCCAGCCCCGCCCGGCCCGACCGCCCCTGCTCGGCGAGCCACCCCGGGGCACATCAGGCCGACGACCGCCAGGGTCGATCCCGCCCCCCGCGAGGGGCAACGCGGCCAGAGGGCAGGCGAGCAGCCGGGCCCGGTTGAGGCCTACCGCGGCGAGTGCCGCCACGAAGCGGTGCTAGATGAGGCTTTATGGGTATCAAGCGTTTGACAGTGGCCCAACGCCTGGGCACACTGCTGGCATGACTCGCACCCTCGCCCTCATCACCGGTGCCTCCTCCGGAATCGGCGCCTCCTTCGCTCGGCTGCTGGCCGACGATCACGACCTGGTGCTCGTGGCCCGCCGGGCCGACCGGCTCGACGCGCTCGCCGAGGAGCTGCGTCGTTCCCGGGGCGTGGCCGTCGAGGTGCTGCCGGCCGACCTCATGACCCGCGACGGCATCACCGCCGTCACCGACCGTCTCTCCGCCGGGGACGTCAGGCTGCTCGTCAACAACGCGGGCGCCGGCGGTTACGCCCCGCTCGTCGACGTCGAACCGGCCGACATCGACCGCCTGTTCACCCTCAACGCCGTCGCCCCCGTCCAGCTGGTGCGTGCGGCCCTTCCCGCGATGCTCGAAGCCGGCGAAGGCGCCATCATCAACGTGGCCTCCCTGCTCGCCTTCAGTGCGGGCCTGGCCGACGCGCGGGCACCCCGGCGCACCCTCTACGCGGCCGCCAAGGCCGCCACCGCCGCCTTCACCCGGACGCTGACCGGCGAACTCGCCGGCACTCCCGTCCGCACGCAGCTCCTGCTCCCCGGTGTCGTGGCCACGGAGTGGAACCAGGGAGCCGGTCACGACGTCCCCTGGGCGATGACCCCCGAGGACGTCGCCTCGGCCAGCCTCGCCGGGCTCCACCTGGGCGAGACCGTCTGTACCCCCGGCCTGGAGGACCAGACCGCAGCCCTCGACGCCCTGCTGGCCGCGGAGACGTCCCTGGTCACGGGTGGCAACCAGCCGCGCGTTGCGACCAGGTACGCAGACGTGCGCGCCTGAGGACTGCCCCGTATCTGTGGTTGCGGGACAGCCGTCAGGCGCTCGGGTTCCCCCACAGATGTCGCTCGTCCAGGGTCCCGAATCGCACGTCTCCGCGGTCGAGGTCGACGAGGATGGGCCAGCAGTCCAAGAGTTGCTCCCTCACATCACGCGAGGCGAGGTACTGCACGGAGTTGTAGAGGACGACCAGGAGCCCGTTGCTCTCACGGACCCCCTCTGCGTCGGTGGCGAGAGGCGGCTCGTCATCGCGTTGGCTGTGCGCGGGAAACGCCACCGCGAGTGGCAGGGCCTCGTCCCGGTCCGTCACTGCCTCAGCAAGTGATGGGCAGCGGTGGGAAGATGGTTCGTGCGCCAGGCACACCAAAAGAAGCGGCGGCGTCCGGGCTCGCCCTCGGCGTCTCCCGGTCAGCGGAAACAGCAGTGCGGGGTGCCCGTGAACGCCATGTCATGAGACTGCAGGCATCGGTGAAGCCCCCTCCACCTAACGGGAGTTGAGAGAGCCGCATGGTTGACGACTGCTTCGGGCATCCACGGCTCGCCGCGATCTACGATCCGCTCGACCCCGACCGCGGGGACCTCGACGCCTACCTCCGGATGGCGGAGGACTTCGGGGCGCGCCGGGTCCTCGACATCGGCTGCGGCACAGGGGTGTTCGCCCTGCTCCTGGCCGACCGCGGGATCGAGGTCGTCGGCGTCGACCCCGCCCAGGCCTCCGTCGACGTCGCCCGGGCCAAGCCGGGCGGTGAGCGGGTGCGCTGGATCTGCGGTGACGCGACCGACCTCCCGCCCCTGCGAGTCGACCTCGCGACGATGACGGCCAACGTCGCGCAGGCCATCGTCGATCCGCACGTCTGGCAGGGGACGCTGCGGGGAGCCCGCGAAGCGCTGCGGCCGGGCGGGCACCTGGTCTTCGAGACCCGGGATCCGGCGGGACGGGCCTGGGAGGAGTGGACCCGCGACAACTCCTACCGGGTGACGGAGATTGCGGGCGTCGGCCCGGTCGAGAGCTGGGTCCGGCTGATCGAGGTGAGCGGGCCGCTGGTGACCTTCCGCTGGACCTACGCCTTCGCAGCGGACGGGCAGGTGCTGACGTCGGACTCGACCCTGCGCTTTCGTGAGCGCGAGGAAGTCGAGACGGATCTGATCGCTCACGGCTTCTCGGTGCAGGAGGTCCGCGATGCTCCCGACCGGCCGGGCAAGGAGTTCGTGTTCCTCGCGCGACGCTCCTGATCCACGTTCACGTAACGCCCCGAAGACCGCCTCGCCGACCGTCTCGGCGCGGCCTAGGGGCGAGCGCCGCCGCCCTGGTGGGTCAGGCGGAAGGCGCCCGGGGTGACGCCGGTGTGACGGGTGAAGAACTTGCCGAAGTTCGTGGGTTCGGGGAAGCCGAGGCGGCGGGCGACGGCCGCCACGGGTTCGTCCGTGTGCGCGAGCAGCCGTTGGGCCTCCAGGGCGACGCGGCCGTCGATGACGTGTTTGACGGGCTGTCCGGTGGCGGCCGCGCAGGCACGGGTGAGGGTCTTCACGGCGTATCCGAGGCGGTGGGCGTAGTCGGCGGCGCGGCGGGTGGTGGCGTAGGAGCGTTCCAACTCGGCGCGGAAACGGGCGTACACCTCGCCGCCGGCGTGCGGGTCGCCGCCGCCGTCCGGATGGGGCAGCCGGTCGACCTGCAACAGTACGGTGGCCAGCAGGAGTTGGAGGATCTCTGCCGACACGGTCTGCCGCGGCCGGGCGTACTCCGTCCGCAACTGGCCCAGCAGCGTGGTCAGTACGGCGTACTCGGGGCGCGCGCCCAACTGCCAGTGGGAGGGGCCGTACCACTCGTTGACCAGCCGGTGGGCGCTGCTGCCGTGGGGCGGGAAGGCCGGGGTGAACAGCAGGTGCGTGCCGTTGGCGGTGCCCGGCCGGGTGAAACTCTGCACCTGGCCCGGGCGGACCCAGGTCAGCGTTCCTGGGCGGCAGGGGTAGGTCACGAAGTCGACCGCGTGCTCTCCCTCGCCCTCGGTGATGAGGGTGAGGGTGTGGAAGTCGACCCGGTGCACCAGGTCGGGCCGTCTGCGCCGGCGGCGGCGCCGCTCGTGCAGGGTGGCCAGGTCGATGATCTCGAAGCCGGGGACGTGCTCCTCGGGCGGATTGAAGTCGAGCCGCAGGATCGGGCCCTCCTCGGGTGAAGCGGTCCCGTCCTCAGAGTTCGCGGGCACCATCACGCTCTCCGATGTTCGTATGTCCTCGATTCACCATGGCCTGTCTGCAGCGTATCTCGCCTGCCTGCGGGTCCACCGGTGAAAGTGGAGGACATCGAGCGGCGAAGGGCCGCCCTCCACCACAAGGAGCACCCATGAACGGCACGGTCACGGTCCTCGACAAGGGCGCGGTCCGCATCCACAGCTACATGTCGCCGGCCGACACCTTCCACACCACCACCCAGCTCATCGAGACCTCGGCGCGGATCGTGGCGATCGACGCCCAGCTGCTGCCCGCCTACGCCGACGAGGTCGTCGCCTACGCGAAAGGTCTCGGCAAGCCGCTGGACCGGCTGATCGTCACCCACGCCCACCCCGACCACTACAACGGCGCCGCCCGCTTCGGCGTCCCCGTGCACGCTCTGCCCCAGGTGCGCGAGCAGATCATCGCGCGCGGCGACAGCCGGCTGCCCACCGGTCAGGTCATCCCCCTCGCCGACTTCACCCCGACCGTGGACCTCACCCCGGTCACCGAGATCATCGACGGCGTCCCCTTCGTCTTCGAGGCCGTCTCCGGCGGCGAGGCCGCCGACGAACTCCTCGTCAGCCTGCCCGATCAGGGCGTCCTGGTCGCCCAGGACCTCGTCTACAACGACGTCCACCTCTACCTCGGGAACAACGACATCACCGGCTGGGAGCGGGCCCTCGACCTGCTGGCCGCCCGGCCCGGCTACGACACGATCCTCGCCGGCCACGGTCTGCCCACCGGTCCCGAGATCTACGCGGACGTCCGCCGCTACCTCGCCGACGCCCGCGAACTTCTCGGCGACGACGGCGAGGCCTACAAGCAGGCGATCGTGGAGCGCTACCCGTCGCTCGTCGGCCCGTTCATCATCGACATCGCCAACCGCTCCCTCTTCCCCGCGGCGCTCTGAGCCTCGGCCTCCCCTGAGCCCCAGCCTCGGGCTGAGCCCCAGCCTCGGGCTGAGCCCCAGCCTCCGGCTGAGCCCCAGCATCGCCCCGAGCCTCGGCCTCACCCCGAGCTCAGCCCCCTGCATCCAGCACGTGGCCCCCTGTCGCCGGCCGGCAACACCCCCTGACGGCAGGGCATCCCCCCACCCCCGATCCAGGAGAACCGCCCATGCACGCCCGCTCCTCCCTCACTGTCCTGGCCACCGCGCTCGCCCTGCTGGGCACAGCCGCGACCGCCACCGCGGCCACCGAGCCCCTCTCCCGCCCCCGCGTCACCGCCCACTTCGACCTGGCCGGCGGGCAGCAGCCCGAGAACATCACCGTGGGCCGCGACGGATCCGCCTACCTGACCTTCTCCTTCGCCCGGCAGATCGTCCGGATCGGCCCCGACGGCCGGACGCACGTCCTGGCCACCCTGCCGGCCCCCGCGCACGCCCAGACCCCCAACCTGGGCAAGGCGTTCGTCGGCGGGATCGCCCGCGCCCATGACGGCACCCTCTACGTCACCTACGCCACCGGCACCGCCGACCTCACCGGCGTCTGGGCCGTACGTCCCGGAGGCCGCCCGCACCGCGTCGCCGCCCTCCCCGCCGACGGTCTGCCCAACGGTCTCGCCCTCGACGAGCGCACCCACCGCGTCTACGTCACCGACTCCGTGCACGGCGTCGTCCACCGGCTCCCGGTGAGCGGCGGCAGGGCAACCGTCTGGGCCGAGGGCGACGCTCTCAGGCCCAGCACCTTCGCCGGCGCGAACGGGCTGAAGCTCCATGGCGGGGCGGTCTGGGTCACCAACCTCGACAAGGGCACCGTCCTGCGCATCCCGATCACCGCGCACGGCACGGCCGGCGCGATCCAGGTCCGCGCGACCGGCATGCCGTCGATCGACGACTTCGCCTTCACCGGCCGCGGCGACACCCTGCTCGCCGCCCGCGACGACGACGAGGTCGACCTCGTCCGCCCCGACGGCACGCACACCGCCGTCCTCACCGCGGCCGACGGCCTGCGGACCCCCACCTCCGTCGCGGTCCACGCGGACAAGGTCTACGTCCCCAGCGCCGCCTACCTCACCGGTGCGGACCCCAACCTCCTCACCGCGCGCCTCGACCGCTGACAGTGCGGCCTCTCGTCGTCGGGAGGCTCCGCGCCGACCGTGCTGGTGTGGGCGTAGCGACCTCAGGTGTTATTCAATGAGGTGTGCGGTCAGGGATCTCGGGGCCCGTCGCACGGATCTGAGTACGGCCCCGGCGCCGCCCCCGCCGGGGAATGCCTGAGAGAGCCGTATGGACTCCACACCCTCTCCCTCGTCCTCTTCGGCGTTCGACCTGGTCAGCAGCGCCCTGGGGCGCTACATCCCGCGCGGCGGGGCGGCAGCGGCGGTCGGCCCCGCCGACGCGCAGGGCGACCGCACGAACTGCCGCCGTGCGTCGGACGGTCCGTCGGGCGGCCGGCAGGACCAGATCCTCGGCGCGGTCAACCAGGACCAGATCCTCGGCGCGGTCAACATGGACAGGGACCTGAGGATCACGCGCTGCAACCTGGAGGCCCCCGTCTTCGCGGGGCTGGAGGTCCTGGCCGGGAGTCCCTTCGTCGATCTCCTGCCGCCCGGTGACGTGCCGACGGTCACCCGTCGGCTGCGGCAGGTACTGGAGACGGGGGAGGCGCACGTCGCCCGGATCCAGCGCCTGCGGCGCGGCGACGGTTCGGAGCTGGTCGTCTCGATGAGCATCCTGCCCGCCGCGCCGCCGCACGAGGGCCTCACCGTCTCACTGATCGCCATGGCCCGGCGGCTCCACCTGTACGCCGCCGAGACCGCGATCGGCACCTCGCTGGACATCGGCGAGACCGCGCAGTCGCTGGCGCAGTCCCTGCTGGCCTGGGGCGACGTGGCCGCCGTCGACCTCGACTTCACCGTGTGGACGGGCGAGGGCGTCACCGGGCAGCGGCAGGGGCGCATCCGGCTGCGGCGGGCGGCGCTGGTGCCGGACCGTGTGTGGCCCGAGGGCTATGTGACGCCGGGCGACGACCTGCCCGGCGATGCGAGCCGGCTGCTGGCGCAGGCGATACGGCGGGACGACGCCCCGCAGACCATCGTCATCCCCGACCGGGAGGCGGTCGAGCGGGTCCTCGGCAGCCCACGCGTCGTGCGTGCCCTGGTGCCCGGCGAGCGGTCGGCGGCCCTGGCGTGCGTGCCGCTGGTCCTGGACAGCGAGCCGCCCGTCGTCCTGGGCGTGGCGGAGATCTGGCGGCGGGCGGACGCGCCCTTCCACGACAGCGAGCTGTTCGACCTTCAGGAACTGGTCGCCAGGACCGCCCATCACGTCGACCTCGCCCGTCAGCACCAGCGTGAGCACACGCAGGTGCTCGCCCTGCAGCGCCGGCTCCTGCCACGGAGCGGCGGCGACACCATCGAGATCGCCAGCGTCTACCAGCCCGCCACCCCCGACAGCGCGGGAGTCGGCGGCGACTGGGTGAACAGCTTCCCGCTGCCGGACGGACGTACCGCGCTGGTCGTAGGCGACGTCGTCGGGCACGGCCTGGGAGCCGCGGCGACCATGGGCCAGCTGAGCATGGAGGCCCGCGCCCTGCTGTCCGCGGGGCTCGCTCCCGACGAGGTGCTGGAGCACCTGGACGAGACCGTGACGCTGCTGGACGACACCGAGTCCGGGCTGACGGCCGGCTACAGCGCCCTCGGCTCGACCTGCTGCATCGCCCTCTACGACCCGGTCAGCCACCAGATGGTGCTGTCCAGCGCCGGCCACCTCCCCCCGGTCCTGATCACCCCGGACGGGCAGGCGGGCCCGCTCCCGGTCCGCCCCCACCCCGGCCTGGGCGCAGAGTTCGCGCTCCGCGAGCCGTTCCACGTGCACACCTTCGGCGCACCTCCGGGCTCCCTGCTCGCCCTCTTCACCGACGGTCTCGTGGAGGACCGTGCCCTGTCGATAGACGAGGGCATCGCGAGGCTCACGGACACCGTGTCGGGGGTGCACCCCTGGGACTCCCTCCAGCAGGCCGCACGGCACGTCGTCTCCTCGCTGGTGCCCGCCAGGCAGCGCGACGACGTGACCCTGCTGCTCGCGCGGACGATCGGCTACCGCAAGGGGGACACCGCGACCTGGCGGCTGCCCGCCCGCGACGACGCCCCCGCACGTGCCCGCGCGCATGTCTGCGCGCTGCTGCGGACCTGGCGCACCAGGGCCGACACCCGGGACGACGTGCTGCTCCTGGTCAGCGAACTGGTCACCAACGCGGTCCGTTTCGCCACCGGTCCCGTCACGGTACGGCTGATCAGGGCCGGGCACGGCCTGCTGTGCGAGGTGGGCGACACGGGCAACGGCAGGCCGAACCTGGGCCGGGGCGGCCTCCTGGACGACGGCGGCCGCGGCCTGCACGTCGTGCACCGGCTCACCACCCGGTGGGGGGTGCGGTGGACGGACACCGGCAAGGTGGTCTGGGCGGAAGTCGCGCGGTGACGCGACCGGGGGGTGAGGCCGCGGTAGGCGTGGCGGGTGCCACCGGATCGGGCGGCGACGCCCGGACGCCCGGCCTCAGGCGTGGTTCCGCTGCGGGCGGCTCTACAGCCACTCGCCTTCCAGGGCGGTGGCGGTGAGGCCCGGCGCCGCCGCGTAGAGGACGGCGCGGCTGCCCGGCTTCTGCCCGGCGTCGTGCGCCCGCCGCATGATGTCGAACACGGCGGCGCCTCCGCGGTTGCCGCTCGTGTAGCTGTCCCGGCTGTGGTCCAGCAGCCCCGACGGCCAGGCGTCCGGCATGGTCTGCTCCATGTACTCCAGCACCCGGGTCCCGCCGGGGTGGGCGAGCAGCACGTCGGGGTGCCAGGAGTCGGGGTCGTCCTGGTACCGGAGGCGCAGCCACTCCCACATCGCGGTGACCGTCTCCTGCACGGCGCGCGGTCCCCGCCGGTCCATCACGAAGTGGGTGCCGTCCGCCCGCGTCTCCAGGCGGTGCAGGTCCTGGGTGCCGGGCAGGGTGTGGTGCCAGGCGGCGTCCAGCCGCAGCACCGACTCGCGTCTGGTGCGGCCCGTGACCACCGTGGCGACCGCGGTGTCCGCGAACAGCAGACGGACGATCAGGGACTCCAGAGTGTCGTCCGCGGGCTGGTAGGTCGTGCTCAGCGCCTCGGAGATCACGACCAGGACCACCCGGTCGGGGTCCGCGGCCACGAGCTCGGCGGCGAGCGCCAGGGAGCGGGTGCCCGCGATGCAGGCCCACTGCGTGGCCGGCAGCAGCATCACGTCGTCGCGGAGGCCGAGCCTGTTGGCCAGGGCGATGTCCAGTCCGGGCAGAGCGGGAGTGGTGGAGTGACTGGTGATCAGGCAGTCGACGTCCGCTGTGTCCAGCCCGGCGATCTGCAGGGCCCCGCGCGCCGCACGCTCGCCGTAGGACCGCACTGCCTCCCAGGCCGGCGCGGTGCGCTCCTGGACGGTCTGCGGCGCGGGGACCGCCTCCAGCGCGGCGATCACGCGGTCCACGTCCTGCCGGCTGAACCCGTCGTTCGCCAGGGCCTCTTGGGCCGGCCCGATGTCCGCGGCCCGCAGGGCGCCGCCCTCGCCCGGTGCGACGGCGGCCTCCAGCGGCAGCATCCAGCCGCGCGTCTCGATGCCGGTGCTCGCGGCGATGCCGTCGATGCGCGGCTCCCAGGCCGCGTGCGGATGGCGGTCACGCACCTCCGCGACGATCTGGCTGGTCCGCACGGCGTGCTCGCCGTGTATCACGGCGGGAGGACAGAGATAAGCGGCCATGGTGGGGCACCTTTCCAGGGGGAACCGGTGGGGAGGTCACGAGTGCTGTGCGCTGGGTCACTTCCGGGTCGCGCGCCCAAGGGGTCGCCGGCGAACTCGACTTGGGCAGTCGCCATCTGCCTTCGAGCATGGACCGTAAAAGGACATTTACGCTGTGATGCACACAACTCAGACGGGCTCCCGATGTGTGACGCGGCGCACACCGGTGAAATGCTTGCTGTGAGCAGCGCTTGACCTGTCGTCAGCCGGGGCGGCCGGCGGGCCCCGGTGTTTCGCCTTCTCCGGCCGCGGTTTCATCGCCGGTGACGCCAGGGGAGCCCTGCGCTGAACTTCCCGCCCCACCTGGGGTAGTGTCCCCACCGATTTCAGCTACCGACCGAACGTGTGTCGGTACGGGGCGTGCGGGAGGACGGCGACACGATGGCATCAGGGGTGGGCGACGGCGGGTCCGTGGACCTCGATCAGGCGCGGTTGGAGGAGTTGAGCCCTGAGCCCCTGCTGACCCGGGACTACGAGACCCGCCCCTCGCTCGTGTACGAGCGGCTCAGGCAGCGGCACGGCCCGGTCGCGCCGGTCGATCTGCTCGGCGTGCCCGCCTGGCTGGTCATCGGCTACCGCGAGGCGCTCCAGGTCCTCCAGGACGACGACGCCTGGCCCAAGGGGCTGGAGAACTGGCGGGCCCGGACGCAGGGCGAGGTGCCGGCCGACTGGCCGCTGGGACCGTCCCTGGAGGTCAACCACATCCTGATCCAGGGCGGCCCCGGCTACCGGCCGCTGCGCACGGCCTGGGACGCGGCCCTCAAGCCCTTCCAGGACCCGCGCAACGCCCAGGCGAAGCGGCTGAAGGCGGCCGTCACCGCCTACGCCGACGATCTGATCACCCTCGTCGGACAGGCCGGCGGTACGGGCCTCGCGGACCTGTCCGCCCAGTTCTCCCGCCCCCTGCCGCTGATGGTGGCAAGTCACCTGCTCGGCTTCCCCGGTTCGCAGGGCGACGACGCCCTGATGGACATGTGGCGGGTGCTGGACGCCGGCCCGGACGCCGAACCCGCCCTGGAGCGGCTGCTGGCGACGCTGACCGAACTGGCCGCCGCCAAGCTGGAGAAGCCCGGGGACGACTTCCCCTCCTATCTGCTCGCCGCCCACCCCGAGCTGTCCCTGGACGCGCTCGCCCGTGAGCTGTTCATGCTGCTGGGCATGACCTCCGACCACGTCGGCATCCTCATCTCCAACACGGTCGTCGAGGTCGTCTCGGGCGAGGGCGGAGTGCGGGCCAGCCTCTCCGCCGGGATGGTCAGGGAGTCCATGAACCGGGTGGTCATGCGCAAGCCGCCCCTGGTCAACTTCGTGCCGCGCTTCGCGGCCAAGGACACCCCGCTCGGCAACTACACGATCCGCGCGGGCGATCCGGTGTGGGTGTCCTCCGCCGCCGCCCACGCCGACCCGCTCTTCGCCGACGGCATGGCCGCGAGCACCATGGTCAGCACCCGGGCGCACCTGTCCTGGGGCGCGGGTCAGCGCCAGTGCCCGGCACGCGAACTCGCCTCGACGGTCGCGGCGGTCGGGGTGGGCCGGCTCTTCGAGCGCTTCTCCCACCTGGACTTGGCGCTCCCCGCGGATCAACTGCCCTGGCGGTCCTCGCCGTTCATGCGGGGCCTGCGCTCGCTCCCCGTGCGGTACGAGCTGGTCCCGCAGTCCGTGGCGCCGCCGGCGCGGGATGCGGCGTCCGGCGCGGACTCCGGCGCCGAGTCGGCGGCGGAGCCCACCGGGACGATGAGCGCCGACCCGTCGGCCAGGCAGCGCTCCTCCCTGTGGCGCTACCTGACAGGACTGATCCGCACGGGCCGCTGATCCGGCGGGACTTCGGGCTTCTGGCGGTCTGTCACGCCCCGCCCGTGAGCAGGCGGCGCGGATTGGCGACGCGGAACGCGTACGCCGCCGCGCCGCCCAGGCCGAAGCCGGGATGGCGGGGCGGGCTCGCGTACGGCCGGTCCGAGCCCTGGACGACGGCGTCCACGCCGAGCGCGCGGACGACCGCGTCGACGCCCGCCGGACCGTACGACGACGTCTCGACGTACACGTCCGGATCCGCGTCGGCGAGGCTGCCGTCGCCCCGGGCCGCGAAGCGCTCGCCGTGCAGCGGGGCCAGCCCCGCCAGCAGGGCGAAGCACACCCGCAGCCGCGGATGCCGGGGCCGGCCGAAGGCGCGGAAGGCGAACCAGGCGGCGTGCATCTGCTGGACGTAGGGGACCATCGCGGGCCACCAGGGCGGCCCCTCCGACCCGCCCGCCGCCGGCCCCGGGTGCACGAACAGCGGGAGGCCGCGCTCCTCGAGCAGGTCGAGCAGCGGGGCGCAGCGCGCGTAACCCGCCGCGTCGGCAAGGGCGTTCGCCGGAAGCTGGAGACCGGAGAAACCCTGGTCGAGGACGGCGGCCGTCGCCCCGGCGTCGACGTCCCTGACGCACGCGGCGGCCCACGCCCCGAACGGTTCCGGCAACGCGGCCGCGTCCTCGTGGTAGGCGTCCAGGAGCGGCCGCGCCCGGTCCGCGGGCAGCCACTCGACGCCGAGCGGGCAGGACAGCGACACCAGCGCACGGCCCAGCCCGTCGCCGGCGGCCAGCTCGGCGCGCCGGGCCACGTCGTGGTCGGCGGGGGAGACCCGGTAGGGCGCCTCCCCGGCGAGGTGCAGGGTCCAGCCGTCGAGGAACGGCGGCTCGTCACGGGCCCGCAGCGCCGCCAGGAAGGCGGCGCCCCACAGATGCTGGTGTACGTCGACGCTGGTCAAGACGCTCCTTCCGCAACGGCGCGCAGCGCACCGTGGACGTCGTCAGCCCCCAGGATGTCTCAGCCGCCCCCCTCCCCGTCCACCAGGGCCCTGGGCCGGCTCCCGTCAACCGCCGATCTCCACCACCCGTGCCCACGGGGGCGGCCCGTCCGGGATGTAGTCCGGGTCGTCCTCGTCCCAGGAGCCGGCCGACAGCGGCCGGGGGAACAGGCCCACCACCGTCCGGCACGGCGGCTGTGCGCTCGGCCAGGGCGTCTGGCCGTCGGTCAGGACCACGATGACGTCCGGGCGCGCCTGCGCCCGCAGCGCCCTCGCGAACCCCGAGCGCAGGTCCGTCCCACCACCGCCCACCAGCGGGATCCCCTCGCCCTCGCACAGCGGGTGCACGACCCGGGCCGAGGCGTCGCACGACAGGACGGAGACCAGGTCACGACGGCCGCCCACGGCACGGGAGATCGCCGCGACCTCCACAAGCGCGCTGCCCAGCTCGGAGTCGCTGACCGACCCCGAGGTGTCGATGATCACGGACACCCGGGGCGGACGCCGCCGCAGACTCGGCAACACCACGCCGGGCAGGGCGGAGGAGCGGCGCGCGGGCCGCCCGTAGGAGTAGTCCTCGCCCGCGCCCGGAGCGGACGCCGCCGAGCGGACGGCCGCGCCCAGCAACTCGCGCCACGGCTGCGGCGGATGGAACGCCTCCTCGGCCCACCGCCGCCACCCCCGCGGCGCGGAACCGGGACGCCCGGTGATGCCCTGCGCCACCCGGAAGCGCACCGCGTCCCGCTGCTGCTCGCTCAGGCCGTGCGCCCCGTCCGGGCCCAGCTCCCACGCCCGTTCGCGCCCGTCGGCGCCGCTCCCGCAGTCCAGCCACGCCAGGTCCTTCAGGCGAGGCCCGAGCCGGAACATGCGCAGGTAGTCCTCCATCAGCTGCCCGCCGGGCAACCCCAGCAGCTCGGGCAACGCGGCGCCCTCGGGCCGGAGCAGCCCGTCGCCGAACACGTCGTCGTTGATCTCGAAGTCCGCCGCGATGTTCATCCGCAGGCGCTCGCCCGGGCCGGTCAGCCCGCGCTGCCGCGCGACCCGGTCACCACGCCCGTGGTGGTCGCGCAGCAGGTGCGACACCTCGTGCACCCACACCCCGGCCAGCTCCTCCACGGGCGTGCGGTCCACGAACGCCGGCGAGACATAGCACCGCCAGTGCCGGTCGACCGCCATCATGGGCACCTGCCGGGACTCCACCGTGTGCAGCGCGAACAGGGCCGTCGCCAGGTAGGGACGCACCCGGGCGGCGTGCAGGCGGGCCGCGAAGAGCTTGTCGAGGTCCAGGGCTCCCGGTGGGCCCGGCGTCCAGGCGCCTTCCTGTGCGGCCGCGTCCGCCGTGCCGGCTTCGCGTTCGCCGCGCGTGTCCGCGTTCACCGTCCCGCCTTCGCGGCCGCGGCGGCGCGGGTCGCCGTGCGGGTCGCCGCCTGGTCCGCGCGCCGGGACATGGTCACCACACCGGCGAGCCGCTCGATCGACTCCGGCACGTTCCAGTCCCCCTGGCGCAGGGAGGCCAGGGTGGTCGCCGGGACGACGACCAGGTCGGGGGCGCCCGTCTCCACGGCCCGCACGAGCAGCGCCCACGCCGCGTCCCAGCGCTGCTCGTCCGGACGCCGCCGCACGGCGTCCACCACGCCGTCGAGCGCGGCCTGCCGCAGATCGCCCCGCTCGGGCAGCTCGGCGCCCGCCGGATCGGCGAGCAGCGTCTCCGGGTCGGGGAGGTCCATCCGGTCCAGGCTCGCCAGCAGCTCCAGCCCAGGACCGTCGCCCACGGCGCCCCGCACCAGCAGGGACAGGACCTCCCGGGAGGAGCCCGCCGCGGTCGCGAAGGCGACCAGGGTCATCGCCATCTCCCAGCTACGGGGCGACGGCCAGGCGCCGCCCCGCCGGGTCTCGCTGCCGGGCAGCCGGTGCACCAGGGTCGGGCGGGTGGCCAGCAGCCCGCACACCGCGCGCCGCGCGAAGTCCACGGCGTCCACCAGCTTCCCGGGGTCCAGCCGGGGCAGGGTCGCCCGGGGCCAGGTCCCGCCGAGCCCGCGCACCACCACCTCAGGGTCGTGGGCCCACTGCACATGCACGAACCGGTTGGCCAGCGGCGCGCTCAGCTCCCATCCGTCGGCAGCCGAGGACCGGGGGTTGGCGGCGGCCACGATCCTCACCCCGGGCGGCAGTCGCAGCGCGCCGATCCGGCGTTCCAGCACCAACCGCAGCAGGGCGGCCTGGACGGCGGGCGGCGCGGTGGACAGCTCGTCCAGGAACAGCAGCCCCTTCCCGGCCCGCACGAGCCGTACGGCCCAGTCCGGCGGGGCCATCGGGACGCCCTGCTCCGCGGGATCGTCCCCGATGACGGGCAGTCCCGAGAAGTCGGACGGCTCGTGCACACTCGCGATCACCGTGGTCAACGGCAGATCCAGGGACGAGGCGAGCTGGGTGAGCGCGGCGGTCTTGCCGATGCCCGGCTCACCCCACAGGAGTACGGGCAGATCGGCCGCCACGGCGAGCGTCAGTGCTTCCAGCTGGTCGTCGGGGCGCGGTTCGGTCCCGGTGTCGCGCAGCAGACGCAACAGGGAGTCGGCGAGGTCGAGTTGAGACGCATCGGCGGGCGCGGAGAGGAGGACGGAGTCCATGGCGAACGGGGTGCGTGCGGGCATGGGTGATCACCTTCGGGTATCTCGGAGAGGAATGACAAGGAGTGACGGGGCGTCAGAACTAGCAACAGAATGGATAGTTGCCGGATTGGCCGGTCGTCGTGCCCGGCGAGCCGGCGCGGGTCAGTAGAAGGCGCGGCCGTCCGGGTGTGAACGGCTGCGGCCTGAACGGGTGTTGCGCCGGCGGTGCTTGCCGCGGTCGTCGTTGCGGAAGCGGGCCGGCTGGGGGTCGGAGAGGCCCGCCCGGTACAGCCCGTAGGTGATCCGCCGCAGGGCGGCGTCCTCCAGCGCGTCCCGCAAGGGGCCGCCGCGCACCACCGCGTCCGGGCCGAGCAGACCTTCCACGACGGCCAGCGCGCCGGCGATGTCACCGTGGTCGAGCCGTTCGCGGACGCCGGTGAGGCAGTCCGGGCGGCGGTGCGCCTCGTCGACGGCCTGGAGACAGGGGAGCGGAGTGCCGGTCAGCGCGACCAGCAGCTCCTCCCGCCTGAGCTCGTCCGGATCGTGGTCGAGCGGGGCCAGCGCCCCGTCGACGAGACCGATCCGGTGCGTGGCTCCCCGGCACTCCACCAGCCGTGGCGCGCCCGCACGGTCCGGCGACGGGCGCGGCTCGGCCGGCGGCATGTGGCCCGGCACCAGCGCCGAGGCGACCAGCGGGTGCAGCCGGTCCGCCTCGATCGCACCGGCGCGCAGCAGCGCCAGATCAGGGAGCTCCCAGGTCGCCGCCTCGGGCAGGACCGGCAACCCGGCGCCGACGGCGTCCTTGGACGCGACGGTGATCCGTGGGACGGGAGGCCCGCTGCCGCCCGCGAGCAGCTCCAGGAGCAGCCGCTGCCGAGCCCCGGACCGTACGACGACCGCGCCGACGCCGGCGGTCCGGCCCTCCGCGCGCAGCAGGATCTGCGCCTCGTCGGCCCACCGGCGGACAGTCCGGCGACGATCCTGCGGGGGACCGGCGAGAGGCGGGGCGTCCCACGGATCGGGGTGAGGCGGGAGCTCAGGGGGACCGGGCGGGCCGGGGAGCGCACTCAGGAGCTGGAGCTGTGGTTCACCGGGGCCGGTCTCCGGCCGGTCCGCCCCCGACCGTGCCCTCAGCTCGTCCGTCCTGCGCGCGTCCCACAGGTGACGGTGCAGGTCGAGGCGGTGACGCCGGTGCGGACGGGGGTGCGGGTGGCGGCCGACGCCGGCGGTGCGGCCGGTCCCGTCCCACAGGGCGAGGCTGATCCGCTGACCGGCGTCCGCCCAGGCCGGCGGCGTGCGCGCCACGAGGTGCAGCGGGCGGGGCCTGCCGTGGCCCGTGCCGTCGTCGTCGACGTCGTAGCGCGCCAGTGTGAGGGTCAGGCCGGGGCGCAGCAGGCCGTCGGGAGCGATCCTCGGCATGTGCCAGCGCAGCAGGTCCGGCGCCAGGTTCCGCAGGTCGGCCCGTAGTCGGGCGGTGAGTTCCCGGCCGTGGGCGCGCGCCACGGCGCGGAGTTGAAGATCGACGTCGACGCCGGCTGCGGCGCACGCGCCCGCCCAGTCCCCGGCGTGCCGCCGGGCGGTGGCGGTCTCGATCATGGAGGGCGGCACGGCGAACTCGCGCACGCGCAGCCAGAACGAAAGGCGGGGATCCCCGTCCGCGGTCGAAGTGAGCATCAGCGCTCACCTTGCGCGCACGGGACCCCCGATCTGATGTCGGAGTGAGTGGTCATCGCGGGCGAGCGTAGTGCCCGTCCGCGTGACCTGTCACTCGATTAACGTCCGGGCGTCCGGGCCCGGTTGTCGGCTGTCCGGTTGCTCAGCCCATGCTCTTCGAGCCGTCCAGGGCCTCACGGATGATGTCGGCGTGGCCGGCGTGTTGGGAGGTCTCGCCGATGATGTGCAGCAGCACCCGCAGGGCCGACCACCGGGCGCCGGGCTCGAACCACGGGGCGACCGGCAGCGGATGGGACACGCTCAGGTCGGGCAGGGTGGCGACGAGCTCGTCCGTGCGGCGGGCCACCTCGGCGTACTCCTTCAGCACCCCGGCCAGCGTTTCGCCGGGCAGCATCCGGAACTCGTCGGCACGCCGTGCCCAGTCGGCCTCGGTCATCTGGTCGAAGTCGCCCATCGTCGACGGGCCTTCCAGGATGAAGTCCACCCACTTCCGCTCGACCGAGGCGACGTGCTTGATGAGCCCGCCCAGACACAGCTCACTGACGGTGGTGCGCCGCCCGGCGTCCTCGTCGCTGAGGTCGCGGGTGGTGAGACGGAGGAAGTTCCGGTGGTGGGCCAGGGCCGCCAGCAGGTCGGCGCGCTCGCCGGCGGCGGCCGGGGCCGCGGTGTCCTGGCCGGTGGTGTCGGGGGCGAGGGGCTGGTTCGCGTTCATCGTGATCTCCGGCTCGTCGGCGGTGTCGTTCCGTGGACAAGCACCACAGTAGGAGCCGTATAGGTCAGATTGTGACCTAGACGGCCAGGGTGGAGGAACGCGTCTCTCCGGACGCGTTCCAAGCCTCCGCGCACAGCGCCCGTTCCACCTCCCGCAGGTAGACGGCGGAGGCCAGCCAGGCGCGGGCGAAGCGGTCCGTGTCCGCCGGGAGCAGGCGGCCGAACGCGTCGCGGGAACGGTCGGCGGCGGCCGCGTGCAGCCCGTCGAGACAGTCGCCCGCCGTGGCGAGGCCCAGGCGGCGCAGCCGGCCGCCGTCGCCGCCCGCGCCGCCGCCGGGGAGGGCCAGGACGCGGCGTCCGCCGGAGACCGTCTGGTGCACCCGGCGGCGCAGGAGGTGCAGCGGCGCCTCGTCCGCTGCGGGGGCGGGCAGGGGCACGGGGACGGCGCCTTCCGACGCGGGCAGGTCGGCGTGCTGGAGGCGGTCAAGGCCCAGGTCCACCCGGGCGGCGCGGTCGGCGGGGTGCTCGACGGCGAGCAGCAGGGCGCGGGGCAGCGGGCCGGGCGTCAGCCTGGCGACGATCCGCAACCGGGCGCCCCGCGCGGCGGCGAGCAGACGCAGGTTGTCGCGGTGGGGGAGGGCCGGATCGTCGTGGGCCGCCGCCAACCGGAGCGTCAGTCCCTCGCAGTCGGCCAGCAGACACTCGCCGGTCGCCTCCCGGACCGTGCCCGCCAGGGTCACGTCGAGGAACAGCAGGCCATGCGCCTCCGGCCCGCCCGCGAGGGCCCGGCCGACCTGCTGGGCGACGGGAACCGCCCACAGCCGGGCCGTCGGCCCCTCGTGCCAGGACGCACCGGACGCGCGGACCGCCCGCACCCCCGCCCCGGCACCGAGCCGGCCCGTGGGGGAGACGGTCGCACCGGACACCGCGAGTCCGGCACGGGACAGCTCACGGGGGGTCAGGGCGGTGTCTCCGATCCGTACGGCGCGGTCGGCGGCGCCGGTCGCCCGGCCGGGGCCGCCCGGCGCCACGTCGGACACCGTGTAGAGGCGGCCGTCGGCGTCGGCGGTCCAGGTGACCGCGCCCGCGTACCCCGTCGCCGTGAGGACGGCCTCCGAGAACAGCCCGTACAGGCGGAGCGAGCCGTCCGGACGGTACGGCTGGCGTGCGGTGCCGCGCAGCCCGGCCAGGTCCGCCCCGGCGGCCGCCGGCAGCCGGTGGGCGACGGCAAGGGCGTCACACACGGTGTCCGCCAGGTCGGCGAGCCGGTAGGCGGGGTCGGCGGAGCGGGCCGCGCGCACCCCGGTGACCACGGCGACCGCCGAGGCGGAGATCCGGGGGAGTCCGGCGAGCCGTGCGGAGTGCGCGGCGCGCAGCAACTCCGCCTGGAGGACGGCCCCGGCACCATCCGTCCCGGCTTCCAGGACGGCGGCCGTCGCCTCGAACACCGAGCGGGCAGCGGCGAGTTGAGCGGGCGTGGCGGTGTCGGGGGCTGGTGCTGCGCCCCCTGTCTGTGGCGGCCCCGCCTCACCTAGCGGCGGTTCGGTGTCGCCTCGCGGCGCGTTCGCCTGCTCGTCGGCCGGGGCCGCGGCTGCGCTGGGGGCGTTCAGGGGGGCCGCAGCGTCGTCGTCGACGGCCACCGGTGCGGCCGAGGCCGCCGCCGCGCGGTGCAGGCAGTCCGGGGCGAGCAGGCACCCGCAGCGGATGGCGTCCGCGCGGTTCACCGCCCCGCCCGCCGTGTGCAGGACGAGTTCGGTGTCGTCGTCGACGGCGATCCGTACGATGTCGCCCTCGCGGACGACCGGCCGCGCCGCGAGCTTGGCGACGCCGGCGTCCAGCCGCTTGCGCAGCCGCGGCGACAGCGCCCCGACGAGCTCGGCGGTGACGGACGGGTCGACGGGAGGCAGGCCCGGGTTCATGCGATCTTCTCCCCTACCCAGCGGGCGAGTTCGAGCGGACTGAGAGCGGCGACCGGCATGCCCGCGGCGACGAGCCGGCCCGCGACGCCCGTCGAGTAGCGCGGCCGGCCAGTGTCGTCGAGGCTCGCGCAGCCCAGGACGTGGCAGCCCGCGCCGACCAGCGCGCGGACCTCGGCCAGCAGTCCGCCCAGCGGATAGCCCTCCTCGAAGTCGCTGACGACCACGACGAGGGTTCGCGAGGGGACGGTGACCAGTTCACGCGCGTGCCGCAGCCCCGCCGCGATGTGCGTGCCGCCGCCCACGCTGACCTCGAGGAGCAGCGACAGCGGATCGTCGATGTGCCCGGTGAGGTCGATGACCTCGGTGGAGAAGGCCAGGAAGTGCGTCGACAGGGTGGGCACCCCGGCCAGCACGGAGGCGGTCAGCGCGGCCCACACCGTGGACGCCTCCATGGACCCCGACACGTCCGTCACCAGGATCAGCCGCCAGTCCGCGGCCCGCTTGGCGCGGGTGCGGAAGACCGGATGCTCGGGAACGACGTGCACCCTGCCGTCGGGGCCCCGGCGCGCGTTCACCAGGTTCGCCCGCAGGGTGCGGGGCAGGTCCAGGCCGCCGCCCGGGCGCCGGCTGGGGCGCGGCAGGGCCGTGCCGTGCAGGGCAGGCCGAAGACGGGTGGCCAGCTCACGCGTCAGCGCCTCGACCAGTCGCCGCACGAGCGGACGCAGCGCCGCCAGCCGCCCCTCGGGCAGTCCGCCCGCGTGCCGCAGCACGGCCCGCAGCAGGTCCACGGAGGGGCGCACGCTGTCGGCGTCCAGTTCGGAGAGCACGTCCCTGCGGCCCGACGCGGCGGCCGCCGCCAGCACCTCCTCCCGGATGCCGGGGCCGAACAGCGCGGCCAGCTCCTGCGACCACTCCCGCACGCCGGGATACGGCGCCTCGCGGCCACCGCGCCCGCCAGGGCCGGACGGCTCGCCCCGGCTGCCCTCGCCGCGCCCGCTGCCGTACAACTCGTCGAGGGCGGTCGCCAACGAGGCGGCGGCGGGCGGCAGCGCATCCCCCCGCCGACCGAGGACGAGCCGCCAGCGGTCGGCGGGGGCGAGGAGCCGCTCGTCCTCCGGAGGAACGGCGAGGGCGGAGACGCCCCCGGTGTCGCTCCGGCGGCCGGATGCCGTGCCGGTGCCTGACCCGACGTCGACCCCGGCTCCGACGTCACTCGCGGCTCCGGCGCCGCTCCCGGCTTCGGCGTCAACCCCGCCTCCTGCGTCCCCGCCGACTCCGACGGTCGCCCCTGCGTCAGCCGCGACCGAGGCCGCCGCGCTCGCCTGGATCCGGTCGACCTGGGCCGCGTCCGGCTGGATCACGCCCGCCTGTGTCGCGTCCGCCCGGGGCGTGTCCCACGCTCCCGCCCTGCCCTCGCCCCGAGCGCCCCCGGCAGGCAACAGCCCCAGTTCACGCAGCGCCTCGCGAGCCGTGAGGTCCGACCGGGTCCAGGCGGCCAGCGCGATCGGGTCGACGCCCTCCGTGTCGGTCACGCGTGTGCCGCCGAGACGTTCCTCGACGGCGGCGAGGAGGCGGTCGCGGGAGGCCGGGCTCAGCGCGTCGAACCCGCCCCGCAGAGCGGGAAGCCGGTCGAGGAACTCCCGGTCCGTCAGCTCCGAGATACGGTCGAGCAGCGGCTCCAGCGCGGGCACGGCCGCCTCAAGCAGCGGGCCCGCGACGGTCAGCAGCCCGGTGAGGCGCGCGGCCAGCGCGGACCGCGCGTCAGGGTCGACGGCCCCGTCGACCCATGAGGCGACGCGCTCACCGAAGTCCCGGGCGTCCTCGTGACCGAGCAGGACCCGGACGGCGCCGGCCGCCCCGCGCATCAGCGGCGAGCCGTCGGCGGCCAGCCGGCCGAGCGCATCGGTGAGCCGGATGCCGCCCGACCGGTCGGCCCGCTGGGCCAGATCGAGCAGGGCATGGGCGTCGGCCCGGTCCTCGGACCCCGTCAGTCCGTCCACCTGCCGGACCGCGGCCGCGGTGAGCAACTCGGCCGCGTCGGCCACCCGGTCCGCGCGCTCCGCAGGATCGAGCCCCGCGAAGTGGCCGGCCCGCAGTCGGTCCAACAGGGCCAGTCCGGCGAGGAGTTCGGGCAGGGTGCCGGCAGGCGGCAGGACTTCGGCGACGTCGTCGAGCCGTTCGTCCGTGAGCGCGCCCAACCCGCACTCCGCCGCGCCCGCCAGTCCCGCCAACACCTGCGCTGCCGTCGGTCCGCCCTCGTCCCGCTCGGCGCGCCGCCGCTCACGCAGCACGCCCTCGGCGGCCTGCGCCGGGGTCACGCCGCGCATCCCGGCGGCGGTCAGCATCGCGGCCGTGGCCGGCGTCCAGCGCACCTCCCAGCGCGAGGTGAGCGCCTCAGCTCCGCCCGCGCCGACGACCTCCCTGGCCTCCCCGTACGGCACCCCGCACACCGTCAGCCGGCGCAGCAGCAGCTCGCGGCGGCGGTCCAGGTCGGAGCGCAGCGGGTCCAGGCGCAGATCACGGGCCCGTCCCTCGCCGCCCTGCGCCGGCCCGGGCAGTCCGAGCGCCGCCACCTCGTCCTCGACCGCCGGGGCGAGACCGCTGCGGGGCGCGTCCGGCGCGGGCCGCCCGGTACGGCTGCCGACGAGCACCCGCTCCATAGCCCGCGCCACCGCCCGGCCCCGCCCGTACGGCTCACCCTGGGCGAGGACCGTCTGCACCGCTTCGACCAGCTCTCCCCGGCCGGCGGCGGGCAGGCCCCTCAGCCGGGCGAGGTCGGAGGCGAGGCGGACGATCTCGCGGGCGTCGGCGGGGCCCGACGGGTGCCCGAGGGCGCGCAGCTCCGCGCACACCCGCACGGCCGCCCGTGTCAACGCCTCCTCCAGCGCCGCCGGTTCGCCGGCCGCGCGCAGCACCATGTCCTGCCACTCCGGGTCCCGGATGCCCGCCGGATAGCCGGACCGCTCGTCGAGCAGGGCGTAGGCGTAGGGGATGAGCGACGTCGTCCACGCGGAACCGCCCGTCGCGTCCGGCGCCTGCGGCGCCGCGTCCCCTGGGACCGGTCCCACCAGCGCGGGGGCGTGGAAGGCCCCGACCACGGCGGCGGCCCGCTGTCCGCCCGCCGTCGCCTCGGCCAGCCGGGCCCGCATCCACCGCTCGCGCCGCAGATCCACCCCGGGCACCCCGCCCTGCGCGACCGCGTCGGCGCGCAGCGCCCACCCGGTGAGCAGCGCCGCCCGGCGCAACGCCTCGGGCGGGGAGCCGGGGGCGGTCGCCTCGACGAGCCGGTCCCACAGATCGTCGCCCGGCCGCCCCGTCAACCGGGCCCGCAACGCCCCGGCGAGCCCCGGCCTCCCGCCCCCGGACGCGGAATGCCGCCGGCCCTCCTGCCAGGCCCGGTCGGCGAGCGGCAGATCACAGGCGACCACTGGCGTCCCGCGCCGGGCGGCCCACCGCACGGCGGCCAGCTCGGGCGAGAAGTCGGCGAACGGATAGAACGCCGGCCCTTCGCCACCCCGCCCGCCCCCGGGAGCCGCGGCGAGCGCGACCGGGGCCACCGTCTCCTCATGTCCGAGCCACGGCAGCCACTCCTGCATCTCGGCGGGCAGTTCGACGAGCAGCACGTCCGGCTCCGCGGCGTCGAGCAGCGCGGGCACGGCGGCGGCCAGCGAGGGCGCGTGATGCCGCACGCCGATCAGATACGGCGCGTCAGGCCCGGTGAGAGCGGCGAGCGCCTCGGCGGGCGTGCCGGTCAGGGTCGCGAGCACATCGGCGGGCGTGCCGGTCAGGGTCAGGAGGGCCCCGGCGGGCGTGCCGGTCCCGCTCTCGGCGCCGTCGCCGGGGCCGGACAGGGCAGGGGCGGGGGAGAGGGACACGGCGTCAGCCCTCCAGGACCGTGCGCAGGTCCCACAGGGTGCGCCAGGTGGCGGATCCCTGCTCGGCGCGCCGGCGGACCGGGCCGTCCCAGTAGCCGCGCAGCCGCGCCGCGTCGGCGGGGTCGTCCTTGCGGACCACGCCGAGCAGATGCCCGGGCAGCAGGCCGAGCACGTCACGGTCGCCGGGGAAGTACGCCGCGGCCAGCGCCAGCGCGCCCGCGACGGACACGGCCTCGGCGGTGCTCATCACCGTCGACGGCCGTTCCACCTCCCACCCCTCCGCGGACCGGCCCTCGCGCAGGTCCCGGAAGGCGGTGACGAGGGCCTCCAGGACGGCGTCGTCGACCTGGAAGGGCGCCCCGGCCCGCTCCACCGAGGCCCGCGCCTGACCGCGCACCAGCGCCGTCTCCGAGTCGAGGTCCGAGATCGGGCCCACCGTCTCGAAGTTGAACCGCCGCTTGAGGGCCGCGGACATCTCGGAGACGCCCTTGTCCCGCAGGTTGGCGGTGGCGATGAGATTGAAGCCCGGAGCCGCGTGCGCCAACGCGTCGTCCGTGCCGGACAGTTCGGGAACGGCGATGCGCCGCTCGGAGAGCAGCGACACCAGGGAGTCCTGCACCTCGGGCAGACAGCGCGTCACCTCCTCCACCCGGGCGATGCCGCCCCGCCGCATCGCGGTCAAGACCGGCGAGGGCACCAGCGCCTGACGGCTGGGGCCCTGCGCGAGCAACAGGGCGTAGTTCCAGCCGTACTTGAGCTGGTCCTCCGTGGTGCCGGCGGTGCCCTGCACGACCAGGCCGCTGGTGCCGCAGACCGCGGCCGACAGCAACTCCGACAGCATCGACTTCGCGGTGCCGGGCTCGCCGACGAGCAGCAGGCCCCGCTCGCCCGCCAGAGTCACCACACACCGCTCGACCAGTGCCCGGTCACCGACGAACTTGCCCTCGACCACGAGGCGGCGCGGCACCCCCTCGGGAGCGTGCGCGCCGTCGGGCAGCTTCAGGGCCCGGCCGTCGCTGCCCATGACGAATGTGACCACCGCGCGCGGGGTCAGCCGCCAGGCCGGCGGACGCGGTCCGTCGTCGTACGCGGCGAGGAAGGCCAGCTCGTCGGCGTACCGCTCCTCGGGCGGCACGATCTGGCGGGCGGACGCCGACTCGGAGGCGGAGCCCGGGTCGGACAGGGAGGCGGGGACAGTGGTCATCGGCGCGGGTTCTTCCGGGTAGGGCGGGCGGGACGGGTGCGGGGGACGGACGTCATCGGCGTCGGCCCTTGCGGGTGGCGCGGGTGGTGAGCTCCTCGTACGCCGGGGCGTCCCCGGACCGGACGCGGGCCCACGCCCGCTCGAACAGCTCCGGCACCGGCAGCAGCGGGACGGCGCGCGCCGGGCCGAAGACCGGGTAGAGGCCTTCCTTCCAGATCTCCACCGGCAGCGCGGGAGCCTTCAGATCGCGCCAGCCGCAGGGCAGGAAAAGAGTGCGCCCGGCACGCGGCCGCCTGGCCTCCACGACCAGGCCGGTGGCGGCGAGCTCGGCCCGGGCCTTCTTCAGCCGCGCGGGCTTCCAGCCTGTCCAGCGGGCGCAGTTGCGGTCCGTCGGATCCGGCAGGGCCAGCAGCTGGAGGTAGAGCGCCGCCGCGTCCTCGCCGAGTCGGTGCGCCTCGGCGACCTCAGTCACCAGCCCGGGCACGCTGACGGTCGGGTCATGGGCGTGCCCGGCGAACTCCCCGCCACCGGTTCCGGCCGCGCACGCGCGGGCCAGCTCGTCGTCGAGGATCGTGCGCAGAGCCCGCAGGCCCATGCCACGCCCGGGCCCGACCAGCCCCTCCACCAGCCCGAACACCGGGTCCGTCGGCCCGGACAGCGCGGCCGGGCGGACCAGGACCGCTTCCTGCTCGCCGTACCACGGACGCAGGACCAGCGCCTCGCCCAGCGGGGTCAGACCGTCGGCGCCGGAACCGCCGCCGTCGCTCAGCCTGTACGCCTTGCGCAGCCCGACCGCCGTCGAACCGCCCTTCTCCGCCCAGGAGACGTCGAGGTCGAGCAGCAGTCCCGGGTCCGCGACGCGGCGGCGCAGCGCGGCCAGGCCCTCGGGCAGCGCGGCGCGCAGCGGGTGCCCGTACGGCAGCGCGTAGGCGAGCCCGGCCAGCGCGCTCACCGCCTGCGTGAGCTGATACCGCCCGGGCAGCGCCTCCGCGTCGTCGGGGACGAGCTCGCCGCCCTTGTCGGGGCGCTGCACCGTGGTACGGCTGATCCAGGGGGTCCGCGCCGGATTGAGCACGGCCTCGGCGGACCCCGCCGGCACGCCGGTGAGGTCGAGGTCGGCCGCGAGGTCCTCGGGCAGCCGCACGAACCCGCCGAGCCGCTCCTGCCACACCCGGCCCGCGGCCGCCGTGTCCGGACCGGCGGCCCACAGGTCGCCGGGGCTCGCGGGCAGCAGCGCCCCGATCAGCGCCGCCCAGTCACCGGACCCGAGTGAGCCCAACAGGCTCTCGCCGAAGGTCCTCTGACGCGGCTTCAGGCCGATCGCCGTGAGCGTCTCGGTGGAGATCTCGGGGGGCTTCCCCACGAGCAGCAACGCGGCCTGCACGGGACCCAGCCCGCCCCGCGTCGCATCCGCCAGGGCCGCCGGAGCCTCCGGCTGCCAGGGCGCGGCGCCCTTGTCCCGGATCAGCCGTGTCACCGTGGCGAGCGCCTCGGCGTCGAACAGCGGCGGGCGCGCGGTCTCCTTGGTGAGGACGAAGTGCGCGACCGCACCGAACGCACCGGCCGGATCGTGGTCCAGGGCCAGCCAGTTCACCGTCCCGCTCCCGTGGTCCACGCTCTGGCAGCCCAGGATCACGACGGTCCGGCCCTCACGGCGCAGCACCTGGCCGACACGCTCCTGCTTGTCGTGCGGCTCGCTCAGCACGACCTCGCGCAGCGCGCCGCCCCCCGAAGCCGCCAGCGGACCGTCCACGACCGCCTCGAACAGCAGGAGCAGCGCCTCCCGGTGCGCCTCGGTGAGGGCCGGGGACGCGGCGCGGTAGGCGAGCGGGCGCAGCGCGCCCAGCACGGACGGCCAGACCAGGCCGATGCCGGGGACGGTGAACTCGTCGCTGCGCCACCCGTCGCAGCCGGCGCCGAGCGCGGAGCGCCGGGGCAGCGGCTTGCCGTCGGCGGGCTTCCCGGACAGCACATGGTTCACCGCGCGGATCTGCCGCAACGCGGTCCAACTGGCCCTGCCGTTCCACCAGCCGTGCTGGTCGGCGAGGCCGGCGACGGCCTCGCGCAGCGTCTGGTCGTCGCCGTGCTCGGGACTGAGGTCGGCGAACATCCCCTCGGTGCGCCGCCGGTCCGTCTGCGGACGCCGCTCCGGGGGTGCGACGAAGGAAGCGGTCGACTCCGCCAGGCGCAGCACCGCCCGCACGAGCGAGGCGACACCGGTCAGCACGCGCGGTTCGGCGAGGTCGGGCAGACAGCGGGAGACGACGTCCCGCAGGACCTCCTCGACGGAAGGTGCGACGGTGGCGCCGCCCGCGGTGGCGACGGCACCGGAGGACGGAGCCGTACCGGCGGAAGTCCCTTCCGTGGTCGCGCCGTTCGCCCCCGCCAGGGCCGCACGCTTCAGCAGCGCCGTGCGCTCCGCGAGTGCCTCGGCCCCCGCGCTCAGCAGTTCGGCGGCGCGGGCGTCGCTCAGCGAGCGCAGCAGGGCCGACGCCCGCTCGTCCCGTGGCCGCAGCGCGTGCCAGAAGTCGACCGGCGGGACGAGCCGGGTGCCGGCGGCGAACTCCCCACCGCGCTCCAGCGGCGCAAGCCGCCCCAGCTCCCCGGCGGCGGACGTGTCGTCCCCGGCGTACAGGGCGATCTGCCGGTGCAGGGCGACGACGACGGGCTCGGCGCCCCCGGGCAGCCGCAGCGCGCCCACCGGAACGCCCTGTCCGCGCTCCTGCGCCGCCGGCAGGGCGACCGTGCGCCCGTCCGGCGTCCCGGCGACCGTGCGGACCTCGGCGCCCTCGCCCTCCGTGCGCACCCAGCGGCCGAGCACCGTGCCGTCCGTGCCGAACGGGCTCTGCTCCAGGCCCGGTTGGAGGGGCAGAACCGCGCAGTGCCGCTGCCGCAGGCTCGCGCCCTCCAGGATTCCGGTCCGCAGGAACGCGGGCAGCGAGGCACGCCCGTGCGTGCCGGTGGCCGGGTCGTACTCCAGCCAGACGTGGTGCCGCCCTTGCCGGCCCTGGCGCCAGTACGAGGTGCCGTCGCCGAGGATCGGGCGCGAGGCGGGCACCACCGTGTCGCCGGCGTGCAGCGTCCGCCCGCCGGTGGCCCGACCGCCGCCGGGCAGCGGCAGGGAGGGCTCGCCCGCGTCCCCGCTCGCGAGCCATCGCGCGGCCTGCTCGCCGCCGACGGTGAACACCTCGTGCGGCCGGGCCGACCAGTAGCCGCGCTGCTTGTTGTCCTGCCACCACATCACCAGCAGCTCGCCGTCCGTGTAGCGGAACGTCGGACGCTGCCAGCGGTCCAGCTCGACGGGCAGCCGCAGCTCGTGCTCCAGCCAGATCCCCTGCGGGCCGACGACCATCGCCAGGTGCCGGCGCGAGAGGATCAGGGCGGGCCAGGCCTCCTCGACGCGCAGGACGTCCTCGCGGTCGCTCCGGGTCCGGGCGTCGAGCCGCTCCAGAGCCTCGTCGAGCGCGGGCCAGCCCAGCTCGTCCGGGATGCCGGCGCGCAGCGTACGGCCGAGCAGCGGCCCGGTCTCGTGGGCGGCGGCCCTGGCGACGGCGGCCGGAGCGACCCGGGCGGCGACCGCGCGGAACGGACGCAGCCGGTCCAGCGCCTCCCGCGCGGCGGGCAGGCCGCGCGCGGCCGTCAGCGCCTCGGCCGAGTCGTCCAGCCACTCCCGCAGCACGTCGGCGAGCACCGGGTGCCCGGCCAGCCCCTCCACCAACTGGTCGTCGGGGCGTTGACGGCTCAGCATGGCCACCGAGCGGTACAGCAGACGCCGGTGGCGCGGGTCCGCCGCGAGGGCGGTCAGATCACGCTGTCCGGGCCGGGTCTCCTTCAGCCACGGCCCCAGCGGCAGGAACACGTCACGGCCGGCGTCGGGCGGCGTCAACGGCACGTCCCGCGCCGCGCACAGGTCGAACAGGTCGAGATCGGCGCCCGCGTGCCAGCGGCTGGTGAACAGGTCCACCGGGCGGCCCTGAGCGCGCAGTCGCGGCGCCATCCGCTCCACCAGCGCGAGTGTGGCCGGCGAGCGGCTGCTGAACGCGGCGCCGTGCTTGCGGTGCAGCGACCAGCGGCTGAGCCAGTCCGCCGCGTCCACGTCGTCCGCCACCGCGCCGGCCGCGCGGGCCGCGTCCGGGTCGTCCGCCGTCGCGCTCGCCGCGTCCGGGCCGTCCGCCGCACCGGTCAGCAGCAGATCCGCGCCGGTCTCCGAGAGCAGCGCCAGCCACGACTCGTCGTCCGCGACGGAACGGCCCAGGCCCGCGGGCATGATCTCCAGCAGTCGGCGCCTCACCGCCGGCTGCTCCTCGGCCAGGGCTTTCAGGGTCGTCCGGTAGGCGTTCCAGAAGGAGGCGGGTGCCCGGACCGCCGCAGGCGAGGCGATCAGGTCGGCGACCAGGGCGCACTCCTCGGCCGCCCGGTCGAGGCCGGCGGCCTTGATCAGCCCGCGCGCGTCCTGCGGCAGCGACGCGTACGGCGGCATGCCGGCCGCGCAGCGCTCCACCGCCAACTGCCGGAACTGCGCCCACGCCTCGGCCGGGCTGAGCCGCGCCCCCAGCGCTTTCACGTGCTCCTTGAGCGCCTTGACGGTCAGCGCGCCGGCGAAGGCGAACTCCAGGAACACCGCCCGCTGCCGCTCCTCGTCCACGGCCAGCGCGTGCACCCGCTCGGCCTCGCGGGCCTTGCCGAAGAAGGCGGCGGCGTAGGCGGTGTTCTCGTGCTGGAGGAAGACCCGGGCGGCCTGTTCGTAGAAGGTCGGCAGGAAGTGCGGCACGGCCCGCCCGAGTCGCTCGCCGAGCGCCTCGAAGCCGTCCTTGGCGGAGCCGGGGCGGGACTTGGCCTGCCGGGCGAGCCGCTCGACGTCCTTGACCAGCGCCAGCGCGTGGTGGCCGTTGGCCGGGTCGTTGACCAGCGCCCACGCGGGGAAGCCGAGCGTCTCCTTGCGGACCTGGCCGATCTCGGGCGCCTCCGGTTCCCGGACAAGGCCGAGGAAGTCCAGTGCGAGGTCCTCGGCCTCCCCGAGGGTGCCCGGCACGAGCCGCACGACGCTGCGGCCGGCCAGCGCCGCATGGGTGTACGTGCGGACGGTGAGGACGTCGGCGTCGGCCCGGTCGGTGGAGCCGGGCGGCAGTACCGCGCCGGCGTCGAGCAGTGCGGCCGCCGTGGTCTCGTCGTAGGTCGTCATGCCGCCCGCTCCTCGTCCTCGATGTCGCGCCCGGCGTACAGCGCGGCCGCCATGCGCATGCCCTCCGACCAGGCCACCGGCCCGACCTGACCCAGCTTCAGCGCCTTGCCGGCGGGGTCGGTGAAGACCAGCGGGCCGGTCTCCGTCTCCTCGTAGCCGTCGTAGTCGCCGACCCACACCCGGGCCTCGACGCCGCGGCCGTCCTCCAGGACGGAGCAGACGGCGTGACCGCCCCGGACGCGGTAGCCGAGCTGGGCGGCCCGGCCGTGCAGGAAACGCAGCTGCTTGAAGACGCCGCCCGCGTACTCCTCGACCGAGGAGGCCTCGGCGTCGAGCCCGGCGGGCCGGCGCCAGACCTCACGGAAGAGCTGCCGGGCACGCTGCTCGACACCGAGTTCGACGGCGAACTCCCGCAACTCCTCCAGGTCTTCGAGGAGCACGGGGTGCGGCAGCCGGACCAGCTCGGGGGTGATGCGTACGGTGTCGCCGTCGAGGTCGACCAGACCGAGACCGCGCTCGAGGTCGGCGTCCCGCAGGAAACCGGCCACCTCGCCGTCGTCCCCGGTGACGACGAGGTCGCGCAGCGCGGACTGCCAGGCCGGGTCGGGCCACACCCGGGCGAGGACGGCGAACGGCACCGGCAGCGAACGCACCATCCACCGCTCGACGTCGCTCAGGCACCGCTGCTCGTGCCGCTCCAGCCACTCGACGAGCTGACGCAGTCCCACCACGGCCGGATCGTCGGCGATCTTGGACGGCACGGACTTCAACCGCCGCCCGGCCGCGTTGCGGCACACCACCTCGCCGTCGTCGAGGGCGACCTCGTAGTCGCCTGCCGACACCCACCCCATGCGTGCCTCCCGCACCCGCAGTGATCAAGTGTCGGGAACTGTAGATCAGGCCACTGACAACGGGGTCCGGGCAAGCGGCCGCCCGGCCGTGGGGGAGGTGGAAAGCGCAGGCCGGCGACCTGCCGCGAGTGTCCACCGGCAGAGGGGGACGTCTGCGGCAGGACGGGTTCCGGTCATCGCCGGAAGGTCAGGCGGAGCCGCGACACGCCGACGGCCGTGGGCCACGCCGGACGCGGGGCGCACGGGCCCCGCGTCGGCGCCCGGTCAGCCCTCGACCCAGCCGTGGTTCTTCGCGAACTGCGCCAGCGCGCCGCGGACCTGGAGGATCTGCTCCGCGGTCAGCGAGGGCGCCGCCGTCAGCAGCGTCTCGGTGACGTCCCGGGTGAACTCCTCCGTGCTGAGCACATCGCACAGGACGTCGTCGTCGGCCGCCAGCGGCTTGCCGTCCTCGCCTCGCGCGAGCCGCACCCCGGACGCCTTCGGCCCGCGCTCGCCGTCCTCGATCTCGAACTCCACCACCACGCCCCGCCGCACCTGCGACTCGGGCATCAGCATGTCGTTCACATGCAGGAAGACGTCCTCGCCACCGTCGTCGGGCGCGATGAACCCGTAACCGCGCTGGCTGTCGAAGCGCACCACACGACCAGCAACCATCCCAACCCCCAGCAACCTCGAAACACCACGCCGGGGACCCGCCCGAGGCGGAGCCCGCCCGACGGCCCGCGAGTGACTCCCGCGGGCTCACTGTGCACGGTACAGCGCGGCGGACGGCCCGGCGCCGCACACCCGGCGGGCGGCGGGGACGGGTCGCGGGGACCCGCCACGCCCCCATGCGCAACCCCCGCGCGTGCTACGACTGCTGCGCCTGCTCGGCCTTCTCCGCGGCGCGCTTCTTCAGGCGCGCCGTCTCCTTGCGGACCTCGGCCTGGGTCGCGCGCTCCTTCTCCAGCCAGTCGGGCCGCTCGTCCTTCAGGGCGTCGATCTGCTCGGTGGTCAGCGCCTCGGTGACGCCACCGCGGGCCAGTCCCGCGATGGACACGCCCAGCTTCGCCGCGACGACGGGACGGGGGTGCGGGCCGCTCTCCCGGAGCGCGCGCAGCCATGCGGGCGGGTTCGCCTGGAGCTCGTTCAGCTCGGCGCGCGAGACGACACCCTCCTGGAACTCGGCGGGGGTGGCGGGGAGGTACACACCCAGCTTCTTCGCCGCGGTCGCGGGCTTCATCGTCTGGGTGCTCTGCTGCGACTTCATGCCGCCCAGCCTATCGGCCGCCGGGGGAGCCCCTGACCGGGGCCGGTAACCTGGCGGGATGACCGACTCGGCGGATTCCCCCTCGTTCCGGCTCGCGTACGTCCCCGGAGTGACACCCGCCAAGTGGGTGCGGACCTGGGAGGAACGCCACCCGGGCGTCCCCCTCACGCTCGTCCAGGTGACGCCCGCCGAGGCCTTCGACACCCTGCGCGACGGCAGCGCCGACGCGGGCCTCGTACGGCTCCCGGTCGACCGGACGGTGTTCAGCGCGATCCCCCTCTACACCGAGACCACCGTCGTCGTGCTCCCCAAGGACCACCTGCTCACGGCGGCGGACGAGGTGACCCTCGCCGACCTCGCCGACGAGGTGGTCCTCCACCCCCTGGACGACGTCCTCGGCTGGGACCGGCCGCCGGGCGAGGCCGCCTTCGAGCGCCCCGCGACCACGGCCGACGCCGTCGAACTGGTCGCCGCGAACATCGGCGTCCTGGCCGTGCCGCAGTCGCTGGCCCGGCTCCACCACCGCCGTGACCTGACCTACCGGACGCTCGTGGACGCGCCCCGGTCGGACGTCGCTCTGTCCTGGCCGGAGGACGCGACGACCGACCTGGTGGAGGACTTCATCGGGATCGTCCGCGGCCGCACCGTCAACAGCACGCGCGGACGTGCCCCGCAGCAGACCCAGCCGAAGGCCGCCGACAAGCGCGAGCCGCGCAAGCAGGCGGCGGGCAGGACGACCGGCGGCGGCAACACCGCGAAGGGCCGCACCGGCGGTGCGAGGAGCGGCGCCGCCAAGGGCACGGGAGCCAAGGGCGGCGGCTCCAGGTCCGGCGGCGCCAAGCGGAGCACGGGCAAGCCGCGCCGCCGGTCCTAGGGCGCGTCCAGGGCGCGCCTCGAACGTCCCGTCGCGCTCGCGCGGGGTGTCGTGCCAGGTCAACGCCCCGGCGCGGACCGTCCGATCGACTCCACCAGCGGCAGCAGCCGGTACGGCACGCGCTCGCGCAGCGCCACCTCGGTGCGGGTGCGGACCACGCCGGGGAGACTGATCAGCTTCTGGATGACGTCCTCCAGGTGGGCGTTGTCACGCGCCACGACCCGGGTGAGGAGATCGCCGCCCCCGGTGATCGAGAACGCCTCGACGATCTCCGGCACGGCGGCCAGCGCGTCGCCCACGTCGTCGAGGTGGCCCTGGGTGACCTCGATGTGCACGAACGCCAGCACCGGGTGGCCGAGTGCGGCGGGGGAGAGGGAGGGCCCCGTTCCGGTGATCACGCCGTCCCGCTCCAGCCGGTCCAGGCGGGCCTGCAGCGTGCCGCGCGCGACGCCGAGCACGCGCGCGTACTCCCGCACGCTGGTCCGAGGCTGTTCCAACAGCAGTCGCAGGATGCGGGTGTCCAGCTCGTCCACGGCCATGGCGCCGGACCTCCTCGTGCGTCGGTGTTCCGCCGCGCTCGCGGAACCCCCGCCGACTGTACCAATGGCCCGCTGGGCAGGGACTTCGCGAGCCGTCTGCTCATGGCCTCACGCCGGGTGCGACGGCGGAGGGCGCCAGGACGAGCGTGCCGTCGGCGTCGGCGGTGACGCGCGCCCCGTCGCTGATCCGGCCGAGGACGTCCCGCAGCCAGACGCGGTCCTCCGGTGGCGCGTGCTCCAGCCGCATCCGCCGGGCCCGCAGGGGCAGCATCCGCATCTCCGTCAGCCGCCCCGGGTCGGCCGCGCCGGCACCGGCCTCCAGGGTGACGAGGTAGGCGATCCGCAGGTCGGCGCGGTACTCCTCGTAGCCGGCGATGCCCTCGTAGTCGTCGATGAAGTCCCCGCAGCCGTGGAGGACGAGCCGGCCGCGGTAGACCTCCGGGCGGCGCGGGTGGTGCGCGGAGTGGCCGTGGACCACGTCGACGCCCCCGTCGACCAGCAGGCGGGCGAAGCGGACCTGCTCGCGGGCGACGCGGTACCCCCAGTTCGAGCCCCAGTGCACGGACACGACCGCGAGGTCGCCCGGACGCTTGGCCCGCCCCACATGACGCACCACCGCGGCGGCCGTGCCGGCCGAGAGCTCGGGGACGTAGGCCACTCCGGACGTGCCCGGTGTGGCGGCCCACGAGGGCGGCACTCCGGCGGAGGGCGCCGCGAGGGCGAACACCAGCACCCGTCCGCCGTCCGGAAGGGTCACCACCGCCGGCGCGTACGCCTCCGCCGGGTTCCGTCCCGCGCCCGCCGTGCGCAGACCGGCGCCGCGCAGGGAGACGAGCGTCTCCTCGAGGCCCGGGCGGCCGAAGTCGAGGACATGGTTGTTGGCCAGTACGCACACGTCGGGGCGGGCCACGGCGAGGGCGGGAAGGTTGGCCGGGTGCATCCGGTAGTGGACCGCCTTGTCGAGCGCGAAGGCGCTGCCGCGCGTGACGGACGTCTCCAGGTTCAGGACGCGCACGTCCGGGTGCCGTTCCGCCAGCCACCCGAGCGCCTCACCCCACGGCCACGCGGGGTCGACGGGGGCGGGGACGGGCCCGTTGACGGCCTCCGCAAGCCGGACGTAGGACCGGGCGTCCCGCACGTAGTCCTCGCGGAGCACGGGACTGCCGGGGTGCGCCAGAATCTGGTCGACGCCGCGTCCCAGCATCACGTCACCGCACAGAAACAGCGTCACCACGCCGCCGCCCATGCCCCCAAGGTAACCCGCGCCCACCCGCCCCGCCCGGCCGCCCGGGACGACGCACAAGCCTCCGACGTGGGCCGTCACACCTCGACGGTCACCGCGCACGACCAGCCGTACGGGTCCGGGCCGATGCGCAGCTCGTGCCATCCGAGACAGCTCGGCACGGGGCCGACGGCCTCCACGTCCGCGAGCGCCACCAACGCCAGCCTCACGTCCATCCCGTCGTCGGTGGTCTCCGCCTCCACGTCGACCGGCACCTGCCCGCACGCCTCCAGCCGGTGGGCCACCTCGTCGAGCAGCGCGCTCAGCAGGTCGTCGTCGCTGCACTCGGCCAGCTGGAACCGCTCGACGGCCGTGGGCCGCACCGCCGTGATGTCGGCGAAGCACTCCACCATCCCCAGCGCCGCCTCCACCAGGCAGCGCTCACGGCTCGTGCCCCAAGCATCGATGCGGACGTCCTCCTCGTGCTGCACCGCCCGGTGGCCGCTCGAACCGAACCGCCGTGCCTGCCTGTCGTCATCGGCGTCGCCGACCATGACCACCACCTCGGGGAGAGGGCGCTTCGCCGATGCGGGTACCCGGGACCCGGTGGATCATCCGAGGAAGGAGGTGAGGGCGACGATCTCCGAACTCATCCGGGTGCCTGTCGCGGGCGGCGCGCTCACCGGTGAACTGGAGGCGCCGACGCGGGCCCGCGCGCTGGTGCTCTTCGCCCACGGCAGCGGCAGCTCCCGCCACAGCCCCCGCAACCGCATGGTCGCCGCTGAACTGCGCACCGCCCGACTGGGCACCGTGCTGGTCGACCTGCTCACCGACAGCGAGGGCCGCGAGGACCTGGCGACGGGCGCACACCGCTTCGACATCGAGCTGCTGGGCCGGCGTGTGACCGCCGTCGTCGACTGGCTGACGGCGGAACCCGACCTCAGCGGGCTTCCACTCGTCCTGTTCGGCGCCAGCACCGGGGCCGCGGCGGCTCTCGTGGCCGCAGCCGAACGCCCCGACCGCGTCCTGACCGTGGTGTCCCGCGGCGGACGGCCCGACCTCGCCCAAGCCGCCCTGAGCCGCGTACGGGCGCCGGTGCTCCTCGTCGTGGGCGGCCGGGACCCGCAGGTGCTCCGGCTCAACGAGCAGGCGGCCCGGCGGCTGCGCGCCCCGCACGCCCTGCGCGTCGTGCCGGACGCCACCCATCTGTTCGAGGAGCCCGGCGCGCTGGAGGAGGTCGCGGCGGCGACGAAGGAGTGGTGCGACGACTGCCTGAGGGCGCTTCGCGGGGAACGAGGCCGTCATGCGGTTCCATGACCGGGCCGAGGCCGGACGCGCCCTGGCCGAGTTGCTCTCGGCGATGCGGGAGCAGGGCGCCCTGCCCGATCCCGTCGTCCTCGCCCTGCCGCGCGGGGGTGTCGCCGTGGCCGTGGAGGTCGCCCGGGCGCTCGACGCCCCGCTCGACGTGCTCGTCGTCCGCAAGATCGGCGCGCCGCACCAGGAGGAGTACGGCGTCGGCGCGATCGCCGGCGGGGACGTGCTCTACGATGAGGCGGCCCTCGAACGGCTCGGCCTCACCGAGAGCCGGCTCGCCCCGGTCGTCGAGCGTGAACGCCGGGAGCTCCAGCGCCGCGAACGGCTCTACCGGCAGGGCCGCCCCGCCCCCGACCTGCGGGGACGGACCGCGATCGTCGTCGACGACGGACTGGCGACCGGCGGCACGGCCCGCGCCGCGCTGCGCGCCGTACGGAGGCTGGCGCCCCGGCGGACCGTGCTGGCCGTGCCGGTCGGCTCACCGGAGGCGGTGACCCTCCTGCGGCCCGAGGCCGACGACGTGGTCTGCCCGTACCAGCCGGTGACCTTCATGGCCGTCGGACTCTGGTACGAGGACTTCGAGCAGCTCTCGGACGACGACGTGCTGGACGCCCTGCGCACGGCCGGCGGACGGCATCCCGGCCGGGCCTGAGCCGCGCGGGGTCAGGTTCCGGTGATGTTGACCATCCACGGGATGCCGAAGCGGTCCGTGCACATGCCGAAGACGTCGCCCCACATCTGCCTCTCCAGCGGGACGGCCACCGAGCCGTCCGCGGACAGCTTCTCCCAGTAGCCGCGCAGCTCGGCCTCGTCGTCGCCGCTCAGGCTCACCGAGAAGTTGTTGCCCGGCACGTGCTCCATCCCGGGCGGGGTGTCCGCGCCCATCAGGGTGAAGCCGCTCCCCGTCTCCAGCATGCCGTGCATGACCTTGTCGGCCTCGGGGGCGTCCGGCTTGCCGAACTCCCCGAAGGTGTTCACGGTCAGCGTTCCGCCGAAGACCTCCTGGTAGAACTCCATGGCCTGGCGGGCGTCACCGGCGAAGCTGAGGTACGGGTTGAGTCGTGAACCCATGAGAAACCTCCTGAAACGGGCGAAACGGTCGATGCGCGCAGACTAGCGCGAGCCTCTGACACTCACCCCTCGTCGCGCCGCCCGCCAGGGCGGGTCACGCGGTCGGTGCCGGAGGGACGGCGGTGGCGGTGACGTCGCCTTCGTGGGCCAGGGCGGTGCGGTGGCCGTACTGGACGGTGCATGGACTTGCCGGTGACGCGTCATGCGGAGCGCGTCGGCGGTGTGTCATGGGGCGCGGTGGTGGAGGGATGGGCGTGGGCGGCCTGCAGGAGCCTTGCGGCGCCGCGTACCGCCGCGGTGTGCGGGGCCGGGACGGGCTGGACGGGAGTGCCGAGCCGGTGGGTGAGGGGGCCGATCACGTCCGGCCGCAGCGCGCCCCCGCCGGCGAGGAGCACACCCCGCTGGAGAGCGTCGAGCGCCTGGGAGGTGTGATCCTCGTCCAGCACGGCCCTCACCATCGCGACGACCGCGTCGGTGATGCGGGCAGGCGGGGTGAGGCCGTCCAGGTCGCCGGTGCCCAGGGCGGTGTGGCGGGCGTCGGTCACCGCACCGTCCGTGAGGAGTGTGACCTCGGTGAGGTGGGCGCCGACGTCCACGACGAGCAGGGGGCGGGACAGGTCGTCGTCCGCGGCCATGGCCACGGCGCGCGCGGTGGGGACGGTCAGGACGGTGCGCGGGCGCAGAACCTCGACCGCGGTGCGGGCCCGGGCCCGGAAGGTGATGCCGCCCAGGACGGGCGTGGTCAGGATGAGCAGAGGGTGGCCGAAGCGGGGCAGGCGGTGGCCGAGCAGCCGGTCGAGCATGCGGGCGGCCGCGGGGGTGTCGACGATGGCGCCGCGCTGGACAGGGCAGGTGGCGCCATCGCCCGAGAAGGCCACCGTGGGCACGTCGAGGATCCGTCGCCGTCCGGACAGCCAGGCGCGGGTGCGGGCGCCCCCCAGGTCGAGGGCGATGCCGGTGCACTCCCGGCACCAGGGCCACGGCCGGTGCCGGGCCGCGTGAGGGCGGTGACCGGGTGCGGTGGTCATCGGCCGGCCTCCCTGACCTGCTGGCATCGGGCGCAGTAGCGGGCCTGCGGCACGATCATCAGCCGCTCGCGGGCGATGGACCCGCGGCAGAGACCGCAGGTGCCGTAGTGGCCCTGGCCCATACGTGTGAGGGCGGCCTCGACGTCAGCCAGCACCATGCGGGCGTAGGCGGCGAGTTGGACGCGGACCTCGATCTGGGATGCGGCCTGCCGTTCGGGACGCGCGTCGGCGCGGGTCGTGGCGGGGGCCGAGAGCTGTTGCAACTGCTCCTGGCGGAACAGACGTTGTTCGTGCAGGTTCGCGCGCAGTGCGGCGACGTCCTCGATCGAGAGCGTGGTGTCGCGGTCGTCGATGATCTGGTGGTTCACCGGTTCACCCCTTGGGCAGGGCGGGAGAGGGGAGGGCGGACGGTCGGCTGTCAGGCGGTGTTGCGCTGGCAGGGGACGCAGAACGGTGTGTAGGGCAGGATCTCCAGGCGCTCGACGGGGATGGGCTTGGCGCAGGTGCGGCACGTGCCGTAACTGCCGTCCTGGACGCGCTGGAAGGCCGCCTCGATCTCGGTGAGGACCCGCCGGACGGTGGCCTTCTGTGCGGACATCACCTGTTCCTCCGCGTCCGGCCCGGCCTGGCCGATGGCCTGCAGCTGGGTGAGCCGGGAGGCGCGTTCGTGTTCGAGGCGCTGGAGGGCCTCGTGCGCCGTCAGCCGCTCACGACGGGATTCGGTCCGGGTGGTATCGAGTGACATGGCGGATCCTTCTTTCCAGCAGTGGGCGTCGGACAAGGTGTCAGGGGCGGAGGTCCGGGCCTCCAATGTGGCCGCGTCGCCGCGTGAAGGACATCGGGCGCGATACCCATCCGCGGCGTGTCCGTCGGCCCGTCGCGGCGTGGGCGGGCCAGGTGCGGGAAATGGGCATCGGTGCCCATGGCCGCTGGAACCGGCAGCGGGCAGCCTGGACGGCAGGCCGGTCAGGGCCGGTGCCCTCGGTTCGCGCCCGGGTCGCGCGGTGACCGACAGTAGAGACGGCAGTCGTGTCGCATGCAGAAAGGCGTCATCCAGGTGTCGCTGTTTTGGCGGATCTTCGCGCTCAACGCGGTGGTGCTGGGAAGCGCCACCGCGCTTCTGCTGTGGGCTCCGGTGACCGTGTCGGTACCGGTGGTGCTGACCGAGGCGGTCGTCCTCGTGGCCGGCATGGTCGTCATGCTGGTCGCCAACGCGGCCCTGCTGCGGATCGGCCTGGCACCGCTCGACCGGCTCACCCGGCTGATGACCACCGTCGATCTGCTGCGCCCGGGGCAACGGCTGCCGGAAGGGGGCCGTGGAGAGACCACCGAACTGATCCGCACCTTCAACGCCATGCTCGAGCGCCTTGAGCACGAGCGGGCGTCCAGCAGCGCCCGCGCCCTGTTCGCGCAGGAAGCGGAACGACGCCGTATCGCGCAGGAACTGCACGATGAGGTGGGGCAGAGCATGACGGCGATCCTGCTGGCGCTGGAGCGAGCCGCCGACGACGCGGACGAGCCCCTGAGCGGTGAACTACGGCAAGTGCAGGAGATCACCCGGGGGAGCCTGGACGAGGTACGGCGTCTCGTACGTCGGCTGCGGCCCGGCGTGCTCGAGGACCTCGGACTGGTCAGCGCCCTCACCTCGCTGACCAGTGAGTTCGCCACCCATGTAGGGCTGCGTGTGGTGCGCCGCTTCGACACCGACCTGCCCCTGCTGGACCAGCAGACGGAACTGGTGCTGTATCGCGTCGCCCAGGAAGCCCTGACCAACGCGGCACGCCACGCCGAGGCCGGGCAGGTCGAGGTGAGCCTGCACCGCACCGACGGAGCGGTGGTGCTGGCGGTCTCCGACGACGGCCGCGGAACCGGCGTCGCCCGAGAAGGGGCGGGAATCCGCGGAATGCGCGAGCGGGCCCTGCTGATCGGGGCCGCCCTGGATGTCACCTCCCAGCCGCAGGCCGGCACCACGGTCCGGCTGACCGTGCCCCTCCCCAGGAAGCAGCGATGACCACGCCCCACACATCCGTGATCCGTATCCTCCTCGCCGACGACCATGCGCTGGTACGCCGCGGGGTGCGCCTCATCCTCGACCGGGAGCCGGACCTGGAGGTCGTCGCCGAGGCCGGGGACGGCGCGGAGGCCATGGAGATAGCACGCGCGCAGCAGGTCGACCTGGTGGTGATGGATATCGCCATGCCACGAATGACCGGCCTGCAGGCCACCCGGGAGATCCTGGCGCTCAAGCCCGACGTGCGGGTGCTGATGCTGACGATGCACGACAACGAGCAGTACTTCTTCCAGGCGCTGAAGGCCGGCGCCAGCGGCTATGTGCTCAAGTCCGTGGCCGACCGCGACCTCGTGGCGGCGTGCCGCGCCGCCATGCGCGACGAGCCGTTCCTGTATCCGGGCGCGGTCACCGCACTCATCCGCAACTACCTCGACCGGGTCCGTAACGGCGAGGAGCCCTCCGACCAGGTGCTGACCCCCCGCGAGGAGGAGGTGCTCAAACTCGTGGCCGAGGGCCACTCCTCCAAGGAGATCGCCGAGATGCTCTTCATCAGCATCAAGACCGTCCACCGGCACCGCGAGAACCTGCTGCACAAACTGGGCCTGCGCGACCGGCTGGAACTCACCCGCTACGCGATCCGCGCCGGCCTCATTCAGGCCTGAGCCTGCCGGCCGCCTCGCGGATCCGGCCGCGTGCTCCTCAGCCGGGGCCTTGAGCACCCGGTCCGTCCAGGACAACAGACCATCGACAGGGAGAGGGGGCGGTGGTGGCCCGCTTCACGCACACCGTCCCGCGCACCCGAGGCCCTGGTCCGGGCCTGGTCCGGACCGTCCTGCTCGCCGTACTCATCGCCCTGCTCAACCCGTCCGCCCTGGGCGGCGCGCACCACCCCGCACCGGTCGGTGCGCTGCTCGCGGCCGAGGAGAAGTCGTCGGGGCACGGTGAGCCTCATGCCGACCGTGCCGACCCGGCTGTCTCCATCGCTGCCGTCCGCGGCCAACGGGATGCCCCAGGCGATCGCCATGCGCCGGTGTCCGATCCGGCCGCGTCGCCCGGCACGGCGACCGGCCCGCTCCAGCCCGCGCGGTCTCCGCTTCCGGCGGTGGGCCCGCCCGCATCGGAGCAACCGGCACATCGTCAGGCGGTGAGGGCGCCGCCTTTCCTGTCCGGCATCTGAATCCTTTCCTCTCCTTTCTCCGCCGCAGCCACCGTGCCGGCCGCGGCATGCCTGCCGGAGGCCCCTGTGAACCGATCCCCGCACGTCAGAGGCTTGATCGCCCTCGCCGCCGTCGCCCTGTCCCTGTACGTCGCGCTCACCGTGCCCGTCCACCTGGGACTCGATCTGAGAGGCGGCACCCAGATCGTGCTGGAAACCCGCCCCACCGCCGCTGCCGATGCCGACGGCGAGGCCACGGACCGCACCGTGGAGGTGCTGCGCGGCCGTATCGACGCGCTGGGCGTCGCCGAACCCACCATCGCCCGCTCCGGCAGCGACCGGATCATCGTCGAACTGCCCGGCCTGCAGGACCCACGGGAGGCCGCCGACGTACTCGGCCGTACCGCCCAGCTCACCTTCCACCAGGTGCTCGGTACGGCAGCCGCCGCGGACGACAAGCCGACTCCGCTGCCCGAGCGGCCCCGCGAGCAGGTGATGGCCGACGGGTCCGGCCGACTTCTGCGCCTTCAGGCGGCCTCACTGACCGGGGACGACGTGGAGAAGGCAGCCGCCCGCTTCGACCAGCAGGGCGGTGCGGGCTGGCACGTCACCGTCGACTTCAGGGGAGCGGGCCAAGCGGGTTGGGCCCGCCTGACCGGCGAAGCCGCCTGTCACGCGCCCGGGTATCCGGGCCGCCGGGTCGCCATCGTCCTGGACGACAAGATCATCTCTTCGCCGCAGGTCGACCCGTCCGTCGCATGCCGGTCCGGCATCAGCGGAGGCTCCACCCAGATCTCCGGAACGTTCGATGACAGCGAAGCGAAAGAGCTGGCCCTGCTCATCAACGGCGGCGCTCTGCCGGTGCCGGTCGAGACCGTCGAGCAGCGCACCGTCGGCCCCACCCTGGGAGCCGAAGCGATCACGGCAAGCGCCTGGGCCGCCGGCATCGGCACCGCGGTGACGTCGCTGTTCATCATCTCCGTCTACCGTCTCCTGGGCGCTCTGGCCACCGTGGCGCTGGCCTGCTACGGCCTCATCTCCTACGCGGTCCTCGCCGCCCTCGGCGCCACCCTCACCCTGCCCGGCCTCGCCGGCTTCGTCCTGGCCATCGGCATGGCGGTCGACGCCAACGTGCTCGTCTTCGAACGCGCCCGCGAGGAGTACGCCACCCGTCACCGCCCCACCCCGCGATCGTCCCTCACCGCCGGATTCCGCGGGGCCTTCAGCGCGATCGCCGACTCCAACATCACCACTCTCATCGCCGCTGGTCTGCTGTTCCTCCTCGCCTCCGGACCGGTGCGCGGGTTCGGCGTCACGCTGGGCATCGGCGTCCTCGCCTCCATGCTCAGCGCCCTCGTCATCACCCGGGCCCTCGCCGACCACGCCGTCGCCCGCCCCCGTCTGCGCCGCCGACCCCGCCTCACCGGCATCGCCCACACCGGCACCGTCCGCGACCGCCTCGCCCGCACCGAACCGAATCTGATGCGTCACCCGCGCCGATGGCTGGCCGCCTCCGCCGCCGCACTCGTTCTGGCCGCCTCCGGCATCGCGCTGCGCGGCCTCGAGCTGGGCGTCGAATTCACCGGTGGCCGCATCGTCGAATACACCACTGCCACCCCCGTCGATCCCGACCACGCCCGCACCGTGCTCGCCGACGCGGGATTCCCCCGGGCCGTCGTCCAAACCTCCGGCGAGAACCGGCTCACGGTCCGCACCCACCACGTGAGCGACACCCAGGCAGAGACCATCACCGACGCCATCACCGACCTGGCCCACCGAGCCGACAAGATCCGCGACGAAGCCGTCGGGCCCAGCCTCGGCAAGGAACTCCGCCAAGGCGCCCTCATAGCCCTCGCCGTCGCCCTCGCCGCCCAGCTGGTCTATCTCGCGGCACGCTTCCGCTGGCTGCTGGGAACCTCCGCGGTCGCCGCCCTCGCCCACGACGTCGTGATCCTCGTCGGCGTCTTCGCCTGGCTCGGCAGACCGGTCGACGGCGTCTTCCTGGCCGCGTTGCTGACCGTCATCGGCTACTCCGTCAACGACTCCGTCGTCGTCTTCGACCGGATCAGGGAACTCGGCCGGCACGACCCCACCACGCGCTTCGCCCGCATCGCCAACCGGGCGATCCTGCAGACCCTGCCGCGCACCGTCAACACCGGTATGGGCGCCGCGTTCATCCTCACCGCACTGGCCCTGCTCGGCGGCGACACCCTGACCGACTTCGCCCTCGCCCTCCTCATCGGCCTCGCGGTGGGCACCTACTCCTCGATGTTCACGGCCACGCCGCTGGCGATCGAACTGCACAAGCGCCGCACCCGGGCGAGCCACGACGAGCGTGCTTCTTCCGCCGGGCGACGCGTCTCGACGTGAGTGAGAAGTCTGATCCATTGGGCCTCCATCGGCCGGTCCCGGAGCCGACCTGCTGTGCCATTGGCGCAGTCGGTGGGGAGCCGGTTGAGCCAATGGGTCTGGAGGTGTTTAGCTTTGTCCCATCCATGTAACTTACGGTGCCGCGTAGCGCCGGACGGCGACGAGGCCGGGTCCGGACCGCGGCACCTTCGTCGTGCCTGCTCGTCGTGCGCCACCCCGGACGACCGCCGGCAGGACGCGAACCACCATGAGGGGGGCGGCGCACCGCCGTGAAAAGGATGTTCGTGGCTCCGGACCCGGGGCGCTCCAGGCTGCGGAACGCGACCCGCGCCGTCATCGGTGTCGCCGCCGCGGTCGCCGTCTCCGAACTCTGCGGGCTGTCTCTCACCGCGTCGATCACCGGCGGGCTCGCGGCGCTGCTCGCCCTCTTCACGGTCACCGACGCGACCGTCCGCGACCAACGGCTCACCACCGCCCTGCTTCCTGTCGCCGGATTCCCCGTGCTGGCGCTCGCCACCGCACTGCACGGCCTCACCCCGGCCCGTGACGCCGCGTTCCTGGCCATCGTCTTTCTCGGGGTCTACGCCCGCCGCTGGGGCCCGCGGGGCCACGCGCTGGGGATCTTCGCGTTCATGAACTTCTTCATCACGCAGTTCCTGCACGCGGGTCCGGCGCAGTTGCCCGAGTTGTACACCGCCATAGGCTTTGCCCTCGTCACGGCCGGCGCCACGCGCTTCGTACTCTGGCCCATCGAGCGTCACACCCCACCCGCGCTGGCCCCACCGGCCCTGCCCGGCACCGGATTGGCGCGGCCCACCACCCGGCAGGCCTTCCAGGTCACCGCCGCCTCGACTCTCGCGCTTCTGGTCGGGCAGCTTGTCTCCGAAGAGCGCTGGTACTGGGCCGTCGGCGCCGCCTGGTGGATCTTCGTCAACACGGCTTCCCGCGGCGAAACCCTCGTCCGCGGTTTCCGCCGGATCTTCGGAACCGTGATCGGTGTCGCCGTGGGCCTGCTGGTCGCAGGCCCGCTGCACGGCGCCCCCGCCCCGACGGCCGCCCTCATCGCCGTCTGCGTGTTCGGCATCTTCTACACCGCCCCCGTCTCCTACTCCTGGATGATGCTGGCGGTGACGGTCATGGTCAGCCTGCTCTACGGCCTGCTGGGCGTGCTGGACCCCAGCCTGCTCGGCCTCCGTCTCGCAGAGACCGGTGTGGGCGCGCTGTGTGCCGCGCTGGCCGTGGCCCTCGTCCTGCCGGTCACCACGCACGCCACGAACGACGCCTGGATCCGGCGGGCACTGCACTGCGTCCACGCGGCCACCACCCAGGCGGCCGCCCGCCTCGCCGGCGACCCGCAGGGCGACCCGGCCCCGCACGCCGCCGAACTGGATCTGTTGCTCGGCCGGGTACGGATGGCTCTCGCTCCGTTGGTGCACCCTTTGAGCCCCTTCCGTGCTCGGAAGGCCCGTGCCCGTCAGGTCATCGCGTTGCTCGACGACTGCGCCCGCGAAGTGCGGGGTCTGGTGGCCGTCGCTGCGGATTCCGTCGCGTCGCACGACGCCGACCTGGTGGCCGCCTGCCGGCGAGTCGAGGCCGCGCTGGAAGCACTCAATGCGAGTGACCTGGGACGCAGGGGAGTGGAGCCCGCCACCGCTGAGAGACCTCGGCGGGACGAGACGGAGTCGGCCCTCGTGCACCTGCGCGGCCTGGAGAAAGCTCTGTCGGAGCTGGCGATGCCGCTCGCGTCGGCTCCGCGTCCTTCACTCGTCCGTTCTTGATCGGGAGGAAGAGCGTCGGCCGAAGCGCGGCACCCGCTGCCGGACGGCCTACAGCTGTTCGTGCCGCCGGTGACGAACCACGCCGTCATTGACGCCTGGATCCAGCGGGTTCTGCACTGCGTGCACGCACGCACCGCCGATGCCGCGGTACGCCTCGCCGACGACGACACGGCGGACCCGGTCGGACGTGTCGCCGGGCCGGAGCACTTGCTCGGCCGGGTGGGGCTGTCCGATGCCCCGCTCGTCCACCCCCGCTCAACCCCGTTTGCTCGGCCGAAAGCGCCGCCCGCCGGCTCCTCGCGCTCCTCGACGCCCTGCGCCCGCGAGATCCGCGGCCCGGTCGCCGTCGCGGCCGCCGGAGGCCTCCCACGACGCCCGCCCGGCCGCCGCCTGCTGGCGGGCCCAGGACGCGGTCGAGGCCCTCGCCGACGGCCGCCCTGACCGCCTGATCCACACCGCGCACGCCGCGCCGGCGACGTACTCCGCCCTGGCCCACCTGCACAGCCCCGAACAAGCCCCGTCCCGCCCGCTGACGGCCCCGGCGCAGCGCCCCGCTTCACCGCAGCACGAAGGGCCCGCTCCTCGTATCGGAAGCGGGCCCTTTCGTCGTGTCGGGCGGGCGGCGCGCGCGACGCGTGCTAGCGGACCGGTGCCCCCTGCGGCTGCTGCGGGGCGATGCCCAGCGAGGTCGTGTACTTGGCCAGAGCGAGCTTGCCGATCGCCGGGTACGGGCCGAGCGCGTCGGCGGTGGCGCAGCCCGCCTCCCTGGCGGCCTCCTCCAGCAGCGTGGCGTCGATCTCCGGGCCGATGAGGTACGGCGCGAGGGCCAGCTGCTGGGAGCCGGAGGAACGCAGCTGCTCGGCGACGGAGGCGATGGAGCCCTCCTCGTCGAGCGCCGCGGCCATCACCGGTACGGCGAGACGCGCGGCGAGCAGCATGCCGGTGATCCCGGCGGCCTGCACCGCCTCGTCGCCGCCCACGGACGCCAGGATGATGCCGTCCGCGGCCGTCGCCACGGTGAACAGGCGGGCGCGGTCGGCGCGGGCCAGGCCGGCCTCGGACAGCCGCACGTGCAGCGCCTCGGCGAGCAGCGGGTGCGGGCCGAGGACGTCGGTCAGCTCGGCGGCGATCCGGCTCTCCATGACGGCCTGGCGGATCCGGCGCAGCAGCGCGCTGTCCGGGCCGGCCAGCAGCGGCACCACGACGGCGACGGGGCCGTCGGGCTCCTTGACGTCCATCCCGGCGGCGACCGCCTGCTCGTAGCGGGCGGTGCGCTCCTCGGCGGCGAACGCCAGCACGGCCTGGAGGCTGGGGAACTCGTGGTCGCCCCCGTCGACGTACCCGATGCGCGCGTCGAGGCCGGGGAGCTCGGAGCGGGCGATGCTCACGACCTCCTCGGCCAGACCGCGGGTGGCGGTGCTCGGCGTGCCCGGCACCGCGAGGACGAGCGCGGGCGCGCCCTCGGGAGCCGCCAGCGGCTCGGGTCGGCGGTGCCGCCCGGGCTGGCGGGGGCGCGGCATTCGTACAGGCAGGCCGGACGCGGGCCCAGTGGGGGAGCTCATGGCGCCGCATGTTACTGGCTTCTTGGGCTCCCTTGTTCGGGGAGGGTGCAGGTGAGCGGTATCCGTCCTGTTTTGTCTGATGAGTTACGTACGGATCAGAAGTGATCAGCGTGTTTTTCGGACGACTTGCCCCCGAAGGGGGCCAATCCCCCTTTCCTGTCAGGCCTCGTGGTTCGTCACATACATCATCGTCTGGTCATCCGGCAGGGTGAGCGCGTCCGTCGCCAGCGCGATGCCGATACGGACCGCGCCGTGCAGCGGATCGCCTTCCGCCGGCACCCGGCGCGCGTACGGCAGCCTCCGCGCCAGTTCCGCGTCCAGCGGTACGAGGAGGGGGTCGCCCAGCTTCAGCAGGCCGCCGGTGACGGCGACGCACACCGCATCGCCGGGGGAGGGCTCCCCGCCCTCCGGGCAGACGGCGGCGGCGGAGTCGGCCATGTGCCGGGCCGCCGCCCGCAGGATGTCCGCAGCGACCGGGTCACCCGGGGCGCACTCGGCCACCCGCGAGGCGAACGACGCGAGGACGGCCGCACGGTCCGGGCGCGGGTAGAGCAGCCCGGGCAGCCCGCGCATGGGGCCGAACTGCTCCCGCGCACAGGCCAGAAGCGCGACGGAGCCCCCGGAGCGGCCGTCGTGCGCACGCAGGGCCGCCTCCAGGCCCGCCCGGCCGATCCACGCGCCACCGCCGCAGTCGCCCAGCAGATGACCCCAGCCGTCGGCCCGCCGCCACGCACTCAGGTCCGTCCCGACCGCGATCAGCCCGGTGCCGGCCGAGAGGACCGCGCCCGGCCGCTGCCCGAGCGCGCCGGCGTAGGCGGTGACGGCGTCGGCGGCCAGGGCCGTGGTGCGCACGCCGAACTCCCGCGCCAGGACGGACGGCAGTGCGGCGCGCAGCGCGTCGCCCAGCGTGCTGAACCCGGCGGCTCCGACGACCGCCGTCTCCAACCGCTGAATGCCCGTCTCCGCCGTCAACGCGCTCACCAGCGGCAGGAGTTGTTCCATCAGATGCGCCGGGTCGATCCCCTGCCCGCCGGTGCGCACCGGGACGGCCGACGACCGCTGCGCCACGGTCCCGCGTCCGGCTGTGCCGAGTGCGACCCGCAGACCGGAGCCGCCCGAGTCCACGGCGAGAACACCGTGCTCGCGCGCGACCGGCAGCACGCCCTGCCGCGTCCGCGGCGTCAGGTCACCGTCGGGATGCAACAGGCCCCTCCTTCCCGGACACCGGCCGTGGGTGAGGGCTTGCATGTCGCACCGGGGCGCCGCGCCCACCAGTAGAGTAAGGCGTCGTGGCACCACGACCCTTGCATGAACTTGTCGAAGCAGGCTGGGCGAAGGCTCTCGAACCTGTGGCCGAACGCATCGCGGCCATGGGGGACTTCCTCCGGGCCGAGATAGCGGCGGGCCGGACCTACGTCCCGGCCGGGGCGAACGTCCTGCGGGCCTTCCAGCAGCCCTTCGACGACGTCCGTGTCCTGATCGTGGGGCAGGATCCCTACCCCACACCCGGGATGGCGATCGGACTGAGCTTCGCGGTCTCGCCGGACGTGCGTTCGCTGCCGGGGAGCCTGGAGAACATCTTCCGGGAGATGCACTCCGACCTCGGGCTGCCCAGGCCGTCGAACGGCGATCTGACGCCGTGGACGCAGCAGGGCGTGCTGTTGCTCAACAGGGCGCTGACGACCGCCCCGCGCAAGCCCGCGGCGCACCGGGGCAAGGGCTGGGAGGAGGTCACGGAGCAGGCGATCCGGATGCTGGCCGCTCGCGGCAAGCCGCTGGTGTCGATCCTGTGGGGCCGTGACGCGCGCAATCTCCGTCCGCTGCTGGGGGATCTTCCGGCGATCGAGTCCGCCCATCCGTCCCCCATGTCGGCGGACCGGGGCTTCTTCGGCTCGCGACCGTTCAGCCGTGCCAACGACCTGCTGCTGCGGCAGGGCGCGCAGCCGGTGGACTGGCGACTGCCTTAGAGGACGACCGTCCGTGGAGCACGACTGCCGTGGAGCACGACCGTCCGTCCACGACCTTCCGTGGAGCATGGCCGTCGCGCCATGCGCCCACCCGGCCACGGCCGCCAGGGTCCGGCCGAGCGGGAGAGAGGGTGAGCCGCGCGGATCCCGCCGCGCGGCCGGGCTCACACCGGCGCGCGGACGAGTCGGAACCGGGGATCACGCCCCACGCGGTGCCCATCAGCACTGCTGCGTGTACGTCAGGGCGGTGTAGCGGCGCGCGGCGATGTCCTGCCGGGTGCCTGTGATCAGGTTGAGGGTGTAGGCGTCGGGGTCGACCACCTGGCCGGCAACCTGAGCGAAGAGGACGAGGTCGCCCTCGTCGGGGGCCATGTCGTAAGGGGCGGAGAAGCCGCCCAGCTGGGCGCAGACACCGAACTGCGCCCCACCGGCGGCCAGTTCGCGGACGGTCTCCTCGAACATGTCCAGTACCCCTTCGTTGCCGTCGGCGGCGTTCAGGAAGGCGCGGCACGCGGGGGCGTCCTGCCAGTCGCTGTGCAGGGTCAGTCCGACGACGGGGTAGAGCGTCCGCGGTTCGTAGACCGTGGGCTGCGCGGTCTCGCCGTCGACGTCGTACGTCACGGGGCGCTCGGTGGTCCGTGCTCCCGCGGGCACGTGGAGCACCGAGGAGTTCTCCGGCTCGTACTCGATCTTGGAGAAGAAGAGCAGATGGCCGTCGGTGGGCAGCTCGATGTCCAGGGCGCCGTGCGGCAGGGCCGCGCAGTCGACGGTCAGGATGAGGGGTTCCATGCCTTGGTGCCGGTCGGCGTCGTCGGGAAGCGAGGGCAGTCCGCCCGTGCGCGCGGCCGGGCGGGCCGTCTTCTGCTGCGCCGGGGAGAGGTCTCCGAGCGGGAGCAGGTAGACGCACGGGCGGGAGTGGGCGAGCAGCTCGGCTGCGACGGTGTTCGGAACGCCGTGCCGCTGGGCCGTGTCGTGGACGAGTCGCTCGTCGATCGCTGTCATGCGCGTGATCGTGCCAGGAGGTACCGACATCCGTTCGTCGGTGCGGAAGTTCCCGGCATAGGACTTCGCGCAGGCGCTGGACCAGGTCCGCAAGGGCAGCGTCCGTTCCAGCGCCGCTGTGGAGTTCGAGTAGCAGGACGCCGCCCGCCGGTCCCGCCCGGCGCGGACGCCGTCGAAGCGTCGCCGGACAGTCACGCCGAGGTCATCCGACCACCGCTGCCCGTACGCAGAGGACGTCCGGCAGGTGGGAGGCCAGCTGCCGCCAGGTGTCGCCGTCGTCGGCCGAAGCGAAGACCTCGCCGTTGCGGTTGCCGAAGTACACGCCGGCCGGGTCCGCGTCGTCCGTGCAGAGCGCGTCGCGCAGCACGGTGCCGTAGTGGTCCTCCTGCGGCAGGCCCGCCGTGAGGGGCTCCCAGGTGCGGCCCGCGTCCGCCGTGCGGAACACCCGGCAGCGGTGCTCGGCGGGCACCCGGTCCGCGTCCGCGTTGATCGGGAAGACGTACGCCGTGTCCCCGCGGGTGGGGTGCGCGGCGGCGGCGAAGCCGAAGGTGGACGGCAGCCCCTCGCCGATGTCCGTCCAGTGCGTGCCCGCGTCGTCGCTGCGGTAGACGCCCCAGTGGTTCTGCAGGTAGAGCCGGTCCGGATCGGCCGCGTCCCGCGCCACTTTGTGCACGCACTGGCCGAACTCCGGGTCGGGGTCGGGCAGGAACACGGCGGAGACCCCGGAGTTGGAGGGCTCCCAGCTGGCACCGCCGTCGGCCGTGCGGAACACGCCGGCCGTCGACACGGCCACCGTCACCCGGCGTGGGTCGCGCCGGTCGGTGAGCACCGTGTGCAGGCCCTCCCCACCCCCGCCGGGCACCCACTGCGAGCGCGTGGGGTGCTCCCACAGCGGGCGGATCAGATCGAAGCTCTCCCCGCGGTCCTCTGACCGGTACAGCGCGGCCGGTTCGGTGCCCGCGTAGACCACGTCCGGTTCCGCCACCGACGGGTGCAGCTGCCACACCCGCTCCAGGGAAGCCCCCGTGTCCTGCGGGAACTTGACGGCCGGCGTCGCCGGTTCCGTCCACGTCCGGCCCAGGTCGTCGGAGTGGAACACCGACGGACCCCAGTGCGCGCTGTCCCCGCCGGCGAGGAGCCGCGGGCGGTCACCGCGGGTGTCGACGGCGACCGAGTAGATCGCCTGCGCGTTGAAGTAGGGCGATTCGTCGAACTCCCAGGCGTCCCCGCGCCTGCGGCCGATGAACAGGCCTTTTCGCGTCCCCACCGCGAGCAGTACCTCTGTCATTGCGATCACCTCCGCTGTGCCGCGACGGCTTTGTCCCGGCATCGGCAAGTCTGCACCCCACCACTGACAGTCACCCGCTCAAGCGCGTCGACGCAGGTCACGGCGGCGATGGCGGGAAAGGTCGGCATGGTCTCGGCCACATTCGCCGCAGCCGGGGCTTGGACCGGCGAGAGCGTGGAACTGGCGGGTGGGAGGGATTCGCCCTGAGCATCAGGACCGCCCGCACCGTATGGGAGGGCGCCGGGATGTTCGCGCGCTCATGAGGAGGAAGCCTTCGATGGCGTTCCGTGGTCCGAAGGTGTGGCTGTGGCGTTGGCGGCGCAACCCGCTCAGGCGTCGCGCCGACGTGGTGGAGGCTTGGGTGGTGCTCGGCGCGTGGGCGCTTACCGTTCTCGCCGGGGTCCTGGCCGGCTGGGCGACCGCCCGTTCCGTCGAAGACGGGCTCGCCCGGGAGCGCGTCGAGTGGCGGGCCGTCGCCGGACGGCTGACCGAGCAGGCGCCGGGCAAGGCGTCCGCGCACGCGGGCGCCGCCAGCGGCGACCGGGTGTGGGCCAAGGTCGACTGGACCGCCCCCGACGGCTCCGCCCACGCAGGCCAGGTCCGGGTCGCTCCCGGCAGCACGGCCGGCACCCGCGTCACGATCTGGACGGACCGTCAGGGCCGCCTGGTCACCAAGCCGACCACCGCCGACCAGGCGCGCGTGCGCGCCGCCCTCGTCGGCGTCCTGGCGGGCGCCGGCGCGGCGACCCTGCCCTTCGCGGGCGCCCGCGTCCTGCGCACCCGCCTCGAACGCCGGCGCACGGACCAGTGGGACACGGACTGGGCCCGCTTCGACGCCCTGCGCGGCAAGCCCACGGGCTGACCCGGACCCCCGGTGGCCCGCGGCGGACCACCGGGGCACCCACCCGCTCCGTCCGTCCCACGGGAAGCGGCGCGACCCCGCACGACAGCGGCGCGCCGGCCCGCGCAGGGGCCGACGCGCCGCTCGGGGCGTCCTCGGATCAGCCGTGGTACGTGATGTACCCGTTGCCGTCCGCGTCGTTGGCGCGCTTGGTGTACGCGTGCGTGTCCGCCGCGGCGCCGCCCGGCTTGAGCAGGTAGATGGTGTCCTTGTCGTTGTTCCAGATGAAGTTGCAGTTCTGGCGGTAGGCGACGTTTCCGGCGTCGGACTCGGTGCCGCGGCCGCCGCGCAACGTCACGTAGTCGCCGGGCTCGAGGGTGTGGTTGGCGGTGAAGGTGTACTTGTTGCCGCTGGCGTCCTTGACGGCGTAGCCCTTGAGGTTGACCTTCGCGGTCCGCGAGTAGTTCTTGATCGTCAGGTACTCGTTCTTCGCGTTCCCGCCGGAGCACCGGTTGGAGTCGGCGCCGGGGGCGTCGTACTGCACGCCCTTCACCTTGAGCGGGGACGAGTACTCGGCGGCCTGGGCCGGAACGGCGGTGACCGCGGTGATCGCGACGACCGCGCCTGCCGCGGCCACGGCCGTCAGCGCGTGAGGAGTGCGTATGCGCATGAGGAAATGCCCCCTGATGGTGCGATTGAAGTACGGGGAGCATATCCAAGGTGATCACCGCGTGTGGGAAATGTGCGCGAAATGTGAAGTGCTGACCTGTCAGGAGCTATCGTTCGGTCAGCGCCCTTCCCAGGATGCCGTCGACGTCCGCGCCGCCCGGCCCGTCCGGCAGGGTGCCGAAGGCGTGACCCCAGTCGCCGCCCAGCCGGGTCGCGCAGAAGGCGTCGGCGATCGCCGGCGGGGCGTACCGGACCAGCAGGGACGCCTGGAGAGCGAGCGCCATCCGTTCCACCAGCCGGCGCGCGCCGCCCTCGGTCCCCTCGCTGAGCCGCACGCGGAGCGCGTCGACCGCGGCGTCCAGCCGGGCGTCCGCGCCCCGCGCCGACGCCAGTTCGTCGAACAGGACGTCCGCGGTGGCCGGCTCACGGGTCAGCGCCCGCAGCACGTCGAGGGCGTTGACGTTCCCCGAGCCCTCCCAGATCGACAGCAGCGGCGCCTCTCGGTAATGCCGCGGCATCCCCGAGTCCTCGACGTAGCCGTTGCCGCCCAGGCACTCCAGCGCCTCCGCGGTGAAGGCCGGACCTCGTTTGGTCACCCAGTACTTGCCGACGGCGGTCGCGATCCGCCGGAAGGCCTGCTCGCGCGCGTCCCCGCGCACGGCGCGGTCGGCGGCGCCGGCCAGCCGCAGGGTCAGGGCGGTCGCGGCCTCCGACTCCAGCGCCAGGTCGGCCAGGACGTTGCGCATCAGCGGCTGGTCGATCAGCCGCGCCCCGAACGCGGCCCGGTGGCGGACATGGTGGCCGGCCTCCACGAGCGTCTTGCGCATCAGGGCGGCCGACATCGTCACGCAGTCCAGACGCGTGCAGTTGACCATCTCGATGATGGTCTTCACGCCCTGACCCTCCTCTCCGACCCGCCAGGCCACGGTCCCGTCGAACTCCGGCTCGGCGGAGGCGTTGGAGCGGTTGCCGAGCTTGTCCTTCAGTCGCTGGATGCGGAAGGCGTTGCGGCTGCCGTCGGGCAGCACGCGCGGCACCAGGAAACAGGACAGCCCGCCCGGCGCCTGGGCCAGCACCAGGAACACGTCGCACATCGGTGCCGACGTGAACCACTTGTGGCCCCGCAGGGTGTACACCCCGGGCTCGGCCGTGGGCGTGGCCGTCGTGGTGTTGGTGCGGACGTCGGAACCGCCCTGCTTCTCGGTCATCCCCATGCCCGCCAGCAGGCCCCGCTTCCCCGTCGGAACCCGCAGCCCGGGATCGTAGTGACGACTGGTCAGCAGCGGTTCGTACACCTTCGCCAGCTCCGGTTCGCGGCGCAGCGCGGGGACGGCGGCGTACGTCATCGAGGTGGGGCAGCCGTGTCCGGCGTCTGTATGCCCCCACACGAGTCCGCCGGCGGTGCGGGCCACGTGCGCGCCCGGCCGGGCGTCGGCCCAGGGCGCGCCCGCCTGGCCCTCGGCGACCGCGACCCGCATCAGCTCGTGCCAGCCGGGATGGAAGTCGACCTCGTCCACGCGGTGGCCGTAGCGGTCGTGGGTGCGCAGCTCGGGCTCGTGCCGGTTGGCGAGTTCGGCCCACTCCTGCGCCTGCGGGCCGCCGGCCAGCAGCCCGAGCCGCCGGACGTCCTCCTCGGCCCACCCGGCGCCCTCCCGGCGCAGTCCCTCCAGGAGGGCGGTGTCCTCGGAGGCGTCGTAAGGGGCCAGGGGCGGGGCCTGGTTGGTGACGTCGTGGGTGCCGGACCGCTCGTGCGGGAGTGTCGAGACCATACGCCCATGTTGCACTCCCGCTGCGGCCGCAGCAATAGTGCAACACGGTAGGCGCACGTAAGGTACGTGACCATGCGGATGAACGTGTCAGCGCAGCCCGGCGAGGTCGACCTGCGGCCCCTGTCCGCGCGGTCGGTCGTGCTGAGCCTGCTGCTCGGCACGCATCCGCCGGAGCTGCCGGTGCGGGAGCTGATCCGCGCGGTGGAGCCCTTCGGAGTCGGCGGCTCCACGCTGCGGGCCGCGCTGAGCCGCATGGCGGCCGCCGGCGACCTGCGGCGCACCGACACCGGCTACCGCCTGAGCGACCGCCTGCTGGCCCGGCAGCGCCGCCAGGACGACGCGGTGCGCCCGGCCACGCGCGCGTGGGACGGCGACTGGGAGATGGTGGTGATCACGGCCTCGGGTCGCGGCCCCGCCGAACGCGCGGAACTGCGCGCCCGCCTGACCGCTCTGCGCCTCGCGGAACTGCGCGAGGGCGTCTGGCTGCGCCCCGCCAACCTCGCCCGGGCCCTGCCGGACGACCTGCGCGAGGTGGCGCAGCACTACACCGCCCGCCCCGGTCTGCCCGAGCGCCGGCTGGCCGCAACGCTCTGGCCGCTGGACGCCTGGGCGGCCACTGCCCGGGCCCTGCTCGCGCACATCGGCCGGGCGCCCGGCCCGGCCGACCGCTTCACCGCCTACGCGGCCGTCGTACGCCACCTGCTCGCCGACCCGGTTCTCCCGCCCCGGCTGCTCCCCGACGGCTGGCCGGGCGCCGATCTGAGGGCCGCCTACGCGGACTACCGGCGGGAGGTGGCCGAGGCGGTGCGGGCGTGAGACGGGGGCGGCGAACGGCCGCCCGGCATCCGGTGCTTGATGCCCGGCGCACGTGCGGCGACCGTACGGAGCGCTGTGTGGGGAGCGCTCCGTACGGCCGCCTTCACCGTGGGGGGCTACCTGTAGGTGATGTCGGAAGCGGAGTACTTGCAGTACGTTCCGTCGGCGTTGGTGCCGTTGGTCGTCGGTTCCTTGCCCGTGTTGTTCCCGATGTACTTCTGGCACGGGATGATCTTCTTGCTGCCGTCCCCGATGATGGTGATCTTCTTCAGGGACGCGCTGTCGCCGTAGTTGGTGTTGATGCCAGCGAGCTTGCCGCCCTTCCAGTTCACCTCGATGGTGTTGAGGTTGATCGTCCGCTTGTACTGCGTCGAGCAGTTGCCGCAGGAGCGGACGAAGGTGCCGAAGTTCTTCACGGCGAAGTCGGAGATGTTGAGCGTCCCGGCGCCGTTGAACTGGAACACCTTGTCGCTGGCTTCCTTCGCCCCGCCGCCGGAGACGGTGTAGACGTTGGACGACGAGGAGCCGCGGAACGTCGCCGCGTCCTCGCCGACGTCCTCCCACCAGACGTTCTGCAGGGTGCAACTGCCCTTGCAGTGGACGCCGTCGGCGGCGGGGGCGCCGATGATGACGTTCTTCAGGACGGCGCCGGGGGCCAGTTCGAGGATGGGGCCCTGGTCCTCGTCCTGACTGCCGCTGCCCAGGTCGCCGGTGCCGTACAGGCGCTTCATCCCGTAGTCCTTGGTGCCCGAGACCTGGATGGTGGAGGACACTCCCTGGCTGCCGTTGGCGGAGGGCCAGGTGGCGGCGACGGCCGGAGTGGAGAGCGCGCCATCCGCCATGATCATGCCAACCGACAGGCCCAGGGCGGCCAGCGTGCCGGTCAGCGCGCGCACGCGGGTGCGCGAGCGTGACGAAGAAGTCATGTCCCGAATCCTTCTTCCTGTTGGGGGGATGTGGGGGAGGTCAGAGCTTTCCGGCGCCCGCGCCGGCCGTCACCGAGGCGACGACGGACGAGGCCGGCTCCGCGGTGTAGCTGTACGGGGCGCTGGTGAACGTGCCGGTCCGGGAGATCTCGGTCGCGGCTCCGCCGAGATCGTTGCCGCGAAGGTTGGCGAACCCGTCGACGTCGCTGCTGCGGTTCGTGGTGACCGCGATCTTGGTCGAGCGGAAGACGTTGTTCTCCACCAGCATCTGCGCGCCCATCCGGGAGTGCACCGCGGTGTCGGCGCCCACGACGTAGTTGTCGTAGAAGTGTCCGGTGCCGAAGCGCAGGCTCGGGATGCGCGAGTAGACGTCGCTGAAGTGGTTGTGGTGGTACGTCACCTTCAAGTGGCCGGTGTCCTGGCTCGCGTTCTTGTCGCTGTGACCGACGAGCGAGCCCTTGAAGTGGTCCTTGAAGGTGTTCCAGGACACCGTCACGTTGTCGGAGCCGTGGTTGATGTCCAGCAGGCCGTCGTAGTAGTCCTTGTCGTGAGCGCGGTCCGCCGAGAAGGAGTTGTGGTCGATCCACACCTTCGTGGACGACTCCACCGTGACGCCGTCGGACGGCGCCAGCGGCTTGCTGATGTTCAGGTTGCGGATGACGACGTTCGTGACCTTCTTCAACCGCAGTCCGCCGCCGGTGAACCCGGACGACGAACCGACGCCCAGAACCGTGGTGTTGGACCCGACGTCGACCTGACCGCTGAGCGTGATCAGACCGTTGACCTTCACCACCTTGGCCGCGTTGCCGGTGACGGCCGTCCTGAAGGCAGCGAGCGTCGAGACGGTGACGGCTGCCGCACCGCCTCCGCCGGTCGTCCCGGCGCCGAAGCCGATCGGCGCGCTGTCCGCGGCGCCGGCCTGCTGGGGGGAGGCGAGGACCGTCACGCCGGCGAGCGCGAGCGCGAGCGCCGTCGCCGTCGGAGAGGACCTTTGCGCGCGTGTATGTGGGGGGCCTGTACGCATGCGGGTGCGTCCCTTCGAAAGGGCTTGCTCGGTCGTATACGTGAATGATGTGCTGACTGCTGAACGTCATACGCAGGCAGAGTGGTCTGGTGGGGGCCTGTGTGAGCTGCTTGTCCACAGTGCTGAACGGAACGTAGAGGGCAAGCGCTTTCTAGTCAACGGTTTGCGCGGAACGCGTTCAGCTACTCCTTGTCCTCGGTGCGGGGGTGCCGAGAGGTGGCGTGGGAGCGCTTCCATGACGGGCGTGTGCATGCCACCATTCGTGCGGACGCCCTCCATTCGGCGCCGGACCCCGCTGTCCGTGCCGCCGGCCGGGCGGACCGCCTGCTGAGCCACCTTTCGCGCACTGAGCCGCCGTCAGAAAGGACCAGCACGTGCACACCCTCAACCCGCCTCTAGGAGCGCTGCGTTCGGCGCTCGCCGCGCTGGTGCTCCTGCTCACCGGCGCCCTTCTCGCCGCCCCCACCGCCACCGCGAGCCCGCGGTCCGCGCAGACGCCTGTGCCGGCCGCCGCCCTCACCGAGGTCACCGGCTTCGGCGCCAACCCAAGCAACCTCCGGATGTACGTGTACGTGCCGGCCAACGTGGCCGCGCGCCCCGCGGTCCTCGTCGCCGTCCACTACTGCACCGGCTCGGGACCCGCCATGTACTCCGGCACCGAGTACGCCCAACTCGCCGACCGGTACGGGTTCGTGGTCGTCTACCCGTCCGTCACCCGCAGCAGCAAGTGCTTCGACGTCTCCTCGCCCCAGGCCCTTCGGCGCGGCGGCGGCAGCGACCCCGTCGGCATCAAGTCCATGGTCGACTGGGTGGGCGCCCACTACTCCTCCGACCCCACGCGCGTGTACGTCACCGGCATCTCCTCCGGGGCGATGATGACCAACGTCCTCCTCGGCGACTATCCCGACGTCTTCGCCGCCGGCGCGGCTTTCGCCGGCGTCCCCTTCGGCTGCTTCGCGACCACCGACGGCTCCGAGTGGAACAGCGCCTGCGCCCAGGGCACCGTGAGCCGCACCCCGCAGCAGTGGGGCGATCTCGTCCGCGGCGCCTACCCCGGCTACACCGGGGCCCGGCCGCGCATGCAGCTGTGGCACGGCACCGAGGACGACGTGCTGCGCTACCCCAACTTCGGCGAGATGATCAAGCAGTGGACCAACGTGCGGGGCTTCTCCCAGACCCCGGCCGCCACCGACTCCCCGCAGTCCGGCTGGACCCGCACCCGCTACGGCGGCACCGGTGACCGCGCCGCCGTCGAGGCCGTCAGCCTCCGGGGCGTCGGGCACAACGTGTACGCCTGGGGCATGGGCGCGCGCGTGATCACCTTCTTCGGCCTGGACGCCGGCGGCGGCCCCGGCCCCGGACCCGATCCCGAGCCCCCGGCCGGGCCCTGCAAGGTGACCGCGTCCACCAGCGCCTGGAGCACCGGCCTGACCGCCTCGATCACCCTGACCAACACCGGCACCACCACCGTCAGCGGCTGGCGGCTCGGGTTCACCCTGCCCGCAGGCCAGAGCATCACCGGCGGCTGGAGCGCCACGTACGCACCGGCCGCGGGAGCGGTGACCGCGACCAACGCGCCGTACAACGGCACGCTCGCGTCGAACGCCACCGTCACCATCGGATACCAGGCGAACCACACCGGCGACAGCGCCGCGCCGACCGCCTTCACCCTCAACGGGGCTGTCTGCACGACGAGCTGACGCACCGTCCCTTCTGTGCGGCGTGCGGCCCCCCTTCGTCACCGTCGGCCGGGGGCCGCACGCGTGCGCGTGCGCGCTCGTCGTGGGGCGGTGGAAAATGCCGGGCGGCCGGTGAAGGCCGAGGGGTAGCGTCCCCCGGGTCCCGGGCACCGGCCCGGCGGAAGGAGACCCGAGGATGACGTCCGACGACGTGATGAGGCTGTTCGCCGACGAGAAGAAGGTGCGCGCCTTCGCCGCCGTCGCCTTGGGCGCGCGTGGTCCCGCCGAGGTCGCCGAGCGGGCCGGGCTGTCGGCCAAGGAGACCCTCGCCGCGCTGCGCCGGCTGCAGGACCGCGAGGTCGTCGTGTCGGACGACGGGGGACTGGCGGTCGCGTACGACCTGTTCCGCGACCTCGCCCGGGAGACGGCCGCGAGCGGCGAGCCGCCGCGCGACCACGGCACCGGGGACGAGCGCGTCGAGGCGCTGCTGCGGACGTTCGTGCGCGACGGGCGGCTGGTGCGGCTGCCCGCGCAGTGGGAGCGCAAGAAGCTCGTGCTGCGCCATGTCGCCGAGCGCAGCTTCGAGGCGGGACGGGAGTACTCCGAGCGGGAGGTCGACGACCGGCTGCGCGCCTGGTGCCCCGACGAGGGCGTCGACCACGTGACCCTGCGCCGCCACCTCGTCGACCTGCATCACCTCGACCGCCAGGACGGCGTCTACCGACGCTCACCGGAGGACACGGCGCTGCTCGCCTGAACGGCGGGTGCCCGCCCCCGGAGGCGGGGTCGGGCGGCCTGACGGGTGCCCGGTCCGGCGTTGATGCCGGGGGGTGGGTTGCGCTGCCCGGCGTTGGCGGGGTGCCGCCGCGCCCACCCGTGCCGCCCTTGGCGGCACGATTGCCCGCGGTTGACGGCTGAGTTCGCGGTCCGGCACCGGCGTGGTGCGCGGTCCGGTGGTCGGCGGGGTGTCGCCGCGCTCTCGCAAGTCGCCGATGGCTGGGCGCAGGGAGTCAGTGGTTCGGGTGGGTCGCTGCTGCTTTCAGTGCGGCCCAGTCCGGGAGCTTGACCACGCCTCGGCCCAGTGAGGCCCCGAGTTCCGCCTCGGCCCGTTCGATCGCCAGCCAGCCCGGCCACTCGACGGGCTCGGCGCCTTCGGCGCGCAGGGCGACCAGGGGATCGCCGGGCAGCTCCCGCGCGACGAGGGCGGGGGCGTCCGCGAGCAGCGAGGTGACCGTCTCCTTCGCGCACGGCCGGTTCGTGCCGATGACACCCGTCGGGCCCCGCTTGATCCAGCCCGCGACGTACTCGCCCCGCGACACCACGCCCTCACGCACCACACGCCCCGCGACGTGCGGCACCGTGCCGCGCTCCACGTCGAACGGCAGCCCTTCCAAGGGCACCCCGCGATACCCCACCGACCGCAGCACCAACTGCGCCGCGACCTCCTCGTAGCGGCCCGTGCCCGTCACCCCGCCCCGTCCGTCCGGCGCGGTCCGCTCGAAGCGCACGGCGGCCACGCGGCCCGCTTCGGCGAGCAGTTCGACCGGCCGCAGGAAGAAGCGCAGGCGGATCCGGCGTCGTAGCCCCTTGGGCGGCACGGCGGCCCAGCCGCGCAGGACCTCCACGTTGCGGCGCTGGGCGGCCGGCAGGGCGGACGGGTCGGCGCAGGCCGGATCGAGGGCGAGTTCCGCCTCGTCGACGACGACGTCGGTGTCGGCCAGCGAGCCCAGCTCCCGCAGCTCCTTGGTGGTGAAGCGGGCCTGGGACGGGCCGCGCCGCCCCACCATGTGGATCTCGGTCACCTCGCTCGCGGCCAGCGCGGTCAGCGCCGCCTGCGGCATGTCGGTGGGGCTCAGCTCCGCCGCCCCGCGCGCGAGGATGCGGGTGACGTCCACGGCCACGTTCCCCACGCCGACGACCACGGCCGAGCGCGCGCCGGTCAGGAAGCCGTCGGCGCCGGCGTCCGGGTGGGCGCTGTACCAGGACACGAACTCCGTCGCCGACCAGCTGCCGGGCAGGTCCTCGCCGGGGATGCCGAGCCGCCGGTCCGTCGCGGCGCCCACGCAGTACACCACCGCGTGGTACAGCTCCCGCAGCCGCTCCACGGGCACTCCGCCGGCCCCGGCCCGCACCCCGCCGAGGAAGCGCACGCGCGCGTGCTCCAGCACCGTGCGCAGGTTCTGCTGGAGGGACTTGATCTTCTCGTGGTCCGGGGCGACCCCGTACCGCACCAGCCCGTACGGGCACGGCAGCCTGTCCAGGACGTCGACGAGGACCTCCTGGTCCATCTGTACGAGGCTCTGGGCGGTGTAGACACCACTCGGCCCGGAGCCGACGACGGCGACACGCAGCACGGCCGGACTCCTTACCCCGAGGGACGGAGGGATGCGCCGGCACTTCCAGCATCGCACCGCCGCGGCTCCCCTGACAGGGTGCCGCGACCGGCACACGCGCGTACGCCCGCCCGCACGGAGGGTGACCATATCGTTACGTCACGTGCGGCGGCTGGGATCCCGTCCGGCCGCACGGCCCTCCGCCGCCCCGCCGCCCCGCCGCCCCGTCGCCCCGAGCGCCGGCGATGCCCGCCGGCCCGGGCCCCGCCGGTCACAGCATCGTGCGCATGCGGGAGATCTCCGAGGTCTGCTCGGCGACCACGTCGTCCGCCATCTCCTCGATACGGATGTTGTTCCCCTGGGCCTTGACGTCCGCAGCCATGGTGAGCGCACCCTCGTGGTGGGTGATCATCAAGGCGAGGAACAGCTTGTCGAAGGCCTTGCCGTCGGCCGCGCGGAGCTGCTTCATCTGCGCCTCGGTCGCCATCCCGGGCATCGCGCCGTGATGGTGCGCGTTTCCCCCGTCGCCCGCCTTGCCGCCCGCCTCCGCCTTGCCGTACTTGCCGAGCCAGCTCTTCATGGCCGCGATCTCCGGCCCCTGCGCGGCCGTGATCCGGGCGGCGAGCGACTTGACCGTCGCCGACTCGGCCTGCTTCGGGGCGAGCGCGGTCATCTCCAGGGCCTGTGCGTGGTGCACGATCATCATCTGGGCGAAGGAGACGTCGGCCGAGTTCGGGGTGTCGTCCTCCGCGCGGTGCGCCGCCGCTTCCCCGGGCGACAAAGTCCGGTTCGCCTCGCCCGGCTTGCCCGGCGCGATCACCGAAGGCCCGCTCGCCGCATCGGATTTGTCGTCCGGCCCGGAGTCGCAACCGCCGAGGACGAGCACGAGCAGCGAGGCGGTGACGAGGGGCGCGCGACGTAAAAGCACAACAACCTCCTGGTGAGGGCCGGTTGACGACCCGGGCGGACCTGGCGGGACCGTGGTGCGGTCTACCGGGAGTCTGGACCACGTTGATCGAAAACATTCATTACGAGTGCGTTGCCGCCTGTTGATCTGTGCATGATGAAGACGATACTTCGGAGGACCGTGAACCGTTCCCGAGCGAACGGCATCAAGGGAGGACGCAGTGACCCTGTTGAACGAATCCCGAACGCGGCGCAGACGACTGGGAGTCGTCGCCGCCTGTGCCGGACTCATGGCCGCGCTGCTGACCGCGGCCCCGGCCGCGGCGACCCCGGACCCGGGGGACGGCCCGGCCGTCGAACGTGAAGTGTCCCAGCGCGCGCAGGCCGAGGCCGCGGAGGCGATCGCCGCCGGCGAGATACCCGGCAAGGACGAGATCGTCCACTCGGACAACATCGAGCACGTCGCGAACGTTCCCAAGGACGCCTTACCCGGCACCAACTCCGACCTCGCCTTCCAGGGCAAGTACGCCTTCTCCGGCAACTACGACGGCTTCCGGATCTTCGACATCAGCAAGCCGAAGGCCCCGAAGACCGTCGCCCAGGTGCTCTGCCCGGGCTCGCAGAACGACATCTCCGTCTCCGGCGACCTGCTGTTCCTGTCCACCGACTCCTCGCGCAGCGACAGCAGTTGCAACAGCACCACCCAGCCCGCGACCGAGAAGTCCTCCTGGGAGGGCATCAAGGTCTTCGACATCAGCGACAAGCAGAACCCCAAGTACGTCGCCGCCGTCGAGACCGCCTGCGGCTCGCACACCCACACGCTGGTGCCCGAGCGCAAGAACGTCTACGTGTACGTCTCCTCGTACTCGCCCAACGCCGCCTACCCCGACTGCCAGCCCCCGCACGACGGCATCTCGGTCATCAAGGTGCCGCGCAAGGCGCCCGAGAAGGCCGCGGTCGTGGGCTTCCCCGTCCTCTTCCCCGGTGAGGGACCGGACGGCGGCGGCAACCCCGGCGGACCCACCAACCCGGGCGTCTCCAAGACGACCGGCTGCCACGACATCACCGTGCTGCCGGAGGAGGACCTCGCGGCCGGCGCCTGCATGGGCGACGGCATCCTGTTCTCCATCAAGAACCCGGAGAAGCCCAAGGTGATCGACCGGGTCCAGGACAACGTGAACTTCGCGTTCTGGCACTCGGCGACCTTCAACCAGAAGGCGAACAAGGTCGTCTTCACCGACGAGCTGGGCGGCGGCGGCGCGGCCACCTGCACCGCCGAGATCGGCCCGAACCGCGGCGCCGACGGCATCTACGACATCGTCGGCAAGGGCGACAAGCGCAAGCTCGTCTTCCGCAGCTACTTCAAGATCCCCCGGCACCAGGGTCCCACCGAGGTCTGCGTCGCCCACAACGGCTCGCTGATCCCGGTCGAGGGCAAGGACATCATGGTCCAGGCCTGGTACCAGGGCGGCGTCTCCGTCTGGGACTTCACCGACTCCGCCAGCCCGCAGGAGATCGCCTACTTCGAGCGCGGTCCGGTTGACACCGAGCGGCTGACCACCGCCGGCCCCTGGTCGGCGTACTACTACAACGGCTACATCTACTCGAACGACATCGCCAAGGGCTTCGACGTGCTGAAGATCGACGACAAGCGCACGAACCCGGCCAAGCGCGTGCACCTGCCCGAACTGAACGTCCAGACCCAGCCGGACTACTTCGACTGATCCCCGGCCGGCTGTATCCCGGCCGGCTGAATCCCGGTGGTCCGAGCCTCGGCGGGGTGAACCCCGGCCGGCGGACTCCCGGCAGGCCGTCCCGTCGCGAAGAAGCGTGACAGGTCCGTCTCACAGGTCCCGCCGGGCGCCACGGCGTCCGGCGGGACCCCCTGTCCCCACCCGAGCCGGTAGCGCGTGAACAGCTCCGCGCGCACCGGCGGGAGGGGCATCCCCACATCGGGCAGCACCATCGCGTAGACCGAGCCCATCAGCAGCGAACGCAGCACCGGGTAGTCGGTGTCGACGTCGCACGAGCCGTGCCGGGCCACCGTGTCCCGCAGCAGTTCCGCCAGCCGCCGCTGCTCCGGACACCGCACGAAGCCCTCCGCCTGGAGCAGCCCCGCCATGTGCTGGCGCATCAGCACGGGCCGGTCCCGCGCCAGCCCCAGGATCGCGTCGATGGCCCGCGCCAGCCGCTCCCGGCCGTCCTCGGTACGCGGCTCCCGCTCCAGCGCCTCCTCCAGCGTGCGGTGCATCAAGCGGTGCACGGCCGACTGGACCAACTGCCGCTTGCCGGGGAAGTAGTACGACACCAGGCCCCTGGCCGAGCCCGCCCGGTCCGCGATGTCGCCGAGCGTCGTCGCCTCGTACCCGCGCTCGTTCACCAACTCCACCGCCGCCTGCAGCAGTCGCTCCCGGGAACGCCGCCGCAATTCTTCATTGACCGAGGCGCTGCGCGGGGACATCCTGGAACTCCTGCGTTGGCTGGCTGCCAGCCAACTATAGTCAGGGACATCCCGGTGGGCTCCGCTCGGAACCGTGCCGGGCTGCCGCCTGCTCTGGGCGACGCGGGGGATCGTCCAGAGTGGGCGCGCTTTCTCCCCGATAGTGGCCTGAGGCTCCTTCCGGCGCGGAGGGGGTCCGGACAGCGGAGGGCTGCCGGGCAGGGTTCCATGCACCGCGTGCACGGTCCCCGCCCCGCCGATCCGGGCCCACCGCCGCCGTCTCAGCCCACGAGCTCCAGCACCGGCCGCAGCCCGCAGGGCCGTTCCGCCACCGGCAGATGATCCACGAAGTGGACCGCGCAGCCCAACTGCGCGGCACCGCCGTCGGCCCTGCGGTCGTCGCCCACCATCAGCGTCGTCCGCGGATCGACACCGAGCCTCTCGCACGCCGTCGCGAACAGCAGCGGGTCCGGCTTCTGGACGCCGTGCTCGTACGACAGGACGTACGCGTCGACGAACGGGTCGAGACCGTGCTCGCGGAACACCGGCCGCGGATCCCAGCCGATGTTGCTCACCACGCCCACCCGGATCCCACGCTCGCGCAGCGCGCCCAGCACCTCGGAGGCGTCCGGGTACGGGGTCCAGGCAGCCGGCGTCATGTGCCGGTCGTACAGCGCGTCGTGCAGGGCCGGGCCGGGCAGCGGGACCTGGCGGGAGAGCCCGGTGTAGGCGGCCCGGTGCAGCTCGGCGCTCCGGTCCCGGTCCCGCCACAGCCCGACCAGCTCCTCGGGCACCCGCACGGGAGGCGCGCCGCCCGGCAGCGCTCCGGCCGCCTCCAGCGCCCGCGCCGCGTCCGCCATCTCCTCCTCGTCCGGCGCGGCACCGGCAGCGTCCAGCACGGCACGCAGCCAGGCCTCGGTGGACTCGATGCGGAAGAGGGTGCCGGAGAAGTCGAACAGCACAGCTGTGGTCATGCAATCGATCTTACGGAGCCGGCGAGTCGGCCTTCCAGAGGCGGAAAGGACCTCGGGCCTGACCGGCCGTCGTACGCCCGCGGGACCTTGAGGGCATCGCCGTCGCGGCGCGTCACGGCCGCCAGCGGACGTGGGCCGCGATCGCCAGGGCGACCAGCGACGCGCCCAGCAGCCAGCCGCCCAGGACGTCCGAGGCCCAGTGGACGCCCAGCCAGATCCGGGTCAGGCCCACGCCCACCGCGGAGACCGCCGCCACCGCGACAGCCGTACGCCACAGGGCGGCGCTCACGCTCTCGCGGCGCAGGATCCACAGGACGAGACCGAGGGCGACGACGGCCGTGAGGGCGTGGCCGGACGGGTAGGCCGCGTAGTGGGCGGAGTCGACCGGGTCCGGCCAGACCGGGCGCGCGCGGCCGACGGCGGCCTTCATGACCTGCTGGACGACGGTGCCCACCGCCGAGGTCGTCACCAGCCACGCCGCCGTCCACCACGCGCCGCGGCGCCACACCAGCCACACGGCGACCGCCGCGCACAGCAGCCGCATGACCAGCGGGTCCCAGACCCAGTCGGTGAGCACCCGGCAGACCTGTGTCACGTCGGGGTCGGCGACGGCCCAGCGGTGGGTGGTGCGGGCGATGTCGCCGTCCACGGACATCAGCGGACGCCACTCCGCCACGACAAGGAGCATGAGCAGCAGGGAGGACAGCCCCAGGGCCAGCGCGGCGCGCAGTGCCGTGCGGTACGGCGAGGGGGCGGGCGGGGAGTCGACGGACGGCGAGTGCATGCCCTGATCCTTGCCCGAGTCGGAAGTTCGAAGCCTACCTGGGGGCCGGTCGTGGACCCTCCCGCTCTCCCGTGCGGCGCGCCTCAGCCGAGCGCCCGCAGTCCCGGTACCAGCGTCACCGCAACCGGGATCACCGGAACCAGCGCGGCCGTCGCCGTCAGCCCGAGTCGGCGGGACGCGCTCAGCCGGTCCGGAGGCGTCAGCAGCCGTCGTACCCGCAGCGGCACGTGCGCGTGCGGGGCGGGGGAGGGGCCGAAGACACCCCGGTCCTCGTTGAGTTCGACGAGGGCGAGCGCGGTCGTCAGCCGGCCGAAGCGGCGGGAGGCCATGTCGTCGGCGGACAGTTCGACCAGGCGGTGCATCTCGTCGCGGAACGCGGCGAACACCGGCACCTGCGGAAACCCGTTCGCCAGCGCGGCCGAGCAGTGCAGCAGCCAGTCGTGCCGCGCCTGGGCGTGCCCCTGCTCATGGGCAAGCACCGCATCGAGCTGACGGCCTTTCAGTCGGCGCAACGCGGCTGTCGTCACCACGAGTTGAGGCGTTCCGTCGGCCAGCCATGACGCCTCGGGTCGCTCGTCCTCCAGCACCACCAGCTGTCCCGTGGTCGCCGCCTCGCCCGGCAACAGCGGTGCCCGCAGCCGCAGTTCGGCCCGACGGCGGCGCTGCCCCGACCGCGCGCGGGCGACCTCACGTACGAGCATCGCCCCGCTCCACAGCCCCGCGCACGCCAGAGCCGTCGCGGTCGCCGCCGCCCAGGGCCCGCTCGCGCTCAGCGCGTACGCCTCCACGACGCCGCTCGGGGCTGACGCGAAGACGTGCCCGCGCACCGCCTGCCAGGCCGCCGCCGCGCTCAGCGTCATCGACAGGGCGCAGCACAGCAGCACCGCCGCCACGACGCACTGCCACGTCCACAGCGCCACCACCGGTTCACGGTCCGGCCAGTCGGCCCGGACGAGCAGCCGAGGACCGGCCACGGCGGTCAGGGCGCCGAGCAGGAGCAGGACTGCGGGGACCATCATGGGCAGCACCCTATGAGCGGCGTACCGCGCTCGGGTACGGCTCACCGGGGCAAAGTGACGCACACCACGGTTGTCCGGTCGGTGGTGGGGGAAGGTTGCGCGCTCACATCGTCAGCAGCATCGCCAGCATCCCGATGCCCATCGACAGGCGGCACGCGCGCGCGAGTTCGGGGCGGTCGCCCCATGCGACGACGCCCGCCGGCCCGTCGGCCGCGGGCAGCAGCCGCACCCCGGAGACGAGGACGTACGCGGCGAAGTAGAGCAGCAGCGCGCCCGTGAGCAGCGGCACCCCCGAGCCGCCGTGGGCCGCGCCTGCGTCCGCGTGGTCGGGGGAGTGGTGCGCGGCGGGCGAGGCCATCGCCACCGCCATGTAGACCATGGCCGAGGAACCCACCAGGTGGTGCAGGTGGTGGGCGTCGGAACGGGCTGCCCACAGCGCGCGCAGCGCGGCGGCGCCGAAGACCGCCGCGTACACCGGCCATGCCCACCCCGGCGGGGTGAACGCCGCCGCGGGAACCGCCATCACGGCCATGCCGAAGCCCATGAGCGCCTCGCCGCCCGCGGCGCGGCGCTGCCGCTCGTCGCCGCTGCGCATGCGCAGCAGACAGTAGGCGCCCGTGGCCGCACACAGCGCGACCAGCAGCCAGCCGGGCGAAGCCGGTCCGTGCACGCGCACCTCCCCGCTCGACGATCGGTCGAGGGATGCGATGCCCAGGGCGTGCGGCGCGCACCCGAGCGCACGGGTGTACACGGGGAGCGTTCGGTGGGGCGCGCCCGGTGAGCGGTGGCCTGGTGCGACGGAGGTGCATCTTTCACGAGTAAAACACCTGTTAAATTAGTTCTCATGAGCAGTGCGACCCCTCGGCGTCCCCGTCCCCCGGCCCGCCTCCCGCTCGCCGGCGCCCTGCGGCTCGGCCGTCCCTCCGACATCTGGTTCAAGCCCGCACTGAGCGTGGTCGCCGCGGTCGCCCCGCCCAACCTCACCCTGCTGGCCCTCGACCGCCTCGACCTGGCCATGTACACGATGGCCGGGTCACTGTGCGCCCTGTACGCCCACAACCGCCCCTACGCGGCCCGGGCGCGCGCACTGGCCTGGGTGGTGCTCGGCATGACCGGCGGGCTCGCCGTCGCCCTGCTCGCGGCGTCGCTCACCGCGAACGCGGTCGTCCTCGTCACCGTCGGCGCCCTGCTCGCCGCCGTACAGAAGGCGCTGTGCGACGCCACCCGCGTCGGACCGCCGGGCAACGTCGTCCTCACCTTCATCAGCTCCGCCACGCTGTTCATGCCGCAGACCCCCGAGCAGATCCCCGGGCACCTCGGCCTGGCCCTCGCCGCGGGCGCCTGGGCCTGGCTGATCGGCATGGCCCCAGGACGGGTGCGCCCCCACGGCCCCGAGCGCCGCGCCACGGCCCAGGCCCTGAACGCCGCCGCGTACGCCGCCGCACACCGCCCCGGCGACTCCGCCGGCACCCCGGTCGCCGGCCCGGCCGCCGCCCGCGAAGAGCACACGCGCGCGCGTGCCGCCGCCGCTGCCGCCGTGCACGCCGCCTGGCAGACCCTCCTGTGGGCACGCGACAGCGAGCCCCGCCGCGCCTTGCAGCGGCTCCTGGTCCGTGCCGAGGTCGCGCTCGCCGCGCCCGCCGACAGCGACCCGGAGCGGCTGCGCGCCTGGGCACGGCAACTGCGCGGCACCGGTACGGTCCCGCGCCCCGACGACCTCGTCGACGACGACGAACTCCTGGGCCTGGACGCCACGCTCGCCGTCGGGCAGCCCCCGCTGTGGCGTCGCCTCGGCCCCCTCGCCCCGCTCGCGGTCCGCACCGCCCTCGGCTGCGCACTCGCCGGGTACGTCGCGCTCGCCCTCGGGATCGGCCGGCCCTACTGGGCCCTGGTCACCGCCGCGTCCCTCTACCAGGCGAACGTCACCCTCACCTGGAGCCGGGGCCTCCAGCGCGTCGTCGGCAACCTCGTCGGCGTGCTCGCCTACGCGGCCCTCGTCCCGCTGGCCCACCTCCACCAGGCGGCCCTGGTCCTCGTCTGCCTGGCCCTGAACTTCGGCGCCGAGGCGCTGATCAGCCGCAACTACTGGCTCGGCAGCGTCTGTGTGACACCGATGGCCCTGCTGATCACCGAGTTCGCCCGCCACCAGGACGCGGGCGAGCTGATCACCGAGCGGGTCGTGGACACCCTCGTCGGCGCGCTGGTCGGATTCGCCGCCGCAGTCGCCGTCACCAACCGCCGCGCCGGCGACCGTCTCGGGCAGGCCCTGACAGCCGCCGAGCGCGCCCGCGAGGACGTCGCCCTACTCCTGGCCGGTTCGCAGCAGCATCCGCATCCGCATCCGCATCCCGCTCCGGACGCCCTGGAGCCCGCCCGCCGCTCGCTCGCGGCCGCCCTGGTCCACCTGCGCACCACCGCTGACGCCGCCGCCGGCGAGTGGTGGCAGCGCGCCCTTCCCGAGGAGCGGGTGATGGCGGTCGAACAAGCCGGACACCGTACGCTCGCGGCGACGGCCCGCCGCCAGAAACTCCTGGCCCGGACCGCGGTCAGGGACACGAGCACAGAAGCGGAGGCCACACGGCCATGACGGCGACCCACGGACGGCCGACGGGCGGCGAGGGCGAGCGCGAGGCGACTCCGGACGGGAGCCGGGCACCGAGCACGGACAAGCCCCGGCATGAAGCGTCCCCGGCGCTCCGGAAGCCGACTTCAGGCCGGGGCCAGGCGGGGCCCGCCGACGCGCGCGGGCCACAGACCGCCGGCACGGCCCCGGCGGTTCCTGCGGAGGCGGGGCAGCAGTCCGCCGACACGGCCCCGGGGGTTCCTGCGGAGGCGGAGCAGCAGACCGCCGAAACGGACCGGGGGACCCACCCGGACGCGAGTCAGCAGACCGCCGACACCGCACAACCGGCGTCCGCCCCCGGCCCCCGGCTCGCCGAACCGCAGGCGTCCGCCCAAGGCCTCCGCGCCGACACCGTCGCCGCCGTGGTCCGGCAGTGGCGAGCCGTGCGGCCCGACCTCGACACCGGGCCCATGGAGATCATCGGCCGGGTCAACCGCTGCGCGGCCCTCCTCCAGCAGGCCGAGGACGCCCCGCTGCGCCGTGCCGGTCTCAGCCGGCCCGAGTTCGACCTGCTGGGCGCGCTGCGCCGCACCGGCCACGAGCTGACCCCCGGTGAACTGGCCCGGGAGACCTTCTCCTCGGGCGCCGCCGTCACCAAGCGCGTCAAGCAGCTGACCGAACGCGGCCTGGTGGAGCGCCGCGTGGACGCCCGCGACCGCCGCGTCGCCCATCTACGCCTCACCGACGCCGGCCGTGACCTCGTCGACGGCGTCCTGCCCGAGCAACTCGCCTACGAGAGGGCCGTACTGTCCGCCCTGGACGGCACCCGGCAGGGCGAACTGGCAAACCTGCTGGGCGAGTTGCTGAGCCGCCTGGAAGGACACATGCGGACCCTCACCCTCTGACCCCCTCGCGCCGACGCAACGCCCCGGGGACCAGGTGGGCTCACAGGCCCGGCCGGTACCGCAGCGGATGGTCGGCCGGGATCTCCACCAGCACGATCGGCGTCCCGTCCGGGTCCTCGACCCACATCTCGACCAGGCCCCACGGCTCCCGCACCGGTTCCCGCACCACCCGCACGCCCTTGGCGCGCAGCTCCTCGTGCGCCGCCGCCACGTCCGCGACCTGCATCCACAGCCGCACGGCGGGGTCCGGCGGGCTCTCCGCGCGCCCCGAGACCTCCAGGAAGCCGCCGCCGAGGAAGTAGACGGTGCCGCGCTCCACCCCCGTCCCGAACTCGCGGTAGACGGCGAGGCCGAGCTGCTCCCCGTAGAAGGCGCGGGAACGCTCCGGGTCGGTGGGGTGGAGCAGGATCCGGCTGCTGAGTACATGCACCATGCGACGGGAGCATAGGGGCCATTCAGCAGGTGCCGGGTTAGGCTCGGCGCTGCACCCGCCGGGCGCACGGCGCGAGCCGCGCCCCGAACGACACCGCAGACCGGAGACCGCCGTATGGACACCACCGCCACCGCGCTCACCTTCCGCGACGCCGTCGACACCGACGTGGACGCGCTGGTCGGCCTCGTCGAGTCGGCCTACCGCGGGGACTCCAGCCGGGCCGGATGGACCACGGAGGCGGACATACTCCAGGGGCAGCGAACCGACCCCGAGGGCGTCCTGGAGATCGTCAAGTCGCCCGACGGCAAGGTCCTGGTCGCCGAGCGGGACGGCCGGATCGTCGCCTGCTGCCAGCTCGAACACCGCGGCGAGCACGCCTACTTCGGGATGTTCGCGGTCAGCCCGGCCGAGCAGGGCTCGGGTCTCGGCCGGACGGTCCTCACGCGGGCCGAGCAGCTGGCCCGCGAGGCCTGGGGCGCCACCGAGATGCACATGACGGTGATCTCGGTGCGCGATGAGCTGATCGCCTGGTACGAGCGGCGCGGCTACCGCCGTACGGGCCGGATGACGCCGTTCCCGTACGGCGACGAGCGGTTCGGCATCCCGCAGCGCGACGACCTCCAGTTCGAGCTGCTGGTCAAGGAACTCGCCTGACCGCCACCCGCTGACACGGGGAAGGCCCGCCCGACGCGGTGACGGCCCTCACGCCGTGAGACGGCCCGCCTGCTTGATCTCGGGCCGGTCGGTGGTCGCGCCGTCCAGCTCCAGGGCCCGTACGAGCCGCAGGTGCTCCGGCGTGTTGACCACCCAGCCGAAGATCCGCAGGCCCTGGGCGCGGGCCCGTTCGACGATCTCCAGGGTGAGCCGCCGGATGTCCAGGCACACCGTCGCGGCCCCCACGGCCACCGCCCGGTCGACGATGTCGACGCCGTACCGGCTGCCCACCAGCGCGGTGCGCACCCCGGGGACCAGGCGGGCGATCTCGGCGACCGCCTCGTCGTGGAACGAGGACACCTCGACGCGGTCCACCAGGGCGCGCGCCCGCATCACCTCGGCGAGCGCCCGTGCCGCCCGCACGTCCTTGATCTCGGCCTGGACCGGCAGCGACACCGCCTCCAGGACCTCCTCGAACACCGGTACCCGCTCCCCGCGCCCCGCGTCGAGCGCGCGCAGCTCGTCGAGCGTGTGGTCGGCGACCGGCCCGCTGCCGTCGGTCGTGCGGTCCACGTCCGCGTCGTGCATGACCACGAGCGCGCCGTCCTTGCTCAGGTGCAGATCGAGCTCCACGACGTCCAGGCCGGCCCGCTCGGCGGCGACGAACGAGCGGAGGGTGTTCTCGGGCTCGACGCCCATCACTCCGCGGTGGCCGATGGTGAGGAGGTTCACGACTGGACTCGCTTTCGTCGTCGGCTACGCCGGGACCCGCGGCCGGGCGCCGGCGCGGGCAGATGTCTGCGCCGACGGTCGCCTACCCCGTCGACCGTGGCGAAAGTCATGGCATACGCGAAGGGAAACAGGAAAAAGAGCGGTGACCATGGGGGTGTGCAGGATGATTTCCCGCACTCCCTCTTGCTGGAAGAAACCTCGTATGTCTACGGTGTCCGTACGCAAGGTTCTCCAGTGAGGGATGGGACATGACGGAAATTCTTGTGCAGGTGGGTTCGGAGGACCAGGCTCCTCCCGCGGTCAGGGTGGTGGACCACCCGGCCTGGCCCGTGCTCAAGGATGCCGTGGAGCGGATCCGCCCCTGGCAGTCGAAGGACGGGTCGATCGACTTCGCGGCCGAGGGCGCCCCCGAGCGCTCCGACGCCGAGCACGCTCTGCGTCAGGTGGTCGACGCGGTCGAGGAGCTGTCCCCGCTGCTCCCGCACGACGCCGATTACCACCGCGCCCTGGTGAAGGACCTGCGCCGCTGGTCCGAGGGCGGCTTCGAGGTGCCGGACTTCCTTGACTCCCTGCTGGCCTTCCAGCCCGCCGCGAACCGCCGCGACGGCCTCCAGCACCTGGTGCTCTTCCCGATGTACACGCAGAACGGCAACCCGGACCGCAACCTCGAGGCGGTCGTGCTGCGCATGGTGTGGCCCGACTGGCTGGCCGAGCTGGAGCGCACCCGCTACGACAACCCGCTGTTCTGCGGCATCACCTTCGAGGACTTCACCTCGGGCTACGACACCAACTCCGCCGTCCTCTTCCCGGAGACCATCGCCGTCCGCGAGGCGCCGGAACGATTTTCCTGGGGTGGCATCTTCTGCGACCGCGAGGCCGCCCGCTTCCGCCGGGTGACCGATGCCGCCGTCGACATCCTGGGCCTGGAACTGCCCGAGGACATCGCCGCCATGGTCCACGACCAGAAGCGCTGCGAGGAGGCCTTCGTCCTGTGGGACATGGTCCACGACCGCACCCACAGCCACGGCGACCTGCCCTTCGACCCCTTCATGATCAAGCAGCGCCAGCCGTTCTGGATGTACGGCCTTGAGGAGCTGCGCTGCGACCTCACCGCCTTCAAGGAGGCCGTCAAGCTCCAGGCGGACGGCGTCCCGCAGGCCCGCGACGTGCAGTACGCGGTGCTGTTCGACCGCATGTTCCGCTTCCCCGTCACCGGCGAGCGCGTGCGCAACTACGACGGCCTCGGCGGCCAGCTGCTCTTCGCGTACCTGCACAAGCACGACGTGGTGCGCTGGACCGACAACAAGCTGCACATCGACTGGGAGCGCGCCCCGAAGGTCACCAACGAGCTGTGCGGCGAGATCGAGAAGCTCTACCGCGACGGCATCGACCGCCCCAAGCTGGTCCACTGGTTCGCCGGCTACGAGCTGGTCTCCACCTACCTCGCCCCTCACCCCGGCTCCAAGTGGGCCAAGGGTCCCGACGCCCTCGACCTGAGCCAGCCGCCGCGCAAGCTCGTCGATGACGTGCTTCCCGACGAGTTTCCCCTGAGCATGTTCTATGAGGCCCTGTCCAAGAAGCTGAAGAACGTGATCGCCTCCACCAAGGGCATCACGGCGGACGGCGCCGAGCGGATCGCCGCGTGAGCGACCTGCGTACCGAGAACACTGCTCAGGAGGCGAAGACCATGGGGAACGGGGCTCTCAGCGGTGCGGTCATCGCGGTGGCCGGAGCGGGCGGACCCGCGGGCCGTGCCGCGCTGCTGCGCCTGGCCGAGGCCGGCGCGACCGTAGTCGGGGCGGACAACGACCCCGAGCGGCTCGCGGAGGCCGTGGACGCGGCCCGCTACGCCTCCGGTGGCGCCAGCGTCACCGGTGAGCCGGTGGACCTGCTCGACCTCCAGTCCACCCGCGACTGGGCCGCGCACATCGAGAAGGACTTCGGCCGCGTCGACGGCCTGGTCCACCTCGTCGGCGGCTGGCGCGGCAGCGAGACGTTCATCAAGACCAGCCTGGACGACTGGGACTTCCTCGAACTCCTGCTGATCCGCACCGTGCAGCACACCTCGCTGGCCTTCTACGACGCGCTGCAGCGCAGCGACCGCGGGCGCTACGTGCTGATCAGCGCCGCCGGCGCGACGAAGCCCACGGCGGGCAACGCCTCGTACGCCGCCGCCAAGGCCGCCGCCGAGGCGTGGACGCTCGCGCTGGCCGACGCCTTCCGCAAGGCCGGGGGCCCCGAAGGGCCCACCTCCGCGGCTACGATCCTGGTGGTGAAGGCGCTGGTGCACGACGCGATGCGCGCCGAGCGACCCAACGCGAAGTTCGCGGGCTTCACCGACGTCAAGGACCTGGCCGAGGCCGTCGCCGACGTCTGGCAGAAGTCCGCCGCCGAAGTGAACGGACACCGTCTGTGGCTCACCGAGAAGCCGTGAACCCTTCCAAGACCGACGCGCGCCGCCGTCACGACCCGCAGGTCCGCGGATTCGCCAGTGACAACTACGCGGGGGCGCACCCGGAGGTGATGGCTGCCCTGGCGCTGGCCAACGGCGGCCATCAGGTCGCGTACGGGGAGGACGACTACACCGAGAACCTCCAAGGGATCGTCCGCAGCCACTTCGGCCCCACGGCGGAGGCCTTCCCGGTCTTCAACGGCACCGGCGCCAACGTCCTCGCGCTGCAGGCGCTCACAAACCGCTGGGGCGCGGTGGTGTGCGCCGAGAGCGCCCACATCAACGTGGACGAGGGCGGCGCGCCCGAGCGCATGGGCGGACTGAAGCTGCTCACGGTGCCCACGCCGGACGGCAAGCTCACGCCCGAGCTGATCGACAGGCAGGCCTGGGGCTGGGACGACGAGCACCGCGCGATGCCGCAGGTCGTCTCGATCACCCAGAGCACCGAGCTCGGCACGCTCTACACCCCGGACGAGATCCGCGCGATCTGCGACCACGCCCACGCGCGCGGGATGAAGGTCCACCTCGACGGCTCCCGCATAGCCAACGCGGCGGCCTCGCTGAACGTGCCGATGCGCACGTTCACCAACGCGGTCGGCGTCGACGTCCTCTCCCTCGGGGGGACGAAGAACGGGGCCCTGTTCGGCGAGGCGGTCGTGGTGATCAACCAGGACGCCGTCAGCCACATGAAGCACCTGCGCAAGCTGTCCATGCAGCTCGCCTCCAAGATGCGCTTCGTGTCGGTGCAGTTGGAGGCCCTGCTCGCCAAGGACCTGTGGCTGCGCAACGCCCGCCACGCCAACGAGATGGCGCAGCGGCTGGCCGAGGGCGTCCGCTCCGTGCACGGCGTCGAGATCCTCTACCCGGTCCAGGTCAACGCCGTGTTCGCCAAGCTGCCCAACGACGTGAGCGAGCGGCTGCAGAAGAAGTTCCGCTTCTACTTCTGGGACGAGCCGGCCGGCGTCGTCCGCTGGATGTGCTCCTACGACACCACGGAGGACGACGTGGACGCGTTCCTCGCCGCCCTGAAGGAGGAAATGGCCCGCTGAGAGGCCCCTCCACAACTGCATAGGTATGCGACCACCCGAAAAAGCATTGGTCTTCGGGTGGTCGCTCTCCTATGCTCTCGCGCCATGCAGCTGATCCAGGAGAACCCCGACCTGTCCGCCTATCTGGCCGCGGACGAGGTCATGGACCATCACCATCCGCTGGTCCGGGAGACCGCCGCACGTCTCGCTGCGGAGGCGGAGGACTCGTATGCCTATGCGCGCCTGGCTTTCGCCTACGTCCGCGACACCATCCCCCACTCGCAGGACTCCGGCGACCCGCGCGTCACCTGGCGCGCCTCCGACGTCCTGGAGCAGCGGACCGGCGTCTGCTAAGCCAAGGCCCACGCCCTGACCGCGCTGCTGCGGGCCGAGGACATCCCGACGGCGCTGTGCTATCAGAAGCTCGACGTGGTGCACGGACTGGTCGCCGTACGCTTCCACGGTGCCTGGCACCGCCAGGACCCGCGCGGCAACAAACCGGGCGTGAACGCCCGCTTCTCGCTGAACGGCGAGCAGCTGGCCTTCACGCCCGATGTCGAGGCCGGAGAGTACGACCACCCGGTGCTGTACGCCGCTGCGCATCCGGGCGTGCTGAGCGTGCTGAAGGCGGCTCCGGAACGCCCCCGCCTCTGGGAGGCGCTCCTCACCGCGTTGTGAGCCGGCGCGCCGCGCGCGGGTGAGGTCAGCGGGCCTCGGCCGCGCGTACCTGCTCGGGGGTGGGGGCCGTGCCGCCGAGGTGGGCCGGCATCCACCAGGTGTCCTCGGAGTCCTTCGGGCGCACCGGATAGGCGCGCTGCGCGGCCTCCAGGAGCTCCTGGACGCGCTCGCGCAGCTGCCGGGTGATCGCCCCCGCGTACTTGTCGCGGGAGGCCTCGATCGCCTCCCCGACCCGGATGGTGATCGGCGTGTGGCTGCGCTTGAAGTTGCGCGGGTGCCCCTTCGTCCACAGCCGCTGCGTGCCCCACACGGCCATCGGGATCAGCGGGACGCCCGCCTCCTGGGCCAGTCGGGCGGCGCCCGACTTGAAGCTCTTCAGCGTGAACGACTCGGAGATCGTGGCCTCGGGGAAGACGCCGACGATCTCGCCGGAACGCAGCGAGTCCAGGGCGTGCGCGTAGGCGGCCTCGCCCTGCTTGCGGTCCACCGGGATGTGTCTCATGCCGCGCATCAGCGGTCCGGAGATCTTGTGCCGGAACACCGACTCCTTCGCCATGAACCGCACCAGACGCTTCTGCGGCAGCGCGGCGAAGCCGTCGAAGATGAAGTCGAGGTAGCTGATGTGGTTGCTCACCAGCACGGCTCCGCCCGAGCGCGGGATGTTCTCCGACCCCTTGCAGTCGATCTTGAGGTCCCACACCTTGAACAAGGTCTGGGCGAGGCCGACGACGGGGCGGTAGACAAGCTCTGCCATGGGCGGGGCGAACCCTTCCTTCTCTCTGCCCGCGGGTGGTGTCCCGAGGGGCAAAGTTACGCAGCCGTAGGTTAACGGCTTGTCGCAGATCGTGCCCGAAGAACGGCTCGGGAGCCAGCCCTGGTGCCCCCGAACCGCGAGATCCTCGTCACTTCGGCCCCCTGACCGACCTGTGCTTTTAGATCGTCTTTACTTCGCTCGTACCGCCGACCTGCGGACGAGCAGGTACATCTCGCAGCCCAGGCAGTACCCGAAAGCAGCATTGAGGAACGCGGCCGCGAGCGCCGCCGCGGTCGCCGCGAGCCCCAACCATGCGGGACCCAGTGTGAAGCCGACGAGTCCGACACCCGCGAAGAGCAGCCCCACCGCCTGCGCGAACCGCGGCGGCTGGGGCGGCTCGAACTCCGTCGGCGGCCCCAGCTTCGGCCGCACCGCCACCCGCCAGGCCCACCCGTACGGCGAGCGCCCGACGCCGCCCGCCGCGCCGAGCGCGAACGCCAGCGTCTGCCAGGCCAGCAGCCAGGCGCTCCCGGTGATCAGCACGACCGCGAGCACCACGGTCGTCACGGCCGCCCCGAAGCGCGGCCCCCTCGCGTCGATGTCCATGAATCAAGCATTCCGCAACGGGAACACCCCCGGGAGCCGGGAATCTTTGCGGTCTGATGAACGCTGGTGCTGGGGATGACGGGACTCATGGTGTGCGTGGCGGTGCTCGCGGCGGCGAGCGCCTACGGAGTGCTGCACCGACGGCGGAACGGGAGAGTACGCGTGCGCGGACGCGACGAGGGACAGCGGCTCGACGCCGGCCGGCTCGGCGGGGAACTCGGCGAGCGGGCCACGCTCGTGCAGTTCTCCAGCGCCTTCTGCGCCCCCTGCCGGGCCACCCGCCGTGTCCTCGGGGAGGTCGCCGGCATGGTCCCGGGCGTCGCCCATCTGGAGATCGACGCCGAGGCCCACCTCGACCTCGTCCGTGACCTCGGCATCCTCAAGACCCCGACCGTGCTGGTCCTCGACGCGGACGGCCGCGTGGTGCGCCGGGCCGCCGGACAGCCCCGCAAGGCCGACGTCATCGCCGCCCTCGGAGAGGCCGTATGAGGCCCGTGCCGGGCGCGGCGCGACGGCTCCCGGATGCCGGGACGGACTTGACTGCGCATGTCACCTATCGTCAGCCTGACCGTATGCAGCAGGAACTCCTTCTCCATGCACGGGTCCACGTCGACCTCGTGCGGACCGCGAGCGCGCGCTGTCCGGGCCGGTGAGCCCCCGCGACCCCGCTCGTCCCCTCCCGCAGAAGGATTGCCTCATGACGGCCACGTCCGGCCTCAGCACCACCCAGATCGCTTCACCCGGCCTGCTGCGCTCCGTCTTCCGCCGCCATGCCGCCGGCGTCGCCGTGATCACCGCGCCCGGCGAGAGCGGCCCGGTCGGATTCACCGCCACCTCGCTCACCTCCGTCTCGGCCGAGCCGCCGATGCTCTCCTTCGGCGTGGGCACCGGCGCGTCCAGCTGGCCGGCTCTCTCCCGCGCCGACCATGTCGGCGTGCACATACTCGGCGAGCACCAGCGGGAGCTGGCCGCCACCTTCGCCCGCAGCGGCGCCGACCGGTTCGGCGCGCCCACCGCCTGGCGCGAGGGCCCCGAGGGCGTTCCCGTCCTGGACGACGTGCTCGCCTGGCTCGTCTGCCGGGTCGTCGCGCGCGTGCCCGCCGGGGACCACCGCATCGTGCTGGCGGAGGTGGTCGTCGGGGACCCGGCCGGCGCGGGGCGGCCGCTGCTCTACCACGAGGGCGGGTTCACGGCCCTGCGGGACTGACACCGCGGGCCCGCTCGTCTGCGAAGCGGCCGGGATCCGATTACGCTGCGTTGCACAGGTCACAGTTCAAAGCGCTTGCTTAGCGGGAACGAACTGGGTGTACTGGCGAGTAATATTTCGGTCGGAGCGCGGGCCGCCCCGACCGGGATCGGCCGCTTGCAGCGCCTATGCTGCCTGCAAGAAGGCAGCCGAGAACTGACGATTGCAGTAGGAGAGCCGGCGTGAGCTTGAGGATCGTTGTCACTGTGAAGTACGTGCCCGACGCCACTGGCGACCGGCACTTCGCCGATGACCTGACCGTCGACCGGGACGACGTGGACGGTCTGCTCTCCGAGCTCGACGAGTACGCCGTCGAGCAGGCGCTGCAGATCTCCGAGAACTCCGACGACGACGTCGAGGTCACCGTTCTGACCGTCGGCCCCGAGGACGCCAAGGACGCGCTGCGCAAGGCGCTGTCGATGGGCGCCGACAAGGCCGTCCACGTCGAGGACGACGACCTGCACGGCACCGACGCCATCGGCACCTCCCTGGTCCTGGCCAAGGCCATCGAGAAGGCCGGCTACGACCTGGTGATCTCCGGCATGGCCTCCACCGACGGCACCATGGGCGTCGTCCCGGCCCTGCTGGCCGAGCGCTTGGGCGTCCCGCAGGTCACCCTGCTGTCCGAGGTCTCCGTCGAGGACGGCACCGTCAAGGGCCGCCGCGACGGCGACGCCGCCTCCGAGCAGCTCGAGGCCTCCCTGCCGGCCGTCGTGTCGGTCACCGACCAGTCGGGCGAGGCGCGCTACCCGTCCTTCAAGGGCATCATGGCCGCCAAGAAGAAGCCGGTGGAGTCCTGGGACCTGTCCGACCTCGACATCGACGCCGACGAGGTCGGCCTGGAGAACGCCTGGACCAAGGTCGAGTCCGCGTCCGAGCGCCCCGCGCGCACCGCCGGCACGATCGTCAAGGACGAGGGCGAGGGCGGCAAGCAGCTCGCCGACTACCTCGCGGGCCAGAAGTTCATCTAGAGCCCACGCCGACCGCCCCTCAACTTCGTTTCGCAGGAGAGCAATCCCATGGCTGAAGTCCTCGTCTACGTCGACCACGTGGACGGCGCCGTCCGCAAGCCCACCCTGGAGCTGCTGACGCTCGCCCGCCGCGTCGGCGAGCCCGTCGCCGTCGCCCTCGGCGCCGGCGCCGAGAACACCGCCGCCGCGCTCGCCGAGCACGGCGCGGTCAAGGTCCTCACGCACGACGCCTCCGAGTACGCCGACTACCTCGTCGTACCGAAGGTGGACGCGCTGCAGGCCGCCGTCGAGGCCGTCTCCCCGGCCGCCGTCCTGATCCCCTCCTCCGCAGAGGGCAAGGAGATCGCCGCGCGGCTCGCGCTGCGCATCGGCTCCGGCATCATCACCGACGCCGTCGACCTCGAGGCCGGCGACGAGGGCCCGGTGGCCACCCAGTCGGTGTTCGCCGCGTCCTTCACCACCAAGTCCCGTGTCTCCAAGGGCACCCCGGTCATCACCGTCAAGCCGAACAGCGCCGCCGTCGAGGCCGCGCCGGCCGCCGGCAGCGTCGAGGCGCTGAGCGTGACCTTCTCCGCCCAGGCCACCGGCACCAAGGTCACCGGCCGCACCCCGCGCGAGTCGACCGGGCGTCCGGAGCTGACCGAGGCCGCGATCGTCGTCTCCGGCGGCCGCGGCGTCAACGGCGCGGAGAACTTCTCGATCATCGAGGCCCTCGCCGACTCCCTCGGCGCGGCCGTCGGCGCCTCCCGCGCCGCCGTCGACGCCGGCTGGTACCCGCACACCAACCAGGTCGGCCAGACCGGCAAGTCGGTCTCGCCGCAGCTGTACATCGCCAACGGCATCTCCGGCGCGATCCAGCACCGCGCCGGCATGCAGACCTCGAAGACCATCGTGGCCGTCAACAAGGACCCCGAGGCCCCGATCTTCGACCTGGTCGACTACGGCGTCGTCGGCGACCTCTTCGAGGTCGTCCCGCAGCTCACCGAGGCGATCAAGGTCCGCAAGGGCTGATCACCCGCTGACGCGCCGCCCGGCACCCGCCGGACCACCCGAGGCCCCCGCGACCGCACACCGGTCACGGGGGCCTCGGCCCGCTCCCACGCCCGTCGCTCACCCCGTCGACACAGAAGCCAGCACCGGCACGTGGTCGCTCGCGTAACGGCCGTCCAGCGTGAACGTGTCGACCCAGCTGCGGTGGACCGTCACCCCCGGCGTCGCCAGGATCCAGTCGATCCGGGGGCCGCCCGGCCGCAGCGGCCGGTACGCGTGGAACGTCCCGAAGGCCTCGCCGCGCTCGCGCGCCGTGTCCCAGGTGTCGACGAGACCGGCGCCCAGCAGCGTGTCGTACACCGGGGAACCGTGCGCGGGGACGTTGAAGTCGCCGGTCACCAGCAACGGCAGGGCCGGGTCGAACTCCGCGATCCGGGAGGCGATCAGGGCCGCGCCGCGCTCCCGCGCGTACCGGCTCCTGTGATCGAGGTGGGTGTTCAGGAGGCAGAACTGCCGCCCTCCGGCCCGCACATCGCGGAAACGGACCCACGTGACCATGCGGGGATGCATGCCGCCCCAGGTGTTGGAGCCGTGCACCTCCGGCGTGTCCGACAGCCAGAAGTGGGCGTGCTCCAGCGGGGTGAGCCGTCGCGTGTCGTAGAAGACGGCCATGGACTCCTGGTCCCCGCCGCCGCGCCCGGTGCCGATCCAGTCGAAGTGCGGCCCCAAGTCCGCCTCGATGTCGCGCAGTTGCGGCGGCTCGCCCTCCTGGGTGCCGATGACGTGGGGCGCCGCGCCCCGTAACAGCGCGCGCATCGCCGGACGACGGCTCGCCCAGCTGTACGGTTCCTTGGCGCTGGGAAAGCGGAGGTTGAACGTCATGACCGCCAGCGGCGGGTACCGCACGGGCGCCGCCTGACCCTCGTCGTCGGCCTCGGCCTCGGCTTCCCCTGGCCGGTCGCGGGCCGCGGAGGAGCGGCACGTCCCGAGCAGGGGCACCGCGAAGGCCGCCGCCACGGTCCTCAGCCCCGTGCGACGCGTGATTGCCCCGGTGTCCGCCATGTGCTTCCTCCCTGATGATCCAGGATGCGGGTGCGAGCCGCCGTGCGGAAGGGGAATCAGGTGACTGGGGGAAAGCGGGGGGCGGAACAGGGTGTTGACCGACGCGAAGATCCACGGATAGCTTCACTCTACGGATTGTTGATTCCGTACACCGGAAAAGAGGAGGTCGCGGAATGGGACACGGCCGGCAGGAGACGGTGGCCACGAGCCTTCCGGCAGCCGTCACCGAGGCCCTCGGCGCCTCCCTCGCACCCGTCGACGCCGAACTCGACCGCCGATACCCCGGCGACCCCGGCACCCGCCAGCCCGTCCACACCGTCTACGTCCCCGGCGACGCCTTCACCGCCGGCACCGTCCGCTCCTGGGGCGACCAGGCCCTCGCCGCCCTCGACGAACACGCCCCCGACGCCGCCGCCCTCGCCGCCGTCCTCGAACTGCCCCGCGACCTCGCCGAGGACGTGTACGCGCGCGTGCGCGCCAAGCTGGCCCGCGAACCCGTCGAGGACCTGCGCGTCGACTTCGAGGACGGCTACGGCGTCCGCCCCGACGCCGAGGAGGACGAGGCCGCCGCCCGCGCCGCCCGGCTGATCGCCGAGGCCCACGCCCGGGGCACCGCCACCCCCTGTGCCGGCATCCGCATGAAATGCATGGAGGCCGCCGTCCGCGACCGCGGCATCCGCACCCTCGACGTCTTCCTCACCGGCCTCACCGCGGCGGGCCCCCTGCCCGGCGGACTGCTGCTCACCCTGCCCAAGGTGACCTACCCGCAGCAGGTCACCGCCATGGTCCGGCTCCTGGAGGCCTTCGAGAAGGCACACGGACTCACCCCCGGCCGGCTCGGCTTCGAGATCCAGATCGAGACCAGCCAGGCCATCCTCGCCACCGACGGCACCGCCACCGTCGCCCGCATGATCCAGGCCGCCGAGGGCCGGGCCACGGGCCTGCACTACGGCACCTTCGACTACAGCGCCTGCCTCGGCGTCTCCGCCGCCCACCAGGCGAGCGACCACCCGGCCGCCGACCACGCCAAGGCGGTCATGCAGGTCGCCGCGGCCGGCACCGGCGTACGCGTCTGCGACGGCTCCACCAACGTCCTGCCGGTCGGCCCCACCGAGCGGGTACACGAAGCCTGGCGGCTGCACTACCGCCTCACCCGCCGCGCTCTCGCCCGCGCCTACTACCAGGGCTGGGACATGCACCCGGGCCACCTCCCGACCCGCTACGCCGCCGTCTACGCCTTCTACCGCGAGGGATTCGCCCAGGCCGCCGAGCGGCTTACGCGCTACGCCCACCGGCGCACCGGGGACGTCATGGACGAGCCGGCCACCGCCAAGGCCCTCAGCGGCCATCTGCTGCGCGGGCTGGACTGCGGCGCGCTCGACCCCGAGGAGGTGACGGGCGCGACGGGGCTCACGCGGGCCGCACTGGAGGCGCTCGCCGCACCGCGCCCGAGCGGCCTCACGGCGTCCTGAGCCGGAGGGCGCGGCCGGCCGCCCTGAGCCGGGAGGCCGGCCGGACGACACCGCCCGGCCGGCCACCCGCTGCGGACTACTGCTCGGGGAAGGTGTACGGGGTGGTGATGATCTCCATCCCGTGACCCGCCGGGTCCATGAAGTACAGCCCGCGGCCGCCGTGGTGGTGGTTGATCTCGCCCGGCTGCCTGCCGTGCGGATCGGCGAAGTACGTGATCCCCGCCTGCCTGATCCGGCCGAACGCCGCGTCGAACTCCTCGTCGGAGAGGAGGAACGCGTAGTGCTGCATGACGATCTTCTCCGCGGGGATCGCGGCGAAGTCCAGGGTGACGCCGTTGGCGGTGGTGACGGGGACGAACGGGCCCCATTCGGTGCCGACTTCGAGTCCCAGGACGTGGGCGAGGAACTCGGCGGACTCCCGGTTGTCACGGGAGTGGACGATGGTGTGATCGAGCTTGACGGACATGAGTGGAATGCCTCCGTAAGGCAAACTCACGGGCACCTCCATGCCTCACCCGGACGGTGACCGACACGCGATGCCGTGCGCTCACCCTAACGGAGGATCAGGTGTACGCGCCCGGCATATCGACCGCTCAGTCGGCCGGCGGCGTCTCGCCCGAGCCGCGGGCGACGAGCCGCGTCGGCAGCACGACACGCTCAGGGGCCGTGAGGGTGCCGTCCAGCTGCCGGAAGAGCCGCTCGGCGGCGGTGCGGCCGATGGCGGCCGCGTCCTGGGCGACCACCGTGACGCCCGGCTGCAGCAGATCCGCCAGCTCCAGGTCGTCGAAGGCGACCAGTGCGACCGGACGCTCCCGCCCGGCCAGCACCCGGAGCACGGTGACCGTCACCCGGTTGTTGCCCGAGAAGATCGCCGTGACCGGCTCCGGCCCCGACAGCATCTCCTGCGCGGCCCGGCGCACCCGGTCCGGCTCCGTCACCCCCAGGGACGTCCAGGCGTCCGCCACCGGAATGCCCGCCTCCCGCATCGCCGTCCGGTAGCCCCGCAGCCGCTCGGCGGCCGTGTGGATGCGCGGCATGTCGCCGATGAACCCGATCCGGCGGTGCCCGTGCGCGACGAGATGCGCGACCCCCTCCCGGGCGCCCCCGAAGTTGTCCGACAGCACACAGTCCGCGTCGATCCGGCAGGCCGGCCGGTCGACGAACACCGTCGCCACTCCCGCCCTGATCTCCGGCTCCAGGTACCGGTGGTCGTCCCCGGCCGGGATGACCAGCAGCCCGTCCACCCGGCGCGCGCACAACGCCAGCGCCAACTCCTGCTCACGCTCCGGGTCCTCGGCGCTGGAGCCGTTGATCAGCAGCGCGCCGTGCGCCCGGGCCACCTCCTCCACCGCGCGGCTGAGCATGCCGTAGAAAGGGTCGGCGAGATCCTCCAGCACGAGCCCGATGCTCGAGGTACGGCCCTTGCGCAGCACGCGCGCGCTGTCGTTGCGGCGGAAGCCGAGCGCGTCGATCGCCTCCTGGACGCGCCGCTCCGTCTCCGGCCTGACGCCCGGTTCGTCGTTCACCACGCGGGAGACGGTCTTCAGTCCGACCCCGGCCCGCGCCGCGACGTCCTTCATGGTGGGACGGTTCCCGTAACGAGTTCCCGAGCTGCCGGCAGGGCGGCGGGGCGTCTCTGGCACGATGCGGTGTCCTGTCCTTCTGTCCACGGCTACAGGGGCCCGGGCTCGCACGGACGAACGAGGGCCTCGGAGATCGTATGACGATGTGGCGTCGAGCATAGGGCCTGGACAACGTTGTCATGCACGGGGAGACTGTCTCGTCATGGATCCCGACGGTCGACGGGGGAGAACCGAGACTGATGCGCACCGACCTCGTGGCAGCGCTGGACATAGGCGGCACCAAGATCGCGGGAGCGCTGGTGGACCGCACCGGCGCCATCCTGACCCGCGCCCAGCGGCCCACGCCCGCCCAGGAGGACGGCGACACCGTGATGCGGGCCGTCGAGGAGGTGCTCGCCGACCTGACGGCCTCGCCCCTGTGGGAGCGCGCGCACGCCCTCGGCATCGGCAGCGCCGGCCCTGTGGACGCCTCCGCCGGCACCGTCAGCCCCGTCAACGTGCCCGGCTGGCGCGACTTCCCCCTCGTCGAACGTGTCCGGGCCGCGACCGGCCACCTCCCCGTCGAGCTGATCGGCGACGGCGTGGCGATCACCGCCGCCGAGCACTGGCAGGGCGCCGCCCGCGGCCACGACGACGCGCTGTGCATGGTGGTCTCCACCGGTGTCGGCGGCGGCCTGGTGCTGAACGGCCGGCTGCACCCCGGCCCCACCGGCAACGCGGGCCACATCGGCCACATCAGCGTCGACCTCGACGGCGACCCGTGCCCCTGCGGCGCGCGCGGCTGCGTCGAGCGGATCGCCAGCGGCCCCAACATCGCACGCCGGGCCCTGGAGAACGGCTGGCAGCCCGGCCCGGACGGGGACGCCTCGGCGGCCGCGGTGGCCGCCGCCGCGCGCGCGGGCGACCCCGTCGCGACCGCCTCCTTCGAGCGCGCCGCCCGGGCGCTGGCCGCCGGCATCGCCGCCACCGCCACCCTCGTCGAGATCGACATCGCGGTGATCGGCGGAGGCGTCGGCAAGGCGGGCGACGTGCTCCTGACACCCCTGCGGCGCGCCCTGGCCGACTACGCGACGCTCTCCTTCGTCCAGCGCCTGAAAGTGGTGCCCGCCCAGATGGGCACGGACGCGGGCCTGGTCGGCGCCGCGGCGGCGGCACTGGCCGGCGGGACGGGGGCCCGGGCGGGGGTATGAGGGGCAGGGGGCCAGGGGAGTGCGCCGCCTGACCACGGCGCAGACGGAGGCGTGACCTCAGGGCGGCTTCGTAGTTGTTCCGGGCATGAAGAAGCGCAGCATGCTCGCCATCGCCTCACTCGCCACCGGCTTCGTCGTCGCGGCGATCACCCCCTCGCACAGCACGGCCGGTGAGGAATTCGACGGGCTGAACGTCGGCGACACCCTCAGCACCCTCGACCACACCGTCGCCGCCGACAGCCTCGCCGTGGACGAGGGCACCCTCGGCGACTGACCCGCCCCCGCACGACGGCGTGACGCCGGTCCCCGGCCCGCGGGGACCGGCGTCGCCGTGTCACGCGCCCTCAACGCGACGCGGTTTCCGTGGCAGGGTGGAGCGGGCAAGCCCCAGGGGGCCGACCGAAGAGGGGGACACGTGACCGTCGTCTGGATCAACGGCGCGTTCGGTGCGGGGAAGACCACCGCCGCACGGGAACTGATCGACCTGATCCCGAACAGCACGCTCTTCGACCCCGAGGTCATCGGCGCGGCGCTCCCGCACCTGCTGCCGGCCAAACGCCTCGCCGAGGCCGGCGACTTCCAGGACCTCCCGATCTGGCGCCGACTCGTCATCGACACCGCCGCCGCGCTCCTCGGCGAGCTCGGCGGCACCCTCGTCGTCCCCATGACCCTGCTGCGCCAGGAGTACCGCGACGAGATCTTCGGCGCCCTCGCCGCCCGCCGCATCCCCGTCCGGCATGTGCTCCTGGCCCCGGCTGAAACGATCCTGCGCGGGCGGATAGCCGAGCGGGACGTCCCGCCCGACCTCCCCGACGGCGAGATGCGCGTACGGCAGTGGTCGTACGACCACATCGAACCGTACCGAGCCGCCCTCGCCTCCTGGCTCACCGCCGACGCCCACCTTGTCGACACCAGCGCCCTCACCCCGTACGAGACCGCCCTCCGCATCGCGGAGGCCGTCGGCGCCGGAACCGTCCCCGTCTGCGAGATCGTGCAGACCCCCGAACCCACCGGCGAGACCGTGGCCGCCGGCGTGCTGCTCTTCGACGAGCACGACCGCGTCCTCCTCGTCGACCCCACCTACAAGCCCGGCTGGGAGTTCCCCGGCGGAGTCGTGGAACCGGGGGAGGCGCCCGCACGCGCCGGAATGCGCGAGGTGCGGGAGGAGACCGGCGTCCAATTGGACGAGGCGCCCCGGCTGCTCGTCGTCGACTGGGAACGGCCCACGCCCCCCGGATACGGCGGTCTGCGCTTCCTCTTCGACGGCGGCCCCCTCGACCCCGCCGCCGTCGCGGGCCTGCTGCTGCCCGGCCCCGAACTGCGCGCCTGGCGCTTCGTGACCGAGGAGGAGGCCGCCCACCTGCTGCCCCCGGTCCGCTACGAGCGCCTGCGCTGGGCCCTGCGCGCACGGGAACGGGGCGCCGCCCTCTACCTGGAGGCCGGCACACCGGTCGGCTGACGGACCGGGCACGGGGCGGACACCGTGCCCCGCACGTACGTCACCGCATGGCCCCGGACCTGTCCGCCGCCTCACGGAGGACGTCCGAGGCGTTCTCCGTCACCGGGCTGCCGTGGCCGAAGCAGGCGGTGCGCGTGTCGAGGGCGGCCAGACGGTGGAGAGCGGCGAGCACCCGGGAGCCGTCGAGGTTGAAGACGCCGGGCACGACCGACCCGTCGACCGGCGAGGCCGCGATCGTGTCGCCCGTGAACAGCACGCCCTGATGGGGGAGATGGAGCGCGATACTGCCGTCGGTGTGCCCGGGGACGTGCAGCACGTGCGCACCGCCACCGAAGGCGAGCACATCGCCGTCGGACAACTCCGAGACCTGTGAAGGCCGTTGGAAGTCGCCTTCGGGCAACAGCCGCAGGGCGGCCGCGTGCAGAGGGCGCTCCCAGTCCAGCAACACCGGCGGCGGAGCCGGGACTTCGCGGCGCAGGACGGCCGCGTCCGCGCTGTGCGCCAGCACCTCGGCCCCCGACAGCGCGGCGAACTCGGCGGCCCCGCCCGCGTGGTCCTCGTGGAAGTGGGTGAGCACCACCCGCCGTACGGCCCCGGGGGAGTGCCCCAGGGCCGTGACCGCGTCGGCGATCACCCGGCCGGAGCCGGCCGGCCCGGCGTCGACGAGCGTCAACTCGTCACCGTCACACCACAGATAGGCCTGACCGACCGGGAAACGCAGCAGGTGCAGACGGGGCAGCAGCTCGATGATGTCCATGAGCCGACCCTAGGCAGGACCCCGCCCGGCGGGCAGCGCCTTCTGCCGAGGGCAGAGCGGGCGGATCAGCTCGCCGCGTAGGTGCGCAGGAACAACGCCTCCGCCACCGACAGCCGCTCCAGCTCCTCCGGGGAGACGCTCTCGTTGACCGCGTGGATCTGCGCCTCCGGCTCGCTCAGCCCGATGAGGAGGATCTCCGCCTGCGGGTACAGCGCCGCGAGCGTGTTGCACAGCGGGATGGACCCGCCCTGGCCGGCGTACTGCATCTCCTGACCCGGGTAGGCCACCGCCATCGCCTCGGCCATCGCCGCGTACGCCGGGCTCGTCGTGTCGGCGCTGAACGGCTGGCCCTGCCCGATCTGCTCCGTCCGCACCCGCGCGCCCCACGGCGTGTGCGCCTCCAGGTGGGCTTCGAGCAGCTTCGTCGCCTCGGCCGCGTCCCGGCCCGGCGGCACCCGCAGGCTGATCAGCGCGCGGGCGCTCGCCTGCACCGACGGGGTGGCGCCGACGACCGGCGGGCAGTCGATGCCGAGGACCGTGACCGCCGGACGCGCCCAGATGCGGTCGGCGACCGTCCCCGAGCCGATCAGCTCGACGCCGTCCAGGACCTTGGCGTCCCGGCGGAACTGCTCCTCCTCGTACGCCAGCCCCTCCCACGGCTCGCCGTCGGTCAGACCGTCGACGGTCGTCGAGCCGTCCTCGGCGCGCAGCGAGTCCAGGACGCGGATCAGCGCGCCGAGCGCGTCGGGGGCGGCCCCGCCGAACTGGCCGGAGTGCAGGTTGCCCGCCAGTGTGTCGATCGTCACCCGCATCATGGTCATACCGCGCAGGGTGGAGGTGACCGTGGGCAGACCGACCCGGAAGTTACCCGCGTCGCCGATGACGATCGTGTCGGCGGCCAGCAGCTCCGGGTGCTGTTCGGCGTACCGCTCCAGACCGCCCGTGCCCTGCTCCTCGGAACCCTCGACGATCACCTTCACGTTCACCGGGACCCCGCCGTCCGCCTTGAGGGCGCGCAGCGCGAGCAGATGCATGATGAAGCCGCCCTTGCAGTCGGCGGCGCCCCGCCCGTACCAGCGGCCGTCCCGCTCGGTCAGCTCGAACGGCGGCGTGTCCCAGCCGGCCTCGTCCAGCGGCGGCTGCACGTCGTAGTGCGCGTAGAGCAGCACCGTCTTCGCGCCCTCGGGGCCGGGCAGGAAGCCGTACACGGACTGGGTGCCGTCCGGCGTGTCCAGCAGCGCCACGTCCTCGAAGCCCTCGACACGCAGCGCCGCCGCTATCCAGTTCGCGGCCGCCTCGCTCTCGCTCCGTGGGAACTGGTCGAAGTCCGCCACCGACCTGAACGCCACCAGTTCGGTGAGTTCCGCCTTCGCCCGGGGCATCAGAGAGGCGACGGTCTCGGCGACCGGATTCGACGACATGGGCACGCTCCTCGTGGGTGCGACGTTGTACCTGCGGGTGCCGTCGATCCTCCCACAGCGGACGGCGGCGATCTCCGCCGTAGGATGCGTGGGACAGGTGCGGCAAGCGGCTTGATCGGGAGCAGTAGACCATCGTGAGCAGCGAGAACTCTTCGGCGGACGACGTGCAGCGGGTGTGGGACGTCGTCGTGGTGGGCGCGGGACCCGCGGGGGCTTCGGCCGCCTACGCGGCGGCGGTCACGGGGCGGCGCGTGCTGTTGCTGGAGAAGGCGGAGCTGCCCCGCTACAAGACGTGCGGCGGCGGCATCATCGGACCTTCGCGCGACGCGCTGCCACCGGGCTTCGAGCTGCCCTTCCGCGACCGGGTGCACGCGGTGACCTTCTCCCACAACGGGCGCTTCGCCCGCACCCGACGCTCCCGGCAGATGCTGTTCGGGCTGATCAACCGGCCCGAGTTCGACCAGCAGCTCGTCGAACACGCCCAGAAGGCGGGCGCCGAGCTGCGCACCGGCGTCACCGTGCAGCGCGTCGAGCAGCACGGCTCGTCGGTGCCGGACCGGCGCACGGTCGCGGTCGTCCTCCAGGGCGGCGAGACGCTCCTGGCGCGCGCGGTCGTCGGCGCGGACGGCAGCGCCAGCCGCATAGGAGCGCACGTCGGCGTGAAGCTCGACCAGGTGGACCTGGGCCTCGAAGCGGAGATCCCGGTGCCGGAGACCGTCGCCGAGGACTGGAAGGGGCGGGTCCTCATCGACTGGGGCCCGATGCCCGGCAGTTACGGCTGGGTGTTCCCCAAGGGCGACACGCTGACCGTCGGCGTGATCTCCGCGCGCGGTGAAGGCGCGGCCACCAAGCGCTACTTGGAGGACTTCATCGGCCGGCTGGGCCTCGCCGGCTTCGAACCGAGCATCTCCTCCGGCCACTTGACCCGCTGCCGCGCCGACGACTCCCCGCTCTCCCGAGGGCGCGTGCTGGTCTGCGGCGACGCCGCGGGCCTGCTGGAGCCGTGGACCCGTGAGGGCATCTCCTTCGCGCTGCGCTCGGGCCGGTTGGCCGGCGAGTGGGCGGTCCGCATCGCGGAGGCGCACGACGCGGTGGACACCCGCCGTCAGGCCCTGAACTACGCGTTCGCCGTCAAGGCGGGCCTCGGCGTGGAGATGAGCGTCGGCAAGCGGATGCTCGCCGCCTTCGAACGCCGGCCCGGCCTCTTCCACGCGGCGCTGACCGGCGTGCGCCCGGCCTGGCGGGCGTTCACGGACATCACCCGCGGCCGGACCACGCTGGGCGAGCTGGTGCGCTCGCATCCGATGGCCCAGCGCGCGCTGAACGTCATGGACCGGTGGGTGGGGGCCGGCGGGACGCAGGAGCCCCGCGAGGCCCGGTCTCTGGAAGGCCAGTCCGGGGAGGGCCGGTCCCGGGAGGACTGAGGCGGGGCGCCGGGAGGCAGCTCACGGGGGACGTCGGGCCCAGTCAGGGACGGTCGTCGACCGTGATCCGGAACACCGGGTGGTCGCCCGCCGCGGCGGTGATCTCGGCGTCGGTGGACTTGGCGGTCACCCCGTCGAAGTACTGGTTGACCTCCCAGCCCCACTTCTCCAGGTAGGTCCGCAGGACCGGGAGCTTCTCCTCGTCGGGAAGCTCCACCGCGGAGAACGTGTGCACCTTGCGCCCCACACGCAGCTCGCCGCCCCCGGCCGCGCGCATGTTGCGCACCCACTGGGAGTGACCCCGCGCCGAGACCAGGTACCGCGCGCCCTCGTATGTGTGCGGGTTGACGGGGATACGCTGCATCCTGCCGCTCTTGCGGCCCCGCACGGACATCTCGGCCGTGCCGGCGAGGCTCACGCCGTGCCGGGCCAGCCAGCCGACGACGTTGTTAAAGCGGGTGTTGAGCCTGCTGCTCTGGATGTAGTACGGCGTCGACATGATGGCCCCCAGCGGTGAGTGAGCGGTTCCGAGAGCGGTGCTCTCGTTTCCCTTGCGAGGAGTCTGCACCGGATGGATGCTCCAAAGCAAGAGCAGTGCTCTCTTTTGTGTGCGGCAATCTCGCTGCGGATCGCCGCTCTCGAATGTGTGCGGTGCTCCGCCCGTCGTGCGACACTGCCCCCATGAGCAGCACCACTCAAGGCGCGCGCGCCCGCGCCCGCATCGAAGTCACCGCCGCCATCAAGGACGAGGCCCGTCGGCAGCTCGCGGCCGAAGGCGCCGCCAAGCTCTCCCTGCGTGCCGTGGCCCGCGCGCTCGGCATGGTCTCCTCCGCGCTGTACCGGTACTTCCCCAGCCGCGACGACCTGCTCACCGCGCTCATCATCGACGCCTACGACTCCCTCGGCGAGAGCGCCGAGACCGCGCACGCCGCCGTCGCGGACGCCGGCCCCCTCCGGCGCTGGGTGGCGGTCTGCGAGGGGGTGCGCGGCTGGGCGTTGGCGCATCCCCACGAGTACGCGCTGATCTACGGGTCGCCGGTGCCCGGCTACAGCGCACCCGACACGACCATCCCCGCCGCCTCCCGCGTAGGCCTCCTCTTCATCGGCATCCTGCGCGACGCCCGCCTGAGCGCCGGCGGAACCGAACTTCCGCCGCTCCCCGACGAGTTGCGCACCGAGGCCGACCGTATGGCCGCCGACCTCGCACCCGACCTGCCCCCGGAGACGGTCGCCGCGCTGGTCGCGGCCTGGGCGCAGCTGTACGGCCTGGTGGGATTCGAACTGTTCGGGCAGTTCCACCGGGTGGTCGAGGACCGCGAGCCGTTCTTCCGCCACGCGGCCACCCGTCTGGCCCATGGCGTGGGACTGGGCTGAACCGCCCCGGCAACGGGGGCAGTTGAGGTGGGCGCGACTGCCGCAGCGGTCGAGCGGCGCTGACGCGGCGCCCCGCGAAGACCCCGGCTGAACGGGCCGCGTCTACGCGTCGGGGTGGGCGCCGCAGCGCGAGTCGGGGTGGGCGCCGCTCGGCCGTGAGGCGTCGGGGCGGAAGCCGACGAGCACGCTCACCACGCGCGCCGCGAACACCAGGGGCGCGAGCACGTACCCCGTACGGATGAGCAACACCTCGATGCCGGACGGGAGTCGGAACAGCAGAGCCGGGCCGACGACCGCCCCGAAGATCACTGCTGCCGCGAACGCCGCGCTGAACAGCGCGTACCCGATCTCGACGGTGACCGCGTCCCGCCGCGCCTGCCGGCGTCGTCCCCCGTACTCGCTCATCCCGCAAGTCTCACAGGCGTGCGCCCGGCGGAACAACCGCCCCGCCGGGCACACGCTGGAGGCGTCTTCCTAGTCGTGGACCGGCACCCGCTCCGCTTCCGGCTTCCGCACCGTGGACTCGACGACGACATCGCTCGAGGACCGTGCGACCGGCACCGTCGGACCGGGGCGGCGGGTGCGCAGGCCGGTCAGGCTGATCAGGAGACCCAGGGCGGCGATGGCGGTGACCACCGTCAGGCCGGGGCGGTAACTGTCCAGCACGGCCTGCGGGGTGGGATCGGCGGGGGCGCCGGCGGTGACCACCGCCGTCACCACGGCGAGGAAGATCGCCCCGCCCACCTGCACAGAGGTGTTCAGCAGGCCGGAGACCATGCCCTGCTCCCGGTCCTCGACGCCGTTGGTGGCCTGGATGTTGAGCGAGGGGAAGACCAGGGCGCAGGCCGCGCCGATGAGCAGCATGCTCGGCAGGATCACGGCCGCGTACACCGGGTCCAGGTCGACGCGCAGGAACAGCGCGTAGCCGACGACCATGAGCGCGAACCCGGCCGTGATCAGCCGCGGGGTGCCGAAGCGGTCCACGACCGAGCCGACCTTGGTCGAGGAGAGCGCGACCAGAGCGCCCGCCGGCAGGAACGCGAGCGCCGTGTGCAGCGCCGACCAGTCCAGCAGCGTCTGCATGTAAAGAGTGGCCAGGAACTGGAAACCGACGTAAGAGCCGAAGAACGTCATCGCGCCGAGCTGGGCGCGAACCTGGCTGCCCGAACGCAGCACGCCGAGCCGGATCAGCGGGCTGGGCGAGCGCCGCTCGACGAGGACGAAGACGCTCAGCAGCACGGCGACGGCGAGGAAGGACAGCAGAGTCCGGGCGGACGCCCACCCGGCCTCCGGCGCCTGGACCACGGTGAACACCAGCAGGAGCATCGACGCGGTGCCGAGGACGGCGCCGGGGACGTCGTAGCCGTCGTGACCCCGCTCGCGAGCGCTGCGCGGCAGCAGTTTCAGGCCGGCGACCAGGGCGATCAGGGCGATCGGCGCGGGAAGCAGCATGGTGAGGCGCCAGCTGGCCTCGGTCAGCAGGCCGGAGAGGACCAGGCCCATGGAGAAGCCGGTGGCGGCGCAGGTGGTGTAGATGGAGAGCGCGCGGTTGCGCAGCGGGCCCTCCGGGAACGTCGTGGTGATGATCGACAGACCGGCGGGGGCGGTGAAGGCCGCGCTGAGCCCCTTGATGAACCGGCTGGCGATCAGCAGCGGGCCGGAGTCCACCAGTCCGCCGAGCAGTGAGGCGAGCGCGAAGACGCCGAGGGCGACCAGGAAGACCTGACGGCGGCCCAGCAGGTCAGCGGTGCGGCCGCCGAGGAGGAGCAGACCGCCGTAGCCCAGGATGTAGCCGCTGACGATCCATTGCAGTGTCGAGGTGGACAGCCCGAGGTCGGCGCCGATGGACGGCAGGGCGACGCCGACCATCGACACGTCCAGCGCGTCGAGGAACATCGCGGCGCAGAGCACCAGCAGGGTTCCCCACAGGCGCGGCGTCCAGCGGACCTCCGGGAGGCGGGGTGCGGGGGAGGGGAGCGGAGAGGACATGCCGCAGACACTACATGCATCTGCATCGAATGCAAACGCATTTAATTCGGATGCAATCAAACCCCTTCTCTGCTACGGTGCGGCCCATGGTGGGGAAGAAGGCCGAGCAGGCGCTCGTGGAAGAGTGGCGGGACATCCTGTCGCTGCACGCCCGCACCCAGTGCGAGCTGGACCGGGCCCTGCACCAACACGGCCTGTGCGGCAGTGACTTCGAGGTGCTCGACGTCCTCGCCGCGAGCGCCGCGACCGACCCGGGCGGAGCCTGCGCCTTCCGTGTCCAGGAGATCGCCGACCGGGTCCACCTCAGTCAGAGTGCGCTGTCGCGGCTGATCGCCCGGCTGGAGAAGGACGGCCTCGTCGAGCGCGGGATGTGCGCCGAGGACCGCAGGGGCGTACGGGTGGCCCTCACCGGCAAGGGGCGCGCACTGCACGACGAGGTGCTGCCGGTCCAACGTGCCGTGCTGACACGGATGTTGTCGGACTGACGGCCCGTCCCCTCCGGTGGTCCCAGGATGGCCGAAACGGCGCGGTGCGCTGCCCTCGGGCGCTCTGACGTGCCTTTCCCCAGGGCGAGTTGACTTAGGTTGGGGTTTCCGATCACCACCCTGAGCGCGCAGGAGGCCTCGCCGTGCCGGAACCCGCCCCCCAGACCACCGCCGGCGCCCCCGCCCGGATCGACACGTCCAAGCCCCACTCGGCCCGGTTCTGGAACTACTTCGTGGGCGGCAAGGACAACTACGAGGTCGACCGGGAGATCGGCGACCACATCAAGGAGATCTTCCCCGGCCTCGTCGACGTGGCCGTCACCAGCCGCCACTTCCTCGGCCGTGCGGTGCGTCATCTGGCCGTCGATCAGGGCATCCGGCAGTTCCTGGACGTCGGCACCGGCCTGCCGACCGCCGACAACACCCACGAGGTCGCCCAGCGGGCCGCCCCGGACGCCCGCATCGTCTACGTCGACAACGACCCCATCGTCCTCGCCCACGCGAACGCCCTGCTCACCAGCACCCCCGAGGGCCGCACGGCCTATCTCGACGCCGACCTCCACCAGCCCGAGAAGGTCACAGAGGCCGCCCGCAGCACCCTCGACCTCAGCCGTCCGGTAGCCCTGATGATCCTCAACACCCTCGGCCATGTCGCCGACCACGAGCAGGCCCGCGACCTCGTGCGCCGGCTCATGGCCGGCCTGCCGTCGGGCAGCTACCTGGTCATCAGCGACAGCACCGCGACCAGCGAAGGCATGATCGCCGCGTCCGACGCCTACAACGCCAGCGGCGCGGTGCCGTACTACGTACGCGGCGTCGACGAGATCGCCGGGTTCTTCGAAGGACTCGACCTGGTCGAACCGGGTGTCGTCCGAGTTCCCGAGTGGCGTCCGGACGCGGGTGATCCGGCCAACTCGGCCGTCGCCGTGGACGCTTACTGCGGGGTGGCACGCAAGAAGTAGGAGACGAAGAGAAGTCAGGGCGGCCGACGGCCGGGGTGCGGAGCTTGCGCACCCCGGCCGTCCGTCGATTCCTCGCTGCGCCGGTCTGGCGAAACAGCCTGACAGCGACGACAGTTGACGCCCCGCACATTGCACGGCCCGCCCCCTCGGACCCCCGACCGTGGACCCCCGTCCGGCGACCGGGGGCTCGGGGAGCACGCCTCATGGACGGCGAACCGCCCGTGGGCGCCGCCCCCACGGCCCCTGAACGGACCGGCATCCGCCCCACTCGGGTGCCGGTCCTCCCCGGCGGATCCGAACGGCTGGGCGTCGTTCCTGGTTGTCAGCCGCCGCCCGTGCCTATGGCCTGTCCGGCGGATCTTGGCTGAGGGTTGCCAGCAGGTGCGTAACCGGAGGGCTTTGGTCGTTCTTGCGCCAGGCGACGGCGACTCTCGTGCGAGCGGTGCTGGGCTCGATCCTGCGGAAGGCGACGCCTTTGAGGCGCATGCGTCGGATGCTCGCCGGGGCCAGGGAGACGCCCAGACCGGTTTCCACGAGCGCGCACACGGTTTGCCACTCCACCGCGTGCTGGGCTACCTGCGGTGTGAAGCCTGCTGCGGTGCACAGCCCGGTGATCTGGTCGTGCAGCTGTGGGCCGACCGCACGGGGCAGCAGCACGAAGGGCGAGTCCGCCAGCTGTGCAAGCTGCACGGTCCGTTGGGCTGCCAAAGGGTGGGCGGCCGGCAGGACGGCCACGAAGGGCTCGCTGAGTACCGTCCTGAACCCGAGCTCTGCCTCGCCGGCGGGGGGCTCACGCAGCAGGCCGATGTCGATGGTCTTGTCGTGCAGGGCGGCGATCTGCGGCGCGGTGGTCATCTCATGGATGTCCAGGTGCACACCGGGGAACCGCTGCCGGAAGGTGCGCAGCAGGCCAGGCAGGATGGTCAGGGCGAGGGAGGCGGCAAAACCGATCCGTAGACGGCCGGCCCGGCCACTGCCCACGGCCCTGGCTGTGGCCAGACCGTCCGCAAGGTCGGTGAGAGCCCGCCGCGCGGCGGGCAGCAGTTCGCGGCCGGCCGGGGTGAGCGTGACGCGTCCCGGTTGGCGGGTGAACAGCGCGTGACCGACCTTGTCTTCCAGTCGGCGGATCTGCTGGCTCAGCGGCGGCTGGGCGATGCCCAGGCGGGCGGCCGCGTGGCCGAAGTGGAGTTCCTCGGCGAGTACGACGAAGGCGTGCAGCTGTGGGAGGGGAAGTTCGGGACGCTCCATACGCCTAGAGATATCAGGCTATGACTACAGCTGTATTAGACGTATCTGTGCTGGTCGCTTAGCGTTCTGGGCATGACGGAGCGACGCGCGATCCTCAGCGGCTCGACCTTTGAGGAGGAGATCGGCTATGCCCGTGCCGTGGTCGACGGTGACTGGGTGCATGTGTCCGGGACGACCGGCTTCGACTACACCACCATGACGATCTCCGAGGACGTGGTGGTGCAGGCCGAGCAGTGCCTGCGCAACATCGAGGCCGCGCTGGCCGAGGCGAAGTGCGCCTTCGCCGACGTGGTGCGGGTGCGTTACTTGCTGCCCGACCGCGAAGACTTCGAGTCCTGCTGGCCGGTCCTGCGCCGCTGCTTCGGCGGCGTCCGGCCGGCCGCCACGATGCTCATGTGCGGCCTCTCAGACCCCCGCATGAAGATCGAGATAGAGGTGTACGCACGGAGGGCCACCGCGTAGCAGCCCGATCTGGGCTCAGGTAAAGGGGGCGTCGTGCCCGGCGGCGGGCGGGGTGATCTGACACATCATGAGTGGAATCGGCTGGAGCCGCTGCTGCCCAGCAGCGGACGGCCGGGCGGCCGGTGGAGCGACCACCGCACGGTGATCAACGGCATCCCCTATCGTCTGCGGACCGGCCTCCCCTGGCGTGACCTGCCTTCACAGTACGGGCCGTGGAAGACCGTTCCGGTACAGGATCCCGTGCGGCTCGGTCAGTTCGTGACCAGGTGGCAGACTTCGGCAGGTCCCGCACCGCGCGGTGGGGGCGGGCGCCCAGCGGAGAGGCAGCCGGCCGCCTCGACAGGCCGCGTGCGCAGCGCCTCGGACCTTCCGGCGCCCCGGCTCAACCTCGCTTGACGGCCTTCAGCACCACGAACTTCGGGTCACCCGCGACCAGTTCACTGTTGCCGAACAGCCGCCGCAGCTTGACGTGATAGCCCAGGTGACGGTTGCCCACCACCCACAGCTCGCCGCCCGGCCGCAGCGCGCGCCGCGCCCCGGTGAACATCCGCCACGCCGTCGCGTCGCTCGTGGCCTGGTGGGAGTGGAACGGCGGATTGTTCAGCACGAGGTCCACGCTGCCGTCCGCCACCCCCGCCAGCCCGTCCCCGACCCTGAACTCGGCCCGTCCGGGCGCGCCGTTGGCCTTGTACGTCGCCTCCGCCGAGGCCACGGCCTGGAACGACTCGTCCGTGAAGAGCACTTCGGCGCGCGGGTCGGCCAGCGCGACCGCCGTGCCCACGATGCCGTTGCCGCAACCCAGGTCGACGACCCGCCGCTCTCCCTGCGGCCGGGGCAGATGGCGCAGGAAGAACCGGGTGCCGATGTCGAGCCGGTCGGCGCAGAACACGCCCGCGTGGTTGACCACCGGACGGCCGGAAAGCGCACCGATGCCGTCGGGCAGGTCGTAGTGGTACGGCCAGGGGTTGGACGGGAGTTGCCGCTCCGGCGAGGCGTCCGGCGTGCAGAAGATCAGCCGGGCCTTCTGCCGGGCGAGCGAGGTCCGGGTGGGGCCGAGGATCCGCTCGAACAACTGGAGCGTAGAGGTGTGGATCTCCTTCACCATGCCGGCGCCGACGACGACCGTCCCCGCGTGCACCGAGGGCGCGAGGCGCAGCAGTTGGTCCTCCAGGAGCGCGAGACTCTTGGGCACCCGCACCAGCAGCACGTCGACGCGGGCGGGCACCGGATCCTGCGTGGTGAGCAGCCGGACCGTGCCGGGCGCGACGCCGTTGCGGGCGAGATTCGCCCGGGTGGCCTCCTGCCCCAGCCACGAGTCGGTGATCTGCGTCGCCCGCGGAGCCGGGCCCGGCGCTCCGGCGGGCCCCGTGGGCCCGTGCGCCGCGAGCGCCGTGACGAGCGCGCCCCAGCGGTCGCCGAGCACCACGACCGTCCCGTCCGCCGGCACGTCCTGCTCGGCGAGATGCCGGAGCAGATACGCGTCGGCGGCGTCCCAGGCACGCAGCCGGTCGCGCGGGTCCTCGGGGTGGCGGGCCAGCGTGAGCTCGCCCCAGGGAGTCGTCATACGGTCGTCCATCGTGCGTCAAGGCTAAGGGATCCTTGCACCATGCCCGTCCGGGTCGCGCGCGAGGCACCATGCCCGTCCGGACCGCGCGCGAGCCGCAGGTCAGGGCCGGTGGGGGAGGATGGAGTAATGGACGCGGAGCTGTTTCCCCGGGAGCGGGCACTGATCGCGCCGGGCGCGGTGCACGTGCCCGACTGGCTCGGCCCCGCCGGCCAGCGCGAGCTGCTCGACGCCTGCCGGGAGTGGGCGCGTCCGCCCGCCGGACTGCGCACGGTGCGCACACCCGGCGGCGGCGCCATGACCGCCCGCCAGGTCTGCCTGGGCTGGCACTGGTACCCGTACGCCTACGCGCGCACGGTCGTCGACGGCGACGGCGCCCCGGTGAAGCCTTTCCCGGCCTGGCTCGGCGACCTGGGTCGGCGCGCGCTGACCGACGCGCTGGGGCCGGAACCGGCCGGGACGGAGGAGTACGACATCGCGCTGATCAACTTCTACGCCGGCGACGCCCGCATGGGCATGCACCGCGACGCCGACGAGACCTCGCACGCGCCGGTGGTGTCCCTCAGTCTCGGCGACACCTGCGTGTTCCGCTTCGGCAACACCGCGACGCGGTCCCGCCCCTACACCGACGTCGAGCTGCGCAGCGGCGACCTGTTCGTCTTCGGAGGGGAGTCCCGGGTCGCGTACCACGGCGTGCCGAGGGTGTACCCGGGGACGGGCCCCGCCGCTCTGGGGCTGGACGGGCGGCTGAACGTGACCCTGCGGGTCAGCGGCTTCCCGGACGGCGGCTGACGGAGCGGATCATGGGAGGATCGCCGTCATGACCGGCAACGCGGACCCCCGGCACGCGGGGGAAGGGACCACGTCGAGGGCGCGGCTGGACCGGGGGCGCGGTGCGCTCGGACCCGCGCTGGAGCTCGTGCACACCGGGCGGGCGCCGACCCGCGCGGTGCTCACCGCCGAACTCGGCGTCACTCGCGCCACTGCCGGCGCGGTGGCCGCGGAGCTGGAGGCGCTCGGCCTGATCCGGGTCGACGCCCGCCCCGGCGCCGCCGCCGGCTCCCAGGGCCGCCCCTCGCACCGGCTCGCCCTGGCCGACGAGGGCCCCGTGGTCCTCGCCGCGCAGGTGCACGCCGACGGTTTCCGCGCGGCGCTGGTCGGCCTGGGCGGCCGTATCGTCGCGACGACCCCCAGCTGCGAGGCCGTCGACGCCGACCCGGCCAAGGTGCTGGGCGCCGCCGTGGACGCCGGCGCCGACCTGCTGCGGCGGACGGGCCGGCACTGTGTGGGTGCCGGGCTGGCCGTGCCGTCGGCGGTCACCGAACCCGAGGGCCTGGCCCTGAACCCCCTCCACCTCGCCTGGCCGGCGGGCGCGCCGGTGCGGGAGGTGTTCGCCGAACGGGTCCGGGCCGCCGGGGTGAGCGGGCCGGCGTTCGCCGCGAACGACGTCAACCTCGCCGCCCTCGCCGAACACCGGCACGGTGCCGGGCGCGGCGCGCGTGACCTGCTGTGCGTGGCCACCGGCCACCGTGGCGTCGGCGGGGCGCTGGTGCTGGACGGCCGTCTGCACACGGGCAGTTCGGGCCTGGCCCTCGAAGTGGGTCACCTCACCGTCAACCCCGAGGGCCGCCCCTGCCACTGCGGCAGCCGTGGCTGCCTGGACGTGGAGGCCGACCCGCTGGCCCTGCTGACGGCCGCAGGCCGCGATCCCGGACCCGAGGGCTCCCTGCTCCAGCAGGCCAACGAACTCATCCGCGAGGAGTACGCGGACCCCACCGTGCGCACCGCTGTCGAGGCGCTCGTCGACCGGCTCGGCCTGGGCCTCGCCGGGCTGGTCAACATCCTCAACCCCGACCGCATCATCCTGGGCGGGCTGCACCGAACCCTCCTGGATGCCGACTCCGAACGCCTCCACGCGGTCGTCGCCGACCGCGGACTGTGGGGCCGCAACGGCGGAGTCCCCATCCTCGGCTGTTCGCTCGACCACAACAGTCTGGTCGGCGCGGCGGAACTGGCCTGGCAGCCCGTGCTGGACGACCCGCTGAGGGCACTCGCGGGAGGAACCGGAAACGCCGGTGCGGCGGCGGGAAGGTGACGTCATGACACGCCCGCCCGGTTCGGGGTGGTCACTGCCGCCAAGGATGTCCGGCTGATCGTCGAGGCCGGCCAAGAACGTCCAGCTGATCGTCGAGGACGGCCGCGGCAACGGCGTCCGGCTCGGCGTGGCGGCCCCGAGCGCCGCCCGGCTGGAGCGGGCCGCCGCACGGCGTCACGCCGACGAGGACATGGCCGCGGCGTATTTCGCCGGCTTCGACGAGAAGCGCTGAGCGGGCTCCCGGAGACGCTGAGCCGACGCCCGGCCGAAACGCTGAGAGGACACCCGGCCGAAACGCCGAGCCGACGCCCGGCCGAAACGCTGAGAGGACACCCGGCCGAAACGCCGAGCCGACGCCCGGCCGAAACGCTGAGGGGACACCCGGCCGAAACGCCGAGCCGACGCCCGGCCGAAACGCTGAGCGGACGCCCGGGCGAAACGCTGAGCCGACTCCGGGCGCTGAGCCGACTCCCGCCGAAACGCTGACACGACCCCCGCGCGCTCACCCGAAGGCGCCCGTGCACACCCCGGGCCCCCTCAGGCGGCGGGGCGCGCGGGGTTCAGCCGACCGCCGCCGATCGCGCCGGAGCGTGCGCCGGCCTGCGGTCGTCGACCCCCACCACCTCGGGGAACAGTCGGTCCGCGGCCAGTCGCCGGGTCGGCCGCGCCAGCCGCTCGGGCACCGGCAGCGGGGCAGGCAGCGTGAACCAGACGACCTTGCCGGAATCGCCGTCCGGCTTGGCGCCCCAGCTCTCGCTGACCGCCGCCACCATCGCGAGCCCGCGCCCGCAGGTGGCGAACGCGTCGGCGGTCTCCAGCACCGGGAGCCGGGGGTCGCGGTCGTGGACGGAGACGGTGAGCCGGTCGAGCAGGAGCTCCATCTCCACCGTGCACGTCTTGTCGGGCTGCGCGTGCAGGTGGACGTTGGTCAACAACTCCGTCACACCGAGCGAGGCCCGGTCTATCAACGGGTCCAGATGCCAGTAGCGCAACTGTGCCGATACGATTCTGCGGACCTGGCCGATCCGCGACGGCAGGGCTTGAAGCTCCACCGTGCAGTGCCTGCTTGGGTTGCTGATCACGGCTGCGACTCCCCGACATGAGGTCCGGAAGAACACGGAGTTCGGATCGATCGGAGCAGCGCGTCTGCACGAGGCGGCCGCCTGCTGTCGTGGCCGGCGGGCTGGTTCGCAGCGTTATCGCCGGTAAACCCAGAGTGACGTGAGAACAGCGTGACGCAGGGGATCGAGGACCGCAACTCGCCGTCCCGTCACCCCGCTCGGCCGGCTCAGTCCCCGCGTCCCGCCGCCTTGCGCACCGCCTCGATGAACCGGCGCGCCGCGGGCGGCCCCGGCTCGCCCGGCGCCGGGTCGTGCTCACCCAGCGTCAACAAGTACCGGTTGCCGTTGAGGTCGGCCAGTGCCCGGTCGTCCGGTGCGAACCACGGCCGGGAGGCGCGGACCGCCTGCACCGGCGCGCTGTCGATCTCGCTGCCGTAACTGGTCAGCAGCTCCAGCCTTCCGTCGCTGATCCGGACCTGACCGGCCCGGGTGAGCGAGCGCAGCCGCTTCCCGATCCGCACGCCCGTCGCCCTGAACTCCGGCTCCGCCATCCCGCCCCCTTGCGCGTGGGTGAGCCGGCCCGCGCTCCCCCCCCCGTGGGCCGGGAACCGGCTCGTGTCGTGGTCCAGTGTGCGCCCCCGTCCGGGACTCTGTCCCGACGCCGTGCAGTCTGCCCCCGCACGGCGTCGAGCACCAGTGCACGCGACACGCGGACGCCGGACGTCCGGAGCACTCGCGCGAATGCGCCCCCACCCGCGCGCCCCGCGCACCCAGGGCCGCCTTTGAGCCCCCCAAAGACGCGTTTATGCAGGTGGGAAGTGGTGTGACAGATGTTTATGATCGAGGTGTCGGCAAGCGTCTGCCGCCCGCCGACGCGACGTACGAAGGAGCCCGCCGTGACCACCCCCCAGCAGACCAGGACCGGCGCCACCCTCGACGTCGACCGCAGTGACGCCTTCTACCGCACCTGGCTGAAAGAAGCCGTCCGCAAGGTCCAGGCCGACGCCAACCGCTCGGCCGACACCCACCTCCTGCGCTTCCCGCTCCCCGAGCACTGGGGCATCGACCTGTACCTCAAGGACGAGTCGACCCACCCCACCGGCAGCCTCAAACACCGCCTGGCCCGCTCCCTGTTCCTGTACGGCCTGTGCAATGGCTGGATCCGGCCGGACCGCCCGGTGATCGAGGCGTCCAGCGGCTCGACGGCGGTGTCCGAGGCGTACTTCGCCAAGCTGATCGGCGTCCCCTTCATCGCCGTCATGCCCCGCACGACGAGCGCCGAGAAGATCCGCCTGATCGAGTTCCACGGCGGCCGCTGCCACTTCGTCGACGACCCGCGCACCATGTACGAGGAGTCGGCCCGCCTTGCGGAGGACACCGGCGGCCACTACATGGACCAATTCACCTACGCCGAACGGGCCACGGACTGGCGCGGCAACAACAACATCGCCGAATCCATCTTCCGGCAGCTGGAGTTGGAGCGGTTCCCGGAGCCGGCGTGGATCGTCGCCACGGCCGGCACCGGCGGCACCTCGGCGACCATCGCGCGCTACGTCCACTACATGCAGCACGACACGCGCGTGTGCGTCGCCGACCCGGAGAACTCCTGCTTCTTCGAGGGCTGGACCACCGGCGATCCGGACGTCACCTGCGACTGCGGCTCCCGCATCGAGGGCATCGGCCGGCCCCGGATGGAGCCGAGCTTCGTGCCCGGCGCCGTCGACCGGATGATGAAGGTGCCCGACGCGGCCAGCGTCGCCGCCGTGCGCGCCCTGGAGCGGGGCATCGGGCGCAAGGCGGGCGGTTCCACCGGCACCGGGCTGTGGAGCGCGCTGAAGATCGTCGCCGAGATGGTGGCCGAGGGGCGGCAGGGCAGCGTGGTCACCCTGCTGTGCGACCCCGGCGACCGCTACCTCGACAAGTACTACTCCGACGCCTGGCTCGCCGACCAGGGCCTGGACATCACCCCGTACACGCAGGCGATCGACACGCTGCTGGCGACGGGCGTGTGGCCGGAATGAGGCCGCACCTCACCGTGTGCCCCTAGCCGCACCCGCCCTCGTCCGCCCCCTGCCGCCCGCCTACGGCAGCTCCCTGAGCCGCCGGTCCAGTCGCGTCACCGCGTCCCGGAACGTCCGCCCCATCCCCGGCCGGGCCAGCCGCAGCACGCCCCGGAAGGCCGCCGTGCCGTCCGCCGCGAACGTCCAGCACACGCGCGTGCCCGCACCCGCCGGCGCGAGCCGCCACTCCTCGACCAGCGCCCGGGCCCCCGGCGCGTTGGTGACGTCGACCCGGTAGGCGTACACCTCGGGCTCCGTCGCCGCCAGCACGGTCTCCCGGAAACGCGTCCCGCCCCGGAGCCGTACGTCGCGCCCCGCGCCGCCGTCCAGCGGCCGCGCGGACGCCACCGCCGGGAACCAGGCGGCCCAGCCGGGCACGTCCTCGGCGAGCGCGCGGAAGACCCGCTCAGGGGGAGCGGCGACCTCCCGTGCGAAGACCAGCCGCACGGGCGCCGCCGTCAGGAAGCCCAGACCTTCGGGCCGCAACCGGTGAGCCACGCACACCACCTCCCAGCACGACGAACGGGTGCGTCACCCTAGCCAGTGCCGGGTCAGATGTCTGCGTCCTCGTCGGCCTCGCCCGCCACCACCAGCCGCCGCAGATGCTCGGACACCTCCGCGCGGGCCGCGCCCGGCAGTCCCGCGTCCGTCACCAGCGTGTCGACCTGATCCAGCGACGCGAACGAACTCAGGCCCACCACGCCCCACTTGGTGTGGTCGGCCACCACCACGACCCGGCGCGCCGACTGCACCAGCCGCCGGTTGGTCTCGGCTTCCGCCAGGTTCGGCGTCGACAGGCCGGCCTCCGCCGATATCCCGTGCACGCCGAGGAACAGCACGTCGAAGTGGAGCGCCGCGATCGCCTGGTCGGCCACCGGGCCCACCAGCGAGTCGGAGGGCGTGCGCACCCCGCCCGTCAGCACCACCGTGGCCGCGCCCTGCCGGGGGCCCGAGGTGCGCTGCGCCACGTGGAACACATCGGCCACCCGCACCGAGTTGGTGACCACCGTCAGGTCGGGCACGTCGACCAGGCGGTGCGCCAGCGCGTACGTCGTGGTGCCGCCCGACAGGGCGATCGCGCTGCCCGGCGCGACCAGCTCCGCGGCCGCCCGCGCGATGTCCTCCTTGGCGGTCAGCTCCAGCCCCGACTTGGCCTCGAAACCCGGCTCGTGCGTGCTCGCCTCCACGACCGGCACCGCCCCGCCGTGCACCTTCTCCAGCATGCCCTGCCGGGCCAGCGCGTCGAGGTCACGGCGTACCGTCATGTCCGACACGCCGAGCTTGCGGGTCAGTTCGTTGACGCGGACGCCGCCCCGGCGCCGGACCTCGTCCAGGATCAGTGTGCGGCGCTGCTCCGCGAGGAGGTTCTGATTCTCACTCACGTACGCTCCGGTCCTCTCGACTCAAGCCGACCCACTCCGTCCGACACGCCTCGCGCACCTGCGCCGACGTGGGCGTTCTGCCGGTCGGCGGGACGCGGGCGTCCCATCCTCGCACGGGCGGGCACCGGTCGCGCCACCGCCTGTCGACGCGGTCATGTCACGGATTCGACACGCGTCGATTCCGTCCGTCACACGGATCGGGGGAAATTCGGTCACAACCGGTGTGTTCGGACCGTCCAGCGGCGATCCTGGTGCCCGCACGCAGGTCGACAGCGCGTCACGGGGGAAGTGGCACAACGGTGGAACGTGCACAGGAACGAACTCTGACCGGCGGGGAGGCCACGGCCGCCCTGGAACTCCTGGTCCACGGCGTGGGCGGGGCGACGCCCGAGAAGATGCTGAACGATCCGCGCACGGTGCGGATCACCGGTGACGACACCGCCGCCGTGTTCCGGCGAGCCGCCGACGTCGACGCCGACCACAGGGGCGGGCAGGGGACCGTCTCCGCGACCGGCGGCCCCCGGGACCGGCCGGTCCCCGAGGCGTACGTCTGGTGCAACCTCACCTCCGGCAACGGCACCCGCGCCCTGTGGCTCCTGCTGCTGCCCTTCATGGTCGTCAACCTCGCCCACTGGATGCGACCCGCCGCACCCGCACGCACGCGTACCGTCCGCTGCTACGGACTGCTCGTGCGGCTCGCCGGGCTCAGCTTGACGGTGCTGCTCGTCGCCGCGGCCTGCGAGGTCGCCCTCGACCTGACGGCCTGGCAGTGCGCCGGCACGGCCGCCTGCGCCGAGCGGCACACCTGGCTGGGCTTCTTGTCCCCATCGGTCCGCGACGGCGGCTGGTGGACCCTGCCCGGCCGCCGCCTCGCCCTCGCCGCCCTGGTCCCGGCCGCCCTCACCGGCCTGCTGTGGTACCTCTCCCACCGCACCTGGCGGGCCTACGAGTCTCAGGAACCTCTGAACGCCCGGCCCGAACCCGAGGACGCGCTCGGCCACACCGCCCTCGGCCGCCCCGGCTTCTGGTACGGCCGCCGCCTGGTCGCCCGGCTGCGCGCGGCGCACACCGCGGCCGGCCTGCTCACCGTCGCCGCCGCCGTCGGCGCCGCGGCCGCCCGCCACGACGCCCGGCCGGGCGGCCCCGTCCTCCTCGACATCCTCGGCCGGCTCCTGGAGACAGCCCTCGCCACCGGCGCCCTCGCCACGGTCTGGGTGGTGTGCCGCCGCGGCCGCAGCGAACACCGCCTCGACCGCCGGCTCGACGCCCACCTCGTACGACGCCTGCCGCTGGCCGCCCTCACCCTGCTCGTCCTCACCCTCGTCTACGCCGGCTGGGAGCGCCCCGGCTGGACGTCGTCCGGACGGCTGCCCGGCGACCTGACCTTCGGCGGCATCGCCCTCACTCAGGGCGCCCTGGTGATCTCCCTCGCCGTCGTCGCCGCCGCGCTGCACCGCGGCTCCACCGGCGACCCCGAAGGGCGCACCGCGCTGCGGGGCCTCGGCGGGCCCGCCGTCGCCACACTCGCCTGCGCCCTGGGCGGCGTCATGTCCGGCGGGGTCTCCCAGCGCGTCTCGGACTGGCTGGACGGCACGGGCACCTCCCTCGCCGGCCCGCCCGTCCTGCTGACCTGGCAGGCGTCCGTCATCCCCGCGCTGATCCTCGTACAGCTCGCGCTGTGCGCCCTGCTCGGCCGCCGCGTCTGGCTGCTCACCCGCGTCGAGCAAGCCGCGGTGGCCCGCGAGTACGACACCGGACCCGGCGATCCCGCCCGCACCCGGCGGATCGCCCGCGCCCGCGCGATGGCCACGCTCACCGACCGGGGCCCGCTCCTCGTCGCCGTCACCGCCGCCACCACCCTGCTGCTGGGCGCGGGGGCCCTGGTCGGCGCGTTCACCACCGGCACGACCCCCCAGCGGGCCGCCGTGTCCGCCCACCCCTTGGTGCGGGGCGCCGCCGAGACCGGGCAGGCGCTCGGCTCCTGGCTGATAGGGCTCGGCTTCCTGCTGTTCGTCACCTGGGGCAGACGCGCCTACAAGGACGCCTCCGCCCGCCGCACCATCGGCATCCTCTGGGACGTCGGCACCTTCTGGCCGCGCGCCGCCCACCCCTTCGCCCCGCCCTGCTACGCCGAACGCGCCGTGCCCGACCTGACCTGGCGCATGGCCACCTGGACCCGCGTCACCGGCGGCCGACTGGTCATCTCCGGCCACTCCCAAGGCAGCGTCCTCGCCGCCGCGGCGGCCTGGCAGCTGCAGCCCGCCGACCGCCGACGGGTCGCGCTGCTCACCTACGGCTCCCCGATCGAGCGTCTCTACGGCCGGTGGTTCCCCGCCCACTTCGGCCCGGCCGCGCTGACCGCCCTGCACGAGGAGATCGCCTGCTGGCGCAACCTCTACCGGCTCACCGACCCCATCGGCGGGCCCGTACGGCTGTCCGGCGACGACTGCGGCCCCCAGGTGGACCACCCGCCCCTGGCCGACCCGCTCGCCTACGGCCGCACGGCGCGGCACCCCCTGCCCGCCCCGATCCTGGGCCACTCCGACTACCAGGCGGACCCGGCCTTCGCCCTGGAACGAGAACGGCTCCTCGGCCGTCTGCGGCCGGAGATGCCCCCGCAGCGCCCCCGGCCGGAAGAGCCGCAGGCCTCGGCCGCGGCGGAGGCCTGAAGGCGCGCCGACTCGACGCCGGAAGCTCCTACCGCGACGGCGGGAGGTCCTCCGCGTACAGCAGCGTCAGATCGTCCGTGCTCGGGTCCGGCACCTGGGCGACCCGGCTCGCGTGCCGCTCCACCAGTGCTTCGAACGTCTGGCGGGCCGTGCGTCCGTTGCCGAAGGCGGGACCTTTCGGGATCGCCGTGAAGTACGTCAGCAGCGCCTCGGCGGCACCCGGCGCGAGCCGGTACTCGTGCTCCTCGGCCTGCTGCTCCACGATCCGCAGCAGCTCCCCGGGACCGTAGTCGCCGAAGGTGATGGTCCGCGAGAAACGGGACGCGACACCGGGGTTGACCGACAGGAACCGCTCCATCTCGGCCGTGTACCCCGCGACGATCACCACCACGGCGTCCCGGTGGTCCTCCATCAGCTTCACCAGCGTGTCGATGGCCTCCTTGCCGAAGTCCCGCCCGGCGTCCTCGGGGGAGAGCGCGTACGCCTCGTCGATGAACAGCACGCCGCCGCGGGCCCGTTCGAACGCCTCCTGGGTGCGGATCGCGGTGGAGCCGATGTGCTCACCGACCAGGTCGACGCGGGACACCTCGACGAGATGGCCCTTCTCCAGCACGTCCAGCGAGGCGAGGATCTCGCCGTACAGGCGGGCGACCGTGGTCTTCCCGGTGCCGGGGGAGCCGGTGAACACCAGGTGCCGCTTGACGGAGGCCGCCTTCAGCCCCGCCCGCTGCCGGCGCCGGCCGACCTCGATCATGTCGATCAGCGCCCGCACCTCGCGCTTGACGCTCTCCAGGCCCACCAGCGCGTCCAGTTCGCCGAGCACGTCCTTCGAGTCCCGCACGGTGTTCTCCGTCTCGACGGCGCCTGCAGCGGGGTGCGGCTCGGCGGCACGTTGCTCGGGCATCGCACCGAGGAGACCCGACGAGCGGTCCGCGGTCTGGACGGCCGTCTCCCGCGTCGCCGACGGCGGGCGCAGGGCCGCGCTCTCGTCGCTCGTGCAGTCCTCCACCACGGGGCCCGCGCCGGACGCGGCGTCCGCGCCGCTGTCCGCGAACTCGAAACCGCCGCGCGCGCAGCGCTCGGTGCGGCACTTGCGCAGGGTGGTGCGGCAACCGTCTATCACATGGAAGCCGTAGCCCCCGCTGTCGGTGACGCGGCAGTTCAGGAAGCTGCCACGCCCCCCGGCGGACACATAGAACCCGGCCTCCGAGGGTGAGCCCACCACACAGCGCTCGACGACGGGGTCGGCGCCCTTGGTGACGATCACTCCCGTCTGGGTGCCCTCGACCGTGCAGCCGTTCAGGGTGCCGCCGCTGCCGTGGTCGCGGAACCAGGCGCCGGTCGCCGCGTCCCGGATCCGGCAGTCGTCGAGCTGGGCGGTGGCGCCGTCGCTCACCGACACCGCCGTGTTGCGCACCTGCGTCAGGTCGGTGTCGACGACGTCCGCGCGCGAGCCGCGGTCGAGGACGAACAGCGCGTCCGGCACGTCGTGGACCCGGCAGGAGTCCAGGACCACCGTGGCGCCGTCGCTGACCCAGACGGCCGGATAGTCGCCGGTGCTGTCGAAGATCTCGCACTGGTTGGCGTCCACCCGCGTGCCCGGGTCCCACACCGAGAGCCCGTTGCGCCCGAACTGACGCACCGTCGTGCGCGTCAGCGTCAGCACGGACCGCGAACGCAGGTCGATCGCGTTCTCCGGGATCTCGTGGATCCGGCAGTCCGCCAGGGTCACCACGGCGTCCGTGTCGAGCGTGACGCCGTCGGCGGTCGTGCGGTGGACGTCGCAGTCGGTCAGGTGCGCGGTGGCGCGCGCGGTGATGTGCACGCCGCTGCCCCGGACCTCGTACACCTCGCAGCCGACCGCTTCCAGCGCGGAGTTCTCGCCGGTCACGCTGAGCCCGGCGCCGGAGGTGCGGTGCACCCGGCAGCGCTCCAGCCGGGGGTGGCCGCCGCCGCGCACCGCGACGCCCGCCTGCCCGGCCGAGACCACCTCGCACTCCTCGAACACTCCGCCGCCGCCGTCGACCACGGCGATGCCGATGCCCGCCGGGTTGTCGACGGTGCACCGCCGGACCGTGGGGCGGGCACCGCCGCGCACCTCGACGCCGGCCGCGGACCGCGTCACGATCCGCAGGTCCAGCAGTTCGGGCGTGCCCTCCTCGACGAGCACGGCGGGCGCGGCCGCGTCCTGGCCCTCCACGTGCAGGTCCTGCACCACCGCCGAGGCGCGCACCGTCAGCGGCACCCCGTCCAGGGGCGCGATCCGCACGGAACCGGAGGCGCCCTCGGGGCCGCGCAGTGTCACCGCCCGCTGGACGACGAGGTTCTCCCGGTAGGTGCCGGGAGCGACGGTGAGCACGTCGCCCTCGGCCGCGGCCTCCAGGGCGGCGGCGAGCGATGCGTACTCACCCGTGCGGCGCCGCCACCTCGATGTGCCGGTGTGCGTCACCTGGACCGTGCCCTGTGCCATGGCGTTGCTGTGCCCCCACCTCGTGGTAGTCATGGCTCGTTCGCCGGCGGGCGGCATGCCCCTCCGGCTCCCTCGCGCGCGGGTTGATGCCGAGTGGCTCGGCCGGTCCACCGTAGCGTGCGCGGAGGCGCTCGGTTGACAAGTGAGGGAAGGCCGTCAGCTGCCGGTACCGGTCCGGCCCCAGTCCGGGCCCACGCGCTCCCATGCCTGGTCCCAACGCGCGTACCTGCGGCGGACCATGCGCCAGAGGATCATTCTCCGTCCGCCCTCGACGAAGGCGGCGGCGGCGAAGGCCGCGCCGATTCCCGCGAGCACCGCGTGTGTCGTCGCCGTGGCGGTGTCCATCGGACGGGCCACCAGCCGGCCGTGCACGTCGGTCCATACGGAGAACCGGTCGCCCCGATGGGGGGTCTGCAGACCGGACATGACGGCGCCGTGCGCGGCGGTGCCGTCCGGGGCTTTCCAGTCGGCGAACACACGGGTGCGCGTGTCGCGTCCGGTGCCGGTGTCCGGGTCGGCCTCGAACGGCGAACCGCCCAGCGTGCGCACCACGACGGCCGTCACCTCGTGGCGTGAGTCGCGCTGGTCGCGCACCGCCTGCTGCAACGCGCTCTGGGCAACCGCGCCGGCGACCGCGCCCACTAAGGGAGCGACGAGGAGCACCAGGAGCAGCGCCGACAGGGCGACCCAGGCCTCGACCAGGTCCGTCGTGCGCCGCAGCGGATTGCGCCGCCAGCGCCAGATTCCACCGATCGCTCGCACGGTGCCCCACCCCCTTCCCGCTCCGTGATAACTCCCCGTGGAGCCGTTCACGCGCCCTTCGGGGCCAAGAGAGAGCGAAATCACCCGGAACCGGGACCTCTCGTGAACTGCTCACGAAAGACACAACGGACCGAGGGTGCGCGGAGGTTCCCCCCGGAAGGGCGGTCTTCGGCCGCCGCTAGCCGGTGACGCGGACGGGGTCGCCGACCCGGATCGTGCCGCCCGACACCGGCACCAGGTTCTGACCGAACATCAGCTTGCCGTCGATGCGGCGGTGCCGGCCCAGGCTGTGCAGGGGCTCCTTGCCCCGGTCGGAAGTGCTCTGGTCGGTCGTGGTCACCACGCACCGGCCGCACATTTTGGCCACCCGGAAGTCGACCTCGCCGACGGAGACCCGCGACCAGCCGTCCTCGGCCCATGGCTCGGTGCCCGCCACGACCAGGTTGGGCCGGAAGCGGTCCATCGGCAACGGCCCCTCAGCCGCGTGCGTACCCGCGGCGATCAGGGCGTTGAGGGCGTCGAGGGACGCGCCGGCGGTGACCAGCAGCGGATAGCCGTCGGCGAAGGAGACGGTCTCGCCGGGCAGCGCGTGCTCCGGATCCACCGGGCGGCGTGTCGCGGGGTCGTCCATGTGCACCAGGCGCACGTCGGCGCCCAGGTACGCGCTGCACCACGCGTGAGCGGCCTCGTCGGCGACGACGGCCTCCACCTTGTCGCTGAAGATCTCCATGGAGACCGTCGCCAGAGGCTCGGGCACCTCGACGGTCAGCGGCTCGAGGCCGGGCGCGGACAGCCGGAGGCCGCCGCCGGGCAACAGCTCGGCGGCGGCCTGTGCGAGGCGCGGCTGCTGGCGTTGCGTGACGACCTTTCCCCCGTCGTCGATCAGCGCCCAGCGTCGGTCTCCGGCCAGCCCCCAGGGCTCCACGACGGCCTCCCGGAGCGACACGCTCCGGAACGCCTTGACCGGATGGATGTGAATCGACAGCAGTTCCGCGTTCCCCATGCGCTCATCCTGCCAGGTGATGCCGGCGCCGGGTGAGGTGAGAGGCGCATGACGCATATGCCGGGGAGGGTGAGTCCGGGGGAACGCGGGTCGGCTCAGTAGCCGCGGTACTGCTGCTGGTTGTTGTACGGATCCTGGTACTGCTGCGCCGCGGGCCGGGGAGCCGCGGGGCGCATCGCCTCGTAACCCGCGACGGGGCCGGCCGGACGCGGCTGCTGCTGCGCCTGCGGGCCGGGGTAGCCGCGCGGGGCGGAGGCCTGCGGTGGGATGTAGGCCGCGGGCGCCTGCTGCAGCGGGGCGGGCTGCTGCATCTGCGGGTAGCCGTAGGACGGCTGCGACGGGGCCGACGGAAGGGCGGGCAGCGCCGACGGCAGTGCGGGCAGGCTGCTGCCGCTCATGTCGTACGCGGCGGGGACCCGGATCGGGGCGATCTGCGGGGTGCCCCGCTCGGCCACGAGCGAGTCATAGATCGGGGTGTCCGGGAAGGAGGCGGAGTAGTAGCCGCCGCCATAGGTGGAGCGGGGGGAGGTCATGGCACATAAGTTAAGCCCACGATGTGCTGGTTGGGGAGACCGATAAGAGGGTTGTTTTCCGTGTCGGGGGTACCTCTGGCTCCCCAATGCGAGCGAAGTCGGTGAAAAGGGGCGGCAAACGCCGCTTGAATCGTGTAAAGGCCGAGATCCGGGGCGGTTACCCCCGGTCGGGCGGGGTCTGTTCACGCGCCGTGGAGGGGAGTTCACTGACGGGACGAATAAGTTGACTCGACAAGCAAGCCGGCGGGCGCCCGAGCGGTGTGCCGGGCCGGTCCGGTCACAGGTGATGGGGGAGCGGACATGTCCATGGCGAAGGGTTCCAACACTCCCGTGCCCACGGCGGCACTGAGAGTGGAGGTCGGCTGGCGGTCCGGGCCCGGGGTGCCCGACGCCGACGCCTCGGCGCTGCTGCTGGTCGGCGGAAAGGTCCGCTCCGACAGCGACTTCGTGTTCTACAACCAGCCGACGCACTCCTCGGGAGCGGTCCGCCACGAGGGCAAGCGCGACGCCGGGGGCCAGGTCACCGACACACTGCTCGTCGACCTCGCGCGCGTGGAGCCCGCGATCGAGACCGTCGTCCTGGCCGCTTCGGCCGACGGCGGCGCGTTCGGGCAGGTGCCCGGCCTCTACGTCGAGGTGCGCGACGCCGGGAACACCGTCGTCGCCCGCTTCGACAGCACGGGAGCGACCGTCGAGACGGCGTTCGTCCTCGGGGAGTTCTACCGACGCCAGGGCGCCTGGAAGTTCCGCGCCGTCGGACAGGGCTACGGCAGCGGACTGGAGGGCCTGGCCACCGACTTCGGCATCGCCGTCGACGAACCGCAGCACACGCCGGCGCCCCCGGTGCGTCAACCCGCCCACCCCGCGCCCCCGTCGACGCCCCAGGCCGCCCCCGCACCGCCGCTCCCGCCGACGCCGCCCGCCTTCCCCGCGACCGTGCCCCCGCCCGGCCACCGGACCGCGCCTGCGCCGCCGCCCGCACCGCCCGCCGCCCCGCCGGTCCGCCTGACCAAGGTGACGCTCACCAAGAGCGCGCCCTCGGTGTCGCTGACCAAGCAGGGCGCAACCTCGGGCGCCATGCGCGTGAACCTCAACTGGGAGGTCCGCAAGCAGTTCTCCGGGTGGGGCAGCAAACGCGGACGCGCCGTCGCGCTCCACAACGACCTCGACCTCGACCTGTGCGCCCTGTTCGAACTCGCCGACGGCCGCAAGGGAGTCGTCCAGGCCCTCGGCAACGCCTTCGGCGCCCTGCACCAGCCGCCGTACATCCACCTGGACGGCGACGACCGCACCGGTGCGCTGGCGAGCGGCGAGAACCTCACCATCAACCTCGACCACCGCGACGACTTCAAGCGCATCCTCGTCTTCGTCACCATCTACGAGGGCGCCCGCTCCTTCGCCGACCTGCACGCCACCGTCACCCTCCACCCGCAGCACGGCGCCCCGATCGACTTCTCCCTCGACGAGTGCACCGTCCCCTCCACCGTGTGCGCGCTCGCGCTCATCACCCACACCGGCGGCGACCTCGTCGTCCAGCGCGAGGCCCGCTACCTGGTGCCGCAGCGCGGGGTGAGCCCCCAGCGCACGGTCGACCACGCCTACGGCTGGGGCATGAACTGGACCCCCGGCCGCAAGTAGACGCCGACCCGCACAGGCCCTAACCCTCGTCGGGCAGCGGGTCCGGGCGGGCGTAGGTGCGGCCCTTCCAGGCCGCACCGCGCCCGCGGTGGTGCTGCACCGCGGAGTCCACCGTCATCAGCAGATACAGCGCGGCGGTGAACGGCAGCAGCGGAGCCGGCCACAGCGGCAGGCGGTAGTAGCGCAGCATCGGCGCGTACGTCCCCGCCATCACCAGCCACGCGAGCGCGCCGCACACCGCCGCGGCCGGGAGGCCGAGCACCAGCCCCGCCGCGACGGCGAGCGGCGGCGCCAGGTACACCAGGGCCAGGCCCGGCACCGTGCCCGCCAGCAGCAGCGGACTGTGGCGCAGTTGCGCGTAGGCGCTGCGCGACACCATCCGCCACAGCTCGCGCAGCCCCGGGTACGGGCGCACGCTGTCCACCTTGTCGGCGAGACCGAGCCAGATGTGCCCGCCCGACCTCTTCACGGCGCGCGCGAGCGCCACGTCGTCGATGACCGCGTGCCGGACGGCGTCCGGAACCCGGGCCCGCTGCGCCGCCTCGGTGCGCAGCAGGACGCAGCCGCCCGCCGCGGCCGCCGTCCGCGCCCCGCGCCGGCCGACCCTGCGGAACGGGTACAGCTGCGCGAAGAAGTAGACGAACGCCGGCACGACCAGCCGCTCCCAACGGCTCTCCACCCGCAGCCTCGCCATCTGGGAGACGAGGTCGAAGCCGCCCGCGCGTGCCGCCGCCACCAGCTCGCGCAGACTGTCGGGCGCGTGCGCGATGTCAGCGTCCGTCAGCAGGAGGTACTCGGGCCCACGCGCGCGTGCGAGAGCGATGCCGTGGCGCACGGCCCACAGCTTGCCGGTCCAGCCGGCCGGCGGCTCACCCGGCGAGCACACCGTCAGCGGCAGCCCGCCGTGCCGCCGCGCCAGTTCACGCGCCAGCTCCCCGGTGCCGTCCGAGCTGCCGTCGTCGACGAGGAAGACCTCCGCACGGCCGGGATAGTCCTGCGCCAACAGGGAGGGCAGGCTCGCGGGCAGCACCGCCGCCTCGTCGCGGGCGGGGACGACGACGCCCACGTCCGGCCAGTCCGCGGGCGTCCCGCGCGGGGGCAGCCGGACGTCCGTACGCCAGAAGAAGCCCTGGCAGCAGAGCAGCCACAGCCAGACGAGCAGGGAGACGGCGGCGATCCACACGATGGCGCTCACGGCCGCAGTCTGCCCCACCGCAGGGGGGCCGCAAGAGCACATCGTCTATGGTGGCCGGGTGAAGATCGCGCTCATGGACTCCGGAATCGGGCTGTTGGCGGCCACCGCCGCGGTACGGCGCCTGCGACCCGACGCCGATCTCGTGCTCTCCCTCGACCCGGAGGGCATGCCCTGGGGGCCGCGCACGCCCGAGGACCTCACCGCGCGCGCGGTGGCCGTCGCGGAGGCCGCCGCGGCCCGCCGGCCCGACGCGCTCATCGTCGGCTGCAACACGGCGACCGTGCACGCCCTGCCCGCCCTGCGGGCCCGTCTCGAACCGGAGATCCCGGTGATCGGCACGGTCCCCGCGATCAAGCCGGCCGCGGCCGGCGGCGGGCCCGTCGCCATCTGGGCCACGCCCGCCACGACCGGCAGCCCGTATCAGCGCAATCTCATCCGGGACTTCGCCGACGGCGTGCCCGTCGCCGAGGTGCCCTGCTGGGGCCTGGCCGAGGCCGTCGAGCAGGCGGACGAGACGGCGATCGGCGCCGCCGTCGCCGCGGCCGCCGCGCTGACGCCCGAGGACGTCACGACCGTCGTCCTGGGCTGCACCCACTACGAACTGGTCGCCGAACGCATCCGCGCCGCCGTGCAGCGTCCCGGCCGCCCGCCGCTCGTGCTGCACGGCTCGGCCGGCGCCGTGGCCGCGCAGGCCCTGCGCCGCGTGGGCGCCGGCCTGCACCCCGAGAGCGAGACCCTCGGCACGGTGACGGTTCTGCTCAGCGGCCAGGAGGGCACGCTTCCCGCGCCCGCGCTGTCGTACGCCGAGGGCCGGCTCCTGCAGGAGGTCAGCCCCGCGCGCTGACGGCGGCTCGCGGTGCGCTCCGCGGGGTCGTCCGGCCGGCGCAGTGACCCTGCGCTACGGAGTACCGGCGGAGCGAAACCTGAGTAACCTCGTCCCTATGAGGGACCACCCCCAGGACGAGAAGGCCCCGCATGCCCCTGTCTGGCACGGGCGGGCCACCAACCGTTTCCAGTGGCTGCTCGCGCTCACCGGGGCCGCCTGTATGGCGCTCGGCATCGAACTGGCGATCGACTCTGCGTGGACCTCAGGGGCCGCGCCGCTCGTCATGTCCGTCGTCGGCTGCATCGCCGCCGGGCTCCTGGTCCTCTTCGGGACCCTGGCCTTCGTCCATGTCGATCTGAAGCTCGACAAGGAGTCCTTGGAAGTGCGCTGCGGTCACATCGGGCTGCCGCGTCGGCGTATCCCGCTGTCCCACGTCGCCGGAGCGGACTTCGAGCCGCACGTCACCCCGCGCCACTGGGGCGGCTGGGGCTACCGCTGGCGTCCGGAGAAGGGCACCGCCGTCGTCGTGCGCCGCGGGGAGGGCGTGGTGCTGCGACTGTGGGACGGGCACACCTTCACGATCACCGTGGACGACGCCGAATCCGCCGTCCAGGCGATCAGGGCCCGGCTGCGGCAGGGCAGCACGCCGGGGGCGGCGCACTGACGTCAGGGGTGCGCTGCCCTGCCGTGGACCGTGCTGTCGGCCAAAAGCTCACTCGCCGTACACTCCCGGAGTGACCGTCACCGCAACTTCCGTGGGCCGACCGGACCAGGTGGAGCCCGCGACCGCGCCGCCGCTCCGTGCTCGGCTCCTGCGCCTCGTCCCCGCCGTCGTAGCGGCGCTCTCCGGCGTCCTGCTCTACGTCAGCTTCCCGCCCCGCACCCTGTGGTGGCTGGCCCTGCCGGCCTTCGCCGGGTTCGGCTGGGCGGTGCGCGGGCGCCGCTGGAAGGCGGCCCTCGGCCTCGGCTACCTCTTCGGCCTCGGCTTCCTGCTGCCGCTGCTGGTGTGGACGGGCGTCGAGGTCGGCCCCGGGCCCTGGCTCGCCCTGGTGATCATCGAGGCGGTCTTCGTCGCGCTGGCCGGCGTCGGCATCGCCGCCGTGTCCAAGCTTCCGGCCTGGCCGGTGTGGGCGGCGGCGGTGTGGATCGCCGGCGAGGCGGCACGCGCGCGTGTGCCCTTCCGCGGCTTCCCCTGGGGCAAGATCGCGTTCGGGCAGGCGGACGGCGTCTTCCTCCCGCTGGCGGCGGTCGGCGGCACCCCGGTGCTCGGCTTCGCCGTCGTCCTGTGCGGCTTCGGGCTGTACGAAGCGATCCGCGTGAGTCTCGAATGGCGCCGCACGCGCGAGGTGCGCAGGGCCGCGGCCGCCGTGGCCCTGCTCAGCCTGGCCGTGCCGGTGGTGGCCGCCGTGGCAGCCCGCCCGCTGGTCAGCGACACCGCTCAGGACGGTACCGCCACGGTCGCCGTCATCCAGGGCAACGTCCCCCGCCTCGGTCTGGAGTTCAACGCCCAGCGGCGGGCCGTGCTCGACTACCACGCGCGCGAGACGGAGCGGCTGGCCGCAGAGGTCAAGGCCGGCAAGGCGCCCCGGCCGGACTTCGTACTGTGGCCGGAGAACTCCTCCGACATCGACCCCTTCGCCAACCCGGACGCCGCCGCCGTCATCGCGCGGGCGGCGACGGCGATCGACGCGCCCATCTCGGTCGGCGGAGTCGTCGAACGCGACGGCAAGATCTACAACGAGCAGATCCTCTGGGACCCGGTGAAGGGCCCCACGCAGACGTACGACAAGCGGCAGATCCAGCCGTTCGGCGAGTACCTGCCGCTGCGCTCGCTGATCGGGGCGATCAACGGCGAATGGACGTCGATGGTCCGCCGGGACTTCAGCCGGGGCACCCGGCCGGGCGTGTTCGACATGGGCGAGGCCAAGGTGGGCCTGGTCACCTGCTACGAGGCCGCCTTCGACTGGGCCGTGCGCTCCGAGGTCGCCGACGGCGCCCAGCTGATCTCGGTCCCCAGCAACAACGCCACGTTCGACCGCAGCGAGATGACCTACCAGCAGCTCGCCATGTCCCGGGTGCGCGCCGTCGAGCACAGCAGGACCGTCACCGTGCCGGTGACCAGCGGCGTCAGCGCGATCATCATGCCGGACGGGACGATCACCCAGAAGACCGGCATGTTCGTGGCCGACTCCCTGGTGCAGAAGGTGCCGCTGCGCACCTCCGAGACGCCGGCGACGCGGCTGGGCATCCTCCCGGAGATCGCCCTGGTGCTCGTCGCGGCGGGCGGCCTGGCCTGGGCGATCGGCGCCGCGGTGCGCGGGCGGCGCGCCGGTGGCGTGTAGCCGTACGCCGGTCGCCCGCTCCCCTGAGCGGCCGGGCGGCGTCACGGCCGCCCGTTAGGGTCGGGCCATGGCTACTCCTGACTTCATCCGTACGCTCCGGGCGTCCGCCGGGAACCAACTGCTGTGGCTCCCCGGCGTCACGGCGGTCGTCTTCGACGACGAGGGACGCGTGCTGCTCGGCCGCCGCTCCGACACCCTCAAGTGGGCGGTGATCGGCGGCATCCCCGACCCGGGGGAGCAGCCCGCGGTCTGCGCCGTGCGGGAGGTCCGGGAGGAGACCGCGGTGGACTGCGTCGTCGAGCGGGTCGTCCTCGTCCAGGCACTGGAGCCGGTCACGTACGCCAACGGCGACGTCTGCCAGTACATGGACATCACGTTCCGCTGCCGTGCGGTGGGCGGCGAGGCCCGCGTCAACGACGACGAGTCGCTGGAGGTGGGGTGGTTCGCGGTGGACGCCCTGCCGGAGCTGAACCAATTCGCCCTGCTGCGGATCAAGCAGGCGCTGACCGACGCACCTACATGGTTCGACACCATGGGTTCCCAGTGAAGTATGGCTTCTGACCATATGGGGCGGGGGATAGGCGCTGCCTAGGGTCAGGGCATGACCGCTCGCAGCGCCCCTCCGGCCCCCCACGCCACCCCGCTCGACCTCGGCGGTCGCACCGCCCTCGTCACCGGCGCCGCCGGCGGCATCGGCCGTGCCTGCGCGCTCCGCCTCGCGGCCGCCGGGGCCGAGGTGCGGGCGGTCGACCTGGACGCCGCCGGCCTGAAGGACCTCGTAGGCAGCGCCGACGGCCTGCCCGGCGCGGTCGAACCCCACGTCCTGGACCTCACCGACCTCGACGCGGCCGAACGGGCCGCCGCCGGAACCGACGTCCTGGTCAACAACGCCGGGCTTCAGCTGGTGCGGCCGCTGGAGGAGTTTCCGCCCGACGTCTTCCACACGATGCTCACCGTGATGCTGGAGGCGCCGTTCCGCCTCATCCGCGGCGCGCTGCCCCACATGTACGGGCAGGGCTGGGGGCGCATCGTCAACGTCTCCTCGGTCCACGGGCTGCGCGCCTCCGCCTACAAGTCCGCCTATGTCGCGGCCAAGCACGGACTGGAGGGCCTGTCCAAGACGGCCGCCCTCGAAGGCGCGCCCCACGGGGTCACCTCCAACTGCGTGAACCCGGCCTACGTGCGCACCCCGCTGGTGGAGAAGCAGCTCGCCGACCAGGCACGCACCCACGGACTGCCCGAGGAGCGCGTGCTCACGGAGGTGCTGCTGCGGGACAGCGCCGTCAAGCGGCTCATCGAGCCGGAGGAGGTCGCCGAGGCCGTCGCCTACCTGTGCGGACCCCAGGCGTCCTTCATGACCGGCGCGTCCGTCGTCCTCGACGGCGGCTGGACCGCGCACTGAGCGAGCCGGCCGCGAGCGGATCCCGAAGTTATCCACAGGCCTGACGAGCCCGCCCGTTCATGAGCAATCCTGTGCACATGTCCCGCGATCACGTGGAGCCGATCCAGCGCTCCGTCACCGACGCCGAGCCGGCCGTCGACGCCGAGTCGGCGACCGGCGCCGAGCCGGAAGCTGCCGCGCCCGGCATCTCCGGCGCCGCCGGCGCCCCCGAGTGCGTCGAGGCGCCGTTCCTCGAACTGCTCGCCCGGGGCGCGGCCGCCGAGGCCTACGAGCGGCCGGTGCTCCTGGCGCGCGCCGAGGGGCACCACGCCGACCGGGTCGCGGCCCTCGAACACGCCAAGCGGCTCGCGCTGCGGGTGCGTGCCGAGTTGGAGGGCCGCCGCCGGCGGGAGGCGGAACTGTCGGCGCTGTTCGAGACCGCCCACGACCTGGCCGGCCTGCGCGACGTCGACGCCGTCCTCCAGGCGATCGTGCAGCGGGCCCGCTCGCTGCTGGGCACGGACGTCGCCTACCTCAGCCTCAACGATCCCGCGCGCGGCGACACCTACATGAGGGTCACCGAGGGCTCGGTGGCCGCCCGGTTCCAGCAACTGCGCCTCGGCATGGGCGAGGGGCTCGGCGGCCTCGTGGCCCAGACGGCCCGCCCCTACGTCACCGACGACTACTTCCGGGACGACCGCTTCCGGCACACGACGACCATCGACGCCGGCGTGCACGACGAGGGACTGGTCGCCATCCTCGGCGTGCCGTTGACCCTCGGCGCGAACGTCATCGGGGTGCTGTTCGCCGCCGACCGGCGCGCGCGGGTCTTCGAACGGGAGCAGATCGCCCTGCTCGGCTCCTTCGCCGCGCTCGCCGCCGCCGCACTGGACACCGCCAACCTGCTCATGGAGACCCGCTCCGCCCTGGCCCGGCTGGAGCGGGCCAACGAGATCATCCAGGATCGCAGCGCGGTCATCGAGCGGGCCTCCGATGTCCACGACCGGCTCGCCGAACTCGTGCTGCGCGGTGGCGGCGTCCATGACGTGGCTGCCGCCGTCTCCCAAGTCCTGGACGGGGAAGTCGAGTTCACCGAAACCGCGCCGGCCGCGGCTGTGGAGGCGTCCCGCACCGAAGGCCACGCCGTACGGCACGAGGACGACTGGATCGCGGCCGTCGCCGCGGGCGGCGAACTGCTCGGTGCGCTCGTCCTGCGCGGCCACCCCGAACTCGACCCCGTCGACCAGCGCACCCTGGAACGCGCCGCGATGGTCACGTCACTGCTGCTGCTCGCCCGGCGCTCCGCCGCCGAGGCGGAACAACGCGTCCGGGGCGAACTGCTGGACGACCTGCTCGACGCCCGCGACCGCGATCCCCGCCTGCTGCGCGACCGCGCCGCCCGGCTGCGCGCCGACCTCGACGCCACCCATGTCGTCCTCGCGGCGCGCCTGGACACCGCCGTGCCCGACGCCGACCAGGAGGCGGCCGCCCGCCGCCGCCTGTGGTCCGCCGCCTCCCACCTCGCCGCCACCCGACAGGGCCTGGCCGCCGCCCGCGACGGAGGCACCGTCCTGCTGCTGCCCCTGGAACCGGGCGACACCGCGACCGAGCTGGCCCGCCGCACCGCGCGTCACCTCGGCACCGCCGTCCACGAAGCGGTCACCGTCGGCGCCTCCGCACCCGTGCGCGACCTCACCGCCCATCCGGACGCCATCGGCGCCGGGTACGAGGAGAGCCGCCGCTGCCTTCAGGCATTGCGCCTGCTGGGCCGCTCGGGAGACGGGGCGGCCGCCGAGGACTTCGGCTTCCTGGGGCTGCTGCTCGCCGGCGACCGGGATGTGACGGGCTTCGTCGACCGCACCATCGGCAAGGTCGTCGACTACGACGAACGGCGCGGCACCGACCTCGTCCGCACCCTCGACGCCTACTTCGCCTGCGGCATGAGCCCGGCCCGCACCAAGGACCGGCTCCACGTCCACGTCAACACGGTGGCCCAGCGCCTGGAACGCGTGGGACGGCTCCTGGGAGACGACTGGCAGAGCCCGGCCCGTACCCTGGAGATACAACTGGCCCTCAGACTCCACGCGTTGGCCAATCCCGCACGCCGCTGACCCCCGTGCGCGCGGGCGGCGCACGGAGGTCGACAGGGCGAGGGAAGCCGAGTCACCGGCTCCACGCTCAAACGGCGCGGACCTTCGCTGCGGGAGCCTCCTCGCTCTCCTCCGCCCCGGCGGAGGGGCCGACGTCGGCCAGGTCGCGGAGTCGGGTCTCCTTGGCCGAGGCCACGGCGACCACCGTCAGCAGAACAGCCGCGATCACATACAGGGCGATCGGTGTGGAGCTGTCGTAGTCGGCCAGCAGCGCGGTGGCGATCAGAGGCGCCGGCGCGCCGGCGGCCACGGAGGCGAACTGGGCGCCGATGGAAGCCCCGGAGTAGCGCATCCGGGTCGCGAACATCTCCGAGAAGAAGGCGGCCTGGGGCGCGTACATGGCCCCGTGCAGCACCAGACCGACGGTCACGGCGAGGACGAGGCTGCCGAAGCGGCCCGTGTCGACGAGCGTGAAGAAGGGGAACATCCACAGTCCGACGCCCACCGCGCCGACCAGGTACACGGGACGCCGCCCGATCCGGTCCGACAGCGCGCCCCAGGCCGGGATCACCGCGAAGTGCACGGCGGAGGCGATGAGGACGGCGTTCAGGGCGGTCTGCTTGGAGACGCCGGCCGAGGTCGTCGCGTACACGAGGATGAACGCGGTGATGACGTAGTAGGAGATGTTCTCCGCCATGCGCGCGCCCATCGCCACCAGCACGTCACGCCAGTGATGACGCAGCACCGACACGAGCGGCAGCTTCTCGGCGTCGGCCGCCGCCTGCGTGGCCTTGCGGGCCTCGGCCTGTGCCAACGCCTGCCGGAAGACGGGGGATTCGTCGACGGACAGACGAATCCACAGTCCTACGATCACCAGCACACCGGAGAGCAGGAACGGGATCCGCCAGCCCCAGCTGACGAAGGCGGCGTCCGACAGCACGGCGGTGAGCAGGGACAGCACGCCGGTCGCGAGCAGCTGCCCGGCCGGCGCACCGGTCTGCGGCCAGGAGGCCCAGAACCCGCGCCGCCGCGCGTCGCCGTGCTCCGACACCAGCAGCACGGCCCCGCCCCACTCACCGCCGAGCGCGAAGCCCTGCACCAGCCGCAGCAGGGTCAGCAGCACCGGCGCGGCGGTCCCGACGCTCGCGTGGGTGGGCAGCAGGCCGATCGCGAAGGTCGCCCCGCCCATCAGCAGCAGACTCAGCACCAGCAGCTTCTTGCGCCCGAGCCGGTCTCCGAAGTGCCCGAACACCAACGCCCCGAGCGGCCGCGCCGCGAACCCGACGGCGTAGGTGAGGAAGGAGAGCAGCGTGCCGACGAGCGGATCGGAGTCCGGAAAGAACAGCTTGTTGAAAACGAGCGCGGCGGCGGAACCGTACAGGAAGAAGTCGTACCACTCGATGGTGGTGCCGATGAGGCTGGCGGTGACGATGCGCTTGAGGTTGGCGGGGGGTGGGGGAGCGGTGGTTCCGGAGGCCATGTGCGCCACTTCCTCGTGTGCGGTGGGGACGGGTACGTGTCGGCACACGGTAGAAACACGCAGGTCAAGCGCACATGTGGTGGGACACCATACTTCGAGGGTCGGCTATGCGCGCGGCCACCATGCCGGCTCACGGAAGGGCGGGTCCGGGGCTCCGAAGGTGGTCAAGACGAGTGCCGTCCGGGACGCACAGTTAGGGGTGATTTGACGGCGCGATGCTGACTCCCGTGCTGGTTTGGTGCTGACTAAAGGCCCACGTCATCACCCGTCTTCACCTGTCCCGTGCTGACTTGGTGCTGACTACGCTCCGTTGAACTGGGACATCTCGGTGCTGACCGGCTCAGGACCGTGGCGCGGTAGGCGACCTGACTGATAGACCGACCCGGCTTTACCGCTCGGCTCTGCGGAGGTTGATCAGTGCCTCCAGACCCTGTGACGCCCCCGGGGCGTGATCGCAGAACCACGATGCGGCGCCGGGAGAAGGAGCGGCTGGCCACTCTGCGGATCGCGCTCGCGGAGTTCGACACCATGGACGACCGTCGCTTCGAGTACGCCCTGCGGGATCTGCTGGTCCGCGACGGCTGGCCGGCCCGCAGAGTGGGTGGCGGCGGCGACCAGGCCGCCGACGTCATCGGTGACCATCCGCAGCGCGGCCGGATCGTGGTGCAGGCCAAGCACACCCGCGTCGGCGGGAAAGTGGGCTCAGCTGTGATGTACGCGGTGAAGGGGACGGCCGGGCCGGTCCACAGAGCCGATCACGCTGTCGTCGTCACCAATGGAGCCTTCACCCGCGATGCCATGGCATGGGGCGACCGGCACGGCGTCCACTGGATCGACCGGGAGAAGCTACGGCGCTGGGCCGAGGACGGTGCCGCTCTGCACGAGCTTCTCGGACTGTCCGCGCGCTCCCGCCCGAGCCGGTTCAGGCGTGCGGCATGACTGGCAAAGAGCGTGATCGCTGCCCAAGACGTCTGGAGGTGTGGTGTTCGACGAGGACGGGTCGCTCGACCCGCTGCTGAAGTACCTGCTGTATGCGGTCATCGCGCTGGCCGTCGGCAAGACGCTCTGGGAGTGTCTCACCGAGGACGTCGGCCAGTGGATCACCGTAGATCTGTGGGGGCTGATAGCCGATCACCCGTGGGGACCGGACTCTTCGTGGTCGTCGGACTTCCCATGCTGCTCCTGCTCGGCAGAATCCTGTCATTCCTGTTCGGCGTCAGCACGTACGCCGACGCTGACGACACGTTCGCCGCTCCCTCTGGCGATGCGATCTCCACCCGGAATTGAAACGATTGGCCCACGGCGAGCACCGCTACGACGTCCTCGGCATCCAAAGCACGACACACTGACGCCAGCGCACACGGAGCTGAGTCCGTCCCAGGAGATCCCGCCCAGTAGATCACCCATGCCGTCGCGGGTGTCGGCTCCTTCTCCGTCTACCCGAGTTCACCGAGACGCAGGGCATCCCTTGTCTCGCTGAGCTTCGCGGTCGTGGCCGGGGTCCGCTCCTGCGCTTGTTCAGCGAGCCGGAGGGCGTCGTCAATCTCGCTGAGCTTCACGGGGGACAGGACGGCCGCCCGCTCTATCAGGTCGTCCCGGGACACAGTGGTCAGCCACGTGCACGGGGTGAAGCCCGGACGCGCGAACGCCAGCCGCAGCACGCCTTCGAACGGCAGTCCTTCACCGGCGCCGACCGTCACTTCGATGCCCAGACCACTGATGTCGACGCCCGCCGGAGCGACGACCTGCATCACCCGGATCCCGGACGTGTCGTCTCCCGACAGCAGTACGACCAACCTCCGCTCGTCGAACTGGACCCACCAGACTTCGCCACGCTGCACAAGTCCTCCAGACACATGACGGCAGACAGACGCTGCGCGACCCTGACGCGCTGTGGAGACGGGCGCGGCCACCGTTGATCACGGGCGTGTGAAGACTGAAGATCGTTAGGCGGCCGCAGGTCGCAGCGTAGACCCTGCCCGCTGGCAGGAGACGTTCGAGGGCCTGACGGCCCAGATCGTGGGCCGGTTCGCACGGGTCGAACCCCGACGTCGGTTCGGGCGGTTGGTGCTCGGGCTGCTGTCGGACCTGCCATGCAAAAACTGTTGGACCATCGCAGAGTGGGCCGGAGAGAGCACCCCGGACGGCATGCAGTACCTGCTCGGGCGGGCCAAGTGGGACGCCGACCAGGTTCGCGACGACGTCCGGGCCTGCGTGGTGGAGCATCTGCGGGACGACCAGGCGGTTCTGGTGGTCGACTTGACCGGCGAACACCGTCCACAAGCGGGCCTCACGGGGTGGCGCCCGTCCGGCTGCGGGACCGGTAACCAGCGATCTTGGCGAGGTTGCCGCAGCGTTCCATGGAACACCAACGGCGGCGGCGGGCCTGGGAGTCGTCCAGGAAGAGCAGGGAGCAGTCGCGGTTCTCGCACTTCTTGACCCGCTCCAGCAGGGGGCCGCGCACCAGCAGGACTGCGTCCCGGGCCACCGTCGTCAGCGCGGCACGCGCCGGATGCCGGGCCGTCCAGCGACGTTCGCCCAGCTGGGGGGCCAGGTCAGGGCGGGCCGCGCTCTCGTTGACCAGCGCCACGTCGGCCGGGTCCGGATCGTCGTCGGCCATCGCCGAACGCAGGACGCGGTGGAGCGCCTCGCGCAGCACCCGGGCCTCGGTCAGGTCGCCGGCGGTGACCTGTACGGGGCCCTCGTCCGGCGTGAGGCCGGCCTCGTGAAACCAGTGGGCCAGCGCGGCGGCGTCGGGGATCCGCTCGACCGGAGTGGCGTGCCGCCTGCCGAGCGTGGCGACGAAGTCCAGGCAGGGGCGGCCCCCGACGAAGGGGAAGGCGAGCACCGGGTCGGACGCGCTTGTCATGCGAACGATCCTAACCCGTCTTGACACCGGTTCATGTGGTGTCGCAAGGTGACACCACATGAACCGGTGTCAGTCGCCCCGGCGGCTGCGGCAGGAAGCGGGTGGGGTATGCGTGCGGTGCGGATCGACGAGTTCGGCGGGCCCGAGGTGCTGGTGCCGGTCGAGGTGCCCGACCCCGTGGCGGGGCCCGGGCAGGTGCTCGTACGGATCGCCGCGGCGGGCGTGAACCGGGCGGACGCCCTGGTCAGGTCAGGGGTCTACCACCGGGCCGGGCGACCGCCGCTGATTCCGGGCGCGGAGGCGGCGGGGACAGTCGCCGCGGTGGGGGACGGAGTGACCGGGCTGGAGGTCGGGCAGCGCGTGGTGGCCCTCGACGCGGGCGCCGCTCCCGGCTTCTACGCCGAGTTGGCCGCCGTGCCCGTCGGGCAGGTGGTGGCCTTGCCCGACGGGGTGGACCTGACGACCGCGGCCGCGCTGCCGATCGCATGGCTGTCGGCCTGGTACTGCCTGCGGCACCTCGCCGGGGCGGGCAAGGGGGACACGGTCGTGGTGAAGGCCGCCGCGAGCGGGGTGGGCAGTGCGGCCGTGCAGATCGCCGCCGAGGCCGGCGCCCGGGTCGTCGCGCTCGCCGGCTCGCCGGAGAAGGCGGCGTGGGCCGGGGAGTTCGGCGCGTACGCCACCGTCGACACCTCCGCGTACCCCGGTGACGCCGAGGTCGAGGAAGTGCTGCGGATCACCGGCGGGCGCGGCGCGGACGTCGTCCTGGACGCCGTGGGCGGCAGTGCCTTCGCCCGCAGCCTGCGCGAGGTGGCGCACGGCGGCCGGGTGGTGGCGCTGGCCAATGTCGCGCTGGAGCCCAGCACCGTCGACACCCGCGACTTCTACCCGAAGAACGCCTCGATCCTCGGCTTCCAGCTCACCAACCTGCAGATCCACGGCTACGACCCGCGAGCCGACCTGCGGGAACTGGCCGAGCGCGTCGCGGACAGGACGTACCGGGTGCCGGTCGAGACGGTGCTGCCCCTCGAGGAGGCCCGGGCCGCCCACGAGCGGCTGGAACGGCGGGACAACCGCGGCAAGATCGTCCTCGCCGTAGGGGAGGCCTGACCTCAGGCGTAGAGATTGTCGAGTAAGGCGGACAGATGGCCCGTCGACGAACGCCACTGAGCGTTTTCAGCGTTGCCTCTCCAGGGTGAGGACGGCCTTGATGACGACGCTCATGCGGTTGGGGCTGATGCGGGATCTGCGGAAGATGACCCAGGACTTCAGCCGTGCGATGCCTCGTTCGACGGGTGCCCGGGCCGCGGACGGGGCCCGGTTCTCGATCCGCTCCGTGAGGTGAGTTCACCGTTGGGCGGGCGGCGTTGGCGGTGGTGACCCAGTCGCCCGCACCGATGTAGGCCGTGTCGGCGAGGATCCGGACGCCTTGGCGCGCGCAGATCCGGAGGATCTGGTGGATGCGGGCGGCCGTCAGATCGCGGGTCCGGCCAGGCCATGCCGGCGACAGCCACAGAATCTCGCCGGCCGGATCCGTGACGACCTGCACGCTTACCCCGTGCCGCTTGTGTTTCGAGGAGTAGTGGCCCTGCCGTGGCCAACGCGGTCGCACTCTGCGAGCGTGCCGTCCGAGAGGACGAAGTCCGGGTCGTGCGCGCGCAGCGTCCCGAGCAGGCCCGGCGCCTGCTCGGCGAGCAGACCGATGACCGCGGTGGCTGAGCCGCGGGGGGATCGCCGACCCCGCGCCCGCGGGGATGCTCCGGACGGGATAGTGAGGCCGGACAGCTGGCACCGGCAGGGACCTCCCCGCACTTGGGGCAGGAGCCGACCGAGTGGCCCAGCCTGCCGAGAACACTTCCCCTCGACGCCGAACGGGCCCGAGCCACTGGCTTCTTGGTTCTTGGACGCGACCACCGCTGCTGCGCGCGCCTGGCCCGTCTCACCAATGGGGGACTGCGGCCTTACGGTGCTGCGGGGTCTGGACCCCCGCGCCCTGGTGCAGGCCGTCAGCTCCCTGCACGATGGTCGTCGACCCGATCCGGGCACTGCGGATGTTGCTCGACATCGCCGCTCAGCCCCGCCTGGCCAAGCATCGGCGTGCCCACTTCCGCGTGCCGCGCTCCACGGACGACGCCGGCCTGCTCGACTTCGCCCGGCGCGAGTTGCAGACTCTTTACCCCCCCGGCGAGCAGTTGCTCCATCGGTCCCGTCGTGGACTCCCGGCTCAGGGTGCACGGCGTGAGCGGCCTGCGAGTGGTGGACGCCTCGGTGATGCCCACCGTGGTGCGGGGCGACACCAACGCCCCGACGATCATGATCGCGGAGAAGGGCGCGGACATGATCCGCGGTCTTTGATCTCCAAACAGGACAGGAGCAGGGCTCGCTGGGCCGGCCCGACCGCCCGGACAAGGCGCCTCAAAAAACGGTCGGTGCGGCAGGGGTGCCGTGGGCGAGCGGTCGCAATCTGCGGCCATGGCCGACGACTTCCTCTCTTTCGTCAAGCCGGCCCAGGTCCTGGCGGCTCGGACGCCTCGAAGCCGAGAGATGCGGCTGTCGCCCGCCAAAGGATTGAGACAACCCCACGCCGAGTGCGTATCGCTTGACAAGGAAACCGTAGGCACACGTCTGCGGTCCGGCTCACCAACTGACGACATCGACCCGATCTCCCGCGCGACAGGCCAGTTCAGCAGATCACTGGAGTGGCCGGCACGCATTCCACGGAGCGCTACGCGGGCCGTGGTGGCGCCCCACCCCGGACCTGGTTGGTCGAGGAGGACTACCGATGGGATTCGACGAGGCCGAACCGCCACGGGCCCTCAACTGGGGGCGCGAGCCCGCGCAAGAGATCCAGGATTCATTTCAGGCAGTTCTGAACGCCCTGGATGCCGCTCGCGCCGATCTCTACGCGACGGAGGAGCAGCAAGGGTTCGGAAGCCCGTTACCGTCCTTGGACCACCCCAGCGCAACAGCCGGATACGGCAGCCCTACCCGTCCCGCCCCGTCCCTGCCACCGACGCAGCCGGGGACGCAGGGCCTGGGATCCCGGCCTGAGCTGGTTCCGGTCCGTCCGGAAGGCCTCCCACCGTCTGCCGACCCGCCCCAACCCGCTTGGGACCGGCCAGGCGTCGGGAACGCCGTGGTCGAGCCGCTGTGGTCACGCGGTGTGCCGCAGGAGGCGGTCACGCCCCCAGGGGCCGCCGCGCCACGGGAGGCAGGACAGCCACCCACTGCGCGCGGCGGGGGCCCGGCACCGGCCGAACTGTCGGCAGCTTTCCCGCCGCCCCCAGTCGCTCTGCAGGATCGTGCGCGCCGATGGACCGACTCAACTCAGGACTCCCCCCACCAATCGCAGGCCGCGCAGCCGAACCGCCTCGTTGCCCCGCCCTCCCGGACGCCGCTGCGGCCAGAACCGGCCCGCCCCCCTGAGACCAGGGGAAGCCAAGGACATCGCCGCTTCACCGACCGGCGACACAGCCGGCTCGCCGGAGTCTTCGGGCTGGGCGCCGTGAGCGGATTGGTCCTTGCCTCTTCGCTGCTCGGCAACGGCGGCTCCGCACCGGCGAAGCCGCCTGCGTCCTTGGAGCAGCCGGACCGGCCATTGCCTGAGAATCCGGCACCTGCAGCCCCGTCCCCACCGACCGGGCAACCGACCCGGCCGGCTCCCGGCAACGCCTCGCTTCCCGAGATCCCGGGCACCGGGTTGCTGCGCCCAGGCGACACCGGCCACGGTGTTTACGAGTTGCAGGTACGTCTGCTCCAGATCCCTCACATCTATGACGGCGGGGCCATCAACGGCCGTTACGACACGGAGGTCCGTCAGGCAGTGGCCCGATTCCAGAATGCCTACGGCATATCTGGAGACGAGACCGGCGTCTACGGGGACAACACTCGACACGCCCTCATGCTGCGGACGAAATAGGCGCCCCAGTCACATGCCAGACGCTGCGACGACTGCACGGGCTGCTGGAAGTCACCTCATGGAGCAGTTCTGCGTCGGCGCGATGACCACGGCCTGTGCGGCACGGAGACCCATCCGACGGAATACCCCCGCGTCGGCGCGGAGGACGCGAGGTACTTGGTCCCCGGCCCGGTGGGGAACGTAAAAGTCACACACGAGGTTCGGAATGGGAACGATCTCTGAGGCTCCCGTCCCCGTCAAGGTGCGCTCCCGGGTGTCTGGCTGGACCACGCGCGCGCCGGCCGCCAAAGCCGTTCAGGAAGACCTCGCCCGCGGCACGGCTCGCCGCCCTGTGATCCCGCGGCGTCTTGGCCCTGACGGGCTGTCCGGCGACCCACCTCGAGCACGCGCTGCGCGCTGTGATCGCTGACGCCCTTCAGACGCCCGGGGGAAGGTGTTGGGGCCGGGATCCGTGACGATCCTCTGCGGCTCTCCCCGTCCCGAAGATCTCCGCCGCCGACCTCGCCCGCACCGTTCTGGACGGCGTCGAGCGCGGCGAGAGCGAGGTCCTGGTCGACGACTTCACCCGCAAGATCAAGTCGGCCCTCTCCGGTCCGGTGGAAGGTCTGACCATCCCTCTCCCCGGCTGACCATCCGGCCCGCCCCCGCTCAGCACAAGACAGCGCCTTTGCCCGTTGGCTGCGGGAGCACGCCCGACGGGCCGGATACGACGTCGCAAGGACGACATGCCGTCGATGATCCTGATCGTGGCGACCTTCGCCCTGACCGGCAGACCGAACGAGACGACCACGGCCCGCATCACGGACACGATCGGCGCGAACGCGGGAAGTGACCGACGCCTACCTCCCCGTGAGTCGGGGCTCGTCCAGGGAGAGTTCCTGGCCCACTCCAATCTGGTGCAGGTGGAGCGGCAGCCCGATACGGACGGCTCCTGATGAGCGGCTTCCCTCTCACACAGACACGACTTCTGCAGCCGCACCTCTCGCCATGCGGAGGCAGGTGGGACGCTTGGGGCATGGCCCTTCGCGCACGGCCGGACGTGCCGAGTTCCTGGCAGCCGGGTCACTCACCCGCGCTGGCCGTGATCCCGCTGCTGCTGATCGTCACGGTCTGTGTGGTGGACGTGCTGTCCCCGCCGGACATCCACCTCGGCCCCCTGCTGGTGGCGGCACCCGCGATCACGGTGGCGTTCGCCGGCGCCCGTCTGACGGCACTGATGGGCGCTCTCGCCGTGGCTGCTCAGGCGCTGATCGGCGTGCTCAGAGGCGTCCTGGTCACGGCCAACATCCAGGCCCAGATCGCCGCTCTGGTCATCGTCTCCATAGTCTGCGCCACCGTCTGCGTGGTGCGGGACCGGCGCGAGCAACAGCTGGACCGCGTCCGGTCGGTCGCCGAGGCGGCACAGAGCGTGCTTCTGCAACCGCTGCCCACACACGCCGGCCCGCTGCGGATCGCCGGCCTCTACCTCCCCGCCGAGCAGGAGGCCGAGCTGGGCGGCGATCTGTACGCGGCAGCCCGGACCGACCACCACAGCACCCGCCTCCTCCTCGGCGACGTACGCGGCAACGGCCTCGCCGCGATCAACAACGCGGCCCTGCTCCTCGGCGCCTTCCGCGCGGCCGCCCACCGGCAGGCCACCCTCCCCCGTCTCGCCGTCCACCTGGACGCCGCGTTCCGCTGGGACACCAGCCAGTGGCGTCCACCGGCGGAGCACGACACCAACGAGGACTTCGCCACCGCCACCCTGCTCGACATCCCCGACCACGAACCGGTCGTCCACCTCATCACCTGCGGCCACCCACCGCCGCTCCTCCTGCGCGACCATCACCTCATCCCGCTCACCGCCGAGGTGAGCCACCTCCCGATCGGGTTCGGCGGGGCCTTCGGCATCGCCGCCTACGACGTCCAGACCTTCCCGTTCGAGGTCGGTGACCTCCTGCTGCTCTACACCGACGGCGTCATCGAGGCCCGCGATGCCGACGGGGTCTTCTACCCCCTCGCCGAACGGCTGACGGAGTGGACCAAGGACGACCCGGAGGACCTCCTGCGCCATCTCCAGGACGACCTGCTGGCCCACGTCTGCGGCCACCTCGACGACGACGCGGCCGCAGTGGCCGTCCGCCGCTCGGCCGTCTGACTTCCCGGCCATACGCGTCGGCTGCGTGATCACCAGACCCGCTCATCGTTGACCCGGCTCAGACCCGTCAGCCCCGGCAGTGATGACCAGCTGCTGCCCGAAGTCGACGTCCTGCCGGCGCACCTCCAGCAGCTCAGCGCCCCGCACCCCGGTCGAGACCTACAAGGCGACCATCGCCCGGTCCCGGTGCGAGCCCGGTTTCGCGAAGCCCATCCGTTCGTTTCGCCACGGCTCCAGCGGATGGCGATGTGCATGAGCACGCTGCCGCCCCCGCTGGGCCACCAAAGGGAACGGATTGACCAACGGCCCTGTGCCGCACTCCAGATGAAAGTCGTAGAACACGCTCGCAATGGCCGCCGCCGCAGCGGCCCAGCGATGCCGCGAGATCGAGGCGGTCGCCGACGCGATGATCCGGCTCCTGGTGGGGACGCCGCTGCGCTCCGACGGCCAGCTGACCATCAAGTCACTCGACCAGGAAGCCGACCTCAAGCGCAACAAACTCACCCACGAGCACACCGGGCTGAAGACCTGCTCTACGCCCTGGTCCGGATGCACGCGCCGAGCACGACCAACTGCCTGCAGACTTTCAGCAACTGGTGCGGGTGGTGCACGTCGTGGAGGCCGAGAACCAGCAGCTGCGGCAGTCCGCCGGCAGCGACGGCGTCGTTCGTGTCCTGCCTGTCCAGCACCAGCCAACGAGCAGACCTGACCGACTGACGATGTCGGCTCCGGCCCACATCAATAACGCGAGCCGGAGCCAAACGGGACACGGGAAGGTGATGGTAAGTCAGTTCACGGACCGCACGGTGGGCATGGCGAGGGCGACCGGTCCAGTGCCGGAGCCGCTCTTGCAGGAGTCGTGGCAGTCCTTCTCCAGGCTGCAGCACAGGGAGCAGATCGCCCCGGCGTGGAAGTGGCAGTTAGCCATGTCCGGCCGTTCGAAGTCGGTCGTGCACACGGCGCAGGTCAGCATGGCCGCGGAGGGCAGGCCGTCCGCCCCGAGCAGTGGCTCCTCGAGGTCGTCGACGCGGGCGATGTAGTACTTGCCCTTGGTGATCACCGCGAACAGCGGTGAGAGGACCATTGCGAGGAACAGGGCGATGAAGGGGGAGTACGCCTTGCCGTAGGCGCCGAAGGCCTGGAAGTAGGCGGCGATGGAGACGGCGGAGGCGATGAGCATCGAGCCGAAGCCGACCGGGTTGAAGTTGTACAGGTGGGCGCGCTTGAACTCGATGTACGAGGGGCTGAGCTTCATCGGCTTGTTGATGACGAGGTCGGCGACGACCGCGCCGATCCAGGCGATGGCGACGTTGGAGTAGAAGCCGAGGACGGTGTTGAGGAAGCCGAAGACGCCGCCCTCCATCAGGGCCAGTGCGATGCCGACGTTGAGGAAGATGTAGACGACGCGGCCGGGGTGGCGGTGGGTGAGGCGGGAGAAGAAGTTCGACCAGGACAGCGAACCGGAGTACGCGTTCGTCGAGTTGATCTTTATCTGGGAGAGGATCACGAAGAACGTGGCCAGGCCCAGGGCGACGGGTGCGGCGAAGGTCTTGAAGCCGTGAACGTACTGCTGGATGGGCTCGTTGGCCTTGGACAGGCCGACGCTGCCGGCGATGTAGAAGGCGAGGAAGGCCCCGCCGATCTGCTTGGCCGCGCCGAGCACCACCCAGCCCGGGCCGGCCGAGAGGACGGCGCCCCACCACTTCTTGCTGTTCTCGGGTGTCTTGTCGGGCATGAAGCGCAGGTAGTCGACCTGCTCGCCGATCTGGGCGATCAGTGACAGGGCCACGCCGGCGCCCGCGCCGACGCCGAGCATGCTGATGCCGGAGCCGGTGGGGGAGTCGCCGGCGAAGTGCGTGAACTGCGAGAACTTGTCCGGCTCCTGGATGGCGATGGACACGAACGGCGCGACCATCAGCACCAGCCAGATTGGCTGCGTCCACACCTGCATCTTAGACAGGGCCGTCATGCCGTAGATGACCAGTGGCAGGATGACCAGCGAGCAGATGAGATAGCCGACGGCGAGCGGGATGTGCAGGCCCAGCTCCAGGGCCTGGGCCATGATCGAGCCTTCGAGGGCGAAGAAGATGAAGGTGAAACTGGCGTAGATGACGGAGGTGAGCGTGGATCCGAGGTAGCCGAAGCCGGCGCCCCGGGTCAGCAGGTCCATGTCGATGGAGTACTTCGCCGAGTAGTACGAGATCGGGATGCCGGTCAGGAAGATGACCACCGCCGCGGCCAGGATCGCGACCATGGCGCTGGAGAAGCCGTTGGAGATGGCGATCGAGCCGCCGATGGCGAAGTCGGCGAGGTAGGCGATGCCGCCGAGTGCCGTGGTGGCCACCACGTAGGGGGTCCAGCGGCGGAAGGACTTCGGCGCGTAGCGCAGCGAGTAGTCCTCCAACGTGTCGTTCTGCGCCCAGTTGTTGTACGTCCGTCCGCCTGTACTCGTCGGCGGTGCTTCCTTGTCGACGATCTCCGTCACGACATTCCCTCTTCCCAGTACTGGGGACGACCCGGGCGACCCCGGGTGATTTCACGGAAGAGTCACGCCGCACTGTTTCTTGAACGTTTCTCTCCCTTTAAGGGGAAGGTCTTTAACGGGCCTTTATTCGACGCGCGTAGATAGCGCGCCAACAGGAGTAAGACCGTGGGGGCTGGGATGCCCGTCCATGCGTGACTCCGGCGGGCGAGCGGCCCGATCGAATACGGGTGCCTCGCCTCCGCCAGATGCTTTCCGTAGAAAGTATTTCTGTGGCAGGGTGATGTCAACGGCGGGGAGCGGGGTCAGAGTTGGGTGACGATGTGGAAGTCGAAGGCATCCGCCCGTGCCAGGTAAAGCCTTTGCGTGAGATGGTTGCCGCGCAGCCGCACTGCGCCGCGCGGCCCTTCGTAGGAGACAGTTTCGCCCACCACGCACATCGCCCGCACGTCCAGCGACCGCGCCCGCTCGGCCAACGCCGCGAGCAGGCGCACCCCTTCGAAGCACGACTCGCCCGGACTGCCGACGACAGGGGCCTCCACACCGAACCGCGCCGCGTAACGGGCGCTGAAGTCCAGGCTCTCGGCGGTCGCGAGCGTCTCGAAGAAACCAGCCGTCGCCCAGAGCCCGTCGGTGGCTGCCTCGGCACCGGTGGCCAGCAGGATGTTCTCGTCCATATGGGTGCTCAGTCGCAGACACCGCTGGTGAAGGCCGTACGCGGCGAACGCCCGGTTGAAGCGTGCCGCGTCGTCGCCGACCAGCAGCATCAGCACCGCGTCCGCCTCGCACCGCTCGATCCGGCGCAGCACCGGCCCGAACTCGTGCGTCCCCAGCGGCACGAACACCTCGTCGCGCACCAGACCGCCGCACGCCCGGACGTATCGCTGTGCGGCGCGGGCGGTCACACGCGGCCACACATAGTTGTTGCCCACTGTGCACCAGCGTCGCGCGCCGGTCGCCTCGGCCAGCACCCGCATCGCCGGCAGCAGTTGCGCGGCGTCGGTCTCACCCGTCAGGAAGACCCCGGGTGTGCGCTCGCCGCCCTCGTACTGGGCTGTGTAGACGTAGGGCACGCGGCCCGCGATCCGCGGCAGCAGTGCCTGGCGCACGGCCGAGGTGTGCCAGCCCACCACCCCGTCCACGGCGCGCAGCGACACCAGGGCCTCGACCTCGGCCGCGACCCGCTCCGGCGATGCCCCGCCGTCCACCGTGACCAGGCGGACCTCCCGGTCCAGCACGCCGCCCGCGGCGTTCAGTTCCTCGGCGGCCAGCTGTGCGGCCAGTTCGCACGACGGGCCGAAGATCCCCGCGGGTCCCTGCAGCGGCACGACCAGGGCCACGACCAGCGTCGTGCTCGAATCGCCGTTCCCTCTGGGCGGCACCGGATGCACAGACCACCTCCGTGAGGGCACTGGGCGCGCGGATCCCGGTCCGGGCCCCGGCGCCCTCGCGGAGGCTCGTGATCTGCGCGAACACTAGACCTATCGGAAGGACACCGGCAATGCCGTCCGAACCCTCCTCTCCGGACCTTGCCCACCTCCTCAGGCACGCCGAGCGACGCCTCGGCCGGCGCTTGGCCGTGGTGCTGGCCGAGGAGGACTGCTCGGTGGAAGAGTGGCGCGTCCTGTCGGCCGTTGCCGACGGGCAGGGCCACCCGATGTCCGAAATCGCCGACCACGCCCTCATGCCGGCGCCCACTCTGACCAAGCTCGTCGACCGCATGGTCGCCGACAATCTGGTCTACCGTCGGCCCGACCCCGACGACCGTCGCCGCGTCCTGCTGCACCTCACCGCCCGCGGCCGCATCCTCCAACAGCGCGCCGCCCACCGCATCCACTCCGACCAGACCCGGCTTCTCGACGCCATCGGTGACCAGGGAGCGCTCGCCCAGCTCCTGCCTCTGCTCGCGGCAACGGTCGACGGGTTGCCTGCGGTGGCGCGCAGCAGGCCGCACAGTTGAACTATTCGATCAATGGCCGCGGCCTCGTCCCTGTGTGGCGAGGTCGGGCCTGCGCTTCAGCGTCTTGGCGGCCGCGCGAGCGAGGGCGCCGCACAGCCACTCCACTGTGCGCTCTCTTCCCAGGCCGGCGGCGGCCTGCGGATAGCAGCGGTCGGTGGGGAAGGGGGGGGCCAACGGTCGTCCAGGCGGTGGCGAAGCCGACGACGTCCGCCCCGGCGAAGGTGAGCGCCGCGGTGAAGCCGGGGCGCCGGACGTTGTCCACCAGCCGGCCGACGAACTCGACCGCCTGCTCCTCGTCCTCGCTCCAGGGCGGATCCCAGAAGGCTTGGAGGTAGACGGAGTGCCGGGCCTCGGGGTGCTCCAGCAGACCCTTGCCGCGGAAGACGCGGACGTCCGGTGTCATCGGGGGGTGGCTATACGTGCCGCTGCTCTGACCGTCAAGGTTCACCGGGTCGGCGGTACTGTCCGCGCATGAGGCAGTTCCCGTGCACTTTGGAAGCCCTCGTCGTGCGCACCGACTTCTCGGCAGACGGTGCTTGGGACGCTCTGCGTACGGCGCTGTTCTCGCCTGGCAAGGACGGCTTCTTGGCCAACGTCGCCCTTGTCGACGATCGGCAGTACGAGAGTTTGACGCCCGACCAGGCTCTCGACCTGGCACCCGCGGAGTACCAGCATCCACTTCTTGTCCTGGCGGACTTCATAGCTGTCACCTCCGCTGAGCTGCCGCTCCTCGTGGTGGACAGGCGGGGCGAGCGTGGGCGTTGCGTCCGCGTTGCGGCAGCCGAGTTGTGGGGCATCGAGAACAACGTCTCGGGCGCGAACATGGACTTCGAGGAGTTCGTCGGCGCCGTCGATGGCGACGGCGTGTTCCGAGGTTTTTGATTCACTGGCCGTCAGACAGGCTAAGGCTGCTCGTGCTTGGGGGCGCCCGCCTCAGCGCATGCCTTTCTCGCTGCGGATGCGGGCGCGTTCTCGGCGCTGGGCAGCGAGCGCCCACGTCCAGGATCACGTAGATGGGTGCGCCGTCCAGGCGGGCGGCGGGGATCGACTTCAGCGCGGCCGGCGTGCTTCCGGCACCCTTCCTGCGACGGTTGACGCCCCACAGCTGATGAAGGCTGGGCTCAGGCTCCCTGGTCCGGGGCGACGGCGCGGCTTACGCAGTCTCGGAGCAGGGTGCGCCGCTGGTCGTGCAGGCTCTCGGGCTCCTGGGTGGAGGCGGCGTAGACGTTGCTCACCGGAGACCAGGCCATGGACATGGCGATGACCATGGCCATCACGTCGAAGGGATCTCCCTGCCTGATGCGCCCGGCGGCCTGGGCCTCTGCGATGGCACGGAGTTTGTGGTCGTCGTAGCGGTCGTGGTCCGCCACGAGATACCCGGTCGGGCGCCGCTCCAGGCGCGCCCAGGTCGCGAGCCGGATCAGGTCGGGGCGGCTGAGGTACTCGTCGTAGAGGCGCACCGCCCAGTCGGCGAGGTCCGTGGCGTCGATGGGGACGACATTGGTGATCCGCTCCAGTGAGGCGAAGAAGATCGCATCGAAGAGCTGTTCCTTGTTGCCGAAGTAGCCATAGAGCTGCGCCTTGTTGGTGCGTGCGGCGGCGATGATCCGCTCGATGCGTGCACCGGCGATGCCGTGCTGGGCGAATTCCTGGGTGGCGGCGTCGACGATGCGCTGGTAGGTCGCGGCACCGCGGCTGCTGGCCGGCTGGTCGGGCATATCCGGGACCTTAACAGACAGACTCGTCTGTTTGCTTCTTGCCTCGCATGCGCTACGGTCAAACAGACCGAACAGTCTGTCTAAGGAGTCAGAGATGCGTTCCACGACGGGATGGCAGGCGGACAGCGCGACGCGGACTCTGCGCCGCGCTGCGCTGGAGCGCCGGGACCTGCGCGAGGACGACATCGCGGTGCGTGTCGACTACTGCGGTGTCTGCCACACAGACCTCCACGCGCTGCAGGCGCACGGGAACGACGCGAACGGCGTGCTCGTACCCGGGCATGAGTTCACGGGCGTGGTGACCGAGGTCGGCAGCGCGGTTTCCGACTTCTCCCCGGGCGACCCCGTGGCCGTCGGCAACATCGTCGACTCGTGCGGCATGTGCCGCATGTGCCAGGCCGGCCAAGAGAACTTCTGTCGTGAGTTCCCGACACTGACCTACGGCGGAGCCGACCGGCAGGACGGGTCGACCACGCTGGGCGGGTACTCCCGCGAGTACGTCGTGAGCAATCAGTTTGCCTACCACCTCCCTGCGGGCCTCGACGCAGCCGGCGCAGCCCCCCTGCTCTGCGCCGGCGTCACCGTCTGGGAACCGCTGCAGGCGCTCGGAGTGGGCCCGGGCAGTACCGTGGCCGTGGCCGGGCTGGGCGGCCTGGGGCACCTCGCGGTCAAGATGGCGACCGCACTCGGCGCCACGACGTCTGTCATCAGCCGGACCCCGGACAAGGCTGACGAAGCGCGCGGCCTGGGGGCGCAGGGATTCGTCGTGTCCACCGATCCGAAGCAGATGGAAGCGGTCCGCGACCGGTTCGATGTGGTCATCGACACCATCTCCGCCCCCCACGACCTGGCTCCGTATCTGCGTGTGGTCGCCATGGACGGCACGCTCAGCCACCTCGGCCACCTCGGACCGGTCACCGTGGACACCATGGACCTGCTCATCGGCCGCAAGAAGCTCAGCTCCGCCGGCAGCGGCGGCCGCCCGTCCACCGCCGCCATGCTGCACTTCTGCGCTGAGCACGGCATCACCGCCGACATCGAGCTGCTGCCGTCGTCCCAGGTGAACACGGCTCTCGAACGCTTGGAGCGCAACGACGTCCGCTACCGCTTCGTGCTCGACATGTCCGACCTGGACTGACCGACGGCGCGGCGTGTCCAACAAGAGCGCGGTCCCCAGCGGCGCTCTAAGCCTGGTCTCAGGTTGATCGGGGACAATGAGCGGCAAAAACATCGACTGGAAGGGGGCGGGCCGGCGTGCGGATCATGATCGCGGATGATGAAGCGGCCATCCGTGACTCGCTGGAGCGGGTGCTCCAGGTCGAGGGTTACGACACCAGCACCGTCGCCAACGGTCTCGCCGTACTCGACGGGGTCGTTGGGGCCGAAGGCGACACGCTGGATCTGCTGATCCTCGACGTGATGATGCCCCGCCTCGGCGGGTTGGAGACCTGCCGGCGGTTGCGGGCCGCGGGTCGGGATCTGCCGGTGCTGATGCTGACCGCCCGTGACCAGGTCTCCGACCGGGTCACGGGGCTGGACGCGGGCGCCGACGACTACCTGCCCAAGCCGTTCGCCACCGAGGAGTTACTGGCCCGGGTGCGGGCCCTGCTGCGCCGGCGCACGCCGACCGACGGGGAGTCGCAGATCCTGTCGTTCGCCGACGTCCGGCTCGATCCCGACAGGTTCGAGGCGTGGCGTGGCGGGCGGCCGCTGCGCCTGACCCGGACCGAGTTCTCCCTCCTGCAGGTCCTTATGAGCAACGCGACCCGGGTCGTGACCCGCGATGCGCTGTTCGAGGCGATCTGGGGCTTCGACATGAGCGCCACAGCCAACAACCTCCAGGTATACGTGAGTTACCTGCGCCGCAAGATGGAGGCCGAGGGTGAGCCGCGATTGATCTACACGCTGCGCGGCCTGGGATACACGTTGCAGGAGACTCCTCCGTGAGCAGGCCCGCCGGCCGGGAACCGCGCCGGCTGACCCGATGGTGGCGCCGGAGGTCCCTGCGGACCAGGCTGACGGTGATCGCGGCGACGGCCATCGCGGTCAGCGTGTTCGTGGCCTTCCAGGTGGCCAGCGAGCTACTGGGCTGGGAGCTGCAGGACGCCGCCGAGAATCAGCTGCGCGCCGACTCCCGCGTCCTGGCGACAGACGCGGAGCGCGCCGGTCTGGCGCAGGTCCAGCTACCGCCGTATCCCGGATCCGGTCGGCTGGTGCGGGTCATCCTGCCCGACGGCTCGATCCGGACGCCGGCCGGCCAACCCGCGCTGCCCCCGGTCAGCGAGCACGCCGGGCGCGTGGCGCAGGGCGCGTCGGCCGACCTGATGGAGTCGAACGACAGCGACGACGACGGCTACCTCATCTACACGCTGCGGGCGGGCGACGGCGCGGTCCAGGTGGCCCGCGTCGTCGACGACAGTCCGATCAACCGGTTCGGGTTGGGCATGCTGCTGATCGGGCTGCTCTGCGCGGTCGGCGGCGCCCTCGTCGGGCGGACCGTGGCGCGGACCGGGCTGGCACCGATCGACCGGCTGACCGCCGCCGCGGTACGTGTCGCGCACACCCGGGATCTCGACGCCGACATCCCGGACGAGGGCGGTGGGGAGATCCGGCGGCTGATCCAGTCGATCAACGACATGCTCGCCGCGCTCCGGGACTCCCGGCGGGCCCAGCGGCTGCTCGCCGAGGACGCCGCCCACGAGCTCAAGACCCCGCTCACCAGCCTGCGCCTCAACGTCGAGCTGCTGATCCGGCTCGATCAGCGCGGCACCCTGGACAGCGCACTGCCGGCGGAGAGCCGGACCCGGCTGCTCAACGATCTCGGCGCCCAGGTGGCCGAGTTGAGCACCCTTGCCGCCGAGCTGACCGACCTGGCGCGCGGTGACGTCAGCGACGAGAGCACCGAGGTGCTCGATCTCGCCGACGTGGTGGTGGCCGCCGCGACTCGGGCGCGTTCCCGCATGCCCGACATCGAGGTCGCGCTCGACGTGACCTCTGTGTGGGTGAGCGGGCGTCCCGCTGCGCTCGAGCGGGCGGTGCTCAACCTCATCGACAACGCCGGCAAGTGGTCCCCCGCGGACCAGCCGGTCCAGGTCCGGCTCCGGGCCGAGGGCGCGTCGGCGGTGCTCGAGGTCGACGACGCCGGGCCGGGCATCGACGCCGCCGACGTACCGCGGGTGTTCGACCGGTTCTACCGTGCCGACAGCGCCCGGGCGTTGCCGGGATCCGGTCTGGGGCTGTCGATAGTGCAGCGGGTCGTCGACGCCCACGGCGGCCGGGCCGCCGTCGCCCGCTCCGCACGCGGTGGCGCGCTGCTCCGGGTCGACGTTCCGGCCGCGGCCCCGCCCGCCCCGATCCCGCGGCTCACCGCCGGGGATGACACCTCGGTGCGCTGACCCGCCTGGCGGGGCTGCGCAGGACAAGGGACGGCGGTCCTCGGGCAGGCCCGGCGCGGCTCACCGCCGGGGATGACACCGCGGTGCGCTGACCCGCCTCGGCGGCGCTGCGCAGGACAAGGGACGGCGGGCCCTCGGGCATGGCCCCGCGCGGCTCACCGCCGGGGATGACACCGCGATGCGCCGACCCCAGTCCCGGCCGCACGACGCAGGACCAAAGGGCGCCGGCCGTCGGACCCATGAAAGAGATCCGGGACGGGCCTGGGGCCCGTCCCGGATCTCGTCCGTGCCGCCGCGCTCACCGTTGCAGCGCGGGCACCTCGTCGTCGGCGAGCGGCTGTCGACCGTCCGGCAGCTCCGCCGCTGGGCGGGACAGCCGGCTCGGCCACCAGATCCGGCGGCCGATCAGCAGGGTGAGGGCGGGCACCAGGACCGACCGCACCAGCAGCGCGTCGAGCAGCACGCCGAAGGCGACCAGGAACCCGACCTCGATCAGCATCACCAGCGGAAGCGTGGCGAGAACCGCGAACGTGGCCGCCAGCACCAGGCCTGCCGAGGTGATGACGCCGCCGGTGGCGGAGAGGGCTTTGAGCATGCCCTCTCGGGTGCCGAGACGCACGGTCTCCTCCCGGGCCCGGCTGGCCAGGAAGATGTTGTAGTCGACGCCGAGCGCCACCAGGAACAGGAATGCCAGCAGCGGCACCGAATAGTCGATCCCCTTGAACCCGAGGATCGTGTCGAAGACGAACACGCTGCCGCCGAAGGCTGCGGCGAATGAGACGATCACGGTGGCCATCAGGGCCAGCGGGGCCAGGATCGCGCGCAGCAGCAGTCCGAGGATGATCAGGACGACGGCGAGCACCAGCGGGATCACCAGTTTCTCGTCGCGCTTGGTGGTCACCTCGGTGTCGAGGTTCTCCGCACTCGGCCCGCCGACGATCGCCTCCGCCCCGCTCACGGCGTGCACGGCGGTGCGCACCCGCTTGATCGTGTCGTACTCCGCGGCGGTGTCCGGCGCGTCCTTCGGGAACACCGAGATGTTGGCCCAGCCGCCGCTGGTCTGCTCCGGGATGGCCAGGGCCACACCGCGAGTGTCCTTGACGACGTCGAGCACCCGCTCCTGCTGCGCCGGCCGCGTGAAGATCGTCATGGGCTGGCCGCCGAGCTCCGGGAAGTGCTGGCGGAGGACGGTGAAGCCGGTGACCGACTCCGGCGCGGACAGGAACTGGTCCTGCTCCCGCAGGGCGCCGGTGTTGCCCGCCAGCCCGAGGGCGAGCACGCCGAGGACTCCGAGCGAGCCGAGCGTCGCCACCCACCGGCGGCGGCTGATGGCGGTGCCGAGCCGTCCCCACAGCCCCGGCTTCTCCTCCACGGCCGTGCTGAACCGCGGGATGGCCGGCCAGAAGATCCGCCTGCCGAGCACGACGAGCACCGCCGGGAACAGCGTCAGCATGGCCACCAGCGCGCACAGGATGCCTGCCGCGCCGATCGGGCCCAACCCGCTGGTGCTGTTCAGGTCCGCGACGAGCAGGCAGAGCAGGCCGGCGACCACGGTGGCCGCGGACGCGACGATGGCCGGCGCCGCGCCGCGCAGCGCGTGGACCATCGCGACCCGGGCGTTCTCGTGGTGGTGCAGTGCTTCCCGATATCGAGCGATGAGCAACAGCGCGTAGTCCGTGCCGACGCCGAACACCAGGATCGTCAGCAGCGCCGAGTTCTGGTCGTTGACCACGATGCCGAAGCCCTTGACGAGCAGGTAGACGGTCGCCATCGCGGTCAGGGCGGCCGCGCCCACGGCCATGAGCGGGATGAGCCACAACACCGGGCTGCGGTAGGTGAGGATGAGCAGGAGCGTGACGACGACGATGGTGGTGAGGAGGACCTGCACGTCGATGCCGTCGAAGACGGCCTCCATGTCGCCGTCGATCGCGCCCGGGCCGGTCACGTCGAGTTCCAGGCCGGAGGGGCGGTCCTTCGCGGCGTCACGCAACGGGCCGACGATGGCCTCCGGTGCGCCGTAGGTCGTGCTCACATCGAGGGTGAACATCATCGCCTTGCCGTCGGTGGAGGGTCTCATCGGTGAGCCCTCGTCGTCCTCGCCGGCCGCCGCCGTCGCCTTCGGCGGGTACCGCTTGGCAAGGGTGTCGTATTGGCGCTCGACCGTCGCGCGGTCGGCGTCGGTCATGCCGCCGGCGCGGTGGTACACGAAGACGAACGTGTTGTCGTCACCGCCGGGGAGACTGTCGTCCAGCACCGCCACCTTGGTGGACTCGGCACTGGCCGGCAGGGTGTCCACGGCGCTGTCGGTGGTGACCGAGCTCAACTTTCCGCTCAGCGGCACCATTCCCGCCGCCAGCACCAGCCACAAGCCGATCACCAACCACGGCACCCACCGGCCTGCCAACCGACCGGCCCGCGCTTCCCCGGACGGTGCTGCGTCGACTGCCATCACTAGCCTCCTGCATACGGGTCACATCGCTTGTCTGGACGCCTACTTGGTACCGAGCGAACCTTGGAGGACTGTTAAAGCGGTGCTCAGGCCGGTTGGCCGAATCGTGTGCCCGGCGCACACACCAGCGCGGTGGCGTCGAGGTCCTGCCCGGTGGGCAAGGCCCGGGCGACACAGCCGTCGGGCCGGATGAGCAACGCGTCGACGTCCACCCGGTCCGTGCGGGAGATGACGGTGTCGACCGTCCGGTCCACGCGGCCGCGGCGTCGCGGACCTCCGCGCGGTCGACGAGGTCGAGCAGGAGCCCACGCCCCTCACGCAGCAGGTCCGCCGACCGGGTCACCGCGGTGACGACGTCCGGGTCGGAGCCGCTCCAGCGTCAACTTCACGTCCGGGCACAGGGTGCCGACGAGCCGGTGGACGTCGCCCAGTTCGTACCGGACGTCCGTGCGGTCGAGCATGTCGGCAATGTCCCGGTGGGCGTAGTCGAGGTCCATCAGGTCGGAGAGCAGCTCCCACAGCGCCCTCGTCTGCGGGTCGGGTCGCATCAGGGCGACCTGAGCCCGGGTGTTACGACCGCACAGTCGACGAACTCGGCCGCGCCGCCGAAGAAGTCCGGATCACCCGCAAGACACTGCTGGGGCCGCCCGACCCCGGGACGCCCGCGCCGCCGGCACCGAAGCTGCCGGATCATCCGGCCCACCAGCAGATCATGGCGGTGTGCACCGCGGCCGACCATTGACCAGACTCAGGAGCAGTCGGTGGACGTCAGCCACTTCAGTGCCCGCGGGCACGTTCCGCTGCGCGTGGCCCTGCTGCTGGTCGCGGTGGCGGACATCCTGCTCACCGCGCTGGCGGGCAGCGCGCAGATCATGCAGGCGCGCGCGACCGCCCGCAAGCATCGCCGGGCCCACCACAGGGCTGTGAAGGTCGGGGCCAAGGACTCGTCGACGGCGGGAGGCCGCTGTGTGCGCGGCCTGCTGCGCCAAGGATCAGGTGTGTGAGCTGGTCAGCGCGCAGCGCCCGCCAGAGGAGTCTGTGCCCGAGGGCAGGGCCCCATGGGTGTCAGGCCTGCGGCGGGGAGAAGGGGGCATGTACCGCCGTCAGGATTCGGTGGCGGACACGTGGCGAGCCAACTCGGTGGCAAGGCGTCGCATGACCGTGCGGTTGGCGTGCCGCATCGTGGTCCGCACGACTGGGGCCAGCAGCCGGTCGGCGAGAGGGGCGTGCACCCACGTGTACGTGAACGAGATGCGGGTCCCACCGGTTCGCAGCGGTTCGATGGCGTAGGTGCCGTGAGCCAGTCGCCGACCGGCCGCGCTGACGTTGTGTTCGACGATGCGCCGCGGCGCCTCGGCCTCGATGACCTTGATGGTGACATCGGTCTTCGTGCCGCTCAGGGCGGCGGTGACGGTGGCGGACGATCCGATGCCCTGGGCAGGGCCGCTGTAGCGCCAGTTGGTCAGGTAGTGGTCGGTGAACCGCTCGTGGTGGGCCATGACGTCGAGGAAGCCGTAGACCTGCTCGGGAGTCTGAGGTACGTCGATCGACACGGTGACAGGCTTCATGTACCACACGGTACATGTGGCATGTACCGATTGGTACAGTCGTGACGTGATGGCCATGGATGACTCGCTTCCCGAGCGCGAGTCCGAGCAAGACGCGCATGGGGATCGGCGCGCACAACTGGTGGACGCGGCTGTCGACCACGTCGCGGCACACGGCATCGCGGACCTGAGCCTGCGCGGGCTGGGCGCCGCGATCGGTGTCAGTCACCGCATGCTGATCCACTACTTCGGCTCCAAGGAACAGTTGCTCGTCGAGATCGTCCGGACGTCGGAGCGGCGCCAGCGTGATGTGCTGTCCCGGCTCCGCCTGGAGACCGGTCTCTCGCCCGCCGATGTCGCGCGGCTGTTGTGGCGGGATCTGACGGACCCTCGGCTGGCCGGTCAGGAGCGGCTCTTCTTCGAAATCTGCGGGCATGCGCTGCGTGGCCGCCCCGAGGCCGCCCCGGTTCTCGAAGGGCTTGTGACGGACTGGCTGGAGCCGCTCGCAGCCGCCGAGGTCGGTGCGGGGGCGGAGCCTGACGCGGCCCGGAACCGGGCCAGGCTGGGACTCGCCACCGTCCGCGGTCTGCTGCTCGACCTGCTTGCTACCGGTGACCGCGCCGGCGTCGACGCGGCGATGGAGGAGTTCCTCCGGCTGTACTACGGCTCGGAGTGACGAGTTCCGATCAGGCGAAGCGGCTGGGCCAGACGTCGTAGCACCGTTCGAAAGCGGGCGACTGGTGGCGGCCCCATGTGTTTGCGCGCGACGCGATCGGCCGATGGCACCGCCGGGTGCGATGGGTTCCCCCGGCCGGGGTGGGGCCCGCCGGTGGACGATGAAGGGGGCTGCTCAGGCGGCCGGGGTGTTCAGCACGTACTCGCGCGAGGCGTTGACCTCGGCGCGCAGGGCGGTCAGGTCGATGTCGAGGACGTGGCCGTTCCACTTGCGGGGCTCGCCGTTGATGAGGACGGCGCTGATGTTGCGGGTGTCGGAGCCCAGCACGACGGTGCCGATCGGGTCGTTGAGCGGCATGTTGTTGAGGTCCTCGGCCTGGATGACAAGGAGGTCGGCCTTCTTGCCCGGGGTGAGTGAGCCGGTGACGGCGGCCAGGCCGTTGGTGTGGGCGCCCTGGAGGGTGGCGAAGTCCAGGACGTCGTGGGTGGTGATGCGCTGGGGCTGCTCGTCGGTGCCGTAGGCGGCGTTGACGGCGCGCATCCGCTGGATGGCGTGCAGGGCCCGCATCTGCGTGAACATGTCGCTGGCCAGGGCGACTTCGACGTCGATGCTCAGTCCGGGGCGGATGCCGACGGACAGGGCCTCGTCGATGGCGGGGATCGCGGTCTCCAGGCCGATCTGGGCGTCGGAGGTGGGGGCGAGCGCCACGGTGGTCCCGGTCTCTCCCATCGCCTTCCATGCCTCGGGGGTCAGCCCGGTGGAGTGGATGAGGGTGACGTCGGGGCTGAGGATGCCGTCCTTGGCCCAGCGCACAATTGCCTCGGAGGAGGGGGTGCCGAAGACGGCGTCCACGCTCACTCCGATGCCCAGGTCCTTGGCGACACGGGCGAGTTCGGGACCATAGGCGAGCGCCGGTCCGGCGATCTCGTCGGTGGCCAGCGTCGCCAGGCGCAGGGTCAGCAGCTGGTCGTCGCTGCTGAAGTACTGGTCCTTGACGCGGGTCAGGTCGCCGGGCCACTGGCGGTCCCAGTCGCCGAAGTGCGGGCCCATGGAGGCGTGCACGCCGCGGACGCCGGTGTCGAGGAGGGCCTCGATGGCGGCGTCGGAGTGCTCGCGGGTGCGGGAGTTGTGGGAGAAGTCGAGCATGGTCGTGATGCCGCTGTCGATCGCGGTGAGGGCGGCCAGCTTGGTGCCGATGTACATGTCCTCGGGCCGGTAGACCGTGGCGTAGCCGGCGAGGGTGGACATGACGTAGCCGCCGAGGTCGTCGACGTCCGGCATGATCCGGCGCAACTGGGCCTCCCAGGCGTGCCGGTGGGTGTCGACGAAGCCGGGGCTGAGGATGGTGCCGGTGGCGTCGACGACCACGGCGTCGCCCGCGGCGAGGTCACGGCCGACGGCGGTGATGGTGTCGCCCTCGACGAGGAGGTCGCCGCCCTCGACGACGCCGAGGTCGGGGTCCATGGTGACGATGGTCGCGCCGGTGAAAAGGATGCGCCGCTGATCGGCGGGGCGGCGCCGGAGCTCATCGAGCACGGCTGCGCTGGTGGTGTCGTTGACGTTCATGAGAGGTCTGCTTCCGTACGGCGGACAGGGCTGGAAACAGGGCCCGTCCGCGGGAGAGAGCTGGGAGGGGTGGGTCGCCGGGGGCGGCCGAGGCCGCTCGAACACCAGCCTCGGTCCCGCCCACTACGGCAACCAGGCCGTGGTTTCCCCAGGTGTGGCGCACCCAGGATCGGGACTGTGGGGGCGCCGAGTTCCAGCTCACGGTGTCGGTGATGGTCATGGTGCTCCCCAGGGAGTTCGGCTCATCGGTCTGCCCGATGTGCGAAGCGAGCGCGGGTGCAGGTGGGCGGCAGCCGCTCGGCCGCTACAGCAGCTGCGTGACCGTCACGTTCGTCGCCCTGCGGAATCGGAACCAGGCCGCCGTATCCCCGGGTGCGCGGCACCCATGGTCGGCCCGCTGCTCGTGACAGGGGCCCGGGAGACTCGCCTGTGCCGGCACCCTGATGTCGCCGCGCCGTTCCCCTCGCGATCGTGGGTGCGCCGCCCCCATGAAGCCCGCGCCTGAGCGGACGGCGACCTGGTTGCCATCGAGGAACTGCTGCCGAACGGCCGCTATGACGAGGCCCGCGGAAACCGTCAGAGCGCCTGTACCGGCCGCTACACCGTCACCGGCAACCACATCGACTACGTCGACCTCGGCTTCACCGCCACCGGCGACATCCGCGACGGTATTCCCTTTCACGAGCATCTGGTGCACTACCGCGAGGGAGACGAGCGCGCCAGGCAGTGAGGCCAGAGGGGCGTGCCATCCCGGCCACGTCCGGCGCGGTGGCGATCGCCTTCGCTGTCGACGATCACCCCTGACGTGGATGTCGGCGAGATCGTCGTCCGTCCCACCGTCGGCCAGGCCCGAGCCATTCGCTGTCCCCACGACTTCGAGCGATGGGCGGTGTGGTCAGCTCGCGCAGGTGGCGCAGCCGATTCTCCGTGGTGGCCGTGGGCACATGTCGCATGCACGTCACCTAGGAAGTCAGGTGGCGCTGAGAGCCCCGCCGGATTCGCCCTGCACCATCTGTGCGGATTGCCCTCGGTCGGCGCGGGACCGGAGTTCGGCGAAGGCGGCCGCGGTGGCACTGGCCGGCTCGGCCTGGTAGACGACCAGCTGCTGGTGCGGCGCACCGCTGACGGTGAAGGCCGAGAACTGGATCTCCAGAGCGCCGACCCCGGGGTGTGCGAGGTTCTTCGCCTGCTGGGTCTTGCGCTTCACCTCGTGCCGTGCCCATAGTTCGGCGAATTCGGGGCTCTTCGCGCAGAGTGTGTCGACGACTTCGGTGATCCGCGAGGAGTCGGGTTCGTGTCCGTAGGCCGCGCGCAGCTCGGCCACGCAGGAGTTCGCGGCCTTGTCCCAGTCCTGGTAGAACGTGGGCCCGGCCGGGTCCAGGAAGATCATGTGGGCCAGGTTGTCGAACCGCTGGAATCCGCTGTGCAGGGCCGCGGCGAGCGCGTTGTGCGCCAGGATGCCCAGGGCCGGTCCCAGGACGAAGGCGGGGGTGTCGGGCCAGTTGTCGATCAGCTGCAGAAGCTGGGGGCTGATCCTGTTGTGACCGGCGGAAATGCCGCGGCGCCCCCGGGGCGCCCGGGTGAGTCTGCGCAGGTGGTCGTGTGCCTCGTCGTCGAGGTGGAGGGCGGCGGCGATCGCGTCGATCACCTGGGGCGACGGACTGGTCTCCCGGCCCTGTTCCAGGCGCATGTAGTAGTCGGAGCTCATGCCCGCGAGCATGGCGACCTCCTCGCGGCGCAGCCCCGGCACCCGCCTGCGCCCGTGCTCCGGAAGGCCCACGTCTTGCGGCTTGAGGGCTTCGCGCCGTGCTCTGAGGAAGTCTCCCAGAGGAGTGCTGTCGCTCATGACCCCAACCTAGTGGAGGGAAATGCCGGCCGTCGGTGGACGGGACGTCCACCCTCCCCGACCCGTTCTGTCCACCGCAGGAAGGGCCCAGCACGTCATGAACACGGAACGGCCCCGAGTCGTCGTGGAGATCGGTTGACCGTGCCGCAGCGAAGGCACTCGGCTGGACGGCGCCTTCCGGCCGACGCCGACGGAGCGCGGCAGCCCGGGTGTCGTCGGGTGCCGCGCTCGTCGGACCCAGGGTCACGATCAGCACCCGGTTTTCGATGCGCATGCCGTCAGGGCACGAAAGACCGAGACCCCCCGCTCCCGCCGTAACTCACCCCCCACCCCGCATCCCACCCGGCTGTTCGTGTGGGAGGTGGCTTCCGCTCGGTGAATGTGGGAACCCGGTGATCCAGAACACCGCCCGATCACAAGGGAGGCCTACGTGGGCGACGAGCAGCACGCTCAGCAGGATCCGAGGACGCAGCACCCCAGGCCCGGCTTCCCCTCGCAGGACCAGCCGCATCCGGGGTGGACCGGCCCGATGGACCCGCCGCCGGACCATGGCGAGGACTCCTACCGGGGCTCCGGTCGGCTGGATGGCCGTAAGACGGTCATCACAGGCGGCGACTCCGGCATCGGCCGGGCCGTGGCCCTGGCGTTCGCCCGCGAGGGCGCCGACGTGCTGTTCACCCACCTGGAGCAGGAGGCGGACGACGCGGCGGAGACGACCCGGCTGGTGAACGACGCAGGACGCAAGGCGATCGCCGTCCCCTGCGACATCCGCGAGGAGGACGAGTGCCGGGCGCTCGTCGACAGGGCGGTCGAGGAGTTCGGCCGCATCGACGTCCTGGTGAACAATGCGGCGTACCAGATGTCTCAGCCGGACGGAATCGAGGCGATCTCAACCGAGCAGTTCGACCGGGTGATGCGAACGAACCTCTACGGCATGTTCTGGCTGACCAAGTACGCCCTGCCGCACATCCCGGAGGGCGGCAGTGTCATCAACTCCACCTCGGTGCAGGCGTACAAGCCGAGCCCGCACCTGCTGGACTACGCGATGACCAAGGGCGCGATCGTCACCTTCACGCAGGGACTGGCGCAGATGCTGGCGGAGCGCGGCATCCGCGTCAACGCTGTGGCACCCGGCCCGGTGTGGACGCCGTTGATCCCGGCGACAATGCCCGACACGGCGGAGTTCGGGAAGCAGAGCCCGCTGGGCCGACCGGCGCAGCCGGCCGAACTGGCTCCCGCGTACGTCTACCTCGCCTCACAGGAAGCGAGCTTCATCACCGCCGAAATCCTCAACGCGACCGGCGGCACCCCCCTGCCGTGACCCCACCGCGAGGCCGCGCCCCAGGCCTCCGCCGCGGGTGGTTCCCCTTGGCGGCGCGGGGTCGCCATGCGTTCCGGGTGTCGAGTCGCTGCCGGTGGGCGGCTTCGACGACGGGATAGTGGTAGACGCTGAGTTGAACCCCTCGCCGATGGTGAGGACCCGCCCGACTTCGTGACGGGTGGCCGGTGGCCGGTGGCTGGTTCCTCGAGCCTGGCGGCCGGCCTAGGGCCGGCGGGTGCACCAGCCGGTGAGCCGGTCTCGCGTGCAGCGCCCATCGCCGCTGACACTCGCCACCCTGCGGGCGAAAGATCCCGCATCTGCACGGCATCGACACGGCGCGCCGGCCCCGCCAGGGCCAGGCGAGGCAGGAGGCGCGTGTGGATCGCCGGCGAAGGCCCGGACTACCGCCACTCCGGGCCCCAACGCGGTTCAGATGGGGGTAGCTCCAGCGCATGCCGATCGCGGACACCTGTTCCACCCGTTCCGGCGCCAGCGTCGCGACCCTACTCCGCTGATTCCCGACCCATTCCACGAGCCGAAGCTCCCGCTCCTTCTGCTCCTCGCCGTCCCCGTCGCCGCCGATTGCGATCCGCTCGACATGCTGCCTCGGGACTCGAAGGTGCCCTCGCGCTCGTAGAACTGCTTGGCGGCCGCGGAGTTCATCGCCCACTTGTCGGCCTGCGTACGGCGCGGCTGCGGCTTCTCCTCCTCGGTCGCGGGCGACGTCGACGCGAACTTCCACCAAGACATCCGGTTGGACCAGCACGGCAGCCGTCCGACGGGTCAGGACGCCCTCGCAGCCGCCGACGCCCTCATAGCCGGCCAGGAGCCCGGCCGGTTTCACCTGGGCGGTGGGGGTGAGGGGCCGTTCAGCGACCTGGACGGCTCTGGCTCGCCTCGTACAGCGTGCGCAGGCTCCGCAGGAATGTCTCCCTGTCAGCGGCCGGAAGCTGACCGAGCAGGCGTTCCTCGCGGTCTTGGACGGCGGCTCGGACGACGTCCCGGAGCCGGCGGCCCTCGGACGTGAGGGAGAGCAGGCGCACCCGGCGATCCTTGGGATCAGGCCGACGGGTCAGCAGCCCGCGGGACTCCAGGTCGTCGAGTACGGCGATGATCCGGGTCTTGTCAGCATGGATGGCCTCGGCCAGTGCGGCCTGGGTGCGCAGCGGCGTCTCATCGAGGTGGGAAAGCACCGCGTACGCCCACATGGTCAGACCGTGGGCGTCGAGGACCGGCTGTTCAGCGGCCATCAGAGCACGGCCCAGGGGGACGACCATCGCGGCTAGGTCAAGGCGGGACCCGTTCCCGGGAGCTGCGTTCATGTGGATGAAAGTAGCCCGTTGACAAATCGTATGCTCAGGTAGATCGTAAGCACATGCTTACGAACATGGTGAGATCGTCATGGATACCCGGGCCGGACCACGACCGCGAGGGCCCCGTCCTGGTCAGCGTCACCGACTTCAGGCTCGACAGGGTCACGGACCTGCCCGGGATCCACCGCGCGGCTCGCAGGCTCGCGACGGGCTGGCCAGAGTTGGAAGGGGCGTACGGGATGTGGCTCTGGGCGCGCCCCACCGCCGGTCGCTGCGGTGCCGTGGCTGTCTGGCGCGACGAGACTGCCTTGCAACGGTTCGTCGCCTGGCCGCCACACGTCGAGATCATGCGCGCGTACCGGGGGCGAGGTGCCCTGACCTCCACCACCTGGCGCTCGGAGGCGTTCGATCCGACGGAGACCTGGGCCCGCGCCCGGACTGGCCTGCAGTCCTAGGGCGTGTTTCGAAAGTCCCGCCTGCCCGGCGGGCGGACGACGCTACTTTCGCAACACGCCCTAGGTCCGCCGTCGCTGATCGGGCGTAAATCCGCCGCCGGCAGACCTCGCGGCCTGCTGCGCGGGCATCGGCCTTCTTGCCGAAAGCGAGTGCGGCCACAGGACCACACCCGCGTCGGGCGGTTGCTTCTCGGGACCGACGACGTGGCCACCGTGTGAAGCCGAGGATCAATGCGAGCGGGGGAGACCTCCCCTGCAAAGACACGAATATTGGAGGCTCCATGAAACCCGTGCGGTCACTTTTCCCGACACGCAAGGCCGCATCCATAGCGGCTGCGGCCGCCTTGGCGGTCTGCGCCACCGGCGTCACCGGCGCGACGGCGGCCGGGAAGTCGGCACAACGGCCGCTGCACGCGAGCGTGACCGGGACCGCCGAGTTCCGGCTGCCGTATCTGAACGATGACGACATCCGTTCGATCACGGTGGAGGCACATGCCGCTCCCTACAGCAGACCGATCCCCGGATCGGCCAGTGGGTTACCGACCGACGCCTACGGGACGGTAAGGATCTCCCACTACGAACCTGGGCAGGACAGGACAGTCACGGCCACCGGCACGGTCGACTGCCTGGTGACCGCACCCGGCACCGCAACCCTGACCGCCGTCATCACCGAGGTGAGCGCCAACGGCCCGGACTGGGTGGGCGTCCGGCTGGGAGTCAGTGTCCAAGACGGTGGCGAGGACAAGCCCGGAAAGGTGTCACGCGACCGGGTGGGCTTCTCCTGGGACGGCGGGGTGAATTGGACTCCCGGCTTCGAGGCGAAAAGGGACGAGGTGAACTCCTGCCTGGCACCGGCCCCGTTCGCCCCGGTCACGAAGGGCGGATACCAGGTCCGGCACGCTGATCTCCCGCTCTGGCCGACAGGCTGAATCCCGGCGGAACGATTGCGGCCGGCTTGCCGCTGAAGAAGTCGTTGATCATGGGACTTCTACGTGCCCCAGGAACTGGGCTTCGGCTCGGGCATGACCTGCTGGCGCCGTCTGGCCGCCTGGCGCCGTCTGGTCGCGTGGAACGAGGCCGGAGTGTGGGACGAACTGCACCTGGTGCTGCTGAAGAAGCTGGACTGGTCGCGGGCGGTGATCGGCTCCTCCCACGTGCGGGCCGCTCGGCGGGGCCCACACCAGGGTCCACACGCTCCCGGCCCGGTGAGCCCCTTGGGTCATCGGGCCCCGCCGGCCGCCGCTTGACCTTGCCACTGGCGGCAGGGTTGAACGATCACGCCATGGACACCAGCACCGCACCGCAGAGCACCAGGACCGTCGCCGTCACCGGAGCCGGCACCGGGATCGGTCGGGCCACCGCCCGGGCTTTCGCCGCCGAGGGCGCCCACGTGCTCGCCGTAGGCCGGCGAGCCGAACCGCTCCACGAGACCGCCGCCGGCCACGAGCGGATCACCCCGCTGGCCGCGGACATCACCGCCGCGGGAGAACCCGAACGAATCATCCACACCGCGCGGGAGCTCCACGGCCGCCTGGACGTGCTGGTCAACAACGCCGGCGTCGTGCGCAGCGGCGCCCTCGGCTCCCTCACCCCCGAGACGATCACCCCGCAGATCGCCACCAACCTGATCGCACCCATCCTGCTGACCCAGGCCGCACTGCCCCTCCTGGAGACGGCCGGCGGGGTGATCGTCAATGTGAGCACATCGGTGGGGCAGCGGGCCTGGCCCGGCAGCTCGGTCTACGCGGCGACCAAGACCGCGCTGGAACTGCTGACCCGCAGCTGGGCGGTCGAACTGGCATCCCGCGGCATCCGCGTGGTCGCGGTCGCCCCCGGCGCGATCGACACCCCGATCGGCGAACACCAGGGCCTGACGCCGCAGCGGAGGGCCGCAGTGCGGGAATGGCAGCTGGCCCACACCCCGCTGGGGCGTATCGGTCGGCCCGAGGAGGTGGCCTGGGCCATCACCCAACTCGCCTCACCAGCTGCGTCGTTCGTCACCGGAATCGTCCTCCCGGTCGACGGCGGGGCGGTCGTGGCGTGATAGGAGTGGCCCCGGAGGTGACACGGGTGAGGATCGGCGAGCTGGCCAAGGGAACCGGGACGACCTCCCGTGCGCTGCGGCACTACGAACAGGCCGGGTTGATCTCCTCCGAGCGGGCCGCCAACGGTTACCGCATCTACGACGAACGGGCAGTGGTGCGGGTCCGCAACATCCGCTACCTGCTGGCCGCCGGACTCACCCTCGACGACGTGCAGGTGTTCCTGCCCTGCCTGGACGGCGATGTGGCTGCCGCACCGCCGTCGGACAACGGTCTGCGGGTCGCACTGGAACGGCTGGCGGTCCTCAACGAACGGATCGCTGCCCAGACCGAGGCCCGCGACCGGCTGGAATCCGCACTTCGACGCAAGACGGGTGGCCGGATCCGCCCGGTGGCCTGACTCAGACGTCTCACGGCGGAAACCGAAGAACTGACCGAGCACGATGAGACAGTCCCGCCTGGGCATGTCCCGTGCCCGGACGTGCCATCCGGTGAGGGGCGAGGTGGTGTCTGCCTGCTGGAGGCGGGTGTGGGCGGTGAGGGCGTCGCCCGCGGTGGGGAGGGCGGGCAGCGGAGCGTCCGGGCCGGTCAGGCGGGACAGGTGCCCGATCCAGTGCGTGCCGGGGATCTCCGCGTATTGGCTCTGTTCATGAGAACGGGCTCTGGTCCACTTTCCGTGGAGGCTCACGGAAGGTGATGTGGGTGGTGTGTGGTGGGGTGGCCGGACTCTGCTGTTGATCTGCTGGGAGCCGTCGTGACGTCTTCGTGCCCGTCCCTGACTCGTGCTTTGGCCGAGGCTTTTGTCGATGTCTTGTGGTTCATCGACGGCAGCGAAGATGAGCAGATGGATCAGGACGAGGCGGTCAAGTGGCACGGTACGGTCACCAGACCGCTACGAGCGGTGAGGGCCGCTCCAGCATGCGCCCGGCAGCCTCGGGCCGCACCCTGGTGGCATGGCCTCGGCACATCCCGTCGTCGTCTACCCGCCCGCCGCGGACGGCGGCCGCCGGGTCCGCGTCGCCGACCAGTTTCTGGGCATGGCGTACGGGCTGCTCGACGTCGCCGAGTTCCTGCGCCGAGCGGGAATCGAGGACGCCGACGAGACGTACGTCGAAACGTCCGGGCTGATCGAGTGGCGCGGCGGCGGAGCCGACATGTGGCCTCGATAGTCCCCGGGAATTCAAGCAGGCGGTGTCGTGTATTCGCGAGCCGCTCGACCCGCCGGACACGGTGAGTGATCGCCTGGGGATCGTGGCGGCCGCGGGTGACTACCAGAGCCAGCGCTCGAGGAACTCGGCCCAGAGGAAACCGTTGTAGCCGTCGAAGGCAGGTGGATCGATCTTCTTGAGTTCGTCAGCGAGCATGCTGAGCTCTGCCAGGGCTTCGTCCTCGAGGTCATCCGGGTCGCTGAGGATCTCGGACTCGCTGACGTGCCGGCCGTAGTGGTGAAGGGTCCGCAGCCAGAGGTCGATGGAGGAGTTGGCGAACCATGCCTTGCCTTGCGGAAGGACGTAGTGGACCGTGCCTGTCCCGGGTTCGACGCCGAACGACCATTCCAGGCCGGGCATCAGGTTGCCATGGTGATCCCGGGTGAGGCGGTAGAGCGACCTGCCATCTGCCGTCTGGAGTGCTGGAGCCGCCTCCACCTGGAACGATGCGTACTCGATCAACCGATCGACGATGGGGATCCCGACATCAACCAGTAGCGCCCTCTGATCCTCGGGGATCCGCCAGCCCGACACGACTGCCGAGTCTGCCCTTGTGACGTTCCCTGTGCCGGCCCAGGCAGTGAGCTCGTCAAACGTTGTCATGTGAGAGTCCTTCCGCGGCTGGCTGCGACGCGGACCCTATCGAGCGGGACTGACAGGCACGTGGCCCCCATCGGGGACGCACTCCTCGGTGGTCGCCGGGGGCGTATCGGCTCCAGGTTCCCCTTCCAGACCCGGCCGCCGTCGACGACGACGTAGGTTGACGGCTGACGCCCACCCCTTCCGGGCACGAACCCAAGCGGGCGCCGTGACAGGGGGCCCATCCTCGTACCCGACAAACGCGGTGCGGAGAATGTCGGGTGAGCGGGGCCGGTGGCGCCGCACGATGGCGGCATGGATGACACGACCTTGGTATCCCTTTTCCTCCGCGACGGCTTCGTCAAGTTGGAGGGCGCCGTCGCGCCGCGTGTGGCCGCGGACTGCGCGCGGCTGCTGTGGCGGGAGACGGGCTGCGACCCGGACGACCCGTCGACGTGGACGCAGCCCGTGCACTGGGTGGGCGGCATGGCGCAGGGACCGTTCGCCGCCGCGCCCAACTCACCGTCTCTGCAGCACGCGTACGACCTGCTCGTCGGCGCGGGACGCTGGGAGCCGCGCTACTCGCTGGGCACGTTCCCGCTGCGCTTCCCGCACGAGGAGGAGCCCGACGACGCGGGCTGGCACATCGAGGGGAGCTATCTGCCGGAGGGCGAGAGCTGGTACTTCACGAATCTGCGCTCCCGGGGCCGGGCGCTGCTGATGCTGTTTCTGTTCAGCGAGGTCGGTGAGGAGGACGCCCCGACCCGGATCCGGGTCGGCTCACACCTCGACGTGCCGAAGGTGCTGGAGGAGTACGGGGAGGACGGGGCGAGCGGGCTGACCCTCGCCCCTGATCTGGTGTCTGCGTCCGACCACCGGCCACTCGCCCTCGCCACCGGGTCCCCGGGCGATGTCTTCCTGTGCCATCCCTTCCTGGTGCACGCAGCTCAACCGCACCATGGGGTCCGGCCGCGCTTCATGGCCCAGCCGCCGCTGATGCCGGCCGCGCCGTACGAACTGGAGCGGGCCGACGGCGCGTACTCGCCCGTGGAGGTCGCGATACGCCGGGGCCTGGGACTGGAGACCCCCGGCCCGGACGGGTACGGCACCGGCCACAGCGCTGGGTAGACGTGCTTCACGACTATCGTCGGCAAGGTGTTCGTGAAGAGGGACGGGAAGGAGGCAAGGCATGCTGGAGCGGCTGAACCAGGCCATGGGGCACATCGAGTGCCATCTCGACCAGGCCGTCGACGTAGCGGAGTTGGCACGTATCGCGGCCACATCGGAGCACCACCTGCGCCGGATGTTCTCCGCGCTCGCGGGCATGCCGCTGTCGGAGTACGTCCGGCGCCGTCGGCTCACTCTCGCGGGCGCCGAAGTACTCGCGGGGCGTGAAACGCTGCTGGAGATCGCGGTGCGCTACGGCTACAGCTCCGGCGAGGCGTTCGCGCGCGCGTTCCGTGCCATGCACGGCATCGGACCAGGCGAGGCCCGGCGCACCGGCGCCGCGCTCAATTCCCAGCCTCGGATGGCTTTCCGCCTCACCGTCGAAGGCCGCAGCAGTATGCGCTACCGCGTCGTGGACAAGGCGGACTTCACCGTCGTCGGGTTCAAGACCCGGGTACCGCTGGTGCACGCGGGCCCGAACCAGGCGATCATCGACTTCGTCCGCGGGATCGACCCGCGGGCGCTGGAGCGCCTGGAGAAGCTGTCGGACCAGGAACCGCACGGCATCGTCGCAGTGTGCGACGATCTGGATCCCAGCCGCGCCGAGGGCACAGAACTCGACTACCACCAAGGCGTTGTCACCTCCGCGGCCACGCCGGAGGGCACGATCGCCTTGGCCGTCCCGGCCGGCACCTGGGCGGTCTTCACCACCTCCGGGCCGGTGCCGCAGGCCATCCAGGAGCTATGGCGGGACGTGTTCACCGAGTGGTTCCCGTCGAACCCGTACCGCACTCGCACCGGCCCCGAGATCCTGCGCACCCACCTGTCACAGAACAAGGCCGAGGCCGACGCCGAACTGTGGCTCCCGGTGGAGCCCGAGCACGGCTGAACACAACGGCACACCCCGGGCAGGGCGTGTGCGAGTCCAAGAGCTCGCCGGCGAGGTGGCGTGATGACCGAGAACCAGACCTGGTCGAAGAGCGGCAACAGCCGAGCGCCCGCAGGCTGAGCGGAGCGGAAAGGTGACGGTCAGCCGACCTTGAGAAGGCCGGCTTCGACGACGGCGCGGCCGAAGGGGCTCGCGAGATCGGCGAGCCGCTCACAGTCGGCTTCACCCAGTGCGGCGTAGGCGGGAAGGGCCAGGTGGTCGGTGCGGTCCTCGATGTGTCGGCGCAGGGTCGCGCCTTCCGGGCTGAGGGAGTCGCCGTCCAGGAGACCTCGCTCGCGCAGGCGCTCCTCGGCGGCGGTCCACTCCTCCTCGGGCCATGCTCGGCTGGCTTTGAGGAAGTCGACGGGTACGTCACCGGTGGCGGCGTGCAGGATCAGGGCTTCCAAGCCGCCGACGCCCTCGCTCAGCAGGCAGGCCACGTGGCCGTCTCCGCGGAACTCCCGAAGCAGTGTCTGGGCGTGCCACAGCTGCAGCACCGGCTCCTGCGGCCAAGGCAGTGCGGCATGCGCGGCGAACAGCGGGCGGCCCTGCGCGTGTTCGCGGGCCGCCTCGGCCGCCCGGCGGGTCAGCGCCAGGACCTCGCTCAGGTACGGCAGTTCGTGGACTTTGGCCCGCCGCAGAGCCTCGCCCGCCGCGGCGTACCGCGCGTCCAGCACCTGCTGCGGCGTCGCCGTCTCCCAGACCCCGTCGACCGCCTGCCGTACGACATCGGGGTTGAAGTTGTAGAAGGTGGAGATGACCAGCTCGGCGGAGGCTCGGCCGAAGGCGGCGCTGCGGAAGGCGAAGTAGCCGGCGCGTCCGCTCAGGCCGAGTTCCGCGTACCGTCGCCTTGCCTCAGGGGCGAAGTAGATCATGGCGTGTACGGGCTCGAGGCGGCGCCAGGCCGCACGCGCAGCATCCATGGGGGGTCACCTTTTCTGAGGGTCGACGACAGCGTTTTCGCTGCGGGGTGAGTACTCGCCGTGCGCTCGGAGATGGTCGAGCAGCAGGTTGCTCAGCGGCTCGGGCGCTTCCTCGGGGATCCAGTGGCTGACGCCGTGGAGGATCTCGAATCGGTACGGCCCGCTGACCCATCGCTCGGTCTCCTGCGCGGCTGCCGGGCCGAACGCGCTGTCGTCCGTGCTCCAGACGTACAGCGTGGGAACGTCGACGACCCCGATCGCGCCGTCGGGGCGGCCGGCGCGGTACCAGTTCAGCGCGGCGGTGAGAGCGCCAGGCCGGGACAGGTGGCGTACATAGGCGTCCGCACTGTCTTGCGGGACCTTTCCGGCGTAGAAATCGCGAAGCTCTTGGGCGTCGTGGGCCAGCATGCGCTCTTCGGTCGTGGGCGTTTCGCGCCAGTCGATCATGTAGTGCGAGCGACTGCGCTGGTCCTCATCCGTGCGCAGGGTGGTGGCCAGGGCGCCGGGGTGCGGGGTCGAGACGACCGTGAGAGTGCGCACGCGGCCGGGGTGGGCGTCAGCCGTCCACCAGGCCACCGCGCCGCCCCAGTCGTGGCCGACCAGGTCGAACGTCGCCCAGCCCAGTTCCTCCGTGATCGCCACGACGTCGTCGACGAGATGGCTGATCCGATAGTCCTCGGGTCGCTGGGGACGGGCCCCGGGGGAGTACCCACGTTGGTCGGGTGCCACCACCCGGCAGCCCTGCGCGGCCAACGCCTCGATCTGCCTCCGCCACACCACCCCCGTCTGCGGGAATCCGTGCAGCAAGAGCACCGGGCGGCCCCCGGCGGGACCGGCAGCGATCGCGTCGAACACGCCCGCATGTGTGGAGATGCTCAGCTGAGTCACGATCCACCCTTCGGTACCGACTGGTCGGTACCCTTGCGGCAAGGGGAGGTGCTGTCAAGAGCGCGCGGCGGTTGAACCTGACGTCGAATTCACATATAACCGGTCGGAAAGCCGATACCCGTCACCCCTGCGGCCATGACATGTCCTCGGATCACCCGAGGAGACGGTCATGAGCCATGTCGCACGGCAGTTGGCGTACGGCACCGTCCACCGGCAATCGAGCCCGGCTCACGGAGCTCGGAGTTTCGACCCCGGAGTCCCCGGAGTCCCCGGACGAACCGGACCGACAGGAAACAGCGAGGCGACATGAGGGAAGCAGTCATCGTTTCGACGGCACGGACGCCGATCGGAAAGGCCTACCGCGGCGCGTTCAACGACACCCAGGCGCAGGAACTCGCCGCCCACGCCCTTTCGCACGCGGTGCGGCGCGCCGGTCTCGAGGGGGGCGAGGTCGAGGACGTCGTCTTCGGCTGCGCCGTGCAGCAAGGGTCCTCCGGGTTCAACGTGGCGCGTCAGGCCGCTCTGCGGGCCGGACTTCCGGACACCGTGTCGGGGATGTCGATCGACCGGCAGTGCTCGTCTGGTCTGATGGCCATGGCGACGGCCGCAAAGCAGATCGTCACGGACGGCATGCAGGTCGCCGTCGGCGGCGGTGTCGAGTCGATCTCCCTGGTCCAGAACGACCACATGAACACCCACCGCATGACGGATCCCTGGCTGGTCGAGCACAAGCCGGGCATCTACCTGCCGATGCTGCAGACGGCGGAGATCGTCGCCGAGCGCTACGGCGTGAGCCGGGAGCGCCAGGACGAGTTCGCGCTGCTGTCGCAGCAGCGCACCGCGGCGGCGCAGGAGGCCGGCCGGTTCGACCAGGAGATCGTCGCGCTCAGCAGCGTCAAGAAGGTCCTCGACAAGCAATCCGGGGAAGTACGGGACGAGGAGGTCACCCTGACCCGGGACGAGGGCAACCGCGCGTCGACCACCCTCGACGGCCTGGCCGGCCTGGCGCCGGTGCTGCCCGACGGTCAGGTGAGCGCGCACTCCAGCGTGACGGCGGGCAACTCCTCGCAGCTGTCGGACGGGGCGTCGGCCTCGGTGCTGATGGAGGCGAAGGAGGCCGAGCGCCGCGGCCTGGAACCGCTGGGCGTCTACCGGGGTATGACCGTCGCCGGGTGCGCGCCGGACGAGATGGGCATCGGCCCGGTCTTCGCCGTCCCGAAGCTGCTGAAGCAGCACAACCTCACCGTCGACGACATCGGGCTGTGGGAACTCAACGAGGCCTTCGCCTCCCAGGCGCTGTACTGCCGCGACGAACTGCACATCGACCCGGAGCGGTTCAACGTCGACGGCGGCGCGATCTCGGTCGGCCACCCGTACGGCATGACCGGCGCCCGACTGGTGGGGCATGCCCTCATCGAGGGCAAGCGCCGCGGCGTTCGGTATGTGGTGATCTCCATGTGCATCGGCGGCGGAATGGGCGCAGCCGGACTGTTCGAGGTCGCCTGAGCATGGACCCGTTGTCGAACGCGATGGAAGAGACCCGAAACGCGGTCCTGGTGGACTTCGGCGGTGTCATCACCTCCAGTGTGTTGCGGGCCTTCACCGCATTCGGCGCCTCGCTCGGCGGCGACCCGCGCCTTCCGCTGGACCTCCTGAGCCGGGACCAGCCCTCACGCACCCTGCTGGCCGACCACGAGTGCGGCCGTATCGACGCCCCGGCCTTCGAGCGGGGATTCGCCGAACGCCTCCGTGTCCATGGTGCGGAGGTGCCGGCCGAGGGGCTCACGGCCCGGATGCAAGCGGGAATGTCGATCGACCGGGACATGCTCGCGCTGCTCGGTGAGGTGCGAGCCGCCGGTCATCCTGTGGCGCTGGTGTCCAATTCGTTCGGCACCGGGACCTACGACGGCGTCGACCTCGCGGCCGTCGCCGATGTGGTCGTCATTTCGTCCGAGGTCGGCATCCGCAAGCCCTCCCGGCGGATCTACGCGATCGCGTGTGAACGCCTCGGTGTCGACCCCGGGGAGGCGGTCATGATCGACGATCTGCAGCAGAACCTCGACGGAGCGGCACGGATCGGAATCGGAGGCGTACTGCACACCAGCGCCGCCGACACCCGCCGTCAACTCGCCGACCGCTTCGGGATCACTGCCTGACCGATACCCGTCGACCAGCCGACCGGACGCACTGAGGTCGGTCATCCGGTCACACCGCCCGAGGGCTCGATGCCGAAGCCGGGCAAAGTCACCTTGTCGACGAGGGTGCGACCCGCACGTCACCTGCTCACATCCCGGAAGGCGCCGCCCCGTGACCAGCGTTTTCGATCCTGTGTCCCGCCACGCGGCCGTCACCCCCGACCGTAGCGCTCTGACCCGCGACCCCGCCCTCGGCGACGTTGCCGCCCGCCGCCCCTGAGCCCCGGGAAACCAGGACATCAGCCGGCTCCGTCTGCCCTTTGGGATTTACGACCATGGCGTCGGATTCAAGTAAAGTCCCGGGGATGGACACCACTGCGCCCGAGGGGACCGACAGCGAGCAGGCACCGCCCGTGGCGCCCTTCTCGCAACTTCGCGAGCCGCCGACGACGCAGCGCGGAGCGCGGACCCGGGCCGCTCTGGTGAAGGCCGCGCGCAAGGTGTTCGAACGGGACGGTTACCTCGGCACCCGCCTGACCGACATCACCAAAGAGGCCCGGTGCGCGGCGGGATCCTTCTACACCTACTTCGCCAACAAGGAAGAGGTGCTCGCCGCCGTCCTCCTGGAGGCGCAGGAGGACATGATGCACCCCGGCACGGGCCGGGTGCAGGGCGCCGACGACCCCTATGCGGTACTCGAGGCGAGCAACCGCGCCTATCTCGCGGCGTACAGGCGGAACGCGAAGCTGATGGCACTGCTCGAGCAGGTCGCCCAAGTGGAGCCGGAGTTCCGTGAGTTCCGAAGGCGGCGCGGGGACGCGTTCATCCGCCGCAACGCCCGCGGTATCGCCGACCTGCAGGCGCGGGGTGTCGCAGACCGCGAGGTCGATCCGATGATGGCGTCCCGTGCGCTGTCCGGCATGGTCAGTGTCATGGCTTACAACGCCTTCGTGCGCAGTGAAGAGCAAGAGGAGGACACGCCGGTGGACTTCGAGGAACTCGTGTCCACGGTCACCCGCCTGTGGGCGAACGCCCTGCGGTTCCCCGGCCACCGCTGATCCGCCCGCCTCACAGCCGCTCGTACCCCTGGGGTCGGGCGGCTTCTTCATTGGTTCCGTGCGGACAGCTATTGAACTTGACGTCGGATTCAATTATACAGGTCGGACGCATCGCACGCCCCGTCAACGGAGAGGGTTGCCGTGAACCTTGCAGAGAGAGTCGCCATCGTCACCGGTGGGGGCGGCGGCATCGGCAGCGCGCTGGTCGCACGGCTCGCTCGCGAGGGCGCCCGGGTCGTGGTCGCAGACCTCGACGCGGAGGCCGCGCGGGCGGTGTCGGAGACAGTCAACGCCGACCATCCGGGCACCACCGTCAGCGCCGGCGCGGACGTGTCGGACACCGGGCAGATCCAGCAGTTGATCGACCTGGCGGAGAGCGCCTTCGGTCCGGTCGACTTCTACTTCGCGAACGCGGGCATCGGCGGCGCGCTCGGCCTCGACGTGAGCGAGCAGGACTGGGATCGCTCGATCGACGTCAACCTGCGAGCCCACATCCGTGCGGCAAGGCTGCTGGTACCCCGTTGGCTCGAGCGCGGTGAGGGCTACTTCGTCAGCACGGCCTCGGCGGCCGGACTGCTCACCCAGATCGGCTCCGCCACGTACGCCGTCACCAAGCACGCGGCCGTCGCCTTCGCCGAGTGGCTGAGTGTCACCTACGGCGACCGCGGGGTACGCGTCAGCTGTCTGTGCCCGATGGGCGTGAACACCAGGATGCTGACCGCCGGGGAGGACTCGGGGGACGCGCTGGGAAGAGCCGCGGCGCGGGCCGTCACCTCCGCCGGTGACGTCCTGGAGCCGGCCGAAGTCGCCGACGCCGTCCTGGCCGCCATCGAGGACGAGCGCTTCCTCGTCCTGCCGCACGAAGACGTTCTCGATATGTACCGGCAGAAGAGCTCGGACTACGACCGCTGGGTGCGCGGGATGCGCCGCTACCAGAGTTCCCTGCTGGCACAGGCATGACCGGCGCGCCGGGCGAGCTCGTCCTCGCCGAACCTGGCTGTCGCCCCGGCTGGTGGGGCACAGCCGAGCAGCGGATCTGCTGCTGTCGAGTCGCAGGGTGGATGCCGAGAGGCGTCGCCAGTCACCTGGACAAGCGCTCGCCCGACTTTCCCTCCCTACCCGTCAGGAGTTCGGATGTCCCTGTTCGATATGTCGGACCGTGCCGAGAAGTACCGGGCGGATCTGCTCGAGTTCATGGATGAGCACATCTACCCCGCCGAGGCGGTGTACGACGAGCAGATGCGCGCGTCGGGCGACCCGCACTTCCACCCGCCGATCCTCGAGGAGCTCAAGGCGCAGGCGCGCAGGCGCGGACTGTGGAACCTGTTCCACCCGCACCCGGAGTGGGGCCCCGGCCTGACGAACCTCGAGTACGCGCCGCTGGCGGAGATCATGGGCCGCAGTCACATCGCCTCCGAGGCGTGCAACTGCAACGCGCCCGACACCGGCAACATGGAGGTGCTCACCCTCTTCGGCACCGACGAGCACAAGGAGAAGTACCTCAAGCCGCTGCTCGACGGGACGATGGCCTCGGCCTTCGCGATGACCGAGCCGCGTGTCGCCAGCTCCGATGCCACCAACATCGAGCTGCGGATGGAGCGCGACGGCGACGAGTACGTGCTCAACGGCCGCAAGTGGTTCGCCTCGAACGCGATGCACAAGAACTGCAAGGTGCTCATCGTGATGGGCAAGACCGACCCCACGGCGGCCCCGCATCGCCAGCAGTCGATGATGGTCGTACCCGTGGACGCCCCCGGCGTCACCGTGGTCCGCAACCTCCCGGTGTTCGGGTACGCGGACCGCGAGGGCCATGCGGAGATCGTCTTCGAGAACGTCCGGGTGCCGGCCAAGGACCTGCTCAAGGGCGAGGGCGAGGGTTTCGCCATCAGCCAGGCCCGGCTCGGGCCCGGCCGCATACACCACTGCATGCGGGCCATCGGCGCGGCCGAGCGGGCACTGGAACTGATGTGCCGGCGCGCACAGTCACGGGTGACCTTCGGCAGCCCGGTCGCGGAACGGTCGAACATCCAGGACTGGATCGCGGAAGCGCGGATCGACATCGAGATGATCCGCCTGCTCACGCTCAAGGCCGCGTATCTGATGGACACGGTCGGGAACAAGGAAGCGCGCACCGAGATCGCGGCCATCAAGGTGGCCGCCCCCGACATCGCGTTGAGGATCGTCGACCGCGCGATCCAGGTGCACGGGGGAGCGGGAGTGACCGACGACTTCCCCTTGGCGATGATGTACGCGCATCTGCGGACGCTGCGGCTGGCGGACGGTCCCGACGAGGTTCACAAGCGGGCCATCGCCAAGCAGGAACTGCGGCGGTACCGCGACGCGGGGGCGGTGAACTGAGATGGCAGGACTCGACCTCACCGGTCGTACAGCCGTCGTCACCGGGGCCTCGCGCGGTATCGGGCTGGCGATAGCCCGATCCATCGCCGAGGCCGGCGGAAACGTCGTCCTCACCTCCCGGACCCAAGAGGCGGCGGAGGCCGCCGCGGCCCAGGTCAACGGCACAGCGGTCGGCGTGGGAGCCCATGCGGTCGACGAAGAGGCGGCCCGGCGCTGTGTGGATCTGACGCTCGAGCGCTTCGGCAGTCTGGACATCCTCGTCAACAACGCGGGGACCAACCCGGCCTTCGGGCCGGTCATCGACCAGGACCACGGCCGGTTCGCGAAGACCTTCGACGTGAACCTGTGGGCGCCCGTCCTGTGGACGGGTCTGGCCACGCGGGCCTGGATGGGGGAGCACGGCGGGGCGGTCGTCAACACCGCGTCGGTGGGCGGCATGGCCTCCGAGGCGAACATCGGGCTGTACAACGCCTCGAAGGCCGCGCTGATCCATCTCACCAGGCAACTGGCCCTGGAGCTCTCGCCGAAGGTCCGCGTCAACGCCGTGGCACCGGGGGTGGTGCGGACGAAGCTGGCCGAGGCTCTGTGGAAGGAGCACGAGGAGGAGGTGTCCGCCTCGGTGGCGCTGGGCCGCATCGGGGAGCCTGCCGACATCGCGTCCGCGGTCGCCTTCCTCGTCTCGGACGCCGCGAGTTGGATCACCGGCGAGACGATGGTGATCGACGGCGGCCAACTGCTCGGTGAGGCGCGCCCGTTCAGGCAGGGAGCCGGTATCGGTGTCTAGCGCGGACATCGTCGGAATCGACGCCGGGGCGGTGGGCCGGCTGGTTCGCCTCCCTCGGCGTCGGCTTCGCCGAGGTCATGCGACCCATGGCGGGCGCCGTGCCCGGTGCAGCGCAGGGGCTCGCACTGCGGCACGCAGGCGCCACGCGTTTCAGCCGGGAGGCGCCGACAGATGGATCAGGATGCCGCACACCTCGTCGACGATCTCCTGGGCCTCCGTCTCGTCGCAGCAGTCGCCCAGCTCGCGTGCCGCCCCGCCGATCACGGTAGTGAGCACTCTCACCCGCACCCGGCCGGCGCGTCGCTTCTCGTCCACCTCCAGCAGCCGGGCGTTGCGCCGTACCCACGCGCGGTCCCACTGGCGGCGCAGCGCGTCGAAGCCCGTGGGGCCGTCATCCTCCACGAGGAGTCTGCCGAACCGCCGGTTGTCCCAGGCGCCCTCCAGGTAGGCCCTGGCTCCCGCCACGAAAAGGGCGATGGGGTCGTCCACGCCACGGTCTCGCTCGGCGGTCAGCGTGGCCGCGGTCCGGTGTTCCTGTGCCTCCCGGAACTCCTCCCAAAGAGCGAGGTAGAGCCCTCGCTTTCCGTCGTAGTGCTGGTAGAGGCTGCCCACCGGGATGCCGGAGCGTGCCGCGATCTCGGCGAGACCGGCGTCGGCGTAACCGCGCTCGGTGAACACCTCCAGCGCGGCGTCCAGAAGCGCACTCCGGACCGTTCGGCTCTGCCCGGTGGGTGCCTCCTCCGTCCACGCGGACTCCACGATGCTGCTCACTGGTGATCCCCACCTTCCCCGGCCCCGTCGCGGATGGCGAGGGCGACCAGCAGTTCCAGGAGGTCGGCGATCCGGCGCGGATTGCGCCCAGTGCGTTCCTCGATCCGGCGCAACCGGTAGTGCGCCGTGTTGTGGTGTATCCGCAGCCGGTCGGCGGCCAGCCGCAGGTTGAGGTCGGCCTCCGCGAAGGCCCGTACGGTGGCCGCCAGCGTGTCGCCACGTCTGCGGTCGTCCTCCAGCAGCGCACGCACGCGGGGATCGACCAACTGGCGGGCGAGGTCGTCGGCGCGCAGCGCCAGGTAGTCGAAGGGGGACAGGCGCGGCAGTGCCGCCACCCCGCCCTCGCTCGGTACGAGGTCGAGGGCGGCGCGTGCCTCCTCGTAGGCGCGTGGCAGTTCGCCGGCGCCATCGGCGACCGTGCTGATGCCCATGGATAGCGAGGTTCCCTCGCGCGCGAGCCGCCGCTGCACCGCCTCGAAGTGGCTGCAGATGTCCTCCGCGTCCATGCCGGTGCGGACCACCGGCACGGCCACCACCTCGTCGTGGCGCACGACGACCAGGGTCCGGCCGGCCCAGGGCCCGGCGATGCCGATGGACGCGCTGGTCGCGTAGCCGTGCTCGGCCGAGGTGAGGTCGCCGGTGCGGGTGTCGTCGACGCACACCGCCACGACCGCCATCATCGGCGAGTGCGGCCCTATGCCGTACGCCTGCGCCGCGGCGAGCAGCGGACCGCGCGCCGGTGCCGCGCCGGCCAGGAGCTGGTCCAGGAGGTCCCGGCGCTCCCGGTCCGCGTCGGCGACCACGTGCTGCTGGTACTCGACATAGGCCTGCGCGGCATGCGTGCTGGCGAAGTCGACGTACCGCATCAGCGGTGTGACGAGGGACAGCGCGGCCTGCTGTGCCTCGGCGGACGTGCCCGCGCAGTCCAGCAGCACGTCCCACAACACCTGCCGGCCGACCCGGAAGGCACTGATCCAGTCCTCGAGGGCGAACCCCGCGCGTGCTCTGCGCATGGCCGCCGCACGGCTGAAGACCAGGTCTTCGGGGGCGATGTCCCGGCCGCCGGCCAGTGCCGCCAGCTGCATCCGGTAGTGCGTGAGGACCTGGTCCCGTACGTCGTCGATGAACCGCTCGTCCTGCAGCGCGTACGACGGGATCTCCGTGCGCATGACCGCGACGGCGGTCCTCGCCACGTCCTCGAGCCGGTCCTGGACGGCGTGCAGGATCCGGTGCCGCTCCCGGCTGAGCGGGTCGGAGAGTGCGGGGGCGCCCAGGGCGGGTCCGCGAGACATGGCGCCGATCGTCGCTGCCCTCCTCGTGTCCCGTCAACAGGCCCGGCGGGCGACATACCGGGGGACCTGGGCGCGGCGCACAAGTCGGTGGCCACGAACTTGGGTGCTCGCACCCAATGTGTGCTCGGAACGCCCTCACCTACTGTGACGCTCGCCCACCCCCCAGCACCTCGGAAGGGGCGTCACTCATGCTCGCGGTCGACGGTATCAGCGTGCGCTTCGGCGGGATCACGGCACTGGACGGTGTCGCGTTCACCGTCGAGCCGGGCACCGCCGTGGGGCTCATCGGACCGAACGGAGCCGGCAAGACCACCTTGTTCAACTGCCTCACCAGGCGCTGCTCCCCTGATGCGGGGACGGTGCGGTTCGAGGGCGAGGACCTGCTCGCCCTCCCGCCGCACTCCGTGGCCGGGCGCGGCATCGCCCGCACCTTCCAGAACCTGGGTCTGTTCCCGCTGCTCACGGTCCGGGAGAACGTCATGGTCGGCGCCCACGGCCGGGGGCGCACAGGACACCTCGCCGCGGCGCTCCGGCTGCCCCGCGTCCGGCGGGAGGAGAGGGAACTACGTGACCAGGCGGACGACTTGCTACGGCGTCTCGGCCTGGCGGAGGTCGCCGACCACCCCGCCTCCGGGCTGCCGTTCGGCACGCTCAAACGCGTCGAACTCGCCCGGGCGCTCGCGGTACGGCCCCGGCTGCTGTTGCTCGACGAACCCGTCAACGGGCTCAGCCACGGCGAGGTGGACCAGTTCGCGGATCTGGTCCGCTCGGTGCGCGAGGACTTCGACCTGACGCTCCTGGTGGTCGAACACCACATGGGGTTCGTGATGGGCCTGTGCGACAAGGTGGTCTGCCTCGACTTCGGGCGCAAGATCGCCGAGGGCTCACCGGAGGAGATCCAGCGCGACCCGGCGGTCATCGAGGCGTACCTGGGGGTGGCGGCATGACGGAACCCACCACCGACAGCACCGAAGTCGGACACGTGAACGCGGAGCCGGACTTCCTGAAGGTCGCCGGGCTGCACGCCGGATACGGTCAGGCCCGCGTGCTCCAGGGGCTCGACTTCTCCGTCGCACGCGGCGAGGTGTGCGCGATCCTCGGGCCCAACGGCGCGGGCAAGACAACGACACTGCGGGCCCTGTGCGGCATGGTCCGCGGACGCGGCTCGGTGACGTTGAACGGCACGGAGCTGCTGGGCCGCTCGCCCGAGCAGACCGCCCGTCTCGGCGTGGCGCACGTGCCCGAGGGCCGGGGCACCTTCAACGACCTGACCGTCGAGGAGAACCTGCGCGTCGGCGCCCACGTGCGCACCGGGCGGTGGCGGCGGGGCGGCGCCGAACGCGCGGCCGTGGCGGCCGACCTGCAACGGATCTACGACTACTTCCCCAAGCTGCGCCAGCGGTCCCGCCAGGCCGCCGGCAGCCTCAGCGGCGGCGAACAGCAGATGCTCGCCATCGGCAGGGCGCTGATGCTGCGGCCCGCCCTGCTGCTCCTGGACGAGCCGTCGCTGGGGCTAGCGCCGCTGGTCACGCGCGAGCTGTTCGAGATCGTCCGTGCCGTCAACGAGGAGGAACGCACCACCGTGGTCGTCGTCGAACAGAACGCCCAGCTCGCGCTGGATGTCGCGCACCGGGCGCACGTACTGGAGGCCGGCCGCCTGGTGCTTTCCGGGCCGTCGCGGGAGATCCGCGAGGACGGGCAGGTCGCCGAGGTCTACCTCGGTGTCTCCGTCCGCTCCGCGAAGGACGGGGGAGCGCCGTGACCGAACTGCTCCAGCAAGTCGTGGAAGGGGTCGGCTCCGGCGCCGTCTATGCCAGCCTGGCGCTGGCCCTGGTGCTGATCCACCGGTTCACGGGCATCGTGAACTTCGCACAGGGTGAGCTCGCCATGATCTCCACGTACGTGGCGTGGCAGCTCGTGGCGTCCGGGATGTCCTTCTGGCTCGCGCTGCCGGTCACCCTGGCGGTGTCGTTCGCCGGCGGCATGCTGGTCGAGCGGATCGTCATCCGTCCCGTGCAGAAGGCGCCCGAGCTGACGACGGTCATCGTCACCGTAGGCCTGTTCATCTTCGTCAACGCGACGGCCGGTCTCATCTGGTCGTTCACCGTGAAGGACTTCCCGCAGCCGTTCCCCGACGGCGGGATCGACCTGGCCGGGGTGCGCGTGGACTGGTCGACACTCGGGATCATCGCGGTGGTGGCCGTCGTGATGGGGCTGCTGTACCTGCTGTTCCAGCACACCTCCAGCGGCCTGGTGATGCGGGCGGTCGCCTGCAACCCCGTCTCCGCCCGGCTGTCGGGCATCAGGGTGGGCCGGGTGCTGATGCTCGGCTGGGGGCTGGCCGCGACGGTCGGCGCCGTGTCGGGCGTGCTCGTCGCCCCGCTGCTTTTCCTCGAGCCCAACATGATGGGCGGGGTGCTGATCTACGCGTTCGCCGCGGCCACCCTCGGAGGCTTCGACAGCCCGGTCGGCGCGGTCGTCGGCGGCCTGTGCGTGGGCGTCGCCGAGACGCTGGCCGGGGCGTACGTGGACGTCGTCGGCGCCGATCTGAAGGTGGGCGTACCCCTGGTGATCATCCTGGCGGTGCTGTTGGTGCGGCCCCAGGGCCTGTTCGGACGGGCGGCGGTGGAACGCGCATGAGCACGATCGTCGCAACACTCGGCACCGACCGCGCCCGGCGTCTGCGGGCCGCGCTCACCGCGCTGCTCGTGGCGGCCGTCGCCGTAGGCGCACCGTTCTACTTCGCCCCCTTCCAGGTCTTCCAGCTGACCATGGTGCTGCTGTACGCGGTGGTGCTGGCCGGACTGAACCTGCTGGTCGGGTTCGGCGGGCAGATCTCGCTCGGGCACGGCGCGTTCTTCGCGGCAGGGGCCTACACGGCGGCGGTCATGCTCGACCGGTACGACACCGGTCACCTGGCCACGCTGCCGGTCGCGGCCGCCGGATGCTTCCTGCTGGGCCTCGGTTTCGGCGTGCCCGCCCTGCGACTGCGCGGACTGTACCTGGCCCTCGTCACCCTCGCGTTCGCGGTGTTCCTGCCGCCGCTGCTCAAACGGCTCGAACCGGTGACGGGCGGCTCCATGGGCCTGACCGTGGACAAGCTGCAACCGCCCGCGTGGAGCGGGATGGCCGAGGACCAGTGGACGTACTTCGTCGTCCTCGCGGTCACCGCGGTGTCCCTGCTGCTCGCCCGCAACCTGCTGCGGTCCCGGGTCGGCCGGGCACTGCTCGCCGTGCGGGACAACGAGAGCGCCGCGGAGGTCATGGGCGTACGGCTGTCGCTGCACAAGACCCTCGCCTTCGCATGGAGCGCGCTGTTCGCGGGTGTCTCCGGCTGCGTCTACACCTGGGTGATCGGCTTCGTCTCCCCCGACTCGTTCAGCTTCGTCCTGTCCATCACCCTGCTGGCCGGCCTGGTGGTCGGAGGGCTCGCCTCGCTGTACGGACCGCTGCTGGGAGCGGCCTTCGTGGTGTACGTGCCGAGCGTCGCCCAGGACATCAGCGAGGCGGCGCCCGGTGTGGTGTTCGGCCTGCTGATCATCGCGGTGATGTTCGTGGCGCCGACGGGACTGGCCGGTCTTGCGGGCCGTGTCCGGGGCACCGCCGCCCGTCGGCTCATCCGCACCACCACCCCCGACGCCGACGACGACCGGACGTCCGGCTCCGAACCCTCCGCGCCCCTCACCCCGGCGGATCCCGCCCCTGTCGACGCCGAACCCGTGGGCGCACCGCCCCGCCCGGAAAAGGAATGAATCACATGCGCAAGAAGACCACTCTGCGGGCGGCCGCGGCCGCTTCCGCCGCCCTGCTCCTCACCACCGCCTGCAACAGCCAGCGCGGGCAGGACGACAAGGACGCGGCCGCCGACGGCGCGTGCCAGGGCCAGCAGACCACCGGCATCACCGACAAGACCATCAAGCTGGGCGGCATCTACCCGCTCTCCGGACCGGCCTCCGCGTACGGCACGATCAGCAAGGGCGTGAGCGCCTACTTCAAGCACGTCAACGACAAGGGCGGCATCGACGGCCGCACGGTCGAGTTCATCGTCCGCGACGACGGCTACCAGCCTCCGAAGGCGGTCGAGGAGGCCCGCAGACTCGTCGAGCAGGAGAAGGTCTTCGCCGTCTTCCAGACCCTGGGCACGCCCTCCACGGCCGCCGTGTGGGACTACCTGGACAAGCGGAAGGTGCCGCAGCCTTTCGTCGCCACCGGCGCCTCCGTCTGGGGCACGGACGACAACCACCCGTGGACCACCGGCTGGCAGCCCGACTACATCTCCGAGGCACGCGTGTACGCCAAATACCTCAAGGAGGAGAAGCCGAAGGCCAAGGTCGCCGTCCTCTACCAGAACGACGACTTCGGCAAGGATCTGCTCGGCGGGTTCGAGGCGGCCGTCGCCGGCAGCGGCATCAAGGTGGTCGCCGAGGAGAGCTACGAGGTCACCGACCCCTCGGTCTCGGCGCAGATGACGAGCCTCGCCCGGTCCAGGGCGGATGTGCTGCTCGACATCACCACCCCGAAGTTCGGCAGCCAGGCCCTTGCCGCCGATGCCAAGAACACCAAGTGGAACCCGCTGCACATCGTGAACAACGTGTCCTCGTCCGCCACCGTGCTGAAGCCCGTCGGGTTCAAGAACGTCCAGGGTGTGGTCTCGGCGACCTACTTCAAGGACCCCGCCGACCCGCAGTGGGCGGACGACGCGGAGATGAAGACGTACCGGGAAGCGCTGCGCACGTACGTGCCCGGCTCCGACCCGGCCAACCAGTTCAACGCCTACGGCTGGGCCGTCGCCTCCAGCCTGCACAAGGCCCTGGACGCGATGAAGTGCCCGACCAGGGAGGGACTGCGGGACGCGGTGCGCCACCTGGAGGACGTCGAGGTGGGCATGCTGCTCCCCGGTGTCACCCTCTCCACCGGGCCCGATGACGCCTTCCCGATCGAGACGATGCAGCTGATGCGGTTCAAGGGCGAGCGGTGGCAGCTGTTCGGCAAGCCGGTGAACACCCGCAAGGAGTTCGGCCCGCCGGCGAAGTGAGCCTGCCGGGCCGGGCCGGTCCCTGGGGGGCGGTGCCCCGGACGCCTGGGGACCGGCCCCGCTCAGCCCGTCGTCACCCTCTTGCCCGCCGTGCCGCGCGCCGGACAAGGCGCGGCCTCTGCCGGGTTTCAATAGGCTTACCGGGTCATCAGGAGATATCGGCGACCGAGTACGCGGTGGTGTCCAGCGGTGGAGAAGCCGATGACGGAGCTCAGCGAAAGCCACGACGATCCGTTCGCCCCGCACCTCGCTGCCTTGGTGGTGCTCGACGACCGGGGAGTGGTGGTCGGATGGAACCGGCGGGCCCAGGAGCTGCTCGGCCATCCGGACACAGCCGTGATCGGTCGTCCGGCGTTGGAGGTGCTGGTCGATCCTGCTGATCTGCCGGCTGTCACCGAGGCCGCGGCAAAGTGCAGGAGAGCCGGTGGTTGGGCCGGCGTGCTCACACTGCGCCACCGCGACGGGCAGCTCGTGGAGCTGGGGCTCAGGGCCCATGAGCTGTCACGCGGTGACCGGGGATGTGAGTGGTTTCTCGCGGGGGCGCCCGCGGGTGACGTACTCGAATGGCAGAGGGACCGGGCGGTCCTCGACGGGTTGTACCGCCAGTGCCCGATCGGCTTGGTCATCCACGGCCCTGACCAGAGGATCCTCCGGGTCAACCGGGCCATCGAACGGTTCAGCGGCGTCCCGGCAGCGGACTTCCGGGGGCTGTCCACCGGCCGGATGCTCCTCGCAGACGACGCGCGCAAGGCTGTGGACCGTGTGCGCCAGGTGATGCAGACCGGAAGACCCCTGGTCCACTCCGAGCAGTTCGTCCGCCTGGAGCAGGATCCGGCACGAGAGCGGGTCGCGTTGGTCTCCTCCTTCCGGATGGAGGATCCCTCCGGCCGGGTCCTGGGTGTGGCCGAGATGATCGAGGACATCACCGAACGCCATCGGGCCCAGCGTCGACTCGCGCTCCTCGACCAGGTGGGCAGCCGTATCGGAACCACGCTCGACGTGGCCGAGACCGCCCGGGAACTGGCCGAAGTGATGGTGCCCCACCTCGCCGACCATGCGTCGGTGGACCTGCTTCAGGCGGTGACGCGCGGTGAGGAACCGACGCGCGCCGTGGCAGGGCCTGTGGTCCGACTGGGGACCTGCAGCGTCGGTGCCCAGCAACCCGGCCCGCCCCACCCCGAGGGCCACCCCGTGGAGTTCGGGCCCGGCACACCCCAGGCCGGATGTCTGGCCGAGGGACGGCCCCTGCTGGAGCCGGTTCTGCCGCCCGACTGGGTTTCGGCGGCAGGCCGTCAGGGGGCCCAGGCTCCGGACCTGGGCGCCCACTCCCTGATCGTGGTACCTCTTGCCGCGCGCGGCCTGGTGCTGGGTGTGATGACCCTGTGGCGCTCGCGCCGCCCCGATGCCTTCGAGACGGACGATCTCACCCTCGCTCAGGAACTCGCCTCGCGCGCCGCCGTCGCCATCGACAACGCCCGGCGCTTCACCCAGCAGCAGCAGACCGCGTTCACCTTGCAGAGCAGCCTTCTGCCCCGGACGGTTCCGGCCCAGTCGGCCGTCGAGGTGGCCCTGCGGTACCTGCCGGCCAGCGCAGGCCCGGGCCTGGGCGGCGACTGGTTCGACGTCATTCCCCTGTCCGGGGCCCGGGTCGCCCTCGTCGTCGGCGACGTGGTGGGACGCGGCATTCATGCCGCCGCCACCATGGGCCGGCTGCGGACCGCCGTCCATACGCTCGCCAGCCTCGACCTGGAACCGGACGAGGTCCTCTCCCGCCTCGACGACCTGGTCGACCTGCTGGCGGCCGAACACGAAGCAGTAGGCGAGCGGCCCGTGGGTGAGCAGGTCGTCGGCGCCACGTGCCTGTACGCCGTCTACGACCCGGTCTCCGGACGCTGCTCCGTGGCCCGTGCCGGGCACCCGCCGCCGGTGGTGACCGCTCCGGACGGACAGGTGACGGTGCTCGACCTGCCGGCCGGCCCACCGCTCGGCCTGGGCGGTCTGCCGTTCGAGACCCGGGACATCGAACTGGCCGAGGGAAGCCTGCTGTGTCTGTACACCAACGGGATCATCGGCGAGCGCCACATCGATGCCGACGCCGGCCTGACGAAGCTGTGCGCAGCGCTCGCCCGCCCTGCGGGCGCGCTGGAACGCACCTGCCAAGCGGTGATCGACGCGCTTGTGCCCTCGCGCCCCAGCGACGACGTCGTACTGCTGATCGCCCGCACCCGCATGCTGCCACCGGCCGACGTCGCCTCCTGGCGTCTGCCGGCAGAGCCTGCCAGCGCCGGCCGGGCCAGGACGTTGATCTCGGCCAAGCTGACCGAGTGGGGTCTGGAGCACTTGGCGTTCACCACGGAGTTGATCGCCAGCGAACTGGTCACCAACGTCTGTCGCTACGCCGGCGGTCCTGCGACCCTGCGGCTGATCCGTGAGCAGTGTCTGGTGTGCGAGGTCAGCGACACCAGCCACACCTCACCACACCTGCGCCACGCCCGTACGACCGACGAGGGCGGGCGCGGCCTGTTCCTGGTGGCGCAGATGGCCGAACGCTGGGGTACCCGCTACACCCGCGAGGGCAAGACCGTGTGGACCGAACAACCGCTGACCGGCACGCCCGTCTGACCGTCCCGGGCCGACCGTCTCGGGCCGCGGCGCGGGAGGCCGCCTGAAGTCGGCCCGCCCGCGCCGCGGTGGTCATTCGGCTGCGGCGAGAAGCCGTGCCTCGCTCTCCTCGTACAGGCGCCGCTGCTCACGGCTGTCGGCGGCACGGCGACGGTGGTCCAGACGGCTGCCCAGCCAGCCCGCGAGGTAGCCGAACGGGATGGAGACCAGCCCGGTGGACTGCATGGGGAACAGGTCGAAGTCGGCATGCGGGAAGACGGCGGACGGCGTGCCCGAAACGGCCCTGGAGAAGACCATGAGCAGCAACGCGCAGGCCGCGCCGCCGTAGAGCGCGGCGAGCAGGCCGGTGCGCGTGAACCCGCGCCAGAACAGGGAGTAGGTGAGCGCGGGTGCCACCGCTGATGCCCCTATGCAGACGGCCAGAGTGGTCAGCACGCCGACGTCCCAGTTCTGCACCATGGTGGCGAGCCCGATGGCGACGATCCCCACGGCCACGCTCGTCCACGCCGCCACCGTCATCTCGGTACGGGGCTCGGCCTGTCCCCGCCGCACCGCGTGGGCGAACAGGTCGTGGGCGAGTGACGAAGCCGCGGCCAGGGTCATCCCCGCGACCGACGACAGCAGGGTGATGAACACCATGCCCGCCACGGCCGAGTACAGGATCGCCGCGCCCGCGGAGCCGGGGGCCCCGCCGAGCACCTGGGACAGCATGAGCACCGACGTCCTGCCGTGCGGGTCTGCCGCGATGATGTGCTGCGATCCCACCAGGGCCGCCGCGCCCGTACCCATGATGATCACGAGCAGGCAGAACGTGGTGACCGTGCCGACCGCCCATGACATGGAGCGACGCACGGCCGGTACGTCCTGCGCGGAGTACAGGCGCATCGTGATGTGCGGCAGGCAGGCCACGCCGAGGATGATGGTGATCTGGAGACTGACGAAGTCCAGCCGGCCACCGGTGGACGTGCCGAGCTGCAGGCCCTGCTGAAGGTAGGCGGGGCCCGCGCCGCTGCCGTGCTGGGCTGCCCTGAGGATGTCGCCGGGGCTCCAGTCGAAGCGGTTGAGGACGAGAGCGGCGACGACGATGCTGGTGCCGAGCAGGAGCACGATCTTGATCATCTGAATGAGTGCGGTGCCCCGCATACCGCCGATCGCCGCGTAGATGATCATCAGAGTGCCGACGATGACGATGCACGCCGTCCTGGCGCCCGCAGCGAACGGAATGTCCAGGATGTAGGTGAGCAGCGACCCGGCTCCGGAGAGCTGGACGACCAGGAAGGGCAGGGTCGCCGAGAGTGTCACCACGCAGGCGGCGATCCGCACGGCCCGTCCGGACATGTTGCGGGCCAGGACGTCGCCCATGGTGAACCTGCCGGCGTTGCGCAGGGGTTCGGCCAGTAGGAACATCAGCAGCACCAGGGACAGGGCGGTGCTGACCGCGAGGACGTAGCCGTCGCATCCGGCGAGCGCGATGATTCCGGTGGTGCTCAGCATCGTGGCGGCGGAGATGTAGTCGCCCGCGATCGCCAGGCCGTTCTTGAGCGGGGTCAGCGACAGGTAGCCGGTGTAGAAGTTCGCCAGGTCGTCGCGGTCCGGTCCCACCATGACGCACATCAGCAGCGTGACGGTGACCAGCGTGGTGAACAGGACCAGGATGATGGCCTGCGTCCCGGAGCTGTAGTCGTTCATCTCGCCGTCCCCGTGTTCCGGCCGGTCGGGACCGCCCGCTCCCGGACGGCGCGGGCCAACGGATCCACGGAGCGTTGCGCCCTGCGCCCGTACCAGAAGACCGCCGCGAAGGTGACGACGAGTTGGAGGATGCCCAAGGCCATGCCCAGGCTCAGCTCTCCGGTGACCTCGGACCCCATCAGACCGGGTGCGTAGCAGGACAGCACGACATACACCACGAAGGAGCCGAGCGCGGTGAGCGTGGAGATCCGGCGGAGCAGGCGGTAGGCCGAGCGGAGGGCGGTGAGGTCCGCGTCGTCTCGACGGGTCTCGTGTCCGTAGGGGGCGCCCCAGGGGGCTTGCCGATCGTATGAGTCGTATCGCGCGGCGTCCTGCCCGTACGACTCCGGCCACGGGTTCTGGTACGGCTCCGGCCACGGGTTCTGTCCGTACGTCTCGTGTCGAGGGGGGATCCCGTAGGACTGTGCTGAGGGTGGGTACCGGTTCTCGTCGGCGTATGTCATCGCCTGGCCTTCCACTGCGGCTCGGATCCCTGCGGTAAACGGGAAGAGTGCTTCAGGCGGCGCACCATACCGACTGGTTGGAATGCCTGTAAGTCCGCCGGAGGTCACATTTCGGCGTTGGTGTGATCCCCTGGGCGCGGAAGCATGGGATACATCACAGCCAGTTATGTTGTGCACAATTTAATTGCTGGCTAGCGTCTGAGGTCAGGAGCACCGACACATGGAGGCAGCACCATGGACCCCGTCCGCTACGAGCAATACCGTCCCGTCGAACGTCCGACCTATCAGGAAGAGTTGGACGCCGTGGTCGCACAGGTGGCGCAGCGCACCGGCGCCTCGGTCGAGCGTGAGGCCGTCGGCGGCGCCGTCCGCACCGCCCACGGAAAGACCTACGGCCTACTGAAGGCCACCGTCACGATCGGTGACAATCACGGCTTCCACCGGCAGGGCATCTTCGCCCGGCCAGCTGAGTACGACGCCGTCGTCCGCTACTCCAACGGTCTGGGCCACCAGCGTCCCGACCATCAGCTGGGCGCGGCGTGCGGGATGGGCATCAAGCTGTTCGGGGTCCCCGGACCCTCATTGCTGGCCGACGAACCCGACACCGGTACCTTCGACCTCAACCTGATCAACAACGACGTCTTCTTCGCGAACACGGCCTACGACTACATGGTCATCGAGGATCTCTTCGCGGAGCTGCCCGAGGCCCTGGTGAACCCCGCCCGCCGCAGGACCTGGATGGCGGAGTTCCTGACCCGCCGGGGCACGCTCACCGACCCGGACGGCTGGCTGTGGGACGAACTGTTCGCCATGCTCTCGTTCACCACCGTCCCGCGCAGAAACCTGCTGTCGTACACCTACAACAGCATGGGCGCCTTCCGGTACGGCGATCACATCGCCAAGATCCGCACCGTGCCGACGGCCGGGTCCCTGGCCGCTCTCACGCACCAGATCGTGGACGTGCGCGCGGACAACGAGGCGTTTCGCCGCACCCTGGTCGCCGAGGTCGCGGAGCGGGATCACTCCTTCGAGCTCCAAGTGCAGCTCAACACCGATCTGGCTCGTATGCCGGTGGACAACACCTCCGTGAAGTGGTCCGACGAGTTGTCCCCCTGGGTGACCGTCGCCCGTGTGGACCTCCCGCGTCAGGACATCGGCGGGGACGACAACCTGACGGCCGCCGACGCCACGTCGATCACACCGTGGCGCTCACGAGAGGAGCACCGGCCCATCGGCGAGATCCAGCGGGTGCGGCAGGAGGTCTACCGGCGCTCGTCCATCGAGCGGCACCGCATCAATGGACAGCAGCGGCGCGAACCGGTCGGCAGCGCGCAGCTGCTCGGCTGAGCCGGCCGAGCCGCGAGCCGTCACCAGCGCCGACCGTTCTGGGCGCGCGTCGCCCGGTTCGCCAACGGTCCAGCGGTTCGCTTCGCAATCCGTGCACAGTGTCCGTGCCGGCGGGATCGCGGGCCTGGGAACGCATCTCCCGGGGGCTCACCCCGAAGCGTCGTCGGAAGGCGGTGCTCATGGCACTCGCCGAGGAGAAGCCCGAGGCGTACGCAAGGTCCGTGATCGTCATGTGCTCGCAGTCGGCGCGCAGGAGACGCTCGCGGACCAGACGCAGGCGCTCCTCGCGGATCAGGTCGCGGGGGGTGGTGCCCACGTGCTGGAGCGCGATCTGGATCTGCCGGAGGGACCAGCCGAGGGCGCGGGCCATGGAGGCGCCGGACAGGTCGGGGTCGGCCGCGTGATCGCGCACGTGGCGGCGGACCATCGCCTCCACCGCGGTCAGATGGCCCGGGGCGTCGGGGCGGTCGTCGCCGCAGGCGAGCATGCACAGCAGCTCGACCACGCGATCGCAGACGGCGTCGAACTGTGAGGTGGTCAGGTGGCCGCGTTCGGCGTTCAGACCGCGCACCATGGAGTGCACCACGCGACCCAGCCCCTTGCTCAGATCGAGCCCGGTGGCCGGCGATGCCTTCCGGTTCAGCGGGCCGTCGATCTCCTGAGCCGGGATCGACATGATGACACCGCGCAGGGACGCACCGTGCAGGAGCTCGAACGGCGCACCGAGTGTGAGCAGGCTGCCCCTGCCCGGCGTCAACCGCACCTCCTGATCGTCCTGTCGCAGTAACAGTTCGCCGGCCAGCGGGAAGAGGAGGCGGTAGGCGGGGTCGGGCATCTGGCGGATCAGGCCCGGCGTGCGGGCGTACTCGATCTGGTCGCTGTGCCAGGTGACCACCTGGTAGCTGTCGCTGCGCTGCCGGATCATCTCGCCGCGGAAGACTTCGGCGCGCGCGTACCTGTAGTCCAGCCTGGTCTGGTACGCCCCGACGCGCTCACTCCACAGATCGGTCTGCTCGCGTGCCTCGACCTCGGCGGTCCTCGTCGTCTCCACGACGTAACTTCCCGTGGGCAACGCTTCCCCTTTGCTTCGACGCTTCCCGCCGGCCGTCGTCACCCCGTCCGGCGTCGGCGACCCGCCGCCCGTGGAGGGCGACGCGCCGACGCCCAGGCCGTCTGGGGTGCCCGAGGCAGGTGGCGTGCGGCGCGGATGGGGCGCCCGGCTGCTCGCGTGGTGGCGTGGCGAGTGATCAGGACAGGTGTACCGGAAGGGCGCGGTGGCCGTTGGAGATGAAGGATTCGACCGGCTCCAACTCGTCCTGGGGCACGGCCAGTCGGAGTCCGGGGAAGCGGTCGAAGAGCGCCCGCAGCGCGATGTGGGCCTCGAGCCGCCCCAGCGGTGCGCCCAGGCAGAAGTGCACGCCGTGGCCGAAGGCGAGGTGCTCCTTGTCGAAGCGGGTGACGTCGAAGAGGTCGGCGTCCTCGCCGTACTTCCCGGGGTGACGGCCGGCGGCCGCGTACGCGGCGAGGATGGCCTCGCCCTTGCCGATCACCACACCGTCCGGGCCGCCGAACTCGCTCATCACGAGGTCGTCGACGGCGTACCGCAGCGGCAGGCTGGCGACGGGCGCCTCCACGCGCAGCGCCTCCTCGACCACATCCTCCCAGGACGCGCGGCCGGAGCGGACGTGGGTGAGTTGGTCCGGATGGGTCAGCAGGAGGTGAACGGCGTTGTCGATCAGGTTGACGGTGGTCTCGTGGCCGGCGCTGATCACGAGCACCAGGGTGTCGAGCAGTTCCTGTTCGCTCAGCCGGTTGTCGCCGTCGTCGCGGGCCGCGATGAGTGCCGAGGTCAGGTCGTCACCCGGCGACCGCCGTTTGAGGGCGACGAGTTCGCCCAGTGCCGCGTAGAACCGTGCGTAGTTGTCGGTGACTTCCTCCGGGGTGGCGGAAGTGTGGAAGACGCCGTCCACGACGGCCCGTAGCTCCGCGCCCAGTTCCCCGGGCAGGCCGAGGAGCTCGCTGATCACCTGAATCGGCAGCGGGTAGCAGAACTCCTCGCGCAGATCGACGATGTCTCCGTGCCGTCCGGCCGCCTCGACCCCGTCCAGCAGGGTCGCGGCGATCTCCTCGACACGGGGTCGCAGCGCCGAGGTGCGGCGTGCGGTGAACGCCTTGGAGACCAGGGTGCGCAGCCGTTTGTGCTCGCCTCCGTATGCGGTGAACATGTTCTGCACCGCGACCCAGGTGAACAGCGGCCATTCCGGGGAGATCTCACCTTTGATCCACTGGGGCCAGTGCCGGCGCGGGTCCTTGGAGACGCGTGGGTCGGTGAGCAGACGCTTGAGGAGGCCGGGGCTGCTGACGGCCCATGCCTGGACGCCCTCGGGCAGTTCGACGGGGACCACCGGTCCGAGCTCGCGTATCCGGGCGGCCTCGCCGTGGATGTCGCGGCCGGTCGGGTCGATCACTAAGGGGCGGGGGTATCCCACGGAAGCCTCCAGGCGCTCGCACATCGATACGACCAGTAAAGCTACTTGGACGTAGCGTGTCCGGGGGGAGACATCGCCGTGCGCTGCGCGGGGGGACAACTTCTCTGCGTGCCGAGGCAAGTCGGCGGTTCGCCGGCACCCTACGGTCGGGGTGTCGGATCGGAGAGCCGGTGAGGGTGATGACAGTCGGCAGGACCCCGGGGTGGATGCAACCGGGCAGTGTCGAGGTGCGGATCGTGGCCGCGGGCGGCTGGTGGGACGCCGTACGGGTACCGCTCGACCTCGGGGCCGACGCACTCCGGCACCTCGGCGACGAGACGGGAGCCGTTATCGCGGACGGCTTCAGCGGACGCCTGTACTGGCTGATTACTCCTGGTTCGGCCGCCGACTGGGGGCTCCCGCGGGTGCGTGTCCTGGGCCGGGGCTGGCACGTGGCGATCCCCCCGCTCCGCCGCGTCACGCGCCCCGGTCTGTACTGGCAGGTCTCCCCGTCGCGCGACCGCGAACGGACGAACACGCCCCGCCTGCACTCCGCCCTCCGCACGGCCCTCCTCCACAGGAAGTCGCCCGCCCTCTGACACCCGCCCCGGCCGATCCCGAGCCCGGCCGGGGCGGGATGCGCGGGGTATCGCCCGCCGCCAGATGCCGACCCCTCCGCGACGCGCTGGTCGTCCGGGCCCGGGATGCGGTGACCTCCCTTGGCGTTGCCGGCGCCGGCGGCCCACCACGGCATTCCGTTGCGGGGCGGCCCCGGCGAGGACGCCCCGTCGCGCGGCGTCACGACCAGGGAATGACGACCCGGTACTTGCCGCCCGGCAACTGCTCGGGCGGCTCGTCGGCGCGTTCGACGCTCACCTGGCCCGCTCCGTAGGCGCTGAGCATGGCGATCATCTCCTTTCGCACCGCCGTCCACAGCCGGTCCCGATCGGCTCCGGCGGCGGACCGGATCCGCACCCGGACACAGCCGGGCGCCGTCTGGACGATCTGGAACAAGTCGATGTCCGGGATGCTCTCCAGGAGGGTCTCGAAGGCCATGGGCACGATCCGGACGCTGCCGCCGTCCCGACGCGGGAAGGACAGCAGGTCGGCCGCGCGGCCGCGGACCTTGATCGCGGGGAGGGGATCTCCGCACGGACACGGGTCCGGGCGCAGCAGCACACTGTCGCCGAGGTCGTAGCGCAGGATCGGCTGCGCCCACCGGCACAAGCTGGTCAGGAGCACGGTGAAGGACTCCCGGCCCGGCGGGGTGGGGCGGAGGTCCGAGTCGACGGGCTCCAGGATCAGCCAGTCGCTGTGGACGTGGAGCCATCCGAACTCGCAGCCATAGGCCAGGGCGAGGCTCTCGTTGCAGCCGTAGGTGTTGACCAGGCGTGCCCCGAAAGCGGAGCGGATCCTCCGGTGGTCGCGGTCACTGACGCCCTCGGCCAGCAGCGACACCACGGCCGGGGCGATGCGCAGCCGGCCGGCCAGCTGCTCGCCGGCGAGCAGCGCGATCACAGTGGCGTAGCCGGCCAGGAACACCGGGCGGTACCGGTTGAGCTGTTCCACCAGCTCGGGCAGCGGGCTGTGCGCCGACATCACCCGGATGCCCCGGGTGGACAGCCGACCGGCCGCGCGGGAGCGGGCGACGACGGCGTACGCGGCCAGGTGACCGCTGGTGGCCACGATGTGCGCCGACCGCATGCGGCGAGCGAGCAGCCGGGCCGTCACCGAGGGAGTGAGGGACCGCCGGGCGGCCCGCAGCGACAGGGCCCTGACCACCGCCGCCGCGTGGTCGTCGAGCAGGAACAGGCCACGGTGACCGGTGGTCCCGGACGTGGTGGTGACCAGGTATCTGCCCAGGAAGCGTTCGCCGACCCGTCGGCGATCCGCGACGAAGGCCCGTACCCGGTCGATGGTCACCTCGGGATCGGTGACCCAGTCGTCGAAGCGCGCCATCAGGTCCTGTTTGTGCGTGACCGGCAACAGCGCGGGGTCCTCGACGCGTTCGGGTAGAGCCCGGTACAGCTCGCGGTAGTAGGGGGAGTTGGCGCGGGCGAAGTCGACCATGGAGGCCAGCCGCTCCCGCTGCCGGTGCGCCAGGGCGTCCGGGCCCTGCCGCAGGGTCCGGCGCCCGTCCCGGGCCAGGGCGAAGGCCGATGTCATCGCTCGGCTCCTCGGGGGCCGGGGGAGGGCTGCCAGAACGCGCAGTGGTGATCGGCCGTGAACCCGGTACTGGGTCGGACCCGGTCCGGGGCCAGCACCTGGATGCGGTCCCCGTCGGCCGTGTAACGCGGCCAGGGCGGAGTCCCGGGCGCGTTGGGGTCGCCGGTGGCCGCGAAGCGGGCCCAGTAGGCGGTCATCGTGGCGGACAGCCGCCGCTGGGCGGGCGTCAGGGGTGGTACCGCGTCCATGGGGAAGAGATAGGCCAGTTCGGAGGCGTGGAAGGCACCCTGTGGCGTGTGCGGTGCCGGGATGAACGGCGGTGCCTGCGGGTCGTGGAACTCGTAGGCGTAGACGGGCACCCGGTTGCCGTACAGCCGGCTGTCGGCCCGTGCGGGGCAGGCGAACCGCTGGTCCGTGCCGACGGCGGAGTACGCCAGGTTGGGGGAGGGATACGCCGAGGCGGGGTAGGTGTCGAGGACCGCGGCCGCACGGTTGCCGTGCTGGAGCTGGATCAGGGCGGCGTACGACGCGGGGGTCAGGGGGCCGCCGCCGAGCAGATCCACGTACAGCGCGGTGAAGTAGCGGTATTCGTCATGGGTGCTGCCGCTCAGCGTCGGGACCGCGTTCACTCGTCCGTCGGCCCATGCCTCGTGCGGTGGTCGCGGCAGGACGCGCGGCCCGGTGTTCGCACCCCACAAGGACGAGGCCCCGGTACCGTCGGCGCGGATGAGCTCGGTGACGGGCACGGTGCGCAGACAGGCCGCCGCGGTCGTCGGGTCCGTGCAGCCGACCGAGGCCGCGAATGCGCCTCCCTTCCGCTCGGCCGCGTCGAGTGTGAGCGGTGTCTGACCGCCGCCCGCGGCGCAGCTTCCGCTCTGCTGGATGGCCCGGTGGAACAGGCCTTTCGCGGTCGGCGAGGCGATGTGGAGGCAGGTGTCCGCCGCTCCGGCGGACTGACCCGCCAGCGTCACCCGGTTCCGGTCCCCGCCGAAGGCACCGATGTTGCGCCTCACCCAGCGCAGCGCGGCCTGCTGGTCCATCAGGCCGTAGTCACCCGAGGCGTGGTCCGCGCCCTCGGCCGACAGTGCGGAGTGGGCGAGGAATCCCAGTGCACCGAGGCGGTAGTTGACGGTCACCACGACCACGCCCCGTGCGGCAAGCGCTGCGCCGTCGTAGTCGCTGCCCGCGCCGTGGACGTTGCCTCCGCCGTGCAGCCACACCAGCACGGGGAGGGGGCGGCTGTCGGTACGGGCCGGTGTCCAGACGTTGAGGTACAGGCAGTCCTCCGTGGTGCTGCCGGTGCGGTTGGACTCTCCCGGCAGGACGGGGCCACCGTCGGGGAGCAACGTCAGCGGTAACTGGGGGCAGGGGCGGGCCGGTTCGGTGGCATCCCGGACGCCGGACCACTGCGGCGCGGGTCGCGGCGGACGCCAGCGGAGCTCACCGGTCGGCGGGGCAGCGAACGGGATCCCCTGGAAGACCCGCCCGACGTCGTGGACCGCCGCGCCCCGCACCCAGCCCCGGTCGGTGCGCACGACCAGGGAGTCGGGGGCGGAATCCGCGCGGGCGGTGGGCGGGGGAACGGTCAGTGGCAGCAGCAGGGCCGCGACGGCGGCTACGGCGCCGGCCAGGGCGTGGCGCAGATTCGGGGCTGGCCGGCGGCCCCGGGAGCGGCGGCACTGGTGGCGGGATGCCTTCATGGGTGAACCCCTCTCGGCGAGGCATCTGGGCGTACCCGGACTCGGTTGCTGCGAGGCTTGAGTGCTGGTGCGCAATGCGCGGCTCGTGCGGAGAACGTGGCGGGGTTGCGCTGGAGCGGCGACGCCGACCGAAGAGCAGAAGGTGAACCGGCGGAGCGGGAGAACAGGTCCGCGTCTGTACGGAGCGTTCCATTCAGAGTCGGTGATGTCGACACGCTCGCAGAGAAATGGCCGAGCGGACCGGTTCCGCCAGGTCAGGCACACATGTGGTGGCACAACATACTTCGAGGGTCAGCTATGCGCGCGACCACCATGCCGGCTCACGACAGGGTGGTTCCCTGATCCGTAATGACCATCACTCACGAGAAGGCACCCGGCATGACCGAAAAATACGACGTCAAGCGCGAGCTCAGGAAGTGCTACTCGCCCAAGAACACTGACTGGGAGCTCGTCGACATCCCCGAGCTCCGCTTCCTCGCCATCGACGGGCACGGCGACCCGAACACCAGCGCCGCGTACCGTCGCGCGGTCGAGGCGCTCTACGCGGTCGCCTATACGGTCAAGTTCGCGAGCAAAGGCGCCCTCGGAAAGGACTTCGTCGTGGGCCCACTTGAGGGACTGTGGTGGGCGGACGACATGGAGGACTTCCGGGCCAGGCTGAAGGACAACTGGCGATGGAGACTGCTCATCAACGTCCCCGACTGGATCACCAGCGACATGGTCGAAGACGCCAAGCACACCGCCCTGACCAAGAAGAACCTTCCTGCCGTTCCGAACGTTCGGTCAGAGACCTTGCGCGAGGGCACCAGCGCCCAGGTCCTCCACATCGGCCCATACGACGACGAGACGCCGATCCTGGCCAGGCTGCACCACGAGTACCTACCCGCCAACAACTTGCGCGAGGCGGGGCTGCACCACGAGATCTACCTCAGCGACCCGCGCAGGACCGACCCCGCCAAGCTCAGGACGATCCTGCGGCAACCCGTAGAAGGGCAATCAGGTTGAGTGACGTCGGGGGAGACGGGGCGCTTTCTGTCAGCGCAGCTTGTCGAAGAACTCGCGGACGTCACTGACGAGCAGTTCGGGGGCCTCCATCGCGAGGAAGTGGCCACCGCGGTCGAGTTCGGTCCACCGCACGATGTTGTGGTCGCGTTCGGCCCAGCGTCGGATGGTCACGTCGTGGGCGGAGAGCAGCACGGCGGTGGGCACGGTTCCCCGTGCGTCGGCTGCCCAGTCGCCCTGACCGTCGCTCCACCCGGGGTCGTGCGCCGCGCTGGGGGCCGTCCAGTCGTCGGCTGCGGCTTCGGTCCAGGCGTTCGCGGAGATCTCCTCGTAGTAGACCTGGGCGGCCGAGGCGGCGGTGGCGGTCAGCCAGTACAGCGAGACCTCGGTCAGGATGCGGTCCCGGTGGATGCTGTCCTCGGGCAGTGTGCCTTCAGGGTCGGTGAGCTCCTTGAACTTCTCCACGACCCAAGCCAGCTGGCCGACAGGGGAGTCGGTGAGGGCGTAGGCCACGGTCTGCGGACGTTTGGAATTGCACTGCAGGTAGGCGTCGTTGAAGTTCTGCATCCGATGCCATCGTCGCTGTTCGGCCTCCGTCAGGCCGTCCATCTCGCCCTCCGCCCCGGCGGGGAATGTGATCATGGCGTTGACGTGGACGCCGATCACATGGTCCGGTGCCTGCTTGCCCATCTCCGGAGCGACCCATGAGCCGGTGTCGTAGCCGTGAACGCCGTAGCGCGTGTAGCCGAGGCGGTCCATCAGCCGGTTGAACACCCCGGCCATCCGGGCCGCGCCCATGCCGGGCCCGGCCAGCGGGGTGGAGAAGGCGAACCCCGGCAGTGAGGGAATGACCAAGTGGAACGCGCCGGCCGAATCACCGCCGTGTGCGTCGGGATCGGACAGCGGCCCGATGACGTCGAGGAAGTCCGCCACCGAGCCCGGCCAGCCGTGCAGCAGCATCAGCGGCGTGGCATCGGCCCTGGGGGAGCGCACGTGAAGGAAGTGGATGTTCTGCCCGTCGACGGTGGTCATGTACTGAGGGAATGTGTTGAGTTCCGCCTCGTGCACCCGCCAGTCGTAGGCGGCGCGCCAGTACTCGGCCAAGTCCTTCAGGTAGGTCACCGGCACGCCACGGGCCCAGCCGACGCCGGGCAGCTCATCCGGCCAGCGGGTGGCGGCCAGGCGGGCTTGCAGATCGTCGAGCTGGGCCGGCGGTACGTCGATGCGGAAGGAGCGGATGGCGCTGGGTGTCGTGTTCTCCATGGCTGCGACGCTAGGTCCCGCTTAGGTCAGTTCCGGTCCTCACCTTCCGGCAGTCTTGACGCATGTTGGAGACCTCCGGGCGGCTGCTGAAACTGCTCTCCCTGCTACAGACCCACCGTGACTGGGCCGGAGCCGAGCTCGCCGAACGCCTCGGCGTCAGCCGACGCACCCTGCGCCGTGATGTGCAGCGGCTGCGCGCGCTCGGCTACCCGGTGAACGCCACCCAGGGCACTGCGGGCTACCGGCTCGGGGCCGGGACCACGCTGCCGCCGCTGCTGCTCGACGACGACGAGGCCGTCGCCGTGGTCGTCGGCCTGCGCACAGCCGCCGGTGGCTCCGTCGCCGGGATCGAGGAGTCCTCGCTGCGCGCGCTCACCAAGCTGGAGCAGATGCTCCCATCCCGGCTGCGGTACCGAGTGAACACCTTGCACACCGCCACCGTTCGGGCCGGTACCGCCCCGGCTCCCAAGGTCTCCGCGGACACCCTCATGGCCATCGCCGAGGCGTGCCGCCGGCGCGAGCGACTGCGCTTCGACTACGCGAGCCCCCGCCACGGCCGCAGTAGGCGCTCGGTCGAGCCGCACAGCCTCGTCAGCTTCGACCGCCACTGGTATCTGATCGCCTGGGACACCGACCGCACCGACTGGCGCACCTTCCGCGTCGACAGGCTCACGCCGCGCACGCCGACCGGACCGCGGTTCAGCCCCCGCGAACTTCCCGACTCCGACGTGGCCACCTATCTGGCCCACCGACTGTCGTCACGGACCTGGCCGTACCAGGCCGTCATCACCCTGCACGAGCCGGCCGCAGCGGTCACCGACCGCATCTGGCCCGGCATGGGCGTCATCGAACCCGTCGACGACGAAAGCTGCCTCCTGCACTTGGGCGCCGACACCCCCCGTGACCTCGCGTGGATGATCACCTCGGTCGACGCCGATTTCACCCTCACCGACACGCCCCCCGAACTCGCCGACGCCTTGCGCACACACGCCGCCCGCTGCCTGAGCGCCATACGCGAGGCATGACAGAAGACGGCGTCGAAACCGGCCCTCGATCGGCGCTGCTCACAAGCCTGGTGATCTGAGTCAGTGGAAGAGGGCAATGAGTCCGTTCACCCAGATGGCGAGAAACACAAGGGCCGCCACCAGGCAGCCGACGCCCGCCATCACGCCGCCGACCGTCCACGGCTGGGAGGGCGCCTCGTGCTCCCCTCCCAGGTGGTCCCGGTCGTCCCAGTCGACAGGGCGCCCCAATTCCTCGGCACAGGCGGTCCGCACCGCGACCAGCTGCTCCTCCGCGAAAGCGGTGGCGGCCTTCGCCTCGGAACCCTGCCAGGAGAGGGCTTTCATCCGCCACCCGGAAGACACGTACCGCGCCTCGAAGGCAGCGGTCTCGTCGGCGTTCCGGTCCTCTTCGAGGTACATCCAGCGTCCAGCCTCGGCGGCGTCACCGTAGAGGCGGTACACCTCGGCCAGGCGACGGCGGAGCGTCAGGTCGTGCGGAAAGGACGAGACGAGGCCGCGCAGACGCTGGCGCGCGACGGGAATCCGGCCGGCGGCCAAGTCCGCATCGACCCGGGCAAGGGTCTCTCTCAGAGGCATGAACGCATGATCGGGTACCGCACTGACCTACGTCGACCTGATTGCCTGGCAGATGCCTCACTGCCCGTGAAACAACGGTCTGCCGTGCGCACAGCCACCATCCCCGGCCTACGGAAGGGCGGGGCTGACTCCCGTGCTGGCTGGAAGTCCCTGGGGATTCCAGGCAGCACGGGGTGTGGCGAGGTGGCGTCGGCGGGCGATGGGGCGTCAGCCGCAGCGTCGGCCCGTGTTGATGCACTTCACGGCCTTGGCCATCAGGCGGGGGCTCATGACCTCGATGAAGTCGTCGTGATCCGTGATCGCCTTGTGGCCCTGCCCCAGGAAGCCGTCGACGGCGTAGTTGGGGCCGGAGGGCACCTTGTAGACAAGCCGCATGGTCAGTTGCGGGATGGCCACGAACCCGGCCGGGCAGGCGCCGGTGGCGGGGTCGGTGAAGGCGACGTGGCTGCGGTGGTCGGCGCTGTCGATGTTCCGGCCGTCCCAGCAGTTCTGGAAGCGGAACTTGCGCACGACGTTGCTGCCCTTCGGGCACAGCGGGTACTTGTCGGTCAGCTCGACCTTCCTCTCGAAACCGGTGCAGGTCCAGCGGGAGTTGGCGTTCGCGGTGCCGTTGGTGGCCGCCTTGGCGTCGCCGGTGATGATCCGCAGGAACTGCGGCATCGCCACGACCTTCCCGGTGAGGCTGCCCTTGTACGTGACGGAGACCGAGCTCGGCACCAGGATGGCGCCGACGTTGCCCTCCTTCCCGCCGCCGAGGGCTGAGTCCGCGTCCGGGCCCGACTTGGTGAGGTCGCGCAGGACGGGCCAGTAGTAGGCGGACCGGTCGCCGTTGGTGCAGGTGGTGTCCTGGCGGATGAGCGACTCGTTGGTGGAGGTGGCGCTCACGTCCTTGTTGCCGATGTAGTCGTGAACGTGGTGGGCTCCGTTGACGACGCCGGGAGCGACGATGTCGTTGTCCGAGTTGTGCTGGCCCCGCTGATTGGTGCCGCAGCGAGAGTCGAAAGTGCCCGTGGAGGCCCCGGCTCGGGCGGGCGCCTGCCTGATGTTGGGGGCCACCCTCGTGATGTCGACGAAGTCGGAGGCCGCGGGACCGTCGCCCCGGGCGACTCCGCCGCCGTTCTGCCGGGAGCCGCCTGCTCCCGCAGCGGGGGAGGAGGGCGCTGTCGTGCCGTTGCCGCCACCCGTCGAGAGCGTGCAGGGGGCGAGGGCCTCCAAGCCCGTCGGCTTGGAGGCGACGCGGCCGATCGCGATGGCTATGCGCTCCAGAGTGGCGACCCGCTTGTCCTTCAGCGGACCCAGGACGGCGCTGTCGACGAAGTCGGGGCCGCCCTGTCCCCGGGTGGTGGCGATCCTGCCGTTCGCCTCGGCGATCTGCGTCTCGAGCAGTGCGAGATTGCGGGTGACCTCGGCTTTCGCCCTCGAGGGTATCGCCGGCAACCGGCCTTCCACGCGGGGACAACTGACGGTTCGGGAGGGAGCGGAGAGCGTGGTTGCCTCGGGGGCGGTGTTCGAGGCGTTCGCCGCCGCGTTGACGGCCACCAGCCCGCCGCCGCCCGCCAGCAGCGCCAAGGCCGCCACGATGCTGTTGCGTCGGGCTTTGCCGCGTCGATGAGCTTTTCGCATGAGTGATCCATTCATGAGGCGCAGGTTGCTGAGCGGTGGTCAGATGGTGGGGCTGTGCTGGCGAGTGACCGGGTGTCGGCGGACGGCTTCCTGGGGCGCTGGCTGGCGATCATGGCCGTACTCCTTCGCCGGTTCGGCGCTCCTCTTCCTGCTGCGGCTGCGCAGGGCGACGAAGGAGCGTCCTCCGGTGGTCCAGTGATCGACGGTGTGCCAGCCCGCGCGGGCCCCGTACCGCAGCAGGGCCGGCGTACCGAGCCGGGCCCAGGGGAACGGCGTGCCGGATGCGTTGTGCGTGTCGGTGATACGGACGTGGAGGCGTTCGTCGACGTCCACCGGAACGGTTTCGGCGATCAGCAGGCCACCCGGTACGAGGACCTGGGCGAGCCGGCGGAGCAGGGCGCGTGGATCGCCGCCGATGCCGATGTTGCCGTCCACGAGGAGCGCGCTGCCCCAGCGGCCCTCGGCGGGCAGCGGCTCGAAGACTGACCGGCGCAGGGCGGAGCCGCCGATGGCGGTGGTCCGGGTGACGGCTGCCTCACTGACGTCGATGCCGAGGGCTCGCCGTCCCCGCTCCGCGAGTTCGGCGACCAGCCGCCCGGGTCCGCACCCCACGTCGAGCACGGAGCCCTCGCACCGGCCGAGGATCTCCATGTCCACGGCGTCGGCGCGCGCACACCACCGTTCCACCTCCAGCGGCAGCAGCCAGCCGTCGGCCCGGCGCAGGAAGAGCGGTCCACGACCGCTGTGCAGCGCGCGGGAGTAGGGATCGGCGGTGGCCCAGGCAGGCTCGTCCAGCGGTTGCGTGCGGTCGAGTTCTCCGATGCCGGAGGGCGCGACGGTCTGTGTCGTCCGGTTCATCGGCCTGCGACCGTCGTCGACTCGGCCCGGCGCGAGGGACCGGCCGGCCGGTTGGAAGGGCTGTGGGGCGCCGCCGGGGCATCGGGTGCGGCCGGCCCGGGGGCCCGGAACCCGCCGTCTTCAGCCGGTCCGAAGAGGGCGTCGGCGTCGACGAAGCCCACGGTGTGCAGCTTCAGCGTCACTTGAGGCGCGTCCATCGCGGGCCGCCGTCCGGGGCAGGCGTCGACGGGGGGAGAGGGAGTCGGGGTGGTCACAGGACTCACCCTACGGAGACAAAACGCGCATACCGGATGTCGGGTCCTTACGAAACGCGGACGTCGGAGACCTCGGGTACGCCACGCGCAGCCGCGGTGCGAGGCTGGGGCAATGCAGCAGCCGTACGAATCGATGGACGCCGCGGCCGCGGTGCTCCCGGGCGCCGAAGCCGCCCGTGTCCTGGTCGTGGAAGACGATCCCACCGTCGCCGAGGTCGTCGCCGGCTACCTCGAACGCGCCGGCTACGCGGTGCAGCGGGCCGACGACGGACCGACCGCGCTCATGCGGGCCGCCGAATGCCGGCCCCATCTGGTGGTGCTGGACCTGATGCTGCCCGGAATGGACGGCCTGGAAGTGTGCCGTCGGCTGCGGCAGCGCGGCCCGGTGCCGGTCATCATGCTCACCGCGCGGGGCGACGAGGACGACCGCATCATGGGCCTGGAGGTGGGCGCGGACGACTACGTCACCAAGCCCTTCAGCCCCCGGGAGCTGGTCCTGCGCGTGGAGTCGGTCCTGCGCCGCACCCGGCCCGTCGTCGCGTCGCAGCCGCTCAGCGCGGCCGGCCTGACCATCGACCCCGCAGCGCGCCGAACGACCAAGAACGGCACCGAACTGTCCCTCACCCTGAGGGAGTTCGACCTCCTCTCCTTCCTCGTGCGCCATCCGGGCCGCGCCTTCAGCCGCGAGGACCTGATGCGCGAGGTGTGGGGCTGGGACTTCGGCGACCTCTCCACCGTCACCGTTCATGTCCGCCGGCTGCGCGGCAAGGTCGAGGAGGATCCGGCGCGGCCCCGGCTGATCCAGACCGTGTGGGGCGTGGGCTACCGCTTCGACCCCGCCGGCCAGGACGCTGACGCCGGCCAGGAGCGGGCTGACCATGAATGACACCCTCCTGATCGCCGTGTACGCCTTCTCCGGCGCGGCGGTGGCCGGCCTGGCCGGTGCGGGCGTCCTCCGCCTGATCCGGCGGCGCTCCCTCACCGTGTCGCTCGCCGTGGTCGCCGCAGTGGCGGTGACCGCGATGCTCGCGGGCACACTAGCCGTGGCGGAGGCGATGTTCCTGTCAGCGCACGACCTGAGCGTCGTCACCATGGTCGTCGCCATGGCCGCCGTGGTGTCCTTGGTCACCGCTCTGCTGCTGGGCCGCTGGGTCGTCGCCCGTAGCCACGAACTCGCCGTGGCGGCCCGGTCGTTCGGGGACGGCGGTGACTTCACCGCGCCCGAGCAACCGGCCACGGCCGAACTTTCCGCGCTCAGCCGGGAGTTGGCTGTCACCAGCGCCAGACTCGCCGAGTCGCGCGAACGAGAACGCGCCCTGGAAGCCTCCCGGCGCGAACTCGTCGCCTGGATCTCGCACGACCTGCGCACCCCGCTCGCCGGCCTGCGCGCGATGTCGGAGGCGCTGGAGGACGGTGTGGCGGCGGACCCCCGACGTTACCTGCGGCAGATCCGCACCGAGGTCGAGCGCCTCAACGGCATGGTGGGCGACCTCTTCGAGCTCTCCCGCATCCACGCCGGGACACTCGCCCTGTCCCCGTCCAGGATCTCGCTGTACGACCTGGTCAGCGACGCCCTCGCCGGAGTGGATCCGCTCGCGCGCGAGCACGGGGTACGGCTGGTGGGCGAGTACGTCGAGCCGGTGCCGGTCGAGGTGGACGGCAAGGAGATGAGCCGCGTGCTGGGCAACCTCCTCATCAACGCGATCAGACGCACCCCTGCCGACGGGACGGTCGCCGTGACCGCCGGGCGCTCCCACGACGGCGTCGTCCTGTCCGTCTCCGACGGCTGCGGCGGGATCCCCGAGGACGACCTGCCGCGCGTCTTCGACACCGGCTGGCGTGGGACGGACGCCCGCACGCCGCCGGCCGGCGCCGGCCTGGGGCTCGCCATTGTCCGGGGCATCGTCGAAGCCCACCAGGGACGCGCCACCGTGCACAACATCACCGGCGGTTGCCGCTTCGAGGTGACGCTGCCCGTGGCCGGTGTGTGACATCGCCGGTGCTGTGACCGCATGGGTTCACCGGGTTGGCGGTCGGATGGGTGGTGACGAGGTCCCCGGTGTCGGCGTGGCCGGGGACCGTCAGACCGCTGTCCGGCCCAGCCAGTCGCTGTAGCGGATCTCGCCGAGGATCGCGTCACCGCCCGGCACCAGAGTTCCCTCGCTCAGTTCGGCTCCGAAGTAGCGGGCATGGGGGTCCGTGACGACCTCACGCGGGTCGTTGCGGGCGGCCAGGGCCTGCCGGAAGAATTCGTCCATCCGGAACCGCTCGGGCCCGGCGACGTCCATCCTGCCGTTCAGCGGCGACCCGGTCGAGATCCGGCCCACCGCCCGGGCGACGTCGTCGCCCGCGACGGGTTGGAAGAGCACCGGGGCCAGCCGGACCGCGCCGTCGGCGGTGGCGTTGTCGGCGATGCTCGCGACGAACTCGAAGAACTGTGTCGCGTGCACGATCGAGTACGGGATCGAGGATTTCTCGATCAGCTGCTCCTGAGCGACCTTCGCCCGGAAGTAGCCGCTCTCGGGCAATCGCTCGGTCCCCACCACCGACAGTGCGACATGGTGGGCGACGCCGGCTTTGGCTTCGGCGGCGAGCAGATTGCGCGTGGAGGTCTCGAAGAACCTCATCACCGCGCTGTCTTCGAAGGACGGCGAGTTCGACACGTCGATCACCACGGATGCGCCGGCCAGTGCGTCGGTGAGCCCTTCGCCGGTCAGGGCGTTGACCCCTGTCGAGGGTGCTGCCGCCACCGCGTCGTGGCCGTGCCGGGCGAGTTGCGGCACGAGTTTCGAACCGATGTTGCCGGTGCCGCCGATGACGACGATCTTCATGGCAAACCTTCCCGTGCGCCGGGCATCCGGCCACTGCTGAGACCGTGCAACCCTGTGGTGGTGACGTTGCCGTTGTCGGCGGTTTGTCAGCTCGTCCGGGTTCGGGCGTGTCTGGTCGCCCATTCGAGCGCGTGATCGGCCACCTGTTCCCAGCCGGGCTCGACACCGGTGAAGTGTGAGCGGTCCGGGAACTCGTAGGTCTCGGTCAGCGCCTCGGAGTTGCGATACTTCTTCGCGTTGGAGCGGATCACCGAGGGTGGCATCAGGTGGTCCTTGCCGCCCATGATGAACAGCAGCGGCGCACGGTCGTCCAGGTCGTAGTCGACCCAGGTCTCCTGGTGGCCAGGCTTCCAGTTGGCTATCAGGCCGTAGGCCCACACCCAGCTGCCGGGCGCCGGGATGTGGAGGTGGTCGTAGGCCGCGTCGGACTCCTCCCGGCTGCACGTGTTGGCGAACGCGTAGTGGAACTGCTCCTTGGTGAAGCCCACCGCGCGGTGCCGGTTGGCTGGGTTGGCGAGGATCGGGAACAGGGACTTGATCTGGGACGGTGGGTTCACCCGCACTCCCTCGGGTGGCGCCGAGTCGATCGTCACGGCGGCGGCGCCCAACCCTCGGTTGACCAGGAGTTGGGTGAAGGTCCCGCCGAAGGAGTGGCCCATGATGATCGGCGGACGGTCCAGGCGCTCGACCACGTCGCTGAGATGGTCGAGGGTTTCGGGGACGGACGCCGCGGCGATGATCTCGGGCTTTTCGCGCAGTGCCTCCACCTCGATCTCGAACCCCGGGTACGTCGGCACGACCACTTCGTAGCCCTTCGCCCGGTAGTACCGCGCCCAGCGGTCCCAGCTTCTGGCGGTCATCCAAAGCCCGTGGATCAGCACGATCGGCGGGGCATCGGTCGTCGGCTCGCTCACGGTCCTCCTTCCGACTGCAGGGCTGTGACAATCGTCGACCTCGAGCAGCGGTCGTACAACCGCAGCGATGAAGTGGCGGCCCGCCGGGGCGCGTTCAGTGCCGCCGCCCCTCCGGTGGGCGATCGCTTGCGTGACTTCCTGGCTCTCCGCGCATCGGCACGACCGGACGACCGGTGTCGCGTGGTGGTACGGGCCGGGGTGTGCGACTGCACGGATGCGATCATGCCTCGGAGGGACGAGGCTGTTGCTTGTGGCAATGCCGCGCTGCCTGCCGAGTGGCGGGGCGCATTGACGCTCCGCGGTCAGGCCGTGCAGGAGTCCTCAGCATCTCTCAGCCCCAGACCTCACGGAGCTCGTCATGACCGCTCCCTCTGGCTCCATCGTTCTGGAGCCCGCAGCCCAGCAGTTCGCAAATGCCACGTCCCAGCCGCCGTTCTTGTACGAACTGGGGCCCGAGAAGGCCCGCAAGGTGCTGGACGACCTTCAAGCCGAACCGATCGAGAAACTCGACGTCGACTCGGAGTGGATCACCGTGCCTGCCGATGTCGGCGATGTGCGTGCCCGCATCGTCCGGCCGCGCGGCGCCGCGGCGCCCCTCCCCGTGGTTCTCTACATGCACGGTGGTGGCTGGATTCTGGGCAACGCCGACACCCATGATCGACTGGTGCGCGAGCTCGCGGACGGGGCGCAGGCCGCGGTCGTGTTCGTCGAGTACACCCGCTCTCCCGAGGCGCACTACCCGGTGGCGATCGAGCAGGGCTACGCCACCGCTCAGTGGATCGTCCGGGAAGGCGCCGCCCATGGCCTCGACCCGGACCGCATGGCGGTGGCGGGCGACTCGGTCGGCGGAAACATGACGGCCGCTCTCGCCCTGCTGGCCAAGGAGCGCGGCGACGTCCGCTTCGTGCATCAGTCCATGTACTACCCGGTCACCGACGCCGGAATGAACACCCGGTCCTACACCGATCTCGCCACCGGCTACTTCCTCACCGCCCAGGCCATGGAGTGGTTCTGGAACGCGTACATGCCCGACCGCGCGCAGCGCAGCGAGATCACCGCCTCTCCCCTGAAGGCCACCCTCGATCAGCTCGCCGGTCTCCCGCCGGCCTTCCTCCTCGTTGACGAGGCAGACGTCCTGCGCGACGAGGGCGAGGCATACGCGGCCAGGCTCCGCGCGGCGGGCGTGGACATCACCACCGTCCGTTATGACGGCATCACCCACGACTTCATGATGCTCAACCCTCTCAGCGACACCCATGCCACCCGTGCGGCCGTCGCCCAGGCCGTCGGAGTGCTGCGCGACGCGCTGGGAAGTGATGTCGCTCAGTCTTGATCTGTGACGTTCCGTGACTCGGTCGGTGCTGCGCAGGCCGACGGTCGTTCTCCAGGGGCCGACTGCCCCACTTAGGGAGGCTCGGCATGGCATTCGATTCCATCTGGCGATCCGCAGTGCGGCAGTTGCCGCTCAGGCTGCCCGTCGGCACGTTCTTCCTCAACGCCGCGCTGTCGAAACGCGGCGCGGACGAGGCCACCGCTGAGGGGCTGCAGCAGTTCGCCACCACCGCCTACCCCTTCTTGGGCAATCTCGATGCCTGGCAGTTCGTCCGGCTGCTCTCTGCCGGGGAGGCCGCCGTAGCCGCCGCACTGCTCCTTCCGGTGGTCCCTGCCGCTGTTGCCGGAGCCGCGCTGACCGCGTTCTCTGCCGGCACGCTCGGGCTGTACCTGCGCGCGCCGGGCATGCACCAGGAGGGCAGCCTGCGCCCCACTGAGCAGGGAACCCCGCTGGCCAAGGATGTCTGGATGCTGGGCATCGGCATCTCCCTCATCATCGAGGGCGTCAGCGATCACCGGCGGTGACGAGACGGATACGGTGTCGGTCGGCGTTGCGTCATCACAAGCAGGGCGATCACCGGGACTCGTCCGCTCCCGAGCACCGCCGGCGATGTCACGTGTTCCGGGGACCGACAGGTCGGGACTTATCCGAGACTCGACGCGCGCATAGCGTGGGATTCGCCCAGCAGGGGAATCGGTGCCGCGCGTCAGAAAAGGCGTGGCGGTCGAGGGAGTCGTCTTGGCCACTCACGTCCCGGTCGTTCCGGTTGTTCCGGAAGAACCGTCCGCAGAATCGCCCGTGAATTCGTCACCGGAATCGTCTCCGGAAGCGTCCGGGGAATCCGCTGTCGCCGTCTTCCGCGCCTCGCGGGCGCAACAGCGCATGTACTTCCTCCAGGAGATGGAGGGGGCCAGGCCCACCTACCACATGCCGGTCTTCTGCGCGTTCGACGCCGACGTGGACGCGGACCTGCTGCGGGTCTGCGCGCAGCGGCTGCTCGACCGGCACGAGGCGCTGCGCACCCGGTTCATCCTGAGCGAAGGGGAGTTGACGCAGTGCGTGGACTCCTCCGCGCGGCTCGACTGGACGGTGGAGACCGCCGGGACGGGGGAGACGGAAGGCGCCGAGGCCGTGCGCCGCTGGATGGACGCGCAGTACCGGCGGCCCTTCGACCTCGCCACCGGCCCCCTGTTCCGCGCCGCCCTGCTGCGCCGCCCGGAAGGGTCCGCCGGCGCGGTGCTGGCGCTCGGAATGCATCACATCGTCGGCGACGGATGGTCGGCGGGAATCCTGCTCCGGGAACTCTTCGCGGAATACGCCGCTGAAGCGGACGGCGGGGAATGCGTAGGCGTGGAGGAGCCGGAATTCCATTACGCCGATTTCTCCGAATGGCAGGAGGAATGGCTGCGCGGTCCCGCCGCCGAGCGGCAGCTCGCCTATTGGGCCGGACAACTGGGCGGTGAGCTGCCCACCTCCGCGATCCCCGCCGACCTCCGTCCGGCGGCCGTCCCCGGCCCCGCCGCACCCGCCCCGCGCGCGGCCGCCACGTACGAGGTCCCTCTGCCGGACGCCCTGCTCGGGCGGCTCGACCAGGTCTGCAGGGACACCGGCAGCACGCGCTTCATGACCATGCTCGCCGCCCTCCAGGTCGTCCTGGGCCGCTACTCCGGCAGCGAGGACGTCGTCGTCGGCACCCCCGTGGCCAACCGCAACCGCAAGGAGTTCGCGGAGACGGTCGGCCTGTTCGTCAACACCCTCGTCATCCGCTCGGACTTCTCCGCGGACCCCCGGTTCCGCGATCACGTCGCAGCGGTGCGGGACACCGTCGCGGACGCCCAGGACTACCAGGACCTGCCGTTCGAGCGGATCGTCGAGCACCTCAACCCCGGGCGCACCACCGAGCGGGCCCCGTTCTTCGACGTCCTCGTCGGCTTCCACGACGAGGACGAGACCACGGCGGACCTGCCCGGCCCCCGCGTCCGGCTGCTCGAAGGGCCCTCCCACACCGCGAAGTTCGACCTGACCTTCGACATCGTGCAGTCGGGCGGCGGTGTGCGCCTCCGTCTGGAGTACCGGGCCGACCTCTACGAGGCCGCCACCGTCGAGCGGTTCACCCGGCACTACCTGCGGCTGCTCGACGCCGCCCTCGACGCGCCGCATCTGCCGCTGTCCGCGCTGCCGTTGCTCTCGGAGGAAGAGCAACTGCCCCTGACGTCACCGCCCGCCCCCGCCACGACACCCCCGTTCCGCGCCGCGGCGACCGCGGACACCGTAACCACGGACACCGCAACCACGGGCACCGCGACCGCCGTCGACCCCGCGCCCTGCGCCCACGAGGTCTTCGCAGAGCACGCGGCCCGCACACCCGACGCCGTCGCCGTGACCGACGGCGAGCGTCACCTCGGCTACGGCGAACTCGACCGCCGTGCCAACCAGGTCGCCCACCGCCTGCGCGCCCTCGGTGTCGTCCCCGGCACCCTCGTCGGCCTGTGCGTCCCCCGCTCCGCCGAACTGGTCGTCGGCCTGCTCGGCATCCTCAAGGCGGGCGGCGCGTACCTGCCCCTCGACCCCGACAACCCGCCGGAGCGCCTGCGCCACATCGTCGGCGACGCCGGTCTCGGCCACGTCGTCGGCACCACCGGGACCCGCCCGCTGTGGGACGCCCGGGGCCTGTACGCCGTCGACCTGGATGCCGACGCGGCCGAGCTGGACCTGCTGCCGGACACCGCCCCCGACAGCGGCGTCAGCCCCGACGACCTCGCCTACGCCATCTACACCTCCGGCTCCACGGGACTGCCCAAGGGCACCCTCGTGCCGCACCGCAACATCACCCGGCTGTTCTCCGCGACCGGCCACTGGTTCGGCTTCGGCGCCGACGATGTCTGGACCCTCTTCCACTCCATCGCCTTCGACTTCTCCGTGTGGGAGCTGTGGGGCGCCCTGCTGCACGGCGGCCGGCTCGTCGTCGTGCCGTACACCGTCAGCCGGTCGCCGGAGGAGTTCCACCGACTGCTGCGCGACGAGAGGGTGACCGTCCTCAACCAGACGCCGTCGGCCTTCCACCAGCTCGACCGCGTCGACGAACTCAGTTCCACGAGTGAACGACTCGCCCTGCGGCAGGTGGTGTTCGGCGGTGAGGCGCTGGACGTCGGCGCGCTGCGCGGCTGGTTCGGCCGGCACGGCGACGCATCGCCCCGCCTGGTGAACATGTACGGCATCACCGAGACCACGGTTCACGTCACCTACCGTCCGCTGACCGCCCGCGACGCCGAGGAAGGACGCGGCAGCGTCATCGGCGTACCCATCCCCGATCTGCGGCTGCATCTGCTGGACGGCCGGGGCAGGGCCGTGCCCCGCGGTGCGGTGGGCGAGCTGTACGTAGCCGGGGCGGGTCTCGCCCGCGGCTATCTCAACCGCCCCGACCTGACCGCCGAACGCTTCCCCACGGCCGCCTCGGGGGAGCGGATGTACCGCACCGGAGACCTCGCCCGGGTCCGTGCGGACGGCGAACTGGAGTACCTCGGCCGCATCGACGACCAGGTCAAACTGCGGGGCTTCCGCATCGAGCTGGGCGAGATCGAGGCGGCCCTCACCGCCCACGCCGGAGTCGGCGCCGCCGTCGCCCGCGTGGTCCCGGACGCCACCGGGAACCCGGTCCTGACCGGGTACGTCGTGCCGGCCGCGGAGAACGCCGCCGGCACCGCCCCGGAAACCGAGGCCACCCACGGGACCGTCGCCGAGCCCACCCCGGACGTCACGGCCCCCCTCACCGTCGACGCGCTGCGCGCACACCTCGCCGCACGGCTGCCCGACTACATGATCCCCGGCGTCTTCGTCACCCTGCCGGCGTTCCCCCTCACCGCCAACGGCAAGGCCGACCGGCGGGCCCTGCCGGCCCCGGGCGCCGAGGGCGCGACGGTCCTGGGGTCCGCGGCCGCCCACGAGCCGGTGAGCGGGCCGGTCGAGACGGCGCTCGCCGAGATCTGGCAGGAGGTCCTCGGCCACGAGCGGATCGGCGCGCTCGACAACTACTTCGCCCTCGGCGGAGACTCCATCCGCTCGCTCCAGGTGCTCGCCCGCGCCCGTGACCGCGGACTGCGCTTCGCCGTCGCCGACCTGATGCGGCACCAGACCGTCCGCGGTCTCGCCGGGGCGGCCGTCCGGGACGCGGACACGCCGTCCGGCGGGCGGTCGGACACCCGGTCCGGCACGGCGTCGTACCGGCCGTTCTCGCTCCTCGCCGGGGCCGACCGGGCGGCGCTGCCCGCCGGGCTGGAGGACGCCTACCCGATGACCCGGCTCCAGGCCGGGATGCTCTTCCACAGCGACCTGCCCGCGGAGACCGGCCGGGTGTACCACAACGTCGCCTCCTACCACGTCGAAGCGCCCTGGTCCGAGCGGGCCTGGCGGCGGACGGTCGAGGAGGCCGGGGCCCGGCACGAGATGCTGCGCACCTCCTTCGACCCGCACGGATTCAGCGAGCCCCTCCAGCTCGTCCACCGCGACGCCCGCCCCCGCATCACCTTCGAGGACCTGCGCGGGCTGGACGACGCCGCGCGGGAAGAGGCCGTCGCCACACGCTACGAGGCCGAGCGCGCCCGCCCGTTCGCCTGGGACGAGGCGCCCCTGATCCGCTTCCACGTCCAGCGCCGCACCGACACGACCTTCCAGCTGTTCGTCGTCGAGCACCACGCGGTCATGGACGGCTGGAGCGAGCGCTCCCTCCTCACCGAGCTCTCCTCCCGCTACGTCCGGCTCCGCGACGCCGAGGAGGACGCCGCGCAGCCCGCAGCCGCCCCGGACCCCGCGCCGCGCTCCCGCTTCGCCTCCTTCGTCGCACTGGAGCGCGCCGCGCTCGCCGACCCCGCCCAGCGGGACTTCTGGGACGAGGTGACCGAGGGCGCCCCCGTGACCCGGCTGCCGCGCTCCGTCACGGCGGCCGGGCCGCCCCGGATGACCTGGCACCACGCACCGCTGCCCGCCGGCCTCCACGAGCGGCTGGCCGCGCTCGCCGCCGAACTCGGCGTGCCGCTGCGCATCGTCCTGCTCGCCGCGCACGCCCGCGTCATGGCCCTGATGGGCGGCGGCGACGAGATCACCACAGGCGTGGTGCTCAACGGCCGCACCGAGGAGCCCGACGGCGACAAGGTCGTCGGCGCGTTCCTCAACACACTGCCCTTCCGGCTCGCCCTCGTCCCGGAGAGCTGGCGGGACCTGGTGCGCCGCGTCGCCGACCTCGACCTGCGTGTGCACGACCACCGGCGCTACCCGCTCGCCGAGGTCGTGCGCCGCAACGGCGGGGCTGCGCCGTTCGAGACGTTCTTCAACTACACCCACTTCCACGTCGAGCAGGGCGGGCCGTCCGGTGAGGCGTTCACCGTCCTGGAGGAGACGGGGGAGGCCGCCACGGACGTCGCCTTCGGCGCGGAGTTCTCCCGCACCCCCGACGGCCGTCTGCTCGAACTCGGCCTGCGCTACGACGCGGCGCGGTTCACCGCCGAGCGGATCGCCGCGCTGCACGCCTCCTACACCGCCGCGCTGCGAGCCCTCGCCGACGAGCCCGGCCAGGACTGCTTCGCGGCCGACCTCGTCCCGCCGCAGGACCGCCGTCACCACGCCACCTGGAACGACACCGCGAAGCACTACGAAGCACCGCACACGCTCACGGAGCTGATTGACCGTCAGGTTCGGCGGACGCCTGACGCGACGGCGCTCCGCTTCGACGGCGAGGGGCTCGACTACCGGCGGCTCGACGAGGCGGCCGAACGCCTCGCGGCCCGGCTGCGGGCCCTCGGCGCCCGCCCCGGCTCCTTCGTGGGCCTGCTGATGGACCGCTCCCTGATGCTGCCGGTGGCCCTGCTCGCGGTGCTCAAGTCCGGTGCGGCGTATGTGCCGTTGGACCCCGAGCACCCCGAGGCGCGCACCCGGGCACTGCTCGCGGAGGCCGGCATCCGCCTGGTCGTCGCGGACGGCTGCCGGGCGGCGGCGCTGCGGGAGGCGGGAACGGACGGGTCCGACGACGGCCTCGGCGTCCCCGGCCTGGCCGTCGTCGTCGCGGAAGAGTGGTGGACCGGCGCGTCGGCCGAGTCCGCCCCCGAGGCCACCGAACCCGCCTCCGTGGACGCCGCTGGTCCGGACGACCCCGCCTACATGATCTTCACTTCGGGCTCGACGGGCACGCCCAAGGGCGTGGTGGTCTCCCACCGCGCCATCGCCAACCGCCTGTTGTGGATGCAGGACGCCTATGGGCTCACCCCCGGCGAACGCGTCCTGCAGAAGACGCCGTACACCTTCGACGTGTCGGTGTGGGAGCTGTTCTGGCCCCTGCTCACCGGCGCCACGCTCGTCCTCGCCCGGCCCGGCGGCCAGCGCGACCCCGCGTACCTGGCCGGCCTGATCCGGGAGGAGGGCGTCAGCACCGTGCACTTCGTGCCGTCGATGCTCGGCGTCTTCCTCGACGACCCCCTCGCGGTACGGCTCGCCGCCGGTCTCACCCGCGTCGTGTGCAGCGGAGAGGCCCTGCCCCACGAGGTGCAGACCCGCTTCCTCGGCCTGCTGCCGGGCGTCGAACTGCACAACCTGTACGGCCCGACCGAGGCGGCCGTCGACGTCACCGCGTGGCGGTGCCGGCCCGAGGCCGGGGACGCCGTGCCCATCGGCCGGCCCATCGCCAACATGCGCACCCACGTCCTGGACGCGCGCCTGTCCGAGGTCCCCACGGGTGTCACCGGCGAGCTGTACCTCGAAGGCGTCGGACTGGCCCTCGGCTACCACGGACGCCCGGACCTCACCGCCGAACGGTTCGTCGAGCACACGGGACCCGACGGCGTCACCCGCCGCCTCTACCGCACGGGCGACCTCGCCCGCCACCGGGCGGACGGCGCCCTGGAGTACGCGGGGCGCACCGACCACCAGATGAAGATCCGCGGGTTCCGAGTCGAGCCCGGCGAGATCGAGGCCGTGCTCGCGGAACACCCCTCGGTGCGCGCCTGCGCGGTCCTGCTGCGCGGCGAACGGCTGACCGGCTACGTGGTCACGGCGAGGGACGGCGCGGCGGACGAGGCCGCTGTCCTCACGGAACTCGACACGTACGCCCGCACCCGGCTCCCGGGCCACATGGTGCCCGCGGCGTGGGTGCTGCTCGACGCGCTGCCCCTCACCCGCAACGGCAAGCTGGACCGGGCGGCCCTGCCCGCCCCGGACGCGGGCCACACACTCCGCCGGGAAGCGTCCCGGCCGCCCCGCGGCGCGACCGAGACCCGTCTCGCCGGCATCTGGGAGCGGCTCCTCGGCACCGGACCGGTCGGCGCCCACGACGACTTCTTCGCCGCGGGCGGGCACTCGATCGACGCGCTGCGCCTCATCGGCCGGATCAACGAGGCGTTCGGCGAACGCCTGTCGGTGTCCACCGTGATGGAACACCCGACCGTGGCCCGCCAGGCGCAGGCCCTGCGCGCCCGGCGCCGGCCCGGCCACCAGGACACCGTCGTGCGCATCCGCCCGGACGGCGACCTGGCCCCCCTCTTCCTCGTCCACCCCGTCGGCGGCAACGTCCTCTGCTACCGCGCACTTGCGGCGGCGCTGCGCCCGGGCCGACCGGTGTACGGCCTGACGTCCCCGGATCTGACGGCTCCGCATCCGGCAGCGCCGGGCTCGGGGACGGCGGTACTCGACGCCCCCGCCACCGTCCCGGCCCTCGCCGCCGCCCACGTCGGCGCTCTGCGCGAAGTCCGGCCGCACGGCCCGTACCACCTGGCGGGCTGGTCCCTCGGTGGGCTGCTCGCCTACGAGATGGCCCACCAACTGCGGGCCGCCGGTGAGGAGGTGGCGACGCTCACCCTCCTCGACACCGCCTACCCCGGGACCACGGACGTGCCCGCCGACGAGTGCGCCCTGCTGGAGTGGTTCCACGACGACCTGGCCCGGTCCGCCGGGGCGGACCCCGACGACGCCGCGCGGTACGCCCTGCGCGCCGAGCTGCTCGTGGCCGCCGGCACCCCCGACCGGATACGGGCCGTCGCCGCCGCGCTCGCCGCGGACGGGTCCACGCCCGCCTTCGACAGCGGCGAACTCGCCCGCCACTACGACGTGTTCCGCACCGGACTGCTCGCCGCCGCCCGCTACGAGCCGCCCGTCGCCACCGGCGTCGTGCACTTCCACCAGAGCACCACCGGCGCCGCCCTGCGCTCCGCCGACCGGTGGGCCGGCCGGACGCCGGACGGTCTCGTACGGCACGACAGCGACGCCGACCACTACGCGCTGGTGCGAGCCCCTCACGTGACGGCCGCCGCCGCCGCCCTCGACGCCCAACTCGCCCCGGCCGCTTGCCCGGACGGACACCGCCGGCGGTGATCCCTCGCGTCACACCGGCAGACCCGCACCTGCGCACCACTCGCCCACACCACAGAACGGACACCGTCACCGTGACGAGCCAGCCCACGGCGCCCGCCGCCGAACTCAGCGGCCGTATCCGCGGCGGGCCGAGCGACCTGCTGCACGAGGAGCTGCTCGCCCCGCAGTTCCGGTTCGAGGTCCGCCACCTGCTGGACCACTACATCGCCATCGAGAAGACCCTGGCGGCCGAGTACGCCCGCATGGGCCTGCTCAGCACGGCCGAGGCCCGCTCCGTCGCCGTCCTGCTGGACGAGGTGGGCCCCGAGACCCTCACCGCCCGGCCCGACGACAACATGTCGGACATCGCCTTCGCCCTCGAACGCCACGTCACGGCCGGGCTGCCGGCCCCGCTCCCGCGCTGGCACGTCGACCGCAGCCGCAACGACCTCCAGGCGTGCGCCCAGGCGATGTTCGGCCGCGAGCAGCTCGCGCGACTCGCCGCGGCCCTGCTGGACCTGTGCGCCGTCGTCCTCGAACGCGCGGAGGAGACACGCACGTTGCCCATGCCCGGCTACACGCACTTCCAGGCCGCGCAGATCATCACGCCGGGGTTCCATCTCGCCGCCCTCGCCGAGCAGTTGCTGCACACCCAGCGGCGCCTGCTGCACGCCTACGACGGGATGAACGCCTGCCCGCTCGGAGCCGGGGCGATGGCCGGACAGGAACTGCCTTGGGATCGCGCCCGGTTGGCTCGCATGCTGGGCTTCGACCGCCCGCAGCCCAACGCCCTGACCGCGGTCGCTTCCCGCCGCTGGAGCGCCGAGGCCACCGCTGAACTCAGCCTGCTCGGCGCGGCCTTGAGCCGTTTCGCCACTGATCTGCTCACCTGGGGCGGCAGCGAGCACGGCTTCATCGAGCTGCCCGACGAACTGTCCGGCATCTCCTCGGCGATGCCGCAGAAGAAGAACTACCCCGTCCTGGAGCGGATCCGGGGCCGCACGGCCCATCTGACCGCCTTCCACACCGACGTCCTGCTCGGCCAGCGCAACACCCCCTTCTGCAACCTGGTGGAGGTCTCCAAGGAGGCCGGCACGCACGTCCTCACCGCGTTCGACTCGGCGCACGGCACGGTCCGGCTGCTCACCGAGGTGGTGCGCCGCGTCGGCTTCCGGGCCGACCGGATGCGCGCGGTGTGCGAGCGCGAGTATCTGGGCGGGTTCAGCCTCGCCAACGCCCTCACCCTCAGCGAGGGGGTGCCGTGGCGGACCGCGCAGGTCGTCGCCGGGAAGTACGTCGTCAGCGCCGCGGGGGCCGGGGCGCCGCCCCACCCGGGCGAGCCGGACCTGCTGACCCGGGCCGCCGCCGAGCACGGGCTGACCCTCACCGACCCGGCCGGGCTCCTCGCCGAGGCCTTCGACGTGGACCGCGGCCTCACCCGCCTGGCCTCCACCGGCTCGGCCCACCCCGACGCCGTACGTCAGGCGCTGCGCGCCCAGCGGGACACCCACGAGGAGCTGCGCGCCGCCTGGGACCGGAGATCCGGGGCGGTTCGCGCGGGCGCGGCGGAGACCGCCCGCGCACTGGACCTTCAGGGCCCGGTACACCAGGACTCCGCCGGCGTGGGATCCGGCCGTCCGGGAACGGGGGAGCGCTGATGTCCCCGGCCCCGCTGAGCGGCCCGGCCGCCCCTTCCGGCCCCGCCCTGTGCGACCCCACCGCCCTCTTCACCACCGCCGCGCCGACCCTTGGCACCGGTCACGCCTTCGGCACCTTCGGGGAGTTGCTCCAGGGCGCCCTGCCAGCCCCCGACAGCGACTTCCTCGTCACCTTCCCGCTGGCCCGCTGGGCCACCGCCGTCTTCCGGCCCGCCCCCGACGCGCGGGAGGTGCGGGTCGTGCCCGGGCACAAGGGCAAGTCGCGGCGCGTAGCCGAAGCCGTCCTCGCCGCGCTCGGCGAGAGCGGCGGCGGACTGCTGGAACTGCGCGGCGACCTCCCCGAGGGCAAGGGCATGGCCAGCTCGTCGGCCGACCTCGTCGCGACCGTGCGGGCCGTCGGAGCCGCGTACGGGCGCACGTTCACCCCGGCGCAGACCGAGGCGTTCCTGCGCGGAGTGGAACCGGCCGACGGCGTGATGTACGACGAGATCGTCTGCTTCCACCACCGGGCCGTGCGGCTGCGCCGCAGACTCGGCACGCTGCCCCCCCTCGTCCTCGTCGCCCACGACGAGGGCGGCCAGGTCGACACCGTGACCCACAACCGGACCGCGACGGCCATCGGGACGTCCGAACGGCAGGAGTACGCACGGCTGCTGGACCGGCTGACCGGTGCCGTCGTCACGGGCGACCTGCCGGCCGTGGGCGAGGTCGCCACCCGCAGCGCCGAACTCAACGGCCGCCGGCGGCCCCGGGCCGGGTTCCCCGAACTGCGCACGCTGTGCCGCGAGGTCGACGGCCACGGCCTGGTCCTCGCCCACAGCGGCACCCTCCTCGGCGTCCTCCTCGACGCCCACGACCCCGAACTCGACGGCAAGGCGGCCCACATCCGCGCCGGCTGCGCCCCGCTCGGCGGCGAGGTGTCCGTCCACCGCGCCCTGGGCACCGGCGACGACTGGACTCCCGGCCGGCACCCGACGGCGTCGGCAGCGGCCGACGGCCGGGTCCCCGCCTCGCACCTGGCGGTATCGGCCGCCGCCGCCGACCACCAGCCGCCCGCCCAGCCTTCGGCGATCCCGGCCGCCCTTCTCACCACCCACCGACTGGAGATCTGAGCATGCTCTTCGACACGCTGACGGACGCGATCGGCCGTACGCCGCTCGTCCGGCTGCGCCTCGGCGCGGAGCGCGGGGTGGAGGTCTACGCCAAGCTGGAGCTCCAGAACCTGTTCGCGATGAAGGACCGGGTCGCCCGCAACATCGTCCTGGAGGCAAGACGGCTCGGCACCCTGCGCCCGGACGCCCCTGTGGTGGAGAGCTCCTCCGGCACCATGGCGCTGGGCGTCGCCCTCGTCGGCCGCTCCCTCGGCCACGAGGTGCACATCGTCACCGACCCGCGCATCGATCCCGTCACCCTGGCCAAACTGCGCGCCCTGGGCTGCCAGGTGCACATCGTCGACGCGATGACCAGTCACGGCTGGCAGTCCGCCCGGCTGGAACGGCTCGCGGAGCTGATGGCCGAACTGCCCGGCGCCTTCTGGCCCCAGCAGTACACCAACCCCGACAATCCCGGCGCCTACCGCGACCTCGCCCGTGAACTCCTCGACGACCTCGGCCACATCGACGCCCTCGTCGGGGCCGTCGGCAGCGGCGGCTCGCTGTGCGGGACCGGCCGGGCCCTGCGGGAGTCCCTGCCCGCCGTGCGCGTCGTCGGCGTCGACTGCGTCGGCAGCTCCCTGTTCGGGCAGCCCGACCTGCCGCAGCGGCTCCAGAGCGGCCTCGGCAACAGCCTGCTGCCGAAGAACCTCGACCGCTCCCTCGTCGACGAGGTCCACTGGCTCAACGACCACGAGGCGTTCGCCGCCACCCGCGAACTCGCCCGCGAACAGCAGATCTTCGGGGGCAACACCTCCGGCTCGGTCTACCGCGTCCTCGGCGACCTGGCCCGGCGCGCCGAGCCCGGCTCGCGCATAGTCGGCATCCTGCCCGACCGGGGCGACCGCTACGCCGACACCGTCTACAGCGACGAGCACTGGGATGACCACGGCCTGCGCGCACTGCCCACGCCCCACCGGCCGGCCGTCGTACCCGCCGGGACCACCGTCGAGAGCTGGTCCCGCCAGTCCTACGCCGCCCCCGCCGACCTGCGCCGGCACCTCGTCTTCGTCGAGTCCAACACCACCGGCACCGGCATGCTCGCCCTCGACCTGGCCCGGGACCGGCTCGACACCGCGCCCGTCCTGCTGACTGGCGACCCCGGCCGCTACCGCGGCCTGGAGGCCACCGGAGCCGAGGTCATCCGCTGCGACACCAACTCCGACGCCGCGCTGCGGGCCGCCCTCCAGGACCGCTTCCGCCGCGAGGAGATCGCCGGGATCACCACCACCAGCGACTTCTACGTCCCCGCCGCCGCCCGTCTGGCCCGCTGGCTCGGCCTGCCCGGCAACCCGCCCGAGGCTGTGACCGCCTGCCGCGACAAGTCGGCCCTGCGCGCGCTGCTGGAGGACGCCGGGGTGCGCCAGCCTCGGTACGCGGTGGTGCGCGATCCCGGCGAGGTCGCCGCGGCCGTCGCCCGGACCGGCCTGCCGTGCGTGGTCAAGCCCGCCGACGACTCGGGCTCGGTCAACGTCCTGCTCTGCGCCGACGAGGAGCAGGCCGTCGCCCAGACCGAGCGGATCCTCGCCGTCACCACCAACGCGCGGGGCATGCCGACCGCGCGGACCGTCCTCGTCGAGGAGTACCTCGACGGCCCCGAGTACAGCGTGGAGACGTTCAGCCGGGACGGCCGCACCGAATGCGTCGGCATCACCGCCAAGTCGGTGACCGGCACACCCCATTTCGTGGAGCACCGCCACCTCTTCCCCGCCCCGCTCCCGGCCGTCACCGCCCAGGACGTCACCGAGACCGTGACGGCCGCCCTGGACGCGGCCGGCATCCGGCTCGGCGCCGCCCACACCGAGGTGAAGCTGACCGCCGGCGGACCGGCCGTCGTCGAGATCAACCCGCGCCCCGCGGGCGGGATGATCCCCGAACTCGTCCGGCTGGCCTGCGGCATCGACCTGCTCGAACAGCAGCTCATGGCCGCGGTCGGCCTGGAACCCGACCTCAAGCCCCGCCACGGGGCCCACGCCGGCATCCAGTTCCTGCTCCCCGACGCCGACGGGGTCCTCGACGCCGTGGACGGCGTGTCGCGGGCGGCGGCCGTGGACGGCGTCGAGGCCGTGACCGTCACCGCCGCGCCCGGGTCCGTCGTCCGGCGTGCGCGCAGCGCCGGCGACCGCATCGGGCACGTCATCGCGTGCCGCCCGGGCCCCGAGGGAGTCACGGCGGCGCTGGACGAGGCACGGGCCCTCCTCCGGCTCACGGTCGACGGCCACCGCCCCGCCCGCTGAACGGCCCGCACACCCCGGGCCCCTTCCCACCGTGCGCCGTACGGACCCGTACGGCGCTCCCACCCAACCCATCCAGGAGAACCGCCATGAGCAACCCCTTCGAGAACGACGACGCCCTCTACCTCGTCGTCCGCAACGACGAGCTCCAGCACTCGCTGTGGCCGGCCGACCTCACCGTCCCGGCCGGCTGGACCACGGTCCACGGCCCGGACAGCCGCCAGGCCTGCCTCGACCACGTCGAGCGGCACTGGACGGACATGCGTCCCGCCTCCCTGGTCGCGGCCCTCGCCGGGGACACCGCCCGTGCCTGAGCCCGCACACCTCCCGTCCGCCTCCGGCGGGCCGCCCCCACCGGCGGCCGGGGCGGCCCGGGAGGGCTCCCCAGCGAGCATCACGGCCCTGGCCGACATGGCTCCGGCCGACACGGCCCTGGCGGACGCGGCCCTGACCCGCTCCGCCACCACTGTCACCACCGCCGGTGCTCACCGCGCACACCCTGCGGTCCACGCGACTCAGGCCGAAGCCACCCCAGCCAATGCCACCCCCGTCCAGGCGGCCCCCGCCCACGCCACCCCGGCGGCCCCCACACCGGACGGCCGTCCGAACCCGTCGGGCGACCGGGCCCCGGTCCCGACCAGCCCCCTGGACACCCTCCGCCACCTCGTCGCCCAAGTGCTGGGCATGCCAGTCGACGCCGTCCGTCCCGGCCACGGCTTCACCGAGCTCGGCGGTGACAGCATCCAGGCCATCCAGGTCGTCAGCCGCGCCCGGGCGGCCGGGCTGCTGGTCACCACCCGCGACGTCCTGCGCAGCGAGAGCGTCGGCGCGCTCGCCACCGCCGCCCGCGCCGCGGACGGCCCCCCTGCGGGCGAGGGTCCCTCCCGACCCCCGCGCCGCACCGGCCCGTTGGCCGCGACGCCGATCATGGCGTGGCTCGGCGAACTCGCCGGCCCCGTCGACACCTACCACCAGTCACTCGTCGTCCGCACCCCGGCCGGGTTCCGCGTCGAGCACGCCGTACGCGTCGTGCGGGCCCTGCTCGACACGCACGACGTCCTGCGTCTCACGGTGCCCGGCGGGGCGGGCACCGCCGCCGCCGGATGCTCGGTGCCGCCGCCGGGCGACGTCGACGCGCGCACCCTGGTCGAACACGTCCGCGCGCCCGACGCCGGCGACGCCGAGCTGCCCGCCCTCACCACCGACCGGATCCGGGCCGCCCGGCGGCTGCTGTCCCCGGCGGACGGCGTCATGCTGCGCGCCGTGCTCGTCGACCGCGGCCCCGGCCGGCAGGGCCGGCTCGCCCTGGTCGTGCACCACCTGGTCGTCGACGGCGTGTCCTGGCGCATCCTCCAGGACGACCTGCGCACCTGCTGGGCGCGGCTCGCCGCCGGCGAGGACCCCGTCCTCGAACCCGCGCCCACACCGTTCGCGCACTGGGCGGACCTGCTGCGCGCCGACGCCACGTCCGGCCGCCGCATGCGCGAGGCGGCCCGCTGGACCGACACACTCCGCGCCGCTCCGGAACCACTCGGCGGCGTCTGCCCGTTGACCCGCCTCGACCCCGAGACCCCGGACCACCGCCTCACCCTCACCCTGCCCCCGGACGTGGCCGGGCCGCTGCTCACCGTCGTGCCCGGCGTCGTCAACGGCACCGTCAACGACGTCCTGCTCACCGGGCTGGCCCTCGCCGTCCTCGCCTGGCGCCGCCCGCTCACCGGCCCGCAGGACGGCGGCACGGTCCTCGTCGACGTCGAGGGCCACGGCCGCGAGGACGTCGCCGGCGCCCTCGACCTGTCCCGGACCGTCGGCTGGTTCACCACCGTGTACCCGGTCCGCTTCGACCTCGGCCGGCCCGACCTCGACGACGCCCGCGCGGGCGGTCCCGCCGCCGGCGCGGTCCTGCGCACGGTCAAGGAGACCCTGCGGGCCGTCCCCGACCACGGGATCGGCCACGGCCTGCTGCGCCACGGCAACAGCCGCACCGGCCCCGCCCTCGCGGCCCTGGGCGTCCCCGAGATCGGCTTCAACTACCTCGGCCGCTTCCCGATGGGCGACACGGCCGACTGGGCCGCCGCCCCCGGGCACGACTTCGCCCTGGACGAGGCCGACGACGGCCTGGCCATGGCCCACGCCGTGGAGGTCAACGCCGCCGCCCACGAAGGTCCCGACGGCCCCACCCTGAGCGCCACCTGGACCTGGGCGGGCAACGCCTGCCCGGCCGACCGCGCGCACGCCCTGGCCCACGAGTGGTTCGCCATGCTGCGCGCCCTCGTCCGGCACGCGGCACTGCCCGGCGCCGCCGGACTGACCCCGTCCGACGTGTCCCTGCCCGGCCTCGGCCAGGCCGAACTCGACGACTTCGAAGCCCAGTTCGGAGAACTGCTGTGATCCCCCTGTCCCACGCCCAGCGCCGCCTGTGGTTCCTCTGCCGCGACGGCGACCCCGGCGGCCTGCACAACATCCCGGTGGGGCTGCACCTGCACGGCGACCTCGACCGCGCCGCCCTCACGGCCGCCCTCACGGACGTCACCGACCGGCACGAAGCACTGCGCACGGTCTTCCCCCACCGGGACGGCGTCCCCCACCAGCACGTCCTCGACCCGGGCACCGTACCGCCCTGCACGGTCACCGCCGTCCCGGCCGGCGAGCACCGGCGCCTCGCCCGGGAGGCCGCGACGCCGTCCTTCGACCTGGCCGCCGAACCGCCGCTGCGCGCCCACCTGTTCACCGACGGGGCGCAGGACCACTACCTGCTGCTCGTCCTGCACCACATCGCGGGCGACGGCGCCTCCCTGGACGTCCTCCTGCGCGACCTGGCCGCCGCCTACACCGCCCGGCTCCTCGGCGCGGACCCGGACTGGCCCGAACTCCCCGTCCAGTACCCGGACTACGCCCTGTGGCGGCACGACGTCCTCGGCGACCCGGACGACCCGCACTCCGAGCACTCCCGGCAACTGGACCACCGGGCCCGCGCGCTCGCCGGCCTGCCCGAGGAACACACCCTCCCCACCGACCGGCCCCGCCCCGCTGTCGCCTCCCACCGCGGCGCCGTCGTCACCGCCGAGGCGCACGCCGCCACGCACGCCCGTCTCGCCGGCCTCGCCCGCGACCGGCGCGCCACCGTCTTCATGGCCGTCCAAGCGGCCTTCGCCACCCTGCTCACCCGCCTCGGCGCGGGGACCGACCTCGCCCTCGGCTGCCCCGTCGACGGCCGCGACGACGAGGCGCTGGAACACCTCGTGGGCCTCTTCGTCGACACCGTCGTGGTGCGGGCCGACACCTCGGGCGACCCCGCGTTCACCGATGTCCTCGACCGGGTCCGCGACGCCGCCCTGGACGCCCACGCCCACCGGGACGTGCCCTTCGACGCCCTGGTGGAACGGCTCAACCCGCCCCGCTCGCCCGGCCGTCACCCCCTGTTCCAGCTCGCGGTCGCAGGCCGCCGGGACACGGGCGGCGCGCCGGTCCTGCCGGGCCTGCGGGTCCGGACGGAACCCGTGCGCACCGCCACGGCCAAGTTCGACCTGACGCTCGAGGTCGACGAACGCCACGACCCCGGCGACGGCCGGCCGGCCGGGATCGGCCTCGCCCTCGAACACGCCGCCGACCTGTTCGACACCGCCACCGCCCAGCGGCTCCTGGACCGGCTGATCCTCCTCCTCGACGCGGTCGCCGCCGACCCCGCCGCCCCGATCGCCGTCCACGACCTGCTGACGCCCGAGGAGCGCGCCGCCGTCACGGTCGGCTGGCAGGGTGCGCCGGCCGTGCCCCACGACACCACCGTGCACGCCCTGTTCGCCGAGCGGGCCGCCGCCCACCCGGAACGGACCGCGGCCGTCTGCGGCGACCGCGAGGCGACCTACGGCGCACTCGACGCCCTCTCCGACCGGGTGGCGGCCCGGCTCGGCGCCCTCGGGGTGCGCCCCGGCGCGACGGTGGCCGTCCTCATGGACCGGTCCGTCGAGCTGATCGCCGCCTGCCTGGGCGTGCTGAAGGCCGGGGCGGCGTACCTGCCCCTGGACGCCCGCGCACCGCGCGCCCGCTCCGCGTCGGTCCTCACCGCCGCCGACGTGTCGGTCCTCGTCACCGACCCGGGCGCGGACACCGCCGGCCTCGGCGTCCGCCACACCCTCCGCCTCGACGACGACCTCGCGACGGACGGCGGGAACGGCGTGGACGGCGTGGACGGCGAAGGGCCTCACCGTGCCGAGCCGGCGGGCCCCGGGCCTACGAGCCGCACCCACGGGCGCCCCGACGACCTCGCCTACGTGATGTACACCTCCGGCTCGACCGGCACGCCCAAGGGCGTCGCCGTCGCCCACCGCGAGGTCGTCGCCCTCGCCGTGGACCGGCGCTGGCGCGGCGGCGCGCACGACCGTGTCCTGATGCGCTCCCCGCACGCCTTCGACGCCTCCACCTACGAGCTGTGGGTGCCGCTGCTGAACGGCGGGCTCGTGGTCGTCGCCCCGCCCGGCGACCTGGACGTGCCCGGCCTCGCCCGCCTCATCGGCGAGCAGAGGGTCACCGGCACCTTCCTGACGGCCACCCTCTTCAACGAACTCGCCGACCGCTGCCCGGAACGGCTCGGCACGCTGCGCGAGGTGATGACCGGCGGCGAGGCAGCGTCCCCGGCCGCCGTCCGCCGGGTCCGCGAGCACTGCCCGGACACCACCGTGACCAACGCGTACGGCCCGACGGAGACCACCACCTTCGCCGTCCTCTTCCCGCTCGCCCCAGGGCAGGAGATGCCGGCCGGACAGGTGCCGATCGGACGCCCGCTGGACGGCACCCGCCTCCACGTCCTCGACGACCGGCTCGCCCCCGTCCCGCCCGGCGTCACCGGTGAGCTGTACATCGCCGGAGCCGGTCTCGCCCGCGGCTACCTGGGACGCCCGGGGCTCACCGCCGAGCGCTTCACCGCCTGCCCGTCCGGCCCGCCCGGCACCCGGATGTACCGCACCGGCGACCTCGCCCGCTGGACGGCGGACGGCCGGATCGAGTACCTCGGCCGCGCCGACCGGCAGATCAAGATCCGAGGCCTGCGCATCGAGCCGGGCGAGATCGAGACCGTCCTCGCCGGCCACCCGGACGTGGGCCGCGCCGCGGTCACCGTGGTCCCGACCCCCGCTGGGCCCGTCCTCGCCGGCTACGCGGTGCCCGCCGAGGGAAGGCGGCCCGACCCGGCGGCGCTGCGCGAGCACCTGCGCACGGAACTGCCCGACTACATGGTCCCGTTGACGGTCACCGTGCTCGACCGCTTCCCGGTGACGCCCAACGGCAAGATCGACCTGGCCGCCCTCCCCGCTCCCGGCCCCGCCACCCGGGAACAGCCCTACCAGGCTCCGAGGAACGACACCGAGCGCGCCCTCGCCGGCCTGTGGGAGCGGCTGCTCGGCGCCGAACGGGTCGGCGTCCACGACGACTTCTTCGCCCTGGGCGGTCACTCCCTCCTCGCGACCCGCCTCCTCGCGGAGACGCGGTCCCTGCTCGGTGCGACCGTCACGGTCCGCCACTTCTTCGCGGGCCCGACGGTGGCCCGGCTCGCCGAAGCCGCGACGTCGGCCGCCGCGACCGCCCCCACCGACGACCCCCCGGTCGTACGCCGGGTCCGCCGGCCCAGCCCCGCCTGACCGGGCCCGCGCCCATCCCGCCCACCGACCACCAGTCACCCACCGACCACAGGAAACCACCGTGAGCCGTACCCCTGCCCCCGCCCCCTCCGCGACAGCCGCGCCTCCCGTCCCGTCGCCCGCCTCCAAGGTCGAGGACGTCCTCCCGCTCTCGCCCCTCCAAGAGGGCATCCTCTTCCACGCGTTGTTCGACGAGCGGGAACGCGACGTGTACGTGGCGCAGCTGCTCCTCGACCTGTCGGGGCCGCTGGACGCCGGACGGCTGCGCGCCGCCGCCGACGCCGTGCTGGTGCGGCACGCGAACCTCCGCGCCGGGTTCCTCCGCCGCGCCTCCGGCGAGCCCGCGCAGGTCGTACGGCGTGACGCCCGGGTGCCGTGGGAGGAGCGGGACCTCTCCGCGCTGGACGAGGACGGACAGGCCGACGCCGTCCGGACGCTGCTGGCCGAGGACCGGGCCCGCCGCTTCGACCTGGCCCGGCCGCCGCTGCTCCGCCTCACCCTCCTGCGCACCGGACCGCTGAGCCACCGACTGCTCCTGACGTACCATCACATCCTGCTGGACGGCTGGTCCTGGCCCGTGCTGGTCCGCGAACTGCTCGCCCTGCACGACGCCGGACCCGACGCCGCGGCACTGCCCCCGCTCACGCCGTACGCGTCCTTCCTGGACTGGCTCGGCTCCCGCGACACCGGTGCGGCCCGCGACGCCTGGGGCCGGGCCCTGGCCGGGCTGGCCGGCGGCAGCCGCACCGCACCCGTCTCCACCGGCCCCTCCGCGCTGCTGCCCCACCGCGTCGAGACCGCCCTCACACCCGACCTCACCGAGCGGCTCACCGCCCTCTCGCGGGCCCACCGGATCACCCCGGGCACCCTCCTCCAGGGCTCCTGGGCCCTGCTGCTCGCGAACCGGCTCCGCTCCGACGACGTGGTCTTCGGTGCCGTCGTCAGCGGACGTCCCGCCGAACTGCCAGGTGTCGCCGACATCGTGGGCCTGTGCATCAACACCGTGCCGGTCCGCGTCCGCGTCGACCGCGCCGAACCGCTCGTCGGTCTGTTCACCCGGCTCCAGGACGAGCAGGCGCGACTGATCGAGCACCACCACCTGGGCCTCACCGAGATCCAGCGCACCGCCGGGGCCGGTGAGCTGTTCGACTCGTGCGTGGCCTACCAGAACTATCCGGTGGACGGCGCAGGTCTCGCCGCGCTGTCCACGGGCGAGCTGCGCGTCACCGCCGTGGACCCGCACGACGCGGCGCACTATCCGCTCACGCTGACCGCCATCCCCGGCGACAGACTGCGCCTGCAGATCGACCACCGGCCGGACGCCTTCGACACCGCCGACGCGCAGGCCCTGCTGGACCGTCTCGTCCGCCTCCTCGAAGCCGTGGCCGACGACCCGTCCCGCCCGGCCGGCGCGGTGGACCTGCTGTCGTCGGCCGAACGGCGGCGCGTGCTCGAGGAGTTCAACGACACCGCCCGCGACGAGGACTACGCCGAGGTGACGGACCGGGTGCGGCGCCAGGCACGACTGCGCCCGCACGCCGTCGCGGTGACCGACGACCAGGGCCGCGCCCTCACCTACACCGAACTCGTCGCCCGCGCCGACGCGCTCGCCGAACGGCTGCACGCGGAAGGCGTCGACGACGGCGCCCTCGTCGCGGTCCTCGGCGAGCCGACCGCCCGGGTGCCCGTCGCCTTCCTCGGCATCCTCGGCGCCGGGGCCGCCTACGTGCCGCTCGACCCCGTCGGCCCGGTCGGCCGCACCGCCGCCCTGCTGACCGCGGGGGGAGTGCCGTGGCTGCTCACCGCGCCCGAAGAGCGTGAGCGCGCCGCGCAGATCGCGGCGGCGGCCGGACATCCGGTACGGGTGCTGGTCCTCGACGACGCCGACACCCGCCCGGCCGGAGCGCCGTCCCGGGACGGCGGCGGGCGCGACGCCCTGGCCTACGTGTGCTTCACCTCCGGATCCACCGGCCGCCCCAAGGGCGCCATGGTGCACCGGCGGGGCATGAACAACCACCTGCTCGCCAAGCTCGACGACCTGCGGCTCACCCCCGACGACCGGGTGGTGATGAACGCGCCGCTCACCTTCGACATCTCCGTGTGGCAGATGCTCGCCCCGCTGATCACCGGCGGCCGGGTCCATCTCGTCTCCCGCGACACCGCCCGCGACCCCGACGCCCTGTTCGCCGCCGTCGCCCGGCACGGCGTCACCGTCATGGAGACCGTCCCCTCCTTCGTGCGCGCCGCCGTCGACCTGTGGGACTCCGGCGTGCCCCGCCCGGCGCTCCCGGCGCTGCGCTGGTTCGTCGTCAACGGCGAGGTCCTCCCGCCGGAACTGTGCACCCGCTGGTACGGCCACCACCCCGAGGCGGCGATCGTCAACGCGTACGGGCTCACCGAGTGCTCGGACGACAACACGCACGCCTTCATCGTCCGGGGGGAGGTGAGCGGGCTGCTCGAACAGGGCCGGCTGCCCGTCGGCAGGCCGCTGCGCAACAACCGGCTCTACATCCTCGACCCGTCGCTCGCGCCCGTGCCGCCCGGCGTCCCCGGCGAACTCTTCATCGCGGGCACCGGCGTCGGGCCCGGCTACCTGAACGAGCCCCGCCGCAGCAGCGAGCGCTACGTCCCCGACCCGTTCGCGACCGAACCCGGTGCCCGCATGTACCGCACCGGCGACCTGGCCCGGCTGCGCGCCGACGGCCAACTGGACTTCCTCGGACGCCAGGACCACCAGGTCAAGATCCGCGGCAACCGCATCGAGCTCGGCGAGGTCGAGACCGCGCTGCGGGCCGTGCCAGGCGTCGGGGACGCGGTGGTGACCGTGGACCGCGACGGCGCCGGACAGCAGCGACTCGTCGGCTGGTACACCGGGGAAGCCGACGACGACGGCGTCCGCGCGGCGCTCTCCCAGAGCCTGCCGAACTACATGGTCCCCTCACTGCTGTTCGCGCTGCCCGCTCTGCCGCTGACGACCAACGGCAAGATCGACCGCAAGGCCCTGCCCGACCCGGCGGACCTCACGCGGCCCGCCGGACGCGCCCCGGCGAACGCCGCCGAGGAGGCCGTCTGCGCCCTCTTCGCCGCCGTCCTCGGCCTCGCCGCCGCCGGACCCGACGACGACTTCTTCGCCCACGGCGGCCACTCCCTCCTCGCCACCCGGCTGACCGGACGGCTGCGCACCGAACTCGGCGCACACCTCACCATCCGCGACCTCTTCGAGACCCCCACCCCCGCCGGCATCGCCGCCCGTCTGACGGCCGCCGCCCCCGCCCCCGCCCGTCCGGCGCTGCGCCCCCGCGCCCGTGCCTGACGCCCGCCCGGCCGCACCGACCAGGAGACGACACACCCCATGAGCCCCGACGACATCCCGGTCCCCCTGCGCATCGCCCGGCAGGCGGACCGGACCCCCGACGCGACGGCCGTGATCGCCCCCGAGGGCGAACTGACCTACCGCCTGCTGGACCGGCGGGCCAGAGCCGTCGCCGGAGAACTGCGCGCCGCCGGAGCGGGCCCCGAGGACACCGTGCTCGTCGGCGTGGGCCGGGGCGCCGACTGGGCCGTCGCCCTCCTGGGCGTCTGGTACGCCGGCGCCGCGCCGCTGCTCGTCGACCCCGCCGCCCCCGACGAGCGGCTGCGTTCCCTGCTGGCCGCCGCCGGCACCCGGCACGCGGTCGTCACCGGCCACGCCGCCGCGGCCCGCCTGCACCGCCGCTGCGACCGGGAGCTGTTCTGGGCGGCCACCCGGGGCGACGCCTCCGGCGCCGACCCCGACGCGGCGAGCCGGGGCGCCGGCCCCGAACCGGTCGCCGTCGCCCCGGGATCGCTCGCCTACGTCCTGTTCACCTCCGGCTCGACCGGCAGGCCCAAGCCGGTCGCCGTCGCCCACGCGGGCCTCGCCCGGCAGACCGGCGTGCTCGCCGAGCGCTACGGCCTGACCGCCGCCGACCGGGTGCTCCAGTTCGCCGCGCCCGCCTTCGACGTCGCCCTGGAGGAGGCCCTGCCCACCTGGTGCACGGGCGGCACGGCCGTGTTCGTCGACGACAACGTCGTCTCGCCCGCCGAACTGGAGCCCTTCCTCACCGAACGGGCTGTCACCCTCGTCAACCTGCCCACCCCCTACTGGTCGCAGTGGGCCAAGGACGTCGAACGCCGGCCCCGGCTGCTGCCGCCCACCCTGCGCCATGTGGTCATCGGCAGCGACGCGGGCCGCACCGCCGACCTCGTCCGCTGGCGCGCCGCCGGCGGCCCGCCGGTGACCAGCGCCTACGGCCTCACTGAGTCCACGATCACCGCCACCTGCCACGAGGCGCACGCCGCGACCCTCGTGGACGCCGCCGACGAGGTCATCCCGCTCGGCGTCCCGCTGCCGGGAGTGCGCGCCTACGTCCTGGACGAGGCGCTCAGGAGCACGGCCGACGGCGAGGCGGGGGAGCTGTACCTCGCCGGGTCCTGCCTGGCCCGCGGCTACCATGACCGGCCCGCCCTGACCGCCGAACGGTTCGTCGCCGACCCCTTCGCCACCGGCCCGGGGGAGCGGATGTACCGGACGGGGGACCGGGTCCGGCGCGCCCCGGACGGCACGCTGCGCTTCCTCGGCCGCACCGACGACCAGGTCAAGATCCGCGGTCACCGGGTGGAGCTCAAGGAGGTCGAGTCCGCGATCGCCGCCCACCCGGACGTGGTGGACGTCGTCGCCCGCGCCGTACGGCAGGAGGGCGAGCCCCAGCTGGCGGCCTGGGTCGAAGCAGCCCCCGGACGGCCGCTGGACGGCGGCGAGTTGCGGCGGCACGTGGCCGCGCGGGCGCCGGGCCACCTCGTCCCGGCCCGGGTGTGCGTCCTGCCCCGGCTCCCGCGCACCCCGGGCGGCAAGCTCGACGTACGCGCCCTGCCGGACCCGTTCCAACGGGCGGCGGCGGTCGTGGAACCGCCGCTCCCCGAACCCGTCTGAACCACCGACCGCCCCGGACGGGTCCGCCCCCGCCGGACCCGAACAGCCCACCAGAGAAGGACCTTTCGTGTCCCAGCCCACCGCCGCCCCCGATCCCACCGCCGACACCGCCCCAGGACCGGCGGGCCCCGAGCCCTCCCCGCGACAGCGGCGCGACTTCCGCCGGTTCATGGGCTCGCACGTGTGCAACGAACTCGGCAACAGCATCACGTACGTGGCCCTGCCGCTCACCGCCGTGCTCACCCTGCACGCCTCCGCGTGGGAGGCCGGTCTGCTCGCCGCCGCCGAGAGCGCAGCGTTCCTGCTGCTCGGACTGCCCGCCGGAGCCTGGGTCGACCGGATGCGACGCCGCGACGTCATGATCGCCGCCGACCTGGCGCGGGCCGTGCTGCTCACCGCGGTGCCGGTGGCCTGGCTGCTGGACGCCCACTCCATGCCGCTGCTGTACACCGTCGCCCTGCTGCTGGGCTGCGCGCGGCTGTTCGGCGACGTGGCCGACCAGAGCTATCTGCCCACCCTCGTCGGCCGGTCGACGCTGATCGAGGGCAACTCGCGGCTGGAGACCGTGCGTTCGGGTGCCGAACTGGCCGGCCCCGGCCTGGCGGGCTTCCTCGTCCAACTCCTCGGCCCGGCGGGCACCCTGGCAGGACAGGCCGTCACCTCCCTCACGTCCGCGGCCCTGCTGGGCCGCATCGAGGCGAGGGAGGAACGGCCCGCGCAACCTCCGTCCGGGCGCGGCGGCCTTCTGCCGGAGATCAGGGAAGGACTCCACCACGTCCTGCGCCACCGCGTGCTGAGGCTGATCGCGCTGAGCACGGCATCGGTGAACCTCTGCCTCAGCGGCGTCTTCGCCCTGGAGACGCTGTTCCTGACCCGCACCGTGGGCCTGCCGCCCGCGGCGGTCGGCTGGGTGCTCGCCACGGCAGCGGTCGGCTCGGTCCTCGCCGCGCTCGTCACCCAGCGGCTCTCCCGTCGGGTGGGCGCGGCCCGGCTGACCTGGCTGTCCCTGCTGGCCGCCATGCCCTTCGGCCTGCTGCTCCCCCTGGCCGAACAGGGCTGGCGGCTGGGGCTGTTCGTCCTGGGCGCGCTGGTGCAGTCGGCGGGCGTGACCACGTACAACATCTGCCAGGTCGCCTACCGGCAGACCGTCTGCCCGCCGCACCTGCTCGGCCGGATGACGGCCACCATGCGGTTCCTGGTGTGGGGAACCCTGCCGGTGAGCGGGCTACTGGCCGGCGCTCTCGGTGAACTGGCCGGTGTGCGCGGCGCGTTGTGGATCCTGACGGCGGGGCTGACGCTCACCCCGCTGATCCTGCTGTGCTCGCCGCTGCGGCGGATGAGGGACTTCGAGGGAACCTCGGCTCAGTAGCCGGGACCGTACCCCAACTGGAATGCCAGATGAGCCAGTTGGATGCGGTTCACCGAACCGGTCTTGCCGCGCAGCCTGCGCACATAGGTGTCGACCGTGTGCGGACTGAGCCCCATGCGGCGGGCGATGATCCGGTAGGTGCACCCCTGCGCGAGATACGCCAGCACCTCCTCCTCGCGGGGCGAGAGCGCGGCGGGACGCAGGGTCGGCTGGGCGGTCTCGGACACGGCGGACTCCGATGCGGTGGGTGCGGGCTCCCAGGCAGGGACTGAAACTGTTGCGGCTGAAATCGCTCTCGACGCGGTTTTCTTCGCGGAAAGGCCGGTGTTCACTCTGCTCCTTCACGTATCAACGACGGTGTCGAGTAAGTCGACTCGCCGTCGAAGCTGCTCATCAACAGCCTTTCCGCTTGCTTATGCTGACGCCAGGGGGCGGGCGCCTCACCAAGGTGCCTGGCAGCAAAGCGACCCGGGGTGAAGGCATGCAAAATGGGGCAAGGGTGCTATCGGATCTCAAGGACGTCGACCTCGACGTCTACAGCTGGGTGCTCCAGCACCGCACGATCGAGATCGACACCGTCGCCGCCGGCACCGGACACGCGCCGCAGGAGGTCCGGCTCAGCGTGCAGCGGCTGCTCGACGTCCAATTACTGCACCGCAGCCCGGAGGATGACTCGGTGGCTTTCGCCGTGGCGCCGGACACCGCGGCGTCCCGCCTCGCCGCACCGCTCGAGGAGGAGATCCGCACCCGCGAGCGGGAGATCAGCGGCATCCGCGAGGACCTCGGGCGCTTCATGCCCCACTACCTCCAACGCCGTTCCGCGGGCGAGGCGTTGGAGGTGCTCGGCAATGTCGAGGACGTGCGCGGCGCACTGAACGCCGCCTCCGACCGGTGCCGGCGCGAGGTCCTCACCAGCCAGCCCGGCGGCGGCAGCCGGGTGCCCGAGGCGATGCAGGAGGCGCTCAGACGGGACGAGGCCATGCTGCGCAGAGGCATCTCCATGCGCAGCCTCTACCACCACACCGCCCGGTTCAACGGCCCCAGCCAGGCCTACGTGGCCGCCGCCTCGGCGCTCGGCGCGCAGTACCGCACCGCGCACGAACTCTTCGGCAGACTCATCGCCTTCGACCGCGAGCTGGCGTTCATACCGGTGCCCGACGGGAGTTGGGGTGCCGTGGTGATCCGGGAGCCCGCCACCGTCGCCTACCTCTGCGACATCTTCGACCAGACCTGGGACCACGCCACCCCGTTCTCCAACGCCGTCGGCCAGGGGCTGGAGGAAGTCGCCCGCGAGATCCACGAGACGATCATCCGGCTGCTCGCGGCCGGACTGAAGGACGAGGCCATCGCCCGGCGGCTCGGCATGTCGTTGCGCACCGCGCGCCGGCACATCGCCGACATCATGGAGGAGCTCGGCGCGGGGAGCCGCTTCCAGGCGGGAGTCGCCGCCGCGGCCCGCGGCCTGCTGGACGACCCCGCAGCGGCGAAGCCGGACCAGGAGCCCGCCGCGGACTGAAGCCGGTCGCCCGCAGTCGTGTCACGGCTTTCGGGGAACGTGTTTCCGTGGCTGGTACGCACCTTGAGCGATGGACGATGCTTCCTCGACGGGGTCGCGGCACGCGGCCCGGCGCGCACGGCGGTCGCGGTGCGCCGGCGAGCCATGCACAGACTGAGGGGCGCACGATGAACATGCCGATCGACGGGCCGGCGGCGGGATCTGCTGAGAGCCGTCCGCAGGGCCTGCCCGTCCATCGGCCCACCGGCCCGGCGGGGGAGCACCTGCGGGAGGTCGCTCTCTTCGTCGCGCTCCACCTGGGCCGCGCCCCGGGCGTCCTGTGGCCGGAACACGACCATCCGATCGTCGGTGACGGCGAGGGACTCGGCGAGGTCGACGGCGGGGATCCGGCGGCGACGCCCGCTCTGGACGCACTGGCCGCCCAGATCACCGCCGCGACCGGTCTCGCGGCCCGCCCCGCCCCCGCCGGCGTCCCGCCCGGTCATCTGCTGGTCCATCAGATCGCGGGCGCGGCCACCTGGACCATCGTCGGCACAGGCGGCGACGGCCGGGACGCCTCGCTCCGCTACCGCCTGCGCGCGGGCGAGGTGCTCTACGTACCCGACGGCTGGGCGCGTACCGCCGAGCCCGCCGCCGGCGCCCGCTGGACGGTCGTCGTCCTCACCCCGGAGTGCCCGGTGACGAGCTGAGCGCCTTCGCACGCACGCACGGAACGAGGCGCCCCGCGGGGCGCCTCGTTCCGTGCGTTCACCGGACGTCGCGCCGGTCAGCCGCCCCAGGAGGTGTCGGTCGGGGGCTTCGGGCGGTTCGAGCCGCCCGTGGCGCCGGTCGTCGCCGTGACGACGATCACGGGCCGGTCGCCCGCCGTGACCCGGGTGGCGCCCCCGTCGAACGGGGCGGTCGCCGCGGTCCCCGTCAGGACGGCGGCGAAGGCCGCGGCCACGGTGCAGACGGCGAGTGCGAGACGCTTCGTCATGGTGTTCCCCCAGCAGGTGGATAGGCCGGCCCGGGGGGTGTTTCCCCGGGCCGTTCGGTCGTTGCCTTGCAGGAACAACCCTGCCGCCGCGACCGCCCCGCATCGATCCATCCGGCGGCTCATCAAGCTGCCTGACTCTAAAGTGAGGGGCGGCAAACCTCCGCATTCTGCGCGGAACGGTCGGCCGTCGGGCCGCTCGTGAGGGGCGGCACGTCCAACTCCACCCACACACGGAACACCAGAGGCGTCACGGTGACCCCGAGATAGACCGCACCGGTCGCCAGCAGAGCGGGCGTCAGCCCCCAGCCGTCCAGCACCGGTCCCGCGGCCAGCATCCCCAGCGGGGTGGCCGCCAGGGCGCAGGCGGTGAGCATGCCGAACACCCGGCCGCGCACCTCCTCGGGCACCCGCTCGTAGGCGACTGACATCATCAGCGGAGCGAGCGCCCCCGACCCCAGACCCGACAGGGCGAGCAGCGACAGCAGCGCCCAGGGCGGCGGCCCGGCGGCGAGCGTCGCACAGCGCACCGCGCCGACCAGGAGGAACGCGCCGACGAACAGGGCCCGGCGCGGCAGACGGCGCCCGACGCGGCCGTACAGGGCCGCGCCCAGCAGGGCGCCCGCACCGATCGCGGTCACCATGGCCCCGAACAGGGCGCTGCTGTCCAGCACCCTTGTGCCGTACGCCGGGTACAGCACCCCGTTGAGCGCGCCGTCCAGCGCGTTGGTCACCAGCAGCACGGCCGTCACCGCCCGCACCGGCCGGTCCCCGTTCAGGTACGCCCAGCCCGCCCGCAGATCAGACACGTACGACGCCACGGCCCCGCCGGAGTCGCCACGGTCCGGGGGCCGGGGCGGGGACGGCACCAGAGCCGCCACCAGCAGACAGCACAGCAGGGCCGCGCCCACATCCGCGGACAGGGTGCGCACCGGCCCGACGACGGCGATGAGCAGGCCCGCCAGCGGCGCCCCGGCCATCAGGCCGATCCGGCGCGCGGCCTCCACCGAGCCGGTGCCCGCCTCCAGGGCGACCCCCGCCCGCCGCAGTGCGTCGGGCAGCAGCAGCTGGCGCGCGGTCTCCGCGGGACCTCGGGCCGCCCCCACCGCGAAGACCAGGACGACGAGCACCGGCAGGGCCAGCGCGTCCACCGCGTGCAGCGCGGGTATCAGAGTGAGCGCCGACGCTGTCAGCAGATCCGCGCCCAGGCTCACGGCCCGCGCCGGCAGCCGGTCGACCACCGGCCCCGCGAGCACCGCCGAGCAGAGCAGGCCCGCGGTCTCGGCCGCCGCGACCAGCCCCGTCCAGGTGCCGCTGCCGGTGCTGTGCAGCACGAACCAGGGCACGGCGACCAGCGTCGCCGAGAGTCCCAGCGCGGACACCCCGGCGACGGCCACGAGGGCCAGCAGCGGTGCGGCCCGCCGCGCCCGTGGGGTCAAGAAGGCCCAAGGCGACGTTCGTTGATTCATCACGGTCCATTCCTCGCGGGAACCGCGCCGCCCGGCGCTCCACGGCAGCGGAGCGCCGGGCGGCGGTGTGCCCGTCGGTCGTCGGGTCAGCCGGCCATGCTCAGCCGCAGGCTGAGCGGACGCATGTCGGTCCACACCCGCTCGATGTGCGCCAGGCACTCCTCACGGGAGCCCCGCACGCCCTGCGGGTGCCAGCCGGCCGGGACGGGCCGGTCCGTCTCCCAGAGGGAGTACTGCTCCTCGTCGTTGGCCACGACCAGGTACTGCCGCGTCGTCTCGTCACTCATGGTGGTTCTCCTCGTTCGTCAGGTCGGATCGGTTCGGTTCATGGGGGTCGGGTCGGGTTCGGCCGGCCGGTTCGCGCCGGTTGTCAGTCACCGGATCCGGGCAGGTGCGTCGCGTCGGCGATCGCCTGGGCGAGCCGGTCCGCGAGCACAGCGCTGTGCGGTGGGTCCACCAGCGTGTGGTGGTTGCCGGGGATCGGAAGGCGGCGCACGGCGCTCGCCCGCGCCCTCCACGGGTCCGGGTCCACCAGCGGGGTGGCGAGTTCGGCATGCACCTCGGACACCGTGAACAGGTGGACCGGGGTGTCGAGGACGGCGTCGGTGCGGTACGCGGCCGCCGCGGCGCCGTTGGCCGAGGCGACCCGCAGCATCCGGCGCAGCGCCTGCGGCGCACCGTGCCTCGGGAGGCTGCCGTTGTCGCGCCCCTTGCGGATCAGGGCGTCGAGCAGGGCCTCCTCGTCGAGCGCGCGCGCTTCGTCGGCGTCCAGGCCGGCCGCGAGTCCGTGGCGCAGCAGGTCGTCGTCCCCGGGGTCCGGCTCGGCCCCGGCGCGCGGGCCGGGGGCGGCGGAGTCGATCAGGCCGAGGAAGGCGACCTGCTCGCCGGCGGCTTCGAGCCGTGCCGCGATCTCGTAGGCGACGGTGCCGCCGAACGACCAGCCGGCCAACAGGTAGGGGCCGGACGGCACTTCCGCGCGGATCGCCGCGAGGTACCGCTCCGCCATCGCGGACACGTCGTCGAGCGGAGCGTCGTCGGTGTTGCAGCCCACCGCCTCCACACCGAGAATCCGCCGGCCGCCGTCGGGGGTCTTCGCCAGCTCCCGGACCAGGTCCAGGTAGCAGACGACGTCGCCGCCGCGCGGATGGAACAGGACCAGCGGGGGACGGTCGTCGCCGCCGGCTGCACCGTCGGAGAGTGGCACCAGCAGCCGGCCGGACGCGGCGGCCGCCTCGGGGAGCGCCTCGCACAGCAGCTCCACCGTCGGCCTGCGGAAGATCAGGTTCAGCGGGAGTTCCACCCCGAACTCCGCGCGCACGGCCGTCATCAGCTCGAACGCCTTCAGGGAGTGGCCGCCCAGGGCGAAGAAGTCGTCCCTGACCCCGACCGGTCCGGTGCCGAGCACCGCCTCCCACAGGCGGGCCATCCGCAGCTCGGCCGCGTCGCGCGGAGCCACCCGCGGCGCGTCCCCCGCGAGGGCGGCGCCCGGCGCGGGCGCGGGCAGGGCCCGGCGGTCGAGCTTGCCGTTCGGCGTGAGCGGCAGCCGCTCCAGCGCGGTCAGCACGCCGGGCACCATCGGGGCCGGCAGCTCCTCACGCAGGACGTCGCGCAGCGCCGCCGGATCGCCGTCCCCGTCCCGCCAGACCACATAGCCGACGAGGACCGCGTCCACACCGCTCCCGTGCACCGCGGCGGCAGCCGCCGCCACCTCGGGACGGCGGGCGAGCGCCGCCTCGATCTCGCCCAGCTCGATACGGTGCCCGCGCACCTTGACCTGCCCGTCCGCCCGGCCCCGGTACTCCAGGCCGCCGTCGGGCAGCCTGCGCACCAGGTCACCCGTGCGATAGAGCCGGCCGCCGTCGTCGAACGGGTCGGCGACGAACCGCTCCGCGGTCAGCGCGGGCCGGCCGTGGTAGCCGCGGGCCACCCCGTCCCCGCCGATGTACAACTCGCCGAACACGCCCACCGGCAGCGGCCGCAGCCGCTCGTCGAGCACGTGCAGCCGGGTGTTGGCGAGCGCCTTGCCGATCGGCGCCGGCCCGTCGGGGTCCTCGGGGGAGAGCCGGTGCGCCGTCGACCAGACCGTCGTCTCCGTCGGCCCGTACACGTTCCACACGGCGCCCAGCGCGGACCGCATCCGCGCGGCGAGCGCCGTCGGCAGCGCCTCGCCGCCGCACAGGGCGCGGACCCCCGGACTCTCCCAGCCGGCCTCCATCAGCTGGTGCCAGGTGGCGGGCGTGGCCTGGACGACCGTGGCCCCGGCCGAGTCCAGCTCCTTCGCCAGCAGCCTGCCGTCCCGGGCGGTCTCACGGTCGACGACCCGCACCCGCACCCCGCAGGTCAGCGGCACCAGCAGCTCCAGCACGGCGATGTCGAACGACGCGGTGGTGACGGCGGCGACGATGTCACCGGGACCCGTCCCGAGCCTGTTCACCATGTCGTGCGTGAAGTTGGCCAGCGCCCGGTGCGACACCATGACGCCCTTGGGCCGGCCGGTCGAACCGGACGTGTACAGCACGTACGCCAGGTCCTCGGCGTGCACCGGCACCGACACCGCCCCTTGGGCGGCCGTACGGTCGTCCACCAGGCCGGCGACGTCCAGCACCCGCACCGGCCCGGGGACCGGCGGTGTGCCGGCCGGGCCGTCCGAGGCGATCAGCAGCCGCGCGCCGCTGTCCGACAGCATGTGGCCGATCCGCTCGGCCGGATACCCGGGGTCGACCGGAACGTACCGGGCGCCGCTGCGCAGGACGCCGAGCAGGGCGACCGGCAGCAGCACGGACCGGTCGACGCTCACGGCGACCGCCGTGCCGGGGCCCGCGCCGAGCGCGGCCAGCCGGCCGGCCACCCGGCCCGAGAGCTCCCACAGCCCGGCGTAGTCGAGCCGGCGACGGCCGTCGTCGACGGCCACCGCCTCCGGCGTCCGGGCGGCCTGCTCACCGACGCGCTCGTGCAGCGGCCCGTCCGGGACCTGCTCGGCGGTGTCGTTCCACCGGCCGGCGAACTCCCGCTCCCGGCCCGCCGCGAGCAGTGGCAGGGAGGCGACGCGGGTGTCCGGGGCCGCCACCGCTGCCGACAGCAGCTCCAGCAGGGCCGCCGTCAGCCGGGCGACGCTCGGCCGGCCGAAGAGGTCGGTGGCGAACACCGCCTCGCCGTGCAACTGGCCCGCCTCCTCGGTGAAGTAGAGCGACAGGTCGAACTTCGAGGCGCTGCTGTCCAGTTCGAGGGGTTCGGCCGTGAGCCCAGCCGGCAGACGCGGCGGCTCCGGCTCCTCGTTGAGGACCAGCATCACCTGGAACAGCGGGTTGCGGCTGAGGTCGCGCTCCGGGCGCAGCTCCTCCACCAGCCGCTCGAACGGCACCTCCTGGTGCGCGTACGCCTCCAGCGCCGTGTCCCGGGCCCGGGCGACGAGATCGGCGAAGGCCGGGTCGTCGGAGAGATCCCCGCGCAGGACCAGGTTGTTGACGAAGAAGCCCACCAGCGGCTCCAGTTCGCCCCGGTCCCGACCCGCGACGGGCGAGCCGACGGCCACGTCGTGCATGCCCGCCCAGCGGCCCAGCAGCGCCTGGACGCCGGCCAGCAGCACCATGAAGAGGGTCGCCTCGCGGTCCCTGCCGAGCGCCCGCAGCCGCTCCACGAGCGGCGCGGGCACCGTGAACGAGTGCCGGTCGCCACGCCCCGAAGGGACGGCGGGACGCGGGCGGTCCGTGGGCAGTTCGAGCGGGGCGAGCCTCGCCAGCCGCTCCCGCCAGTACGCGAGCTGCCCCTCCAGCAGCTCACCGCTCAACCGCTCCCGCTGCCAGGCGGCGAAGTCACGGTACGAGACGGACAGTTGAGGCAGCGGTTCGGCGCCTTCCCCGGTCCGCGCGCGGTAGGCGGCGAAGAAGTCCCGCCAGAACACCCCGGCCGACCACCCGTCGAACACGGCGTGATGGGCGACGACCACGAGGAGGTGCTCGCGCGGCGCGATCCGGATCAGCCGGGCACGCACCAGGGGCGCGCGGGTCAGGTCGAAGGGCAGGGCGGCGTCCGCAGCGGCCAGCTCCATGGCCCGACGGCCGGCCGGTTCGGCGTCGTCGCCGGACAGGTCCGTGAAGACCGGTTCGAACACGTCGGCCGGTTCCGTCACCAGCCGGGCGGACCCGGCGGGGCCGCCCTCCTCGACACGCGAGCGCAGCACCTCGTGCCGGGTGACGACGTCCCGCAGCGCGCCGAGGGCGGCCGGCGCGTCGAGCGCCCCCGTCAGACGCGTCGTGCCGGGCATGTTGTAGTCCGGGCGGCCCGGCTGGAGCCGGTCCAGCAGCCACAGCCGCTGCTGGCCGAAGGAGAGCGGCGACGGCCCCGCCGGCAGCACCGGGATCCCCGGCTCCTCGTCCGCGCCCAGGGACGCCAGAGTCCGGGCGAAGTCCTCGGCGACCGGGTGCCGGAACAGGGACCGCATCGGCACGTCCAGGCCGAGCAGCCTGCGCAGCCGGGACACCACCCGCGTCGCCTTCAGCGAGTGCCCGCCCCGCTCGAAGAAGTGGTCCAGGACGCCGACCGGGCCGTCCCCGAGGACCTCCTCCCACACCTGGACGACCGTCCGCTCCAGCGCAGTCCGGGGCGCGAGGTGCGGCCGGCCCGTGCCGCCCGCGCCCGGCGCGGGAGCGGGCAGCGCCTTGCGGTCCGTCTTGCCGTTGGGCGTCAGCGGCAGCGCGTCCAGCACCACGACCGACGACGGCACCAGCGCCGCCGGCAGCGTCGCGCGCACGGTGTCCAGCACCTCCGCAGGACCGCCCTGCGGCGCCCCGTCCGCCTGCCACTCCACATAGGCGACCAGGGTGCGGTCGGCGCCCGTGCCGTGCGCGGCCACCGCCGTGCGGGCCACGGCGGGATGCCGCAGCACCGCGGCCTCGACCTCGCCCAGCTCCACCCGGTGCCCGCGCACCTTCACCTGGTTGTCGCGCCGGCCGTGGAACTCCAGCACCCCGTCCGCCCGCAGCCGGGCCAGGTCGCCGGTCCGGTACATGCGGCTCCCGGGCGGACCGTAGGGGTCGGGCACGTAGGCCGTGGCGGTGCGGCCGGGGTCGCCGAGGTAGCCGCGGGCCACACCGCGCCCGGCGATGAACAACTCGCCGACCGCGCCCGCCGGGAGGAGCTCAAGACGCGGGCCCAGGACCCGCACCCGCGCGCCGGGCAGCGGCCTGCCGATCGGGACGCGCCCGCGGGCCACGTCCTCGTCCGTGACGACGTGGTACGTCGTGGTGTTGGTGCACTCGGTGGGCCCGTACTGGTTGACCAGCCGCAGCCGGTCCCGGCCGCCCAGCGCCCGCGCCGCCTCGGCGAGCGGCGCGGTGAGCGCCTCGCCGGTCGTCAGCACCAGCCGCAGGTCCGCGGACGGACCGGGCGAGGCGGCCACCACGAGGGCCAGCATCGACGGGACGACGGACAGGACCGCCGTGACCCGCTCGGCGTGCAGCAGCCGGGCCAGCGCGTCCGGGTCGTCGGCCTCCTCGCCGGTGGCCAGCACCACGCGGCCGCCCGTCGCCAGCGGGGCGAACAGGTCGCGCACCGACGGGTCGAAGGTGAGCGCGGTCCGCGCCAGGACCGTGTCCTCCTCGCCGAGACCGAACGTGCCGGTCAGCGCGGCCAGATAGCCGGTGATCGCCGCGTGCGGCACCGCGACGCCCTTGGGACGCCCGGTGGAACCCGAGGTGTAGAGCAGGTAGGCGAGGTCGCCGGGGCCCGCCGCGGGGGGCGGGGGCGTCGCCGGCAGTGCGTCGATCAGCGGTCGCTCCCGGTCCAGGTCCAGGACGGTCACACCGTCCGGGATCCCGGCGGCCGCGATCTCGCCGGACGAGCCGTCCGTCACCGCGATCCGCGTCGCGCTGTCGGTGAGGACCGTGCGGACGCGCTCGGCCGGCTGACCGGGGTCCACCGGCACGTACGCCGCGCCGGACTTGAGCACGGCCAGGACGGCGACGACCGCCCCGGTACCGCGTCCGGTCATGACTGCGACCGTCGACCCGGCACCGGCGCCCAGCTCGCGCAGCCGCCGGGCGAGCCGGTTGGCGCCGGCGTCCAGCTCCCCGTACGTGGTGGAGCGTCCCGCGCAGGTCACGGCGACCGCGTCGGGCCGGCGGCGGGCCTGCTCCTCGACCAGGGCGTGCAGGGTCGCGGCCCGGGCGGGGAACTCCCGCTCCCCGGGCGCGTCCGCGCCGAGCAGCGCGGCGCGTTCCGCCTCCGACAGCACCTCCAGCCGGGACAGCGGCGTGTCCGGGTCGGCCACCGCCGAGCGCAGCAGCCGCGCGTAGTGCCCGGCGAAGCGCTCCATCGTCGCGTGGTCGAACAGGTCGGACGCGTAGCTCAGGGTGCCGGTCAGACCACCCGGGTGCTCGGTGACGGCGAGGCTCAGGTCGAACTTGGCCGTGCCGTTCGCGGTGTCCAGCGAGGTGGTGCGCACGCCCTCCAGGGGCAGCGTGTCCAACTGCTCGGGATGCAGCTGGAAGAGGACGTCGAAGAGCGGGTTGCGGCTCAGGTCCCGCTCCGGGCGCAGCTCCTCCACCAGCCGGTCGAACGGCACGTCCTGATGCTCGAAGGCCGCCAGCGCCGTCTCCCGCACCCGGCGCACGGCCTCGCCGAACGTCGGGTCGCCGGACAGGTCGGTGCGCAGCACCAGCGTGTTCACGAAGAACCCGATGAGCGGCTCCAGTTCGGTGCGGTCCCGGCCCGCGACCGGTGAGCCCACGGCCAGGTCCTGCTGCCCCGTCCACCGGGCCAGCAGGGACTGGAAACCGGCGAGCAGCACCATGAACAGCGTCGCCCCCTCCTCGCGGGCGAGGGCGCCGAGCCGCCCGGCGAGTTCCGTCGGCAGCTCGAAGGTGAGCGCGCCGCCCGCACCGGTCCGGCTGTGCGGCCGGGGCCGGTCCGTGGGCAGCTCCAGCGCGGGCAGGCCGGCGAGCCGCTCACGCCAGTGCGCGATGCCGCGGTCGGCGGCGCCCTCCGCCAGCCGGCGCTGCTGCCAGTGCGCGTAGTCGCCGTACTGGACGGGCAGGGCGGGCGGCGTGGGGCGCTCACCGCGCCGCAGGGCCGCGTAACCGTCCGACAGCTCCCGCCACAGCACGGGCATCGACCAGCCGTCGCCCACGGTGTGGTGCAGGACGAGGACGAGGAGATGTTCCTCGGCGTGGACGCGCACCAGACGGGCCCGCAGCAGCGGCGCCCGGGTCAGGTCGAACGGGGCGGCGGCGTCCGCGTGCGCCAGGCCGAGGGCCCGCGACCGGGCCTCGTCCGGCGGCAGCCCGTCGAGCTCGGTCAGGAGCGGCTCGAACACCTCGGCGGGCTCCACCAGTTGGACGGGCCCGTCCGCATCCTCGGTCAGCCGCGAGCGCAGCACCTCGTGCCGCGTGACCACGGCGCGCAGCGCCTCGAGCAGGGCGCCCGCGTCGAGCGCGCCCTCCAGCCGGACGGCGACCGGGATGTTGTAGTCCGGGCGGCCCGGCTGGAGCTGGTCAAGGAACCACAGGCGCTGCTGTGCGAAGGACAGCGGGGCGGTGCTCCCGGCGGGACGCGGCACCACCCGGTCCGCGACGGCGTCCGGCGCGTCGAGGCGCAGCGCGTCCAGAGCGGCGGCGAACCGCTCCAGCACCGGGTGTTCGAACAGCAGCCGCAGCGGCACCTCGGCACCCAGCCGCACGCCGAGACGGGACACCGTCCGGGTGGCGCGCAGGGAGTGGCCGCCGAGGGCGAAGAAGTCGTCGTGCCGGCCGACGGGGCCGGTGCCGAGCACCTCGCCCCACACCTCGGCGGCGAGCCGTTCGGTCTCCGTGCGCGGCTCGGCGAACTCGGCCCTGTTCAGGGCCTGTTCACCGGGGGCGGGCAGGGCGCGCCGGTCGAGCTTGCCGTTGGGCGTCGTCGGCAGCCCGGGCACCGGCACGATCGCGGCGGGCAGCATGTACGCGGGCAGCCGGTCCGTGAGCGCGCGGTGCAGCTCCTCGGGCACGACGTCCGCGCCGGGGGCGGCCACCACATAGGCGACCAGGCGCAGTTCGCCCGGGGTGTCCTCGCGGACGACGACCGCGGCGCGGCCCACGCCGGGGCAGCGGGTCAGTTCGGCCTCGACCTCGCCCGGCTCGATGCGGAAACCGCGGATCTTCACCTGCTGGTCGGCACGCCCCAGGTAGTCGACGGTGCCGTCCGGGCGCCGCCGGGCCAGGTCCCCGGTGCGGTACATCCGCGCCCCGGGCGGCCCGTAGGGGTCGACGGCGAACCTGTCCGCCGTCAGCCCCGGCCTGCCGAGGTAGCCGCGGGCGACACCGGTGCCGCCGACGCACAGTTCACCGACCGCGCCCTCCGGCACCGGGCGTCCGCGCTCGTCGAGCACGTACAGCCGGGTGTCGTCGAGCGCCGAGCCGATCGGCACCCGGCCCTCCACCTCGGCGCCGGCCTCCAGCCGGTGCGCGGTGGCGAACGTGGTCGTCTCGGTGGGGCCGTAGACGTTCACCAGCACGGTGCCGGGAGCCGCCTCCAGGGCCCGCCGGAAGGACACGGGACTCGCGGCCTCTCCGCCGGTCCACACCTCGCGCAGCTCCGTGAGCAGTTCCACGCGCTCCTCGACGACCAGGTCGAACAGGGCGGCGGTGAGGAACAGCGCGGTGATCCCGTGCTCGCGCACCAGACGGGCGAGCGTGTCGGCGCCGATCCGGCCGGGCGGCGCCATCACCACCGTGCCGCCCGTCAGCAGGGGCGTCCACACCTCGTACGTGGAGGCGTCGAAGGCGAGCGGCGAGTGGGCGAGGACCCTGCGGTGGGCCGCGCCGAAGGCGGAGTCGCGGGCGAGGGCCGCGATGTTCCCCTGGGTCACGCCGATCCCCTTGGGCTCGCCCGTCGAGCCGGAGGTGTACATGACGTAGGCGAGCTGGTCGGGGGTGTACGCCGCAGCGTCGAGTCGGTCGGCGGCGCACACCACCGCGTCGGGCCGGGCAGGGCCGGCCGCGTCGGCCGCGGGGCCCTCGGCGGCGTCGAGCACCGGCACCGGCGACCCCGCGACGGCCTCGTGCCCGGCCAGGGTCGCGTCGGTGAGCAGCAGACGGGCGCCGGTGCGCTCCAGCATCCAGTGCAGACGCTGCACGGGGAAGGCCGGGTTCAGCGGCACGTACGCGCCGCCCGCCTTCAGCACCGCCAGCATCGCGACCGGCACGTGCACCGAGCGGTCCATGAACAGCGCCACCGGCGTCTCGCGCACCACTCCGCCCGCCCGCAGCCGCGCCGCCAACGCGTCCGAACGCGCGTCGAGTTCGGCGTAGGTGAGCCGCTCGTCGCCGCAGACCACGGCCGTCGCACCGGGGGAGCGGCGGACCTGCTCGGCGAACAGCTCGCCCGGTGCGGCGGGGGCCAGGTCCTCGCGCACCCTGCCGTGGCCGTCGGAGACGAGGCGAGCGGCGGAGTCGTCGCCGGGCAGCAGCTCGGCGAGCGGCCGGTCCGGGGCCTCCACGACGGCGGACAGCAGTTCCAGGTAGTGGCCGAGCAGCAGTTCTGCGGTGGCCGGGTCGAACAGGTCGGTGTCGGCCACCAGCGAGCCGGTGCAGCGGTCGGCCCCCTCGGAGACGAACACACTGAGATCGAACAGCGACGCGCCGAAGTCGCACGTCACGGTCTCGACGCCCACCCCCGGCAGCCGCAGCGCCGCCGTCTCGTCGCTCGCGGCGGCGAACATCACCTGCACCAGCGGGTTCATGTCGCCGGACCGCTCCGGGCTCAGATGCTCCACCAGCCGGTCGAACGGCACCTCCTGGTGGTCGAACGCGTCCAGCGACACCCGCCGGACCCGGCCCAGCAGCTCCCGGAAGCCGATGTCGCCCGACAGGTCGGTGCGCAGCACCAGGGTGTTGACGAAGAAGCCGATCAGCGGCTCCAGTTCGACCCGGTCACGGCCGGCGACCGGGGTGCCGACCGCGACGTCCGTACGGCCCGACACCCGGGCCAGGACCGCCTGGAAGGCGGCGAGCAGCGTCATGAACAGCGTGACGCCGTGCGCCTCCGCCAGCCGGCGCAGCCGGTCGGTGAGCTCCTGGTCGAGTGTGAACTCCACGCTGTGCCCGGCGCCGCTGCGGCGGGTGGGCCGCGGCCGGTCCGTCGGCAGCTCCAGCGGCTCCAGACCGGCCAGCCGCTCCTCCCAGTGCCGCAGCCCGGCGTCCAGGGCTCCGCTCGTCAGGCGCTCCCGCTGGCGGCGGGCGTGGTCCTGGTAGGCGACGGGCAGATCGGGGACGCGCGGCGGCACGTCCCGCAGGAGGGCCGTGTAGCCCTCGGACAGCTCCTGCCACAGCAGCGACATCGACCAGCCGTCGGTCGCTATGTGATGCACCACCAGCACCAGCACGTGATCGTCCGCGCCGAGGCGGATCAGCAGGGCGCGCAGCAGCGGACCGGCGGCGAGGTCGAACGGCCGGCGGGCCTCCTCCCGGGCCAGGTCCAGTGCGCGGTGCTCCACATCTGCCGTCGGGACGCCGTCACCGGCCGCACCGAGGTCGAGCAGGGCCAACGGCACCTCGTCCGGGGCGGGGAGCACGACCGGGACCGGCTGCCCGTCGTGCTCCTCGAACACCGTCCGCAGCGGCGCGTGCCGCCCCACGACGGCGGTCAGACTGCGCCGCAGCAGGTCCCGGCGCAGCGGGCCGCGCAGCCGTACGACCTCCGGTATCGCGTAGCCGGGCGCGCCGCCCCGCATCCGGTCCACGAGCCACATGCGCTCCTGAGCGAACGAGGCGACGGGCGGGGCGGGGGCGGCGGGCGCGGAGGTGGGGGACCCGGTCGCGGGCATGGAGTCGGCGGACGCCGAGGCGTGGGGCGCGGAGGTGTGGTGCGCTGACGTGTGGAGCGCGGACGTCTCGTCCGTGACCGCCGTCGCGTCCGCGAGCGCCGACCGCACCCGGCGGCGCATCAGCTCACGGGCGGCGCTCAGCCGGCTGTCGGCGGCGCCCGGCGTGCTCTCCTGGATGGTCACGAGGTCTCTCCCTGCGAAACGTGGGCCACGGAAGACGTGAGGGACGTGCTTGACGTGGGGGACATGGGGGATGTCGGGGGCATGGCGGGCGTCGCGGACATGAGGGGCAGCGCGTCGTCCGCCGTCGAGGCGGCGATGTCCTCGAGGAGGGCGGTCTCGACCGCCGCGGCGAGCGCGGCGACGGTCCGCTGTTCGAACAGGGTGTGCAGAGGCAGCTCCAGGGCCAGCGACTGGCGCAGCCGCGCCGCGACCCGGGTGGCGCTCAGCGAGTGGCCGCCGAGGGCGAAGAAGTCGTCGTGGCGTCCGACGGCCTCGACGCCGAGGACCGCGCGCCACACGGCCGCGACCAGCTCCTCGATCTCTCCGTCCGGCGGCTCGTGCCCGGTCGGCGCCGCGGTCGGCGCGGGCAGGGCCCTGCGGTCGAGCTTGCCGTTCGGCGTGACGGGCAGCGCGTCCACGACGACCACCAGCGGCACCATGTACTCGGGCAGGCTCCGCGCCAGTTCGGCGCGCAGCGCCGCGGCTTCCGGCGCCGCCGGCGGTGCCGGTACGACATAGCCGACGAGCCTGCGCTCACCCGGCGTGTCCTCGCGGACCACGACCGCGGCCCGCCCCACCCCGGCACAACGCGCGAGGGCGGTCTCGATCTCGCCGAGCTCGATCCGGAAGCCGTGGATCTTGACCTGGTCGTCGGTGCGGCCGAGGTACTCGACGGCACCGTCCGCCCGAAATCGCGCGATGTCGCCGGTGCGGTACATCCGCGATCCCGGCGGCCCGAACGGGTCGAGCGGGAAGCGCTCCGCGATCAGCGCGGGCCGCCGCAGATAGCCGCGGGCCAGGCCCGCCCCGGCGAGGAACAGCTCACCCGGGAACCCGACCGGCACGGGCCGGCCCGCCGGGTCGAGCACGTACAGTGCGGTGTTCCAGATGGGCCGCCCGATGGGCACCGGCCCCGCGTCCGTGCGGCGGCAGTCCCAGTGGGTGACGTCGACGGCCGCCTCGGTGGGCCCGTACAGGTTGTGCAGCGGCACGTCGAGCACGTCGAGGAAGCGGTTCTTCAGCTCCTCGGGCAGCGCCTCGCCGCTGCACACCACCCGGCGCAGCGAACGGCAGCCGGCGGCGGCGGGCTCCGCCACGAACGCGGCGAGCATGGAGGGCACGAAGTGCGCGGTGGTCACGGACTCCTGCTGGATCACTCGCGCCAGGTACGCCGGGTCCTTGTGCCCGCCGGGCTCGGCGACCACCAGGGCGGCGCCGGTCAGCAGTGGCCAGAAGAACTCCCACACCGACACGTCGAAGCCGAACGGCGTCTTCTGCAACACCCGGTCGTCGGGCCCGAGCCCGTACCGGTCCTGCATCCACAGCAGCCGGTTGACGATCGCGGAGTGCTCGACGACCACGGCCTTGGGACGGCCGGTGGAGCCGGAGGTGTAGATGACGTAGGCGGGATGGGCCGGCAGCGGCCTGCCCCGACCGTCAGCCGCCCCGGAAGGCGCCTCGGGCGCCGCGGGTGCGGGGTCCGCCGTACCGGCGTGCTGGGCGTCGAGGAGCAGCCGGGGCGCCGACGTGTCGGCCGGGAGCCCGGCGGCCACGTCGGAGGTGGTCAGGAGCAGCACCGGCGCCGCGTCGGACAGCATGAACGCGATCCGCTCGGCCGGCAGGGAGGGATCCACCGGGAGGTAGGCCGCACCCGACTTGAGGACGGCGAGCAGCGCCACGACCAGTTCGGTGGACCGGTTGAGGGCGACCGCGACGATCTCCTCGGGGCGCGCGCCCCGCGCTCGGAGCCCGGCGGCGAGCGCCTCGGCACGGGCGTCGAGTTCGGCGTACGTGAGGCGCTCGTCGCCGAACACGGTCGCGAGGGCGTCCGGGGTGCGCGCGGTCTGCCGCTCGAACAGTTCCACGAGCGTGGTCGCGGGCACGGGCACCGCCGTGTCGTTCCACTCCGCGACCAGCCGGTGCTGCTCGGCCGAGACGACGTCCACCTCGCCCACGGTCGTCGTCTCCGCCTCCTCGGCGACCGCCGTGAGCAGCCGCTGGAGTCCCTCGGCGACGCTCAGCGCGGCGCGCGCGTCGAGGACGTCCGGCCGGTGGTCGAGGTGCAGCCGCAGCCGCTCTCCCGGCAGGACGATGAGGTTGACGGTGTAGTGCGTCGCGTCCGACCCGTCGACGTCGGCCAGCCGCACCTCCCCGGCCAGGTCCCGCATCTCCGCGAGGTCGAGCGGATAGTTCTCCACGACGACCGCGGTGTCGAACAGGGTGCCGAGGCCGGCTGCCCGCTGGATGTCCGCCAGCCCCAGGTGCTGGTGGTCCATCAGCGGCGCCTGCTCGTCCTGGAAGCGGGCCAGGGCGGCGAGAAGGCTCTCTTCGTCCCGCACCCGGAAGCGCACCGGCAGGGTGTTGATCAGCAGCCCCACCATGCTCTCGATCCCCGCGACCGGCGCGGTGCGCCCGGAGACGGTGCCGCCGAAGACCACGTCGTCACGGGCCGTCAGCCGGGCCAGCAGAATCGCCCAGCACCCCTGGACGACGCTGTTGAGGGTGATGCCCGCCGACCGGGCCCTTCGGGCGAGCCTGGCGGTCGCCTCCCGTGACAGCTCCACCGTGGTGCGCTCGGGCAGCGCGCCGAGCTTGTTCGGGTCCGCCGAACCCAGCAGGGTGGGCTCGTCCAGGCCCGCCAGCGCGTCCCGCCAGGCCGCCGTCGCCGCCTCCCGGTCCTGGTCGGCCAGCCACGCGAGGTGCTCGCGGTAGGGGACCGCGGTGGCGGAGCGGGGCGCCGGGACGGGGTGGGACGCGGTGCCGGTCAGGTCCGCGTAGCCGGTGAGGAGTTCACGCAGCAGGACGGCGGACGACCAGCCGTCCCACAGGATGTGATGGTTCGTCATCAGCAGCCGGTGCCGGTCCTCGCCCGTGCGGACCAGGGTGAAGCGCACCAGCGGAGGCCGTTCCAGGTCGAAGCGCCGTGCCCGGTCGCCGGCGAGCAGCCGCTCCCAGACGCCTTCGCGTTCCTCCGTCGGGTGCGCGGTCAGATCGACCGCATCCCACGGGACTTCGACGTCGCCGGCCACCACCTGTACGGGGCGGTCGAGCCCGCGGTCGGTGAACGCCGCCCGCAGCGCGTCGTGCCGCTCCAGCAGTGCGCCGCAGGCCTGGCGCAGGGCGCCCGCATCGAGCACGCCGTCCAGGGTCAGGACGATCTGGCCGGTGTAGGCGTCCGTGCCGGTGGCGTCGTAGGCGGCGTGGAAGAACAGCCCCTCCTGCAACGGCGACAGGGGCAGTACGTCGGTCAGCCCCGGGTGGCGTTCGGCGAGGCCGTCCATGTCCGCACGGGACAGGCCGGCCGGCGCGAGGTCGGAGCGGACGGGACCGGCCGGGGTCGCGTTCGTCGCATCGAGCACATCGAGCGCATCGACCGCGTCAGCAGCCGCCTTGGCCGACGACACGGCCAGCAGGCGCAGGGCCGTCAGCCAGGCGTCGGCGAGGGCGTCGGCCTCGTCCTGCGCCAGCAGGCCCTCCGGCCAGGTCAGCACGGCGGTGAGGGAGGGGCCGTCCGCCTCCTCCACCGTCAGCGCGTCGATCTGGAGACAGTGGTCGACCGGCATCGCGGGGTCGGCGTGGGCGGCCAGTGCGCCCGCGCCGGGGGCCGGGCTCCATGGCCCGTGGTCCGCGCCGTCGAACCGGCCCAGATAGTTGAACAGCACGCGGGGCTGGGGGAGTTGTGCCAGTTCACCGGTGGTCGCCGGGTTCAGTCGGCTGAGCAGCCCGTAACCGGTGCCGTGGTCCGGGACCGCGGCGAGGCAGCCGTGCACCCGCCCGGCCACCGCGGCGAGCGCGTCGCCGTCACCCTTTCCGGCCGCGGCCATGTCGAGTCCGCGCAGATCGAGCCGGACCGGGTACTGGGTGGTGAACCAGCCCACCGTGCGCGACAGATCGTGCCGGCCCGTGCGGTCCGCCCGGCCGTGCCCCTCCAGGTCCAGCAGCAGCGATCCGGGGCCGCCGCCCCCGGCGACACGGGGGTCATGGGCGGCCAGGGCCAGCGCCGTCAGCAACACCTCGGCGGGGCCGGTGCGAAGTGCCGCCGGCACGGATGCCAGCAGCGGTCCCGCGGTCTCGGCCGGCAGGGTCAGCGTACGGGTGCGGGTGGTGCCTACGGTGTCCCGCGCCGGGTCGGGCACGCGGTCCCACAGCGGGGGCGTCACGTCCTGTCGGGGCGAGGCCGCGTCCGTTCCTGTGCCCGTGCTCGCGTCCGGCGTCAAGATCCGCCGCCAGTGGGGGAGTTCGGCCAGCACCTCGGGGGAGGCGGCCAGCTCCTGAAGGTGGGCGGCCCACGCGCGGAACGAGGAGCCCGCGCCCGGCGGCGGCGACACCGCGTCCCGGTGGCTGTCCGCCGCGGTCCCCTCACCGGTCACCGCGTCCCAGGCGGCGGCGAGGTCGTCGAGCAGGATGCGCCAGGACACGCCGTCCACGGCCAGGTGGTGGACGCACAGCAGCAGCCGGTCCGGCAGCCCGTCACGGCCGTCCCACCGCACGGCCCGCACCAACACCCCGCGGGCCGGGTCCAGTTCCGCCGCCGCGGCGGTCCCGGCGGTGCGTGCGTCGAGGGGCTCGTCCGCGCGCCGCAGCACCTCGGCGGCGTCGACCGACCCGGGCTCGCCGATCACGACGGCGGGCCGCCCGTCCGGCCCCTCGGTCACCCGCATCCGCAGCGCCGCGTGACGGTCCAGGACCGTCTGCAAGGCGCGGACCAGTAGGGCGTCGTCCGCGCCGGCGGGCAGCGTGAGGGTCATCGACTGGCTGAAGCGGTCGATCGGCCCCGGCCCGTCGAGCAGCCACCGCATCACGGGCGTGACCGCCGACTCCCCGAACTCCTCGACGTGGTCGGCCTCTTCAAGTGTGGCGGCCGGTGCGTCGACGGCGGTGGCGAGGGCGGCCGGGGTCTTGTGCGTGAAGACGTCGCCCAGCGTGAAGGTGAGCCCCCGTGCGCGGGCGCGGCTGACGAGGGTGAGGGCGGCGATGCTGTCGCCGCCGAGGGAGAAGAAGTTGTCGTCGGGTGCGACGGCGCGGCCGAGCACGTCCCCGAAGAGCGCGCACAGGGTGCTTTCGGCTTCCGTCGCGGCCTCGCGCGCCGGTGCCTCCGGTTCCGGCTCCTGGTCCGGTCCCGGCGTGGGCAGCGCCCTGCGGTCGACCTTCTTGTTGGCCGTCAGAGGCAGTGCGTCCAGGGCGACGAACGTGTGGGGCACCATGTAGTGCGGCAGGAACTCCGCCAGGTGCGAGGCCAGTTCGGCCGGAGTGGCGACCGTCCCGCCGGGTTCCGGTGCGACGAAGGCGACGAGACGCCGTCCGCCGCCCGGTGCGGGGCGCACGTCGACCGCCGCCTGGCGCACCGAGGGGTGACGGCCCAGAACGGTCTCGATCTCGCCCAGTTCGACGCGGTAGCCGTTCACCTTGACCTGCTGGTCGATACGGCCCAGGTACTCCAGGTCGCCGTCCGCCGACCAGCGCACCAGGTCGCCCGTGCGGTACATCCGGGTGCCGGGGACGTCCGAGAACGGGTCGGGCACGAAACGCCCTGCGGTCAGTCCCGGGCGCCCGGCGTACCCCTGCGCCAGACCGGCGCCCGCCACGCACAGCTCGCCCGCGGCGCCGGGAGGCAGCAGCCGAAGCCGTGAATCCACCACGTAGGCACGGTGGTTGACCATCGGCCGCCCGATGGGCGGCACCCTGCCGTCGTCACCGGACGCGCACCGGTGCATGGTGACTTCGACCGTGGCCTCGGTGGGACCGTAGCCGTTCCACACCTCGCGGCCGCCGGCCGCCCAACGGGCCACAGCGTCGGCCGACGGCGCCTCACCGCCGGTGGACAGGAAACGCAGGCCGGGAACCGCGCCCGGGTCCAGCAACGGCAGCAGCGCGGACGGCAGGTCGGCGACCGTTACCGCCTGACGGGCCATCAGCGACTGGAGCCGGTCCAGGTCCGTCCGCTCCTCGTCGGTGGCCAGGACCAGCGTGCCGCCGCTCAGCAGCGCGCCGAACACGTCGAGCACGGACACGTCGAAGGACAGCGCCGCGAACCCGAGGAACCGCTCGCCCTCGCCCCGACCGGCCTCGACGCCCGCCACCGCGAGATGGGCGTACACGAAGTCCACCGCGGCGGCATGCGGCACGACGACGCCCTTCGGCTCGCCGGTGCTGCCCGAGGTGTACAGCAGATACGCGGCCGAGAGCGCCGGCACCGCCGTACGGCCCGTCCCGCCCGAAGTGTCCGAAGCTCCCGGGGTGCCCGCACCGCGCGCCTCCCGCGCCGACACCACGGTGGTGCCCCCCGGCAGCGTCCCATCGGTGCCCTCGTCGGCGACGACGGCATCGATGCCGGCCCGGTCCACCACGTACGCGACGCGGGCTGCGGGCAGCGCCGGATCCAGCGGCACATAGCAGCCACCCGCCTTGAGCACGCCGAGCAGCGCGGCGACCATCGCGGGCGAACGCCGCACGCGCACCCCGACCGGCTGTCCCGGCTCGGTCAACGGCCGCAGCCGTCCGGCGAGTTCATCCGCCCAGGCGTCGAGAGCGCCGTACGTCACCTCCTCGCCGTCGCAGACGACGGCGACGGCGTCCGGGGTGCGCGCCGCCTGCTCCTCGAAGAGCTCGTGCAGACAGCGGTCCGCGGGCGCGTCGCCCGCCCCGCCGTCCGCGAAGACGGCGAGCCGGCGCTCGTCGTCCGGCGTGAGCAGCTCCAGGGAGTCCACGACGGCCTCCGGCCCGGCGGCTGCCAGACCGGCCAGGAACCGGGTGAACCGCTCCCGGTGGGAATGCGCCTCCGCCGCGTCCGTTTCACCTGCGTCCGCCTCGACCTGCACGGTCAGCGGGCTGTCGCCGCCACGGTCATAGACGTTCAGCGTGAGATGGTCGACCGGGCCGACGGACAGGTTGTGCACGGTGGCCGGCGCGCCGCCGAAGGTCAGCCCGTAGTCGAAGGACATCAGATTGACGGTGGCGTCCCACAGCCGCGCACCGCCGTGCACCTCCTCGATGCGGAACCTCTGGTGCCGCAGCACGTCCTTGATGCCGGCCGAGGTGCGGCGCACCAGCTCGCCGAGCGTCATCGTGCCCGTGACAGCCAGGCGCAGCGGGAGGACCCGGGAGAACATGCCCGGCGTACGACGGGCGGCGGCCGTGGCACGGCCGGTCACGGGCAGCCCCAGCACCACGTCCTCGGCGCCGTTCACCCGGTGCAGATAGGCGGCGGCCGCCGCGATGACGAGGGCGGACCACCGTGTCCCGTACGCCCGGGCGGCCTCACGCAACAGCCGCGCGTCACCGTCGGGCACGTCCCCCCTGACCCGTACGACCTCGCGTGTCGCCGCGGCGGAACCGCCGCCGCCCGGCCGCCCCGCGAACCCGACGGGCTCGGGGGCGCCCGCCAGCACGCCCTGCCAGAACGCCCGGTCGGCCTCCCGCGCGTCGGACGCGAGGTAGGCCTCCTCCTCGGCCACGATCTGCCGCCACGGCGCCGCGTCGGACGGCGGTACGGTCCCGCCGGCGACCAGCGCGCAGTAGTGCTCGGCGACCCGGCGGGCGATGAGCAGCCCGCTCACGCCGTCGGCGACGATGTGGTGGTATCCCTGCATCCAGCAGAACGACTCGGGACCGGTGCGCACCAGCAGCTGCCGGTGCACGTCACCGGTGGCCGGGTCCATGGGCCTGTCGAGCTCGGCCCGCATGAGAGCCTCAGCCGCGGCGACGGGGTCGGGGTCGCCGCTCACGTCGGTGGTCCGGAGCCGGAACGGCGGCAGCCCGGCCGGCGCCTGCCGCACGGCCCCGTCGCTCTCCCCGAAGCGCATGCCGAGCGCCTCGGTCTCCGCCAGCATCCGCCGCAGCGCCTCCTCGAAGAGCTCGGCATCGAGGGCTCCGTGGATCTCGAGATACTCGCCGATGGCGTAGTCACGACGCAGGGGGTCCAGTCGCTGCGCGAACCAGACACCGGCCTGCGCCGAGGTCAGGGGCAGCGACCCGTGGTCATCAGTGGGCATGGGGGCGTCTCCTCGGGTTCGTTCGACGACGACACCCTCGGCGATGACCAACGCCCTTTGTAGTCACCAGAATTCGCCTCTTGACAGCGCCGCCCCCGCTCCCGGCCGTTCCCGGTCACGAGATCCCGTGACAACGGAGGGCGCCACCGGCGCGTCACTGTCGTTGCGACCGCGCCCAGGTCGGGTCGATTCCCCGGCCGGCCGCGGCGAGGTTTGCCGAGATTTCACGCTCTGCACAAAACACCACGGCCGCAGTGCGCTGTGCACTGCGGCCGTGGGATCAGCGGGCCTCGTCGCCTGATGTCTCAGCAGACTTCGAACCAGAGCGAAGCGGGGAAATGCCCCTCCCCGGCCAGGAGGCCGTCGCGATGGGGCGCCGGCCGGTAGTCCGGGAAGACCGCCCGCATCTCGTCGGGCCTTTCGTAATGCAGATGGGACATGCACGCGAGGATGCGGGCACGGCTGTTGTTCGCCAGGAAGGCCCGTACGAGCGAGGTCTCCGCCCAATGCAACACGCTGTCCAGCAGATCGCATTGATAGTCGTACGGCAGGTAGATGTCGTGAACGTGGACAATGACGCCCGGTGCGAGACGCGGGAAGACCTCCAGAACGAGGAAGTTCACGTCCGAACCGGGTTTCACCACGTGGGAAGAGTCCACGAACAGCACATCACCTGCGGTCAGGGAGGTGAACGCCGTCAGGTCCACCGTCTGGACCGGTACGCGGTGCAGCTGAACGCGGGCGTCCCGGGACAGCCAGTCGCGAGGGTACGGCTCGATGCAGGTGACCGTCCCCGGACGACCTTCCTCGGCGTTGCGGGTGAGTGCCTGCAGAGCGATATGCGTGGAGACACCGCTGCCCACTTCGAGGTACCGGCCCGGGGACAGCGAGCGCAGGATGCCGTGCAGGGCCTGCGCCTCGATATAGCCGTATCCCGGACCGAGGTCGCCCGACTTCTCGAACACCTTGTTCCCGCGGTATTCATCGAGGAACGGCTTGCACGCCTTCTCGAGCCAGGCCATCTGTTCATCGAGATCGATGTGCAGACCTGGAAGACTGGAAGGGCGACGCCACACCTCACGGGTTTCCGCCAGACCGCGCAGGTCCGGTGCGGAGGAATAGTAATGGCGTGGCGCGACAAGAATTCCCAGCCGGGAGAAGGCTCTGTTCATGACGACCGCCTGGCGCTTGGCGGCGCGTTTGATCTGCTGTCGAACGCTCACGGAAGTCTGGCTGTTCCCCATGGGCGTCAAACTAAGCGATGCGGCATTCGGCAACCCCGGACACGCCGATGTCCGATCAGGTGATTAGTGCGCCTTCGGTCGGCCGAGGGGGGCCATGGGCCGGTGGCCTCACAACGCCCCCCTTCAAGACGTCGTTCAGGCCGCGGTGTCCGGCAGCCAGAGGTCGGGGCCGAAGACCTCGTAGCGGATGCGGCGGGACGGCACCCCGAGGTGCAGCAGTCGGGCGCGGATGTCGCGCATGAACGGCAGCGGGCCGCAGAGGAACACCGTCGCGCCGTCGGGGAGTTCGACGTCGTCGAGGTTCATGAGGCCTTCGCGGGCATCTCGTTGCTCCTGTCCGGGCCGCTCGTACCAGAAGACGGCACGCGCACCCGGAAGCCGGTCCACCAGTGCCTGCGTCTCGGTCCGCAGCGCGTGGTCGGCGGGGGAGCGGTCGGCGTGCAGGACCAGCACAGGGCGGGTCGAGCCGAGGGCGGCGAGGTGGGCCAGGATGCTGGTCATGGGGGTGCCGCCGATGCCCGCGGAGACCAGGACGACCGGGGTGGCGGCGTCGGCGGGGTCGTCGAGGAAGACGTCACCGAAGGGCGCGGAGAGCGTCAGTTCGTCTCCCTCCCTGACCTGCTCGTGCAGCGTGCCGGAGACCTCGCCGTCCGGGGCGCCGTCCGTGCCGGCGACCCGCTTGACGGTGATGCGCCGCAGGTCCTCGCCGGGGTCGGAGGACAGGCTGTACTGGCGCAGCTGGTGGACGCCGTCGGCCATCGGCACCCGTACGCTCACGTACTGTCCCGCGCGTGCCTTGGGGGCCGGCCGCCCGTCGGCCGGGCGCACGACGAACGACACCACGTCCGGGGTCTCGCGGCGGCGCTCGACGACCGTCCACTGCCGCCAGACCCGGCCCGGTTCGACGCCCGCGTCCTGGTAGAGACGGGCCTCCCGGCCGATCAGAGCGCCGGCCATCAGCCAGTACACCTCGTCCCAGGCGGCCGCCACCTCCGGGGTCACCGCGTCGCTGAGGACCTCCACTATCGCCCCGAACAGGTACTTGTGGACGATCGTGTACTGGTCCTCGGTGACCCCGACGGCGGCGTGCTTGTGCGCGATCCGGTCCAGCAGCGCATCGGGACGGGCGTCCGGATCAGCCAGCAGCGCGGTGGCGAACCCGGCGATCGAGCCTGCCAGCGCGCGTCGCTGCGCACCGCTGGCCTGGTTGCCCCGGTTGAACATGCCGTCGAGCAACTCCGGCCGGTCGCGGAACATCGCGCCGTAGAAACGCGCGGTGATCTCGTCGAGCGCACCGGCGACAGCCGGCAGGGTGGCACGGACCACTGCGGCGGATTCTGCGGACAGCATGGAGCCTCCCGGACAGGGGGTGGGGGGAACGAAGCCGCGTCGTGTCGGGCGGCATCACCTGTTTAGCAGGCGGCCGACCGTGTTTCGGCGCTGTTTCGCGGCCCTGGCCGAAGAGGGGCCGAACGGCCCCATCGATCGAGGGCCATCGGCCCCACTCCACGAGGCAGTAGGGCCGAACGGCCCTGGCCCCGCGGCCCGGGATCACGGAAGATCTGTTACAGGCAAGGACCGGGTTACGCTCAGTGAGCCACGGCCGGTGCGGGACTTCAGACAGCGCGGGAACACAGAACAAGGAGCATCCGATGGCGGACGGCGAGCGGCCCGGCCCCGACAATCCGATCCGGGTCTTCCTGCTGGACGACCACGAGGTGGTACGGCGCGGGGTGCACGACCTGCTGAACGACGAACCGGACATCACCGTCGTCGGCGAGGCCGCCAACGTCGAGCAGGCCCTGGCACGCGTGCCCGCACTGCGCCCGCAGGTGGCGGTGCTCGACGTGCGGCTGCCCGACGGCGACGGCGTGACCGTGTGCCGCGAGCTGCGCTCACAGATGCCGGAGCTGGCCTGCCTGATGCTGACCTCGTTCGACGACGAGGAGGCCCTGCTGGACTCGATCATGGCGGGTGCGTCCGGCTATGTGCTGAAGCAGATCCAGGGGACGGACCTGGTGTCGGCCGTGCGCACGGTGGCCGCGGGCCAGTCCCTGCTCGACCCCAGCGCAACCGCCAAGCTGATGGCCCGGCTGCGTCAGGGCCCGGAACCGGAACCCGAGGCCGACGCCTTGCCGGGCCTGACCGACCGGGAGCGTGAGATCCTCGCGCTGATCGGCGAGGGGTTGACCAACCGTCAGATCGGCCAGCGGCTCTACCTCGCGGAGAAGACGGTGAAGAACCACATCTCCCGGCTGCTGGCCAAGCTCGGCGTCGAGCGGCGCATCCAGGCCGCCGTCATCGCCACCCAGGCCAAGGACCGGCTCAAGCAGCAAGGCCACTGACGCGAGCACCTCGCCGCCGGCGGCGCCACGCGCCCGGTGACGGTGCTGCACGCGGACCGCTCCCCGGCCGACCACGCCCTGCGTGCGGACACCCGCCGACTCGTCGATGAACTCCTGCACGCGCGGGCGCAGTTCTGGTACGAACAGGACGCCGTCGGCGAATAAGGCGCCCGCAGCGGCCTGATAAACCTATCTTCGGCCCGGACCTGTGGCTGGCCCACACGGAGAGCTGAACTGCCCGTGCCGGCGGTGAGCGTGAGCGGAGTGGGCGGTGCGCCGGCCGGCTGCGTCCGCCGACTGAGCCTCACTGCGTGGCGAGCGCCCCGTTGAGTTCGCGTCCGGTGACCAGCTCCGACTCGATCCGTACGAACACCCCGTCCTGCAGCGGCATCCAGGACCCGGGGCCCGTCTGCGACAGCCGCTCGTGTTCGGCGGGATCGGTCACGACCGTGGCCCGTCCGGTGACGACCACGCTCCACCCGGACCGGGTCGCCGCATGGAACTCGTCCGCCTCGAAGGCGACCACGACGCCGTCGATGGCGTGCAGGAGGTCCGAGGCCGACGAGGTGCGCAGCACGACCGACGCGTCCGAGTCCAGGGAGAAGTTGACGGGGAGGACCGCGGGCAGCGCCTGCCGGGTGTACACCACGCGGCCGACCGGCGCCTGAGCGAGCATGCGCAGGCACTCCTGCCGGTCGAGCGGGCGAAAGCCGTCTGTCTGGAACATCGCTCCAGCGTCCCCCGCGGGCGCCGCCCGGGGTAGGGCCGACCGGCCCCAATAAGGCAGCGATACGACCGCCGCTGCCGGACAGGCATCACGCGGCCGGGGACACGGAGTCCGCGCCGCAGCCGGAGGCGGCGAGCGCAAGCCCGCCGACGAGCGGCTCAGCCCTCGGTCGGCGCGGGGAGGGGCACGGTCCATTCGACGACGGTGCCGGCGGGGTCGTTCGGTGTGACGGTGAGGCTGCCGTCCAGGTCGGCGGCGCGTCGGCGGAGGTTGTCCAGGCCGCTGCGGCGGGTGACGGAGGGGTCGATGCCCGTGCCGTTGTCGGCGACGCGCAGTCGAAGCCGGCGGCTGTCGGTCTCGACGGTGACCTCGACGGCGGTGGCGTGCGCGTGCCGGGCGGCGTTGGAGAGCGTCTCGCGCACCACGGCGAGCACATGCTCGGAGTGACCGGCGGGCACGACGGTGTCCAGCAGCCCCGTCATACGCAGGGCGGGGGTGAATCCGAGCACGGCGGCGGCCCGGTCGGTCTCGGCGAGCAGCTTCGCGCGCAGGCCCCCGCGCCCGTCGGCGCGATCACGCTCGCGCAGGGCGTAGATCGTGCCGCGGATGGTCTTGATCGTGTCGTCGAGGTCTTCCACGACCCGCTGGACCCGCTCGGCCACCTGGGGCCGGTCGGAGACCCGGCCGAGGACGGAGTTCAGGGTCAGCCCCGACGCGAACAGCCGCTGGATGGCCAGGTCGTGCAGGTCACGCGCGATGCGGTCGCGGTCCGTGAGGACCATCAGGTGCTCGGCCTCACGCCGGTGCTCGGCGATCTCCAGCGCGAGCGCGGCCTGGTCGGCGAAGCCGCTGACCATCGCCATGGTGGCTTCGGTGAACTCCGTACCGCCGGGCAGGTCGGCGACCTGAAGGACACCGCGCACGTGCTCGCCGCCGCCCAGCGGGAGCAGGAAGCCCGGCCCCAGCGGGACCTGCGCCGCCGAGCCGCCCCCGGCCTGCGGCTCGTCGGACAGCGCGCCGCTGACGATCCGTACGTTGGAGCGGTACACCTTCGCGGCCAGTGTGGCGGCGGGCAGGACCAGCCCGTGCACCTGCCCGGCGCCCTTGCCGTCGGCGGCCTCGATCACCAGCTCCTCGCCGCCCTCGAGCGGTACGGCGAGCGTCACCAGATCGGCGCCGGACAGCGTCCTGACGGTCGCGGCGATCTGGTGCAGCACCTGGTCCGGGTCGGCGCCCGAGAGCAGGCTGCGGCTCAGGTCGCTGCTGGCCGCGAGCCACTGTTCCCTGCGCCGGGTGTCCTCGTACAGACGGGCGTTGTCGATCGCGACGCCGGCCGCGGCCGCGAGCGTGCGCAGGACCGCCTCGTCCTCGTCGTCGAACTCCGCCCCGCCGCGCTTGTCGGTCAGGTACAGGTTGCCGAAGACCTGTTCGCGGACGCGGACCGGCGCCCCGAGGAACGTGGTCATCGGCGGGTGTCCCGCCGGGAAGCCCACCGAGTCGGGGTGGCCGCCCAGATCGGCCAGGCGCAGCGGCTCCGGCTTGCGGATCAGCAGGCCGAGGATGCCCTGGCCTTCGGGGTAGTGGCCGATGCCGCGGACGGTGTCCTCGTCCATCCCGACCGTGATGAACTGCCGGATCCTCCCCTCCTCGCCGAGCACGGCCAGGGCCCCGTAGCGGGCGTCCACGAGGGTCACGGCGGATTCGGTGATCCGGCGCAGGACCACGTCGAGGTCGAGATCGGAGCCGATGGCGAGGACCGCGTCCAGCAGCGTGTGCACCCGGTCCCGCGTCGCACGGACCTGGGCGATCTGCGCCTGAAGCCCCTCCAGCAACTCGTCCAGCCGCAGCTGGGGCGCTGCCGGGCCCTCGTTGCGCCCGCGTGCAGGACTCTCCGTCATCCCCGCTCCCTCCGGAAAAGGTGCCGCCGGCACCCTCTCATCATGCCAACCGCGGGTGGCATCGGAGCGCACGTGCTGCCCGCGGCCCTCCTCGGCAGCCAAGATCCCAGGACCTGGTGGCCCGCTGCCGAGCTGGGCGGGACACCCGCGCGGGGCCCGCGGGTCCGGGTGGGACGGCCGCGGCATGCCTCGGCTCGCGCGGGCGGTCAGCGGGCCGGTACGGGGAAGAGCATGCAGCTGCTGGTGGCGTGGGCGAGCAGGCGGTCCTCGGAGTCGCGCAGTTCGGCCTGGGCGAGGGCGGTGCGGCGACCGCTGTTGAGGACGGTGCCGATGGCGCGGACCTTGCCGGTGTCGACTGTGATCGGACGCAGGAACTTCAGGGTCAGATCGATGGAGGTGTAGCCCATGCCCCGGGGCAGCACGGACTGCACCGCGCAGCCCGCGGCCGAGTCGAGGAGGGTGGCGTATACGCCGCCGTGGACGCTGCCGATCGGGTTGTAGTGCTCCTCGCCCGGCACCAGCGCGAAGACCGCCCGGCCGTGCTCGGCCTCCTCCAGGCTGAAGCCCAGGGTCGCGGCGACGGGCGGCGCGGGGAGGCGCCCGGCGAGCATCTCGTGCAGGAATTCGAGACCGCTGTGATGACCCACCGCGCCGGCGGAGATGGCCGGGTCTTCCCAATCGAACGTGCGTGACCTGCCCATTCCCACTCCCTGGCGCATCTGGCTTCTTTCGGCGAAGTTAGCCGGGCCGTCATCTGGCTGTCAATCGTGAAGTCAGCCTAGGATGGGCGCATGAGGTGGCTGGAGACGAGCACGGAGAACTGCACCGTGCATCGGACACTGGACCTGGTCGGCGAGAAGTGGTCGTTGCTGCTGCTCCGGGACGCCATGAACGGCGTCCGGCGTTTCGACGACTTCCGGCGGCACGTGGGGCTGTCCGAGGCCGTGCTGGCGGACCGGCTGCGCAAGCTGGTGGCCGCCGGGATCCTGGAGACCGTCGCCTACCGCGAGCCGGGCAGCCGTACCCGCAACGAGTATCGGCTCACGCGCAAGGGCTGGGACCTGTGGCCCGCGATGATCGCCCTCAAGCAGTGGGGCGACCAGTACACGGCGGACTCGGAGGGCCCGCCGTTGGAGGTTCACCACGCTGACTGCGGCGAAACTCTGCGAGCGGTGGTCGTCTGCGGGCAGGACCACGGACCGCTGACCCCTCCGGAGGCCCACACCCGCCCCGGCCCCTCGGCACGGCTCCTCGACTGACAGACCGGAGACCGCTCCCCAAGCCGGAGTTGAGCACCGGCGCCGGTCTCGGCCGTTTCTGCGGCCCTTCGCAACTCCGCCTACCACGCGGCGGTGTGGACTTGGGGGCGCGGGTCGAATGGCCACGGCGACCCGTTCCCGTCCTGCCTCGTCGCGTGACTCCGGTCCCGGTTCGACTCCAGTCACCTTCGTGCGGCCTCCTGGAGGCAGAACGCCAGGTCTGATTACCGCCAGCCCCCGGTCGCGGTTCCGACCATGCTCGACGTCATGAATCGACTTGAAGGAAACCTTGCCTTCGTCACGGGCGGCAGCCGTGGCATCGGTGCCGCTGTGGCGTTACGGCTGGCCGAAGAAGGCGCCGACGTCGTCCTGACCTATGAGAACAGCGTGGAACGCGCCACCCAGGTGGTGGAGCAGATCAAGGCCAGGGGGCGCAGGGCACTGGCCGTCCAGGCCGACAGCGCCATCCCTGAGGCACTCACCGCCGCGGTGGACGAGGCCGTCGCCACGTTCGGCAGACTCGACATCCTGGTCAACAACGCCGGCGTGTTCCTCGTCGGCCCACTCGACGATCTGGGCCCGGCGGAGATCGAGCGGACCCTGGCAGTCAACGTCCGGGCGCCGTTCGCGGCGTCCCAGGCGGCAGCGCGTCACATGGGCCGGAGCGGCCGCATCATCAGCATCGGCAGCAATGTCGCCGAGCGTGCGGTCTTCCCCGGACTGGCGCTGTACTCGATGAGCAAGACGGCTCTGGTCGGGATGACGAAGGGCCTGGCCCGCGAACTCGGTCCGCGTGGAATCACCGTCAACCTGGTGCATCCCGGCCCCACCGACACCGATGCCAACCCCGCTGACGGGCCGAACGCCGAGGCGATCGCCGGCTTCACGGCTGTGGGCCGCTACGCGGAAGCGGCCGAGATCGCGGCCACCGTCGCCCACCTGGCAAGTGCGGACGGCGCGTACATCACCGGAGCCTCGATCCACGTCGACGGCGGCTTCACGGCCTGACACGCGAGCCCGACCTCGCCACCACGCTGAGGGTCCGGCCCGGCGGCCCCCGATGATCACGCTGCGGCCGTCCCTCTTGTGGATCCGGAAGACGTCGTAGCGCGGACGGCTCCGGCGCGGCCGCAGGGCACGAGCCGAGCGGGCCGCGCGCAGGCAATCATTGCGCTGGTGCATGGAGACCCGCCCGCCTTTCCCCGCCTCTGCCCGAGCCGGCCGATGAGCCCCGGCACTCTGCGCTACGCGCTGCGCGCTGCGGGAACTCGGCGTCGCGGCCGAGAGGGTCCTCCCGGCGACCACACACGCTGAACGGCCCCCTCGAACCACGCGTCCGACGAAAGTTCGCACCACTCGGCTGCCTTCGCCCCACAGTGGTGACCATGCTGAACCGAGTAGCCGTTCTGTCCGACATCCACGGAGTCCTGCCGGCCTTGGAGGCGGTGCTCGCCGAACCGGACGTCAGCGCCGCCGACCACATCGTGCTCACCGGCGACATCGCCGCCGGCCCGCAACCGGCCCGGGTCCTCGACCTGCTGACCAGCCTCGGCGAGCGCGTCGTCTGGATCAGTGGCAACGCCGACCGGGAACTCCTGGAATACCGCCGGGGGCAACGCGACACGATCCCCGATCCGATCGCCCCCTGGGCGGCCGCACAGCTCCGTGAGGACCATCTGGACCTTCTCGCCTCGCTTCCACGATCACTCTCCCTGTCCGTGAACGGCCTGGGAAAGGTGCTGTTCTGCCATGCCACCCCTCGCGACGACGAGGAGGTCGTCCTGGTCGACTCCCGCCTCGACCGCTGGGAGGAAGTCTTCGACGGACTCGATGCCGACGTTCGCACCGTCGTCTGCGGCCACACCCACATGCCGTTCGTCCGCCTCGCCCACGGCCGACTCGTCATCAACCCCGGCAGCGTCGGCATGCCCTACGGGCGAACCGGAGCGCACTGGGCCCTCCTGGGCCCGGGCGTCGAACTGCGCACCACGCAGTTCGACCTCCGAGCCGCAGCCACCCAGCTCGGCCAGGACTCGTCCTACCCCGACATCACCGAATGGGCCGACTACTTCCTGCACGCTCGCGCGACCGACGCCGACGCCCTCGCCGCCTTCGCCCCGCGGGACGGGCGCGACCACAGCCCGTGACACTCGCTCGCCCTTCACGGCAGCGGGGAGCCGAGCACCGACCGCACGATCAGCAATGTCTACCGATCACTGCCCCGAAGTGACCAAAGTCGGTCCTAGAATGCCCACTTGCAGTCGCACGCCGCCGGCGCCCGTCGCGTTTTGGTTCGTGTGGTTGGAAACCGGGGGGTCTGGTGGGGGAACGAGTGGCGCCTGTGGGCGTTTTACGGTTCGTCGTGCTGCGGGCGTGGGCTTACCGCGCGCTTCTCGGCGCCGTGTTACTGACCGTGCTGCTGACCACGGTCGTGCTCGCCGCGCTCACCGCCTACTCGGGTGCGATAGGCGACGCGGCGCTGCGGCGGTCGCTCGCTGAGCAACGTACCGCCGCCGAGGCCGCGTTGGTGGTCAAGGCCGACGTTTCGGCCGGTGAGCGGCGAGCCGCCGACGACGCCGTGCGGGCGGGGGCCCGTACCGTCTTCGCCGGACTGCCCGTGCGGGTGCTCACCCTGCTGCGGTCAGGGCCCTACGCCCTGCCGCTCGCGCTGCGGCCGGCCGCCGAGCGGAGCGAGAACCCGGACCTCACCTTCTTCGCGGCCCTGGACCGCACGCAGGTGCGGACCGTCGCCGGAAGGCTGCCCGCCGAGGCGGCGACCGGCGGGCCCGTCGAGGCCGCACTGCCGCAGAGCGCCGCCCAGCGGCTCGGGGTGGCGCCCGGCGCCCGGCTGACCGTCACCGACCAGCTGGGCGGCCCGGCGGTGCGCGTCCTGATCACCGGCGTGTACCGGCCGGTGGATCTCCGGGCGCCCTACTGGCAGTTGGACGACCTGGGCGGCCGTGGCGTGCAGGCGTCGAGCTTCACGACGTACGGCCCCCTGCTCACCGCCGCGAGCGTGCCGACGTCGGGCCGGGTGAGCGTCGGCGCGTCCGGCTGGCTGGCCTCGGCCGACTACTCCTCGCTGACGGCGCAGCGGATCGGCGCGCTGCGCGAGGCCGCCCGCTCGGGGAGCGCCGAGCTGCGCAAGCGCCCGGCGCTCGGCAGCGCCACCAAAGCGGACACCGCCTTGCCCGCGGTCCTCGACCGGGTCGAACGCTCCCTGCTCGTCACGCGGGCCGGCATGCTGATCGTCGCCGCTCAGCTCGCCCTGCTCGCCGCCTGCGCCCTGTTGCTCGTCGCACGGCTGCTCAACTCCGAGCGCACCGCCGAGACCCGGCTGCTGCGTGCGCGCGGCGCCACCCGGGCACGCCTGGCGGGCCTGGCCGCCCTGGAGGCCCTGCTGATCTCCGCGCCGGCGGTGCTGGTGGCGCCGCTGCTGTCGGGGCCGTTGACGCGGCTGCTGGCCGGCCAGGGGGCGCTGGGCAGGGCCGGGGTGCGCGTCGACGTGCCGGCCGGCGGCCGGCCCGAGGTGTGGGCGGTCGCCGCGGGCGTGGCCGCGCTGTGCGCGCTGGCGGTGGCCGTCCCGGCGTGGCGGGCGTCCTCCGCGGACACCGCCGCGGTACGGGCGGGGGCACTGCCCGCGTCGCTGCGCGCCGGGGCGGACGTCGGGCTGCTCGCCGTGGCCGGTGTCGCTCTCTGGCTGCTCGGCAGCCGGCGCTCGGGTGCGGTCACCGCCGACCGCGAGGGGGTCCTCGGCGTCGACCCGCTGCTGGTGGTGGCGCCCGCTCTGGTGCTGCTCGCCGGGACGGTCCTGGTGCTGCGGCTGCTGCCCCTGCTGGCGCGGGCCGGCGAGCGCCTCGTGACCCGCGACCGCGGACTGACCGCGGCCATGGTCGGCTGGCAGTTCAGCCGCCGGCCGATGCGGGGAGCGGGCCCGGTGCTCCTCCTGGTCATCTCCGTGGCGCTCGGCGTGGTGGCGGTCGGCCAGGACGCGTCCTGGCGCCGCTCCCAGGCCGACCAGGCCGACTTCCGCGCGGGCGCCGAGGTGCGCGTGCTGACCGCCGGGGGCGGCGAGGTGGGCCGTACGGACGTCTACGCGGGCCTCCCGCACGTGGACGCGGTCGCCCCCGCGGTCCGCGGCACGGTGGCGCTGTCCGGCAGCCGCACCGCGACCGTCGTGGCCCTCAACACGACGGAAGCCGCCCAACTCAGCTTGTTGCGGCGCGACCTGACGGACAGTCTGCTGTTCGCAGGCCTCGCGCCGCGCGCAGCGCCGGCAGGCGTCGGGATACCGGAGGGCACCACCCGGCTCACCCTGACCGCCGCCCTGCACAGCAGCGGGCCGGGCCCGGAGGCGGACGCCACGCTCACCGTGCGGGACCGCCACGGAACGTCCTATGAGGTGCCGTCCGGCCGCCTCCCCGCCGACGGCCGCCCGCACCCGCTGACCCCCGATCTCAACGGCGCCCGGGGCCCGTTGGCGCTGACCGGCCTCGAACTGAGCATGGCGCAGCCGACCAGCCGGCCCCAGCGGCACCGCCTGGTCCTCGGCGCGCTCACGGCGACCGCGGCCGACGGCGCCGTTCGGCGGTTGGCCTTGCCGGCGAAGTGGACGACCGAGATCGAGGCCGACCCGGCCGCCGCCGCACCCGAAGACACCGCCAGGCCCACCCGCCCCCGCCTCGCGTCGACGGCACCCCTCACCCTGACGTACAGCACCGGCTACGTGCTGTCCGACTTCGCGGCGCTCGCCCTGCCGATGGAGGTCCGGCTCAAGGTCGCCCAGCCCGCGGCGCCCGAGATCCTCGCCGTCGCCACCGACCGGTACCTCACCGCCTCCGGCGCGCGCGAAGGGCAGCGCGTCGAGGTGGCGTTCGACGGCCGTTCCGTGCCCGTACGCATCGTCCGCACCGCGAGCGCCCTGCCGACGACGGAGGCCACCGCGCAGCACGGCGGGGCCCTGCTCGTCGATCTGCGGGCCGTCGACCGGGTCCTGCAGGCCCGCTATGGCGCCGGCCTCGCGCCCACGGAGTGGTGGCTGGGCACGGCCGCGCCCGCTGCCACCGCGGCGGCCGCGCGCGCCCTGCCCGACGTCGAGCCGGAACAGGTGATGGTGCGCGACGAGATCGCGGCGGAGCTGCGCGACGACCCGTTCGGCGCGGCCCCCGAAGCGGCGCTGATCGCCGCGGCAGCGGTGACGGTGCTCTTCGCCGCGCTCGGCTTCGCGGTGAGCGCGGCGGGGGCGATGCGCACCCGGGACGGCGAGTTCGCCGTGCTGCGCGCCCTGGGGACCTCACGCCGCCGGCTGGCCCGGCTGGTCGCCGTGGAGCACGGCGTGCTGGTGGCCCTGGCGCTGCTGGTCGGCGCGGCCCTCGGCACGGTGCTCGCCCACGCGCTGGTCCCCCTCGTCGTCCTCACCGGGCAGGCCACCCGGCCGCTCCCACCGGTGCTGGTCGAACTCCCGCTCCCGCGTCTGACCGCCCTGCTCGCGGCCCTCGCGGCGGGCCCCGCCCTCGTGACGGCGGCCCACGCCCTTCGACGGGCGAAACCCGCGACGACCCTCAGGGACGAGGTGACGCAGTGACCACACGACCGGTACCCCCACAGGACGCGGGGACGAAGGCGAAACCCCGTCAGGACAGGGAGACGAAGACGGTACGGCAGCACACACGGGCCGGGTTGCGGACCCGGCTGAGAGCCTTCGCCGGTACGTCCGCCGCCCTCGCGCTCCTGGTGGCCGTGACCGCGGCGCTGGCAGCCGCGTACCCGCGTGCCGTCGACCGGTACGGGGACGCGGGGCTGCGCCGGGCCGTCGAACAGGCCCTGCCCGACCGGACGACCGTGCAGGTGCAGGTCCCGCTCGGCTGGATGGACACCCTCGAGGAGACGGAGGCCGCCCTGCGCCCCGGCCCGCTGACCGCGGCGCGCGCCCAGGTCCTCGCCACCGCGGAGAAGCCGCTGGTCGCCGACCTCGCGCAGTCGGCGTACGGCGTCCGCACCACCGTCCCCCTCACGGCGTCCGACACCTGGCTTCCCCGGCCCTCCGGACTGCCCGCCCACCTGGTGCTCGCCGCCCAGCAGGACCTCGCCTCCCACGCCCGGATCGGCGCGGGCCGGCTGCCGCGCACCACGGGCGCACCGGTGACCGCGCTGACCACGCGGGTCGAGGCCGCCGTCACCGAGGACACCGCCCGCAGACTCGGCATCCGGGTGGGCTCGGTGATCCACGTGGCGGGCACGGAACGCGGCCCGCTCACCGTGCAGGTCACCGGGATCGTCGTCCCGCGCGCCCCCGAGGGCGCCTACTGGTCGGCGCAGCCGGTGCTGCGCAGCCCCGCGCTGAGCCGTATGCCCGGCTTCCTGCCGACGGACGTCTACTGGCTCGGCGGCCTGCTCCTCGCCCCCGACGCCGGCCCGGCCCTCCTGGGCACCCTCGGCCGCCCGCACCGGTACTGGAACGTCGCCCCCGACGTCGCCGCCCTGCGCGGCCACGACGTCGACCGCCTGGCCTCCGCCGTGGCCGCTCTGGAGTCGGGGCCGGGAGTGCAGCGGCTGCGGGGCGTCGTGGACGAAAGCCTGGAGGCCCAGACGGATCTCGACGAGGTCCTCGTGGACCATGCCCGGCTGCGCTCGGGCATCGATCCGCTGCTGCTCCTCGCCGCCGTCGGGACCGGCAGCCTCGCCGTGATCGTCCTGGTCATGGCCGGCGACGTGGCGGCCGACCGCCGTCGCGCGGAGCTGGCCCTGCTGCGGGCCCGCGGCGCCTCACTGCCCGGCCTGGCCGTCCGGCTGCTGGCGGAGACGGCGGTGGTCGCCGTGCCGGCCGGCGCGCTCGGGCTGACGGCCGCACTGCTCGTCCTGCCCGGCGCCCGCACCGCGCCCGCCGTCGCCGCCGCTCTCGCCGTCACCCTGCTCGCCTGCGGCGCGTTTCCCCTGCGCGCCGTGGTCGCCCACCGCACGGTACGGCTGCACGACGACCGTGACGACCTCGTCGCCGCCCGGCCGTCTCGCCGTCGGACGGTGGCTGAACTGACCGTCCTGGTCATCGCGTCGGCGGCCGTCGCCGTACTGCGCCGCCAGGGATCCGGGGGCACCGCTCTGGTGGCCGCCGCACCGCTGCTGACCGGCGTCGTCGCGGCCCTGCTGCTGGCACGCCTGCACCCCCTGCCGCTGCGCGCGCTGAGCAGGGCGACCACGCGTATGCGGGGCCTGGTGGTTCCGCTGGCGCTGGCCCAGGCGGCCCGCGCCCCCGGCTTCGCCGTGCTGCCCCTGCTCGCCCTGCTGAGCGCCCTGACCACGGCCGCGTTCGGCGGCTCGGTCCTGGCAGGGGTCACGCAGGCCCGCGACCAGGCCGCGCTGCGCTACGTCGGCGCCGACGGCCGCGTCGAGAGCACCACCGGTGGACTCCCCGGAGCCCTGCCCGACCGCGTACGCAGGCTGCCCGGGGTGCGGGACATGACGGAAGCCGGCGTCATCGACGACGCGACGCCGCAGCAGAGCAGCCGGTCGGTACCGCTGGCCGGTGTCGACCCCGACGCCTACGCGCGGCTGGCGCGCCACATGGGACTGGGGCCGTTCGACGCGGCGAGCCTTCGACAGCGTGACGCCGGCACGACGGGCGGCGCAGACCGGCCCCTGCCCGCGCTGGCCTCACCGCGCGTGGCCGACGAGTACGGCACCGGCCCCTACTCCGTCCAGCTCCCGGACGGCGCCTCCGTCACCGTCCGGATCGTCGCGGTCCGGGACCGCACCCCGGCCGTGTTCGGCGACGACTTCCTGGTCGTGGACCGCGCCGGCCTTCCCCGCGAGGCGGCGCGTACGACGACCCTGCTGCTGACCGGCGACACCGTGGACGGCCGGGCGCTGCGCTCGGCGGCGAAAGGCACGGCGGCGGGAGTCTTCCTGCGCAGCGAGGAACGCTCGCGGCACGTCGACTCACCGCTGCAGTCCGGCGCGGAACGCCTCTACGGCGTCGCGGTCGCCGCGGGCGCCGGATACGCGCTCCTCGCGCTCGTGCTGACCGTGCTGCGCACCGCGCCCGAACGGGGCGCCCTGCTCGCCCGGTTGCGCACGATGGGAATGACCCGGTCCCAGGGCCGCAGGCTGCTGATCCTCACGTCCCTCCCGCAGGCCTTCCTGGCCGCGGCCGGCGGCCTGCTGACCGGCTGGGCCGCCATCCGGCTGCTGTCGCCCGGCGTCGACCTCGCGACCATCGCCCTGGCCTCCCCGTCCGCCGTCGAAGGGGCCGTGCTGCGCACCGATCCGCTCTCCCTGGCGGTTCCGTCGCTCGCCGTGCTGCTCCTGGCCGTCGGCGCGCCCGCCGCCCAGGCCTGGTGGTCCGGTCGACGCGGCTCGGTGCGCGAACTGAGGCTCGGTGACCAGTAGACAGTGAGCGCGCCCTTGAGACCGAGCCCTCGAGGGCACCGGCCCGTGCCCCTCCGACCGCCCAGGAGCAGCCGATGACCAGCAGCCCGACCTTCCACGAGCTCGCCGACCGTGCTCTCGCCGCGCGGGGCGCCGCCGCGTACGGGCATGACGCCCTGATCACCTGCGACCGGCTGGTGCGCATCTTCACCGCCGACGGTGTGGAGGTCCAGGCACTGCAAGGCCTCGACCTGCTCGTTCGCAAGGGGGAGCTCATGGCCCTGGTCGGAGCGTCCGGCAGCGGCAAGTCCACCCTCATGAACATTCTGGCCGGACTGGACAAGCCCACCGCGGGCGCGGCCCGTGTCGCCGACCACGATCTGGTCAGCATGTCCTCCAAGGAACGACTCGCCTACCGTCGCAGGACCGTCGGCTTCGTCCGGCAGCAGACCTCCCACAACCTGCTGCCCTATCTCACGGCCGCGCAGAACGTCGCCCTGCCCCTTCAGCTGGCTCGCGCCGGCGGCCGGCGTCGCACCCGGGCCGACCGCGCCATGGAACTGCTCGGCCTGCTGGACGTCGCCGCATGCCATGACCGCCGGCCGCACGAGATGTCCGGCGGCCAGCAGCAGCGGGTCGCCCTCGCCGTCGCCCTCGCCAACGATCCCGCGGTCCTGCTCGCCGACGAGCCCACCGGCGAACTCGACTCCCACACCGCCGAGCAGGTCTTCGCCGCGTTCCGCACCGCCAACGAGGAGTTGGGGACCACCATCGTCATCGTCACCCATGACCAGTCCGTCGCCGGGGAGGTCCGCCGCACGGTCGCCATCCGGGACGGCCGCACGGCCACGGAGGTCCTGCGGCACAGCGAGGTCGACTCCGCCACGGGCCAGGAGAACCTGGTCGCCCGTGAGTACGCCATGCTGGACCGGGCCGGCCGTCTCCAACTCCCCGCCGAGTACACCCGCGCCCTGGGCATGCGCGACCGTGTCGCCCTGGAACTGGAGCCCGACCACATCGCCGTCCGCCCGGACGACCCGCGCGAGGACGCGCCGGGGGAGTGACCCCGGCGGCGGGCCTCAGGACTCGGTGATCTCGCCGTCCTTCAGCTCCAGCACCCGGTCGGCGAGGTCGAGGAGCGTCGTGTCGTGGGTGGCCACGAGGGCCGTGATCTGTTCGCTGCGGACGACCGCGCGGAGCAGTTCCATCACGGAGTGGCCCGATTCCGCGTCCAACTGGCCGGTCGGCTCGTCGGCGATGAGGATCGACGGATTGTTGGCCAGCGCGCGGGCGATGGCCACGCGCTGGCGCTGCCCGCCCGACAACTCGCCCGGGCGCTGCGCGGCGTGGTCCGCGAGCCCCACGAGGGAGAGCAGCAGCTCGACGCGCTCCCGCCGCTCGCGCGGGTCCGCCCTCCGCAACCGCAGTGGCACGCCCACGTTCTCGGCGGCCGTGAGGATGGGGATGAGCCCGAACGACTGGAAGACGAAGCCGATGCGCTCCCGGCGCAGCGCGAGGAGGGCGTCCTCACCCTGGTCCCGGAGGTGCAGCCCGTCGACGGTGACGCGTCCGCTGTCCGGCTCGTCCAGACCGCCGACGATGTTGAGCAAGGTCGTCTTGCCCGAGCCCGAACGGCCCTTGAGGGCGACGAGTTCACCCCGGGGGACCTCGAAGGAGACGCCACGCAGGGCATGGACGGCGCCCGCGCCCCGCCCGTACGACTTGTGCACGTCCGCCACCTGCAGCATGGCCGCCGTCACCGCCTGGCTCATCACGCCCCCGTAAGCTCCGCTGATCCAGCAGCGCGCAAGTATCGCACCCGGCGCAACTCGCGGTAAAGCAGGAGGCGTTGGGGGGCTGCCGAACGGCACGGCAGTGACGCCGTTCGCCGGCGGCGACGAATCGGCCGCCTCTTCGGCCCCTACGCCTACCAAGCCAACTCCCCGTCCGGGCCCACGGGATGACATGTCCTGACCGTCGGTACGAAAGGCGCTCCGGTCACTCCGCCGCGTACCTGTGCGCGGCGGTGTCCGGTTGTAGCCCATCCGCGTTAAATGCCTGGACCGCCGGCCGCCCCTGACGGGACACTTCCGACTTCCGAACGGACGGACGGGAGTGTGATGGCGACCACGGACACACGAGGGACGACACCGGCCAGGAGCGCGGTCGTACTGGCCCTGCGCCGCTACTGCCGGGAACTGCTGCGGCTGCGACGGCTGGCCCTGCCCGCGCTGCTGCTGCCCTCCGTCGGCAACATCGGCATCCGGTACATCGCCCCCCTGCTGATCGCCAAACTGGCGGGACAGGCGGCCGACGAGGGTGGACTCACCCTCGCCTCGGCGATGCCCTACGTGCTGGCCTTCGGTGCGACGCTGCTGCTCGCCGAGGCGGTGTGGCGGGTCGGGCAGCACTGCCTGAACCGAGTGGACGCGCTCGGCATGGAACACCTGTATGTGAGCGGCATGGACGAACTCCTCGCCCAGGACGCCGCGTTCTTCCACGACAACTTCGCCGGCTCCCTGACCAAACGGGTGCTGAGCTTCGGCAAGCGCTTCGAGGACTTCGTCGACACGGTGACGTACCGGGTCGTCGGCAGCCTCGTCCCCCTGGCGTTCGGCGCCGTGGTGCTCTGGAGCTACGAACCGATGCTCGTCGTCGGCCTGTTCGTGATGATCGCGCTGACGGTGGTGGCCGCGACTCCGCTGATCAGGCGCCGGCAGCGGCTCGTCAACCAGCGTGAGGCCGCGCTCGCCCGGGTCTCCGGGCATGTCGCCGACAGCCTGATGAACATGGAGACCATCCGGGCGTTCGCCGCCGAACGGCGGGAGGCCGAGGAGCACCGCAGCCGCGTCGCCGACTCACGGCGTCTGACGCTGAGGTCGTGGGACTACGGCAATCTGCGGGTGGACGTGCTGATCGCCCCGATGTCCGTGCTGACCAACGTGCTGGGCCTGCTGGTCGCCATCGCCTTCGGCGGCCCGGGCCAGGGAGTGGAGGAGGTCGTCGTCGCCTTCACCTACTACTCCAACGCCACCCAGATCATGTTCGAGTTCAACCAGATCTACCGGCGTCTGGAAAGCTCGATGACCGAGGCCGCGCAGTTCACGGAACTGCTGCTGGATCCGCCCACCGTGCTGGACCCGGCGGAACCCGAACCGCTCGCGCCGCGCGACGAGGGCGTCCACTTCGAGGCGGTGACCTTCGCCCACGCGGGCGCGAAGCCGATCTTCCGCAAGCTCGACCTGGACGTGCCGGCCGGCGCGCGCATCGGCCTGGTCGGCAGGTCGGGCGGCGGGAAGACCACACTCACCCGGCTCCTGCTGCGGATGTCCGACATCGACGAGGGGCGCATCCTGATCGGCGGCCAGGACATCAGCCGCATGCGCCAGAGCGACCTGCGCTCACTGATCGCCTACGTTCCGCAGGAACCCGCCATGTTCCACCGCAGCCTGCGGGACAACATCGCCTTCGCCCGGCCCGGCGCCACCGACGAGGAGATCCTCGCCGCGGCCGAGGCCGCGCACGTCACGGAGTTCGCCGGCCAACTCCCCGACGGTTTCGACACGTTGGTGGGGGAGCGGGGCGTGAAACTCTCGGGCGGTCAGCGCCAGCGCGTCGCCCTCGCCAGGGCCATCCTGCGCGACGCGCCGATCCTGCTGCTCGACGAGGCGACCAGCGCGCTGGACTCGGAGAGCGAACTCCTCGTCCAGGACGCCCTGTGGCGGCTGATGGACGGACGGACGGCCCTCGTGGTCGCCCACCGGCTGAGCACCGTCGCCGGCATGGACCGTCTCGTCGTCCTCGACCGCGGCAGCGTCGTCGAGCAGGGCAGCCACGAGGAACTCCTCGCGGCGGACGGCGCGTACGCCAAGCTGTGGCGGCACCAGTCGGGCGGCTTCCTCGGCGAGAGCGCCGAGCCGGCCGAGGAAGCACGCCCCGCCGGCCTGCCCGGACCGTCCGACCCCGCACCGGAGGAGGCCCCCAGGACGACGGCGTCCCGAGCGGGTACGAGCACCGGGCACGTGTGACCGTGGGGGCGGATACGGGCTCGCCATGACACCGGCACTTCGGTCGAGGTCGTCCTGACCGGCCCGGTCAGGTGCGGGCCGGGTCTTCGGTGTGGGTCTGCCCGTGGTCGGGGGCGGCCCAGGAAGCGAGCAGGCGCAGGGCGTCGTGCTCGGGTGTGCCGGGTTCGGCGCTGTAGGCGGTCAGGGTGAGGCCGGGGTGAGCGGGTAGTTCCAGGGCGTCGAAGTCGAGGGTGATCTCGCCGATGGCCGGGTGGCGGAAGGCTTTGCGACCGGTGTGGTGCAGGCGCACGTTGTGCTTGGCCCAAGCAGTGCGGAACTCGTCGCTGCGGGTGACGAGTTCACCGATCAGCCCGGTCAGGTCGGTGTCGCCGGGGGCTCGGCCGGCTTCGGTGCGCAGCAGGGAGACGGTGGTGTTGACGGAGGCGTTCCAGTCGGGGAAGAAGTCGCGGCTGGTGGGGTTGAGGAACTGGAAGCGGGCGATGTTCACCGGGCGGGCTGAGCCGGTGAACAGGGGTGCGTAGAGGGCGCGTCCAAGGGGGTTGACGGCAAGGACGTCGAGCCGGCCGTTGCGGATGAAGGCCGGGGCGTCGGTCATCGACTCCAGGACGCGGGTGAGGGTGGCCGGGACGGCGGTCCTGGACTTGCGGGGGGTGCGGCGGGGCGGACGTCGGCGCTGGGCGGCGGCCAGGTCGTGGAGGTGGGCGCGTTCGGCTTCGTCGAGCCGGAGTGCCTGGCTGAGGGCGTCGAGGACTTCTTCGGAGGCGCCGGCGAGCCGGCCGCGCTCCAGGCGGACGTAGTAGTCGATGCTGACACCGGCGAGCATGGCGACTTCCTCGCGGCGCAGTCCGGGGACCCTGCGCTTGCCGCTGCCGAAGGCGGGCAGGCCGGCCTGCTGCGGAGTGATCTTGGCGCGGCGGGTGACGAGGAACTCTCGGATCTCGTGGGCGGTGTCCATGCTCTCCAGGCTAGGAAGAGTGGAGCACGGCTGGGAGGTTCTGCCAGTACCTGGAACGGCAGGGCCTTCCGCGCGCCTGTGAGCTGCGGTTTCCTCGATGTCGTCAGCGGATGCGGTCCCGGAGGGCGGGCACCCCCCTGGGATGCCCGCCGGGCCCGGGCTGATCCCCGGCGCGAGCAGCGAACCGGCCCCGCACCATCAGCGGGGCTTGATGAAACAGAGCAAAGGAACAAGATGGCTGGCAACGGATTCGACCAGATCTTCCCGCTCGGCGAGAAGAACGACGCCTTCGCGCAGTACTTCATCGGCCAGAGCTACCTCGCGCCGCTCGCCTCGGGCAGCGTTCCCGTCATGAACGTCTCCTTCGAGCCGAGCTGCCGCAACAACTGGCACATCCACCACGGCACGGACGGCGGCGGTGACCAGATCCTGCTCTGCACGGCGGGCAGCGGCTGGTACCAGGCCGAGGGTGAGGATCCCGTCAGCATGGAGCCGGGAACGGTGATCCGCGTCCCGGCGGGCACGAAGCACTGGCACGGCGCGAAGGCCGACTCATGGTTCTCCCATCTCGCCTACATCACGCCGGGCGAGAACGTGGGCAACGAATGGCTCGAGCCGGTCACCGACGAGGTCTACGGCAAGCTGCGGCTTCAAGTCTCACCCGGTGGTCAGGTCGCGGTGGGGATGTAGGGCGCTGCTGCGACCTGGGCCATCGTCCGAAGTTTCGTGAAGTAGGAGGCGCAGTACTCCTCGTTGATCAGGGGCACGATCTTGTCGAGGTCGGTGATGCAGCCCCAGAGGCATGCGATGCCACTGTCGTCGAGTCCGCCGTTCAGCTCCCTCTGTACGTGGCCGGCGACGTCGGCGTCCAGGAGAACCAGATCCACGCCGTCGAAGTCCACGCCGCGGAAACCGTCCGGGAACGGGGCCCTCAGGTGGTCATCCCACAGCCGGGCGAGTCCGTCTTCGGGCTGTGCTCCGCCCACGTCGGCGGCTGTCGCCTCTGCCGTAGAGGGTGGGCGAAGGAGCAGGGAGACGGCATCGAAGACGGCACGCACCATTGCGACGGCCCGGAGCGGGTGGAGGGCGGCACTTGACTCGGCGCCCTGCGCGAGCTTGTCGCGCAGCAGTCGGCTGCGGTCCAGTTCGGCGGCGAGTCCAGCCGTGATGAGCCCTGCGTCGGTGGCCCGCTCGATCAGGTCGGGGAGTGGTTCGGTCGTTGTCAGACGCTCGGCAAGGACGTGCTCCAGGGCGAACAGGGAATGCGTGACGGCGACGGTGGCGAACTCGTACCGGTAGTAGGAGTGCCGGATGAGCTCGCGGGAGGTCTCCATCGCGCTCATGACGTACATCGACGCGTCGCCGGGCAGAACCAGGTCGGCAACCAGGGCACGCATGTCCGCATAGTCGAGAACGAGGTCGCGGGCGCGCGGATCCCGTACCGGCTGAAGGAGCGGGTCGGTCGGCGGTGGCGGTGTGTTCACCGGCGCAGTTTTGTCGTCGGAAGCTGTCGGCGCCATCGGATTTGCCCGGGACGATTGCTGACCCGCTGCCGCATGTCGCCACCTGCCCGGTCCGGCCTCCGGACACCACGGCCTACGCCGGCGTTCACCGTGCCGCAGCAGACCGGTGTCGCATCGCCGCGGTGTCCCCTGGCGAGCTTGCTGCCCCCGTTCAGTCGGCCGTGGCCGGGCCGAACCAGGTGGTGAGGGTGGTCCGGAGGGCGGCGGGGTCGGGGGTGGTCCCGGCGGGTGCGGCCCAGGCGACATGGCCGTCGGGGCGGATGAGGAGCGCGGCGGGGGCGGGGGTCTCGTCGGTCGGCCAGACGGGCCAGTGGTCGGCCGTGGACCGGGCCTCGACGAGGTCGACGCGATCGGCCCAGCCGGCGGCCGTGGCCGCCAGTGCGGTGTCACCGCGGAGGTCGAGCAGCACGGGGCGCGCTGTGTGCAACAGTTCGAAGACGCGACGGCGGCCGTCACGGGTCTTCAGATCGACGTCGGGGACCCGGCGGCCGGTCAGCGGGTGGTCGTCGCCCATGGGGTAGCGGAGGTCCAGCGCGGTGATCATGCCGCCCAGGTGCCGGTTCACGTCGTCGTATTCGATGAGCGAACGGAGTACGTCGCGCAGCGCGTCGGTCTGCGGACCCGGACGCGTCAGCGCCGCCTGTGCCCGGGTGTTGTGCAGCACCCGTTCCGCGACGGGATACCGCTCGGCGTGGTAGCTGTCCAGCAGGGTCTCGGGCGCCCGGCCGTGCACCATGGAGGCGAGTTTCCAGCCGAGGTTGACCGCGTCCTGGACCCCCAGGTTCAGCCCCTGGCCACCTGCCGGGAAGTGGATGTGCGCCGCGTCGCCCGCCAGCAGCACCCGGCCTTCGCGGTACCGCTCGGCCTGCCGGGCCGCGTCGCCGAACCGGGAGACCCAACGGGGGCTGTGCATCCCGAAGTCGGTGCCCGCGATCCTCAGCAGTGACTCCCGCAGTTCCTCGAACGTCACCGGCTTCCTCTGGTCGGCGACACGCCCGTGCTCCGTGGTGATCACCCGGTACCAGCCCGGCTCGAAGGCTGACACCGTGAAGTCCCCGCCCGGTTGCCGCTGCATGAAGAGCGACTCAGCGGGCGGATCGGTGAGTTCGACGTCGCCGAGCAGCGCGGTCACTGTCGCCGGGGTGCCGGGGAAGCCGATGCCGGCGAGCTTGCGCACCGCGCTGCGCCCGCCGTCGCAGCCCACGAGGTAGCGGGCGCGCAGTGTCGAACGTGAGCCCTCCGGTCCGCCTGCTTCGACCTCGACACCGGTGTCGTGCTGGCGGATCCCGGTCACCTCGGACGACCAGCGCATCCGTACACCGAGCTCGGTGGCCCATTCCTCCAGCAGCCGTTCGATATGGGACTGCAGGAGCATCAGCGACCGGGGGTGCCTGGTCTCGAACCGGTCGAAGTCCAGCCAAAGCCCCGAGAAGTGACCTATCGGGCGCGGTGTGCCGGCCGCCAGGAAGCGGTCCAGTACGCCCCGCTGGTCCAGCACTTCCATGGTCCGGGCGTGCATCCCGCCGGCCCGCGACTCACCGGTCCGCGCGGCGAGCCGGTCGGCCACCACCACGTCGACCCCCGCCAGCCGCAGCTCGCAGGCGAGCATCAGACCCGTCGGCCCGGCGCCCGCGATCACCACATCCGTGTCCGTCTTTGTGTCGGTCATCTGGATTTCCCCTTGTTCCGGTTCGGATTCCAGCCCCGCGCCTCTAACGGCGCTAGGGACCTAACGTCGTTAGAGAGTGCCCCTAACGGTGTTAGAGTGTCAAGCGTCCAGGAAGGCGGGAAGAGAATGAAGCTCAACTCCGAGGTGATCGCCCGGACGGCGTTGCGACTGCTCGACGACGTCGGCCTCGACGGGCTCACCATGCGTCTTGTCGCCCAGGACCTCGGCGTACGAGCCCCCACCCTCTACTGGCACATCAAGAACAAGCAGGAGCTGCTCGACGCCATGGCCACCCTCGTCTACGTCGAGGCGGCCGAGAGGCTGGAGGAACCCCGCGACGGCTCCTCCTGGGAGGACTGGCTCGCCGACTGGGCCCGCCACCTGCGCCAGGCGATGCTGAGCCACCGGGACGGAGCACGTGTCCTCGCCGGCACCTACGTGAACCACCCGGCCGTGCACCGGGCGGTGGAGCTGAACCTGCGAACCCTGCGGGATGCCGGCTTCACCCTCAGCGAGGCGGCACGCGGTTTCCCGGCGGTTCTGCACTACACCATCGGCCACACCATCGAGGAACAGGCCCACACCGACGCGGCGTACGGCGACGACAACCCCTACGCACCCGAGCGGCTCGCCGGGATGATCGACGCGGAACGCTTCCCGCTCACCGCTCAGGCGTCGAGCGACCTGCTCGGCATGGACGGCGACGTCGGCTTCGAAAGCGGGCTGCGCATCCTCGTGCTCGGTCTGCGCGCGGCAAGGGAGGAGCGCGAGCGCGGCTGACCCGGGACGGGGCCGGCCTCACCGACCTCAAGCCCTGCGAGGCGTTCCTGCCCAACGCCGAGGAGGCCATGCGCTGCACCGGCACCGGACGCATGTCCGATGCCCGTGAAACCAAGATGCTTCGACGGGCATCGGTCGGGTAGCGTGCGGGCCATGTCGAGTCCTGAGTCAGACAAGGTGGGGGCTTTCGGTCACGCCGTCAGCCCCCTGAACCACTGAGCTCGTAGCCCTGTCGTCGCGCCGCTTTCGCGGTGGGACGAGTGTGCGCTTGGGGCTGGCCGCGGTGACGAGATGACCTTCTCGTGCTTCTCCTCACCTCGGAGCCACTCGATGCCTCTCCCGCTCTGTCTGCTTGCCATGGCGGTCTTCGCCATGGGCACTTCGGAGTTCATGCTCGCCGGCCTCTTGCCGGACATCGCCTCAGATCTTGACGTGACCGTCGGGACAGCAGGCATCCTCACCTCGGCTTTCGCCATCGGCATGATGGTCGGCGCCCCCCTTGTGGCCGCGCTTGCCCGCAACTGGCCCAGGCGCGCCGGCCTTCTCGGGTCCGTGCTCGTTTTCGCGGCAGCTCACGCCGTGGGCGCCATCACCACGAGCTTCCCCCTCCTGTTCGCCACCCGGGTTGTCGCCGCCCTCGCGAACGCAGGGTTCCTTGCCGTCGCTCTGACGGCTGCCGCCACGCTGGTCCCGCCCGACAGGAAGGGACGCGCGCTGGCCGTGCTGCTGTCGGGCACGACGGTGGCCACGATCGCCGGTGTCCCCGGTGGGTCGGTGCTCGGCACGTTGCTCGGCTGGCGGGCCACATTCTGGGCTGTCGCCGCTCTCTGCCTGCCTGCAGCTCTCGGCATCCTGAAGGGAATCCCGGCAGGACGTGATGAGGACGAGGCGACGGGCAGGCCGGCCTTGCGAGCGGAACTCGCCCAGCTCACCAGGCCGCGGTTGATCCTGGTGATGCTGCTCGGTGCGCTGGTGAACGCGGCAACGTTCGGGAGCCTCACCTTTCTTGCCCCCGTGGTGACCGACAGCGCCGGGCTGGGCGAGTTGTGGATCTCTGTCGCTCTGGTGCTCTTCGGTGCCGGTTCCTTCGTGGGCGTCACCGTCGCCGGACGGCTGTCCGACCGAAGTCCCGGCCTGGTCATCGCAGTCGGCGGCCCGCTGCTGCTCATCGGCTGGCCGGCCCTGGCGGTGCTGGCCAACGAGCCGGCCGCCCTGTTCATCCTCGTGTTCGTGCAGGGCGGCCTGTCGTTCGCGCTGGGCAGCACGCTGATCACACGGGTCCTCTACGAGGCCGCGGGAGCCCCCACGATGGCCGGCTCGTATGCGACGGCGGCGCTCAACGTGGGCGCCGCCGTCGGCCCCGTCATCGCTGCGGCCACCCTCACCACCGAAGCCGGGAACCTCGGACCGCTCTGGGCAAGCGGACTCCTCGTCGCGGTCGCGCTGCTCATCGCGTTCCCCCTCCGCACCGCCATCACAGCCGGCCGGAGCACCGAGGTGCTCCGGTGACACACGCGAACGCCCCCTTGACCATCGAAGGACGCCGAAGGCTCGTGGAGCGCCGCCGCACCCGTCCGATCGCGCACGTCGCCGCCGAGGCCGGTGTCTCTCGAACCTGGGAGTGCAGATCCAGATCGTCCTCGCACGATCAAAGGGGCAGGGTCGCAGCCAGCGGTGCGCCGATCTGGATGTCGAAGTAGGCCGCGACGTCGCTAGCGCCGGGACGGGGCGCGTTCGCGTCGATGATGACGACCGTTCCGGCCACGATGCCGGCGTAGTCGGTGCCGGTTCGCCGGGACTGTTCGATGCGCTCCGTGACGGGACGGCGGACCGCCTCGGTGAGGAAGGTGAGGCCGTGGGGGAACTGCCCGGTGAGCGGGATCCGCTGCCGCCCGGATTCGATCCGGCTGCCGATGCCGAACCGGGCCGTGACGATCCGGTCACCACGCAGGGTCACCTGGAAAAAGCCGTTCGGGGGGCGGTTGCAGACTTCCTGGGGTGGATAGAAGCAGTCGTAACCACCGGCGCGCAGATCATCGACGGCGGAGCTCATCGAGGTCGCGTAGTGCTCCGAGCCGAACGGCCAGCGCCGTACGGAGGCGTTCCGGGCTGTGACGACCAGTCCGTTCTGAGGGGCGAACCTGTACTCCGCGTGCGCGTCCCGCCACTCTGTCCGGGGGACACCGTCCACCGTCGGGTCAGCGCGACGGTCGGCGTGGAAGGCGTCGATCTCCTCCCGCAGGCGATCACCCGTGCCCGGCCAGATCGCGGTCAGCACCGATGCCGCGGTCGCGGCGACCTCGTCGTCCGGACGGTCCGCGTGGGCCGCGTGGTCCGCTTCGGTGTCCGGGAACCACGCCCAGGCGAGACGGTCGTCGCGGTCCAGCAGGAACTGCGCCACCTGCGGACGGACCGCGTCTGCCTCGTCGCGGTGCGCGATCCGGCACCACAGGGCGCGGCCGTCCGCGTTGGCCCGGACCTGCGCACAGAACCAGCCGGCCTCCCGCAATGGTCGGGTGAGTGCCGCTGCCGTGCCGCCGGGCGGGATCGGCTCGGCCTGTGAGTACTCGGCCGCCGCGCCGTGCTCGTAAGCGTCGGCGGGCGGAAAGGACGGCGGCTCGTCCGCGCGGTCGCATCCGTTCAGCGCGAGCAGTCCGAGCATCGTGACGGCCACGGCCGCGAGAATCGTCCCCAGGAACCATGGACTGCGGCGTGCGGGCAGGAAGGAGGGAAGGGAATCGGCGTTCATCGCATCGAAGCGGTCGAGTGGGTCAGCGCAGGGCGTCGGCCAGGAGGCGGGCGGTGTCCGCGATCAGCTTGTTCTCCGACGCGGCGTCCTGGTCGAACTTGCGGGACATGAGGGAGAGGACCAGCGGGGTGCCGTCCTCGGTCCAGGCGATGCCCACGTTGTTGTTGGTGCCGTAGGAACCACCGCCCGTCTTGTCCGCGACCGCCCACGAGGACGGCAGACCCGCGCGCAGCCGGGTGTCGCTGGTCTTGTTGTGCAGCAGCCAGTCCGTGAGCAGCGCGCGGTCGGGCCGGCTGAGCGCGTCGCCCAGGACGAGCCGGGCGTAGGCGCGGCCGATCGCGCGCGGGCTGGTGGTGTCCGTGATCCGCCACGGCTCGCCCGAGTTCAGCTCCGTCTCCCACCGGTCCAGCCGGGTAACCCGGTCACCGAGGGAACGGGCGAAACGGGTGATCGCCGTGGGGCCGCCCAGCTCGCGCAGGAGCAGATTGCCCGCGGTGTTGTCACTCCAGCAGATCGCGGCCTCGCACAGCTCGGCGATCGTCATCCCCGTGGCCAGGTGCTCTCTCGTCACGTCCGAGTGTTCGACCAGGTCGGCCGCCGTGTAGTGGATCCGGCGGGACAGCACCTCGCCGCCGCGGTCCAGGTCGCGCAGCACCGCCGCGGCGGCGAGCGTCTTGAACAGCGAACAGACCGGGAACAGCGTGTCGGCCCGGTGCCGGACCGTTTCCCCGGTACCCACATTGTGAGCGTAGACCCCCAGCCGGGCCCCGTACTGCTCCTCCAGCGCCCGAAGGCCGCCGGTGACACCGTCCGACGCGCGGGCGGGCGCGCCCGTGACCAGGCCCGTGGCAGTGGCAGCGCCGGCCGCAAGCAGCGTGCGCCGGCTCAACGCAGAGGCAAGAGGGCCACTCGTGCGTAACATCGTCCACTCCTTCATCACATGCGTCGCCGGTTACATCAGTGACCGACGCAGCGCCTCGCGCGTTGGTTGCATCCCGAGGAAAGGACGATCGCTCAGGACTCGTCCGGTCGTTCATGTGAACCCCGATCGGGGCCGCGCCATACCGCCGCGACCTCCCCAGCGCGTCGGCCGAAACCACAACTCCCTTCGCGTGAAACCTAGTTGTCGTAGTTCCTGATCGGTTGGCAGACTCGCTCCGCCGAGGCGAGGAGCACGATCACGTCGGCAACGGGGTTATTCCATCTCTCAGGGGGACATCAATGAGACTCAGCGCGCCCGGGCGCTCCCTTGCCCGCGCCACGGCCGTCCTCGTACTGGCCCTGGGCATGGCCACCAGTACGACCGGTCTGCTGTCCGGCACCCACGCGCACGCCCTGCCAGGCGCCGAAGGATCCTTCAGCTTCAGCGGCGACGAGGGCGACTGGATCAGCGGAGGTCAGTCCTACGCCTACTCGACGGCGTCGCAGGACCGCCTGCAAATCTCCGCCAACAACGCGAACAGCTCGGTCCACCTCTCGCTCGACGGGGCGAACGGTGACTGGTGGTCCCTGGATCTCGCGGCGCCCGCCGGCAATGCCCTCGCGCCGGGCACCTACACCGGTGCCACCCGCCACCCGTTCAACGGGCCGACCGAGCCGGGGCTGGACCTCAGCGGAAACGGGCGCGGCTGCAACACGCTCACTGGCGAGTTCACCATCTTCGACGTGGAGTTCGGCCCGCAGGGCTACGTGAAGAAGCTCGACGCAACCTTCGAGCAGCACTGCGAGGGAGGCACCGCCGCAGCGCGCGGTGAGGTCCACATCGACAACCCGGCCCCGCCGGCCGAGCTCGACCTCGGCCTCGCCGTAGCCCTGGAGGGCACCGCGAGCACCCTGAACGGCAAGGCCACCCTGCACGGGACGGTGAGCTGCACCAAGCCGGTGACGGTGAACGTGTCGGGCGACGTCACTCAGGTGAAGAAGCAGAAGCTCATCCGCGGCTCCTTCACCAGGTCGGTGTCCTGCACGCCGGGCGTTCCGACGGCCTGGACCGCGACGGCCGTGCCCACCGGCGACGTCCCCTTCCAGCGCGGGGACGTCGAGGTCGAAGCACGAGCGGTGGCAACTGACCCGGACTACGCACAGCCGGTGACCGTCAGCGAGACGGTGGCGGTCCACCTGAAGCGAGCCTGATCCGCTGGAAGCTCCGACCTGAGTCGTCCGCACGGCCTTGAGCCGCGCGGGTTCATCGGACGCGTCGACGGCCTGTCCTCAACGTTCGCGACAGCGCCCGCAGCCACTTCAATCGGCTGCGGGCGCTTTTCGTGTCCCGCCCGGTTTCAGGTGAGGGAAACACCCGGGTGCCGGGGATCGTGGTCAGCCCCGGGGCCGAGTCCGCGCGTGGCGGCTTTTCCGAGGGGCGGGGCTGGGACATCATGATCCGCCGTCAGCCGTTTTCGTCGGCGAAGAGGTGATAGCCATGGGCAGGATCCGTCCGGGTGAGGGGATTCTCCGTCGCAAACCCATCGAGCACATCGAGGAGACGGAGGTCACCGAGGGCGCCCGGCTCGACCGGTCGCTCGGGCTGTGGCAGCTCACCGCGATCGGCGTGGGCGGCATCATCGGCGCGGGCATCTTCACGCTGGCCGGCACCGTGGCCAACGGCGTGGCCGGGCCCGCGGTGCTGGTGTCCTTCCTGGTCGCGGGTGTGGCGAGCGCGTGCGCCGCGTTGTCGTACGCGGAGTTCGCGGGGCTGATCCCGAAGGCCGGGTCGGCCTACACCTACGGGTACGCGGTGCTGGGCGAGTTCGCGGGCTGGTTCATCGGCTGGGACCTGCTGCTGGAGTACACGGCGATCGTGGCCGTCGTGGCGATCGGCATCTCCGGCTACTTCGGCTTCCTGGTGGAGGAGTTCGGCGCGAGCCTGCCCGCCTGGATGCTGGGTGCGCCCGGCACCGGTACGGGGCGCCGCGTCGACCTGTTCGCGGCCGTGCTGTGTCTTCTGATCGCCTGGCTGCTCAACCTGGGCATCAAGAGCGCGGCCCGCTTCGAGACGTTCGTCGTGGCGCTGAAGGTGCTGGTGGTGCTGCTGGTGATCGGGGTGGGCGTCTTCCACATCACGACCGCCAACTACCACCCCTTCTTCCCGTTCGGCATCGGCGGCGCGTTCACCGGTGCGGCGACGGTGTTCTTCGCGGTGTTCGGCTACGACGCCATGTCGACGGCGGCCGAGGAGTCCAAGGACGCGGTACGGCACATGCCCAAGGCGATCATCTACTCGCTGGCGATCTCGATGGTGCTGTACGTGGCGGCGTGCCTGGTGCTCACGGGCATGCAGAAGTACACGGACATCGACCCGCGGAGCGGCTTCTCCACGGCGTTCAAAGCGGTGGGACTCGACGCGCTCGCGGACGTGATCGCGGTCGGCGCGATCATCGGCATCCTCACCGTCATGTTCACCTTCATGCTGGGCGTGACCCGCGTCTGGTTCTCGATGTCCCGTGACGGGCTGCTTCCCCGGTGGTTCGCCAAGACGCACCCGACACGGCACGTGCCGACCCGGGTCACCTGGATCGTCGGTGTGGTGTCGGCCCTCATCGCGGGGTTCGTACCGATCGGCGAGGCGGCCGAGCTGACCAACATCGGCATCCTGCTGGCGTTCGTGGTGGTGTGTGCGGCGGTGATCGTGCTGCGCTACCGGCAGCCGGAGCTGCCGCGCAGCTTCCGCACCCCGTGGATGCCGGTGGTGCCGGCGCTCGGGGTCCTCTTCTCGATCTGGCTGATCACGTTCCTGCAGTGGCAGACCTGGGTGCGGTTCGCGATCTGGTTCGCGATCGGGTGCGTCATCTACTTCTCCTACTCCTACAAGCGCTCCATCCTGGCGGCACGGCAACCCGCCGAGTGACCACTCGCCCTCGCACCTCGATCGCTGTCTCGGTTAGGGTGGCGAACGGAACCCGGTTTCGGTGCCCTTGGCCGAAGTGATGGACAAGTGAGGCGCGATGGCGAGGAGTTGGTGTCGGCCGGAAGGTGACACCAGCGTGCTGCCTTCGTCGCTGCGAGCCTGGCTCGGGCTCACCGCGGTCCTCGCCGCACTCGTCGTCCTCGGGCTGGGGGGCCTGTACGCCGACGACAGCACACCCGGCGCCCTGGACACGCGCATACAAGCGGCGGTGGACGGGGCGGGGCCGCCGTGGCGGGACATCGCCCTCGCCGTGGACTTCCTGGGCGAGCCCCTGGGCGCGGCGACACTGGTCGGGGCCGCCGTCATCGGCTGCCTGCTGCTGCGGCGGCCTCGCGCGGCGGTGTCCGTCGTCGCCGGCGCCGGTGCGGCCGTCGGCGCGGCGACGCTGCTCAAGCACCTCGTGGGGCGCACCATCCACGGCGAGGCGAACCTGTCCTACCCGAGTGGCCACACCGCCTTCCTCACCGCCCTCGCCCTCGCGGTGGCGCTGCTCGCGACCGGCCGGCTCGGCCTCGGCGGCGCGGCCGGCATGTCACTCGTGCTCGCCCCGGCGCTGGCCGCCGGGGCCACCATGGGCTGGGCGCAGGTCACCCTGGGAGCGCACTACCCGACCGACGCCCTCGGCGGCTGGTGCACCGCGCTGGCGGTGACACCGGCGACCGCGTGGCTGGTCGACCGCACGGCCGGCCGCACGTCCAAATCACCTCAACCCACATCTCGCTGACGTCGCATCACCTCACGCCGACCGCCGGAACACCGGCTTCACCGGCCGTCCCCCCAGCCAGGGGGTCGGGTCGCCGGCGTCCAGGGCCTTGCGGTACACCGCGCACGCCTCGGCCACCACGTCGACGGTGTGAGCGATGTCGGCGTCGTCGAGCGCGGCGCTCACCACGAACGACGGGGCCAGCACCCCGCCCGCGAGAAGCCGGCGCAGGAACAGAGTGCGGTACCGCTGCGACGGCCGGAGGTTCTCGTCCAGGGTGGCGAAGACCAGGTTGCTGGCCCGCCCCCGCAGGACGAGGTGGTCGCCGACGCCCATGGCGGCCGCGGCCTCGCGGACACCGGCGGCAAGCCGCTCGCCGAGGGCGTGCAGCCGCGCGGTGACGCCCTCCTCGACGTACGTCGCCTGCACGGCAGTCGCGGCGGCCAGCGAGTGCGTCTCCGCGCCGTGGGTGGTGGACAGCAGGAACACCCGCTCACCGCAGTGACGCAGTCCGCCCCGCTCCATCAGCTCGCGCCGCCCGGCCAGAGCGGAGACGGCGAACCCGTTGCCCAGCGCCTTGCCGAACGTGGAGAGGTCGGGGACGACGCCGTACAGGCCCTGCGCGCCCGCCTCCGACCAGCGGAAGCCGGTGATCATCTCGTCGAAGACGAGCACACAGCCGTGCCGGTCGGCCAGTTCGCGCAGGCCCTCCAGATACCCGGGCGGCGGCTCGGTGTGGGTGGCGGGCTCCAGGATCAGGCAGGCCACCTCGTCCGGGTACCGGGCGAGCAGCTCCCGTACGGCGGCCAGGTCGCCGTACGGGAAGGACACGGTGAGCTCGGTGGTCGCCGCCGGGACGCCGGCCGACATCGGAGTGGTGCCGATGAACCAGTCGTCGACGGAGAAGAACGGATGGTCGGCGCAGAGGGCCACCCGTGGCCGCCCGGTGACCGCGCGGGCCAGGCGCACCGCGGCCGTGGTGGCGTCGGAGCCGTTCTTCGCGAACTTGACCATCTCGGCGGTCGGCACCGTCGCCAGGAAGCGTTCCGCGGCCTCCACCTCGAGGACGGAGGGGCGGACGAAGTTGCCGCCGCGGTCGAGTTCCCGCCGCACCGCCTCGGTCACCCGCGGATGGGCGTGGCCCAGGCTGACCGACCGCAGGCCGGAGCCGTACTCGACGTAGCGGTTGCCGTCGACGTCCCACACGTGGGCGCCGCGGCCGTGGCTGATGACCGGGGCCAGGCCCTCGGGGTACTGGTCGTCGCCCTTGGCGTAGGTGTGCGCGCCCCCGGGGATCAGGGCGTGCAGCCGCTCGTTCGCCAGCCGCGACCGGGACAGGCTGAACTCATCGGTGTCCACGCTGACTTCAGCTCTCCTTCTGCTTCAGCACCTCGGCGAGGCTCGGCGCCCGCCGGTCCCGCCCGGACATCGACGTGACCGGCAGCGGCCAGGGAACGGCGAGCTCCGGGTCGTCGAAGGCGATGGTCACGTCCTCGGCCGGATCGTGCTCACGGTCGATCCGGTACGAGGTGTCGGCGATGTCGGTCAGCGCCTGGAAGCCGTGCGCGCACCCCGCCGGGATGTACAGGCTCACCTGCGTCTCGCCGGACAGCTCGAGGAAGGCCTGACCCAGATACGTCGGCGAGTCCGGACGCAGGTCCACGACGACGTCGAAGATCCTCCCGTACGAGCAGCGCACCAGCTTCGCCTCGCCGGCGCCGGAGCGCAGGTGCAGGCCGCGCAGCACGCCCCGTACCGAGCGGGACAGGCTGTCCTGGACGAAGGCGTCCGGGTCGAGGCCCGCCGAGCGGACCACGTCGGCGTCGAAGGTGCGGCAGAAGAAGCCGCGCTCGTCGGCGTGCGGCGTCGGCTCGAACAGGTACGCGCCGGCGATCGCCGGGACTTCGGTCGCTCTCAAGGAGCCTCCCTCAGGGCGTGGACAGGGGCGGACTCGGGGAACAGGGCCGCCGTCAGGGCGGTGAACTGGTGCTCGACGCGGCGGGCGACGGCGAGGTTCCGCTCGGCGAGGGTCCGCCGCAGCTCCGCCGAGTGCTTCTCCAACGCGCGGAACTGTTCGAGCAGCCGGTCGGCGTCGACCTCGCGGGCCGGATGGCAGTACGCGCCCAGCCCCATCCGGTCCATGAGCGCGTCGCTCTTGGCCGCGTAGCTGAGCGCGAGGGTCGGGGTGCCGGCCTTCAGCGCGCACACCAGGTTGTGGTAGCGGGTGGCGACGACGGCGTCGGCGGCCGCCGCCTCCTTCGTCAGGCCGTCCAGTGAGGCCGCCTCGGCGGCGGTGACCAGCGGCGAGTCCACCGCGTCGAGGATCGCGGCGACCACCGGCGCGTCGCACGCGTCGCCGGTGAGCAGCCGTACCGGCCGCCCCTGCGCGACCAGCGCGCGGACGAAGCGGGTCGTCCCGTCGAGGTAGCGGCGGTGGATCTCCCCGGCCCGGGCGCGGTCGTCGTTGCCGCCGTGGAAGTCCATGACGCCCACGCAGACCGCCCCCGGCCGGCCAGAGGGCGCCTTCGCCTGCGGTGTCGGCAGGGCGAAGGCGAGGTCCGGACACACCTCGTCGCGCGCGGTGTCCACGCCCATCGCCCGTATCGCGTCGCGGGACTGGGCGTCCCGGTACGACCGGTAGGCGGCCAGCCGCGCCGACCAGCGCACCAGCGCCCGGGTCGGCCGGTCGCCGATCGGGCCGGCGCCGACGCCCACGAGCGCGACCCGCGTGCCCAACAGCCGGCCGGTCGCGCAGAGCAGGAACAGCGAGTACGGGAAGCCCCAGGGCCGCAGCGGCAGCGTGGCCTCCAGCACCCCCATGCCCGGCACGATCACCACGTCGTGCCGGCGCACCCAGGCGGCCGTACGGAAGACGTCGACGAGCTTGCCCAGTCCCTTCGCCGCGACCGCGCCCGCACGGGAGGCGGTCCGGTACTCCCCGCGGTACCAGTGCAGCCGTGTCGCGGGGATGCCGTACCGGGCCGCGACGACCTCGGGCCCGCCGCACAGCGCGTCCACGACCGCGTCCGGGTGCTCGGTGCGGAGATAGCCGAGCACGGCCTCCAGGGACCCGTCGTTGCCGAGGTTGCCGGAGCCGAGCAGGCCGAACACCCCCACCCGTGTCGCCGCCTTCATGTCCGCCTCCGCTCGCGGCCGGCGACGAGGTCGTCCACGGAGACGGTGAGCAGGGCCGGGTCCACCGGGGCACGGTCCTCGACGCGCTCGCCGGCCCCCGGCCGGGCCCGGCTGGCCATCCACGCGGCCAGGTGCCCGTAGCACGCGCGCCGGTCGGACGAGGACAGCGGCGCCCGCCGGATCGCGCCGACGAAGCCGCCGACGTACTCGGCGAGGAGCCGGGGCGTCGGGTGCAGCGGGCCCGACCGGCGCGGGTCCAGGTTGACGCACCGGGCACGCTTGGACGGGTTCGCCCGCTCGGCCCGGGTGGGGTGGTCGCGGCGGAAGTACAGCAGCTCCGGCACTTGGTGGAACGGGCCGTGCAGGCCGATCTCGGCGACGAACGTGCGGTCCGCGTGGTGGTAGCTGTCGTGCGGCTTCACCCGGCGCAGCACATCGGCCCGGATCACCCCGTAGAAGTCGTCGCCGCCGGGCTCGAACAGCATGCTGCGAAAGCGCGTGGGCGCGCTCGGCGAGGCGGTGTCGAGCGTGTACGCGTAGGGCACCTTCACCTTGCCGTCCTCGTCGACGACGGCCTGGTCGGCGTGCGCGAGGACCACCTCGGGCCGCTCGTCCAGCGCCTCCACGCAGGCCCGCAGCAGGTCCCGGGCGTACAGGTCGTCGTGCGAGGCCCACTTGAACAGCTCGCCCCGGCACTGGGTGAACACGTAGTTGTGGTTCGGCGCGGCGCCGATGTTCCGGCGCAGCCGCAGGTACCGGATGCGCGGGTCCCGCGCGGCGTACTCGCGGCAGATCTCCTGGGTCCCGTCGGTCGAGGCGTTGTCGGTGACGACCAGTTCGAAGTCCTCGTAGGTCTGGCCGAGCAGGGCGTCGAACGACTCGGCCAGGTACTCCTCGCCGTTGTAGACGGGCAGGCCGACGCTCAGCCGGGGGTGGGCGGTCATGACGTCCTCACTTCGCGGATGGGTTCTTGACGGTGCTCGCGCAGGGCGGAGCGCAGATGCAGCCACCACACGGCCGAGCCGCAGACGGTCGCGGCGGCGACGCCCCAGGCCGAGCCGACCGCGCCGGCAGCGACCGCCCCGCCGAGACCGCCGCCGACGTAGCAGACGGAGGCGAACAGCTGGCAGCGCAGGCTGCGCCGGGCCGCGGCGAGCGCGCGCAGCCCGGCCGCCGCGCCGGTGCCGAGGCTCGCGCCCGCGACGCCGAGGGTGACCGGCACGATGAGCCGGGAGGCGGAAGGCCAGACGTCGCCGAGCGCGAGAGCGCCGAGCCGGTCCGGCGTCAGGAGCAGCGCCCCGCCCCAGAGCAGTGCGGCGGCGGCCTGCCCGCCGCCGAGGAGCAGGCAGAACGTCACCAGCCGCCGCGGGGCCTGCCGCAGCACCCGTGCCGCCTCGGGGACGGTGACCAGCGACAGGCCCATCAGCACGGCGAGGAACGGGCCGAGCAGCAGCTCCGCGCCCCGCACCGCGCCCACCGCGCCGATTCCGGCGATCACGCCGAGCCCGTACGCGCGCAGCTGGCTCGCGCCGCTGAGGCTGACGTTCTCCACCAGGTACCGGTAGCCGAGGTCGCGCTGCTCACGAAGCCAGTCGCGCGCCCCGGACGGCCGGGGCCGGATGCCGGACTGGAGGCACCCGTAGGCGGCGGCGACCGCGGCGGACGCGCCCCAGGCGAGCACGAAGGCGGCGACGCTGCCCACGCGGGCCGCGACGACCATGGCCGGGACGAGGGCCACGCCCCACACGACGTCGTTGACGAACGCCTTGCGCCCCGCGCCGGCGGCGAAGAACGAGAACCGCCAGGCGTCCTGAAGCAGCAGTCCCGGCAGCATGACACCGAGGCAGGCGAACGCGGGCCCCACAGAGCCGCCGAGGGCCAGGCCGGCCAGCACACACGTCGTGCCGAGGGCGGCGCCGACGCAGAGCGCGGTACCCGAGGACCGGGCCACCGCCCCGCGCCAGGACGCCTCCGGCACGCCGCTGAAGCGCACCACGAGAGGGTCGGTGGCCAGGCCCCTGGAGACGTTGAGCACCACGCCGTAGGTCACCCAGGCGAGGCTGAACACGCCGAACGCGGTCACCCCCAGCGAGCGGGCCACATAGATGCCCACCGCGAAGTTGGAGATGCTGGAGGCCGCCTGGTCGGCCAGCCCCCAGGACAGCCGGCCGACGAGGCCCCGCCTGCCGGACCCGGCCGTCCGCGCCGTCGCCCGTGCGGCCGTCCGCGTCTTGTCCCCCTCGGTGCTCACCGGTCTCACGCCTTGATCAGCTCGGCGTCGCGCAGGGCTTCGGCCGCTTCGGCGACGGCGTCGAACGGCAGCCCGGACCGCTCGGCGACGTCCAGCAGACTGTGCTCGCCGTCGGAGAGGCTGAGCACCCAGAGCATGGCCATCTGGGCCTGCCTGGTGTCGCTGCGGCCGCCGAGCGCGTCGTACAGCCCGCGCCGGCCCAACTGCGGTTCGCCGTAAGGGCTGAGGTTGACGTACCGCCGGTTGCGGTCCAGGACGCCGAACGCCTCGCGGCACACGGCGAGCGTGTCCGCCATCGCCTCCGGGGAGACGAAGTCCGGATCGTCCGCCGAGGTGTGGTATTCGGGGTAGCCGGCGTACGGGGTCCGGCTGAGCGAGCCCACGCCGAGGTCGAACCCGGGCGAGCAGTACTGCCGCTCGTCGTAGCCGTACGGGGTGAACTCGGTGACGCGGTGCGGGCGTTCGGAGGCGGACAGTACATGCCGCAGCACCCGGTCGATCTCCGCGTCGCCCCGCCTGCTCTGCTTGTACGTCAGTCGACCCCGGTCCCCGGCGCAGGCCAGCACCAGCCCGTGCCTGACCCGGTCCACGCGTTCCGCGTTGCGGGCCAGCCAGGTGATCGCCCCGATCGTGCCGGGCGCGAAGATGAACCGGTAGGTGTAGTGGGGCGTCCGCCCCGCCAGCTCCCGCGCCAGGAACGTCGCCACCGCGACGCCGGCCAGGTTGTCGTTGGCCAGCGAAGGGTGGCAGACATGGCAGGAGACGATCACCTCGTCGGCGACCTGCCCGGGGACCACGTGCTCGGCGTAGGTGAGGTGGCCGTCGGCGAGCGTGGAGTCGATCCGCACCTCGTAGTCGCCGTCCGGCAGCGCGTCCAAGGTTTCCTGGGCCAGGCAGAACCCCCACTCCCGCTTGTAGTAACTGGTGCGGTAGGGAACCCAGTTCGGGTGGCCGGGCAGGGTGTGCAGGTGGCTGCGCAGCTCGGCCAGCGGCATGGTCGCCGACACCGGCACGCTGTAGCCGAGCACGTGGAGACTGGACGCGGCGAAGTCGACGACCCGGTTCCCTGCGGCGTCGGCGATGTACGCGTCCCGGATGTTCCACTCCTGCGGCACCGTCCAGTCGAGGACCTGCGTCCCGGTCGGCACCTCGTGCACCTGGAGCGGGACGTACTCGCCGACGATGTCCAGGGTGGCGCGCACCCCGTCGCCGGTGATGCTCCGGCACAGCGGGTACAGCCGCTTCACCAGCGCGTGCATCTCCTCGCCGGCCGACACCGACGGCCGTTCGCCGGCCCCGGTCGCGGGCTGTTCGCCGGCCGCGGTCACCGGCGCCACCGCAGAGTGTCGTCGACCGCGCCGGCGTCGGACGCGGCGCGCAGCACGGCCAGACGGGTGAAGCGCCGGTCGAAACCCTCCTGCGTCAGCCCGAACTTCCTGTAGGCGTCGGCGAGTTCGAGCGCCCCCTGCTTCACCGTCCACGCGCACTCGAAGCCGGGGATCGCCGCGCGGAACCGGGAGAAGTCCACCCGGTACGACCGCGGATCGGCGCCGTTCTCACCGGTGATCACCACCTTGGCCCCGTCCACCGCCTCGGCGACCTGCTCGGCGATCTCGGCGACGGTGACGTTGTTGGCCTCGCTGCCGATGTTGAACGCCCGGTCGTGCACCGCCTCGCGCGGCGCGGCCAGCGCGGCCGTGAAGGCCCGGGCGATGTCGGCGGCGTGCACCAGCGGACGCCAGGGCGTGCCGTCGGAGAGCACGAGCACCTCGCCGGACAACAGGGCATGCCCCACGAGGTTGTTCAGCACGATGTCGGCGCGCAGCCGGGGCGAGAAGCCGAACGCGGTGGCGTTGCGCATGTACACCGGGCTGAAGTCGCCGTCGGCGAGGGCGTGCAGATCGTCCTCCACCCGCACCTTCGACTCCGCGTACGGCGTCACCGGGCGCAGCGGGGCGTCCTCGGCCACCAGGTCGTCACCGCCGGCCGCGCCGTAGACGGAGCAGGTCGACGCGTACAGGAAGCGCCGCACCCCGGCGTCGCGGGCCAGCCGGGCCAGCCGTACGGACGCGTGGTGGTTGATGTCGTAGGTGAGTTCCGGCGCCAGCGATCCCAGCGGGTCGTTGGAGAGCGCGGCCAGATGGACCACGGCGTCCACCCCGGCCAGGTGTTCGGCCGTGACGTCGCGCAGGTCCACCCGGTGTCCCGGCGGGTCCGCGGGCGTCTCGCCGAGGACGCAGTCGGCGAACAGCCCGGCGTCCAGGCCGACGACCTCGTGCCCGGCGGCGGCGAGCGCCGGGGCCATGACGGTGCCCAGGTAGCCCTGGTGTCCGGTCAGCAGTACGCGCAAGGTTCAACCCCCCAGGTTGAGCGTGAGTTTGGTGACGGCGAACGCCTCGGCGTAACGCTCGTGGCATTCGATGCCGCGGATCCGCGCGAGACCGAGGAAGGCCTCGCGGTCGTACCAGGGCCGATGCCGCTGCGAGGGGTAGTGCTCCTGCAGCAGCCGCACCTTCTCCTCGGCCGTCTCCTGCGACAGCGGCTGGTACACCGACGGACGGCCGAGATCGCCGTCCCACTTGACGATCTCGTAGCCGAGGACCAGATGGTCGCGGAACGCCGTGGGCACGAGCCGCGCCAGGCCGCGGTGGTCCTGGTGCGCGTCGTCGGCGCGCGGAGCCAGGACCAGATCCGGGTCGGTCCGCAGGCGCAGCTCCTCGACCGCGGCCTTGGCCTCCTCCCAGTGCGCGGGCAGCCGGCCGTCGGGCAGCTTGTGCACGGTCAGCCGAAGGTCGGCGCCCGGGCAGAAGGCGGCGAGCGCGGCCCGCTCCTCCTGCTCCCGCTCGCCGCCGCCTCCGGACAGCACCAGCGCGTCGACGCGGACGCCCGGCCGCGCCAGGCACAGCGTCAGCAGCGTGCCGCCGGCGCCGATGGCGATGTCGTCGCAGTGCGCGCCCACCGCGACGATCCGCTCCAGCGGCCCGGCCCCGAGACGGATCACGCGCTCACCCCCGCGCCGTCCCGCTCCCACACGGCCCACGGGCGGTCGCCCCGCGCGTAGGCCTCGTCGAGCGCGGCCCGTTCCTTCACGGTGTCGGTGGGCTTCCAGAAGCCGCGGTGCTGGTGTGCCAACAGCCGCCCCTGTTTGGCGAGTTGTGCGCAGCCGTCCGCGACCAGGTCCCCGCCCTCCGGGATGTGGTCGAAGACCTCCTGGCGGAGCACGAAGTAACCGCCGTTCTCCCACAGCGGCATGTCGCTCACCGCGGTGATGCCCCCCACCAGGCCGTCCTCGCCGAGGTCCACGCAGTGGAACGACGACTGCGGCGGCACCACCATCATCGACGCGCCTGCGTCACGCCGGGCGAACCGGTCGATCATCTCCGGCAGCGGGGCGTCGGTGAGCACGTCGGCGTAGTTGGCGAGGAACATCTCGTCGCCGTCCAGGTGGTGGCGTACGCGGCGCAGCCGCTCCCCGATCGGCGACTCGATGCCGGTCTGCGCGAACGTGATCGTCCAGTCCGCGATGTCGGTGGACAGCAACTCCGTCCGCCCGCCCCGCAGTACGAAGTCGTTGGACGTCGTCTCCTCGTAGTTGAGGAAGAAGTCCTTGATGTGGTGCGCCCCGTACCCCAGGCACAGGATGAACTCCGTGTGCCCGAAGTGCGCGTAGTAGCGCATGACGTGCCAGATCAGCGGCCGGGGGCCGACCATCGCCATCGGCTTGGGCACGTCGTCGGAGGACCCGTTGCGCATCCGCATCCCGTAACCGCCGCAGAACAGTACGACCTTCACCGCTCGACCTCGACAATGCTCAGTTCCGGTATGGGAAAGACGAGCCGGCCGCCCCAGTCGTGCACGTAGGACAACTGCTCGGTCAGCTCGGCCCGCAGGTTCCACGGCAGGACCAGGACGTAGTCCGGCTTGTCCGCGGCGATCCGCTCGGGCGGCAGGACCGGGATGCGGGTGCCCGGGGTGAACCTGCCGTGCTTGTAGGGGTTGCGGTCGACCGTGTAGGGGAGCAGGTCGGGCCGGATGCCGCAGTGGTTGAGCAGGGTGTTGCCCTTGCCCGGGGCGCCGTAGCCGACGACCGTCTCGCCGCGCTCGGCCGCCTCGATGAGGAACTTCAGCAGGTCCCGGCGCACCTTGGCCACCCGGGCGGAGAACTCGGTGTACCCGGACAGCTCCTGCAGCCCGGCGGCCTTCTCCCGGGCCAGCACGTCCGTCACCCGCTGTGTCGGCTCGCCGGCCACCTCGGCCGGGCGGGCCCACAGCCGGATGGAGCCGCCGTGCGTGGGCAGCAACTCCACGTCCACGAGGGCGAGTCCGCCGCTCGCCAGCGCCCGGATCGCGGACGCGACCGTGTAGTACTGGAAGTGCTCGTGATAGATCGTGTCGTACTGGTTCTCCTCGATCAGGGTCAGCAGGTGCTGCACCTCGACGGAGACCCAGCCGTCGTCGGCGACCAGGGCGCGCAGCCCCCGCGTGAACCCGACGACGTCGGGGATGTGCGCGTACACGTTGTTCGCGACGACCAGGTCCGCCGGGCCGTGCTCGGCGCGCACGGCCGTGCCGGTCTCCGGGCTCAGGAACTCCGTGAGCGTGGGCACTCCCGCGTCCCGCGCCGCCGCCCCGACGTTCACCGACGGCTCGACGCCCAGGCAGCGGATCCCGCGGTCCACCACGTGCCGCAGCAGATACCCGTCGTTGCTCGCGACCTCCACCACGAAGGCGTCGGCCCCGAGCCCCAGCCGCCGCACGGCGTCGGCGACGAACGTGCGCGCGTGCTCCACCCAGGACGTCGAGTACGAGGAGAAGTACGCGTACTCCTCGAACGTCTCCTCCGGGGTGATCAGCGGCGGGATCTGCGCGAGCCAGCAGTCGGTGCAGACCCGCAGATGCAGCGGGTACGCCGGTTCCGGCCGGTCCAGTCGGTCCGCGGCGAGGAAGCTCTCGCACGGCGGCGTCGCCCCCAGGTCGACGACGCTCGCCATCGCTTCCGAGCCGCAGAGTCGGCATCGTGTCATCTACTGCCCCCCATTGATTCCGTCCGGCCCGCGATCGCGGAGCGGTACCCCTCCACCAGGCGCTCCAGCCCGACCACCGGGCTGAACTCCTGCTCGTAACGCCGCCGGGCCGCCCGGCCCATCTCCCGGTTGCGGTCCGGGGCGGCCGTGATCCGGCGCAGACATGCCGCCAGCGAGGCGGCCTCGCCCGGCCGGTGCAGCAGCCCGCTCACCCCGTCCTCGACGAGTTCCACGAACGCGCCGTGACCGGCGGCGACGGCCGGCACCCCCGCCGCCATCGCCTCCGCGACCACCAGGCCGAACGTCTCCAGAGCCATCGAGGGAGCCACCACGGCGACCGAACGCGCGATCTCGTAGCGGCACCGGTCCGGGTCGAGCAGACCGGCGAAGCGCACATCGCCCCGGCCCTCCGCCCAGGCGGTCACCTCCCGCTCCAGCGGCCCCGCCCCGGCGAGCACGAGCGGCACGCCCACCCCGCCGGAGGCGGCGACCTCGTCCCACGCGGCCATGAGCAGCCGCACCCCCTTGGCCTCCGCCATCCGGCCCAGGAAGAGCAACTGCTCGCCGGCGCCCGCCCGGCGGACGCCCGGCTCGGGCACGAAGTTGTGCTTCACCGCCAGACGCTCGGCCGGCATGCCGGCCCGCACCAGGATGTCGCGCTGCGCCTCGGAGATGCAGAAGAACCGCTCCACCCCCGATTGCCACCGCCGCCGGTTGACCGACAGACTCACCGCGAGCGGCACCGTCGCCAGCCGGGAACTCCGGTAGCAGCCGTGCCGGACCGCGGGCAGCGGCACCGCAGGACCGACGCACTCGGTGCACAGCCGGCCGTCCCGCCGCAGCGTGCCGGGCGGACAGATCTGGGTGTAGTTGTGCAGCGTCGCGACGGCGGGCACGCCCGCGTCGGCGCAGGCGGCCAGCACCGCGGGCGACAGCAGCGGGAAGACGTTGTGGACGTGGACCACGTCCGGCCGCTCGGCGCGGAGCCGGGCGGTGAGCTCGGAGCGGACCGCCGGGTTCCAGGGCACCAGCAGCGGCACCGCCGCCTTGCCCAGCAGGGACCGGGAGGCGATGTCGTCGCTGCGCCGCTCGAACACCTCCACCCGGTGCCCGGCCGCACGCAGCAGCCCCACCTCCTGCTCGACGACCCTGTTCTCCCCGCTCGGCTGCGCCGAGGAGTAGTGGTTGTGCAGTACCAGCACGTGCAGGCCTCGCACGGTCAGGTCACCTCCGTTCTGCGGACCCATTTCGGGATGCGTCGGCGGGGGACTTCGGGCGCCGGAAGGGGCGCGGTCGGGGCGGGCGCCGCCAGCAGGGTGGCGGCCAGCGCCAGGTGCAGCAGGTACGGCGACGCGTCGCCCAGCCCGGCCTCGGTGTACGACGAGAGCGCGACGTAGCTGATCAGGAAGATCGCGCAGGCCCTCGGCAGCGACGGCGGCCGCAGCAGGGCCACGCCGCCCAGCACGAGGAGGGCGGCCGCCACGATGGCGACGCCGGTCAGCCCCTGTTCGAGGTAGACGGCGAGCCAGCTGTTGTCGATGGGCAGCCCGTCGAACGACTTGTCGCCCAGGCCCACGCCGAACAACCTCTCCTCCGTGGTCCGGGGCGCCGCCAGCAGGGCGTCCCACACCTTGGCCCGGCCGGTGAGGTTGGAGAAGTTCTCCTTGCTCTGCCCGCGCAGGAACCACGCCCGCAGCGCGGAACTGAACGCCACCGCCGCCACCAGGGCGCACACCACCGCCCAGGTGAAGAACCGGCGGGCGGCGGCGCTGGTCAGGACGAGCGAGCCGATCGCCAGCGTCAGCCCGATGAGCAGGCCGAGCGTGGCCGTCCGGGTATGGGTCAACGCGAGCAGGACGAGCGCCGGCACGATGACCGCCGCCGCGCCCGCCCCGGTGGTCCGGCGGCCCATGAGGAGCAGCACGGTCAGCCCGATGATCACCGCCGAGTACTGTCCGATCTGCGGCGGTGTCAGCGGCCACAGCGCGCCGACCAGCCGTCCGCCGTAGTACTCGGGCATGGCCGTGCCGGGCGAGACGGCCAGCCCGGCGGCCACCAGCACGAGCACCGCGAAGTACATCCGGATGTGGTAGCGGACGAACGTCAGGCCGCCGTCCCACCAGCGGCTGAGCAGCCACAGCGTGGCGACGAAGACGACCAGCCGGGCGCAGCGGAACAGCGCGCCGAGCCCGGACTGCGGATCGGCGCTGGAGATCACGCTCGGCACCAGCAGCAGGGTGAGCAGGAACACGAAGGCGCTGGGCCGGACGAGCAGCCGGACATTGAGCAGGAGCGCCAGCGTGAACGCGGCGACCAGCGCGCCCATGGTGGCCATCTGGATGAGGGAGCGGGGCAGCGGGACGACGGTCTTCGCCCCGGCGGAGCCGAGCGTGTTGAGCCCCAGCATGGCCCAGGCGATCCCGACGGCCTTCGGCGTGCGGTCCCCGCCCGTGGGTGCGCCGTCGCCACCCGTCGCTCCGTGGCCCCCACGGCTCGGGGCGCGGTCCTCTCCCATGAGTGGGCGGTCGCCGGCCATGTCAGCCACCGTCCCTCGGGTCGAGGGTGCTGCCCGCGTCCTGCCGGTACGGCGTGCCCTGCCACTGGGCGAAGTCCAGCGTCCGGCTCTGGTCGTCGGTGACGAAGCTCCACGGCCCGCGGTAGACGTTGTCGTGCCAGCGGTTGCCCTGCTTGAGGGTGATCGCCTCGGCCACCCGCTTGCCCTTGTACGGCGACCAGTCCGGGTACGTGCCGTAGTTGGAGAGCACCGCCATGCGGCCGCACTGCGCCGCGCACTCGACGACGGAGGTGTCCAGGGCGAAGCGGTTGCCGCGGATGTCCACCCGCTGGGTCTTCCACCGGCAGTCCGCGTAGAGCGGCGCGACGGCGATCGCCGGCCGGGTGCATCTGCCGGTGTCCTTCACCAGCAACGTGCAGTAGCCCGTCGAGGTGTTGGCCGGGCTGTTGCAGTACCGGTCGGCGTTCTCCCACAGGGTGATCCCGGACCAGTTGTCCTTCAGCACGTTCCGGTAGATCTCGATCTTGTCCGTGCGGGCCGGTATCCGGGGCTCGCCGCCGGACTCCGACACGTAGACGGCCGCGAACGGGAAGCTGTCCCCGCGCTCGGCGCCGCTGCGGCCCTCGACCCAGTTGTTCCGCCGGATCATGTTGTTCCGGATGATCGCGTTGTAGCTGGTCTCGTACATCAGCGCGGCGCCGTCGTTGGCCTCCAGCACGTTGTTCTCGACCAGGAAGTCGTTGTTGTTGTTGTCCGCCCACAACCCGGCCCCGCGGTTGTCGTGCACCCAGTTGCCGCGCACGTCGGCGCCGTCGACCGCCCAGAACTTGACGCCTCCGGTGCAGCCGCAGCCCGGCCGCCGGCGCTCCCAGTCGTCGGTGTTGTTGCCCACGATCTCGTTGCCCTCGACCAGCAGACCGCGTATCGAGTCACCGGTCTTGTACGCGTTCATGCCGTACTGGCCGTTGCCGCGCAGGCAGTTGGCGCGGACCCGCTGGCGGGCCCCGGCCATCAGCCCGGCGCCGGAGTTGTACTGGATCTTCGCGTGCTCGATCACCCACCCGTCGGCCATGTCATGGTTGACCACGCCCTCGTCGTGCGGCGCGACGAAGCCCTGCACGGTCAGATGGCCGATGGTGACGCCCCGGGCGGTGCCGCCGAACGCGTACTGGTTGGTCTTCCGGCCGTCGAGCACCGCGCCCGGCGCGCCGAGGTAGGTGTTCCCCTCCTTCGGCATCACCTGGGCGTAGCGGTCCGGCTCCAGCAGGTGTCGGCCGGGCCGAAGCCAGAACGTGGTGTGCGGCGGGCTGCTCTCGGTCTTCGCCGCCAGGTCGCCGAGCACCGCGGGGTCGACCGTCACCGCTCCCGCCGGCGCCTTCGCGGGCCCGGCCGCGGGCGCGGCGCACACCCGTGCCACCGAGGCGGGCGCGACGGACGCACTCCGCCGCGCGCTCGGATTCGGCGTCGCGTCCGGCGCGCTCTCGCAGCCGGTCGCCGCCAGCAGGGCCAGCGCCAGCGGTGCCACGGCGAACGCCCGGTGCCGCCCCTCGATCCGCACGTTCCCCCTCACCCCTGCCTAACCGTGGAACCTGAGTACGGTGGTGAACTCCGCCGCGCCGTCGGCGAGACCGGTGCCGACGAGCGTCGTGGCGGGCTCCTTGCGCCCGAAGCCGGGGGAGTACCAGCCCAGCGGCGGGTCGCTCTCACCGCGGTGCGCCCGCCAGCGCAGCCGCCCGGGCAGGTGGAGCGTCGCGGAGCGCTCCTCGCCGTCCCGGGTCCAGGTGAGTTCCGCCCGGTCGTCGACCAGGTCCGCGGCGATCGCCGGGCCGAGGTGGAAGGCGAGCCGCACGGTCCGGCGTCGGCCGTGTCCGCCGCGGACCTCGTCGACCACCCTCAACTCCCGGCTCGCTGCCGTCAGTTCCACCCGGCGGCGGTGCGTGGAGGGCCGGTAGCCGTCGTGCTCGGCGCACCAGCGGGCCGTCCCCCCGCCGGAGGCGTCGCACGGGTCCGCGACCAGGACGCGGCTGCGGGCGTGCCGGGTCCACAGGAACGGGCCGCCGGAGACGGACTGGTCCTCGCCGTCCAGTTGCAGGGTGTTGTGGCCGAGGGTCGACCGGAAGTACCGCCGCCACTGCGCCTGCCCGTGGTAGCAGTACGTCCCCGGATCGGCGAGCAGGTCGACCCCGTCGTGCCGGACCTCCAAGGACAGCGCGTCCGCGTGAGCGTGCGCGGCGATGGACAGGAACCCGTGCGGGCCGCCGTCGCAGCGGCACCAGATCTCCCCGGGACCGCGCAGGACGGTCAGGCCGGCGTCGGCGAAGTGGCCCGGCCGGCTCGCCGGGCGCGCGGTCCCCTTCGTCGCGTACGGCCGGATCAGCGCGGCCAGCAGCGGGGTGCGCACATCGGCGCCGGTCACCGCCGGCCACCAGGCGAGCCTGCCGAACACGGCGTCCCCGGTGGCCAGCAGCGAGGCCCAGCGGTCGGTGCCCGCGCCGTCCACGACCAGACCGTGCCCGTCGTCCCCGTCCCCCTGGCGCGGCGGCCGCAGCCGGTTGTCCACGACGGCCGCGAGCGCGTCCGTCATCCGCAGCAGCACCAGCCGTACGGTCGCCGGAACCGGCACGCCCGCCGCGTCCGCCTCGGCGAGTGCGGCCAGGCCGAGTTCCAGCACCAGTCCGTGGTACTCGCTCGCCAGCTCGCGGTTGAGGCCCGAGGGGAAGGTGTTGCCGCGCAGATGCCGTTCCAGCGACGTCAGCGCGTCGGCCCGCCACCGCGCCGAGGAGGGGAACCAGCCGAACGCGCAGGCCGCGGCGAACTGCCCGGCGGCCTCGGCGATCACGTGGTTGTTCGCCGAGGACCCCCGGCTGGGGAAGGCGGCCAGCCAGCGCTGGTGGTGCCAGATCTGGTTCACCGCCACCCGGTTGTCCTCGAACAGTCCGGGCGCGCCCGGCCAGCCGTCGAGCAGCCGGCGGATCCACACCCAGGACAGCAGCCTGATCCCCAGCTCGATGCCGCTGGTCCAGTGCACCGAGCGCAGCGGCGCGTTGGCCGCCCACCACGACCGCAGGTGCGCCGCCACCCGCTCGGCGTACCGCTCGTCGCCGGTGACCGCGTAGGCCGCGGCGAGCACCGTGAGGTACTGGTGCCGGGACGGCTCCCAGATCTGCTTGATGTCCCCGACCGCGTCCTCGTCCCGGTACGGCACGTCGAAGGCGTGGCCCTGAGGCGCCCGGCGCCCCGTCTTCGGGTCCCACGACCAGTCCGGGTCGGCCATGTCGTCGCGGACCACCCCGAAGTACTCGGCGTGCCCGTCCATCAGCCGGTCCGCCTCGGCGACGAGCCGCTTCACCGCGTCCGGCGGCACCTCGGCGACCGTCCCCGCGGGCAGCACCGCCGTGAACCGGGCGCCGGTCACGCGTGGGCAGTCGGGCGGCGCCGAGCGCCACCGCCGTCTGCGCACCGTGTCGCTCACCCGGCCCGCGACCTCCGCCGGTCCCATCCGGGACAGCCGCCGCAGGTACCATCCCGGACTCCCCGGGCTCAGGGTCATCGCGTCCGCTCCAACGTCACCGGCGCACCGCTCGCCAGACCGGTGTGCACGGCGAGGGTCGCCGCCGTGGTGGCGACCAGCGACTGGAGCGGCACCGGCATCGGCCCGCCGGTCCGCACGGCCTTGACGAACGCGGCCAGCTCGGCGTTCTGGCCCTTGTCCCGGGCCCTGTGCAGCCGCGAACCGACCCACTGCCTGCGGCGGCCGTCGTACACCGAGGCGCGGGCGAAGTCGTCCAGCCGCAGCGCCTTGCCGTCCGCGACCAGGTCCAGTGTCTCCTTGGGGAAGCCGGACGGGCCGGTGGTGACATAGCTGAGCGTGGCGGTGGACCCGTCCGGGTAGCGCAGTACGACGTTCAGGTCCTCGTTGCCGGACGGGGCGACCGCGTACACCGAGACCGGGTCGGCCTCCAGCAGCCAGCTCGCCGTGTCGATGAAGTGCCCGCCCTCGCCGGCGAACCGCGAACCCTCGGTGCCCTGCCGGAGGTACCAGCTGCCGTGCGCGAGCCGGCCCGCGTTGACCAGGTAACGCAGGTTCGCCGGACCGCTGCGGGCGCCGAAGCGCTCCTTGGCCTCCCGCAGCAGCGGCGCGAACCGGCGGTTGAAGCCCACCTGCAGCCGGTCGTTGCCCGACTCCCCGACAGCCGCGAGAACACCGGCCAGCTCGTCCTCGGTGAGCGCCAGCGGCTTCTCCACGAACACCGCCTTGCCGGCCAGGAGCGCCCTGCGCGTCAGTTCGGCGTGCGAGCTGTGGCGGGTGACCACGAACACCGCGTCGACGGACTCGTCGCCGAGCACTGCGTCGAGGTCGGTGGTCGCCGCGGCGAAGCCGAACTTGCGCCGCGCGTTGGCCGCGGACAGCGCCGTCGTGGTGACGACGGCCGACAGCTCCACGCCGTCGCGGCGGGCCAGGTGCGGCAGCAGCATCGACGTCGCGTAGTTCCCCGCGCCGACGAACGCGAGGCGCACCGGCGTCGTGGCCGCCCGGACCGGACGCGGCTTCACGCTCACCGTGGGCACGGCCACCGCCGGGGCCGCCGCCTCCACGACCTGCCCCGGGTACCGGAACAGCACGGCCACGGCCTTCAACTCGCCGTCCTTCAGGCCCTGATACGTCTCGACGGCGTCGTCGAAGTCGGCGACGTGTGACACCAGGGGCTCCACGTCGACATGGCCGCGGGCGACGAGGTCGAGGAAGCACGCCAGGTTGCGCCGCTCGGTCCAGCGGACGTAGCCGATCGGGTAGTCCCGGCCCTCCAGCTCGTACTCCGGGTCGTAGCGCCCGGGGCCGTAGCTGCGGGAGAAACGGACGTCGAGCTCCTTCTCGTAGTACGCGTTCCACGGCAGGTCCAGGCTGCACTTGCCGATGTCGACGACCCGGCCGCGGTCGCGGCTCAGCCGCGCGGCCAGCTCGACGGGCTGGTTGCTCCCGCCGCCGGCGGCCAGATACACCTGGTCCACCCCGTGGCCGCCGGTGAGTTCGGCGACGGCGCCCTCCACGGCCGCCGAGCCGGGATCGCCGCAGGCCGCCGCGCCCAGCCGCTCGGCGAGCTCGCAGCGCGCCGGATCGGGGTCGGCCCCGACGACGCGGACCCCCGAGGCGGCCAGCAGCTGCACCACCAACTGCCCGATCAGACCGAGTCCGACGACCAGCGCCACCTCGCCGAGCCGCGGCTCGCCCTGGCGGACGCCCTGCAACGCGATCGACCCGACGGTGCCGAAGGCCGCGTGCCGCGGCGCGAGCCCGTCCGGCACCGGCGTGTAGAGGTTCCTCGGCACCCAGTTCAACTCGGCGTGCAACGCGTGCTCGTTGCCGGCGCAGGCGACGAGGTCGCCGGCCTTCACGTCGTCGATGCCCGCGCCGACCTCCTCGACCACCCCGCACAGCGAGTAGCCCAGCGGCGTGTAGGAGTCCAGCTTGCCCATCACCTTGCGGTAGGTCGCGGGCACCCCGTTGGTCGCCACGCTCTGCACGACCTTGGCGACCTGGTCGGGACGGGAGCGGGCCTTGCCCAGCATCGACATGCCCGCCTCGGAGACCTTCATCAGCTCGGTCCCCGTGGAGATCAGCGAGTAGGCGGTACGCACCAGCACCCCGCCCGGCTTGCACCCCGGCGCCGGCACGTCGAGCACCGCCAGCTCGCCGCTCTTGTAGTTCTGCACGACCTGTTTCACCCGAACTCCTCTGATTCCTACGCCGTCAAGCGAGTGCTCTGGCCGGACCCGGAGGTCGCGTCGCGATACCAGTACTCGAGGGTCAGCACATGCCACAGGTGCTTGGAGAAGTCCCGCTGCCCGGCGGCGTCCTCGGCGACCATGCGCGCCAGCGCGTCGCGGCGCAGGAACCCGGAACGGACGAGCACCCCGTCGTCGACCACCTCGCGCACCAGCGGCGCCAGGTCACGGCTCATCCAGGCCCGCAGCGGGGCGCTGAACAGGCCCTTCGGCCGGTAGACGATCTCCCTGGGCAGGATCGACGTGGCCGCCTCCTTCAGGACGGCCTTGCCCTGCCGTCCGACGATCTTCCGGTCGCCCGGCACGGCGAACGCCGCCTCGACCACCTCGACGTCCACGTACGGCACCCGCACCTCGGTCGACGCGGCCATGCTGGAGCGGTCGGTGTAGGCGAGGTTCAGGCCCGGCAGGAACATGCGGGCGTCGGCGAGGCACATGCGGTTGACGAAGTCGTCGAGGCCGTTGTCCCGGTAGACGTCCGCGTGCTCTGTCAGCACGTCGTCGACGGTCCCCGCCAGGTCGGGATCGACCAGGGCGAGCAGCTCGTCCTGGTCGTACAAGGTGTAGCTGCGACGGAACGCGGTCTCCTCCGGCAGCCCCGCGAAGGACAGGAACCGCTTCGCGAAGCGCACCGACCGGTACCCGCGGCGGGCCGAGGCGACCGGCAGCCGGTCCACGGCCGCGGACACCCCGCGCCGCAGCGGCCGCGGGACGCGCTGGTAGCGCAGCGCGATCAGGTTGGCCAGGTGCTTGCGGTAGCCGGCGAACAACTCGTCGGCGCCCATCCCGGAGAGCATCACCTTGACCCCGGCTTCCCGGGCCGCCGAGCAGATCAGGAACGTGTTGATCGCGGCGGGGTCGCCGATCGGCTCGTCCAGGTGGTACGTCATGCGCGGCAGCAGGTCGAGCACGTCCGGGGCGATCTCGATCTCGTGCAGGTCGACGCCGAACCGCTCGGCGACCCGCCGTGCGTAGCGCAGGTCGTCCGGCATCGCCTCGAACCTGGCGTCCTCGGCGCGGAACCCGATGGTGTAGGCGGAGATCCCGGGCCGGTGCCGGGCCGCCAGCGCGGTCAGATAGCTGGAGTCGAGGCCGCCGGACAGGAACGTCGCCACGGGCACGTCGGAGAGCAGATGCCGCCGGGTCGACTCCTCGACCACGGCGGCCAGGTCGGGCCGCTCACCGGCCCGGGCCCGCTCCCGGCCCTCGGCGGCCACGTCCTTCAGGTTCCAGTACCGGCCGCGCTCCACCCGGCCGTCGGGCCGGCACCTCAGCCAGCTCCCCGGCGGCAGCTTCTCCGCCTCGCGGAAGGCGCACCGCGTGTCGGGCACCCAGTAGTACAGCAGCGAGGCCACCAGCGCCGCGTGGTCCACCTCGAGCGACCCGCCCGTCACGGCGGCCAGCGCCTTGAGCTCCGAGGCGAACACCAGACCCTCGCCGCGCCGGATCAGGAACAGCGGCTTGATGCCCAACTGGTCGCGGGCGAGCACCAGTTCACCGGTGCGCTCGTCGAAGACCCCGAACGCGAACATGCCGCGCAGCCGGGGCAGACAGTCCGTGCCCCAGCGCCGCCAGGCCTCCAGCAGCACCTCGGTGTCGGAGGTGCCCCGGAAGCGCGCCCCCGCGGCCGTCAGCTCGGCACGCAGCTCGGGCGCGTTGTACAGCTCGCCGTTGTACGTCAGGACCAGGCCGTCCGAGACCATCGGCTGGGCGCCCGTCGGGGACAGGTCGATGATCGACAGCCGGCGGTGCCCCAGATGCACTTCGCCGTCACCGGCGGGATGGCTGTATCGGCCCGCCCCGTCCGGACCCCGGTGGGCGAGGACCTCGGTGAGCCGGTCGGTCACGGCCTTTCCCTCCGGCCACCGGTATGTGCCTGCGATGCCACACATGTCCTACCGCGCCTTCTGGTCGCTGTCCGGGATCCGTGCCGCCCAGGTCGGCGGCCGCTCCGTCCGGTGCCGGCCCGTTCCGTTCCTCTGAGCCGTCCGCTCGTGGTGGCCGCGCAGCGCGGTGTACGGCCCGTCCCACAGGGTCCCGTCGGTCCGGTCCCGCGGATCGGGGTCGATCAGCACCACGCCGATCACCTCGATGTGCTGTTCCGCGAGCTGCCGCGCCACCGTGTGCAGCCATGCGGCGCTGCCGTGCCCGGCCCGCACGACGAGCACCGTCCGCGTGCCGAGGTACCGCAGGTCGGTCCACGCCGTGCCGGGCGCCACCGAGCCGACGCCGAGCCTCAGCTCCTGCGGCGACGCCGCCGTGGCGTGCTCGCCGCCGATCACGGCCGGGTCTCCGGGTTTCGGGCGGCGTCCGGAGAGCTGCGGGCCGGGCAGTCCGTCGACGACGGCCACCGGGCCGTCCGCCGCCAGCGCCCGGGCGAGGTCCAGGGCGATCACGCTCGCGCTGTGCGCGCACCCCAGTTCCAGCAGCGACACCGTTTCCGTGGAGTCCCGCACGGTGCGGGTCAGGGACGCGGTGAGCCGTTCACGTGCCGCCCGTACCCGCCGGCGACGCCACGGCCCGACCGGCCGGCGGGGCAGCTCGGTGATCACCGACACGCCGAGGTTCGCCGCGATGTCGCGGCGCAGCACGGGTCGGTCGGCCACCACCGCGCCGACCGACGACACCGCGAGCCCGAGGGCGAGACCGAGAACGAACCCGATCACGGCGTCGGTGGCGGCGGCCCTGAGCAGGGACTGCCGCACCGCGCGCGGTGCGTCGACGATCTGCGTGCCGGCGATGAGCTGCGGCGTGCCGATGCGCGCCTCCGCGGCGCGCTGGCCGAAGTCGGCTATGCGCGAGGTGAGTTCGGCGCGGCGGGCGAAGAGCGACTCCATGTTCGCCGACGCCTTGGGCCCGCTCTGCGACGATGCCTCGCCGATCGCCTTGTCGACCTCGGCGAGGTCCTCGCGTATGCGGTCACGCTGGTCGAGGAGGGTCTTGGCCTCGGCGTTCGCGGCTTCCTGAATGCGTCTGACATGGTCCGCGACGAACGCGTCGGCCAGCGCGCGGGCACGGGCCACCGCCTGTGCGTCGCTGTCCCCGGTCACGGTGATCTGGAGCAGGTTGTTGGTGAGACCTGCGCCCTTGTAGTCCTCCATGAAGTCCTCGGGTTTCTCGGTGGACCCGATCGCCTGGAGGGCCTTGCCGGCGATGCGCGTGGTGTGCAGCAGCGCGACGTCGGTGCGGATCAGCGTCCCTGTGTCGTTCGGCTGGTCCTGCTGATGCGCGACCAGCACCTTCACGACGGCGGTCGGCGGCGGTGGCAGCAGGACCGCCACCGCCGCGCCCACGAGCAGTCCCAGCAGTGCCGCCGAACTCCACAGACGCCGCCGCCTGCGCACCGCCGCCACCAGCGTCTGCAGGTCGAGCAGCGGTGCGGTGGCCGACGGCCCCCCGGCCGTACCCGCCGTCATCGCGCACCCCCCGTCGCCTCGTTGCCGACCGGGACCGCCGAAGCGGCGGCGGCGCGGGACCGGGACCGGCCCGCGGACCGCGCCGCGACGGCCCGTACCGTGCCGGCGACGACCACGCCGACGACGTCGTGCCCGGCGTCCGCGCACGCCTCGGCGACGCCCGTGAGCTCCGCCGCGGTCCAGTCGCCCGCGCCGAGCACGAACAGGGCGCCCGCCTCGCCGTCGCGGTCCGGCACCATCGGCCGGGCCACCGACACCTCGACGACCCGCAAGCGCGGATCACCCTCGGCCTCGGCGACGAGCTGCCCGGCGGCCCGGCCGGCGACCTCGTCACCGTCGGGGACCACGACCAGCAGCTCACGGGACGAGGGCAGGCGGTCCCGGAGACGGGCGCACACCCGCCGGTAGCGGATCCGCCGGCCGGCCTCGTCGCCGGCCGCCCTCGGGGCGGGCGTGTCCCACCGGACGTCGACGCCGAGCAGCCGGCGGACCCAAGCCCCCCGGCCCCGGCCCCGCGGCCGGCGCGCACGCCGTTCGGCGGGCACGTCGACCGCGCCCAGCAGCGTCGCGCCCAGCGCCGAGGCGATCTCCGGCCCGGTGCGCAGCCGACGGCTCATCCGCGCGGCGGCGAGGTGGGCGATCACCGCGAGCAGGAAGAACAGCAGCGCCCCGGCGCCGACGAGCTGCGTCCTCGTCGGCGGCGCCTCACCGGTCGGCCGGGCCGCCGGCCCCATGACGACCATGTCGGCCTTGTGGGTGGCGGGGTCGGCCTTGTCCAGTTCGTCGACGGCCTCCTGCAGCGCGGTGCGCAGCTTCGCGAGCTCGGTGCGGGTCTGCACGCTCTCCACACTCTGCCCCGAACCGGCCCCGTCGGCCAGCTCGTTGATGCGGCGGCTGGTCTTCACCACCAGCTGCCGCAGCGCCTCGGGCCGCGCCGCCGCCGCGGAGCCCGCGCCGTCGCCCAGGACCCGCGCGGCGTACGCCACGAACTGCCGGGCCACCTGGTCGGCGAGCTGCTGCGCCCGCTCCGGGGTCTCGGCGGTGCCCGAGATCTTGATGATGTTCCCGTCGGCCGCGCCGGCGCTCACCCGGTCCCGCAGCTCGCCGCCGCCGACCCCGGCCCAGCGCAGCTCGGCCGCCGCACGGTCGACCACCACCGAACTGGTCGCGATCTCCTGCTGGGTAAGCAGCTCACGCTCCTCCCACGCCCCCGGCAGCAGCACAGACGCCGACGTCGTGTAGCGCGGCGGGAACAGCAGCGAGGCGCCGTAGCCGACGAGCGCGCCCAGCACCGCGAGGACGACGAGCAGCCGCCCACGCCGACGGATGATCCGCCCGACGGTGACCAGGCGTATGGTGTCATCGCTCAACGGCGCGGCCTTCTCCCCGGCCGGTACGGGCCGCCCGCCGGCGCCGCGGCGAGGCCACGGCAGGCGGCGGCGTAGGCGGCGAGCAGCGACGCCTGCGAGTTCCGCCAGGACAGCGGCCCGCTGATCCGCTCCTGGCCGATCTTGCCCATCAGGGCCCGCTTCTCCGGATCGTCCAGCAGTCCCGCGATGTGCCCGGCGAACGCGCTCTCGTCGTTCGCGGGCGCGTAGACGGCCGCGTCGCCGGCGGAGACCCGCGCCTCCTTGAGGTCGAACGAGACGACCGGCCGGCCCATCACCATGTACTCCAGGACCTTGTTCATGGTCGACACGTCGTTGAGCGGATTGCGCGGGTCGGGGGAGAGGCACACGTCGGCGGTGGACAGGTAGCGCACCAGGTCGGCGTCCGGGACGCGCCCGGTGAACTCCACCTGCTCCGCAAGCCCGAGCCGGTCGGCCAGTTCCACCATCGCGTCGAAGGTGTCGCCGCCGCCCACGAACACCGCGTGCCAGTCGGTCCGCCCGAACTCGTCGCGCAGCCTCGCCAGGGCCCGCAGCGCGTAGTCGACACCGTCCTGCGGGCCCATCACCCCGAGATAGCACAGCAGATGAGGCTTGCCGCGCTTCAACTCCGGCTCCGGCGGCACCGGGTGGAACCGGTCGATGTCGGGCGCGCTGCGCACCACGAAGACGTCCGAGGTCCGCCGGCCGCCACGGCGCACGGCGACGTCCCGGTAGCTCTCGTTCGTGGCGAGCACGATGTCCGCGGCCCGGTAGGTCAGCCGTTCCAGCGCGCACACGGCGCGGTGCAACAGGTCCTCGCCGCGCCCGAACCGGGACAGGTACAGCTCGGGCACCAGGTCGTGCTGGTCGAAGACGAACCGCGCCCCGCGCCGCTTCAGCCACAGCGCCGGCAGGAACAGCAGGTCGGGCGGGTTGCAGGCGTGGACCACGTCGACCGGGCCGACCCGGCGGGCCAGCCGGACCGTGTGCCACAGCGCCGTCCCGTACTCCCGCAGATAGCCGGCCGGCCCGCCGGTCGCCGCGCGCAACGGGTAGCGGTGGATCCGCACCCCGTCGATCACCGCCTCCGGCTCCGTGTCCCGCTTGCTCCCCCGCGGGCAGACGACGTGCACCTCCCAGCCCGCGTCGCGCAACGTGGTGCACTCCTGCCACACCCGCCGGTCGAACGGCACCGACAGGTTCTCCACGAGGATCAGCGCACGCCGGCCCGGCCGGTCGCCGCCGGCGGACGTCGTGTTGTCAGCTGATGTGTCATCAGGCGATGTGCCACCGCGCGGTCCGTCACCGGAGGACCGGTCATCGGACGTTCTGCCACCGAACGATCTGTCACCAAGCAAGGCCCATGTACCCCGGTTCGGACTGACGCGCCTCGGCGTCGGGAAGGCGGATGAGGTCGACGATCACCGGGCCGTCCCCGTGGGGCAGCGCCGACAGCACGGCCGGGTCCCTGGTCCCGACCAGGCACACCTCGGAGTGTTCGAGCACCTCGTCGACGGAGTTCGCGAGCAGCTGCGCGAGGTGCGGCAGCCGGTTCTCGATGTACTCGCGGTTCGCGCCGAGCAGCCGGGACAGGCTCACGTTGGCGTCGTAGATCTTCAGGTCGTACCCCTTGCCGTACAGCCGCTCCGCCAGCTCCACGAGCGGACTCTCACGCAGGTCGTCGGTGCCGGGCTTGAAGGACAGCCCGAAGATCCCCGCCCGGCGCTTGCCGGTGCGCTCGACCAGCTCCACCGCCCGCTGCAGATGGTCGGAGTTGGAGGGCAGCACATGGGACAGGATCGGCACCGAGACGTCGGCCCGCCGCGCCGCGTGGACCAGGCTGCGCAGGTCCTTGGGCAGGCAGGAACCGCCGAAGGCGAAGCCCGGCCGCAGGTAGGCGGGGCTGATGTTCAGCTTGCGGTCGGCCAGGAACACGTCCATCACCTGGTGCGAGTCCACCCCGAGCGCCTGGCACACCGCGCCCAGCTCGTTCGCGAAGCCGATCTTGAGGCCGTGGAAGGCGTTGTCCGCGTACTTGATCGCCTCGGCCGTGGGGACCGGCACCCGGAACACCTCGCCGGGCAGACCCTCGTACAGCGCCGCCACCGCGTCGCCGCTCTCCGGGTCGAGCTCTCCGATGACGGTCTTGGGCGGGTCGAAGAAGTCCTTGACGCTCGTGCCCTCCCGCAGGAACTCCGGGTTGACCGCGACGCCGACGTCCACCCCGGCCGTGCCGCCGACGTACTTCTCCAGGATCGGCACCAGCAGGTTCAGACAGGTGCCCGGGAGCATGGTGCTGCGGAACACCACGGTGTGCCGGCGCCCCTTGTCGCGGCCGCCCGTCTCGCCCTCCTCGGCCAGCGCCGCGCCGATCTGCTCGGTGACCCGCTCCAAGTAGGCGGTGCACAGACTGCCGTTGAGCTCCGACGGGGTGCCCACGCACACCAGCGAGATGTCGCTGCCCGCGATCGCCTCACGCACGTCACCGGTGGCCCGTAACGCCCCGCTGCGCACGACGTCGGCGACGAGCTCGCCGATGCGCTCCTCGACCACCGGGGCCTTGCCGGCGTTGACCAGGTCGACCTTCACCTGGCTGACGTCCACGCCGATGACCTCGTGGCCCATGTCGGCCAGGCACGCGGCCGACACACAGCCCACGTAGCCGAGACCGAAAACGCTGACTCTCATGACCCGTTCCTCCCCCCAGGCAGGCCCTCGCGGCCTGCGGTCCGCGCATCGGCGGGGCCGTCGGATCGCAGCCCCCCGCGCATCAGTAGGCCCCCTGCCCGTGGAGCACCGCCCGCATGGTCTTCCACAAGATCACCGTGTCCAGGGCGAGCGACCAGTCCTCCACGTACCGCAGGTCCAGCCGGACCGCCTCCTCCCATGACAGGTCGCTGCGCCCGCTGATCTGCCACAGTCCGGTGAGCCCGGGCTTGACCAGCAACCGCCGCCGGATGTCCGGGCCGTACGCGGCGGACTCCTCCGGCAGCGGAGGGCGCGGGCCGACGAGCGACATCGACCCGGTGAGCACGTTGAACAGCTGCGGCAGCTCGTCGAGCGAGTAGCGGCGCAGCACCGCCCCCACCCGGGTCACCCGCGGGTCCCGGCGGAGTTTGAACAGCGGGCCTGCGCCCTCGTTGAGGCCGGCCAGCTCGGCACGCGCCCTGTCGGCCCCGACGACCATGGTGCGGAACTTCAGGATCGTGAACTCGCGGCCGTCCTTGCCGACCCTGCGCTGGCGGTAGAACGCCCCGCCCCGGCTGTCCACCACCACGAGCAGTCCGACGAGCGCCATCAGCGGCGCGAACAGCACCAGCAGAGCCGCCGCGCCCGCCCGGTCCACGACCCCCTTGACCGCCCGGCGGCCCCCGGTGAACGTCGGCATGCTGACCCGCAGCAGCGGGATCCCCAGCACCGCGTCGATGTGCAGCCGCGGGCCGGCCACCTCCATCAGGACCGGGGCCACGACCATCTCGGCGTCGCTGCCCTCGAGGTTCCAGGCCAGCCGTTGCAGCCGGTCAGGCGACCAGTGCGGGTCCGGTGTGACCGCGACGACCCGGTAGCCGTCGCGGCGGACATGGCCCGCGACGTCGGCCAGCCGGCCGACGACCGGCACCCCGTCCAGTTGACCGCCGTCGAGCCCGAGGCCGTCCGGCGTGCACACCGCGTCAACCCGCCAGCCCAGGTGCGGGAACTTACGGGTCCGGGTGATCAGGTCGCGCACGGTGGCCGCACTCCCCGCGGCCAGGACCGGTCTCAGACACCGGCCCTCCTTGCGCTGTCTGTGCAGCCACAGCCGCAGCATGTACCGCGCGGTCATGGTGACGAGGGCGATCGCGGGGATCGCCACGAAGATCCAGAGCTTGATGTTGCGCGAGGTCAGGGCGATCCCGCCGAGCGCCAGCACGACGGTCGCCGCGAACAGGGAGCGTCCGAGCCTGCGGAACTCCTCGGCGCCCTGACCGAGCACGGCCGGAGCCCACGCCCGGCCCACCGCCAGCGCCCCCAGCACCAGCAGTTCGGTGCCGAACGCGAGAATCCCCCATTTCTCATGCCAGTTGGCCGCGTCCCGCACTCCGAAGAAGTTGCCGATCCCCGCCACCACGACGGCGGTGGCCACGGTGTCGGCCGTCATCACGGTACGGCGGTAGCGCTGCTCCCAGTCGCTCGCGGGCCGGCTGACCGCCTCGTCCGCCAGATCTCCGCCCGCCGGCGGATACGGGCTGACCAATCCCCCTTGCCGCACAGAACCCCCCAAGGTTCCCAGTGGTTCGACGTGTTCGCCTCACACTGTTCCTTCGCCGGGAGACCCCCGCCTCCCGCGCTGTCCTCCCCTCGGGAGGCCCCCGCCTCCCGTGCTGCGCTGTTCTTCTCCGCGCGAGGCCCCCGCCTCGCCGCGCATGACGTGCCGGCTGTTTCACGGTGCTTGAACAACGCCCCCTGGCGGCAGCGGACTCGCGTGTCCTGCCAGGCTCTCGACGTGCGCGGAACCCGTAGCGACCGCGAGTGCTCCCCGCACTCGAGGCCCCGTCCGGGCTCCGGATCGATCATCCCCACGTCCGGCTCCGAGGAGGCGACTGACGGCTTCCCGTGGTGCCGGACCAATAGATCATTACTGGTCGCCTCGTGTTCGAACCCCCGAAGCACGGTCAATCTAGACCATCGGGGCCGGGTTGGAGAGGGGGCGTGTGCAATTGATGCTCATGGTTTGAGACAGGATGAACCGATCAGTGAGCGCTTGCGATCGCCCTGCGGCCACCGCCCGCCACAGCCGCCCGCCCTGTCCCGGGCCCGGCGTCCACCCCCACGCCGACCGGTGCGTCGCGGCGCGCCCGCGGGTTCAGGCCATGGTCAGATCGTACGGACGGCAGGCCGGCGCGGCCCGCGCCCGCGACACCGGCATCTCCGCGGCGACGCCCCCGCGGACCGCTCGCGCTGATCGGCTTGATGTGAACGGTGGCGACGCCGGCCCGCCGGGCGGACGCCGCTGCGCAAGGCGGTCGCGCACGTCCGGCCCCGCCCCGGCTGCCGGCCTCCGCCTTGGCCGGGAACCGGTGGTGCGCCCGCTTTCCCGGACGGCGGAACGCACCGCGCATGCCCGTCGGCGCGGCGGGTACCTCCCTCGCGTACGGGAGGCGTCGCATGAGCGGCGGAAGAGCGAGGAGTGACGCAGGTGATCCGAAAACTTCAGGCGATCGCGCTGGACTGTGCCGATCCGCTTCAGCTCGCGGAGTTCTACGCGGCTCTGCTCGGCGGCCGGGTGGTCCCCGACCCGGAGGAGGAGGGCTGGGTCGAGGTGCACGGATTCGAGGGAACGCCGATCGCCTGCCAGCGGGTGGACGGCTACCGGCCGCCCGAATGGCCCGGCCAGGACCGCCCGCAGCAACTCCACCTGGACTTCGACGTGGACGACCTCGACGGCGAGGAGAAGCGGGCGCTCGCTCTGGGCGCGACCGTGCTGGAGCGGACGGATCAGCTCCGCCCGGGAGCCAACTGGCGCGTCTACGCGGACCCGGCAGGGCACCCGTTCTGCCTCTGTCTGCACTGAGGGGTCCTATATCCGGTTGCCGCAGGTCGGCCCGGCCGGATAGGAAGCTCGCATGCTGAAGGGCGGCAAGGTCGGGCTCAGGGCCCGGCACGAGGACGACATCCCGGTACTGCGGGCCGAACTCTACGACGACGTGGTCAACTCCTCGCGGGCGGCGGCCGCCCCGTGGCGGCCGGTCACGCCCGGTCCGAACGACCCGCGGTTCGTGGTGGACGACACGGACCACTCAGTCGTGCCGTTCTCGGTGGTGGAGCTGGAGGGCGGCGCCCTGGTCGGCACCGCGACGCTGTGGGGCGTCGACACCCACCACCGCTCCGCGCACATCGGTCTGGGACTGCTGCCGGCCTCACGCGGCAAGGGCTACGGCACCGACGTGGTCGCCGTGCTGTGCCACTACGCGTTCGTCGTGCGCGGTCTGCAACGACTGCAGATCGAGACGCTGTCGGACAACGCGGCGATGCTGCGCTCCGCCGAGCGCAACGGCTTCGTCCGCGAGGGCGTGCTGCGCTCCTCGGCCTGGGTGCTCGGCGAGTTCCTCGACGAGGTCCTGCTCGGCCTCCTCGCCCGGGACTGGAAGCCGGGTTCGGATCACTGAGACGGGGGTCGCGGAAGTGTCTGCGCTTTCAGGGGACGTGCGGTCGGGGACATCGAGGCTGGATGGTGAGGGGCAGAAGTACGCGCTGACCTCGGACGAGGACGAGGCCGACTTCTGGGGCTTCGCGCACGAGGCCGACGGGCTGTTCACAGTTCTGCCGGACGAGGAAGGCACGCGCCGGGTACGCCTGACGGGCTGCCGCCCGCAGGGGGGACTGCTGAAGAGCGTCGGCAAGGTCGGCCGCCGGGGCGCGTCGGCGGGGAGCGCCTGGATCGCGGTCCTCGACGCCGAGGGCGCCACCATGGGGTCCTACTTCGCCGGCGGGCTCACCGTCGTGGACGTACGGCCCTCCACCCGCGGAGCCGGCCTGCTCGACATCACGGTGACACTGTGGTGCGAGGACGCCCTGCCGGGAGCGGAACGGGTGTGGGACCTGATCCGTGCGGGCGGTCCGACCCGCACCGGCATGTGGCACGACCTCGCCCTCGCGGACAGAGGAGCGTGGTTGTCCGTGGCGCTGTTCTCCTCGGACTACCGCCGCGCCGGCCGGCCGGACGCGCCTGCGGGCCATGAGTACGTCTTGGACGGCCGGCACGTCGTCGACATCGGCAGCTTCTACTGCGCCATCGGTGAAGCCGTCAACGGGCCCGGCGGATACTTCGGTTGGAACCTCGACGCTCTGGACGACTGCCTTCGCGGCGGCTGGGGCGCCACTGCTCCGTTCACTCTGCGCTGGGAATCCATGGCGGCGTCCCGAGCGCGGCTGGCGGAACGCCGACGCGTCGACGACCGCGACATCGCGCTGTTCGACCTGCTCCTGAACATCTTGGAAGAGCGGGGCGTCGACGTGGTGGGCGGGTGAGGACCGAGCAGTGGACGGTGAGCGCGTGGTCGATGAGGCGGGGCGGGGCGAGCTGGGGGATGTGGGGGAGACGGGGCGGCCGCTCGTTCTGGTGACGGGGGCGGGGCGGGCGGCGGGGATCGGGGCTTGCGTGGTCGTCGACCTGGCCCGGGCCGGCTGGGACGTGGCGTTCACCTACTGGACCCCGTACGACGCGCGGATGCGGTGGGGTGTGGAGCCGGGCGCGCCCGAGGAGTTGTGGGAGCGGGCGGCGGCCCTCGGGGCGAGAACGCACGCCGTCGAGGCCGATCTGAGCGACCCTGCCGTACCGGCTCGGCTCTTCGACGGCGTCGAGCGCGAACTGGGGAACGTCACCGCGCTGGTGCTCTGCCACTGCGAGTCGGTCGACTCGGGCCTGCTGGACACCACGGTGGAGAGCTTCGACCGTCACTACGCGGTCAACGCGCGGGCGACGTGGCTGCTGATCCGGGAGTACGGGCTGCGGTTCCGCGGGCGGCGCGGCAGCGGGCGGATCGTCAGCCTGACCAGCGACCACACCGCCGGCAACCTGCCCTACGGGGCGAGCAAGGGCGCGATGGACCGGATCACGCTGGCGGCGGCCCGCGAGCTCGCCCACCTCGGAGTGACGTGCAACGCGATCAACCCCGGTCCGACCGACACCGGTTGGATGACCGAGGAGCAGAAGGCGGACCTGGTCCGCCACACGCCCCTGGGGCGCCTCGGTGTGCCCCAGGACTGCGCGCACCTCGTCACCTTCCTCTGCTCCGCGGAAGGGGGATGGATCAACGGCCGGCTCCTGCACAGCGACGGGGGCCTCGGGTAGTCCTCCCGCGGTGAAGAGGGCCGTTGATCACGGTGAGGCGTCGGGGTCGGTCAGCGCGCCAGCAGGTCGACCACGCCCGTCAGGCCCTCCTCACCGCTGCCCTCGGCCAGCCGGCGGCGCATCAACTCGAAGTAGGGCGTGAGCAGTTCGGGACTTACGCCTTGCTCCTCGGCGGTGCTCAGGAAGGTCGGCGTGCCGGCCACCTGCATGCCGAGACCGGAGACGACGCCCTTGGTGTAGTCGCCGCCGCGCAGATGGTCGGCGGTCTGGTGGACCGCCGGCGCCATCGCGACGAGCCAGTCCGCGAGCAGCGGGGCGAACGAGGCCGGGTCGATGTCCTCCTTGCGGATCAGGGCGAAGGCGTGCGCGGCCCCGGCGAACATCCCGTACATGGCGCTGAGCAGGGCCACGTCGTGCAGGGCCGCGAAGCCCGCGTCCTCGCCCACGTAGACGGTGCCGACCGGGACGCTCAACGTGTCGTGGTGCCGCTCGAACAGTTCCCGCGAGCCGCTGTAGAAGACGTAGCCGCCGGCTTCCGGTACGCCGACCATCGGAGGGACGGCCATGATCCCGCCGTCCAGACAGCGGGCCCCGCGCGCACGGGCCCACTCGGCGCGGGCGCGGGCCTGGGCGGGGGTGCTGGTGGTCAGGTTGACCATATCCGTGCCGGTCAGGTCGACGCCGGCCAGCGCCTCCCCGACCGAGGCGTCGTCCAGCAGGCAGACGACGACCAGGGTGTTCGCCGCGACCGCCTCGGCGGCACTGTCCGCGACCCGCGCCCCCTCGGCGGCGAGCGCAGCCGCTCGGGCGGGGGTGCGGTTCCAGACGGTGAGCCGGTGGCCCGCGGCCATCCAGGCGCGGGCGAACGCGGCGCCCATCGCACCGAGGCCGAGCAGGGTGAGGGAGGTCTTCTCAACAGGGTTGCGTGTCATGCCGATTAGGCTGGTCTCGGGCCCGGCGGTGATCAAGTACGCACTTGGGAGTGGGTGGTTACCCCGGGGTGAGCGAGCACGTCAGAGGGGTGGGACACATGGCGACGCTGAACCGGCCGGGCGCGCCGGACGGTCATGTCTGCGGGATCGACACGGCGATGGAGGTGATCGGCGGCAAGTGGAAGGTGCTGATCCTCTGGGCGCTCCATGAGCGTCCTCACCGCCGTTTCGGCGAGTTGCGCCGACTCGTGCCGGGGATCACCGAGAAGGTGCTGGCCTCGCATCTGCGCGAGATGGAAGCGGACGGGGTCGTGCGGCGGATCTCCTACGACGAGGTGCCGCCCCGGGTGGAGTACTCGCTGACGGCTGACGGCACCCGCCTCAACGAGGCGCTCCAGCCGCTCGCCGCCTGGGGCCGCGAACGGGGAACCGCCATGACACCGACAGTGAGTGACGGGTAGTCAAGTCCTGTCCGCAGAACGGGGGATGACTCGTCCTGGGGGTGCTGCCCCCACCCTCATATGGTGGCCGGCCGGATGGGCGGCGGCGATCGCGGACGGCGATCATGTGGCATCACCTCGCGGTGACGCCCCGCCGACCGACTCCCGGTTCGGCACGGGGCTCACCCGAACCGTCTCCTGGGGGAATCATGGATCGTCCGAGGGAACACGGCCTCGCACGCCGTACGCTGCTGGCCGGTGCGGCGGCACTGGGCGCGGGAGCCGTATGGGGGACCGCGCACGGGGCCGCCGCCGGCGAGTGGCCCCGGCCGGTGGACCAGGCGTCGGTGGACACCCAGGCGGCGCGACTGAGTCGCGGGCTGATCGCGCTGCGACGCGACATCCACCGGCACCCCGAGGCCCCGGGACAGGAGCAGCGCACCGCCGCGCTCGTGGCCCGGCGACTGCGGGCGGCCGGACTGACCGTGACCACCGGGGTCGGCGGGCACGGTGTCGTCGGCGTCCTGCGGGGCTCGCGTCCGGGCCGGACGGTGGCGTACCGGGCCGACATGGACGCCGTCCCGCCCAAGGACATCGTCGGGGGCGGCCCGGCGCCGGCCCACCTGTGCGGGCACGACATCCACACCACGGTCGCCGTCGGCGTCGCCCAGGTCCTCGCACGGCTGCGGAGACGGCTGGCAGGGACGGTGGTCTTCCTCTTCCAGCCCGCCGAGGAGTCGCTGTCCGGGGCTCGCGCGCTGATCGACGCGGGCGTCCTGGAACGCACCGGCGTGCAGGAGATCCACGCGCTGCACTGCGGGCCGTTCCCCGTGGGCCGGTTCGCGGTGACCGGCGGCTTCGGGATGCCGGGCCAGGACAAGGGTGAGGTGATCCTGTCCGGACCGGACGCGTCCGACGCCGCCGTACGACTGGCCGCGGCTGTCGGCGGGCTCGCCACGGTGGCACTGCCGCAGACTCCCGCCGACCTGGAACGGATCATCGACGAGGTCCGGACGCCCGACGGGCCGCTGACCCGGTTCGTGGCCGCCCGTGCCGTGGCCCAAGGGCCCAAGGTGAGCGTGTCCTACCGCTGCTGGCCCGAGGAACGGTACCGGGAAGTGCGTGACGCCGTCCGGGACCTGGCCGCGTCGTACCCGGGCGCCGAGGTGAGGTTCCCCGCAGAGCCGTTCCCCGCCATGATCTGCCCGGAGCCCGAGGGCCGCATGCTCGCCGGCCATCTGGGGCACACACTCGGCCCGGAAGCGGTCACCCGACTCCATGCCGCGTTCCCGCCCTTCAGCGGCGAGGACTTCGCCCTCTATCTGGCCCGCGTCCCCGGCACGTACACGTTCCTCGGCGTCCGGTCTCCCGGAACCCCCGTCACCGCGGGCTACCCGCACTACCCCGACTTCGCCCCGGACGAGCGGGCCATCGGCCTCGGCGTGCGGGCGATGGCAGGCTGGCTCGCACAGCGCACGCTCGACGCGGACCGGGCCCGCGAGTCCTGGCGGCGGTGAGGAGAGCGGGCTCAGGCGTCGCGCGCCGCTTCTTCCACGCGGTTCAGCAGCGCCCGGAGCCGTGCGGCGTCGTCCGGGCCGAGGGCGTCGGTGATGCGGTGCTCGATGTCCGCGATCACTTCGTCGGCCGCGCGCAGCACCTCGCGTCCGTCGTCGGTGAGGTGGAGCTCCTGCACATGGCGGTGGCGCGGGTGCTCGCGCCGTTCCAGCTGGCCGCGGCTCTCCAGACGGGCCACCAGCGAGGCGACGGCCTGCGGGGTCACGTTGAGGCGGCGGGCCAGCTCCGCGCCGGTCAGGCCGGGCTCGACGTGCACGGAGATCAGGAGCGTGTAGTGCGAGGCGGCCAGGCCCAGCGGGCGCAGCCGCTGTTCCTTGCGGGCCTGCGTCGCCAGCTCGGCGCGACGCAGCGCCCAGCTCACCCGGTCCAGCGCGCCCTTCCCGACCGGCTCTTCCTCGTGTCGTGTCACGGGAGCAGAGTACGGCACTTCATCACTGTCAAGCGTTTGTCCCCTGTCCGCCCTGTCCGCCCTGTCCGCCCTGTCCGCCCTGCCGACCGCAGGACGACCGGCCCGCCCCGTACCCCGAGAGGTGCGAGACGGGCCGGTCGCGTGGACGCCGGGATGTGCGCGGGCCGGGTCAGAGGGTGAGCAGGACCTTGGTGGCGCGGCGCTCGTCCATGGCCTTGTAACCCTCCGCCGCCTGCTCCAGCGGCAGGGTGAGGTCGAAGACCTTCCCGGGGTCGATCTCACGGTCCCAGATGAGCCGGATCAGCTCGGGCAGGAAGCGGCGCACCGGGGCGGGCCCGCCGAGCGTGTGGATGCCGGCGAAGAACAGCTCGATCCCCGGGATGCTCACGTCGTAGTTCACGCCCACGTAGCCCAGGTGCCCGCCGCCGCGGGTGGCGCCGACGGCCTGCATGAACGACTCCTGGGTGCCGACCGCCTCGATCACCGAGTGCGCGCCGAGCCCGCCTGTGAGCTCCTTGATCTTCGCGACGCCCTCGTCCCCGCGCTCCTCGACGATGTCGGTCGCACCGTAGTGGCGGGCCAGCTTCTGCCGCTCGGGGTGGCGGGACATGGCGATGATCCGCTCCGCGCCCAGCTGCCTCGCGGCCAGGATCGCCATCAGACCGACCGCGCCGTCGCCGACGACCGCGACGGTGTTGCCCGGCCCGGCCTCGGCGGCGACGGCGGCGAACCACCCGGTGCCCAGGACGTCGGAGGCGGCCAGCAGCGCCGGGACCAGCTCGGGGTCGGGCTGCCCCGGCGTGGCGACGAGCGTGCCGTCGGCGTGCGGGATGCGGGCCTTCTCGGCCTGGGTGCCGATCCCCGCGTGGACGAACTCGGCGTGCACGCACTTGGACTGGAACCCGGCCCGGCAGATCTCGCAGGTGTTGTCGGAGATGACGAACGACCCGACCACGAAGTCCCCGGGCTTGACGTTCCTCACCTCGGAGCCGACCTCCTCCACGACGCCGACGTACTCGTGGCCCATGAGGGTGTGGTCGGCGGGCTCGACGCCGCGGTAGGGCCACAGGTCCGAGCCGCAGATGCAGGTCGCGGTCAGTTTCACGATCGCGTCGGTGGGCTCGACGATCTCCGGATCCTCGCGCTCCTCGACCCGGACGTCTCCGGCCTTGTGCATCACTACTCCACGCATGACTGCCTCTCCTTGCTCTCTTGCTGTCTTGCTCTCTCGCTTTGTGCTGCTTGCTTCTTGTCCGGTGTCCGCCGCTCGTGCGAGGGCACCGCGAACGGCGGCCCTACAGACGTGCGGTCACCGCGCGGCGGCGGCCGGCGAGGGCGATGGCCGTGGTGGGGACCAGGGTCAGCGCGGCGACGGCGGTGCCGACCGCGGCCGGCCCGGTGACCCCCAGGGCCGAGTCGAGCGTGAGGCCGGCGGCCCAGGAGCCGGCCGCGGTGCCCAGGTTGAACGCCGACACCGTGAGCGCCGAGCCCAGGGTGGGCGCCCGCCCCGCGTACCGGACGGCCAGGGAGATCAGCACCGGGTTGGCGCCCAGCCCGAAGAGTCCCAGCAGGGCGATCAGCGCGACCGTGGGCACGGCCGAGCCGCCCAGCAGGCAGACCCCCAGCAGGATCACCGTGGTGGCCGCGGCGGCCGTGATGGTCGTCGCGTAGGGCCGGACGTCCCCGAGCCGGCCCCCGAGGAGGAAGCCGGCCAGCGCGCCCGCGCCGAAGCCGACGAGCACCAGCGGCACCAGCCCGGCGGCGAGCCCGGTCCGGTCGGTGAGCAGCGGCGCGATGTACGTGTACGTCGACAGCACACCGCCGGTCGTGGTCGCGCAGGCCGCCAGCGCCAGCCACAGCCGGCCGGAACCCAGCGCGGACAGCTCAGACCGGACCGACACCGCGCGCTGCCCGCCCTCGTGCGGGACATGGCGCACGATCAGCGCCGTAGCGGCCGCTCCGAGGGCCGCCAGCGCCCAGAACGGTCCCCGCCAGCCCATGACCTGCCCGGCGAAGGCGCCGAGCGGCACCCCGACGACGTTGGCCAGCATGGCGCCGGAGCCCACCACGCCCACGGCGCGCGAACTCGCGGCCGGGCCGGCGACACGCGTGGCCACCACGTTCGCCACCGCCCAGAACGCCCCCGTGGCCAGCGCCGTCAGGAACCGGGCCGCGAGCAGCGTCATGAAGCCGGTGCCCAGCGCGACGACGACGTGTCCGGCGGCGAAGACGCCCAGGGCGAGGACCAGCGTCCAGCGCGCGGGCAGGCGGAGCGTCAGCATCGCCGTCAGCGGCGCGCCGACGATCATCCCGACCGCGAAGACCGTGATCATCAGACCGGCCCGGCCCACGCTCACCTGGAGGTCGCCCGCGATCTCCGGCAGCAGGCCCGCCACCACGAACTCGGTGGTGCCCATCAGGAACGTGCCGAGCGCCAGCACGTAGACGACCACGGGAAGCCGGGTCGGGGCGGGACTGCTCCGGTCGGACGGTTCGCGCCGCCCGACGCCGGTGTCGTCGGGCTTCTGGAGGATCGCTCCTCGCATGGTGGTGCTTCAACTCCCTCACGGTCGTGACTGCGGCTGCGCATCCCAGGTAAGCGGGCGCGCCCAGGGGGAGGAAGGGTGGGTTTATGGGGGGTACAAGCTCGACCTCCCTTGTGCGCGGCTCGTGCCTACCGTTGAGGACATGGACAACCGCTCCGACAACCGCGCCGACATCCGGGACTTCCTCGCCAGCCGGCGCGCCCGGATCACGCCCGAGCAGGCCGGGCTGCCCAGCAGCGGACGGCGCCGGGTCCCGGGGCTGCGCCGCGAGGAGGTCGCGGTGCTCGCGGGCGTCAGCACCGACTGGTACACGCGGCTGGAGAAGGGCCACATCAACGGTGTGTCCGAGGACGTCCTGGAGGCGGTCGCCCGCGCGCTGCAACTGGACGACGACGAACGCACCTATCTGTTCGACCTGGCCAGGGCCGCGCAGCCGCCCAGCCGCACGCCCCGGCGTCGCAAGGCCGTCGACATCCCGGCCCGTGTGCAGTGGCTGCTCGACTCCGTGACCCTGTCCGCCGCCTTCGTCACCAACGGACGCCTGGACATCATGGCCACCAACGCGCTCGCCCGCGCCCTCTTCGCGCCCGTGTTCAACAGCGCGACCGTGGACGACCGGGGCCGTCCCAACTTCGCCCGCTACTACTTCCTCGACCCTGGCTCGCGCGACTTCGTCGACGACTGGGAACGCGCGGCCGCCCTCACCGCCGCCCTGCTCCGCGCCGAGGCCGGGCGCTGCCCGAACGACAAGGGGCTGCGCGAACTCGTCGGGGAACTGTCCACACTGAGCGGCGAGTTCCGCACCCTGTGGGCCGCTCACGACGTACGGATCCACCACGGAGGCGTCAAACGCTTCCGCCACCCCGACGCCGGCCCACTGGAACTCACCTACCAGCCCCTGGACCTGCCCCTCTCCGCCCGCGAGGCGCACGCCCTGACCATCTACACCGCGGAACCGGGCAGCCCCGACGAGGAACGCCTCCGGCTCCTCGCCAGTTGGACGGCCGAACCCACGGCGCACGGACGCGACTGACTCACGGGGGTGCGGCGACAGGACTCACTCCACTCGGTTCCCAGGAGCGGTGGACCCCTCGCGCCCGTCTGGACCATGGTGGGCGGCATGAACGATCACAGTGAGGGACCGGTGGGGGCGGAGGCCGGGGAAGCTCGCCGCTTCTGGGGCGGGCTCGGTCTGCCGGGGCTGGTCGACGTCCACACGCACTTCATGCCCGAGCGGGTCATGCGCAAGGTCTGGGACTACTTCGACGCGCTCGGACCACTGACCGGCGGACTGGACTGGCCGATCACCTACCGGCACGAGGAGGACCGGCGGACCGAGCTGCTGCGGGAGTTCGGCGTGCGGGCCTTCACCGCGATGCTCTACCCGCACAAGCCCGGCATGGCCCGGTGGCTGAACTCATGGGCGGTCGACTTCGCCCGCCGCACCCCCGACTGCCTGCACACCGCCACCCTCTACCCCGAGCCGGGGGTCGAGGCGTACGTCAGGGAAGCCGTCGAGGCCGGCGCGCGCGTCTTCAAGGCACACGTGCAGGTGGGCGCGTACGACCCGGCCGACGAACTCCTCGACCGCGCCTGGGGGTTGCTGGCCGACGCCGGGGTCCCTGTGGTGATCCACTGCGGCTCCGGGCCCGCGCCCGGCAAGCACACAGGACCCGGACCCGTCGGACAGGTGCTCGCGCGGCATCCCCGACTGGCCCTGATCGTCGCGCACATGGGCATGCCCGAGTACGAGGACTTCCTCGGCCTCGCCGAGCGCCACCGGGAGGTGCGGCTGGACACGACGATGGCGTTCACCGACTTCGGCGAGGCGCTCATGCCGTTCCCCCGCCGGGCCCTGCCCCGGCTGGCCGCGCTCGGCGACCGCGTCCTGCTCGGCTCCGACTTCCCCAACATCCCCTACCCCTACGTGCATCAACTCCGCGCACTGGAACGCCTGGACCTCTCCGAGGACTGGCTGCGGGCGGTGTGCCACGACAACGGGGCGCGGCTGTTCGGGCTGTGAGAGGGCGCCGCTCACCCGTCGGCGCCGGCGTCGAGTCGGTGGTCCGCCCGGATGTAGGTCTCGGACAGCAACTCCAGTGAGTTCGTTGTCTGTTGGCTGTGGCACGATCCCTGCGGGGGTGTGCTCGACCAGCACTGTGTCAGCACAGCAGAAGACGACGCGTCCGGCACACCCCGGCTCCAGTCCACCCCGGATGAACGGACCCCTGCTTCCATGACGACCGACGTTCTCCCCACCGAGTCCGCACTGGCGCGCCGCGTCACCGACTGGCTCGAGCCGAAGAACTGGATCATCGCCGTCACGCTGCTGGTCGGCTGGCACACCGCGCGGTGGACCGGCGTGGCCTGGGGAGCCGTCGGGGCGTTCTTCGCCGCCGTCGTGCCGCTCGCGTTCATCAAGTACGGTATGCGGAAGGGGTTCGTCGGGGACCGGCACGTCGGCGCCCGGCCCGCACGGCTGGTCGTCATGTCCCTCGCCCTGCTCTCCGTCGCCGCAGGCATCCTGCTGATGGTCGCCGCCGGCGCACCCCGGACGATGACCGCCCTCATCGTGACCATGCTGGTGTCGCTGACCGTCCTCGTCGCCATCACCTTCGCCTGGAAGATCTCCGTCCACCAGGCCGTCTCCGCGGGAGCCTGCGCCATCCTCGTGCAGACCTACGGCGTGTGGACGGCCGTCGGCTTCCTGCTGGTCGTCCTCGTCGGCTGGTCCCGGGTCGAGCTGGGGGACCACACGCGCAACCAGGTCGTCGCCGGCACGATCCTGGGCGCCGTCGTGGCCGCGACGGTGTTCCAGCTGACCCGCTGACAGGGGAAGGGGCACTGTGTCGGGCCTCCCTGAATGATGGGATGTATGGACCGAGCCGCCTTGGGATTCGTGGTTCACTTCTGTGGGCTGGGGTGCCTTGATGGGCCAAGGGTGGTGGATGCTTCCGCGAAGGGGGAGCGCGCGATCGCGAATCCATCCCATCAATATCGGGCCGGATGGTTGACATGAGCGACACGCATGGCCGACCTTCGTGGCATGTCCAATGGAACCAGCAGACGTCACTTCCTCGCCGGCGCCACCTGCGTGGCCGCGGCCTCGGTCGCAGGAGGCGCGGTCGGCGCGGGAGGCGCCCAGGCGGCGCCCCGCTCCTACACGCCCGACTGGGACTCGGTCGACCGGCACCGGCCGGCCCCGGAGTGGTTCCAGGACGCCAAGTTCGGCATCTACTTCCACTGGGGAGCCTTCAGCGTCCCCGCCTACGACAACGAGTGGTACCCGCGCCAGATGTACATCGACGGCCATGTGGCCAACCGGCACCACATCGCCACCTACGGCCCGCCCGAGGCGTGGCCGTACCGCAACTTCATCGACGGGGGCGAGGACCTCGAGGGCAACACCGTGGGGTTCGCACCCCGACCGAGGTCGGCGGGCGGCGCGTTCGACCCGGAGGAGTGGGTGCGGCTGTTCGTGGACGCCGGCGCCCGGTTCGCCGGCCCCGTCGCCGAGCACCACGACGGCTTCTCGATGTGGGACAGCGAGGTCAGCGAATGGAACTCGGTGGCCAGGGGCCCCCGGCTCGACCTGCTGCGGCTGTTCACCCGCGCCATCCGCGCCGAGGGCCTCAAGGTGCTGGTGGCCATGCACCACGCGTACCACTACAACGGCTTCTTCGACCATGTGCCGGCGCAGACCGACCCCAGCCTCAAGAAGCTGTACGGGCAGCTGGACGCGACCGAGGAGAACCAGCTCTGGTTCGACAAGCTGAAGGAGGTCGTGGACCGGGCCGAACCGGACATCCTCTGGCAGGACTTCAAGCTCGACGCCGTCGACGAACAGCAGCGGCTGAACTTCCTCGCGTACTACTACAACCGCGCCGACGACTGGGGCAAGGAGGTCGTCGCCACCTACAAGGACGGCCTGAACGACCGCGGCGCCGTCTTCGACTACGAGCGCGGCGGCCCGGCCGACCTCACCGCCCCGTACTGGCTCACCGACGACAGCATCTCCGACTCCAGCTGGTGCTACACGCAGGGCATCGGCTACTACAGCGTCCAGCAGATGATCCACTCGCTTCTCGACCGGGTGAGCAAGAACGGCAACGTCCTCCTCAACATCGCGCCCATGGCCGACGGCACCGTCCCGCAGGCGCAGAAGGACATCCTGCTGGGCATCGGCGACTACCTGAAGCGCTTCGGCGAGTCGGTGTACGGCACCCGCGCGTGGACGACGTACGGCGAAGGCCCGACCAAGATGGGCGGGGGCTCGTTCACCAAACCGACGGCCGGCACCGCGCAGGACATCCGCTTCACCCGGAACAAGGCCAGTACGGTCCTGTACGCCACCGTGCTGGGCTGGCCCGGCAGTTCGCTGAACGTCACCACGCTCGGCTCGGACCGGATCGACCTGTCGACCCTGAGGTCGGTGCAGTTGCTCGACCACACCGCGGGCCGCTACATCGATCTGGCCACGCCCGTGCAGGACGCCGCCGGGCTGAGGGTGACGCTGCCGTCGGCGGCGCCGTTCGACGCCCAGGCGTACGTCCTGAAGTTCCGCTTCTCCGGCGGGATCCCGGCACTGCGGCCCGAGCGCGGCGCCGTGGTCTTCGAGGCTCCCCACTACGGCGGACCCGGCGTGGTCCTCACCGTCGGCGACCACACCGCCGAAGACCTCGAACGCGCCGGTCTGCGCCGCCGCGGCCTGTCCTCGCTGCGTCCCGCCCCCGGCTACCAGGTCGTCGGCTACTCCGGCGACGACTTCACCGGCGCCTCCTGGACCTTCACCGCCGACAGCCCGGACCTGCGGCTCACGGGCGACGACAAGATCACCTCGCTCAGGGTGCAGTTCCAGCCGTCCGCCCACTTCCGGATCACCAACGTCACGGACCAGCTGGCCCTGGACGGCGGCGGTGACGTCGCCGCCGGCTCCGACCTCAAGCAGTGGACCTGGGACGGCAGCCCCAACCTCCAGTGGCAGGCGGGCGCCGTCGGCGGCGGCTACTACAAGCTCGTCAACCGCGCCAACGGCATGGTCGCCGACGGCTGGGGAGCCGTGTCCGACGGCGCCACCGCCCGCCAGGCCGTCTGGAACGGCGGGCCCGACCAGCAGTGGACCATCACCCACCGGGGCGACGGCCGCTACTCGATCGCCAACCGCACGAGCGGCCTCGTCCTCGACGGAGGGGGCAAGGTGCCCTCCGGCTCCGTCACCAAGCAGTGGACGTACGACGGCAGCACCAACCTCATGTGGACCTTCACGCTCCTGTGAGGCCTGGCTCCCGCCCCCCCCGCTGCCCGCCGATCGCCGGTGAACGGCAGGCAGACGTCCGCCGTACGGGATGATCGGTGGACGGGGTGGGAGCCGAGAGGAAGGAAGTGTCGCCGTCGTGGACGAGCACGCGGAGATCGCGACGCCCGAGGAGGCGGCCAACAACGCGCTGATCCTGGCCTTCGGCCGGTTGCAGGGGGCCGCCAACCGGCTGGAGTACATCCTCGGCCGGGCTCTGGAGACGGAGTGCGGGATCAGTCACCTGGTGTACGAGGTGCTGCTCATCCTCGGCCGGGCGGGCGAGCCCGGACTGTCGATGCGGGCGATCGCCCAGGAGCAGGTCCTCACCACGGGAGGGGCGACCCGGCTGGTGGACCGGATGGAGGCGGCGGGGCTGGTCGAGCGGGTCGAGGACCCCGGCGACCGGCGCGGGCGGCTGGTGCGCCTGACGCCGCTGGGGCAGGAGACCACGGTCGTCGCCTCAAGGGTGCACATGGAGAACATCCGGCGCTACTTCCTCGCGCCGCTGCCCGCCGAGGACCGGGACAGGTTCGCCGACAACCTGCGCGTGCTCAGCCACGCGGCCCGGGACATGCTGCCCCGGCTGCCCTGAGGGCCCTTCGGTGCGCCGTCACCGCCGACGCGGACTCGCGTGGCGGCGACGGCGCACCGGCGCCTCAGCGCTTGGTGTAGATGAAGCCCAGCTTGTCGACCTCGTCGCCGCCGCGCCCGTGGAACCCGGCGATCTGCCAGCCCGACGGCGCGGTGCGGGTCACGCAGTCGGAGGTGGTGGTCCCGCCGGACAGGTTCCTGCCGAGGTTGGTGGTGAACTTGGCGGAGAAGATCCGGGTGCGCCCGTCCTTCTGCCCCTGGCACAGCTGGGCGGAGGTGAGGTACTCCCCGCTGCCCAGGGCGAGGGACGACGCCGTGCCGCCGGTCCCGCCGTGGGTGAGGACCTTCCCGTCGCCGAGGGTCAGGGATACGCCGTCGACGCGCGCGCCGCTGCGCAGCGTGATCCCGGCCGGGCGCGCGCCCGCCGGAACGGCGTCGACGTCGTTGTAGTAGTCGCCGTGCGGGCCGCCGAACTGGTCGCTGAACTGGAAGGCCGCGTTGCGGGACCAGGCGAGGTCGACCTTGACCGGGTCGTGGTCGGACAGCATCAGGCCCGCCTCGTTGAGGAACTTGGCGTGCTCGTTGTTGTAGGAGGTCGCGTTGAGCGAGACGAGCTTGCTGCCCCGGTACAGGACCTTGTCCACGATCTCGCAGGTGTTGGGCACCGTGGGACCGCTCTGGTCGCAGACCAGGGCGTCGCTGCCCTTGGCGGGCGGTGTGCCGCCGCGGACGAGCTGCACCCAGGGGTCGGTCAGGCCGTTCGCCGCCGCGAACTCGGCGATGGTGTCGCCGGAGCGGGTGTAGCGGGTGTTGGTGTCGCCCATGACGACGACGGCGTTGCCCGCGGAGTGGGACTTGATGAAGGCGGTGAGCTGGTTGAGGTTGTCGGCGCGGGAGGCCAGGTCGCCGGGGTTGGTGCCGGCGTTGGTGTGCAGGTTGTAGAAGTCCACGTACACGCCCTCGGCGAGGCGGTGGCGGATGAACGTGAACCCCTTCGGCGTGAGGCAGTCGCCGGAGTCGAACTGGCAGGAGTTCCAGCGCGCACGCTCGAAGTCGTCGGCGTCGTACGGCAGTTTCGACAGGGTGTTGAGCCCGCTGCCGATGCCCGCGCCGCCGCTGGTGGGGGTGCGGTACGCGTGCGCGGTGTCGCCGGCGTACAGCCGCGCGTGGTAGTTGAAGTCCTCCTGGACATGGACGATGTCGTACGGCGCGATCCGCTGGCCGATGGCCGTGGTGGCGGGCTCGCGGGGCGTGGGCGCGCTGGAGATGGCCTCCGGCAGCCCCGCCACGTTGTAGACGAGGACGCTGAACGAACCGGAGGCCGGGTCCGCGGCGGCCGCGGGGGAGGCGTCGGCGACGAAGCCGCCGAGTACGGCTGAGGCCGCCACGACGCTGGTGAGAAGTCGGCGCATGAAGCGGAACTCCTGAGAACGGGGAGTGGGCGGGCGGAACTTACCGCGGGTAACGGGACGGTGCCCGCGCTTCCGGCGAGCGAGACCGAATCTTGACCGGCCGGTCCGTACCAGGTGTGCACCGCGGCCCCCGGGTGTGCGGCGCCCCGGCGCTGGCGGCGTGCACCGGTGTGACGACCGACACCCGATCATGGAAATATCTGACGTGTCAGGTACTGTTGTGTCAGGTGAACCGCCCGCGGCAGCGCGGGCCACGACACCGAATCTGCCGAGGTCCCCATGAAGCTCGTCTACGTCTTCGACGCCTACTGCGGCTGGTCGCACGGGTTCTCCGCGACGCTGAGCGACCTGGCGTCCCGCCACCCCGAACTCCCCGTGGACGTCGTCTCCGGCGGCCTGTTCACCGGCGAACGCCGGGTTCCGATCAGCCGGTTCGGCTATGTCCAGGGCGCCAACGCCAAGATCGCCGAGCTGACCGGCGCCGAGTTCGGCGAGGCGTACGAGCGGCTGATCGCCGACGGCTCGTTCGTCATGGACTCCGAGGCGGCCGCCCGCGGCGTCGCCGCCCTGCGCGGGGCCGCCCCCGAGCGGGCGGCGGAACTGGCCGTCGCCGTGCAGCGGGCCTTCTACGTCGACGGACTGAGCCTGTCCGACACCGCCACCTACCGGAAGGTCGCCGAGAGCGCCGGGCTGGACGCGGACGCCGTCACCGCCGCCTTCGAGTCCCCCGAGGCCCGGACCGCGGCCGAGGCCGACTTCGCGCGGGCCGCCGGGCTGGGCGTCGAGGGATACCCCACCCTCCTCGCCGTCGACGGCGACCGTGCGGCCGCCCTGGCCCGAGGCAGCGCCACCCCCGACGAGGTGGAGCGGCGGCTCGCGGCCTTCACCGCGGCCTCCCGCACCTCCTGACCACCGCCGCCATCCCGTGACCACCGCCCCCGTCCCCTGACCGTCGTCCCCTTTCCCGTCCCCGACCTTCGCTCAGCCCCCTGACCGCCCTGCCCGTCCCCCCGGTCCGGTCCCCGCCGGGCCGACCCGAAAGGAACGTCATGAGCACTCTCTCCTTCAAGGTCCTCGACCTCGACTTCCCCGCCGGCAGCAAGAACAAGACCGCCACCCTGGTCACCGGTGAACACGAGGCGCTGCTGGTCGACGCCGCCTTCACCCGCGCCGATGGCCACCGCCTGGCCGCCGAGATCCTCGACTCCGGCAAGAAGCTCACCACGGTGTTCGTCAGCCACGGCGATCCCGACTTCTACTTCGGCGCCGAGGTCATCGCCGACGCCTTCCCCGAGGCGCGGTTCGTCGCCACCCCGATCGTCATCGAGCACATCAAGCACTCCTACGAGGGCAAGCTCAAGGCCTGGGAGGCACTCGGCCCCAACCTGCCCACCCGCCTGGTCGACCTGGAGCCCCTCACCGGCGACCTCACCCTCGAAGGCCACCGCTTCGAGCTCAAGGGCGGCCCCGCCGGACTGTCCGACCGCCACTACCTGTGGCAGGCCGAGCACCGCGCCCTCCTCGGCGGCGTCCTGCTGTTCCAGAGGGAGCACGTGTGGGTCGCCGACACCCCCACCTCCGAGGACCGCGCCGTCTGGATCGGCCTGCTCGACGAGATGGCCGCCCTCCGGCCCGAACTGGTCGTCCCCGGCCACCGCCTCCCCGGCGCCCCCGCCGACGCCTCCGCCATCACCGCGACCCGCGACTACCTGGTCGCCTTCGAGGAGGAACTGGACAAGGCCGCCGACGGCGCCGCGCTCACCGAGGCCCTCGTCGCCCGCTACCCGGACAACGGCATGCTGATCGCCGCCCAGCTCGGCGCGAAGGTCGCCAAGGGCGAGATGAAGTGGGGCTGACCGGCATGACGCACGACAGCACCGACTTCGCCGCCTCCACCGCCCCCGCCGACGTCGTCCGCCGCCAGTACCTGGCCTCGGCGGCCGGTGACCTGGCGGCCCTGCGGGCCACGCTCGCCCCCGACGTCGAGTGGACGGAGATGGCCGGCTTCCCGCTCGCCGGCACCTACCGCACGCCCGAAGGCGTCACGTCCAACATGATGGAGAAGCTCGGCCAGGACTGGGACGGCTGGACCGCCCACGACGACACCTACGTCGTCGACGGCGAGAACGTCGTCGTCCTCGCCCGCTACACCGCCGTCAACAAGGCCACGGGCAAGCCTGTCGACGTCCGCGTCGCCCATCACTTCGTCGTCCGCGGCGGACTCATCGTCCGCTTCGAGCAGTTCGTCGACACCGCGCTCGTCCGCGACGCGACGACCGGCTGAACCGACCGCACCACCCCCGAGGACACCCCTGATGAATCCCACCGTCGTGCTCGTGCACGGTGCCATGCACACCCCCTGGATCTTCGACCCGCTGCGTGAGCGGCTCACCGCCCGCGGCATCCCCTCCCGTGCCGTCCGGCTGCCCAGCAGCGACCCCGACAGCGCCGCCGCGCAGGGTCTCACCGAAGACGTCGACGTGGTCCGCACGGAGATCGCGGCCGTCGGCGGACCCGTCGTGCTCGCCGCCCACTCCTACGGCGGCGTCCCCGCCACCTGGGCCGCGGCCGAGGCCGAGGCCCAGGTGGCCGAACTGGTCTACCTGGCCGCCTTCGCGCTGGAGGCGGGCACCTCGATGACGGAGTGGATGGGCGGCGACTTCCCGCCGACCTGGATCCGCTCGCCCGACGGGCTCGCCGTCAAGGCGGGAGACGCCGAGGAGTCCATCTTCAGCGGCGTGGACCCGGCCCTGACCGCGCAGGCCGTCGAACGCCTCAACTGGCAGGGCGTGCGCGCCTTCACCGAGAAGCTGGGCGCCGCGCCGACCGGCGTTCCCGTGTCGTACGTCGTCGCCACCGAGGACCGGGCGCTGCCGCCCGCCGTCCAGGAAGGGTGGGCCGCCCGCGCCGCCCACGTACTGCGCGTCCCCTCCGGGCACTCCCCGCACCTCTCCCACGCCGACGACGTCGCCGGCTTTCTCGCGGAAGCGGTCGCACGGGCTGCCGCCCGGGAGTGAACACGCCGGGCCGGCCGGCTGCCGGACCGGTCGGGCCGGGCGGTGCCCCGGGCGTCACACGGCGCCCGGGGTCTTCCAGCGGTCTTGCGGAGGGGCGCGCGATGTCGGTTCAGGGGGCGAGCGGCTCGTAGTCGAACCAGTCGAAGTGGACCGTGCCGGCCGCCGCGTACAGGCCGATGACCCGGCCGGTGAACCCGCCGGCCACCTCCGTCGACAGATAGCGGCCGTCGAGGGAGGCGAGCGCGGTGAACGAGCCGTCCGGTTCCTCGACGCCGAACATGACGGTGTCCGGTCCGGTGCGGGGGCCGCGCGGGGCGCTCTCCTCGACGCGGACGCCGAGGACCACCGGGCCCGCGGGGACGGTCCGGGACGCGACGACGACGCTCAGCGGGCCGATGCGGCTGAGCACCCGCACCTCCCCTTCGCCCGCCTCGATCTCGTAGTGGTGCTCCTCGTCCAGCCGTACGGCGAGCCCGCCGCGCCCCTCCGCCGGGTCGATCAGGGTGCGCGCGGCGCACGCGGGGTGCTGCTGGCGTCGGCCGGCGAACACGACGTCCGGCTCGTCCAGACCCTCACCGCGGGCGCTCATCGTCAGCCAGCCGGAGCGCTCCTTGAGCGTGCAGTGCGCCGGCGGGCGGTCGCGCACCGAGATCCACTGCGGCCGCAGCTCACCGAGGTCGAAGTCGTCCCGCACCGCCTCGACGGGGCCGGGGACGAGGGGCCAGGCGGGAGCGGGCAGGCCGAGCGGCACCTCGTCGACGACGGGCCAGTCGTCCACCCAGCGCACCGGCGCGAGGAACGTCTCACGGCCCAGCACATGCCAGCCCGGGGTGCCGCCGCCCGCCCGCACACCGAGCAGCAGCATCCACCACGAGCCGTCGGGACCCTGGACCAGGTCGGCGTGGCCGGTGTTCTGGACGGGGTGGTCGGTGCCGCGGTGGGTGAGCACCGGGTTGTCCGGGCACGGCTCGAACGGCCCGTTCGGGGTGCGCCCGCGGGCGACGGACACGCCGTGGCAGCGCTCGGTGCCGCCCTCGGCGATGAGCAGGTACCAGTAGTCGCCGACCCGGTACAGGTGCGGCGCCTCCGGGGCCTTGGCGCCGGGGTTCGCGGACCACAGGGCGCGCGGCGGCCCGAACGTCTCACCGGTGTACGGGTCGATGCGGACCTGCGACACCCCGGCGACCGTGCACCAGCAGGTGCCGTCCTCGTCCCAGGCGAGGTCCGGGTCGATGCCGGGCACGCCCGGCAGCCGGACGGGATCGGACCACGGCCCGGCGGGGTCCGTCGCGGTGAACAGCATGTTGCCGCCGCCCTCGGCGACGTTGGTGACGATCAGCCAGAAGCGTCCGTCGTGATGGCGCAGCGTGGGCGCGTAGACGCCGCCGGAGGACGGTGTGCCGGCGGTCAGCCGGAGCTGGCCCGGCCGGTCGAGGGCGTTGCCGATCTGCGTCCAGTGCACCAGGTCCCGGCTGTGGAAGACGGGGACGCCGGGGAAGTACTCGAAGCTGGAGCAGACGACGTAGTAGTCGTCCCCCACACGGCAGACGCTGGGGTCCGGGTGGAAGCCGGGGATCACGGGGTTCACCACGACGTCGTCCCGCCGCTGGTCACTTGACACTCGGTCAGTTCCTTTCCCTCACACGGCAACGAGTCGAAGCGCTTCACATCACTCGGCCGCGAACGCTAATGACAAGTGCCGCGCAGAACAAGAGGGAGGGGAGAGCAGAGCGGCAACGAAACTTTCCTGGCGTGGCGTTGCCGATGGCTCACGGCGTGAATGACGGCGTCGAAGCGCTTCGACGAACGTTCTTGCTCAGGGAGCGAGTTCGGCCCGGCGCAGGCGAGGGAACGCCTCGGGGCTCGCCCACCCGCGCAGGGTGGCGTGAACAGCCGCCCGGAAGGCGCCCTCCGCCGTGGGGCCGTCGAACGCTCCGGCCAGTTCCAGCGTCACCGCGCCGTGCAGGGTGACCCACAGGGACAGCGCGATCGACGTCGCTTCCCCCGCGAGGGCGCCACTCGTCACGGCACGCTCGATCGCCGCGACGAGCGGCCCGACGGGGTCCCGGGCGCCGACCTCGCCCGACGGGTCGAAGGTCTGCGCCCCTCCGAACAGCACCGTGTACAGGTGTCGGTTCCCGCGGCCCCATCGCCGGTACGCGACGGCCAGGGCGCGGAGGTCGGCGAGGGGATCGTCGGAGGCCGGCACCGCCGACACCTCCTGGTGCAGACCGTCGACAGCCCGGTCGCGGACCGCTCGGAACAGTCCGTCCTTGCCGCCGAACAAGGAGTACACCGCCGTCGTCGACGCCTCGGCGGCCGCCGCCACGGCGCGGACCGTGACCGATTCACGTGGACCCGTGGCCAGCAATCGGGTCGCACACGCCACGAGCCGCTCTCCGACCGCCTCGTCGTTCGTTCTCGGTCTGGCCATGTCGAGGAGCCTACCGCTTCTGATAACGTCGTTTCAGAACACTGTTCTGAAACCGGGGGTTCCTTCATGGCCGCTTTCGCCGTCCGCCTTGCCCGCTTCACCGGCCGCTTACTGCTGACGCTCACCGCCACAGCGGCGCTGACCGTCGTCTTCCTCTTGGTGCTCGTCCTCACGGACGGGGAGGCGCGGGGGCTGGCCGCCTGGCTGACGACCCTGGGAACCGGTTGCGCCGCCGCCCTCTGGCGGAGCAGGCGCCGCACCCGCGCGGCCCGAATGGTGCCGTTCGTGCCGGTGGCCCTCGCGGCGGCGCTGACGGCCACGGTCTGCGTCCCGACCGTTCCCACGACCCGGCAGTACCCGCCCGCCCTGCCCTTCGTGGCCACCCAGCACTGGAGCCTGAGCACGGGCAGCACGGTCGCGGTGTACCACTACCCGCCCGCACCGTCCGCCGTCCGGCACCCGATCCCGCTCGTGTACCTCCACGGGGGGCCGGTCCGCGGCATATCGGTGCTCGACCACGGCTTCCTGCGACTGCTGGCGCGTCGGGGCCACGACGTCTACGCCTACGAACAGGCCGGCGGCGGGCGCAGCGACCTGCTCCCGATGGAGCAGTACACGATCTCCAGGTCGGTACGCGATCTCGGTGCCTTCCTCCAACGGCTGGGCCGGGGCGAGGGCCAGGCCGACGTGCTCGGCTTCTCGGCCGGCGGGGTGGTGCTCACCCGGGCCCTGGCCGACCCCGCCGTCGCCCCACGACTGCACCGGGCGGTCATCGCCGAGCCCGGCCCGATGGACGGCCCGACGGCCAGGATCAGCGGACACCGGGGGCGCCCCTCGGCACGCGGCCTCACGCCGGCCGCGGCCGGACCACGATCGACGCACACCCCCCGGTACGCGGTCGCGTTCGGGCTCATGCGGCTCGGCCTCCTCACCCCGGGCACCGGGCTGATCGGACAGGCCGAGGGCGTCAACGCGTTCAAGGCCGCCGACCTCGGCAGCGACACGGCGTCCGCCTACTGCGCGCGCGACGCGCACCGCATCCCCTCCGAGGACTCGGCGCGCAACTTCACCTTCAGTGCCGCCGCCAGCCTCCGCGTCCAGCAGACGGTGAGGGACTCGCCGTCCCTCGCACCGCAGTTGAGGCGTTCGAAGACGCCCGCCATGCTGATGATCGCCGAGTGTTCCTCTCAGCTCCGCCAGTGGGCGACCGCCGTCCTGGCCGGCGATCCGGCCGTCCGGCGCACGCAGTACATGCCCGGAGTGGGGCACCACATGTGGAACGGCCTGGCCGGCAACGACGACCGTGCCGCCGCCGTCGTCACCGCGTTCCTCCGGGACGAGCGGGCGCCCCTGCCTGACTACCCCACGCGCGAGGGGATCGCCGCCTTCCTGCGGGACCGCAGGTGACGCTCGAAGTCTCATCCCGGCAAGGGAAGTTCCGCCCAGATCGTCTTGCCCGTCGGGGTCTGGCGGCTGCCCCAGCGTTCGGCCAGTTGGGCCACGAGGAGCAGTCCGCGTCCGCCCTCGTCGAAGGTGCGGGCGCGGCGCAGGTGCGGGGCGGTGCTGCTGCCGTCCGAGACCTCGCAGATCAGCGCGTCGCCCCGGATGAGGCGCAACTGGATGGGGTCGTGGCCGTAGCGGATGGCGTTGGTGACCAGCTCGCTGACGATCAGTTCGGTGGCGAAGGCCGGCTCGTCCAGCCCCCAGGCGGCCAGCTGGTCGTTCGCCATCCGGCGGGCCCCGGCGACGGCCGCCGGCTCCGAGGGCAGCCGCCATGTGTGCACCTGGTCGGCGCCGAGCGCCCGCGTGCGGGCCAGGATCAGCACGACGTCGTCGGCGGGAGCGGCGGGCATCACCTTGCGCACCACCCGGTCGCAGGTCTCCTCCAGGTCGGGTCCCGTGCAGCTCAACGCGTCCCGCAGCAGCCCGAGTCCGACGTCGATGTCCCGCTCGGCGGCCTCGATCAGACCGTCGGTGTACAGGGCGAGCAGGCTGCCCTCCTCCAGGTCGACCTCGGCGGCCTCGAACGGCAGGCCGCCGAGGCCCAGCGGCGGCCCCGCGGGCACGTCCAGGAACCGTACGGCTCCCTCGGGGGTCACCAGCGCGGGCGGCGGATGTCCGGCCCGGGCCAGCTGGCACCGGCGGAACACCGGGTCGTAGACGGCGTACAGACAGGTGGCGCCGACCTCGCCGGAGCCCTCCTCGGTCCGCTCCCGCGCGTCCGGCCCCTCCTCCCTGTCCAGGCGGATGACGAGGTCGTCGAGGTGGGTGAGCAGCTCGTCCGGGGCGAGGTCGACGTCGGCGAGCGTGTGGACGGCGGTGCGCAGCCGGCCCATCGTGGCCGAGGCGTGGATGCCGTGGCCCACCACGTCGCCCACCACCAGCGCGACCCGCCCCCCGGACAGGGAGATCGCGTCGAACCAGTCGCCGCCGACGCCGCTCGCGGAACCGGCCGGCAGATAGCGGTAGGCGACGTCCACCGCCGCCAGGGACGGCAGCCGCTCGGGCAGCAGGCTGCGCTGGAGCGCCAGCGCGGTCCGGCGCTGGTGGGTGTAGCGGCGGGCGTTGTCGACGCTCACGGCCGCCCGCGCCGCGATCTCCTCGGCCAGCAGCAGATCGTCGTCGCCGAAGGCCTCCGGTGTGCGGTGCCGCACCAGGTGGACCAGGCCCAGGGTGACCCCGCGGGCGCGCAGCGGCACCAGCAGGATCGAGTGCATCGCGTGCCGCCGCGCCGTGGCGGCACGGTCCGGGGAGCTCGCCAGCCACGAGCGCAGTGCCGGGTCGCCGACCCGGTGCCGGGTGCCCTGTCCGCTGAGCAGCGCCCGGGCCGGCGGGGAGTCCGGTGGATAGATGCCCGTTCCCGCCACCGGGAGCACGGCCTCCGGGCAGCCGGGAAGCACCGACTTCTGCGCGGAGCGGCGGAAGGTGACGGGCGCGCCGGGCGACAGCGGCTCCGGCTCGTCCCCGCGGACGACGGACTCCAGCAGGTCGACGGTGACGAAGTCGGCGAACCCGGTGACGGCCACCTCGGCCAGTTCCTCGGCGGTCCGGGTGACGTCGAGGGTCCTGCCGATGCTCAGACTGGCGTCGTTCAGCACCTCCAGGCGACGCCGGGACCAGTAGTGCTCGGTGGTGTCGACGACCAGCGCCGACAGACCCCGTACCGTGCCGCTCTCGTCCTTCACGGGGGTGAGGAACAGCGACCAGGCGTGGTCGTGGACCTCGCCGAGGGCCCGGCCGGGCTGCTCCTCACGGTAGACGGCCTCACCGGTGCGCAGGACCTGCCGCTGGAGACGGTCGGTCTCGCTGTGGGACGGCTGGATCTCGCGCAGGGTGCGGTCCCGCATCTCCTCCTGCGTCAGGCCCATGGCCCGGCTCATCGTCTGGTTGCAGGCGACGAACCGCGCCTCGTCGTCGTAGACGGCCACGGGCAGCGGCAGCTGCGCGAGCGCCCGCTCCCACAGCAGTGCCGCGCCCTCGTCGGCCGGCCCGGCCGGGTAGGTCACGGGCGCATCGGTGACGAGCCACAGGGGCCTCGGGCCGGCGTCCGTCAGCGGTGTGCCGCTCAGCTGCACGGTGATGCGGTCGCCGTCCCGGCAGCGCAACGAGACCTCGCTCGTCCACGGCTCACCGCCCGCGATGTGGCTGCGGGTGGAGAGGGGCAGGTCGGCGGCGAGCAGTTCGGCGACGGGCCTGCCCACGGCCTCGCGGGCCGCGAAGCCCAGCAGGGACTCGGCCCCGGCGCTCCACACCATGACCCGTGCCGCCGCGTCGACGACGACCGCGAAGTCCCCGGGCACGACCGGGTCCCCGGCGGTCGCGGTCACACCGGACGCGCCGTCCACCGGCCCCGGAGCTTCCACGGGGTCGTCCGCAGGGATCTCGGGATCCACAGGGTCCATACGATCCACCCGTCGCCGCAGTGACCCGCGCGCCCCGCACCGCGCGTCACGGGCACCACGGTCGGCGTCCCGCCGCACGGCACCGCACGGGCCATTGCTTCCAGCATCCCGCCGCACCGCACACCGCTCAACCGGCCCGGCCCCCGGGGCGCGGCGGGGGCGCGCTTCAGCCGTCCGAGGGCTCGCCCTCGCGCCGCCGGGGCCGCGCCGGCGCGGTCAGGGCGACGACGGCCGCGACCATGGCGATCAGCATGATGACGGCCATGGGCAGGGAGCTGCCCTCCCCGTACAGGCCGACCAGCGGTGAGGCGAGCGCACCGCAGAGGAACTGCAGTGCGCCCAGGACGGCGGAGGCGGCGGGAGAACTCCTCGCGGGCCCCGCCCATCGACCCGCGAGGACGGGCTCTAGCGGCGGACGGCGGAGCCGCCCATCGCCGTCAGGACGGCCTGGTAGGCGGCCTTCTTGTTGCCGTTGTTGTCGAACAGCAGCGGGTTCTGGCCCGTCCGCCAGGAGTCGCTGTCCCGGATGCCCCACACGGTGACGCCGGTGCAGCGGGACACGTTCAGACACGCCCGCACGCTGTTCGCGTAGGCGCCCGCCGGCGCCTGGGCGATGTCGAGTTCGGTGATCTGCACGTCGACGCCGAGCGCGGCGAAGCTGGACAGCGTCGTCTGGAAGCTCGCCGGCGGCCCGCCCGTGCCGAAGTGGGCCTGGAAGCCGACGCAGTCGATGGGGACGCCGCGCGCCTTGAAGTCGCGCACCATGCGGTAGACGCCCTGGGTCTTGGCGTCGCTCCAGTTCTCGATGTTGTAGTCGTTGTAGCAGAGCTTGACCGACGGGTCGGCCGAGCGGGCGGCGCGGAACGCCTCCTCGACGAACCCGGTGCCCAGCACCCTGCGGAAGACCGAGTCGCGCAGCTGGCCGCTGCCGCCGTCGGCGAACGCCTCGTTGACCACGTCCCAGGCGTACAGCTTGCCCCGGTAGCGGGACATCACCGTGTTGATGTGGTTGTTCATCACGCTCCGCAGCGTGCCCGCGTCGTTGATGCCGCCGACCCAGCCGGGCAGTTGGGAGTGCCAGACGAGCGTGTGGCCGCGTACGCGCTGACCGCGCCCGAGGGCCCGGTTGACGATCTGGTCGGCGGGGCCGAAGCTGAACGAGCCGCGGGAGCGTTCCGTGGCGTCCCACTTCAGCTCGTTCTCCGGGGTGACGGAGTTGAACTCGCGGTCGAGGATGCCGGTGTACTGCCCGTTGCCGAGCTTCCCGGCGGCCACCGCCGTCCCGAAGTAGCGCCCCGTCTGGGCCGCCTGGGCCCCCAGGGTGCTCGCCTTTACGGCGGGCGCGGCGGGCGCGGCGGGCGCGGCGGACCGCGCCGGGGCCGCCTGCGCCGCCGCCGGCGCGAGGGCCGCCGTCCCGGTGGCCAGCAGTGCCGAGGCGACGAGTACGACTGACGCGGGTGTGCGGCGCCGGGCCGGTCGCCGTGCGGGCTCGAAGGGATCCATGTCTCTCCTCGTACGGTCGAGTGCGGGTGGATGTGCGCGTGCGGGTGGAAGACGGTGCCGAGCGCGGCGCTCAGGGCGTGGACAGCTCGAACCGCGTCACGCGGACCGAGCCGCCGAGCGCCTGCGTCGCGTGGTTGAAGAGGGCGAACCGGTAGCCCATGAAGAAGCGCCAGTCGTTGCCCATCGTGAAAGCGGGGCCCAGCCGGGTGAAGTTGACGCCGTCGGTGCTGTAGGAGAAGGTCCCGGGCCGGGAGGAGCCGGGGCGGATGTCGGCGGTCGCCCGCAGCCATATGCGGCCGCCGCCCGGCGCGTTGACGCCCGCCCGCTCGGTTCCCTTGCCGGTGGTGTTCCAACTGCCGTCCATGGTCAGCCCGTCCACCATGACCAGCCGGGTCGTGCCCCCGGCGCGCTTGAGCCCGATCCACGCCGAGGAGTCCCGGAGCAGGGCGAGGCCGGCCCGGTCGCCGTCCCGCATCGCCGAGTGGTCGAGCTGGACCGTCGCGGTGGACGTGGGTCCCTGGATGCGGTGGGTGAGGGTGTTGCGGGCCCAGTACAGGTCGTCGGTGACGGTGGCGGTGCGCAGGGTCAGGCCGTTGTTCACGGACCACTTGCCGTTGTCCGGGTTGTGGTTCCACTCCCACCTCGGCTTGAGGGCCGTCCCGTCGAAGGTGTCGACGCCGGTCAGGGGGGTGACTTGGCGGGGCGGCGCCGGCACGGCCGGGGCGGGGTAGGACGCGCCCCAGGCGCCGTTCACGAGCTGGAGGGCGGGCCAGCCGTCCGAGGTCCAGGTGACCGGGGCCAGCGCGGGCATCCGGCCGCCCGGATAGGCGTCGACGAAGGCCATGTAGTACCAGGCCCCGCCCTGCGTCCGCACCAGCCCGCCCTGGTGCGGGACGCCCCCGCCGGGGATCGGCCCGGGCAGGTTCAGCAGGACCTGCCGCATCGTGTACGGGCCGAAGGGGCCGCTGGTCGACCTCAGGATGTACTGGCCGTTGGCGGGGCGGGTCAGGAAGATGTAGTAGCTGCCATTGATCTTGTAGAAGCGGGAGCCCTCCAGGGTGCCGACGCTGGACGGCGTGGTGAACACCTGCTGCGACCGCACCTGGCTGCGGCCGTCGGCGGAGAGCTGGGCCACGCTGATGGTGCTGTTGCCGTAGGAGACGTACATCGTGTCGTCGTCGTCCACCAGCAGACCCGCGTCGTAGTAGGCGGTGCCGAGCATCGCGTGCCGGGTCCACGGGCCCTCGGCGGCGGTCGCGGTGTAGATGTAGGTCCGGGCGAAGTCGATCTGGCCCAGCCAGTAGAACGTCCTGTTGCTCGGGCGGTACGCCAGCGACGACGCCCAGATGCCCCGGACGTAGCCGCGCCCGCCGTTCAGGTCGTACTTGGAGCCGAAGTCGAGGACGGGCACCGAGTGGCCGGCGATCTCCCAGTTCACCAGGTCGTACGAGCGCAGGACCGGCGCGCCGGGGGAGTAGTGCATCGTGGAGGCGGAGAGGTAGTAGGTGTCGCCGACGCGGATGACGTCGACGTCCGCGAAGTCCTGCCAGATCACCGGGTTGGCGAAGGACGCCGCTGCCGCGCCCGCCGTGGGTCCCGGCGGGGCCGCGGGCAGGGCGCCGCCGGGGGCGCCGCTCGCGATGCCGGGAGGCAACAGGGCGCCGACGGCCAGGCCGGCGGTGCCGGCGAGGGCCGCACGGCGACCGATTGCGTGATCTGTCCATGTCATAACGATCGCCGACCTTCCGGAAACTGGACTGCCGAGGGGGCGGGCGGGCCGCGGCCAGGCGAGGGCGACGTGTTGTGAGGGAGGGACTGCGGATGCTGCGGGGCCTGGTCGGAGCCTCGTGCACAGTTCCGACGTTCAGTATTTCGAACGCCGATTGTTCCTCTGAACGTCTTGGATGATAGGAAAGCCTGACGCGGCGTCAATATCTCTCGCAGCATTCGATGTGAACGCCGCAAGTTTTCGGTGCCTGCCCGCGCGAAAGCCCGGACCGGGCCTCACGCCTCGGACGTCGTCGTGGCTGAGCGCGGGGCCCTGTTCGACGCCGCTCAGCCCCCGCACACCGGAAGCGTCGGGCGGCGGCCGTCGTTCAGCGCCTGCAGAGACCGCAGTTGGGCCTCAAGCCCCTCCGGGGCGACGAGGAAGCGCAGCACCGCCTGGTGGAAGGCGTTGCGCAGCACCGGGGGCATGGTGTCCGAGGCGTCCCAGCACAGCCGTCGCTGCGAGCCGCGCAGGATCGCGCCGATCTTCCGCTTCACCGGGTCCCCGTGGCCGTCCGGCGCGGCGGCCTTCCGGTTGGCCGTGTAGTCGGGCAGTTCGGTGCCGGGGTCGGCCAGGAACCGGATCAGCTTGCGCGCCTCGTCGGTCGCGTTCAGCATCGTCGCCAGGTCACCCGAGACCTCCCATTGGGCGGAGTCCGGGCGGGCGCCGGGGATCACCTCGGCGGAGTGGACGAAGTCGCCGGCGACGCGCTTCCAGTGGGCGTCGCGGAACGAGCCCTGGTGCTCCAGGTTCTGCCGGGGGCAGTCCCCGCCGTACTCGCCCTCCAGCACTCGCTCGACGCGGCCCCTGGAGCCCGCGCCCACCATGTCGCCCCAAGTCCGCCACGCCCTCCGCACCCGGGGGTCCGTCCACGCCAGGCCACCGCTCGCCCACTGCGCGTAGACCTGCGGGCCGGCCTGCTGGAGGAGGATGTCCTCCACCCAGTCGGTGCCCGGCCAGCCGGAGGTCGCGCCGGACGCCATGGCCAGGCACCAGCCGTCCGGGTCGCCGGCCAGAGCGGTGAGTCCGCCCCGCTGCACGTCCCCCGCGTGCCACACCATGCTCTTCAGCCCGGTCTTCACGGGCAGCCAGTACGTGCGCTCCCGGCCGTCCGCGCCGGCCACCTTCGGCATCCAGACCCGGTCGTAGGCCCCGGCCTCGAACAGGCCGTCCAGCGGGACGAGCCGGCCCTCGGCCGCGTACGCCACCAGCTCGCCCGGTCCGGGCAGCACCGCCACGTCGGGCTGCGTGCCGGCCGCGAGATCGGCGGCCAGCACCTGGCTCAGAGCGGAGCTGCCCTGGTAGACGACGTCAATGTGGTACTGCTCCTCGAACCGCTTCACGGCCGACTCGAACTGCGCCCGCTCGTCGCCGCTCCAGTTGGCCAGCACGGTGACCGACCCCGTCCACTCCCGGGCCCAGCGCACCCCCGCCACCACGCCCGCCGCGAGCAGCGTCAGGCAGAGGACGAGGACGACGAGCGGCCGGCGTCGCGGGTGGCTCATCGCGGCCCCCTGAACCGGTACTCGGCGATACGCGGCCACAGCCCGGCCACCGTCAACGCCATCAGCGCCACCCCTGCGACCAGCACCCATTCGGACAGCGACGCCCACAGGCCCGCGTCGGCGAGATTGCGCCGCACGTCCGCACCGGCCTGCGGGATCTCCGGCGCCGGCCGGGGCGTGCGCAGCTCGGCCACGGAATCGGCCATCGCCGAGTGCGCCCGCACGGTGAACCAGCCGAGCGTCGCCACCCCGCCCGCGCACAGCACGGTCGCCGCCAGCAGCGGAGGGTGCACGGCGTCGCGGAACCGCCGCCGCGCGTACCACTGCGCCTCCACCAGCGCCGCGCACCACGCCAGGCTCAGCACCGCCACGGCGCCCCAGCCCAGCCACAGCGGCCAGGGGAACGACGCCTGCTTCCCGGCGACCGCCAACTGCTGGGCCCGCAGCTCGTCGAGGCGCTCGACGATGTCGTCCCGGCCCTGCCGCGCGTAGTCCAGATAGGCTCCGCGCAGCGACGGGTCCGCCTCGCGGCCGGCCCGCTCCACCCAGGACGAGTACACGGTGATCAGCCCGGTGACGGTCTGCAGCGTGTGACGGTCCGCCAGCCCGGTGACGTCCTCCGACGCCGCGACGGCGATGCTCTGGTGGGCGACCGAGATCTGGGTGTGGAACTCACCCGTCGTGTCACCCGCAGGCCCGCTTCCGTCGACGGCCGCGTGCGCTCGTCGCAGCGCGTTCTTCGCGGTGTCCACGGCCAGGATCCCCGGCGTGCTGGACGACGCCAGCGGCACCGTGTCGTCGTGGACGCCCCGGTAGGAGCCGAACAGGACGAGGGTGGTCACGGCCCCGAGGGACAGCAGCAGCCACAGCCGCCGCACCAGATCCCGCCGTGTGGTGCTCACGGCCGCCCCCGCAGAGCCGCGCTGCACGATGTGCAGAAGTTCCCCGTGGCGTCCGTGGGGTTACGGCAGTTCGGGCAGTTCGCCGGGGCCGTGGCGGGCACGGCGTCCCGCACGTCGTCGGTGGAGATCGCGCTGCCGGCGGGCGCCGACCCGTCGGCCGGCCCGGGGGTGTACGTACTGCGCGCGCTTCCGATGAGCGCGTGCTCGAAGTCGACGGCCGCCACTCCGGGACGGAGCCTGACCCGCCCCTCCTCGACGCCGTCGAGGTCCACGAGAGGTTCCAGCCAGTCCAGCGGCTCGCCGGGGCCGATGCCGCGGGCGAGACGCACGGCCGTGCCCAAGTGCCGTTCCGCCGCCTCGCGCAGGCCGCCGCGGTGGGCGTCGGTGGCGGCCCGGACGGCATCGGCGACCATGCGGTGCAGTTCGAAGTGCTCGACGTGGACGTCGCTGTGCCCGGACAGCGCCGCGTCGTCGGTCCAGTGCACCACGCACGGCAGAGGCGGCGTCACGTCCACGCCGTCGCCCCCGGGCACGTCGACGGACACCACCGCGAGCTGCAGATCCTCCCCGCGGGGCCGCCCCGCCGGGTCGGCGGCCAGACACAGGTGGTAGCGGCGGGCCTCGTCGCCCCACGCCCGGGTCACGAACCGCAGCGTCCCGTCCGGGCCGGACCCGACGGGGGCGAGATCCCTCCGGGTCGGGAAGACCTGCTTGAGATAGCGCACCTTCGCACCCGGCACGGGCCGCACCGAGACGACCACCTCGGGGATGCTCTTCACGAGCAGACGGCGCATCAGCCGCTCGTACTCGTGGGGCAGTTCCGCCGCCTCCCGCACCGCCGATGCCTGCCCGTGCAACCGGCCGGTGATCCGCAGGAGTTCACGGGCGTCCCAGCCGTCGCCGATCCCCCAGGCATCGCACACGAACCGTCCGGCGCAGGCGTCCAGCACGTCCGTCAGGGGCATCGCCCCGTCGTGCTGGTTCTTGCCGTCCGTGACCAGCAGGACATGTCCGATCGGGGCGTCGGCCCGCGCCAGCAGCCGCCGGGCCAGGTCGAGCCAGCTGCCGAAACAGGTGCCGCCTCCCGCGACGAGCCGGTGCACGGCCGCCTCCGCCGCCGCGCGCTGCCGTGGGTCCGCCCGGACCATCGCCGGGGCTGCCGGATAGATCATGTCCGCGGACCGGGTGCCCTGGACCACCGCGAAAGGGGTGCCGTCCGGCAGCATCCGCAGCGCCGCCACGGCCGCCTGGTGGGCCGCCCGCAGCTTCTCCTGCGGGTAGCCCATCGAACCGGAGCAGTCCAGGACCAGGACCTGCGCGAGCGCGGGGCGTGCACCGCCGCCGCTCCGCGTGCCGTGCGCCTCGACGCTCAGGATGGCGTGCATCTGCGGGTCGGGAGACTCGGCGGACAGGTACTTCCACTGACTGACGTCGAGGACGACCGTCGCGTTCCCGGCCGGACCGCCGCCCTTCGCACGTACGCCGTCCGCGTCCTCGTAGGCATCCGACGGCGTGCCGGCGTCGGTGTCCTGGTTCACCTGTGCGTCTTCGTTCACGGCTGCGACCCCCGTGTCCCGTGTGCGTCCCTGTGTCCTCGGTGCTCGTCCTCGGTGCTCGTCGGCGGTGCTCGTCCTCGTGCGCGTTCTCGTCCGCCGGCCTCGAGCGTTCCCTCCGCCCGGCGGCGGCCGGGCGGGTCAGGCGCGTTCGCGCAACGCGTGTCGCCACCCCCGCAGCAGCTCCCGCCAGCCCGCCGCCGGGGGGAGGACCGCGTACGCCCGGTCGAGCAGGTCGCCGCGCTCGGAGGCGCTGCCGGCCTGGTCCGCGAGCCGTTTCAGCGAGCGGGACAGCAGAGTGCTCAGCGCGCTCGGAGTGTCCGTCCGTCCGAACCGTTCGCCGGCCGGGAAACCGGGCCCCCAGCCCTCGGGCGGGCGGCCGGCCCACGCGTGCTCGCGCACCTCGGTGACCAGCCGGTCCCACGCCCCGCTGCCGACGAGATGATGCCCGGACCTCCCGAGCAGCGCCAACCTGCTGTCAGCATCGGCCAGTTGCTCCACGGTGGGGCCTGCGCCCCCCAGCCGGCCGGTGAGCACCCTGATCGCCGCGATGCGCGCGGTGTCGTAGTGCCGTGACGTCGTCGGCACCTCGTCGAGCACCGCGACGGCACGCGCCCGCTGGCCCCGGCGCAGATGCAGCCGGGCCAGCCCGAACGCCGCGCTGCCCTGCGTCCGGTCCCGCCGCCAGACCGCCTCGTAGTAGGCCTCGGTCTGATCCTCCGCCGCACCCCGGGACTCGGCGCAGTAGCCCAGGGCCAGTTTCGGCGCGGACTCCCCGGGTAGTGCGGCGTAAGCGGCTTCGAACTCCCTCTCAGCCCGCTCGACATGATGTGCCGTCAGCAAGGTCAGGCCCCGGTGCCAGGAGATCCGCCAGTCGTACGCGCCGCTGCGCTCGCGGGCCCGGTCGAGCCACTGTGCGGCCTGTTCGGCGTCCCCGGCGTCGAGGTAGGCGCGGCACAGCCACAACGAGGTCTCCACCGTGGCCAACGACGAGTCCCGGACGGCCCGTTCCGCGATCCGCTGCGGATCGCCGGACACCAGGCCGAGCAGCAGGGCGGCGGCGTCGTGCGGGTCGGGGACCGGCCGGGGCAGGGCCTTCGCGGTGTCCGCGGGAGCGGGCGCGTCGATGGGCAGCTCCGGCGGCGCGCCGTCGGCGCGCCCGGTCCAGTGGTCGAGCGAGGCCACCGTGCCGAGCGCCGCGCCGAACACCGCCGCCGTCGGCTCGAACCGGGTGGAGCGCTCCGGGTACGGCTCGTGTCCGCTGAGCGCCAGGTGCTCGCGCAGCACCTCCCACAGCTGGCGGGACATCTCCGCCGCGGAGGTGAACCGGGCCTCCGGGTCTGTGTGGGTGGCCCGTGCGATCAGCGCCGCGAAGGAGCGGGCCGCCTGCCCGGTGGCCGGCTCGACGCGGGTGGCGAGGGTGGCCAGGGTGCGGCCGACGGTGAACAGGTCGCTGTCGACGTGGAAGCCTCGCCGGTCGCGTTCCCGCTTCGGCGGCGCGTAGTTGGCCGTGCAGACCAGGGCCGAGGAGCGGTCGTCTGCACGGCGGATGGCACCGAGGTCGATGACCTTGATGTCGCGCCCGTAGTGGATGACGTTGTCGGGCTTCATGTCGCAGTACAGCAGCCCCTGTTGGTGCAGGTACTGGAGCGCGCCGAGGATCTTGCAGCCGTAGGTGATCACATGGCCGATGCCGAAGGCCCCGCCGAACAGACGCGTCAGCTCCCCCTCGCCGGCGCGACGGATCCAGTCGAGCGACCGTCCGCCGACGTACTCCATCACGATGTAGCCGGTGGGCTCCGGCTCGCCGGGCGACCGGTGCTGCACATACGTGACGATGCGCACGATGTCCCGGTGGTGGAGCGTGGTGAGCGAGCGGCGCTCCTCCACGGCCGACCGGCGGGCGATCGCGTCACCGGTGTTGATCAGTCCCTTGAGGACGACGTGGAGGCCGGGCACCCGGGTGTCCTCCGCCAGGTAGACCCAGCCGAGGCCGCCCGCCGCGAGGTAGCCGAGCACCCGGTAGTGGCCGCCGACGTGGTCGCCGGGTTTCAGCCTCGGCTCGAAGGAGTACTCCCGGCCGCACCGGGGGCAGTAACCGTGGGCGAGGGCGGGACCTCCCGGATACGCGAGCCCGATGGTGCCGGAGCAGTTGTCGACGCCGCAGCGCCGGCCGTCGGAGGGCGGGGTCGCGGTGGTGGTGACGGCATCCGTGGCGTCGGGTATGGGGATGTCCGGCAGGACGAGGAGACCGTCGTTGTCGAGTTCGACGGCGGCCGCTCCCGCGGCCCGGTGCGCGGGAGCGGCGGGTTCCACGACGGGCCGCGCGGGCGGGTCGGGGACGGGGGGCCGCCGGTGGCAGCTGTCGCAGAAGCCGGTCACCATGATGCGGCCGCCGGCGCACCCGGGTCTCGGGCACGGCGTGCGGGAGGTCGTCGGGACCGTCATGACGCCGGCGCACCCCCCTGCCGTCCGCGTGCGATCGCGCGCTCGACAGCGCCGATGTACTCCGCCACGGCGGCCTCTGCGGCCCGGACGTCACAGGGCCTGGACCGGAGCAGCGTCTGCGCGTGGAGCCGGACGGCGTCCAGGTCCGCATCGTCCTCCGTGCCTCGTGCGGCGGTCGCGTGCAGGACCTGATAGGCGCGCATCCGTCCGTTCAGCTCGTCCAGCAGGTCGCTGAGACGGTCGAGCGTGCCGAGGATGCCGGTCAGCCGCCCGGCCAGCTCCGTGGCGCGGTGCTCGTACCGGGCGCGTTCCAGCCGAGGGCGGTCCCACGGGGCGGCCGCGTTCCCCGCCCTGATGGCGGCCAGTGTCAGATAGGCCCGCACCAGGTACCCGCTGACGGCGTCGGACTCCTCCGCCAGCACTCTCGCCCTGCGGCGGCTCAGGGCCTGGGCCAGCGATTCGGTCGCATGCCTCAGCTGCGCCACGGCGTCGCCGTCCGGCCGCGGTTCCGGTTCGTCGACCAGTTCCCGCCGGGCCCGCCGGCAGAGGACGCCGTTGTGGCGGAACACCAGCAGCAGCCGGTTGCCGGCGGCGTACAGCGTCTTCAGCAGTTCCAGCAGGTCGGGCGGGTCCTCGGCTTCGTCGACGCCGACGACGACCAGGGTGAGGACGTCGCCCGCCTCCCTGATCCGCTCGACCACCGACTCGGCCGGGTGCTGCCACACGCCCATGCGCTTGAGGATCCGCTCCCCGACCTCGGCGGAGGTGCGCCCTGTCGCGTCCACGGCCAGATCGTGGTCGCCGGCCGAGGGGATCGTGTCGGGCGGGTCGCCGGAGACCCTGTCGACCGAGGCCGCGGTGCGCAGCTCCCGGTCGGCCAGGGTGATGGCACGGCGCAGGGTGGCGTCGCGCACCTTGTCGTCCTCGTGGACGACGCTGATCTTCACGCGGCTGCCGTCGTCCCGGAGCCACCGGGCGAGGCGCTGGGCGAACTTCCGGTCGAAGCTCTGCGCCGCGTCCTCGAGCGTCGACCTGAGACGGTCGTCGACCGCTTCCCTGCCCTCGACCCGGTCGGCGAGCTGAGGAAGGTGGCGGACGATGGTCTCGGCCGGGCTCATGAAGGAGAACCCGTTTCCGTGCTCGTCCCGCACGCTGCTGAGGAGCATCCCGATGACCTTGCCGGTCCGGACGTCCATCACGCCGGAGCCGCTGCACCCCGGGCTGGCGACCTCGCCGCCCGTGAGCGGGCGCAACTGGACCTGTCCGTCGCGCCCGCAGGCGCCGAGGACGGTCGCCCCGAACCAGATGCCACCGTTGTGCCCGACCGGGAAGCCGTACGTCTGCACCTCGCGGTGGGACGCGGCGACCCGGTGAAGGCGCGTCGTCTCGTGGTCCGGCCTGGGCTGGTCGAGCCTCAGCAGCGCCACATCGCCGCTGGGGTCGCCGTCGGCGTCCCACCGGCCGGGCACATAGGCGTCCTCGTCGACTCCGGCGGCCACCGAGGGCACCTCGCCACCGGACGCCGCGCCGACGAACTCCGCGGTGTATCGCGCGTGTCTGTCCTTCGCCACATGGGCGCAGGTCAGCACCCGGTCGGGGCTCAGCAGGATTCCGGTGCCGGTGATCTCCCCGTCCGCACGCCGAATGCGAACCGCCCAGAGGGGCGTGCGGATTGACGAACCATCATCGACTCCCCCGTCGACCGTCATAGCACGACTATACGAGCGGGTGGTCCTGGCGCATACTGGGGCGACACGAGATCAACAGGTCTACTGGGGAGGCATGTTGACGAACGGGCCGGGCTTCGTGGGGCTGACCGAGGTGATCAGCCAGATCAGGGGCGAACTGGAGCGGGCCCGCGACGAGGCGCAGGGCCGCGATCTCGGCTTCACCGTGGAGAACGTGAGCCTGACGTTCACCGTCCAGGTCCACCAGTCAGGCACCGGTCGCGGCGGCGTCCACATCGGCGTCGTGACGGCCGAACTCGGCGGAACGATTGACCGTCAGACGACCCATCAGGTCCAGGTCGACCTGAAACCCGAGACACGGTCGGGCGGCCGGGTCTCGGTAAGCCGCCAGGGGGAGCCGAGCGCACAGCGGGGGTGACGGTGAGCGGGGGAGCGAAGCCCAGGGGGAGTGCCCCCGGCCTCCCGCTCCCGGCCTCGGGCATCACCCCGGCCCCCGGTCGCCAGGTCCGACCCTCGGCCCCAACCCTCGGCCCCGATCCCGGCCCAGGGCGCGACCCCGGCTCCGATTCCGGGCCCCGATTCCCGGCCCACCCGGTCACAGCGCGGGTGACCGGGTGGGCCGGGGAGTGGAGCCCAGGGGGTGTGCCCCCGGCCTCCCGCTCCCGGCCTCGGGCGCCACCCCGGCCCCGGCCCCGGGTCCGATCCTCGGCCCCGATCCCCAGGTCCGAACCTCGGGCCCCGATCCCCGGCCCGGCCTCCGGACCCCCGTCGGCTACTCGCCGCTCGTCTTCGGTACATCCCAGCGCGCCAGGTCCCTCAGCCAGGTTCGGGCCGTCGTGTCGGACGGGGCTCGCCAGTCGCCGCGGGGGGAGAGGGAGCCGCCGGCCGCCACCTTCGGGCCGTTCGGCATGGCGGAGCGCTTGAACTGGGCGAAGCCGAAGAAGCGGTGGCAGAAGTACTCCAGCCAGCGCCAGATCTCCGGCAGCTCGTACGCCGTCCGCTCGTTCTCCGGGAACCCGGGCGGCCACGCGCCCGCGTCCTTCTCACGCCACGCGTGCCAGGCCAGGAAGCCGATCTTCGACGGGCGGAAGCCGTAGCGCAGCACGTGGAAGAGGGTGAAGTCGTGCAGCGCGTACGGGCCGATCTTCGACTCGGTGGACTGCAGCTCCTCGCCCGGCACCAGCTCCGGGCTGATCTCGGTGTCGAGGATCGCGGTCAGCGTGTCGTTGGTCTCCTCGTCGAACTGCCCGCTGCTCACGACCCAGCGGATCAGATGCTGGATCAGCGTCTTCGGCACACCGGAGTTGACGTTGTAGTGGCTCATCTGGTCGCCGACGCCGTACGTGCACCAGCCGAGCGCCAGCTCGGACAGGTCGCCGGTGCCGAGCACGATCCCGCCGCGCTGGTTGGCCAGCCGGAAGAGGTAGTCGGTGCGCAGTCCCGCCTGCACGTTCTCGAACGTCACGTCATACACCGGCTCGCCCGAGGAGAAGGGGTGGCCCATCTCCTGGAGCATGAGCCGGGCCGTCGGCGTGATGTCCAGCTCCGCCGCGGTCACGCCCAGCGCGCGCATCAGCTTGTGGGCGTTGCCCTTGGTGTGCTCGCCGGTGGCGAAACCGGGCAGCGTGAAGGCCAGGATGTCGCTGCGGGGGCGTCCGGCGCGGTCCATGGCCCGGGCGGCGACGATCAGCGCGTGCGTGGAGTCGAGACCGCCCGACACACCGATGACGACCTTCGGCCCGCCGATCGCCGCAAGCCGCTGCTGCAACCCCGCGACCTGGATGTTGTACGCCTCGTAGCAGTCCTGCGCGAGCCGCTCGGGGTCGGCCGGCACGAACGGGAACCGCTCCACCCGCCGGCGCAGCCCGAGGTCGGTCCTGGGGGCGTCGAGGCGGAACGGCACCTGCCGGAAGCCGCCGGTGCGCGCGGCGTGCACCCGGCGGTTGTCGTCGAACGTGCCCATCCGGTGGCGTTCCTGCCGCAGCAGGTCGAGGTCCACGTCGGCCACCGCGTACTGGTCGTCCTGCGGGAAACGGTCCGTCTCGGCGAGCAGCACGCCGTTCTCGTAGATCATGGTCTGGCCGTCCCAGGACAGGTCCGTGGTCGACTCGCCGAGACCGGCCGCCGCGTAGACGTACGCGGCGAGGCAGCGGGAGGACGCCGAGCGGCACAGCAGCTTGCGGTCCTCGGCCCGCCCGACGGTGATCGGGCTGCCGGACAGGTTGAGCAGGACGGTCGCCCCGGCCAGCGCCGCCTCCGCGCTCGGCGGCACCGGCACCCACATGTCCTCGCAGATCTCGGCGTGCAGCACCAGACCGGGTACGTCCTCGGCCGCGAACAGCAGGTCCGGGCCGAACGGCACGCTCGCGCCGCCGAGAACGATCGTCCCGCCGCGCTCGTCGTCGCCGGCGGCGATCTGGCGCTTCTCGTAGAACTCCCGGTAGTTCGGCAGGTACGACTTGGGCGCGACGCCGAGGATCCGGCCCCGGTGCACGATCACCGCGCAGTTGTAGATCCGGTGGCGGTGGCGCAGCGGCGCGCCGACCACGAGCACCGGCAGCAGGTCCGCCGAGCCGGCCACCACCGCCAGGAGCGCTTCCTCGACCTCGTCGAGCAGGGCGTCCTGGAGGAGCAGGTCCTCGATCGAGTAGCCGCACAGGCCCAGCTCCGGGAAGAGGGCGACCGCGACCCCCTCCTCCGAGCACCGGCGTGCCTGCCGCAGGACCGCCTCGGCGTTGGCGTTCGGCTCGGCGATGGCCGCGTGGCCGGTGCACGCGGCGACACGCGCGAAGCCGTGTTCGTAGATCGACCCGAAGTTGCTCATGCAAGTTCCCTTTCCCGGCACAGCTCTCTCAAGAAGATCCCGGTCCCATTGTGATCAGCGTGTGATGCGGCGGCCCGAGGGGTCCACGTCGATCTTCATGCGCCGAGCCTAGACGGCGGCGCCGGTGTCGTCGTCACGCGGTCGGCGTAACCCCTGTGGTGGCCGGTCCGCGGCGGCCGGAGGGTCGGGAGCAGGCCGGTGCAAAGGACCCCGCCGGAGTCCCGGGAGCGGCAGGTGCACAACCCTGAGGGCCGGAGGGAGCACGATGCGACGACGCTATCCACCCATCGGGGACCACGGGCTGGTCGGCGATCTCCAGACGGCGGCCCTGGTCTCCTCCGAGGGCGTGGTCGACTGGTTCTGCGCCCCGCGCTTCGACTCGCCGAGCCTCTTCGCCGCACTGCTGGACCACGACCGCGGCGGCCACTTCGCCGTCACCGTCGACGGCGACGACGTCACCACCCGCCAGCTCTACCTGGCCGACACCGCCGTACTCGTCACCCGTTTCCTCACCCCGGGCGGGGTGGGCGAGGTCATCGACTTCATGCCGGTCGACCGGCCGGAGACCGCCACCGACCGGCGCACGCTCGTCCGGATCATGCGGGTCACCCGCGGCCGGATCCGCTGCACGCTGAGCTGCCGCCCCCGCTTCGACTACGCCCGCGCAGGCCACCGCCTCGACCTGCGCCCGGACACCGCACTCTTCTCCGGCCCCGGCGCCGACGCGTACCTCCGGACCGCCGGGCCGATCACCCTCGAAGCGGACGGCGACGACGTACGGGCCGCCGTCGAGCTCGGACACGGCGAGCGGGCCGCCGTCGTCCTCACCGTCGGCGCGGCCGGGACGCCGCCGCCCGCCGCGCCCACCGCCGACAGCCTGCGGGAGGAGTTCGACGCGACCCGCGGATACTGGTACCGCTGGGTCCGCCGCAGCCGCTACCGGGGCCGCTGGCAGGACATGGTCCACCGCTCCGCCATCACCCTCAAGCTCCTCACGTACGCCCCCACCGGCGCACCCGTCGCGGCGGCGACGGCGGGCCTGCCCGAACAGCCGGGCGGCGAACGCAACTGGGACTACCGCTACACCTGGGTGCGGGACGCCTCCCTGTCGATGCGGGCCCTGCTCGGCCTGGGCTTCACCGACGAGGCGCAGGCCTTCCGCCGCTGGCTCGGCGCACGGCTCCAGGAGGGCCGCACGGTCACCGGCGAACCTCTCCAGATCATGTACCGGGTCGACGGCGACCCCCGTCTCGCCGAGGAGACCCTCGATCATCTGGAGGGCTACCGCGGCTCGTCCCCCGTCCGCATCGGCAACAACGCAGCCGGGCAGCTCCAACTGGACATCTACGGCGAGGCCGTCCACGCCCTGTCCGGCGCCGACGACATCGCGCACATCGCGGGCTACGACGGCTGGCTGGCCCTGTCCGGCCTGCTGGACTGGCTGACGCGGAACTGGGACCGGCCCGACGAGGGCATCTGGGAGACGCGGGGCGGCCGGCAGGACTTCACCTACAGCCGTCTGATGTGCTGGACGGCGTTCAACCGCGGCATCCGCCTCGCCCGGGACTTCGCCCGCCCCGCCGACCTCGCCGGCTGGACCGCCGCCCGCGACGCCGTCCTCCACCAGGTCATGGACCGCGGGTGGAGCGCAAGCCGCGGGGCGTTCGTCCAGCACTACGGCACCGAGGTACTGGACGCCTCGCTGCTGCTCATGCCGGCGGTCGGTTTCGTCGCCCCGCGTGACCCGCGCTGGCTGTCCACCCTGGACGCCATGGAGGCCGACCTGGTCTCCGACAGCCTCGTCTACCGCTACGACCCGGCCGCCTCGCCCGACGGCCTGCGCGGCGGCGAGGGCACCTTCTCACTGTGCAGCTTCCTCTACGTGGACGCGCTCGCCCGCTCCGGACGCGTGGACACGGCACGGTACGCCTTCGACAAGATGCTCACCTACGCCAACCATGTCGGGCTGTTCGCCGAGGAGATCGGCGTGACGGGTGAGCAACTCGGCAACTTCCCGCAGGCGTTCACCCACCTGGCGCTGATCGGGGCCGCCCTCGCCCTCGACGAGGAGCTGGACCGGGCGGAACGCTGAACCCGCCCGGTCCGGGACGCTGTTCAGGCGTGGCTCGCACCGGACCCGTCAAGCCCGCCGGGCTCGTCAGGCCCGCCCGTCAGGCCCTTACAGCTCATCGCGTTCGTCGTGTTCGTCGTCGAGGTCGAACATGTCGCTGTACACGTCGCCCACGTACGCGTCGCCCGGCTGTACGGCCTCTTCCGTCCCGGGGCCCGGCTCGTCCATGAACCGCACGGAGGGCCCGCCGAACGGGCGCCGCAGCACGCCCCTCGCCCGGTACAGGGGCGTCAGGTCGCCCTGCGAGAGGATGCGGGTGCTGACGCCGGACCCGCCGGCCCACTCGAGGCGGGCCCTGGCCGTCAGGGCGTCCCAGCCGAGCGCCGTCGCGTCCGCGGTGGTCCGCAGCCGGGCGCTGTCGGTGCGGGAGTCGGAGATCAGCACCGTGGCCCACCCCGCGTGCACCACCTCGGTGACCACGGCGTGGCGAGCCGGCCACTTCTTCTCCCGGCGCCGCGCCTTCATCGCCTCCTCGATCTCGCCGATGTTCTCGACCTCCTCGGACCAGCAGTCGACGGCCCTGAAGAGCACCGCGCCGGCCCTGGTGAACCGCACGTCGATGCCGCCGCCCGCGGTGACGCCCGGAGCGCCGCCCGCCGCCGTGCCGGCCGACGACACGTCGACGGCTCCCTCGGACCGGTGCTCGTAGAGCGGGCTGGCGCCGGGACGCACACGCGGCTGCCACCCGATGCCCCACTCCTCCAGGGACGCCTTCCGCTCGAACTGCCCACCGCGGAACACGCCGATGTCACCGAGCCGCACCTCGCTGTCGGGAAACCAGGCGGCCTGAAAACCGAAAGCCCTGCGCAATTCGCGCACATATCCCTTGTGTTTGTGCATCACATCCCCCGATCGCACGGGACCCTTTGGAATCCCGGTGAGTGTGGAGTCGAATGGAGTGGAACGTGCCGACGCGCCGACGCTATATCAAAGGACGCTCATCATGGACCGGTTGACGGTTTTGTCGATACGCCAGGGACAGTTCTTGTACGACGGTGAGCGCGGCCTGCCTGTGGCGTGGACCTGGACGCTGGAGCGGCCCGGCGGGGCGCCGGTACTGACGCACCCAGTACGGCTGGACCGGATCCCCGGCGGCCGGCAGGCCCTCGCTGACCTCCGCCGGCTGCCGCAGCGGATCAGGGAGCTGCGGGCCCGGAACCCCGGTGACCTGGACGGCATCGAGGACGAGCTGCGACGGGCGGGGGAGTGGCTGGCCTGCGAGGGCCTGGGCGGGCTCACGAAAGAGCTGGCCGACGTGGGAGAGGTCGCGATGCGACTGCCGCCCGAGCTGGCCGAGTTCGAGGCACTACCTTGGGAACTCGCCCCGGTGCGGCGGGAGTCGGGGACCCCGGAATCTTCCGGCGTGCCGCTCGCCCTGCACGGCACGACCCTGGTGAGGGGCGTCCGGGCGTCTCCGCGCGGCCGTACCAGGGCGGTCGTCGGCGGGAAGCTGCGCGTCCTGGCGCTGTTCAGTCTCGCCGAGGGGACGCTTCCCCTGGACCTGACCGCCCACCGTGACGCCCTGCGCGCGGCCGTCCTGGCCGGCACCGCCGGCTGGGAGGTCGCGGCCCACGTCAGGACCCTCCAGTTCGGCGTCGGGCCGACGGCGCTCGGCGAGACGGTCGGTGAGGACGGAGACTGGGACGTGGTCCACATCGTGTGCCACGGCCTGCCGGGCGGGCTACTGCTCGAACGAGACCAGACGGGGCTTTCGAAACACGCCCTAGGGGAGGGCGAGGGCACGCGGTTCGACGGGGGCAGCGCGTCGTCACTCGGCGCGGGGGAGATCGGGCGGCTGCTGGCCGCCGCGCGGGGGAGGCTCAAGCTGCTCTGCCTGACGGCCTGTTGGTCGGGCGGGGAGGACCCCGCGCGGAGTGCCGGCCGCCCGCTGACGTCCCTCGCCGCGACGCTGGCCGACGAACTCGACTGTGCGGTGGTGGCGATGCGCTTCCCGGTGGGCAACGACTTCGCCGTCCGTTTCGACGCCGCTCTGTACCAGGGGCTGCTGGGGAAGGGATGGCCGCTGCCCGCGGCGCTGCGATACGCGCTGCGCACGGCGGCCGACGATCCCGACCTGCCCGAACGTGCCCTGCCGCTGCTGTCGGCGTGCACCCCGGTGCTGTTCGGGACCGACGCGCCTTACCTGACGCTCACTCAGGACAACTCGGTGATCGGCCCGTTCGATGCTGTCGGCCTGAGCATGGCCGGACCGCTGCCGGATCCGCCCGAGCCGTTCGTCGCCCGCGAGCAGGAGATGAGCGCCGCACGAGCGGCGACCTCCCCGTCCGGGGCGAGCCGCGGCGCCGTACTGCACGGGGCCGCGGGACTTGGTTCGACCTCCTGCGCCGCCGTCCTGGCACACCGGCACCAGCAGGAGATCTCCCCGGTCCTGTGGCACCCGCGACCCGAATGGGCGCCGCCGGTCCACGACGGCGGCGCGGCTTCGGGCCGTCCGCCCGCCCACCCCCACTCCGTCGACGGCTTCCTGGCACACCTGGCCCATCGGCTGCCGGCCTGCGAGGACACTCTGGACGCCGCGCGGGAGGAGGACTGGCCCGCACCGGTCGAGGCGGCCGTCGGCTGTCTCGCCGGACGGCCGGACCTGCTCCTCGTGCTGGACGGAGCCGACCGTCTGCTGTGCCAGGATCCCCGCTGGCGCCCGCTCCTCGACGCCCTCGCCGGGACGGCGGACACGCCGCGGATCCTCCTCACCTCCCGTACCGGACTGCCCGGCACCGCGCCGTCCTTGCTTCGCGTGCCGCTCGGACCGCTGCCGTCGGCGCGGCTGCTGCCGCTGCTGACCGCCGCCGCCCCCCGGCTCCTGGCGTTGCTCGACGACAACGACGAACTCGCCTGGTGCGCCTACGACATCGCGGCCGGCAATCCGGGGTTGCTCGTCGAGGCGGACCGAGCGGCAATCCGGCGACAGGACTTGAGAAATTGGGTGCGAATTCACGGCGGTAATTGACCGTTTGCCGGACGGTCCCGCGCGTTCTGTTCAAAACGGTGGTGGGTTCTTCCGACGGCCCTACTCTGCTGCCACGGGCTCACGCCCGATTCCGATGGCAGGCGGCAGGGGGGAACCGAGCCGTGACGGGGGACGATTGCGTCCTGATGTCCGTGAGCGACTTCGCCGTGGACGAACGCGGAGTGCCTCGCTGGACCTGGCGGTGCAGCCCTCCCGGCCACGAACGGGCGTTCACGCACACGGTCGCCCTCGGGGGAAGCGTGAAGGACCACCGCTTCCTGTACGACCCGCACGGCTTCGTCCGCGACGAGCACGCCGACCCCCCGACCGCCGACAAGATCGTCAGCCGGCAGGGTGAGTGGCTGCGCGACAAGGTCCTCGGCGAGAGGCTGTGGACGGTCCTCGCGAACTCGGCTTCGCACGGCACCGGAGTGGTCCGGCTGGTGCTGCGCGCGGACCGGCCCGAGTGGGAGATCGCCCGCTACCCGCTGGGACTGGCGGCGGACCGCGACGGGCCCCTCGTCGACCGGGGGCTGACCTTCGTCATCGAGCCGACGACGGCCGACGCCGACGCGGCCGCGCGGCTCTCCCCGGCGCAGATCCGGGACGAGGCGGCCCTCCCGGTCCACCTGATAGGGGCGTTCCACCACCCCGGCGGCGAGGACACCGTCGACCTGCGGGCCGAACAGCGTGGTGTCCTCACCACCGTCCGGGACATCGGCCGCGACGAACAGGCCGACATCACCACGCAGACCCTCTCCCACCGGCTGACCCACACCGAGCTGCGCGGCCAGCTGGAACACGCCAGTCGTCCGCACCCCACGACCGGTCTCTGGCAGCTCATCCTGCACCTCGCCGCGCCGGGACCACTCGGGGGGTGGGTGGCCGACGACGGCAAAGGCCGGCAGCCGGCGCTCACCGCCGAAACCCTCATCGACATGCTGCGGTCGGCCGACCCCTACCGAATACTGCGGCTGGCCGTGATCAGCGGCCGCCCGGCCGACCCCTCCCAGGCCGACCTCATGGCGGCCTTCGGCGTCGAAGCCGCGTCCCCCCAAGCCGCCGCCCCGCTCACCCCGGCCGCCCGCGCCACGCAGGCCGGGGCCGCCCAGGCCGACGGTGGACCGGCAGCCGACCGGCTGGCCGCCGACCTCGCCCGTCTGCACGGCTGTGCCGTCCTCGCCTTCCGGCACCCCATCGACGACTCGGCGGCCGTGCGGATCCTCACGTCCCTCTACCGCAAGCTCCTGCATCGGGAACTCCCGCTGCCCCGCGCCCTCGCCCTGGCGATCGCGGACCACCGCGAAGCGATCACCGGCCTCGACGCGATCTCGCCGGTCCTCTACGGCGCGGCAGCCACGGACCTGACCGTGCACAGGCGCCCCCTGACGGCATACCGCAGGACGTCACCCAAACTGCTCCCCTCCCCGCCCGACCGGCTGCTGGGACACCACGACGCCATGGAACTGGGGGACGCGATCATCGGGCCCGGACCCCGGTGCAAGAAGAACGGCATCGTCCTCCACGGCATGGAGGGCGTCGGGAAGAGCGCCTGCGCCGCTGAACTGATCAACCAGCACGCCGATCTCTACCGGCGGATCCTCCACCACCCCGCCGAGCCCTGGCCCGAGGACCCGGGCGAGGCGCTGGAGGGCTTCCTCGACGCGCTGATCAGGTGCTTCAGCGAGATCGAGGACCACTATCGCAGCGAGAGGGGGCGCGTCCCCTCCGCGGCGGACCTGGTCACCGACCCACGCGAGCTCACCCGGTTCTGCGACCTGCTCACCGCGTTTCTGACAGGCAACCGAAGTCACAACCACCTCGTGTACCTGCAGGGTGTCGGCCCCCTGCTCAACGACCTCGTCGACGACACCCCCGCGCAGCCCGGACGGCCCGCGCCCGACCCCTGGCGGCATCCCGGCTGGCACAAGGTGATCAGCGCCCTGACCGACCGCGAGGCCGTCGGCTTCCGGCTCATCATGACCAGCCCGCGCCCCATCCCGCTGAAGAACATGGAGTCCGTACCCGTGCGGTTGCTGTCCCCGCGCGAGGCCTTCCGGTACGCCAGAAGCCTGCCGCACCTGGGCGAGTTCATCGACCGCGCCGCGCGGGACCCGGACGAGCGCGGGCTCGTCGAGCGGATACTGCACGCGACCGAAGGCCACCCCGCCCTGCTCGGCCTCGCCGACTCCGCCGCCGGCCGAGGCGCCGATGCGCTGCGCCGACTCGTCGAGGACGGCAGCACGGCGACGGCCGACGACCAGCGCATCCAGGACCGGCTCGGCGCCTGGGCCCGCGACGCCATCGACCGGCTCGCCCCGGACGACGGCTCCCGCGACCTCCTTTTCGTGCTGTGCCGGCTCAGCGCCGTGCACCGCGTCCTCGTCACCCGCGCGGACGACCCGTGCGCCACGTCCCTGCTGGCCGTCGTCTGGGCCGGCGTGCGCAGCCGCCCGCTGGAGCGCGACGACGTCGTCGCCGACATCCGCCGGCTGCTGACCGGCCTCCGGGAGGAGAACCTCATCCACCTCACCGAGTCGCCCGACGGGCACAGACTGGCGGTGCGGATCCATCCGGCGGTGGTGCGGGCCGCCGGGACCGCACAGCACGCCGGCACGGCCGGCCAGGACGGCGCGGCCCGCCTGCGCGACGTCGCCCGGGTCGCCGCCGACCACACCGAGGGGCTCGTCCGGGAGGCGTTCCGCAACCGCTCCTACGGCCGCTCGGCGGACCTCCAGTTCCTGATCCCCGAAGCCCTGCCCTACCTGGAGAGCGTCGAACGCTGGGACCTGTGCCTGGAGTTCGTCGGCGGCCTGCTCAGCCGGGCGCCGACTGGACACGTTCAGGACGAGGTCAAGCGCCTGCTGCGAAGAATCAGCGGCCGGGCGGGACTGGAGCCCGCCCGACTCGCCCTGGCCGCGAGGCTGCTGGAGACCGCGGAGAAGACCGCCGACGGCACCGGCCCGCCCGTCCCGGCCGTCGCCTCCCTCGCCGCCGACGCGCCCGGAACCCCGCGGGCCGACCTGAGGCTCGCCGCCGTCACCCAGGCGCTGTACGTGCGCGGCCTGCGGGAGTGCGGACGCCTGAGCGAGGCCCGGAAAGCGGGCGAGGAGTTCCTGCGGGATCTCGGTGCCGGCGCGCAGGACAGTGAGCAGACCGCCCTGCTGAACGTGGAGTTGCTGCGCGTGCTGCGTGACCTCGGGGCATGGCGGGAGGTCCTCGAACGGGTCGGCCTGGTCTTCGACACGCTCGTCCCGGCCCGCTGGACCGCCGGCGTCGACCAGTACAGCCGCCACGGCGACGGTGAGACCCTGCGCAAGGACCTCTTCGCCCTGCGCCGCGACTGCGAGTTGCTCCTCGCCGAGCAGGCCGAGCACGCCGCCGAGGACAAACTGGAGGACGACCGGCCCGGGCCCCGCCGGGCGCGGGCCCGCGCCGACCACCTCACCCTCGAACGCTACGCACGGCGCGAGGACCCGGCCGGCCTGGCCGCACACCGTCACCGGGTGGAAGGCGTTCTGCTGGGCCTCGACGACCACGCCGACCGTCCTGAACTGAAGCTGCTGGAAGCGCAGTTGGGCACCTGGCTGGGGACCGCCGGGGGGCACGGCGACGAGGCGCTGCGGGCCATGACGAAGAGCGCCCTGGCGCGCGTGCTCCGCCTGCGCGCCGGAGCCCTTCCCGAAGCCGACGACGGCTGGTGCAGGATCCGCAAACAAGCCCTCAGTCTCGAACACGAAGCCCTGCGCGGGCTCTACAAGTCGGGCACCCCGATGGACGTGGGCGCCTGCCATCTGCGCATCCGGGACGACCAGTCGGGCTGCCCCCGTCCGGAGATCCGCGCGCTCGCGCTGTTCCACCACCTGTTCGTGCTGCTGGTCGGCGAACTCACCCACGCCCACGCCCTCAGAGAGGGCGCGGCGCTGAATGACGAACAGCGGGCCGGCATGCGGGAGTTCACCTCGGCCTGTCCCGAATCGCCGGAGGCGCTCTGCGTGGACCTGCGCGACGACCCGACCGGCGGGAAGGAAGGCGGAGCGCGTTCGCTGATCGCCCCCGTGACCCTGCTGTCCGGGCTGGCCGGGCCTGGAAGGACCGGCGGGGAACGACTGCGGTCCACCTGGGAGCGCGTCCTCGAAGCGTTCCGGTCCGATATGGAAGGCCGTTGAGAAGAAAGGGACTTGGGGAGCAAGTGAGTCACAGGGGGGTGGTGGAGATGTCAGCCGTCGGTCCACCGGTAGTGCACATACGACTGAAGGTCTCCGCGACGCCGGGAGTCCACCACGCGGTGCTGACGTGGCCGCGCGGAGAGCGGACGGGGTTCCGCGAGGCGGAGATCCGGGACGACGGGGGAGGGGAGGGGATGTGTGCGGAGCTGCTCGCGGCCGTCGCACAGGGCGAGAGGGCGCTCGCCCTGGAGCAGGACGGCCCGACCGCCGCGCAGGAGGGCGAGGCCGCGCCCCCGAAGCCGTCCGGCGTCACGCCGTCCGGTCTCGTGGTGCTGCAGATCAACTCGCCCGAACTCGAAGAGGTCCCGTGGGAGGAGCTGTTCCAGCAGGCGGGGCGCGTCCACGGACGGGTCTGGCGGCTGGTGCGCAGCCGCCTGGGCCCCGGGAACTTCCAGCCGGACGCGCCGGCGGTGTTCCCCGATCTCCCCGTCCGGGTAATGGTGCTGGGGGTGGATCCCTCCGTGCGCCCCGGCGGAGGCGTGTCCGGGCACGAGGACATCGCCGCGCACTACGCGCTGCGCGACAAGGTGCCCTGGTGGGAGGTGGACGTACTGCCAGGTCGTCTGAACCGTGAAACGCTCCTTCCCCGCCTGCGTCACGTTCAACCGCACATCCTCCATCTCGCCGGAACCGCCGCGGAGGAACTCCTCGCCGACGAAACGCTGGACCTCGGCGAACTGAACCTGTCGCACACCCGCCTCGTCGTCTCCACGGGCCCCGTGCGGACACCGGAGGCCCGCAGCAGGCTCGACGCCTTCCTGCGGAGCGACGCGCAGGACCCCGTCCTCGGCACCGTCAGCCTCGCGCTGCGGGGTGCGAAGGCCCCCGACGACTGCCGGCTGTGCGCGCCGGTCAGCGCGTTCTACCGAACCCTCGCCGAGGGCGGCGCGCTCGACGAGGCCACCGGGAGCGCCGTGCGGACCGCGCCCGAACTGCGCGCCGTCACCACCGTGAACTGCCACCCCGGTCTCGTCCTGCCCCGCCCGACGCCCTCGTCCGAGGCGGAGGCCAGGGTCCGCCGGTCCCTGTACGACGACCTGCACCACGGGGCCGACCGCGTCGCACAGCGCAGGCGGGCCCTCGACGCCCTCCAGGACGGGGCCTCCGTCAAGCGGCTGGTGGCCGTGCACGGCCCCAGAACCCACGGCGGGCCCCGAAGGGGCGCCCACTCGGGCACCACCCATGTGCTGAAGTCGGTGCTGCGCGCCTGGGAGGCGCGCGGCGGCATCGCGCTCTATGTCGACCTCCACCGGCACGAGGACGGCCTGTCCGACGGAGAGCTGCGCCCGCCACCCGACCCCTACGTCGAGACGGTCGCGCAACTGGCCGAGAGCGTGGCCCGCGACCACTGGGCCCATGACGAGGAGGTCGAGAGCCAACTCGCCGGTCTGCGCGAACGGATCGACGAATGGCGCCGGCGGCACGAGCGAGGCGACGGCCGCACCGTGCTGAGGGGGCACGCGGAGGACGTCTTCTCCGCCGGCCGCGAGCTCATGGTCAAGATCGCGCCGCCCGGATCACACGTCGTTCTGGCGATCGACCACTTCGAGGAGGCGGACGACGCCGTCGCAGGTCAGCTGGTCAGGAACCTCTTCGACAAGATCCTCGCGAGCGCGTCCCTGAGCATCGTCGCGGCGACCAGGAACGGGGCTGATGTGCGCTGGCTCACAATGTTCTGCACCAAGCCGTTCGACATCCACTGCGAGAACTGGCCCGCGGACTTCGCGGGCCCGCTGTTCCGGGAGATCGGGGCCAGGAACGGGATCGACTGGCACGGGACGCCCGAATGGCGCAGCACGGTCAAGGAGTTGGCCGACGGGGACGGCCGTGAGGTCGGAGTGGACCTGCTGGCGACGGCCGGACGCGTCGCCCGGAGGACGCAGAGCGGAGGCAGGTCGTGATCGTACGCTCGGCGACGGAGGTCGCGGAACCCTACCGGACGCACTTCCGCGCCTTCCGGTGCACCTTCGACACCGACAGGACGCTCTATGAGGTGCTGAAACGGTGCAGCGTGTGCACCCGCTTCACCCGGGGCGCCTTCGACGCGCTGGCGGGAGGACTCGGCCACTCCCTGGACGACCTGGTGGACCGCGACTACGTCAAGCTCTGCGAGGACGACAAACGCCGCTACCACGTCCCGCAGGACATCAGGCTTGGCGCCTGGACCGCCTGGTGGCATGACGCCGGGAATCACGCCGAACGCACCAGGGGACCGAAGTACGCCGGCCGTCCCACGGAACTCGTCGAACACGCACTGGAGTTGGCGCGGCATCTCGAGGAGGAGGGCGGTGGCGCCGCCGCGGTCGAGAGGGTCAGGCTTCTGGTGGTGGCCGGGCGCACCGACGAGGCGATCGAACTCTTCGACCACTGGTACTCCGGCGCGCTGCGCCTCGGTCATGTGGTCGCGGGCCGGCGCTTCAAGGAAGCCATCGCGCCCGCCGAACTCCGGGACTTCGTCCAAGAGGACCTGATCGACGCAAAGTTGATCAGGCGTCAGAGAAGGGCTGAGGCGCAGCTGGCCATGCTGGGCGTCTGGCGCACCTGCTTCGACCGGACCCGGCACTACGTCGCCCGCCCCCAGGTGGAGGGCGCGCTCGAGACAGCGCTCCACGCCGACGAGGCGAACGCCCCCAAGGTCGTCCACCTGCACGGTCCGGGCGGCAACGGCAAGAGCACCCAGCTCTCCTGGCTGATCGCCCGTCACTGCGCCGAGCAGGACCCGCCCGTGCCCTGCGCCCTGCGCGATGTCGACACCCTCGACTCGGCCCGCCTGCTGCGCCATCCCCTCCTGCTCCTGGTCGACTTCGCCCGCCAGCTGCTCAGCCAGCTGAAACCCGTGGCGACGCGGTCCACGACGGCCCGCCTCCAGGCCCTCGTCGACCAGCACGAGCAACTGCTGGACGCGCTCGCCCGCGAGCACGTGGACGGCACCGCGCTGCACCCGGAAGCCGTCGCGCCGCCCGAACGCCTCATGGACGAGTTCGTCGCGGCGCTGGAGGACGTGGTCGCGGGCGGGGGAGAGGACGCGGTCGCGGGCGAGGGAGCGCGCATGGTCGTGCTCTGCCTCGACACCCTGGACGAACTGCTCGGCACCGCCGGATTCGACATGGGCCCCCTCTTCGACGTGCTCGGCGTCCTCACCCGCGTCGAAGGGGTCCGGCTGGTGCTCTCGGGGCGCGCCGACATCGCCGAACACCCGCAGTTCCCCCAGGCCTTCGGTCATGTATCGGGGCGGTGGCGGTCCCTCGAAGTGCCCCCCTTCACCCTGGAGAACGCCGGTGAATACCTGCGGACCCGCGGCATAGACGAGCCCCTGGCGAACCAGATCGTGACCGCCTGCCGCGAGGACTTCGAGGGCGCCCCCGGGTTCACGCCGTTCGTGCTCGCCCTCCTCGCCGACCTCGCCCTGGACAAGCCCGACGAACTGCCCCGGGCCCGCATGGAGTCCCTGGAACTGTTCGTCCTCGACCGGGAACTCAGCCGCAGGAACCCACGCGTCGAACTCGCCCTGCGCTACTGCGCCGTGGCCCGTCACCCCACCTACGACTACTTCCGGCAGGTCCTCGTCCCCCTGCTGAGCCAGACACTGCCCGGGGAACCGGACCTGCGCACCGACGACGCGGCGGACGGCCTCTGGCAGGAACTGCTCGACGCGGCCCACAGCTCCGCCTGGATGAGGATCGAGGAGAAGGACCAACTGGTCGTCCACGTCAACGTCCGGCGCGCGGTGCGCCACAGCATGCGCCGGCAGGACGCGGAAGCCTGGTGGCGGCTGCACCACGACGGCAGGATCCGCTGCGCGGGACTCGCCGCCCAAGCGCGCGAGGACCGCTCCGAGACGGCCGCCGAGTGGACGATCGAGCAGATCTACCACGAGCTGCACAGCGCCGCCGACCCCGACCGCGGCCGCGCCGGATCCATCGACGAGGCCGCCCGGGTCTGGCGCGATGCGGTCGAGGACGCCTGGCGGCGCGGCGCCGTGCGCACGGTCCTCAACCTCGCCGAACGCCTGCTCAGTGCCGACTTCGGCAGGCAGGAGACCCAACTGGGCGAGGCGCAGCTCCCCGACCCGCGGACCATGACCCTCCAGCTCTGGTACGACATCGCCCTCGAACGCGCCTACGGCGAACTGCACGCCGTCCTCTACGACGGCCGCCCCGGCTGGCCGGACGTCGCCCGCTACTACGAACTGGCGTGCCGCCGGGCCACGATGAGCCAGGACGGCGAGCCGCCGCCCCGCCCCGACGAACGCCGCATGGAACTCCTGCGCTGCGCCCTGCTGCTCGGCGACCCCGCTCGCGCCGGCGCCGGCACCCTCGACGAGGTTCGGGAGACCCTCGCGGCGATCTTCCGCGAACGAGAGAGCGGACCCCCGGGCCGGGAGCGCCCCTGGTCCAGGGAGCGCCTCGACGACCTCTGGCTCGCCGACGCGGGCCTGCTGTACGCGACGTGCCTGGCCCGCACCGGACCCGGCCCCGACGGCTCGGCGGACGGGGAGCGCGCCGCGGACGGCGTGTTCACCACCACCTTCGACTGGATGACGGGCGGAGCCGACTCCAGGGCCCTGCTCATCGCCCGCTACGCGATGCGTGAATGGCGCCTGGCCGCACGCCCCGACCTGGTGCGCGCGTGGAAGACCCGGTTCGACCGGGCCGCCCTGCGCCGGCCCGAGGAGGCGGCCGCCGAGCGGACCAGGGCGGCGCTGGCCGACGCCGAGGCCGCCGTGCGGTCGGGCGTGCCCGTCGAGGGCATCCTGCGCACCGACCCCGGCGCCGACGCCATGGGCTTCGACGTGCTGGAGGCCCGCGTCCGGATGCTGCGCGGCGAACCGCTGCGCGCCGTCCACCTCCTGGACGCCACCGTGCAGCGCTTCGTCGACCCCGACGACGAACGCCGCCGCGCCCTCGGCTACGACGCCCACCTGATCCGCGCACGGGCCTGGGCGGGCGTCCTGGAGCCGGCCCGCGCCGAGGACCACGCCCGGCAGGCCATGCTCCTCGCCCGGGACGACGAGGAGCGGCTGCGCGTGCTGGCGCTGCGCGCCGAACTCGCCCTGTCCGCCGCGGGCGACCTCGTGCGGGCCGATCGCTGGATCGGCCTGGCCGCCCCCCTCAGGTCGGCCCGGCGCGGCCGTGCCGGCAGTGAGATCGCTCGCGCCGAGTGCGCCCTGCTGCACCGGCTCGGCAGGACCGAGGCCGCACGGCGGGCGCTGGCCGACTGGAGGGACGCGCTGCGGGCCCGCACCGGCGAACGGCCGTGCGGCGGCCCGCCGCCGGCGGCGCCCGACGAGTGGTTCGCCCAGGCGCTGCACTCCCTGATCCACTGCGAGCCGGGGGAGGCGCGACCCCACCTGGACGCCCTGAGTGCGGCACTCACCCGGATCCCCGACCCCGGACGCCGGCTCGTGCTCGTCGCCGGGGAGGCCGCCCTGTACGGTCCCGTCGCCGGGGCGCCGCTGCTGCCCGAACCGCTGCGCGAACCGGTGGCCCGCCTCATCGGCCGCCTCCCCGGGGAACGGACCACCGCACCCCTGTCCCTGGCCGCGGCCGTGTTCCACGGGCACCTCCTCGGCGACCGGCGACGCGCCGCCGCGGACCTCAAGGCCGCCCGGCAGCGCTTCGGAGCGCCCAACCACGGCGTGCACCGCACCTGGCTGCTGCTGCACCGCGTCCTGCCCTCGGGCGTCGACCCCGCGCCGCTGCCGGAGCGCGAGGCCCACGAGGAGCAACTGCCCGCCCTGCGCGGGGCGGACCTGCTGGCCCGTGAGAGCCGGCGCCGCCGCCCCCGGCGGCAGATGGCCGTGGACGCGGCCGACCTGCTGGGCGACGACCGGTCGGCGCCCACCCTGTGGCATCTCACGGCGGCCGAGCTGACGATCCCGTCCGACCCCGCCACCGCCCGGCTGCGCCGGCGGCTGCAGCACCCGGGCGACGGCCTCCCGCGCACCCGCAACCTCGACCTCGCCCGACGCGCCCTGCGACGGCACGGCGGAGCCCCCGCCGAGAGCCGGGCCGACTCCGCCGCCGGGCTGCGGGCGGCGCTCACCGCCCGGGTCCCCGAGCGTCCCCTGCGCTGCGAACTCCTCGATCCCGGCGGCGCACCCACCGTGCAGGACCAGGACGCACCCGTCGACGTCCTCGTCCTGCGGGGCGTCATGCGCCCGTTCGGCCGGGGCGCCGCCCTGCGCCTCCTCGGCACCGCCCGCCCGGTCCGGCCCGCCGACGTGCACCAGGAGATCCGCCGGATCTGCCTGCGCGGCGACCAGCCGCCCCCGCTGGTGCTGCTCGACGCGGTCGCTCAGGGCCTGACCCGGCGGCGGCAGACCGAGCTGCGGGACCTGTTCGCCCACGAGGTGTTCCTGCTGGGGCGGGGCGACGACACCGATCCGATCGGCGGAGCGGCCGTCGTGCTGGCGGCCGGGCTCGTGGCGGCCGAGTACGTCGACGACGGCACATGGGAGCAGACATGGCGCCGGGCCGTGCTGCGTTTCGGCCGCACGGCGGCCGAGGCGTCGGAGGAACTCGACGCGGCAGTCCGGGAGTTGGCCGCCAGGGACCCGGCCGCGCCGCCCGTCCGGCTGTTCTCGCACCTGCCCGAGGAGGAGATGTTCGGCCTCGGGCAGGTGTGACGGGCGGCTGCCGCCTCAGGTGTTGAACAGCACCACGAAGAGGAACACCAGGGCCGCGATGAGCCCGAGCAGCATGCCCGCCGCCAGGAGCCGGTCGTCGCTGTCCCCGACGGCGTGCGCCCGCGCCGGTTCGCCGCGTCGGCGGCGGGCCGGCCGTTCGGCCGGGCTCGCCAGTCCGTGGGCCCGCATGATGGCCGCAGGGCCGTGGGTGGTGAAGAAGGCCGGGTGAACGAGCTCCGGCCGCAGCATGTGGTCCTGGAGTGTGGTCAGCAGGAGGCCGGAGAGTTCCGCGGGGAGCGCCCACCCGTGCATCCCGAGGAACGTCGCCCAGACGCGCGCGGGGCCGGGCCTGCGCACGGGCTTGCGCACGAAGAGCCAGTGGAGGTGGGCGGGGGAAATGACGGACACCCGCTTGAGCCGGCCGGAGGTCGTCCGGGTCAGGCCCAGCCCCTGGGTGATGGCCAGCTCACACGCCGCGTCGGCGGTCGCCTCGTCCCAGTGCGCGGTGCGCTTCTCCAGCTCACGGCGGAGGGCGTCCGCCTCGTCGCGGGTCCGGCACCGCGTCGCTCTCTCCACCAGCTCCATGTCGCCGAGTGCGCTCGCCCACTCCGCGCCCGCGCGGTCCCGCCGTGTGTCCTCGGCCCGCCGCGCATCACCCTCGCCTGGTGCGTCGCCGTCCTGACGTGGGCCGCCGTGCGGCCGGGCGGCGTCGTCCCGTCGTACGGCGTCCGCGCCCGGCGGGTCCTCGGTCCGCTGCGGAGCGGCGTGGGCCCCCTCGCCCCTGAACCAGCGCGGTGTCCACGCCCCCTTCTTGGCCCGGGGCTGCGCCGGGGAGCCGTGCGCGACCGACGGGGGCAACCCCGCGGGGCTGAAGGGCAGTTGCTCGGCCATCCCGTCCGAAGGTGGCGCGGCCGGTTCGGCGGGGGCGGTGAACGACTCGTGTCCGAGGACGGACCGGCGCGTCGCGGTCACGAAGGACGACTCGTGGTGGGCGCCGTGAACCGCGTCGTGCCGGGTGTCGTGACCGGGGTCGTGGTGGGACTGGGGGTGAGCCGGCGGGCCGGTGGACGCGTCGTCGTCGTACGGGTCGTAGGGAAGGAGCGGCTGGAAGGCGGCGGCTTCGTGCTCGTGCGTGGTCGTCTCCATGTCGTCGGGCGGGCCCGCCGGACGGGCGGGCGCCTGGCCGGTGTCCGACGCCTCACGCACGTGCCAGCCCCGGGGGAGGGCCGGCACGTCGTCGGGCGACGGGGCGCCGGACGACGTCTCCGCGCCGCCGCCGCCGTCGGCGGGCGGGCCGGCGGGCGGCCGCTCGTCCGGCCCGGCGGTGTCGTCCGGCAGGTGCTCGTCCTCGGCGGGGGGCGAGGCCGGGCCCGGGCCGATGCGCGGCCGAAGCAGCGACAGCAGCTCACGGCACCGCTCCTCGGGGGTCATCTCCGACCAGCGCAGGGCCGGGTGGCCCACCAGCTCCAGCGTCTGCGTCCCGGACTCGGCGTAGCGGGCGACCAGCAGCCGCGCCGCCTCCAGCGCCCAGTCCGCGGGCGGCTCCTGACCGTGCAGCCGCAGCCTGCGATGCGTGGAGTGGCCCGGCGTCGGCCACTTCGGCATGATCATCAGACGGTAGGGCCCGGACTCCTCGTACTCCAGCGTGGAGAAGGTCCACGGGCCGGGCACCAGCCGCTCCAGCATTTCGACCAGGCCCAGCAGGACCAGCGCGCGGGGACTGTCGCCGACGCAATCCTCCTCGGCTATCGACAGCTGCCGTCCGGGCTCGTACAGCACCCAGGACACCAGGTGGCGCAGCACGTCCGCGTGGTCGGCCGCCTGCGCCCGGAGGACGTCCGCCCCCTGCTCCGCCTCCCGGCGCAACTCACCGAGGTCCAGCACGTCGAGCGTGCGGCCCAGACCCGCGTCGAGCGCGCCCGAGCGCCGCGACCACTCCCGTCCCGTCAGCCCGAGGGCGACAGGGGCCGTCAGCCGGCCCGACGGCGCGAACAGGGCGTGACAGCGCAGGCTGCCCCGGTCCATGCCGTCCCGCGCGGTGACCCGCCACACGATCACCTCCTGGCCGGCCACCGTCGCGAAGGCGAGGGAGTCCCGGCCCGCGGCGGACGCCCCGGGCGGCCGGACGATCCGCTCCGCCAGTTGCCAGAAGCTCACGGCCTGCGGACCGGCGCAGGAATGGGCCACCGGCCCGAAGCCCCGGTTCTCGGAGATGTTGAACGGGTCGTGGACGAAAGTGATCTGATCGGCGGTGGGACCGGTGTGCATGGTTCAGACCCCCATCAGCTGCGGGACCGGCGGATCGAGCAGGCCGCACATGGTGAACAGCGACAGCAGCGGGCCGAGGACGCGGCGCGGCCGCACGCCCCCGACGAACGCCTTGCGCGGACCGTGCGGATCGGTCCGGCCCGGCACGGCCGTCGGCGACATGCCGGTGGCGGAGACGAAGTGCAGGGTGCACCGGCGGCAGTCGTGCGCCGGGCGCAGCCACGCGCTCGCGCCGTGCTGGGCGAGGAAGGCGTAGACGTCCCGGCTCTCCTCGTACGCCTCCTGCGGATCGACGGTCTTCCCGCCGGCCGGCGGCCCGTTGCGCAGCCACTGGTCGATGGGGTCCTCGAAGCGCAGCACGTCGCACTTGTTGAGCACCACGGCGCAGGGCACGTCACTGAAGTCGCCGTCCCGGGGCAGCCGGTCCAGGACCGTGGAGAACGTCGGGTCGGGCACCCCGGCCAGCGCGTGGCTGATGCCCGCGCTCTCCCGCGCCGGCACCAGCTGGGGCATGCGCAGCGCCCGCATCGTGTCCACCACGAAGATCAGCGCGTCCACGCCCAGCAGGAACTGGGTGCTCTGACCGCTGAGCGTGAGGGACTCGCCGGCGATGTCGAAGAACGCCACCGGCCGGGTCCTGCCCCTGACGGTCACCAGCAGCGCGTCGGTGAACTCGACGAACGACACGGGGTCGGTGGACGGCAGCACCAGGCCGGCCTCCAGCTGGCTCACCGCCTGGGACAGGAACGTCTGGTGCCGGACCGTGTTCACCGAACGGCAGTGGATGCCGTACGGGTCGAGACCGCCGCGGCCGATCTCCGCCATCATCGCCGCGAGCAGATGCGTCTTGCCGGTGCCCGACTGGCCCACGAACGCGATGGACAGCGGAGTGCCGTGACTGAGGTACGGCACGGGCAGGAAGTGCTCGCCCGGCCGCTCGTTGGGGCACTTCAGGAAGGCCTGGTTGAGCAGGTCCCGGCGCCGGATCTCGTTCGTCTCCTCACCCGGATCCCATGGCCTGAGCTCATGGGTGGGCGGCTCCGGCAGGAACAGCCGCCGGGCGTCGAAGTACAGGTCCTCCAGACAACTCGGGCAACGGATCGGCCGCGGCTGCTCGCCCGCGAGTACGTCGTCCACTATCCGCTCTCTCCCGTCCTGTCATGGTGCGTACTGCGGCCCGGGATGCGCAGGCTCCACACCGGGCCCGCGCCCCTGCGCCCGGCGTCCGGGCGCGGCGGCTCCTCGGGCCTCGGCGGCGCCGGGGCCGGCTCGGGCCGCGGCCGCGGGGGCCAGGCGTGCGGCCCCTTGGCGGCCAGCAGCTCGTCGAACCGCCGCCGGCCCGCGCGCAGCGGGTCGGGCGCCTCGCCCAGGTCGGCGACCGGGTCGCGTCCCGAGATCCGCTTGAGCAGCGTCCGGGCGTCGCAGCGGCGGTCGGGGTCCTCCTCGAACACGCCGCGCAGCAGATCCGTCAGGGCCTGCCCCGACCCCGGCGGCGGGCGGTCGCCCGCGCTCTCCCGGCCCGTCGCCACGAAGTGGACCAACTGCCCGGCGCTCCACACGTCGTCCAGGGGATGTACGGCGCCGAAGCCCTCCCGCTGCTCCGGCGAGGCCCACGGCCGCACCCCCAGCCGTCTGCGCGGCCGCCCGGCCAGTTCGGCGCCGCCGAACTGGGTGAGCTGGATGCGGGAGCCGTCCCAGCGCACCGTGCCGGGGCCGATCGACCGGTGCACCAGCGAGGCCCATTCCAGCAGCCGCAGCGTGCGGAACAGGCTGTACTCGAACTTCTGCTGCTCGCGCACCATGAGACGGCCCGCGAACTCCGCCATCGGCTGGCCCTTGCGCAGCGGGTCCAGCAGCAGGAACGGCTCGGGCGCCTCGATGGCGTACCCCGCGAGCCGGGTGAACTCCGGTGGGTAGCCCTCGCGCCCGAAGGCCCGTACGAGCCGCAGCCCGGCCCGGATCTCCGTCTCCAGGGCGTCCAGGGCCTCCGGCCGGGCGGCGTGCGCCGGGTGTATCCGCCGCTGGGAGAGGTGCCGGCCGTCCTCCAGCGTGATCATCCGGGTGCGGAACGGGGAGCCGGGAGCGTGCGGCTCGTCCGGTTCGGCCCGCAGCACGCGCACCCGCTCGGGCATGCCCGTGGAGTCCACGAACAGCAGTACGTCGGTCATTCAGGCACCTTTCCGCCCCCGGCCGCACCCCGGCACAGCCCGCCGCGCCGCCCCCGAGTCCCACCGGCCCCCGCGCTCCTCCCGGCGACCCGCCGCCGGGGCGCGGCGACCGCCGAACGCACGTCGCCCGCAACCCTGCTCCCGCCCCCCAGGGGGACGGCCCCGCTTCCGGAAGGCGACCCCGCGCCGCCCCCTCCGCGCCCTTCGCGCGGCGCGGGGCTCACCCGGCGCCGCCCGTCGTGTCGCCCCCGCCGCGTGCGGAGGGCTTGCCGGGCTGGACGCGGCTGCCGCCGCCGTGCTGTGCGCCGTCGCGGGCGCCGGGGAGCCGGCCGCCCTCCCGGCCGCCCGGCCGGGGAGCGCCCCCCGCCCCGCCGGTCGACTCGCGGCCGTCGGACCAGGACAGGCGGACCGAGCTCTCCGCGAGCGGGACGAGGCGCAGCAGGCCGGCGAAGCGGCCCGTGGCCGTCCACACGATGTCCGGCAGTCCGGCGTCCGGCACGCTCGTCCACCGGGTGCGCGGCTCGGCCCGCCCGCCCGTCGTCCCGTGCGCGCCGCCCGGCGCGTTCTCGACGGCCTTCCAGAACGAGCTCTGCATCGCCTGCGGCACGAACCCGAAGTGCCGGGTGGCGTCCGGCGCCCGGTCGAGCATCCGCAGCTGCCCGGGGGAGCACAGATGCAGGGCGTCGTCGTGATGGCCCGGCAGGAGCACGCCGACCACGCGCTGCATGTCCACGCCGACCAGACTCGCCGGGTCGGGCCGGCTCACCGATGTGTGGGCGAAGCGGGGTGCGGGTGCGGTGCCGACCCGGGCCAGCTGGTGCTGGTACTCGAAGATCAGCTCGCCGGTGCGGGCGGCCACCGGCAGCGCGGTGACGGTGGAGGGGTCGCGCAGCACCAACGGCCAGTAGGGAGTGAGGACTTCGGCCATCAGGTCCGACAGGTCGCCGATGACCGTGTCGAGCAGCGCCTGCCCGGCCTGGCCCACATGCTCGACGGCGTACGGCGAGCCGCCCCGCCCGTCCGCGGTCCCGCCGCCCGGCGGGATCCCTCGTGACGCCGGACCCCAGTCGGGCCCGGCCCGGCCTTCCAGTTGCTCGCCGAACTCGGCGAGGGTCGAACAGCCCGCCTCCAGGAGCGCGGCGACCGCCCGCGCCTGGTCGGACGCGGCCGCCCGGGCGTCCGCGAGCAGCCAGTACTCGAACACCCCGTCGTCCAGCGCCTCGCCGAGCCGCTCGGCCGCGAGGGCGGCGGCGTCGAGCCGTACCTCTCGCCGCCAGTCCGCCACCGCGGCCGCCCACAGGCTGTGACCGGCCTGGACGGCCGCCGCGCCGGCCGCCACCGCGAGCAGCCACACGGACCAGAAAGGCATCGCCACCGCGGCCCGGGCGGACAGGCCCACGACGCATCCGGCGGCCCACCCGCCGGCGAGCACGCCCACCGTCCGCCGGGGGAGCCGGGCGGCCCACGGCGGCTCGTCGGACGCCTCGTCCTCCGGGCCCGCGACGAGGGTCCACCCCACGGCGCCGGCGAGGAGGAGCAGCATCACTCCCGACACCAGCGGCCACCACGGCGCGACGGCGGCCGCCGACGCGGCGAGGGCCGCCCAGCCGGCCGCCCGGCCGGCTCCGGCGCCCACGGTGAACGCGGGCGGCCGGATCAGCGGGGCCAGCACGTCGTCGGGGCAGACCTGCTGGATCCGCTCGATCTGGGCCGCGCTCCCGGACGGCACGGTCGAGTTGGTGAACTCGCGCAGCCAGGAGACGATCTCCGGCAGCGGGCGCCGGCGCTCCAGCCGGGTCAGCACCTGCTGCCGCAGAGCCGCCCCGACCTCCTCCGGCCGGGTGCCCGGGACCAGCGGCAGCCGCACGCCGAGCCGCAGCAGATGGTCCCGCGCCTCCGCGTCGATGCCCGCGCGGCCGTCGACCCACTCGAAGGTCTGCTCGATGGTGCGCCGGTGCTCGGCGAGCCGGTGCCCGGCCTCCCGCACCGCGCCGAGAGCCTCCCGCATGCCCGAGGCGCGCCCCAGCCAGCCCCGCCGGCCGCTCAGCTCCGCCAGACACAGCCCCGCCCGGCGCATGCCCGCGACGGTCTGCCGGTGCGACTGCCGCAGCGGGCTGTCCTCCGGCAGACAGTCCTCCGAGGAGAGGTCCTCGGGGTCCGCGGTCCCCGCGAGGACGGCCAGCGGCCCCTCCGGCGGCGCGGGGCTCGTCACGGCGGTGGGCGCGCCGGTGCAGTACTCAAGGGCCTGCACCTGCGTCCGCAGCAGCTCCTCCTCCGGCACCTCGTGGATCAGCAGCCGCAGCGCCGGACTCGCCACCGCCGACGGCAGTTCGTGCAGGGTACCCACCGTCTCGTCGAACACCTCGGCCACCTGGAGCAGCTCGACGAGCGGGTCCAGCCCGCCGAGGTCGTTCTCCGCGGCTCCCGTGTCGGTCAGCGCGGGCGCCCCGCTCTGCCCGGGACGCCAGCCGATGCCCCGTACGTCCCCCACCCACACCGTCGCGGCCAGCGGCGGGCGCAACTGCACCGGCAGCGCCAGCACATGCGACTCCCGGTACGGCTCGTCCGCGGCGTCGGCGGGGTCCGCCGCCGGGCCCGCCGACCGGGCGGCCGGCGGGCCCACCGCGAGACAGAGCACCGCCGACACCCCCGGGTGGGAGCAGATGCGCTCGTAGGCGTCCTCGTGGGAGACGAGGTCGGCGGCCGTGTCGATGACCAGCACCCGGGAGACGTCGGCCGCGCGCACCCGCGCCTCGCGCATCGTCTCCCGGAAGCGCTCGTCGAGCGCCGCCGCGGTCCCGACGTGGTCCAGGCCCCGGCGCAGGTCGATGCAGACGACCAGACGGTCGCGGTGCGGTGTGCTCACTGGCCGGCCTCCCCACCGAGCGCGTGGTGCAGCTTGCGCAGCGTCCAGCCCTGGAGCCGGTGCGCCCGGGGGAACGGCAGGTCCAGAGCCTCCTGGAAGGTCTCCGTCCAGAACGCGCGCAGTTCCGCCCGGTGCGCCGGATCCTGTTCCACCGGCCAGGGCGACCGCCCGACCAGCAGCTCCGCCTGCTGCGCCGCCACCTTGTCGACGAGGGTGCGGAACAGCCCGGACGGCGCCACCGGAGTGCCCTCGAGCCCCAGCGGCGTGGTGGCCATCAACTGCTCGCAGAACGCGTCGCGGATGCCCCCGCTGTCCTCCCCCAGCGTCCAGGACTCGTACGCGCGCAGCAGCCCGCCCCAGCTCGACAGACCGGGGCCGGGCGACTGGAGCGCGCACACCATGGCCGCCGACTCCCGGTCCCGCAGACCGACGCGCACCCGCTTCGGGCTGGTCACGTCCCCGAACACGGTCACCTGGTCGTTCCACAGCGCGCACAGCAGCCGGTGCAGGATGTGCCGGCGGTCCTGCGCCGTCCCCATCAGGAAGTCGGACTCGTGGCCCAGCCGGTGCCGCCAGCGCAGCAGGTCGCCCGGCTGCTCCGCGCCCAGCGCCTCCGCCCACAGGGTCAGCGTGCCGCGCACCTCCGGCACCTCGGTCAGGCTCATCGAGCTGCGGAACAGGATGACGGTGACCGACTCGGTGGACACCGGACGGAACTCGATCTCCCGCTCGTTGTCCCTGGGCAGCCGCATCTCCCGCTCCAGGAAACGGCGCACCGCGGAGTCGGTGGACGTGGCGGGGTAGACGATCAGCACCTTCAGCTTCCCCCGCCCCTCGGGGGAGAAGCCCACCGGCAGCAGCGAGGCCAGCTTGTGCCGGCACTGCTCCACGGCGTCCTCGCCGATCTGCAACCCGTCCCCGGCGGCCGACGCCGCGAGCAGTGTGCCCAGCGACGGCAGCAGCGGACGCTGCCCCACCCCGCCGGTCTCCCCGAACAGGCGCTTCACCCGGTTCTGCAGATGGTCCTTGACGATCGACACCGACCGGCGCGGATCCACCCGCGCCTCCGTGAACGCGGCCCGCCACCGCTCGGCGCCGATCAGGTGCCCGAGCAGCGCCTCCTCGCCGTCCGTCTCCCGCAGCCCCTCGGCGAGCAGCAGACGGTGCACGACGGCCTCGTAGAAGGAGACCAGGTCGTTCTGCGGCGGCAGCAGGTACGACACCCCGGTGCGCGGCCGGTACAACTGCCTCGTCCGCTGGGTGAACGAGGCCTGCTCGTCGTCGGCCTGCTCCTGGAACGCGCCGGTCAGCGCGTCCAGTTCGGCGCGCAGCGCGGACAGCGTGCGGTCCCAGCGCGGGGCGTGGTCGGCCCAGTGCCGGTGCCAGACGCGCCGGCACTCCCACTGGTACCAGGCGTCCTGCTCCTGGAGAGCCTGCACGACCTCGGCGTCGCCCCATCTCAGCTTCACCAGCCCGGCCATGCGGTCCTTGATGTTCCTCGGCTGCGGCGGACCCACGCTCAGGCCCGGCGGGCGTTCCGGCTCCCGGCCGCGGTTGTGCAGCAGCCCGGCGAAACCGGCCCGGGCCAGCCGGTCCTTGGCGGCGGGCTCGCCCAGCACGACCTGTCGCAGCCTCGGCACGTCGACCCGGCCGAGGAGTTCGCGCACTCCCCGGAACGGGTCGAAGGCGGTGGCGAGTTCGGAGACCTGCTGGCGCAACTGGCGGTCGAGGTCGCCGAGCGCGTCGTCCATCGCGCTCTGCCGCGCCGCCAGCGCCTCCAGCACGGCCCGCGCGCCGGTGGCCGGGCGCGGCTCGCTGAACGGCGGGCTCGGGCGCGTCCACAGCTGGTCCAGGTGGGACGCGGCGAAGAACTCGCGGATCAGGTCGCGTTGGGCCGCGTCGTGCGTCGCCGGATGGTAGGCGCGGCGCTTGAGCGCGGTGGCCAGCAGCCGGGACGCCACCAGTTCGGCCAGTTCGTCGACGGGGACCGCCATGGAGGCGACCAGGCTCGTGGAGACACCGCGGTTGCCGATGCCGGTCGGGGCGACGGCGGCCCGTTCCACGTTGGCGTTGATGAAACTGTCGGCGAACGACTGGTACAGGTTGTCGCCGTCGCGGATCCGGCTGTCGTCCTCGCCGAGTTCCGTGCCCAGCAGGGACATCACCAGCGACACGATGGAACGGTGCAGGTCCTCGCGTTCGATGCCGGAGGTGCGGGAGAACAGGAACGCGGTCTGCGTGGTGGAGGGCCGCATCCGCACCGAGACGCCGCCCGGGTACTCGACGGAGAGCTGGCCGGTGCTGCCCACGTCGTCCAGGTTGTCGTCGGCGTCGGGCGCGTTCTGGTCGTCGACGAGACGGAACAGGTCCACCAGGGCGCGGCCCGCGTTGAGACGGGCCGCGCGGCCCCCGCCCCGCCCGTCGTCGAAGGCGGACGGCATGACCACCAGCGGGTAGATCCGCACCCGGTAGCGGGCCTCCTCGAAGGCGTGCCCCAGCAGGTGGAGGTAGTCGTAGAAGATGCCCGCGCCGGTGCCGCCGGCGACGGAGAAGGCGACGAACACGTCGCAGCTGTCGGCGAGCGAGCCGCCGAGCGAGGTGAGGTCGCCACCGGACTTGCTGATCAGGGAGATCGCCTCGCGCAGCGGGTTCAGCGCGGGCCCCAGACCGCCGCGGAAGGTCTCGAACAGGGCCGCCCGGCCGACGGCGGGCAGCTGGCCCGCGCCCCGGATCAGCGGGGCGACGCGCGGCTCGCCCTGGCGCGGGGGCACCCAACGGCACAGCGGGCCGGGCAGGTTGGTGCGCAGACTGCGGGCCACCTCGGGGTAGGAGTCGAAGCGCGGCAGCAGCCCGAACGTGGCCCGGGCCGTCCTGCCGTAGGCGGCCTTGAGCAGTCCGTCGGCCCGCATGTGCGGCAGCCGGCTCAACTCGGCCTCGTTCAGGTCCGCGTAGACGAACTGAAGACAGTCGGGCAGCTGGTGGGGGAGCAGTTGGCGGCCGCGCAGCGCGGGGAAGAGTGCCGTTCCGTCGGGGCCGCACAGCGCTTCCCGCAGCCGGTTCTCCAGCTCGGCGCCGATGAGGCATCCGGTCCCGCCCAGCCCCACGAACAACATAGGCTGGTAGATCTTCATCCAACTCCCCCTCGTGCGCGGCCGTGTGGGCGCCCGGCTCCGTCGCGCGGCCGTCCACGGCCGTCCCGGCGGTCGGACACCGGGTCAGAAAGCGTCGTCATAAGGCTGTTTCGCGGGCATCGGCGAGGACGCCGGCGCGCCCGTCGCACCGGACCGCCGGCGCCGGCCCCGGCCGTCCGGGGCGGCCGCCGCCGCAGTGGCCTGGGCCGTCGCGGCGGCGGACCTGCGGCCGGGGCCGCGCCGGGGCGCGGGGGCCGTGGAGCGGGTGTCGGCGAAACCCAGCGCGAGCCCGTCCCGCAGCGCGGCGGTCCGCCCGCGCGGGACGGTGAGCCGCTCCCCGTCGGGTGTCCTGACGGCCAGGCCGTCGCGGAAGCGCCGCACCCGGTAGCGGCCGGGGGAGTCGTCGAGGAACAGGCGGGGCGCACCGCCCGCCGAGCGCACCTGGAACCCGAACTCGGCCCCACCGCCGGCCGGCGCCCGCAACCGGCTTCGTTCCATGCCGTGCTGATGGAGAATCAGCTGGAGGGTGGACACGTCCCGGCTCCTGCGCTGCCCCTGCCAGCGCAGTGCGAGGACGAGAGCCAGCAGGGCGAGCACCGCCGAACCGACGCCCACCGCGGGCGCGTTGCGCTCCAGGAACCCGGGCCGGGGCACCACCTGGAGGATCAGGAAGGACTGTGCCACGGGACGCCCCCGCTCGTCCCGCAGCGAGACCGTGCCCGGCACCGGACCGGTCGGCGCGTCCTCGGCGAAGCGCAACGTCAGCGGTACGGAGATCTGCTGGCCCGCGCCGACCCTCACCTGCTGCGGGCTGATCGTGAAGGACACCCGGTCCCCGGCGTCGCCGAGCACCACGCGCACGGTGCGGGCGGCGGTGCCGGAGTTGTGCACCTTGACCAGCCCGTGCGCCGTCCCTCCGGGCTCCACCCGGCGGTCCTCGAACTGGACGGACCCGGCGAGCGGGGAGAGCGGGTCGGGCGGGGTGGTCCGGTAGGGGCGTTCGTCGCCGGTGATCCCCTCGCCCACCATGTGGCCCACGAACTCCAACTCGCCGTCCGCCGCCGCCGGCACCGTCACCGTGCCCGAGAACTCCCCGTCGCCCGCGGCGTGGTCCGGTGAACGCCCGTCGTCCGTGAGCCGGGTCTCGACCGGGGGGAAGCCCTTGCCGGTGAGGCTCACCGAGACGCCGATGCCGGCGAGTTGCCCGGGGTCGACGAGGCGGGCGTCCCGCGCGGTCTGCAACAGCACGTGCACGGCGGCCTTCTGGCCCGGGGCGGGAGACGGCGGATCGAGCACGATGAACGAGCGCAGCACGCCCTGCCACAGGGCGGTGGCGCTGACCTGCTGGCCGGCCGAGCCGCCCAGCACCTCCACATGGACCCGCCAGGTCCCCGGGTGCGGGTCGCGGATCCGCAGGGACTCCACCGGGCCGTCCTGGCCGACGAGTTCGAAGGCGGAGCCGTGGGCCGAGCCGCGCAGGGGGACCTTGCGGCCCTCGGGGTCGTAGTAGGTGACGGCCACCGCCTCGGGGCGCTCCTTCACCACCACGATGGAACCGTCGCTGGCCACCGGAGGGATGGTGACGCTGAAATCGGCGCTCGTGGTGACCGTGCCCTGTGCCTGGTCCGGACTGGTGCGGGCGCAGCGGGCTCCCGCGAACGCCTGCAGCAGGGCCTTCGACACCGCGTCCGAGTCCGGTGTGACCCTGGCCCGCGGCCGGGCCGACGGCAGTGCCCCGCACCGGGTCTGGTAGCCGCCGGCGGCCAGTGCGTCCAGCTGGGACCGGTCGATGCCGTCGCCGAAGCCGAGCGGCCAGATCTGCACCTTGTCGGCCCGGGCCTGGGCCACCGCGGTGGTGAGCGCCTTGGCGGCGTTGTCGTTGCGCCGGTCGCGGTCGGGGCCGTAGTTGGGGCTGTCGCGGACGTCGAGCCGGCCGTCGGTGAGCAGGAAGAGGATCTTCGGGGCGGCCGGTGCGGCGGCGTCCCCGGTCGTGCGGAGCATCGACAGGCCCTGGGTGATCGCCGCGGGGAAGTCGGTGCCGTTGCCCTCGGCCGCGGTGCGCGGCCGGATGCCGGAGACGCAGGTGCTCAGGCGTTCCCGGCCCGCCGTGTCCGCCCTGGTGAGCGGGCAGACGACGTCCACGGGGCGGCGCCCCCGCTCGCTCTGGCTGCCGAAGCCCACGACGGCGGCGCGCGACCTCGGGGAGAACTCGCCGAGGGTGAGCATGGAGGCGGCCGCGCGCTCGGCGGTGACGTCCTGGGGGGAGAGGCTTCCGGACTCGTCGACGAGGACGACGAAGTCGACGGGCGCGGGGTCCGGCGCGGGCGCCGGGGCCGCGCGGCTGGGTGAGGCTCCGGGCAGCAGCGGAAGGCCGCACATCAGTGCCAACGCCAGAACGAGACGTCCGGCACGACCCGGGAAACCGGCACAAGGGCGGTCCGTCTGCATGGGATCCCCCCTGGCCCCCGCTGGAAAAGAACTGTCTCGCATTTGTAGCACCGCGAGAAGACGCATCGTAAGAGATCGGCGCATTATCGTGCTTGCCTTCTGAAGGCTTATCCGAAACATTCCCGCGCGGTTTCCCCGGGGTGGCCGGTCGTGGTGTCGTGCCTGTTCAAGGGGTTGCGTCAAGTGCCTGAGGCGGGTCGGCGACTTCTCGGAACGGCGATGACGGCAGTGGTCGAAGTTTTTTGCCGGCGCTCGCCTTCGTATTCTTTCCCGGCGTTTGTTGACCGATGGTGATCGGTTTTTATGGCTGCCGTACCGTATCCCGGTCAGGGTTCGGACGCGTGTGGTGCCGTGGTGCGGGGGAACTCGGCCCGCGCCATCGACAAGGCCGCGATCGATACGGCGGCCGTGCGGACCAACAGGAGGTGCCATGACCGCGGACGCCGCTCACGACGAGGACCGGGACCGCAGCGACGGCCGGGAGGATCTGCCCCTCGGCGGGTACGCGGCGCTCACCGCTGCCTTCGCCACGAGCGTCGCCGTCTTCGCCGGCGTGGCGCGGCGCAAGGGCGTGCGGCTGCCGGACGAGGTGCCGCCGTGGGACGTCGCCCTGATGGGGACGGCGGTCTACAAGACGTCGCGGCTGCTGTCCCGGGACAAGATCACCAGATTCGTCCGGGCACCGTTCACCCGCCGCGGCTCCGACGCCCCGGCCGGCGAGATCCTGGACGAGCCCCGCGGTACCGGCGTGCGGCGCGCCGTGGGGGACCTGGTCGCCTGCCCGTTCTGCGTCTCGGTGTGGGTCGCGGGCGCCGCAGTCGCCTCGTACGCCTGCGCGCCCCGGGCCACCCGCCTGGGCTGCGCGGGCCTGGGCGCGGTGACCTTGGCGGACTGGCTCCAGTACGCCTGGACCTGGACACAGCAGACCACCGAGAACTGACGTCAGGAGTGAGCACCATGACCGAGCACACCCCCTCCCAGGCCGAGGGCGACTGGGAGGAGCAGGACGCCCGGGACACGGCCGAGCAGTCCTCCCCGGACCAGCCCACGCCCTCTCAGGCCGAGGGCGACCGCGACGACGCCGAGGACACCAGCGGCTCCTGACCCCCGGCGCCCTCCAGCAGTCCGAGCGCCGCCACCACGGCCTCGTCGAGCGCCGCCGCCACGGCCTCGTCGAGGCCGATGCGCGTCAGCCGGGGGCCGGGCACGTCCCCGTGAGGATCCCCCGGGCGGCCCCGGCTTCCACAGCGCGCGGTGCCGCCCGGACCCGGGCGGCGGCCCCCACAGACGGGGCGCGACCGGCCCGAACAGCGTGACGGAGGGCGTGCCGTGGGCGACGGCGACGTGCCGTGGGCGACGGCGACGTGCCGCGAGCCCGGTGTCGCCGCTCACGAGCAGCGCGGCCCCGGCGATCAGCGCCGACAGCTCCCCGAACGGCAGCCCCCTCCGCACAACACGTCCCGCGCCGGCAGCCCGGCCGGCCCCGCCACGCCCCGCATCAGCGCGCCCTCTCCCGGCCCGCCCGTGACGACGACACGCCGGCCGGTGGCGCGCAGCCGTCGTATGAGCGCGGCGTACCGCTCGGCGGGCCGGCGCCGGGAACCGGACTCCGTCCCGGGATGCACGACGACGGCTCCCCGCGCCGGCGAGGCCGCGACGGGCGGGGGCAGCCGTACGTCGCCGGGGTCGGCCGCGATGCCGTACGCGCCACTGCACGCCCCGGCGGCTCACCCCCTTACCCTCGCCGCCTCCCGCGGAAGCCTCTCGGCCGGTGCGGGGACAGCGCCGCCCGCTCCGCGAGGCCGGTCGTCGAGCGGCCGTCCAGGTAGGGGAGGAGGACGACCTGGCCGCCCCAGCTCTCCACCAGGGCCGCCTCCGGCAGCCGCTCCAGCGCGTAGTCGCCGCCCTTAGCCCAGACGTCCGGCCGCAGTTCGCCGAGCAGCCGCTCCGGAGTGTCCTCCTCGAACACGGCGACCGCGTCCACGCACTCCAGGGCCCGCAGCACCCTGACCCGGTCCGCCACCGGCACCAGCGGCCGCCCACCGCCCTTGCGGCGGCGCACGGACGCGTCCGAGTTGACGCACACGACCAGGCAGTCGCCGGCGCGGCGGGCCGCCTGGAGCAGGGCGACATGGCCGGCGTGCAGGAGGTCGAAGCAGCCGCCCGCCGCGACGACGGTCCCGCCGGCCGCGCGCACCCGGGCCGCCGTCCGCAGGGCGTCGTCGGCGGCCGGGGGAGCCGCCTCGGCCGTCGGAACCGCCTCGGCGGCGGTCTCGACGAGCGAGCGGACGCCGCCCTGGGCGACGTACCGGGTGGCGGCGTGCACCGCCTCACGCACCGCCGTCTCGGTCAGCTCACCGTCGGCGAGGAGACCGGCGGCGGTCGCCGCGAAGCGGTCCCCGGCGCCGCAGGCGTCGCCCTCGGCCGTCACCGGCGCGGGCACCAGCAGCGGCGTCCCGCCGTGGGAGAGCAGCGCGCCGCGTCCACCGAGGGTGACGGCCAGGGAGACGGCCCGCCACGCGCGAAGCAGCACATCGGCGTCACCGGCCGCGGCCCGCAGCTCCCGCCCGCGGCCCGGGTCGTTCCCGGCCGCCGGAGGCGTCGCCGCCGCCCGCGGGCGGCCACTCCCGGCAGCGGGCCCGTCCGCGTCCACCAGCCGCGCGGCGAACGCGTGCGCCTCGCTCGCCGACGGCGTCACGAGGCGTACGCCCGGCACCGGGGGTTCGCCCCGGGGGTGCGGGTCCCAGACGACGGGGATCCGTGCGGCGGCCGACCGCAGGGGCTCGCGGAGTGCGCCCGCCGTGCCCCGGCCGTAGTCGGCGACCAGGATCGCGCCCGCCTCGGCGACGGCGTGGCGGGCCTCGTCCGTCGCCTCGCCGGCCAGGCCCTCGCCGTCGTCCAGGCGCAGCAGCGGCGTGCCCTCCGCGAAGACGCGGGTCTTGCTGGGCAGCGCCCCCGCCAGCGGCAGCCTCACCAGCCGCACCCGGCCGGCCAGCAGCCGTTCCAGCGTCGCGCTGGCCTCGTCGCCGCCCAGCGCGGTGACCAGGGTGACCGGCCGGCCGTCGGCGGCGGCGAGGAGCGCGGCGAGCGCGGCGCCGCCCGGCCGGGAGACGCGCCGGGCGCCGCTGACGACCGGGACCGGCGCGTCGGGGGCCAGCCGCTCAGCCCGCCCGCACAGGTCGTGATCGAGCAGCGCGTCCCCGACGACGAGCAGCGGCGCCCGGGCGCTCATCCGCCGCCCCCGCCCGTCGCGGGCCGCGTACCGTTCTTCCATCGGCCGTCGACCGCCGTACGACGCTCCACCCGCCGGTCGAAGGCCTCGCACAGCATGTGCACGGCCACCAGGTGCAGCTCCTGGACCGTGGCGGCGGCCGCCGCCTCCACGCACAGCGCGTCGTCCGCGGCCCCCTCCAGCGGGTTGGGCGCCGGCCCGGTCAGCGCCCACACGGTCATCCCGAGCCGGCCCGCCTCCTTCGACGCCACGAGCAGGTTCGCGCTCGCGCCGCTGGTGGACAGCAGCATCAGCACGTCCCCGGCCCGGCCGTGCGCGCCGACCTGCCGGGCGAAGATCTCCTGCACGCCGTAGTCGTTGGCGATGGCCGTGGTGGAGGAGGTGTCCGCGTGCAGGGAGAGCGCCGAGTACGGCGGCCGGTCGTCGCGGTAGCGGCCGACCAGCTCGGCGGTCAGGTGCTGGGCCTGCGCGGCGCTCCCGCCGTTCCCGGCGACGAGCAGCCGCGAGCCCGCCCCCAGCCGGTCGGCGAGGGCGCCTCCCCAGCGCCTCACCACCGGGGCCGCGTACTCGCGGAATCCTTCCAGTGCCTTCATCAGGTCGTCGCAGTGCGCGACTCCGGCGGCGAGCGTCATCGGACCACTCCCGACAGTGAGGGGACGCAGGACACGGCGCCGTACACCCGCGACACGCCGTCGGCGACGCGGTCCCAGGTGTAGCGGGCCAGGACCCGGCGCCGGCCGGCTGCGCCGTACCGGGCGAGCCGCTCGGGGTCGTCGAGCAGGCGGTTCACGGTGTCGACGAGATCCCGGTCGTGGCCGCCGTCCGGCGACTCCGGTGCGACGTGCACGCCCGTGAGGTCGTCCACGACGGTGTCGAGCTGCCCGCCGACCGCCGTGGCGACGACGGGCGCGCAGCACGCCATCGCCTCGACGGGGACGATCCCGAAGGGCTCGTACCGGGGCAGGGAGAGCACCAGGTCCGCCTCGGACATCAGCCGGGGCATGCGCGCGGGACCCACCCCGCCCAGCAGGGTCACCCGGTCGGCCACCCCGCACTCCTCGGCGACGGCCCGCAGCCGCTCCGCCTCGGGCTCGGCGCCCAGCAGGGCGGCCTCGGGCCCGCCCGCGACGAGCAGTTCGGCGTCGGGAATGCCCGCCAGGGCGCGGATCGCCCGGTCGAAGCCCTTGCGCGGCACCAGCCGGCCGACCGAGAGGAGCCGTCGGGGCGCCGACGCGGGCCGCCGCCGCGCGCCGGCCACCGGGGCGAACAGCTCGGGGTCCACGCCGCAGGGAACCACCGAGATCCGGTCGCGGGGCAGCCCCATGGCGACCAGCTCGGTCACCTCGTCCTGGCAGGTGGCGATGATGCCCGAGCACTCCCGTCCGACCGCCGTCTCGATCGCCACGCGCTGCGGCGGACTGGTGTCGGCGGCCCCCTGGTGCCGCTTCTTCACCGTGCCGAGCGCGTGGTACGTCTGCACCACGGGCACGCCGAGCTCGCGTGCCCCGGCCAGCGCCGCCATCCCGGACATCCAGAAGTGGGCGTGCACCACGTCCGGCGGATCCGCCGCCCACTCGCGCGCCAGCCATGCGCCGAACTCCGGCATGTACGGCAGGAGTTCGTCCTTGGGTATGGGGGCCGGAGGCCCGGCGGGCACATGAACCACCTTCACCCCGTCCGCGGTGGTGACCCGTTCCGGCAGCCCGGGGTCGTCGCGGCGCGTGTACACGAGGACCTCGTGGCCCCGGCGGGCCAGCTGTGCGGCGAGTCGGGCCACGTACACGTTCTGTCCGCCCGCGTCCGGTCCGCCGAGCTCGGCCAGCGGGCTGGCGTGCTCGGAGACCATGGCGACGCGGCCGGCCGTCGGCTGGCTGGGGCTCATCGGGTGACCTCCTTGATCAGGCGCTCCCAGTCGTCCCGGAAACGCCGTTCTCCGTAGCGGGCCTGGACCGCGGCCCGGGCGGCCTCCCCCGTCGCGCGGGCGTACGCCGGGTCCGCGGTGAAGCGGCGAACGGCGTCCTCCAGCACGTCGATCCGGTTGGAGACCACTCCCGCGCCGTCCGGCACGGCCTCCCGCACCTCCGTGGCGTCCAGCGCCACCACCGGCATGCCGAGGAACATGGCCTCCAGCAGGGACAGCCCGAGCGACGTCCAGCGCACCGGGTGCAGGTACAGCCGGCAGCGGGCCATCGCCGGGTGCAGTTCGCCCTGGGGCAGGTCACGGGTGCGGCAGCGGTCGGACGGCAGCCCGAGACGGTCCGCGAGACCCGCCGTGCCCATGCCGAAGACGTCCAGCGGAGCCGCGCGCGCGAAGGCGGGCAGCAGGTCCGTGCCGGTGGTCCGGCCCCGCCGCACCGGCTCGTTGACGACGACGGCGGCGCGCGGCTCCTCGCCGGTCCACAGGGGGCCGGGGTCGATGACGCCGTGCTCGATCACCGTGGTCGGGGCGCGGCCGTTGTCCCACATCAGCCGGTTGAAGTGGGTGACGTGGACGAGCGTGACGTCGGTACGGCCGGCGAGGGGGTGACGGGTGTCGACGGCCGAGCCGTCCGGGCAGTTGTGCTCGACGTACACCGCGGGCACGTCGACGCCGGGGCGCCGGCCCGTCCACCGGTGGGCGAGCTCGATCTCGTGCGGCCGTTGCAGCACCATCAGGTCGATCGGCGCGTCGCGCAGCTCGCCGGGCGTCGCCTCCCGCACGGTGTCCGGCCACCGCCAGGTACGGGCCCGCCCCAGCCCGTCCGGCCCGCGGTCGGGAGTCACCGGGACCAGGAAGGTGTACGGGCCCTGGACGAACGACGTCAGCCATGAGCCGTGCACATGCCAGACCAGGATGTTCATGCTCATGCCGTCTCCTCGATCAGTTTCCGCACCGCCAGCACCACGTCGTGGCCCGTGACCTCCTCCAGGCACGGGTGGCCCGGCACCGGGCAGCGCCGGGCGCGGCTGTCCGCGCACGGCGCGTTCTGGTCGCCGAGGAGCACATACGGCACCCCGTACGGCGCCCACCGCTCCGCCGGCACGACCGGCGCGAACAGCGACACCACCGGGGTGCCGACGGCCGCCGCCAGATGGGCGGGCCCGGTGTTCCCGCACACCACGGCGTCGGCGGTGCGCAGCACGCCCGCCAGGGTGCGCGGCGGCGTCCTGCCGCCTAGGTCCACGCCCGTGCCGCCGCTCACCCGCCGGGTCAGGTCCCGCTCGCCGGGACCGCCGGTGACGACCACCCGGTGCCCCGCGTCCGCCAGGAGGGACACGGCCTCTGCGCAGCGCCCCGGACTCCACGCCCGCGCGGGCGCGCTGGCCCCCGGGTGGACGACGACGTAGGGGCCGTCGCCTGTGAGGGCGACGGTGTCGGGCGGCGGCAGGACGCGCAGCCGGCCGTCGTCCCCGGGAGGCGGGCGGAAGCCCATCGCGGCGGCCGTGTCCAGCGCGGCCTGCGCCTCGTGCCGCCCGGGCAGCCGCCGATGGCGCACGTCGAGGAGGCTGCCGGGGGCGTCGACGCTGTCGGCGCCGATCCGTCCGACGCCGGCCAGCCGCAGCACCAGGGCGGTCGGCAGCGGGCTCTGGTGGAACGAGGTGAGGATCAGCGCGGCGTCGTACGCCCGGCCGCGCAGCCGCCGTACGAGCCCCTCGACGTCCGCCTCCGCCACCGGCGGCGGGTCCACGCCCTCCCACGGCGCCGCCCACACGATCACGTCGTCCACGCCGGGCAGCAGCCGGGCGGCGGGCTCGCCGCGCGGCCCGCAGAGCATCGTCACCCCACGGGAGCGCGCGGCGACGGCGCGCACGGCGGGCCCGGCGAGCAGCACGTCGCCGAAGCTGTCGAGGCGTACGACCAGGGACCTCACGACCGGTCTCCCTCCGGGTGGGCCAGCAGCCGGCCGACCGCCGTGAGCAGGTCGGGAGCGGTCGCGGGCGCCGACGCCACCTCGGCGGGCAGCGTCGCCGGCGTGGGCACCAGCACGCCCCGGGCGCCAGCGGCGAGCGCGGCCGCCACGTCGGCGCCGATGTCGCCGACGACCACGCAGTCCCGTGGATCGGCTCCGAGCCGGCGGGCCGCCTCGATCACCAGCCCCGGCCGGGGCTTGCGGCAGGGGCAGCCGGCGTCGGGCAGATGGGGGCAGTACACCCACACGTCCAGGCCGCCGAGCAGGGCGTCCGCCCGGTCGTTCACCCGCCGGACGTCGTCGTGCGTGAGCAGGCCGCGCCCGACGCCGGACTGGTTGCTGACCACGCCGGTCGCCACCCCCGCGGCCCGCAGCAGTCCGAGAGCCCGCCCGGCCCCGGCCACGGGCCGCACCGACGCAGGGTCGCCGTTGTAGGGAACGTCCTCGATGAGGGTCCCGTCCCGGTCGAAGAGCACGGCGGCGGGAGGCCGCGGCGACGCGCACCCCACGGCCCGGCTCCCGGTGGGGCGGCGGGTCATGGCGTGCCCTCGTGGGGGACGGCCGCACGGTGGCGCAGCTGACCGTGCAGCCAGTGGCGGACGGCCGACGGCGGGATGAGCACGCTCGTGCAGAGCATGGTGGCGACCTCCCGCCGCGTCCGCGGGCCGGGGGCGATACGGGCCAGGGCGAACTCCGCCGTGCCCAGCGACCACAGGGCGCCCGCGACGGCCGCGGCGCGCCGCCTGCCGGTCAGCGCGCAGACCGACGCGGTGAGCGCGGCCGCGGTCACCAGCACATGCCGGGGGAACCGGCCGCGGGGCGCCTCGGCACGGGTCCACCAGTCGCGGCCGTGCAGCCGCGTCATCAGGACGTCGTCCGCGTTGCCCCGCTGGGCCCGCACCGACGCCCAGGGATCCGAGGGCCGGACCGGGTGGAGGGTGGCGCGCCGCCCGCGGCACAGGCCCCAGCCGGCCGCCCGGACACGCAACGCCAGGTCGGCGTCCTCCCGGAAGGCCCGGCGGAACCGCTCGTCGAAGCCGCCCACGTCGACCAGGGCGGCCGTCCGGTAGGCCATGTCGGCGGTGGCCCAGGCGGCCTCCTCCAGGCCGGCCGTGCCGCGCTCCCAGTCGGTGGGCCTGCGGTCCCCGGGAAGCGGGACGGACAGCCGGCCCTGCACACCGCCGGTGAAGGCGTCGGCCGCGCACAGGTCCTGCGCGAGGAGACGGGACCAGTCGGGCAGGACCCGGACGTCGTCGTCGAGGAACACCGTCCACGGCGTGCCGACGGTGCGCCAGCCGGCGTTGCGCGCCGCGGCGGGCCCGCGCCCACCGGCGCGCAGGGTGCGCACCCGGCCGTACAGGGGACCGGCCGCCGCGAGCGGCAGTTCTCCTGTGCCGTCGGGCCGGTCGTCCACCACGACGATTTCCTCGGGCGGATGCCCGGCAGCGGCGGCGAGCGCCCGCAGGCAGTCGGCGAGACAGGGCCGCCCCACGGTCGGCACGACGACGGAGTAGGCGGGGGCGTCCGCCGGAACCGGCGGCTGCTCAGGGCCCCTGCCCGAGGCCGGCGTCATGCGAACACCCGCCGGCGGCGGATCGCGAACGGGCCCAGCGCGAGCAGGTCCACCGGCGCCGAGCCGAAGCACTCCAGGGCGTCGCGCGGGTCGTCGACCATCGGCCGGCCCGCGGTGTTGAGGCTGGTGTTCACCACCACCGGCAGCCCCGTGCGGCGTTCGAAGCCCTCGATCATCCGCGCCACCAGCGGCTCCTCCGCCCGGTCCACGGTCTGCACGCGGGCCGTGCCGTCGACGTGGACGACGGCCGGGATCCGCTCCCGCCAGCCGGCCGCGACCTCGTGCACGAACAGCATGTACGGGCTGGGCAGCGGCCCGTCGAACAGCTCCGCCGCCCGTTCCGCCAGCACCATCGGGGCGACCGGACGGAACTCCTCCCGTCCCTTCACCGCGTTGAGCCGCTCCAGGTTCCCGGCCCGCCCGGGATGCGCCAGCAGCGAGCGGTGCCCGAGCGCCCGGGGCCCGTACTCGCTGCGGCCCTGGAACCAGGCCACGATCCCGTCCCGGGCCAGCTCCTCGGCGACCGTCTCGGCGATGTCGTCCGGCTCCTCGTACGGGACGGCGGCCCGCTTCAGCCAGGCGCGCAGCTCCGCGTCACTCCAGCCGCGGCCCAGTGCGGCGGTCGGCATCGCCTCCACCGCCTCCTTCTGCTGGGCGACGTGCAGGGCCGCGCCGAGCGCGGTGCCCGCGTCCCCGGCCGCCGGCTGCACCCAGATCCGCTCGAACGGCCCGTCCCGGTGCAGCCGGGTGTTGGCCACGCAGTTCAGCGCCACCCCGCCGGCGAGCGTCAGCACGGCCTCGCCGGTACGGTCGTGCAGCCACCGGGCCAGTCCGAGCAGCACCTCCTCAAGGCAGGCCTGCGCACTGGCCGCGATGTCCGCGTGGTCCTCGGTCCAGGCGGCGCCCGCGGGACGCGGCGGGACGAGGGACGCCCAGGGCACCGGACGGGTACGGAAGCCGCCCTGGCCGTCGAGCGTCACGTACTCCCGCAGCCGGTCGAGGAAGCGCGGCCTGCCGTAGGAGGCGAGCGCCATCACCTTGAACTCGTCGCTGCTGCGCAGGAAGCCGAGGTGCTGGGTCAGCTCCTCGTAGAACAGGCCCATCGAGTGGGGCAGCGACTGCGCGCCCAGCACGGTCAGTTCACGGTTGGCGTAGCGGCCCGCGAGATGGGAGCCGCACTCGCCGCGCCCGTCGAGCACGAGCACCGCGCAGTCCGGGTGCGGGGAGGCCTGGCCGGCCGAGGCGGCGTGGGCGATGTGGTGGGGGACGAAGCGCACCTTGGCCGGGTCGAGTCCGGGCAGCGCATCGGCGAGGAACTCCGGGGCGCGGCGCGCGTACTCCTGGCGCAGGTGGTCGAACGGGTCGTCCAGGCCCAACCGGTCGGCGGAGAGCGCGAGTTCGGGATCGTAGGAGTAGGCGACGGCGTCCAGGTCGGCCGGGTCGAGGCCGGTGTGCTCCAGGCACCAGCGGGCGGACAGCTCGGGCAGCTCCCAGGCGGAGAAGGGGACGGGCCGCTTGCCGTGCTTGCGTCTGCTGAAGCGTTCCTCCTCAGCGGCCGCCACGACCCGGCCGTCCAGGACGAGGGCGGCGGCGGGGTCGTGGAAGAGGGCGTTGATTCCGAGGACACGCATACAAGGCCTCCGTGGCGGCGTGGGGAAGACGTCTCAGGCCCGCGGGGTGGGGTCGCGGCCGGGCTCGTGCGCCGCCCTCGCCGGCTGCTTCGCGGCGAAGTAGGCGATCGTGTGCTTGACGCCCTCCTCCCAGGGCACCCTGGGCGACCAGCCCAGGAGCTCGCGGGCGAGGGTGGTGTCCGGGCGGCGGCGCTGCGGGTCGTCCACCGGGCGGTCGACGAACTCGATGCGGGAGGAGGACCCGGTCAGCTCCACCACCCGGCGGGCGATGTCCCGGACGGTCACCTCGTCGCTGCCGCCGATGTTCACCGGCCGCACCGAGTGGCTCGCGGCCACCAGCAGCACGCCCTCGACGGTGTCGTCCACGTAGCACAGCGACCGTGTCTGGCTCCCGTCGCCCGCCACCGTCAACGGCTCGCCCGCCAGGGCCTGGCTGACGAAGGTGGGCACGGCCCGGCCGTCGTGCGCGCGCATCCGCGGCCCGTAGGTGTTGAACAGCCGTACGATCCCGGCGTCGGCCTCCCGGGCGCTCACATGCGCGGTGACCAGGGCCTCGGCGAACCGCTTGGCCTCGTCGTAGACGCTGCGCGGCCCGACGGGGTTGACGTTGCCCCAGTAGTCCTCGCGCTGCGGATGCACCAGGGGGTCGCCGTACACCTCGGACGTCGAGGCCAGCAGGAAGCGGGCGCCGTCCCGCTCGGCGACGGCCAGCATGGCGCGGGTGCCGAGACTGCCGACGTCGAGGGTCTCCAGCGGCAGCCGCAGGTAGTCGGCGGGGGAGGCGGGACACGCGAAGTGCAGCACCACGTCGTAAGGACCCGCGAGGCTTTCCGGCGCGTCGGGGCCGCAGACGTCGCATTCCACGAGCCGGAATCCGGGCCGCCCGAGGAGATGGGCGATGTTCTCGTGTGAACCCGACACCAGGTTGTCCGCGCAGTCGACTTCGGCACCCGAATCCAGCAGGCGCTCGCACAGATGACTGCCGAGGAAGCCGGCGCCGCCCGTCACCAGGGCACGACGCCAGGGCAGGCGGGGAGTCGCATCGGTCATGGAACGTCCTTCGGCCGCGGTCGAAAGCGCCGGGAAGTGCGGCGCACGGGGCCCGGTGCACGCAATCCGGTGCAGCGGGGGGAGACATGGCGGAAAGGGACGGGGTGGGACAGGCGCTGGGAGGGCTCAGGGCCGGGACGTGAGAGGCGCTGATCCGCAGCGCCGTCCCGGGCCGGCCGCCGTGTTCCCGACGGCTGAGCGCTGACGGTAGTGGACGGGGTTCCCGAACGAGTTGGTTTCACACGTTGATCCCTGGTCGTTCCTCATTGTGCTCAATCACCCATTCGCGCACGAGTTGTCCGGATATCTGCCGCTTGTGGTGCCGGCTCCGGGGCATCGCTCGCCGGGCGGTGTCGACCTTGCGCAGCGGGGCACTCGGCCCCCTGGCGGATCCGCCCGGGAGCCGTCCCAGGCTGGAGGTGAAGGACATGGGTCATGGTGGGAACGTCATCGACGAACTGGTGACCGATCACCGCGAGGTGGAAGAACTGTTCGGCAAGATCGAGGCGCTGCCGTCCGGACACAAGGACCGCAAGCTGTACGCGGACCAGGTCACGATGGAACTGGTCCGGCACTCGGTGGCCGAGGAGGCCTACCTCTACCCGGCGGTGCGCGAGCACGTCGCCGGCGGGGACGCCCTCGCGGACAAGGAGCTGGAGGACCACGCCAAGGCCGAGCAGCTCATGAAGGACCTGGAGGGCTGCGCCGCGGACGACGCCGACTTCGACCGCCTGGTCGGCTCGCTGATGAGCGAGATCCGCGAGCATGTGGCCGACGAGGAGGAGAACCTCTTCCCGAAACTGCGCGCGGCCTGCCCCGAGAGCGCCCTGGACGAGCTGGGCGACAAGGTCCGCACGGCGAAGAAGACGGCGCCGACGCGGCCCCACCCGACCGCCCCGGACAAGCCGCCGGCCAACAAGATGCTGGCGCCGGGCATGGGCATGGTCGATCGCATGCGCGACGCGCTGACGGGGCGGGGCAAGAAGAGCTGATCCCCCCCGACGAGGGACACTGCCGAGGGGCCCGTCACACGGTGACGGGCCCCTCGGCGCGCCCGGCTCCAGAAAGGCCTGTGAGCAAGCACACTCAGTGGGGCAAAAATCTTTGGTCCGGCGGGACTTGAGGCGACGCGCGGCGGTGCGCCCAAGGCGCTTCGGCCGCTTCACCCCACCCCGTCTGCCACGATGGTCCGCGCCGTGACCGACGGGGCCCGCACCAGGCCCCAGGAGGAGTGGCCGTGCAGCGAAGCCGGCGTTCCCAGGTTTCGCTGCCCCTGTGACCGCCGCTCGCCCCTCGGGTTCCCCACTGTGCCTACGATCCCCGCCGCCCCCGCGCCTCGCCCTGCCCCCGACACCGCCCCCGCCCTCGCGGGGGCGGAGTCCCGCTCGCCGTGGCGGTCGCTGAGACACCGCGGCATGCGCTGGTGGTCCGTGGCGAACCTCCTGTCGAACACCGGCACCTGGATGCAGCTCACGGTCCAGAACCTGCTGGTGCTGCAGATCACCGGGTCCGCCGCCGCGACCGGCCTGTCCATGTCGGTGCAGGCCGCCCCGGCGCTCTTCATGAGCGTCCTGGGCGGCGCGGCCGTCGACCGCTGGCCCCGCAAGCTGACCGCCGCCGTCAGCCAGGCCCTCCTCGGCGCGGTCGCCTTCACGACCGCGGTGCTGGTGGCGCTGGACCGGCTCGACATGACGTCCCTGATGGTGCTGGCCGCCGTCACCGGCACGATCGCCACCGTGGACGGCCCGGCCTGCGCCCTGCTGGGCAACGACCTCGTGCCCGCGGAGGACGTGCCCTCCGCGATCGGCGTCGGCGCGCTGGTCCACAACGCGGGCCGGCTCGCCGGCGCGGCGCTGGCCGGCGTGACCGTGGGCTTCCTCGGCACGGCCGCCGCCTACGTGGCCAACGGCCTGTCCTTCCTCTTCGTGACCGCCGTCATCCCGTTCCTGAAACCCGCGCGAGGCACGAGCGTCGTCGCCCGGGCCGGGCGGGGGGCCGCCGGCAAGCCCCTCGTCCCACAGCAGCGCGACCGGCGGGCCGCGACGAGCGCACGCGACGGCCTTCTCTTCTTCGCCCGCCGCCCCCGTCTGGTCGCTCTCGCCGGCATCACCGGCGTCAGCAGCGTCTTCGGCCGCAACTACGGTCTCACCCTCGCCGTGCTCGTCACCGGCCCCCTCGCGGGCGGCCCCGGCGCGTTCGGCACGGTCTCCACGGTCCTCGCCGTCGGCGGGATCCTCGGCGCGGTCCTCGGCGCCCGGCTGCGCAAGCCCTCGGTGCGGGCGGTGGGCGCGCTGGCGGCGGCGGGCGGGCTGCTCCAGGTCGTGGCGGGACTGTCGCCGTCCCTGGCCGTGCTCCTGGTCCTGGTCCTGCCCATGGCGGTGGTGGAGTCCGTCTCCGACACCGCCGGAACGGCCGTCCTCCAGACCGACCCGCCCGCCCACATGCGCGGACGCGTCCTCGGTGTGTGGAGCAGCGTCGGCACGGTGTGGGGCCTGGGCGGCCCGCCCGCCCTCGGCCTGCTCATGGAACTCGCGGGAGCCCGCGGCGCCCTGGTCACCAGCGGCCTCCTGATCGCCACCACGATCACCACCGGCCTCGTCCTCCACGGCCGCCGCCCCCACACACCCCCACTCCACCCCCTCCCCAGCCACCCGGACGACGACCACCCCGCCCGAGAATCCCTCCGAACGGCAGCCTGAGCGCCCCGGCCACCGCCACGACCTGCGAGGACGCGACGAACGCGGCTCACCCGCGCTCGTATGATCTCCTCCCGTGAAGGACGAACAACGGCCGAGCACCGCAACGCCCACCGACGCCCGTCCGGCCCCCGCGCCCACCCTGGCGGCCCCTGCCCCGGAGCCGGCCTCCGCGCCGGCCCTCAGGGAACCGGATCCGGCGCCGACCGTCGTGGAGCTGGCCTATGTGCCGACCCGGGCCGATGCCGCCGAGGCGCTGCGCGCACGCACCGGCCGGACCTCATGGGCCGTCCCGGCGTTCCTCCTGCTGGGCACGGCAGTCGCCGTCGCCGTCCTCGCCTGGCGCGCCGCGCCTGCGGACGTCATCGGCGGGGTGGGCGTCATCGGCCCGTCCGGGGTTCTCGGAGGCCTGTTCGGCAGCAGGGCGAACCGTTGGTGGCGGGCGCGGCAGCTGACCAGGGTCGCGGGTGACCGCGGATACGTCATGTGGGTGAACGGGAACGGCGTCCAGGCGGCCACCTCGCTCATGGAGACCCGGATCCCCTGGACATCCTTCCGCCACGGCATCGAGACCGCGAACCTGTTCGTCCTGGTCGTCGACGACACTGTGGGCGGCATGGTGCTGGTGCCCAAGCGCGGGCTGCGCGGGGGAGCGGACGTCGACATGCTGCGGGCGCTCGTCGCGTCGCGCGTCGCGCTGCGGCGGGCGTCCGGGCCCTGAGCGAAGCCCGGCCCGGAAGTGCCCGGGCTCAGGCGATGAGTGCCTGGCCCCGGTGCAAGTGGTTCACGAGTTGGCGGCGGTGGAGGTCGGACACCGGGGCCAGGAGGTCGGGGTGGCGCAGGAGGGCCGCCGCCCGGCGGTCGTGGGCGTCCGGGGCGAGCAGGCGGCCGAAGCTCATCGGCAGGCCGGTGGTGTGGTCGCCGCCGTCCAGGCCGGCCACCGCCAGGGCGGCCAGCTCGGGGTCGGTCAGCAGACAGGCCGCCCAGCTCGCGACCACCTCGTCCACCCAGCTGCGCCAGGCCGCGTCGTCGGCCTTCGCGCCGCTGACCCGGTCCAGGCGCGCCGAGCCCCCGGGGCCGGCCACGTCCACCAGCGCGGCGTCCATCACCGTCGGGTACCGCAACCAGGCCGCGACGGTCACCGCCTGCCGGGCCTGCGCCTCGCACAGGGCCGAGGCCATCGCCCCGCCGGACGCCGGATACGACCGGGTCAGCCACTGGGCGGTCGCCGCTATGACAGGGGAGAGGTCTGCGCGCACTGAAAGCCGTCCGGACTGCGAAGAGGGGGACAGGGAGCCGTTGAAACGGTAGCCCGCGGCCCCCGCCCGGCGACATGCCCGCACCCCCGCAGCCGACGTGGCCTGCGCCACAGGGAAGGCGAGGCGCTCCCCTCCGCCGCGGTGCTCCGGCCGCTCGGGGACACCCCGCGGGCGGGCCGAGGCACCTTTCTTCCGTCCTCGTCGAGAAGATCCGCCTTCCGAGCCGTACCTGTCGGCAACGAGGGGCCGCGCGCCCCTCTCGCGGATCGATCCAAGGGACGTACCTCATGAACGCAACCGCTGCCATCGGCGTCACCGGCCTCGGAGTGATGGGCCGCAACCTCGCGCGGAACTTCGCCCGCAACGGCTACACCGTCGCCGTCCACAACCGCAGCGCGGGCCGCACCCGGGCGCTCGTGGACGAGTACGGGCACGAGGGCGCGTTCGTGCCCGCCGAGACGGCCGCGGAGTTCGTGGCCGCCCTGGAGCGCCCCCGCCGACTGATGATCATGGTGCAGGCGGGCGCGGTCACCGACGCCGTGATCGACGAGTTCGCCCCGCTCCTGGAGCCCGGCGACATGATCATCGACGGCGGCAACGCCCACTTCGCCGACACCCGCCGCCGTGAGGAGGCCCTGCGCGCCCGCGGCATCCACTTCGTCGGCACCGGCGTCTCCGGCGGCGAGGAGGGCGCCCTCAACGGGCCGTCGATCATGGTCGGCGGCTCCACCGAGTCGTACGCCGTGCTCGGCCCGATGTTCGAGAAGATCGGCGCGCAGATCGAGGGCGAGCCGTGCGCCGCCCACGTCGGCACCGACGGCGCCGGGCACTTCGTCAAGATGGTCCACAACGGCATCGAGTACGCCGACATGCAGCTCATCGCCGAGGCGTACGACCTGCTGCGCCAGGTCGCCGGCTACACCCCGACCGAGATCGCGTCCATCTTCCGCACCTGGAACGACGGCCGGCTCGGCTCCTACCTGATCGAGATCACCGCCGAGGTCCTCGCCCACACCGACGCCGCCACCGGACGGCCGTTCGTCGACATCGTCGCGGACGCCGCCGGCCAGAAGGGCACCGGCCGCTGGACCGTGCAGACCGCCCTTGACCTGGGCTCCCCGGTCACCGCCATCGCCCAGGCCACCTTCGCCCGCGCCGCCTCCGGCCAGAGCGACCTGCGCGCCGCCTACGCCGGACTGCCCGGCGGCACCGCGCCCGAGCTCAGCCGCACCGAGGCCGCACGCTTCACCTCGCAGGTGGAGCACGCCCTGTACGCGTCGAAGGTCGTCGCCTACGACCAGGGCTGGAAGATGATCCAGGACGCGGCCGGCGAGTTCGGCTGGAAGATCGACCTGGGCGAGGTCGCCAAGATCTGGCGCGGCGGCTGCATCATCCGCGCCTCGTTCCTCGACCGCATCCGCACCGCGTACGCCGCCGACCCCGAGCTGGTCAGCCTGCTCGCCGAGGAGGAGTTCTCCCGGGAGATCGCCGCCGCGCAGGTCCCGTGGCGCGAGACCGTCGCGTCGGCCGCCCGGCGCGGCATCCCCGTGCCGGCGTTCTCCGCCGCGCTCGCCCACTACGACACCCTGCGCGCCGGCCGGCTGCCCGCCGCCCTGCTCCAGGGGCAGCGCGACTACTTCGGCGCCCACACCTACCGCCGCACCGACCGCCCCGGTTCCTTCCACACCCACTGGTCGGAGCCGGGCCGCCCGGAGACCGTCTCCGACTGAGCCCCGCACACGCGGAAACCCGTACGGCCCCGCCCCCGCTGCACGCGGGAACGGGGCCGTACGCGGCGCGGGGCGCCCGGCGGTCAGGCGCCGGGCGCCGGGTACGTCGGGTACTCCACCCCGGAGACGTGCTGGACGACGCGGACGACCTGGCAGGAGTAGCCGAACTCGTTGTCGTACCAGAGGTAGAGGATCGCGTTGTCGCCCTCCACCTTCAGCGCGCCGGCGTCCACGATCGAGGCGTGCCGCGAGCCGATGAAGTCGCTGGAGACCGCGTCGGGCGCGCTGATGAAGTCGATCTGGCGCTTGAGCGGCGAGGTCAGCGACACATGGCGCAGGTAGTCGAGGACCTCCTCGCGCTCGGCCTCCCGGGCGAGCTGGAGGTTGAGGATGGCGATCGACACGTCGGGCACCGGGACGCGGATCGAGCTGCCCGTGATCCGCGCCTTGAGGTCGGGCAGCGCCTTGGCGACGGCGGAGGCGGCCCCGGTCTCGGTGATGACCATGTTGAGCGGCGCGGAACGGCCCCGGCGGTCGGACTTGTGGTAGTTGTCCAGCAGGTTCTGGTCGTTGGTGAACGAGTGGACGGTCTCCACGTGGCCGCGCAGCACGCCGTACTCGTCCGCCATCGCCTTCAGCGGCGGCACGATCGCGTTCGTGGTGCAGGAGGCGCAGGACAGGATGTCCTCGTCCGGCTTGATCGTGTCGTGGTTGACGCCGTGCACGATGTTCGGCACGTCGCCCTTGCCGGGCGCGGTCAGCACGACCTTGCCGACGCCGGGCCGCAGGTGCTTCGACAGGCCCTCGCGGTCACGCCACTTGCCCGTGTTGTCGATCAGGATGGCGTCGTTGATGCCGTACGCGGTGTAGTCGACCTCGGAGGGGTCGTTCGCGTAGATCACCTTGATCTCGTTGCCGTTGGCGACGATCGTGCTGTTCGCCTCGTCGACGGTGATCGTGCCCTGGAACTGGCCGTGGACGGAGTCGCGGCGCAGCAGTGAGGCGCGCTTGACCATGTCCTCGCCGGCCCGCTCACCGCCGCCCCGCACGACGATGGCGCGCAGCCGCAGACCGTTGCCGGAGCCGGACTTCTCGATCAGCAGCCGGGCGACGAGCCGGCCGATGCGGCCGAAGCCGTAGAGCACGACGTCGCGCGGCTCACGGCGCTCGATCTTGTTCTCACCCGTGGCGCCGGATACGGCGTCGGCGGTGAACTCCAGCACCGACAGACCCCGGTCGTCGGCCCGGTAGGTCGCGGCGAGCATGCCGATGTCGATCTGGGACGGGCCGAGGTCCAGCGTGGTGAGGGCCTGGAGGAAGGGCAGCGTCTCGGTCACCGAGAGTTCCTCGCCGGCGATCTGCCGGGCGAAGCGGTGGGTCTTGAGGATGCTGACCACCGACTTGTTCACCAGGGAGCGGCTGTGCAGCAGGACGGTGACGTCCCGCTCCCGGTGGAGCTTCCCGATCATCGGGATCATCGACTCCGCGATCTCCTCGCGGTTCTTCCAGTTGGTGAACGAGTCGTCGTTGACAGTCACAGGTTTCTCTTTCGAGCTAGGCAGCGCTCATACGATAACCCGCTCGTTCCACGCTCCTTCAGGGGGGCCGTTACCTGCGGGTATCACAACCGCGGCGCGGTGCCGAAGCGCGGGCCGAGGTCGGGGCGGTCGCTGCCCGCGAGCTCGGTGACCCGGTGGTGGACGCGCCTGAGGTCGTCCAGCAGGATCTGCGTCTCGTCCGTGCCGAGCCCGGCCCCGCGCGAGATCTCCTCCAGATGGACCGGCTCGCCGCCACCGCGCTCCTCGGCCGCGGCCAGCGCGCGCAGGACCTCCTCGTGCCGCTCGGTGACAGGGGGTGGCTCCGGGTGCTTCACGTGTCCCTCCAGCGTCGTGGAAAGGACCCGGGTATCCACGAAACGGCGACCGCACCCCGATTGAGCGCGGTGCGAGCGGGTACGCGAGGCCGGACCGCCCATCCGCCGCCCGTCTGGGGAAGAGCCATGGAAACACCCGCCCACGAGCCCGACACGACCCCCGCCGCCCGAGCGCTGGACGCGCTGGCCAAGGACACGGGGGACACCGAGGCCCTGGACACCCTCGCCCACTGCGACGTGCTGGTGCCCGTCCCCGACGACGCCACCGACGAGGACGTCACCAATCCCGCCACGCTGGCGCTCCCCGTGCTGGAGCAGCCCGGCGGCGCGCACGTGGTCCCTGTCTTCACCTCCGAGCCGGAGATGGTCGACCTCCTCCCGGAGGTGGCCCGCTACCGCCTGGTGCCGCTGGGCGCGCTCGCCCACCAGTGGCCGGAAGGGGAGCTCTCGCTCTCCATCGACGCGGCCGGCGACCACCCCCTGACCCTCACCTCGGAGGGGGTCCGCACACTGCTGGCCAGGTGACCTGACCACACCCCCGAGGGCCCCGGACGTTCCCGCAGGCGCCCGCGCTGTTCCGCGTGGGCGCCTGCCGGTGTGCTCAGCCGCCCAGCATCCGCTCCAGCACCGCCCGCTGGAGCGGCCGGACCTCCGTGTGCAGGTCGCGCCCCTTGGGGGTGAGGGCGACCCAGACGCCGCGCCGGTCCTCCACGCAGACGGAGCGCTCCACCAGGCCGTCCTTCTCCAGCCGGCCGATCAGACGGGACAGGGCGCTCTGGCTGAGGTGCACCCGGCCGACGAGGTTCTGCACCCGGCACTGGTCACCCTGCCGGGGCGCCTCGGCGGCGAGGATGTCGAGCACCTCGAAGTCGCTCGCGCCGAGGCCGTGGGGGTGCAGCGCGCGGTCGATCTCGCACATCGTGCGCGCGTGCACCGAGAGGATGTCCCGCCACCGCTCTTCGAGGCCCGTCTCGACCGTGTTCGCTGCCATACCCGCACGGTAACACTGTCGACGCCCATTGTTTACCGTGCAACTAGTGCGGGTGCAAGAAGTGCTCGCCCCGCGTCGGCCCGCCGCTCACGTCGACGGACCCCTCACGTCGACTCCCGTCGGACCAGCTCCGTCGGCAGGATCACCGCCGCCGGGTCCTCGCCGCCGATCTGGGCGAGCAGCACCCGCACCATCTCGGCGCTGATCCGGTCCCAGGGCTGGCGGATCGTGGTGAGCGCCGGCGAGGCCGCCGTCGCCGCGGGGGAGTCGTCGAAACCGCCCACCGCCACGTCATCGGGGACGCGCCGGCCCGCCCGGTGCAGCACCGTCAGCACGCCCTGCGCCATCAGGTCGGACGCCACGAACACCGCGTCCAGGTCGGCCGCCCGCTCCAGCAGCCGCTCCGCGCCCGCCTCGCCGCTGGCCCGGCTGTAGTCGCCGGAGACGACCAGACGCTCGTCGTAGGCGACGCCCGCCTCGGCCAGCACCTCCTTGTAACCGGCGAGCCGCTCCACCCCGCCCGGGGTGTCGAGCGGGCCGGTGACCACGGCGATCCGGCGCCGGCCGAGCCCCAGCAGATGGCGCACCATGTCCCGCGCGCCGTCCCGGTCGTCGGCGGCCACGTAACTCACCTTCGACCCGAGCCCGATCGGCTTGCCGCACGCGACCAGCGGCACCCCCGCCTCGCGCAGCTCGGAGGCGATCGGGTCACCGGAGTGGCTGGAGACCAGCAGCACACCGTCCACGTGCCCGGCGGTGATGTACCGGGTGATGCGCCGCCGTTCGTCCTCGGTGCCGGCCAGCATCAGCAGCAGCGGGATGTCGTGCGCGGCCAGCGCCTGGGTGCAGTGCCGCAGCAGGACGTTGAAGTTGGGGTCCTCGAAGAACCGCTCCTGGGGCTCCGTGAGCAGGAAGCCGACGGAGTCGGAGCGCCCGGTGATCAGCGAACGGGCGTGCCGGTTGACGACGTAACCCGTCCTGCGGATGGCCGCGTCGACCGCCTCCCGGGCGGACTTGCTGACGTAGTGCCCGCCGTTGAGCACCCGGGAGACGGTGCCCCGTGAGACCCCCGCCTCCCGGGCCACGTCGTGGATCGTCGGCGGTCTGCGCCTGCCCCCCGCGCCATTGCTCATCGTCATGACTTTACTGCCCCGGACAGCAGGTCCAGGCTCCAGAACCGCTGGACGACCAGGAACAGCGCCACCAGCGGGATCACCGCCAGGAACGCGCCGGTGATCACCAGCGTGTACAACGCGGGCGTGTTGGAGCCCTGCTCCAGCAGCGTGTGCAGGCCGAGCGTGATCGGGAACCGCTCGTCGTCGCTGAGCATGATGTACGGCAGCAGGAAGTTGTTCCACACGGCCACGAACTGGAACAGGAACACCGTCACCAGTCCCGGCGCCATCATCGGCAGCGCGATCCGCGTGAAGATCCGCCACTCGCCCGCCCCGTCCATCCGCCCGGCCTCCACCACGTCGGCCGGCACGGCCGCCGCCGCGTAGACGCGCGCGAGGTAGACGCCGTAGGGGGAGAGGACCTGCGGCAGCAGCACCGACCAGTACGAGTCCGTGAGGTTCGCCTGCGCCAGCAGCAGGTACTGCGGGACGGCCAGGATGACCGGCGGCATCAGCACGCCCGCCAGCAGCACGTTGAACACCGTCTCCCGGCCCCGGAAGCGGTATGTCGCCAGCGCGTAGCCGCTGACCGCCGACACGCACGTCGACAGCAGGGCGCCGGCGCCGGCGTACAGGGCGGAGTTGCCCATCCACCTCCAGTACAGGCCGTCTCGATAGGAGTTGAGATCGGCGATGTTGCCGGCGAAGCCGGTCCCCGGCCAGAACGTGAACGTGGAGAACAGCTCACGCCCCGACTTGGTGGAGGCGATCACCACCCACGCCACCGGCAGCAGGCAGTACGCCGCGCCGAACAGCAGCGTCAGCGTCGGGACGAACGCGATGCGAGCGCGCAGCGGCGGGCGGCCGCGGTCCGCGCCCCGGGCGCCGGCGGCGGCGGCCGCCTCGTGGACGGCGAGGGAACTCATCGGGTCGCCTCCCCCTCGGTACGGCGGTTCGCGACCCGCAGGAACCCGAAGGACAGCAGCAGCGTGGCCAGCGCGATGATCACGGCCTGCGCGGACGCCCCGTGGACGTCGCCCGTGCGGAACGCGTCCCGGTACACCTTCATCAGTGGACTCCACGTCGTGGAAACGGAGTTGGTGAGCGGCTTCAGCGTCATCGGCTCACTGAACACCTGGAGCGTCGCGATGATCGAGAAGAAGAACGTCAGCACCAGGGACGGCGCCACCATCGGGATCTTGATCCGCAGCGCGATCTGCAGCGGGGTGGCCCCGTCCAGCTTCGCCGCCTCGTACACCTCACCCGGGACGGCCCGCAGCGCGGTGTAGATGACGATCATGTTGAAGCCGGTGCCGCCCCAGACCGCGATGTTCGACAGGGCCAGGTACAGCGGCCCGCCGTCCAGCAGGTCGGGCTGCGGCAGGCCCAGCGCGTCGAGCACGAAGTAGAACGGGCTGACGTCCGGCAGGTACAGGAAGCCCCACAGCAGCGCCGCCACCACGCCGGGAATGGCGTACGGCAGGAAGATCGCGAGCCGGGTGAACGGGGACAGCCGCACCTTCTCGGAATCCAGCATCAGCGCGAACAGCAGCGCCAGGCCCAGCATCACCGGGACCACGATGCAGCCGTAACCGAGCACGCGCAGCGCGCCGTTCAGCAACTCGTCGTCGGTGAAGGCGGCCGTGTAGTTCTCCAGGCCGGCCCAGACCTCCCTGCGGGCCCCGGCGCCCAGGCCCAGCCCGGACACCTTCACCTTGCGGAAGCTGAGCCAGACCGCGTAGCCGATGGGCAGCGCGAAGAACAGCACGAACAGCACCGTGGCGGGAAGGAGGAAGAAGTACGGGGCGCTGCGCGCTCGTTCGCGGCGCGCGGCGCGGGAGGGGAGGACGTACGGGGCCTTCCCGGCCCCGTACGGCGTGCCGTGTGCGCTGGTCACTCGGAGACCCCGAAGCCGTTCTTCTTGAGGTCGGCGACGGTGGCCGCGTGCATCGTGTCCAGAGCGGCGGAGAAGTCCGACTTGTTCTTCGCGGCGGCGCCGAAGGCGTCCTTGAAGCTGGTGTACGCGACGTTCACGTTCGGGCCCCAGGCCGAGGGCGCCGTCGTCTTCGCGATGGCGGCGGCCTTGGTGTAGAAGTCCGGCTGGTTGGAGAAGTAGGCCGGCGGCGTGGTGAAGGCGCCGCTGAGCTGCGCGGAGGTGGAGGCCGGGTAGATGCCGCCCTCCTTGGCCAGCGCGTTGAGCGCCGTGCCGTCGGTGTTCAGCCAGGCGGCGAACTTCGCCGCGGCCGCCTTGTGCTTCGAGTCGGTGGTGACGGCGGTGGAGGAGCCGCCCCAGCTGCCGGTGACGTTCTCTGACTGCGACCACTGGGGGAGCGGGGCCATGGCCCACTTGCCCTTGGTGTCCGGCGCGGCGGTGGTCAGGGTGCCGGGCGCCCACACGGCGCTCACCCAGGCGATCTGCTTGCCGGTGTCGAGCGCCTTGTTCCAGGCCGGGGTGTACATCGGCTGGTCGTCGACAGCGCCCTCCTTGACCAGGCCGCCCCAGAAGTCGGCGACCTTCTTGGTGGCCGCGTCATGGATGCCGACCTTCCACTTGTCGCCGGAGGCCGTCCACCACTTGGCGCCGGCCTGCTGCGCGAGGCCCGCGAACAGTCCGGAGTCGTTGGCGGAGAACGTGGTCAGGTCCTTGTCCGGCGCCTTCTTCTTCAGCGCGCGGGCGGTCTGGGCGAACTGCTCCCAGGTGGTGGGGACCGTGAGGCCGTACTGCTTGAACAGGTCCTCGCGGTAGTAGAACATCATCGGCCCGATGTCCTGCGGCACCGCGTACAGCGCGTCCGTGCCCAGCGTCGTCTGCTGCCAGACGCCCTCGGCGAACTTGCCCTTGGCGTCGCCGACGTCCCCCGCTATGTCCGCCAGCGCGTCGTTGCTGACCAGCGTGGGCAGCGCCTGGTACTCGGCCTGGACCAGGTCGGGCGCCTTGCCGGCCTTGTGCGCGGTGAGGATCTTGGTGACCAGGTCGTCGCCCGACGCCTGCTTCTTCACGGTGACCGTGATCTGCGCGCTCTTGCCGGGCCCCTCGTTCCACAGGTCTGCGACCTTGTCCATGCCGGGCGTCCAGCTCCAGTACGTCAGCGAGACCGGTCCGGACTGGGTGTCGCTCTCGTCGGACGAGCCGCACGCGGCGAGGGCGGTGCCGCCGAGGGTGGCGGCGACGGCGGCGGCCGTGACTCTGAACAGCCGGCGGCGCTTCGCGTTGGGCATGGATCTTTCTCCCCTGACCTGGGTTCCCACCTGCTGCGAGAACCTGCCGTGCTTCTGTGAGCGTTCACAGTAGAGAAACATCCTGGACACTTGTCAATGATTGTTGCTGTGCGGTTATGTTGGCCTCGCACCGCTGATCTGGTGTGTGCACGTTCCCATGATCCGTGGTGTGCACGGTCCCAAATGATCGATCCGACGGGAGACACCCATGCCGGAGCCCATGCCGGAGACCACCCCCAGGGGCCTCACCAGGCTCGCCTTCGGCGGGGACTACAACCCCGAGCAGTGGCCGGAAAGCGTCTGGCAGGAGGACGTCCGGCTGATGCGGGAGGCCGGCGTCACCATGGTCAGCGTCGGCATCTTCTCCTGGGCGCTGCTGGAGCCGGAGCCGGGTGTGTACGACTTCGGCTGGCTGGACCGGATCCTCGGCCTGCTCCACGACAACGGCATCCGCGTCGACCTCGGCACGCCCACCGTCTGCCCGCCCGTCTGGTTCTACCGCGCGCACCCCGAGGCGCTGCCCGTCACCCCCGACGGCGTGCGCCTCGCGTTCGGCTCCCGCGGAGCGATCTGCCACAGCGACGCCGACTACCGCACGGCCGCCGCGAACATCACCACCCGGCTCGCCGAACGCTACGGCGACCATCCCGCCCTGGCGATGTGGCACGTCCACAACGAGTACGGCGTCCCCGTCTCCGCCTGCTACTGCGACTCCTGCGCCGCCCACTTCCGCCGCTGGCTGCGAGCGACGTACGGCACCGTCGCCGCCGTCAACGAGGCCTGGGGCACCGCCTTCTGGGGCCAGCGCTACGCGAGCTTCGACGACATCGACCCGCCGCGCACCACCCCCACCGTCGGCAACCCCGGCCAGGCCCTCGACTACAAGCGCTTCGCCGACGCCACCATGCGCGAGAACTTCCGCGCGGAGCGGGACATCCTGCACCGCCTCTCACCCGGCGTCCCGGTCACGACGAACTTCATGACCGCCCTCAGCCAGTGCGACTCCGTCGACTACTGGGCCTGGGGCCGCGAGGTCGACATCGTCACCAACGACCACTACCTGATCACCGACGGCCGCCGCACCCACGTGAACCTCGCCATGGCCGCCGACCTCACCCGCTCAGTCGCCGGCGGCGCCCCCTGGATCCTCCTGGAGCACTCCACCTCGGGCGTCAACTGGCAGCCCCGCAACCCAGCCAAGTCCCCCGGCCAGATGGCCCGCAACTCCCTCGGTCACGTCGCCCGCGGCTCCGAGGGCGCCATGTTCTTCCAGTGGCGGCAGTCCCGGCGCGGCGCCGAGAAGTTCCACTCCTCGATGGTCCCGCACGGCGGCACCGACACCCGCGTGTGGCGCGAGGTCGTCCGACTCGGCGCCGCCCTCGACTCCCTGAGCGTCCTGCGCGGCACCCGCACCGAGGCCGACGTGGCCGTCCTGTGGGACTGGCAGTCCTGGTGGGCGCAGAACCTCGCCTGGCGCCCCAGCGAGGACCACGACGCCCGCGAACGCGCCGACGCCTTCTACGAGGCCCTCTACGACCTCCACCTCACCGTCGACTTCGCCCACCCGGAAGCCGACCTGTCCGCCCACCCCCTCGTCGTCGTGCCCGCCCTCTACCTCACCACCGAGGCGGCCGGGCGCAACCTCACGCGATACGTCGAGGCCGGCGGCACCCTCGTCGTCTCCTGCTTCTCGGGGATCGTCGACGAGCACGACGCCGTCCACGAGGGCCCCCACCCGGGCGCGCTGCGCGACGTCCTCGGCCTGACCGTCGAGGAGTTCTCCCCGCTGCTCCAGGGCGAGAGCGTCCGGGTCACCGGCCCCGACGGCGTCGAGCTGAGCGGCGACGTGTGGAGCGAGTTCGTCGTGCCGCGCGGCGCGGAGACGGTCTGGACATACGCCGACGGCCTCACCGCCGGCCACCCGGCCGTCACCCGCCACCGCCTCGGCGAGGGCGCCGCCTGGTACGTCTCCACCCACCTCGGCCACGACGGCCTGACCGCCCTGCTGGAGCGGGCCGCCGACGACGCACGGCTCGCCCCGCGCACCGGACTGCCGCGCGACCTGGAGGTCGTCCGGCGCTCCGGCGAGACGGGCGCCTACCTGTTCGCGATCAACCACACCGGCGCCGACGCCAAGGTGCCGCTGGACACCCCCGGCACCGAACTGCTGACCGGCGAACACGCCGCGGGCCGCCTCGCGGTACCGGCGGGAGCCGTACGGGTCGTACGACTCGACAGCTGAACCAGCTCCTTCCTCGCCCGTGGAGCCACGAGCCGCGGGCGAGGGAGGCCTTCGCCACGGTGAGACCGCCTCCCTGTGGCAGCCACCCCCCACCTCCACCACGTCGAAGGGACGACGGACGACGATGTTCCATCCCAGACGCACCCTCAGGGCCCTGCTGCTGCCGCTCGCCGCGGGACTCGCCCTCACCGCGCTCCCGGCGCAGAGCGCGCACGCCGCCGCCCCGCTCGCCAACGGCGGCTTCGAAGCCGACGGTTCCGGGACCGCCGTGCCCGCCGGCTGGTCGGAGAGCGGCGACAGCGCCGCCTCGTTCACCGAGGCGGGCGGCCACGGCGGCAGCCTGCGCCTGTCCCACTGGGCGTCCACCCCCTACAAGGTGGAGACCTACCAGCGGCTGTCCGGGCTGGCCGACGGCGCCTACACCCTGACCGCCTGGGTGCGCTCCGGCGGCGGCCAGAACTCCGCCTCCATAGGCCTGAAGAACTGCGGCGGCCCCGAACAGCGCACCGACATCCCGGTCTCCGCGAGCGGCTGGATCCGCGTCGTCGCCTCCGTCGCCGTCACCCGCCACCAGTGCACGATCAGCGTCGCCTCCGACGCCGACGCCGGGAACTGGATCAACGTCGACGACCTGACCCTCACCCCGGGCTCCACGGGCCTCACCGTCAAGGGTTCCGACGTCTCCTCCCTCATCAAGAGCGAGGCCAAGGGCGGCGTCTACCGCGACGGTTCGGGCGCGAGGGGCGACGCGCTCGCCATCCTGAGGAACGCCGGGCAGAACTGGGCGCGCCTGAAGGTCTGGGTGGACCCCGCCGACGGCTACAACGACAAGGCCCGGGTGCTGGCGGCCGCCCAGCGCGTCAAGGCGCGGGGCATGAAGCTGCTGGTCGACTTCCACTACTCGGACACCTGGGCCGACCCCGGCGCGCAGAAGGTGCCCGCCCGCTGGTCCGGCCACTCCTACGAGCAGCTCAAGGCCGACGTCAGCCGGCACACCTCGGACGTCCTGCGCGCCCTCAAGGCACAGGGCACCACCGCCGACATGGTGCAGGTCGGCAACGAGATCAACGGCGGCACGCTGTGGCCCGCCGGCTCCACGGACAACTGGACCCGGCTCGCCGGACTGCTCAACTCCGGCTACGACGCCGTCAAGGCCGTCGACTCCCGCACGGCGGTGGCCCTGCACCTCGCCAAGGGCGGCGACCTGGCCGGCACCCGCTGGTGGTTCGACAACGCCGTCTCCCACGGGGTGAGGTTCGACGTCGTCGGCCTGTCCTACTACGGCTACTGGCACGGCACGCTCGCCGACTTCCAGACCACCCTGGACGACGCGGCCTCCCGTTACGCCAAGCCGGTCTTCGTCGCCGAGACGGCCTACCCCTTCCGGCTGGACAGCAAGGACGCGCACGAGAACATCATCGACGTCCCCGGCGAACTGGTCCCCGGCTACCCGGCCACGGTCGCCGGCCAGACCCGGTGGATGAAGGACGTGGCGAGCATCGTCGAGGCCGTCCCGAACGGACGCGGCCTCGGCCTGTTCCACTGGGAGTCCACCTGGACCGCCGTCGCGGGCAACGGCTGGGACCCGGCCGACGCCGCCTCCGGCAACGGCTGGGAGAACCAGGCCCTGTTCGGCTACGACGACAGGGCGCTGTCCTCGATGTCCTGGTTCAGCCACCGCTGACACCCGACACGCAGTCAAGGGGCCGGCCGCGCCACGCGGGCGGCCCCTTCCCGTCCTCCATGACGCCCCCGAACCGCTTTATGGGCAGGTGGCGTTGCATCCTGGCCAAGGGTGGCGGAGTCCAGGACACGGCCGCCCCCGCTGCGCGACAGTGGGAGGAAACGGGGCAGGCGCTGCTTTCGCAACACGCCCTAGGAGCCCGGTCCCACTAGGACGGAGGGGACGACATGCTGAGGACTCCGGTCAGCGAACGGCGTCTGGCCATCCTGGAGTGGCTGAAGGATCCGGAGAGGCACTTCCCGCCGCAACGGCACGGCGACCTCGTCGAGGACGGTGTGAGCGCGGACGCCCTCGCGGCGAAACTGGGCGTGCGCCGCAGAGTCGCCGACACCCACCTCACCCTGCTCGCCGACCTCGGTCTGCTGCGCGCCAAGCGGATCCGCCGCCGCACCCACTACCGGCGCGACGAGATGCGCATCGCGGAAGTGGCCCGGATGTTCGAGAAAGGGTGGTGACGGCCCGCGGGGAACCCGCACCCCCGTGAGCCCCACCGGCACGGCCCCCTCCGACGGCGACACCGCGCACGCGCCCCGCGTCCCGGCACCGAACCCCACCAGCGAAGGGCAGACCCCACTCATGCACCGACCCTCGGATCTCGTCCCCGTGAGGTACCTCTCCCTCGGCGGCTCCGGCCCCGAGGACGTCGTGGCCGACCCGCACGGCCGCGTCCTGACCGGACTCGCGGACGGCCGGATCCTGCGCGTCGACGGCCTCGACGACCCCGTGTGCGCCCGGGTCGAGGAGCTCGCCGTGATCGGCGGCCGCCCCCTCGGCCTCGAACTCCTCCCCGACGGCGACCTGTTGGTGTGCGACGCGGACGGCGCGCTGCTGCGCGTCGACACCCGCACCGGCCGCACGCGCGTCCTCGCGGAGTGGGCGGCGGGGGAGCGGCTGCGGTTCTGCAGCAACGTCGTCGCCCTGCCCGACGGGACCGTCTTCTTCACCGTCTCCAGCCAGGTCCACCCCTTGCACGACTGGATCGGCGACCTCGTCGAACACACCGGCACGGGCCGCCTGCTGCGCCTCGCACCCGGCGAGGAGGAACCCGAAGTCCTCCTCGAAGGCCTCCAGTTCGCCAACGGCCTCGCCCTCAGCGCCGACGGCGGCGCGCTCGTCGTCGCCGAGACCGGCGCCCGCCGCCTCACCCGCTACCGGCTCACCGGCCCCGGCGCGGGCCGTGCCGACACCCTCGTCGAGGACCTGCCGGGCTTCCCGGACAACCTGTGGCGCGGCGCCCCCGACGGCCCGATCTGGGTCGCCCTGGCCGGACCGCGGGTCCCCCCGCTCGACCTCCTGCACCGGGCGTCCCCCGAGGTCCGCCGGCGCGCGGCCCGGCTCGCCGTGCGCGCGCCGTTCCGCCCCACCGGCTCCGTCGGCGTGCTCGCCGTGGACGACGAGGGCCGCACCGTGCACCACCTCACCCGCCGGCGCTCCGGCTTCCGCATGGTCACCAGCGTCTGCGAGGCCCGCGGCCGGCTCGTCCTGGGCAGCCTGTGGGAACGCGGCATCGCGGTGTGCGAGGCCCCGGCGCCGAAGTGATCCGGCGCTACCCTGTCGACCAGCCGTGACCCACCGGAGAGGGGGTCACGAAGTCGCAGGCGGGAGACGTACGACATGACAGTCCCGGAGGCCGGGAAGAGGGCCGGCGGCGCGGGATCGCTTCCGGTGCTCGCCGCGGTCGCCGCGGGCGGCGGACTCGGCGCCGCCGCCCGGTACGCCGCCGCGCTGCACTGGCCCACGCCGGCCGGCGGCTTCCCCTGGACGACGCTCTGGGTCAACACCGCCGGCTGCGCCGTCATCGGGCTGTTCATGGTGGTCATCACCGAGGAGCTGACCGTCCACCGACTGGTCCGCCCCTTCTTCGGCACCGGCGTCCTCGGCGGCTTCACCACCTTCTCGACGTACGCCGTCGACCTCCAGCAGCTCTTCCACACCGGCCGGACGCGCACCGCCCTCGCTTATCTGGCCGCGACCCCGCTCGTCGCACTCACCGCGGTGTGGCTCACCGCGACGGCGACCCGCCGCGCCCTGCACCTGGTGCGGCCCACCACCCCGAGCACCCCCGGCCCGGACGACCCGGTCGAGGAAGAGACCCGACATGTCCGGCATGAGAAGTCGTGAAAGGTAAGAGGTCGACGTGAACTGGCTGCTGGTCGTCGTCGGCGGCGCGATCGGCGCCCCACTGCGCTATCTCACCGACCGCTTCGTGCAGTCCCGGCACGCCTCGGTCCTGCCCTGGGGCACCTTCGCGGTCAACGTCGCCGGCTGCCTCCTCCTCGGCGCGCTGACCGGTGCCGCCGCCCTCGGCCCCGACCTGCGGCTGTTCCTCGGCACAGGGCTCTGCGGCGCCCTGACCACCTACTCCACGTTCTCCTACGAGACCCTGCGGCTCACAGAGACGGGCGCCGCACCCCAGGCCGCCGCCAACGTCCTCGGCAGCGTCGCGGCGGGCCTCGCCGCGGCATTCGCCGGCTTCGCCCTGGGACAGGCCGTATGGCCTTGAAGTCACCGTCGGCGCGGGAATGAGACGGATCCATGCCCGCGCCTGGTAGGACTGGGCACCGCCCGTAGAACCACCGGCAGAACTGGATCCCATGAGCGCCATCTCCGTCGGCCAAGCCGTCGTCCTCGGAGCCGTCGAGGGAGTGACCGAGTTCCTCCCCGTCTCCTCCACCGGCCATCTCAAGATCACCGAGGGCCTGATGGGCATCCCGGTCGACGACGACGCGGTCGTCGGCTTCTCGGCCGTCATCCAGGTCGGGGCGATCGCGGCCGTGCTCGTCTACTTCCGCAAGGACATCGCGCGGATCGTCTCCGCGTGGGCGCGCGGCCTCGCCGACAAGGAGCAGCGCTACCACCACGACTACAAGTTCGCATGGTGGGTGGTCTTCGCGACGATCCCGATCGTCGTCGTCGGCCTGGCCGCCAAGCCGCTCATCCAGGGACCGCTGGCCTCCCTCTGGGTGGTCGCCGGCTCGCTCATCGCCGGCAGCGGCGTGATGTGGGCCGCCGACCGCATGGGCCGGCACAAGCGCGGCGAGGACGACACCTCCCTCAAGGACGCGATGCTCGTCGGCGGCTCGCAGATCCTCGCGCTGCTCTTCCCCGGCTTCTCCCGCTCCGGCGCCACCATGTCCACCGCCCTCATGCTCGACCTGGACCGCGTGGCCGCCACCCGGCTGTCCTTCTTCCTCGGCATCCCGGCCCTCACCGGCGCCGGCCTGTACGAGCTGAAGGACGCCCTCGGGACCGGAGCGGGCGCGGCCCCCCTGATCGTCGGCACCGCCGTCTCCTTCGCCGTGGCGTACGCCTCCATCGCCTGGCTGCTCCGCTTCGTCGCCAAGCACTCCTTCAACGCCTTCGTGATCTACCGGCTCGCGGTGGGCGTGCTGCTGTTCGGCCTGCTCGGAACCGGTGTCCTGCACGGCTGAGCCGCTCCGGGGGGCGGATCGTCGCCGCAGGGCCGCCGACGGTCCGCATTCCGGTCCGCCCCTTGACATCGTCCCGGGCCTCCCGGAGCATCGGGTCCCGTGAACCTGTCAGACAGCCAGACAGGTGGTCCGGTGCCCCGTCGCGTCAGCGCGATGGAAGCGGTCCTCGGCCACCTCCGCGACGCCATCGAACGCGGCGCGTACGCCATCGGCGACAAGCTCCCCTCCGAGGCGGAGCTCTGCCGCACGCTGGAGGTCTCCCGCCCCGTCCTGCGGGAGGCCCTGCGCGCCCTGCAGACCATGGGCCTGACCATGTCGCGGACCGGCAAGGGCACCTTCGTGATCGCGAACACCGTCGAGGACCCCACCTTCGGCGACTACGCGGCCAGCGACCTGCTGGAGGTGCGCCGCCACGTCGAGATCCCGGTCGCCGGGTACGCGGCCCTGCGCCGCACCCCGGAGAACCTGGACCACCTGGCCCACCTGCTGGACCGCATGGAGCGGGAGACGGACACCACCGCATGGGTCGCGATGGACTCCCTCTTCCACCTCGCGGTGGCCGAAGCCGCCCAGAACCCGGTCTTCCGCCGGGTCATCGAGGAGATCCGCGACGCACTGGCGCGTCAGTCGGCCTTCCTCAACGAGCTGGGCGGCCGGCGCGAGCAGTCCAACCGCGAGCACCGGGCCATCGTCGAAGCGCTGATCGACGGTTCCGAACACGACGCCGTGGAGGCCATGAGCCACCACCTCGACCGCGTCGAGACGACCCTCACCGACATCGTGCGCTCCGCGCGCACGGACAGCACCACGGAAGGCGGTACCGAGGCGTGAGCGAACAGCACCTCAAAGACGAGACGCGCCCCACCTCCCGTCATGTAGACGCCGGCGACGAGGGGTACAGCAAGTCCCTCAAGTCCCGCCACGTCAACATGATCGCCATCGGCGGAGCCATCGGCACCGGCCTCTTCCTCGGCGCCGGCGGCAGGCTCGCCGACGCCGGGCCCTCCCTCTTCATCGCCTACGCGGTCTGCGGCGTCTTCGCCTTCCTCGTGGTGCGCGCCCTCGGCGAACTCGTCCTCTACCGCCCCTCCTCCGGCGCCTTCGTGTCCTACGCCCGGGAGTTCCTCGGCGAGAAGGGCGCCTACACGGCCGGCTGGATGTACTTCCTGAACTGGGCCACCACCGGCATAGCCGACATCACCGCCGTCGCCACCTACACCCACTACTGGGGCATGTTCTCCGACATACCCCAGTGGGTGATCGCGCTCGTCGCCCTGGCCGTCGTCCTCACCGTGAACCTGATCTCGGTGAAGATCTTCGGCGAACTGGAGTTCTGGTTCGCGATCGTCAAGGTCGGCGCGCTCGTCGTCTTCATGTGCATCGGCATCTTCCTGCTGGTCACCCAGCACCCGGTCGACGGCGTCACCCCCGGTCCCGGCCTCGTCACCGACCACGGCGGCATCTTCCCCAACGGCCTGCTGCCCATGCTGCTGATCGTCCAGGGCGTCGTCTTCGCCTACGCCTCCGTCGAGCTGGTCGGCGTCGCCGCCGGCGAGACCGAGAACCCCGAGAAGATCATGCCCAAGGCCATCAACTCGATCATGTGGCGCGTCGGCCTGTTCTACGTCGGCTCGGTGATCCTGCTGTCGATGCTGCTGCCCTGGTCGTCCTACACCGCAGGGGAGAGCCCGTTCGTCACCGTCCTGTCCAAGGTCGGCATCCCTGCGGCCGGCGGCGTGATGAACCTCGTCGTCCTCACCGCCGCCATGTCCTCCCTCAACTCCGGTCTGTACTCCACCGGACGCATCCTGCGCTCCATGGCGAAGTCCGGCTCCGCGCCCGCGTTCACCGGCGTGATGAGCCGCAGCCAGGTCCCCTACGGCGGCATCCTGCTCACCAGCGGCATCTGCGTCCTCGGCGTCGGCCTCAACTTCGTCGTGCCCGCCGACGCCTTCGAGATCGTGCTCAACTTCGCGGCGATCGGCATCCTCGCCACCTGGGGCATGATCATGCTCTGTCACCTGCTCTTCTGGCAGAAGACCCGGAAGGGCGAGCTCACCCGCCCCGGCTACCGACTGCCGGGCTCCCCCTGGACCGAAGTCGTGACGCTGGCGTTCCTCGCCTCCGTCCTGGTCCTCATGTACGCCGACGGCGGCGCGGGACGCACCACCGTGCTGTGCCTGCCGCTGATCGTCGCCGCGCTCGTGGCAGGCTGGTACGCCATCCGCGGCCGCCTCGCCCGCTCCACGCCCCGGGCCGACGCCTGAGGAACCTCGCGCCGCGCCCGCCCGGGCGCGGCACGAGGCTCCCGCAAGCCGACGCCGGCCCATGCCCACCCACCAGTGATCAGGCAGTGATGTACAGCAGTTCCCTCGCCCAGGCGCCCACCCTCCGCGAACCCCTCCACGCCCCCGTCGCCCACCTCGTCCGCGGCGGGGTGACCGAAGGCGTCCACCACGGCTCCGTCGTCGTCCTCGGCACGGACGGCGAGGTCGCCTTCCAGCTCGGCGACATCGAGGTGGCCTTCTACCCGCGCTCGGCGCTCAAGCCCGTCCAGGCCGTCGCCATGGTGCGCGCCGGGCTCCCGCTCGACGGCGAGCTGCTCTCGCTCGCCGCGGCCAGCCACTCCGGCGAGGAACGCCACCTCGCCGGCGCCCGGCGCATCCTGGAGGAGGCCGGACTCACCGAGGACGACCTGCGCAACGTCCCCGACATGCCGTTCGGCCGGCCGGTCCGCGACACCTGGATCCGCGAGGGGCGCGGGCCCTCCCGCCTCACCCAGAACTGCTCCGGCAAGCACGCGGCCATGCTCTACACCTGCAAGCTCAACGGCTGGCCCCTCGACGGCTACCTCGACCCCGGGCACCCCCTCCAGCAGGCGATCGCCGAGATCGTCGAGGACCTCACCGGACAGCGCATCGCCCACACCACCGTCGACGGCTGCGGCGCGCCCCTCTTCTCCGTCTCCCTGCACGGCCTCGCCCGCGCCGCCGCCCGCATCACCACGGCCGTCCCGGGCACCCCGGAGTCCCGTGTCGCGGACGCGATGCGCGAGCACCCCGAGATGGCCTCCGGCGCCGGCCGGGACGTCGCCGAGCTGATGCGGGCGGTGCCCGGGCTGCTCGCCAAGGACGGCTTCGAGGGCGTCGAGGTGGCCGCGCTGCCCGACGGCCGCGCGATCGCCGTCAAGATCTCCGACGGCGCCGACCGGGCACGCGTCCCCGTCGCGGCGGCCGCCCTGGCCCGCGCCGGCGTCGACCCCGCCCTCCTCACCGCGTTCGCGGGCGAGCCGCTGCTCGGCGGCGGCGAGCCCGTGGGAAGCGTGCGACCGGCGCGGGCCCTCGACCCGGTCTCGGCTCGCGTCTAGGGCGTCACCGACCTCTTCGACGTCCCCTTCGTCCGCGGCGGCAGCCGCGCATCCACCACGCCCCGCGCCCCTTCGAAGGCGCCCGGTACCCGCCCCCCTCAGAAAGAGGACCCGCACTTCCATGACCGCCGCAGCCACCCGCCGTGAACACGATCTGCTGGGGGACCGGGACGTCCCCGCCGACGCGTACTGGGGTGTGCACACCCTGCGGGCGACGGAGAACTTCCCCATCACCGGCACCCCGATCTCCGCCTACCCGCACCTCATCGACGCCCTCGCCGCCGTGAAGGAGGCCGCCGCCCTCGCCAACGAGGAACTCGGCCTGCTGCACCCGAAGAAGGCCGCCGCCATCGTCGCCGCCTGCCGCGAGATACGCGCCGGCCGTCTGCACGAGCAGTTCGTGGTGGACGTCGTGCAGGGCGGCGCCGGCACCTCGACCAACATGAACGCCAACGAGGTCGTCGCCAACCGGGCGTTGGAGCTGCTGGGCCACGACAAGGGCCAATACGCGTTCCTGCACCCCAACGAGGACGTCAACCTCGGACAGTCCACCAACGACGTCTACCCGACCGCCGTCAAGGTCGCCACGGTCTTCGCGGTGCGCGGACTGCTCAAGGCGATGGCCGTCCTCCAGGACGCCTTCGCCCGCAAGGCGGTGGAGTTCGAGGGCGTCCTGAAGATGGGCCGCACCCAGCTCCAGGACGCCGTGCCGATGACGCTCGGACAGGAGTTCTCGGCGTTCGCGGTGATGCTGGACGAGGACCGCAGCCGGCTCGCCGAGGCCGCCGAGCTGATCCACGAGATCAACCTCGGCGCCACCGCGATCGGCACCGGCCTCAACGCCCCCGCCGGCTACGCCGAGTCGGCCCGCCGCCATCTCGCCGAGATCACCGGGCTGCCGCTGGTGACCGCCGCCAACCTGGTCGAGGCCACCCAGGACTGCGGGGCGTTCGTCCAGATGTCCGGCGTCCTCAAGCGGATCGCCGTGAAGCTCTCCAAGAGCTGCAACGACCTGCGCCTGCTGTCCTCCGGGCCCCGCGCCGGTCTGGGGGAGATCAACCTGCCGCCCGTGCAGGCCGGTTCGTCGATCATGCCGGGCAAGGTCAACCCGGTCATCCCCGAGGTCGTCAACCAGGTCGCCTTCGAGGTGATCGGCAACGACGTCACCATCACCATGGCCGCCGAAGCCGGACAGCTCCAGCTCAACGCCTTCGAGCCGATCATCCTGCACTCCCTGTCGGAGTCGATCACCCACCTGCGCGCCGCGTGCCTCACCCTCGCCGAACGCTGCGTCGACGGGATCACCGCCAACACCGAGACCCTGCGCGCGACGGTCGAGAACTCCATCGGTCTCGTCACCGCCCTCAACCCCCACATCGGCTACACGGCGGCCACCGACATCGCCAAGGAGGCCCTCGCCACCGGCCGAGGAGTCGCCGAACTCGTCCTGGAGAAGGGCCTGTTGCCCGCCGAACGGCTCACCGAGCTGCTCCGGCCGGAGATCCTCGCCGGCAGCGGCTCGCCGCTCGCCCCGCAGTCCCTGACCTGATCCGTTCCGGCCCGCGGCGACGCTCCCGGACCGGCGCCGGGAAACCCTGAGAGGCACAATGGCGATCATGACGACGACGTCCTCGCCCGGTTTCCGCCCGGTCCTGGAGCGCATCGCCGAGGAGATGGAGCGCACCCCGGGCCGCGGTCGGCCCGCCGACTACATCCCGGCGCTCGCGGCCCGCGACCCGCGCCGCTTCGGCATGGCCGTCGCCGAACCGGACGGCACGGTGTACGGCGTGGGGGACTGGCGCGAGCCGTTCTCCACGCAGTCCATCACCAAGGTGTTCACCCTCGCCCTGGACCTCGCCCGCGAGGGCGACGAACTCTGGGAGCACGTGGGCCGCGAGCCCTCCGGCAACGCCTTCAACTCCCTGGTCCAGCTGGAGTACGAGAACGGCATCCCCCGCAACCCGTTCATCAACGCGGGCGCCCTCGTCGTCACCGACCGCCTCCACACCCGTACGTCGGACGCGGCGGGCGAGCTGCTGTCGTTCCTGCGCGCCGAGAGCGGCGACCCCGCCCTCGACTTCGACCTGGACGTCGCCGCCTCCGAGTCAGCGCACGGCGACCGCAACGCCGCCCTCGCCCATTTCATGGCGTCCTACGGCAACATCGACAACCCGGTGCCGGTCCTGCTCGACCAGTACTTCCGCCAGTGCTCCATCACCGCCTCCTGCGCCGGGCTCGCCCTGGCGACGGGCTTCCTCGCCCGGCACGGCGTCCGCGCCGACGGCAGCAGGCTGCTCACCCGCAGCCAGGCCAAGCAGGTCAACGCCGTCATGCTGACCTGCGGCACCTACGACGCGGCCGGCGACTTTGCCTACCGCGTCGGCCTGCCCGGCAAGAGCGGGGTCGGCGGCGGCATCATCGCGGTCGTCCCCGGCCGCTGCACGTTGTGCGTGTGGAGCCCGGGCCTGGACGAGCGCGGCAACTCGGTGGCGGGCGTCGCCGCCCTGGACCGCTTCACCACACTGACCGGCCTGTCGGTGTTCTGACCCCGACAGACCGGACGACGCGTCGGCTAGTGGTCGTTCTTGTAGTAGTGCTGCGTCTGGCTCCTGCGGTCCGGACCCAGCCAGATGGTGACGCCGATGTTCTTGCCCTCGGGGAGGTCGTAGACGCCCCCCTGCGAGGCCCTTCACATGCCTGACGGCCGGCGGTGTCTCCTCGGCCGCAGGACCAGCGCCATGACGGCCGCACCGAGGAAGGCCGCGCCCGCGATCAGGGCCGCGTCCGCCCAGCCGGGTCCGTCGGCGGGGGCCGACGCGGCGGCCACCGGCACGACCTCGGGGCCCGGCGCCGGACGCCGCCGCTCGCGCAGCCCGTCCAGCGAGCCCACCGGATCGACCTGCCCGGCCGCCTCGAACCCCCAGTCCAGCAGGTTGCGCGCCTCCTCGTAGACAGCGTGGGCGCCGCCCGTCCGGGGGTGCATCACCGTGACCACGAGGGTGCGCCCCTCGCGGCGGGCGGCGGCCACCAGCGTGTGGCCGGCCTCGCTCGTGTAGCCGTTCTTCACGCCGATCAGCCCCTGGTACGGCTCGACGCCGTCCTCGCCGCTCAGCAGCCGGTTGGTGTTGGCGATCCCGAACCACCGGCCGTCACGGCCGGGGAACCGCGCCTGCACGGTGGCGCAGTACCGCGCGAAGTCGGCGTTGCGCAGTCCCGCCCGCCCGAACACCGCCAGGTCGTACGCCGACGACACCTGGCCGGGCGCGTCGTACCCGTCGGGCGACACCACGTGCGTGTCCAGGGCCCCCAGGGAACGCGCTTTGGCCCGCATCCGCGCCGCCGTGGTCTCCCAGCCCCCGTTGAGCGAGGCCAGGACGTGCACGGCGTCGTTGCCGGAGCTGAGGAACACCCCCCGCCACAGGTCGTCGACCGAGTACGTCTCGCCCTCGACGACGCCCACGAGACTGCTGCCCGCACCGATCCCCATGAGCTCCTCCTCGGCGACCCGGTGGCGGATGCCGCCGGGCAGGACCGGCAGCACGGTGAGGGCGAACAGGGTCTTCATGGTGCTGGCGGGCGGCAGCGGGCGGTGCGCGTTCGACGCGGCGAGCACCTCGCCGGTGCGGGCGTCGGCCACCACCCAGGACAGCGCGGAGACGTCCGGCAGCCCGGGTGCTCCCGGGTGCGGCCGCACCTGTGTGCCGGCCCGGTACAGCAGGGCCGGCCGGGGCAGCGTGGCCCGCGCTCCGCCGTGTGGACCGGGGTCCGGCTCGGCGGGTGCGGCGACGGCGGCGGGCCCGAGGGTCAGCACGCCCGCCACACAGATCGCGCAGGCCTGCGCAGCCGTCCGAGAGGAGAATCCGATCGTCATGTGATCAAACTAGGAACTCTCCCGCGCTTTGCGGCGCTGCCGGTGCCCGACGCGCGCACGAGCCACCCGGATGCCGCACCTCAGGGGTCCTGGGGGATGCGGCGGGGTCAGCCGGCGGGCAGCGTGGGCTGGACGCGGCGCAGGAAGGCCGCGTTGTCCGGGGTGTCGCGCAGCCGCTGCAAGAGCGTCTCCAGGTTCGCCCGGCCGTCCCGGGTCCGCAGGGCCCGGCGCAGCCCCCGCACGGCCGCCAACTCGCCCGGGGTCAGGAGGAGTTCCTCGCGGCGGGTGCCGGAGCCGTCGACGTCGACGGCGGGGAAGACCCGGCGGGAGGCCGGCTCCCGGTCGAGACGCAGCTCCATGTTGCCGGTGCTCTTCAGCTCCTCGAAGAAGAAGTCGTCGGCGCGGGACCCGGTCTCCACCAGGGCGGTGGCCAGCACGGTGAGCGAGCCGCCCTCCTCCGCCGCCCGCGCCGCGCCGAAGAACCGCTTGGGCCCGGTCAGCGCGGTCGCGTCGACCCCGCCGCTGAGGGTGCGGCCCCCCGCGGCGGCCGCGTTGTTGTGGGCCCGGCACAGCCGGGTCAGCGAGTCGAGCAGGATCACCACGTCCTCACCGGCCTCGACGAGCCGCTTGGCCCGCTCCACGACCAGCTCGGCGAGGGCGATGTGCTGCCGGGGAGTCCGGTCGAAGGTCGAGGCGTACACCTCGCCCCGTACGGAGCGCCGCATGTCGGTGACTTCCTCGGGGCGTTCGTCGAGGAGCACCACCATCAGCCGTGCCTCGGGGTGGTTCCCGGCCACGGCGGCGGCGATCTGCTGGAGCAGCACGGTCTTGCCGGTCTTGGGCGGGGCGACGATCAGCCCGCGCTGCCCTTTGCCGACAGGCGCGAGCAGGTCCGTGACCCGCCCGGCGAGACCGGCCGCCGGATGTTCGAGCCGCAGCCGCTCGTGCGGATGCAGGGGCGTCAGATCGCGGAAGTCCCTGCGGGCGCGGGCCTCCTGTGGTGTACGGCCGTTGACGCGCGCCACGTCGGTGAGCGTGCGCGACGCGCCGTGCGTCCCCTCCACGAAGTCGCCTCGGCGCAAGCCCAGCCGGCGGATCAGCGCGGCCGGGACCTGGACGTCGGCGGGGGAGGGCAGCAGGCTCTCGGCGCGCAGCCGCCCCTTCCCGTGTCCGTCGACGTCGAGGACGCCGCCGGCGAGCTGGGCCGGGAACTCCGGCCGGACAGAGGGGTGTTCGAGAGTGGTGGTCATGATGTGGGAGTCCTTTCGGAAGGACGGAGGGCTGGAGAGCCAAGTGGAGAAGGGGAGTCGCCGCGAGAGGGAGGGGCGATGGAACGCACGCCTGCCGACGGCGGGAAAGGCACACCTCGGGTGCGGCGCGAATGGCCTGCTCAGGAGGAGTGCGGGAAAGCCGGCGCCCATGCCGTCGAACGGCGGGCGGATCGGCGAGAGAACGAAGACGGCACCGTAGCCGAAGAAACAGCCTCCACGAATGCCATTCGCAGCGTAGCACGCCCTCGCGTCGGCCGCTCGGGCAACCGCGATCGAGGGCGAGGTACCCAGACCATAACGATCTGCGACAACAGGGGACTTGACCACCAACGATGGGTATCGTCACGCCATGTCCACGCCGCCGCAGCCGCAGCAACCGGAACAGCCTTCCGACGCGCCCGTCCAGCCGAGCGCGTACCCGTACCCGCACCCCCGGTCGCCGGGCCCGGGCGAGGGCACGGGGCACCCGCAGGCCGCACCGGCTCCGCAGCCGGGGCAGCAGGCCTTCTACCACCAGCCGACCCTGGCCGGACTGCCCGCGCAGCCCCCGACCCAGCCTCACCCGGGCAACCCGTACGCCCAGCACGCCGGCTACGGCCCCGCGCCCGCCCCGCCGTCCGGCGGCGGCGGAAAGGCCGCCGGACGCGCCGTGCTGTGGGCCGTCGTCGGCGCGGTCGTGGCCTCCGCCGCCTGGGCGGCGGGCGTCTTCCTCATCGGTGACGGCGGGGGAGCCGAGGCGGACCTGCGCGGCTACACCGCGCCCGCGAACCTGTGCACCAGCGCCGACTACTCGTCGTTCAAGGCGCAGTACACCGGGGACGCCGGCACGCCGACCCACAACGAGCTGGAGGACCCCGCCCTCGACGACAGCTACTGCAGCGTCAGCCTGAAGAAGGCCGGCTCCACCTACACCGACGCCTACCTCTCCATCCAGCTGCAACTGCACAAGAAGACCGACCCGGGCCCCGAGTTCACCGCCCGCTGGAAGAACTACGCGGAGAGCCGCACCGGTTACGACGTGGACACCGTCACCGGCATCGGCGACGAGGCCTACCTCGTCAGCCAGGACACCACCGGCAGTTCCAGCAGCAGCGGCTCCATCGACGCCACCCTCGCCGTCCGGGACGGCTGGGTGACGTACTCGATGGACTACAGCCTCTACCTCTCCTCGTACGACGTCGACAAGGACCCGCCGGAGCTCGACGAGGTGGTCGACTGGCTGAAGAAGGACACCAGGGCCACCCTGGGGGCGCTCGGCGACTGACCGCCCCCGTCGTGGAGGCGCGGCACGCTCACACCGCCCGCGCCTCCGCCTCCTTGACGATGTCGTCGAACCGCGCGCCCATGGCCCCCGCAAGCGCCTGCGCGCCCGACAACGGCCGCACCATCACCGTCAGTTCGTCGATCAGGCCGTCCTCGCCGACATGGATGAAGTCGCAGCCGCTCAACTCCCGGCCGCCGACGCGGGCCGTGAACACCAGCGCGCTGTCCCGGCCGTCCGCCCCGGCGAGCTCCTTCTCGTACCGGAAGTCCTCGAAGACCTGCGACACCGCCCGCAGGATCGCCGCGGTGATCGCCTTGCCCGGGTACGGCTTGAAGACGACCGGGCTGGTGAACACCACGTCCTCGGCCAGCAGGTCCGCCGCGGCGTCCATGTCGCCGGCCTCGACCGCCTCGCGGAAGGCACGCATCCCGATCACCTCATAGTCAATTAGTTGATTAGCCACTGAGGAGAGTAATCAGTGACCCGCCACCGGACAAGCGGCCGGCCCCTGTGCCTCTCGGCCGGCCGTGCCGCCGGCCCGCCCGGGTAGGCTGGCGACGATGTTCAGCCCCGAAGGCCCCACGCTGCGCGAGCTCGCCGCCCAGGCCCTGTCGTCCGTCGAGCGCGGCTACGACCTGCTCGCGCCGAAGTTCGACCACACGCCGTTCCGCACGCCCGACTCCGTTCTGGACGCGGTGAGTTCGGCGCTGGGCCGGACCGGTCCCTACGACGACGGCCTGGACCTGTGCTGCGGCACGGGCGCCGGCGTCGACGTCCTCGCCACGCTGTGCCGGCGCAGCGTCACCGGCGTCGACTTCAGCGCGGGCATGCTCGACGTGGCCCGCGAGCGCACGAAGGCGGACCCTGCGGCACCGCCCCGGGTGTCCTGGGTGCGCGCGGACGCACGGGCCCTGCCGTTCACCGCCGCCCGCTTCGACCTCGTCGTCAGCTTCGGCGCGTTCGGGCACTTCCTGCCGCGCGAACTGCCCGGCCTGTTCGCCCAGGTGCACGCCGCGCTGCGGCCCGGCGGACGCTTCGCCTTCCCCGTCGTCGCCCCGCCCCGCGCGACCTCCCGCGCCTACTGGATGCTCCTCGGCTTCGACGCCGTGATGCGGGCGCGCAACGTCGTGTGGCGGCCGCCGTTCGTCATGTACTACCGGGCGTTCCGGCTCGGCGAGGTACGTCGTGAGCTGGAGCGCGCGGGATTCGACGTGAGCCTGCGCGCCCTCCCCGAGTTCGGCACGAGGAGCGACGGGAGTCCACGCCTGCGGCTGGTCGAGGCACGCAGAGCGGGACCCGCCGAGAGTTCCTGACCGTGCGCCGCGACCGCGGGGCGGGCGTCCAAAACACGTGGACAACTCTCCGCGCCGCCCGGCAGAGTGATGCCGATGACGAGCAGTGAGCTGTGGACGCGAGCGACCGCCGACCGCTACGACGCCGAGGAGACGGAGATGTCCTCGGCCGCCGTGCTGGGGCCGACCGTCGCCTTCCTCGCCGAACTCGCCGGAGACGGCCCGGCACTCGAGTTCGCCGTCGGCACCGGCCGAGTCGGAGTCCCGCTCCGCGAGAGCGGCGTGCCCGTCGTGGGCATCGAACTGTCCAAGGACATGGCCGCGGTCCTGCGGCGCAAGATCGGCGAGGACATGCTCCCGGTGACCATCGGGGACATGGCCACGACCGTCGTCCCCGGCGAGTTCACCCTCGTCTATCTCGTCTACAACACGATCACGAACCTGCTCACCCAGGACGAGCAGGTCGAGTGCTTCCGCAACGCCGCCCGCCACCTTGCCCCGGGCGGCCGGTTCGTCATCGAACTGGGCGTGCCTCCACTGCGGTTGCTGCCGCCCGGGCAGGTCGCGGTCCCCTTCGACGTCTCGGAGCGGCACCTCGGCTTCGACACCTTCGACCTGGTCGAGCAGATCCTCGTCTCGAACCACTTCACCCGCGACGGCGAGGACGGCCGTTACCGGCGCGGCAACTCCCGCCACCGGTACGCGTGGCCGGCGGAGCTCGACCTGATGGCGCGGATCGCGGGGCTTGAACTGGAACGGCGCGTCGCCGACTGGGACGGATCGCCGTTCACCCAGGACTCCCCGAAGCACATCTCCGTGTGGCGCAAGCCGGCCTGAGCCCGCCCGGCCTTCCCCGGCGAGCCCCGGCGCACCACTGCACTCCCGTGTCACAGGGCGCTGTACACCGCCCGCACCAGGGCCATCTTCCGGGGATCGTCCGCGATGTGGGGTCCCATGCGGTTCATGACATAGCCCAGAGAGACTCCCGTCTCCGGGTCGGCGAGGCCGCAGGAGCCGCCGAAGCCGTCGTGCCCGACGGCCCGGGGATTGGGTCCGTACCAGCCGTTCGGGCCGCTCAGCCACAGCCCGAGCCCGATCTCCGTGTCGTGTGCGAAACCCGCCCCCAGCACCAGGTCCCGGCAGGCTCCCTGCCCCTCACGGACCCGCTCGGCCGCCTCCGGTGACAGCACCCGGCGGCCGGCGAGCGCACCCCGGCCGGCGATCACGCCGTACAGCGCGGCGACGGCCCGCGCCGTGCCGTGGCCGTTCGCCGCCGGTATCTCGGCGGCCCGCCAGCCAGGCGAGTTCGCCTCGTCGGCGCCCGCCAGGGGGTTGGTGAGGGCGGCGAGCGCGGCGGGCGTCAACTGGCTGAAGACCGCGGCCTGTTCGCTGCTCGTGGCGGCTCGCGGGTGCACCATCTCGGCGGCGCGGCCGGCCTCCTTCTCCGGCAGCCCGATCGTGAAGTCGACACCGAGCGGCCCGGTCACCTCCCGCTCCAGGAACGCGCCCGGCAGCAGACCCGACACCCGCCGCACGACCTCACCGACCAGGAAGCCGTAGGTGAGGGCGTGGTAGCCGGACCGGGTGCCCGGCTCCCACCAGGGTTCGGTGGCCGCCAGCCGGGCGACGGTCAGCTCCCAGTCGTACAGCTCGTCGAGGGAGTGCGGCTCCCGCAGGCCCGCCAGTCCCGCGCGGTGGGACAGCAGATGCCGCACCAGGACCCGCTCCTTGCCCGCCGCCGCGAACTCGGGCCAGTACGCAGCCACCGGCGCGTCGAGGTCGAGCAGCCCGCGGTCGACGAGGATGTGCGCGCACAGCGCCGTCGGTCCCTTCGACGTGGACCACACGTTGACCAGCGTGTCCCGCTCCCACGCGCGGGTGCGCGCCGCGTCCGCCCAGCCGCCCCAGAGGTCGACCACCGGCGTGCCGTCCACGAGGACGCTCACCGCCGCGCCCAGTTCGTCGCGTTCCCGGAAGTTCTCCTCGAACGCGGCGCGCACCGCCGCGAACCGCTCGTCGCAGTGGCCGTGGACCTGTGGCACGTGCTCGGACATGGGCCCTCCGTGATCCGCCGGAACCCCGGACCGCCACAGCGCGGCCCGGGCACCCCGAACATACCGACTGGTCGGACAGGAGGGAAGGTCGATTCCGGCGCCTCCGGCCGTCAGGCGTACGACCGCAGCCAGCGCAGCTGGGCCGCCTCCTGGTAGGGGCCGCCGCCCTCGTGGTCGTTGAAGTCGTACACCTCGATCGCCTTGTCCTCGTGCGCCCACGCGTTGAACGCGGCGAACACGGTCGACGGCGGGCATGTCTGGTCCTCCAGCGCCGCCGAGAAGAGGGCGGGCGCCGACGCGCGGGCGGCGAAGTGGACGCCGTCGAAGTACGACAGCGTCCGCAGCACGTCCTGCGTGCGGCCCCGGTGCGTCTTGAGGAACAAACCGATCTCACGGTAGGGATGACGGTCCGTCAGCGTCGCCGCGCGCGGGAAGTCGCACAGGAAGGGCACGTCCGGCGCGACCGCCGACAGGTCCGGCACCAGACCGCCCACGGCGATCGAGATACCGCCGCCCTGGCTCCCGCCCAGCACCGTCGTGCGCGCCGCGTCGCTCAGCGGGTGCGAACGCGCCGCCTCCACGGCCCGCACCGCGTCGGTGAACACCCGGCGGTAGTAGTAGTGCTCCGGCGCGTCGACACCCCGCGTCATGAACCCCGGGAACGCCGGTCCGCCGCCCACCGGGTCGGCCGTGCCGCCCCCGCCGCCCCACGCGCTGCCCTGACCGCGGGTGTCCATGACGAAGTGCGCCCGGCCCGACGACGCCCACAGCAGGTGCTGGTGCGCCAGCCCGCGCCCGCCGCCGTACCCGACGAACTCCACGACCAGCGGCAGCGGTTCGGACGCGCCGGCCGGCAGCGTCAGCCAGCCCTTCACCGGGTGACCGCCGAACCCGGAGAACGTCACGTCGTACACCGAGACCGTGGCCAGTCCCGTGTCGACCGGCTCGAACCGGGCGTCCAGGTCGTGCTCGCGGGCCTCCTGAAGGGTCTTTGACCAGAAGGCGTCGAAGTCCTCCGGCTCGGCGGACGCGCTGCGGTACTCGTGCAGCTCCTCCAGGGACAGGTCGAACAGGGGCATGAACAACCGCCTTCTGTGTCAAGTGCCCGAACGAATGATCACACCGTATGTGCGGTCGGGACCCCCGCACCAGACCGTGATCCGCTCGGGACTCTCCGTCGTCAGGCCCGGCGCCCGCTCCACTCGGGGCCGGTGCGCGCCCACTCCCTGCCCCACTCGTCCAGCCGGCGGCGCCGCGTCACCCGCCGGAACACCGCGTGCCCGAGCAGCACCGCGGCGGCCGCGCCGCCCGCCGTGCACACGCCCGACGTGAGGGTGTGCTGCCACACCGCCGCGCCGTCCGGGGGCGCGGGCACGGCACGACCCCGCGCGTCGAACCACACGCCGACCATGTCGCCGCGCTCCGCGCCGGACGCCACCCGCGCCGGGGCGGTCCGCACCACCCCGCCGGGCTCCGTCCAGCGCACGGTCACCCGGTACGCCTCCTCCCGCACACCCTCCGCGGTGGGCAGCGTCTCCGGCGGGCGGCTCACCACCTCCGCCCGCACCAGGTGCCGTTCGGCCCGCTGCTCGGCGGCGACGGCCCGCGCCTCGTCGTACGCCCACCGGCCGACGAGCGCCCCTCCCAGGGGCGCGGCGATCAGCAGCAGGAGGGCCACGACCAGCACCGTCCAGGCCTCCACGACGTCGGAGCGGCGCCGCAGCGGGTTCTTCCGCCAGCGCCAGCGCAGCCGGGTTCGCATGCGACCTCCTCGCCGTCACACGGACGAGTCACCACAAACAGGAGATACCCGTTCGGGCGAAGATCGCTCACCGGGACGCTTCCGGGAACGGCCCGGCCGTTCCGGTCCGCTCAGCCGAAGCGCTCGATGCGGATCCGATCCACCGGCTGCCCCGCCGCGACCAGCAGCCGCGACGCGTGCTCGGCGAACCCGTTCGAGCCGCACACGTACGCCTCCCAGCCGCCCGCCGGCGCCTCGGCGACCAGCCGCGCCAGGTGGCCGGCCGCGAGCCGCCCCACGGCCGTGCCCTCGGGCGCGCTCCGGGTGAACACGGGCGTGGTCTCCGCGCCGTACTCGTCCGCGTAGATCAGCTCCTCGGGGCTGCGGGCGGACACCAGCAGGCGCAGCGGCACGGACAGCCCCCGGGCCCGGCGGTGGCGCAGCATCGACATCAGCGGGACGACCCCGGAGCCCGCGCCGATCAGCAGCGCGGGCCGGTCGCCGGGCCAGGCGAAGAAGCCGCTGAGCGGCCCGCGCACCTCGACCTCGTCACCGGGCTCGGCGACGGTGTGGAACCAGCCGGAGACCTCGCCGCCGGCCACGTGGTCCAGGGTCAGTTCGATGTGCCCCGAGTCGTCGGGGGCGGAGGCGATCGAGTAGTGCCGCTGGGCGGTGTAGCCGTCGCCGGCGGTGAGCCGCAGCGCCAGGTGCTGTCCCGGCAGGTGCCCGGACCAGGCGGGCACCGCGAAGCGGAACGTCGACGCGTTCGGCGTCTCGCGGCGGATGCCCGTGAGCGTGGCCCTCTGCCACACCGACGCCGCCGGGTCGCTCACGGGGATGCGGCCGGGTACGGCGAACCTGGTCGGGGGAGTGAACGCGGGAAGGGTCTCAGTCACCGGAGTACCTCTGCTCCTCCCAGGGGTTGCCGCGCTCGTGGTAGCCGTTCTGCTCCCAGAAGCCCGCCTCGTCGTGGTCGAGCAGCCGCAGGCCGGCGATCCACTTGGCGCTCTTCCAGAAGTACAGGTGCGGCACGATCAGCCGCGCCGGGCCGCCGTGCTCCGGGGCGAGCGGCTCGCCGTCGTAGGTGAAGGCGATCCACGCCCGGCCGCCGGTCAGGTCCGCGAGCGGCAGGCCGGCGGTGTACCCGGTGTGCGAGTAGGCGACGGCGTGGGTGGCGTCGGCCCGCGGCCGGACGGCGTCCAGGAAGGCGTCGAGCGACACGCCGCCGAACGTCACGCCGAACTTCGACCAGCCGGTCACGCAGTGGATGTCGCCCCGGTACGCGGAGGCGGGCAGTTCGTGCGCCTGCCGCCAGTTCCAGGTGCGGGGCGCGTCCACCAGCCCGTCGATCGTGAGGCTCCAGTCGGCGGGCGCGAGGTCGGGGGTGACCTCGGCGGACAGCACGGGCCAGTCGTCGCCCGCGTCGTACTGGCCGGGCGGCAGCCCGGGGTTGTGGACGCGCGGGCGTCCGGTGAAGCCTCGGGTGACGTTCATGTGGGTCCAGCGTGAGGATGGCGGGCGGTTGCACCGCCCACGGTACGTGCCCGCCGACGGGGCGCTGCCGCCCGGGGGCGTCCGCGATCGTTAAGCGCGTATGAACACTCGCGGGCGGTGGGAATAGCCGCCCGCCGATCCCCCTTGCACGTGTCGATCCGGAACCAGCGGTGGCCATCGGTCCGGCGGCACGAACGAGAGTGGGGAGCACATGGCGGAGGCGAACGTCTTCACACACGACGACGACCGGAAGCCCGACGCGTCGGAACCGGAACCCGACTCCCTGCCGATGCCCGGCGATCCGGCTCCGGCTTCGCTCGCGGGGCGGCGTGTGTCGGGTGACTCGGCTGCGATCTCGCCCGCCGGGCGGGACGTGTCGGGTGACTCGGCTGAGGCTTCGCCGACGGGGCGGCGTGTGCTGGGCGACCCGGCTCCGGCCACGCCCACGGGGCGGCACGTCTCGGGCGACGCGGCTGCGGCTTTGCCCGCCGGGCGGCGTGTTTCGGGTGACCGGGCTGCGGCCTCGCCCACGGGGCGGCGTGTGCTGGGCGACCCGGCTCCGGCCACGCCCACGGGGCGGCACGCCTCCGGTGACCCGGCTGAGGCTTCGCCGACGGGGCGGCGTGTGCCTGGTGATGTGGCTCCGGTCTCGTCCATCGGGCGGCAGGTCCCCGGCGACTGGGCTGTGGCTTTGCCCGCCGACCGGCACCGGGCCGGTGACCTGGCTTCGGCCTCGACCACCAGGCGGCAGGTGCCCGGTCATCCGGCTGAGGCTTCGCCGACGGGCCGGCAGGTGTCCGGCGACCCGGCTCCGGTCTCGCCCATCGGGCGGCAGGTCCCCGGCGACTGGGCTGTGGCTTCGCCCGCCGACCGGCACCGGGCCGGTGACCCGGCTCCTGCCTCGCCCACCGGGCGGCACGTGCTCGACAACCCCGCTCTCGCCTCTCTCACCGGGCCGCACGCACGGTTCGCCGAGCGGCGGGGGCGGGTCCTGCGCTACCCCGTGGACGTGTCGCCCTGGCTGGCGTTGCCCGACGAGCCGGACGCCGGCGACTGGGCGGACCTCGCCGCGCTCGCCGGGCCCGGTGCGGAGGTGCCGCTGCCCGGCTTCCGGGGTGAGGTCCCCGCGGGCTGGGAGGTGACGATGCGCGTCGAGGGCGTGCAGTTCGTCGACGACGGCCTGGCCGCCGCCCCGGACGCGGAGGCGGTCCGCCTCGGCCCCGCCGACGTACCCGAGATGCTCGACCTGGTGGCCCGCACCCAGCCCGGCCCGTTCGAGCGCCGCACCGTCGAACTCGGGGAGTACCTCGGCATCCGCCGCGACGGCGTCCTCGTCGCCATGGCCGGCGAGCGGCTCCACCCGCCGGGCTGGACCGAGATCAGCGCCGTCTGCACCGACCCCGCCGTCCGCGGCGAGGGCCTCGCCACCCGGCTGATCCTCGCCGTCGCCCACGGCATCCGGGAGCGCGGAGAGACGCCCTTCCTCCACACCGCCGCCGCCAACGTCAACGCGATCCGCCTCTACGAGTCCCTCGGCTTCCGCCTCCGCCGCAGGACCGCGTTCCTGGCGGCGCGGGTGCCGGAGCGGGCGCCCCAGCGGGAGGCGGCGCCGGTCGCGTGACGAGCGGCGCGCGCTCAGCCGGACGGCGAAGGAGGTTCCGTCACCGTCGAGTTGTAGCGGACGAGGTACTCCGCGAACCGTTCCAGATCCTCCGCGGGCCACGGCGCGAGCCGTTCCCGGAAGGCGACGCGGCGGCTCTCGGTGACCTGCGCGAGGATGCGGCGGCCGGCATCGGTGAGCTGGAGCAACTGGACGCGGTGGTCGCCCGGGGCCTGGCGGCGCTCTATCAGGGCGGCCCGCTCCAGCGCCGCGACCTGGCGGCTGACGGTGGACTTGTCCAGCGCGTAGTGCGCGGCCAGATCGGTGGCGCGGCAGCCGCCGCCCTCCCCGTACGCCTCCTCCTGCTCCTCCAGGTGCCCGAGCAGGGTGTACGACACCAGCGACAGCTCGGGGTGCAGCCGGCCCGCCGCCGCGCGGGCGCGCCGCGCGAAGGCCGTCATCTCGCGCTGAATGGTCTCCACGGCCTGAGCCGCTGCCGGGCCGGCGTCGCCCGAATCCTCCCTCGCACTCATAGGTGTAGCGTACAACTGCAAATCGTCTCCGGATCGGCCCGCCCGTGCGGAGGTTCGGGTAGGGTGACCGTCGGCCGAGGAGCTTCCCGGCCGTGAACGACCGAGGAGGTGAGACCCATTACCGCTGTGTCAGGTCGGGTGCTCTCACCTCGGAACGGCGCGGACCGCCGCCGGTAGGCGACCGCGAGAGCGCCCTTCGGCTCCCCGAAAGGCTCTCGGCTCTCATGCCCCCACTTCCCTCCCCGTCGTCCCGAACCCGGTCCAGGTCTCCCTTCCCGGCTCCCTCCCCGTCCTCCTCCCCTGACGCCGTCGTCCTCGCGCTGCGTGCCGCCGGGTGCGTCTTCGCCGAGGACGAGGCCGAGTTGATCCTCGACGCCGCCCGCACCCCGGACGAGCTCACCGTCATGGTGGAGCGCCGGGCGGCCGGCCATCCCCTCGAAGTCGTCGTCGGCTGGGCGGAGTTCCACGGCCGGCGCGTCATCGTCGAGCCGGGCGTCTTCGTGCCCCGCCGCCGCACCGAGTTCCTCGTCGACCGGGCCCTCGCCCTCGCCCCGCACGCCCGCGTCGTGGTGGACCTGTGCTGCGGCACGGGCGCGGTCGGCGCGGCCCTCGCCGCGCGGCTCGGCGGAGTCGAACTGCACGCCGCCGACATCGAACCGGCGGCCGTCGGCTGCGCCCGCCGCAATCTGGCGGCCCACGGCGGACACGTCCACCAGGGTGACCTGTTCGAGGCGCTGCCGGGCCGGCTCCGCGGCCGCGTCGACATCCTGGCCGCCAACGTGCCGTACGTCCCCACCGGTGAAGTGCCCCTGCTGCCCGCGGAGGCACGCGAGCACGAGCCGCTGACCGCCCTCGACGGCGGCGCCGACGGACTCGACGTGCTGCGCCGGGTCGCCGCCGATGCCGGGGACTGGCTCGCGCCGGGCGGCTGCCTCCTCGTCGAGACCAGTGAAGGCCAAGCCCCCGCCGCCGTCGAGGCGTTCACCCGTTGCGGGCTGACGGCCCGGCTGGCCCTGGACGAGGAGCTGTACGCCCATGTGGTGATCGGAAGCAACAACAACCCGATACGAGCTCGCACCTGACGGAGAGTCACTCGCGGGCGCGTGCCACCAGCAGGGCCACGTCGTCATGGTTGTCCGGATGGTGCAGCGCGCTCAGGAGATGGTCGCAGAGCTCCTCCAGCGGGCGCTCCGGACCGTCGAGGAGGGCGAGCAGCGCGTCCAGGCGCTCGTCGAGCGAGTGCCGGCGCGTCTCGACCAACCCGTCGGTGTACAAGACGAGTTCGTCGCCGGGTGCGAAGTCGACGTCGGTGGTGGAGAACTCCACCCCGCCCACGCCCAGTGGCACCCCCGTGGGCAGGTCGAGCAACTCCGGGGCGTGGCCGGGGCGTACGCGGACGGGCGGCAGGTGCCCGGCGTTGGCGATCCGGCACCGCCCGAGCCCGGGATCGTGGACGGCGTAGACACAGGTCGCGATCGAGTGGTCCAGGCCCGAGGTGATGCGGTCGAGGTGCTCCAGCAGCACCGACGGCTCGAGGTCGAGGGAGGCCAGCGTGGTCGTCGCCGTGCGCAGCCGGCCCATGGTGGCGGCGGCGTCGATGCCGCTGCCCATCACGTCGCCGACGACGAGCGCGGTCTTGCCGCCCTCCAGCGGGATGACGTCGAACCAGTCGCCGCCCACCTCGGTGGTGGCCCCGGCCGGCTGGTAGCGGGAGGCGACCTCCAGGCCGCCGGTCACCGGCGGGTGGCTGGGCAGCAGGCTGCGCTGCAGGGTGAGCGCGGTGGTGCGGGCGTTCTGGTACCAGCGGGCGTTGTCGATCTGCACGGCCGCGCGGGCGGCCAGCTCCCGGGCGAGCAACAGGTCGTCCTGACCGAACGGCAGCGGGTTGCGCGTCCTTTTGAGGTCGAGGGCGCCGAGCACCTCGCCGCGCGCGATCAGCGGCACCGCGAGATAGGAGTGGACGCCGGCGCGGGCCAGCAGACCGGCCGCCTCGGGCGAGGGGGCGATGCGCTCCAGGTCCTCGTCCTTGACCTGGGCCACCATCACGGGCCGGCCGGTGCGCACGCACTGCGTGACGAGCCGGTCGGGCGCGTAACGGGCCACCCGGCCGGGCGGGTCGGCCTCGCAGGGCACGTCCGGCGCGTCGGAGGTCCGTACCGCCAGGGCGCGGATCAGAGCCGCTTCGCCCGGCCCGAGACTGCTGCGCCGGCCCGCGACGACCGCGTCGAGCAGGTCCACGGCGGCGACGTCGGCCAGCTCGGGCACGGCGACCTCGGCCAGTTCGCAGGCGGTCCGCTCCAGGTTCAGTGTGGTGCCGATGCGGGCCGAGGCGTCGGCGATCAGGGCCAGTCTGCGGCGCGCGGTCTCCGCCTCGACGCCGGCCCGGTACTGCTCGGTGACGTCCACGACCGAGAAGGCCGCGCCCAGCACCGTGCCCCGGCTGTCCTCCAGGCGGTACAGCGACACCGACCAGGCGTGGTCGGCGCCGGGGTCCGCCGGGGTGCGGCCCACCGTGGAGCGGTCGACGATCGGCACCCCGGTGCGCAGCACCCGGCGCGCCGCCTCCTCCAGACCGTCGGGGTCGAGCAGCGGGAGCACCTCGCGGGCGGTGCGGCCGAGGTGCTGATCCACGGGGGCGCCGCTGATCCGCGCCAGCGCGGGGTTGACGGTGACGAACCGCAGCCCGGTGTCCAGCACGGCGAGCCCGATCGGCGACTGGGTGACCATCCGGGTGGACAGCGCCACGTCCCTCTCCAGCCGGCGCACCGTGGACTGGTCGGCGGCCAGACCGAGGGCGTAGACGTCGCCCTCGTCGTCGACGAGCCGCATGTTGCGGAACTCCACCAGAATCGTCGTGCCGTCCTTGCGCCGGACGGGGAACGCCCCGGCCCAGCTCTGGCCGGTCTCCATCACGTCGGCGAACAGCTTCACCACGAGGTCGACGTGCCGTTCGTGCACCATGACGTGCGCGGCGTAGCGGCCCAGGGCCTCTCGCGCGGGGTAGCCGAACAGCTCCTCGGCCTGCGGGCTCCACAGCACGATGCGGCCGTCGGTGTCGAGGACCACCGACGCCACGTTCAGCACGTCCAGGAGCCCGCTGGGACTCGTGGGGCCGCCGTCGACTCCCGCGGGGCCCGTGGAGCCGCCGCTCTCGGCCGCTTCGGGTGCACTCATGCCACGCATCGCCTCCGAACGTCCACGCGGCACACCGTCCCCCGTGCCGACTCCCCCTTCTCCACCGCGCACAACCGTTTCTCCCACGTCCGGGGCACCGACTTCCATGCTCCTCCAGTACGGCCCCGTCCGCCGTTCTCCTCACCGGCCGCGTTCGTTCCTGACTTGGTCTGTACATGACCGTCACCGGGGGGCCAGACTGTCCGCCGACTGCGCCACCCGTAGAGCCGACCGCGCACCACACCCCCGTAGAGGAGTCCCATGCCCCTGCGCGCTGCCCGCAGACGCCCGGTCCGCGCCGCCCTGGTCGCGCTGGCCACCGCGGCCGTCACCGCCCTCTCCGCGGCCCCGCCCGCCGCGGCGGCCGACACCTGGACCGAGGTGGGCTCCGACCGCGCCGATCCGCTGACCGAGAGCCAGGGCCTGACCTCGGTGGAGGTCCCGGCCAACAGAGCCAACCGCTACACCGGCATCGGCACCATCCCGATCGGCGTGAGCATGCGCGGCTGGAACCACGTCGGCGACCCCGACGCCTCTTACGACGGCTACTACGTCGAGCCCTACCAGCGCGACTCGGGCGGCGCGAAGATGTTCCGCGTGCAGGCGCCCGGCGGCGCCTGGTCGGAGTACGTCCACGCGCTCAGTCCCGGCGAGGCCTCCAACAACTCCTGGGTGGCTGTCACGCCCGGCGGCCAGTGGATGCTGGCGGGGGAGTGGGGCACCATGACCCGGCTGCTCGTCTTCCCCACCCCCGGCGTCAATCCCGGCACCTCGCCCTCGGCGAACCTCCCGCAGGCCGCCACCGTCCACCTCGACCGCCCGGTGCGCGACGTCCAGGGCTGCGACTTCACCGGGCCGACCACCCTGCTGTGCTCCTCCGACGACCCGGCCGGCACCCTCTTCGGCATCACCAAGCCCCTGCTCCAGATCGACCTGTCGGCCCCGCCGAACGGCGCCTCGGACGTGACCGGCCGGGTCACCGCCCTGCGTCAGCTGCCCCTGCGCAGCGGTTGCTCGGGCACGTTCGAGACGGAGGGCGTCGACTACGACCGCCGCTCCGGCACCCTGCGGGTCATCGTCGTGTCGCCGGGCTTCTGCGTGCTGACGGACAGCAAGACCTACCGCTTCACCCGGAGCTGAACCGCCGAGGGCCCTGAGGCCCGGCTGCGGGCGGCTCGGAGCGCCCACGGCTGGAAAGTGGTGCTTTTCTTGGGATGTGGCGCGGTTCGCGGGGAACTCGCGCAACCGCGCCACCGTCATGAGAGGAGCGAACACGATGGATCGTGAGCGACCGCACGAGGAGTCCGTCTCCGTCGAGATCAGCGGATGCAGCAAGGAGGACGCCCGGGTCGTGTTCGACGCGCTGTGCGCGTGCTTCGAGTCGGACCGGTGCGCCGAGGACGTGCCGGAACAGATCCACGAGAGTCGCCCGATGGTCTGGCTCGGCACCTTCGAGGTCACCGAAGTGCAGGAGTGCGCCAAGCCCGTCCGGCTGTCGTCGTCGGTGGAAGCGGACGCCCAGGGGAGCTACTGGGCGATCGAACGGCTCCGCACGACGCTGGACTCCCTGTTCAGCGTGCGCGACCTCGCCTCGGCCTCCGGCGACCAGGAGCGGGAGCTGCACGTCCTGCTCGAGAGCCGGTGATCAGCGGCACACAAGGGCTGTTGTGCAACTAGTTGCATAAACCGTGCGCGGTCGTCTAGAACGGAAGGTGACGACACCGCGCACGGAGGCCTGCCTTGAGCCGATACCCGCACCTGCTGAGCCCGCTGGACCTGGGCTTCACCACACTGCCCAACCGCGTCCTGATGGGCTCCATGCACGTCGGCCTCGAAGAGGCCGAGCACGGCTTCGAACGCATGGCCGCGTTCTATGCCGCCCGGGCCCGCGGGGGAGTGGGCCTCATCGTCACCGGCGGCATCGCCCCCAACGACGAGGGACGCCCCGGTGAGGGCGGCGCCAAGCTCACCACCGACGAGGAGGCCGAGCAGCACCGGACGGTCACCGACGCCGTGCACCGCGAGGGCGGCCGCATCGCGATGCAGATCCTGCACTTCGGCCGCTACGCCTACCACCCGGACCTCGTCGCCCCTAGCCCGCTCCAGGCCCCGATCAGCCCCTTCCAGCCCCGTGAGCTGACCGACGCCGATGTCGAGCGCACCATCGACGACTACGCCCGCACCGCCCGCCTCGCCCGGCAGGCCGGCTACGACGGCGTGGAGATCATGGGCTCCGAGGGCTATCTGATCAACGAGTTCATCGCCGCGCAGACCAACCGGCGCACCGACCGCTGGGGCGGCTCGTACGAGAACCGGATGCGCTTCCCCGTCGAGATCGTCCGCAGGGTCCGCGAGGCCGTCGGCGAGGACTTCATCGTCGTCTACCGGCTGTCCATGCTCGACCTCGTCCCCGGCGGGTCCACCCTGGAGGAGGTCGTCACCCTCGCCAAGGCCGTCGAGGCCGCCGGCGCGACGATCATCAACACCGGCATCGGCTGGCACGAGGCCCGCATCCCCACCATCGCCACCTCCGTCCCCCGCGGCGCCTACACCTGGGTGACCAAGCGGCTCATGGGGGAGGTGACGATCCCGCTCGTCACCACCAACCGCATCAACACCCCCGAACTCGCCGAGCAGTTGCTCGCCGAGGGCTGCGCGGACATGGTGTCGATGGCCCGCCCGATGCTCGCCGACCCCGACTTCGTCAACAAGGCCGCCGCCGGCACGCCCGAGGCCATCAACACCTGCATCGGCTGCAACCAGGCATGCCTGGACCACACGTTCAGCGGCCGGATCACCTCCTGCCTGGTCAACCCGCGCGCCTGCCACGAGACCGAACTGACCCTCGCCCCGACCCGGCTGCGCAAGCGCGTCGCGGTCGTGGGCGCGGGGCCGGCCGGCCTGGCGTGCGCGGTCTCCGCGGCCGAACGCGGCCACCACGTCACGCTGTTCGACGCCGCGAGCGAGATCGGCGGCCAGCTCAACGTCGCCCGGAAGGTCCCCGGCAAGCAGGAGTTCGACGAGACTCTGCGCTACTTCCGCCACCAGCTCGACGCCCACGGGGTCGACGTACGCCTGAACACTCCCGTCGGCGCAAGCGATCTGACTGACTATCAGGAGGTCGTCGTGGCCACCGGCGTCAGCCCCCGCATCCCCGACATCCCCGGCGTCGACCACCCCAGCGTCGTCGGATACCTGGACGTCCTGCGCGAGGGCGCGCCCGTCGGCGACCGCGTCGCCATCCTGGGCGCGGGCGGCATCGGCTTCGACGTCGCCGAGTTCCTCACCGACGGCGGCGACAAGGCGAGCGAGGACCCGGCGACGTACTTCCGCCACTGGGGCGTCGACATGGACTACGCCGCGCCCGGCGGCCTCGCCGCCCCCGAACGGCCCGCCCCCACGCGCACCGTCCACCTCCTCCAGCGCAAGACCGGCAAGGTCGGCGCCGGCCTGGGCAAGACCACCGGCTGGATCCACCGCACCGAACTCAAGCACCGCGGCGTCACCATGGTCCCCGGCGTCCGCTACGACCGCATCGACGACGCCGGGCTCCACATCACCGTCGGCGAGGAGTCCACCGTCCTCGACGTCGACACCATCGTGCTGTGCACCGGCCAGGACCCGCGCCGCGACCTGTACGAGGAGCTGCTCGCCGCAGGCGTGAACGCGCACCTCGTCGGCGGCGCGGACGTGGCCGCGGAACTAGACGCCAAGCGCGCGATCAAGCAGGGCACCGAGCTGGCGGCGGCACTGTAGGCGGCCCGCCGCCTCCCTAGGATGACCTCCATGTCACTCCCGCACGCGATCCTCACCGCCCTGCTCGAGAAGCCGTCGTCGGGGCTGGATCTGACCCGCCGGTTCGACAAGTCGATCGGCTACTTCTGGTCGGCGACGCACCAGCAGATCTACCGCGAGCTGGGGAGACTGGAGTCCGAGGGCCACATCCGCGCCCTCCCGGCGCGGCAGCCGGCCCGCGGGCAGCGCAAGAGCTACGAGGTCCTGCCCGCGGGCCGCGCCGAACTCGCCCGGTGGACCGCCGCCGCGCAGGACCCCAAGCCGCACCGCGACGCCCTGCTGCTGCGCCTGCGCGCCGCCGCCGTCGTCGGCACCGCCGGCCTCGAAGCCGACCTGCGACGCCATCTCGACCTGCACCGGCGGCAGTTGGCCGAGTACGAGAAGATCGAGCAGCGCGACTTCCCACCCGGACGCGACAGCGCGCAGGCCAGGCTCCAGCACCTGGTCCTGCGCGCGGGCATCGAACTGGAGACCTTCTGGACCCAGTGGCTCGCCGAGGCCGTGGAACAACTCCCTCAGCTGCCGGAGCCGGAGGAGGGCGGAGCCTAGAGCCGCTCGGGCGGCGTGATCAGTAGCGGTACGGCTTCGAGCGGCTGCGCAGGAACCAGGCCGCGCCGATGACGCCGGAGCCCGCCAGCGCGCCGCCCAGCACCAGGGTCACCGGGCCGAAGTCGCGGACGGTGCCGCCCATGCCGCCCATGACGCCCCGCGACGGGGCGGCGGTGCTGGAGATCGTCGGCGTGGACGCGGTCGACACGATCACCGACTGGGTGCCCGCGGTCGAGCCGCTCGCGCACACCACGGTGACCGTGTACGTGCCCGGCACGACACCGGACCAGGCGGCGGACTGGCTGACGGTGGTGCCCGACAGCGCCACCTGGCGCCCTTGGGCGAAGCTCGACTGGCCGCTGGTCAGCAGCGCCGCCGTGCCCCAGCTGCCGTTGATCTGGGCGCACGAGCTGGTCACCACGGACACCGTGGAACCGGTCGTGCTGACGGAGATGCCCGAGACCCGCGCAGCGGCGGGCGGGGCGGTCACGGCGAGCGGGAGCGCGGCGGCGGCCGCAACGGTCAGTCCGCCCTGCACGAGGAGACGGGAGATGCGCATCGGATGTCCTCCGGCGGCGGCACGGTTGGCGGTACATCCCTTGCGCCGCCGAGGGTCGGGTACGCCCGTGCTGCCTCAGGGGCAGCCAACGTGCCCCGGGCCGGGCGCGCATCCCGGCGGCCCCCGGCCAGGTGACAGGGCCCCGCGGAATCGTCCGGACGGCTCACCCGGGATGCGCGCCGCCGCAGTTCGGGGTGCTCGTGCCGGCCGTGCGGGCGGGTGCCCCGGACGGCCGCACGTGGGTGGCCGCCGGGCACGGCCGACACCACATTAGGTCGGGTGTTCGCATCATCCCCCGAACGAAGGTCCCCATCGTGCGCCTCCCCACCCTGACGCTGGCCGCCGCCGGCCTCGCCCTGCTGGCCCCGGCCGCCGCCCTCGCCGCCCCCGCCCGACCGGCCTCCGGCCTCCCGCGAGGCCCGGCCGAGCGCTACGAGGGCGCCGTGTCCGCCGCCGACCTGCTCGCCCGGGTACGCGACTGCGCCCCCGTCTCCCACGGGAACTACCGCAGCGACGCCGGGGCCGCCGCCACCATCCCGGTCTGCGGCGCCGACGGCGTCGTCTTCTGGAAGGCCGACATGGACATCGACTGCGACGGCCGCGCCGGCACCCGCTGCAACAGCGCCAACGACCCGTCGTTCACCTCCGCCACGGCGTTCCAGCAGTCCGACGGCCGCTACCTGAGCGCCGAGAACCTGCCGTACGTCGTCGTGCCCGCCCCCAGCGCCGTCTGGGACTACCGCGCGCACGGCGTGTCCGGCGGTTCCGTCGTGGCCGTCGTCCACCAGGACCGGGTGCAGTACGCAGTCGTCGGCGACGTCGGCCCCAGCGGCATCATCGGCGAGGCGTCCTACGCCACCGCCCAGGCCCTCGGCGTCAACCCCGACCCGCGCACCGGCGGCGTGGCCTCCGGCGTGACGTACATCGTCTTCAAGAACTCCCGGGCCACCCCCATCGAAAGCCACGCGTCCGCCGTCACGACCGGCGAGCGACTGGCACGCGCGTTCGTCGGGACGGACGCGGAGTGAGGGACGGGGGAGCGGACGCGGGACGCGGCCGCTCCCCTCACCCTCATGCCTTGCGGACAGGTGTACGCGTCCACCCTCATGCCTTGCGGACAGGTGTACGCGTCCACCCTCATGCCTTGCGGTAGGTGTACGCGTCCACCCTCATGCCTTGCGGTAGGTGTACGCGTCCACCCTCATGCCTTGCGGTAGGTGTACGCGTCGACGGCCGCCGCCTCCACCGCGTCGAGGCCGGCTCCCGTGGCCGCCGTGACGACCGCGGCCACCGCGCCCTCCACGAACGGCGCGTCCACCAGGCGCGTCCCGTCGGGCAGTTCGCCGCCCTCGGCGAGCAGCGCCTTCACCGTGAGCACGGCGCTGCCGAGGTCGGTGAGCACGGCGACCCCGGCCCCGCGGTCCACGGAGGCCGCCGCGGCCGAGATCAGCTCCGCGCTCGTGCCCAGCCCGCCGGCCTCGTTGCCGCCCGCCGGGGCGACCGGCACACCGCTCGCGCCCCCGGCCAGGCCGCGCGCCAACTCGGCCACCGATGCGGCCACTTCCGCGCTGTGCGACACCAGCACGATCCCGACCGGCTTGCCGCCGCCCACGGCCGCACGCCCGTCAGCCGCCTCGCCGCCCCTCGGGTCCCCCACCCCACTCACTCCCCGCCGGCTTCCACGAGCCCGGCGATGAGCAGCGCCGCCGAGGTGGCTCCCGGGTCCTGGTGCCCGATGCTGCGCTCGCCCAGATAGCTGGCCCTGCCCTTGCGTGCCTGGAGGGGCGTCGTCGCCTCCGCGCCCCGCTCGGCCGCGGTACGGGCGGCCTCGAAGCCCTCACCGAGCGCCTCCAGAGCGGGCGCCAGCGCGTCGATCATGGTCTTGTCGCCGGGCGCGGCCCCGCCGAGCTGCATCACCGCGTCCACGCCCTCCCGCAGCGCCTGCGCGAGCTGCTCCTCGCTCACCTCCGCCGCGTCGCCCAGCGCCTTGCCCGTCCGCCGCAGCAGCGTGCCGTAGAGCGGGCCCGAGGCCCCGCCGACGGTGGAGATCAGCTGGCGCCCCGCCAGCACGAGGACGGCGCCGGGAGTCGCCGGCGCCTCCTTCTCCAGCGCGGCGGCCACGGCGGTGAAGCCCCGCAGGAGGTTGCTGCCGTGGTCGGCGTCCCCGATGGGCGAGTCGAGAGCCGTGAGCCGGTCCGCCTCACGTGCGACGGACGCGGCCGTCACCGCCATCCAGCGGCGGAAGAAATCGGCGTCGAGCACGGAAACTCCTTGCCTCGTAGGTACGTCAGAAGGCCATGCGCCCCGGTGCGCGCACACGCCTCAGGTGCGTATGCCCGCCGGTCACATGCCCCACCGCAACCCGGGCGTCTTCACCGGCGCGTCCCACAGCCGCAGCAGCTCCTCGTCGATCCGGCACAGGGTGACGGACGCGCCGGCCATGTCGAGGGACGTGACGTAGTTGCCGACGAGCGTGCGGGCGACGGACACCCCGCGCTGGCCCAGCACCCGCTGCACCTCGGCGTTGAAGCCGTACAGCTCCAGCAGCGGCGTCGCCCCCATGCCGTTGACCAGCACGAGGACCGGGTCGCGCGGCGGCATGTCCTCCAGGATCGCGTGGACGGCGAAGTCGGCGATCTCCCCGGAGGTCATCATCGGGCGCCGCTCCCGCCCCGGCTCGCCGTGGATGCCGATGCCCAGCTCCAGCTCGCCCTCGGGCAGGTCGAAGGTGGGGCTGCCCTTGGCGGGCGTCGTGCACGCGCTGAGCGCCACGCCGAAGCTGCGGGAGTTCTCGTTCACCTGCCGGGCGATCGACTCCACCCGCTCCAGCGGCTGCCCCTCCTCGGCCGCGGCGCCCGCGATCTTCTCCACGAACAGCGTCGCGCCCGTGCCGCGCCGCCCCGCCGTGTAGAGGCTGTCGGTCACGGCGACGTCGTCGTCGACGAGCACCTTCGCGATCTGGATGCCCTCGTCCTCGGCGAGTTCGGCCGCCATGTCGAAGTTGAGCACGTCACCGGTGTAGTTCTTCACGACGAACAACACCCCGGCGCCGCTGTCCACCGCGGCCGCAGCCCGCGCCATCTGGTCGGGCACCGGAGAGGTGAAGACCTCCCCGGGACAGGCCGCCGAGAGCATCCCGGGACCGACGAACCCCCCGTGCAACGGCTCGTGCCCCGAGCCGCCGCCCGACACCAGCGCCACCTTCCCGGACACGGGCGCGTCCCGCCGCACCACCACCCGGTTCTCCACGTCGACGGCCAGGTCGGGATGAGCGGCGGCCATACCGCGCAGCGCGTCCGCCACCACGCTTTCCGGGACGTTGATCAGCATCCTCATGGGTATCTCCTCGCGAGCTTGTCCTCAGGGCTCAGACCCTGTGTCTTCGCAGGTCACCGGCGGTGAGAACAGTTGTCGATGTCGGCGCTTCGCAGCGGTCCGAGGCGGGTCCTGGCAGGTGTGACGCTGACTCGTTGTTGACTTCAGTGACGGGACGTCAGGTGCTGACGGGCACCCGGGGAGACGGTCGTCCGTCCCGTCTACTGGCAGTATCGACCTTGCGGCACGGAAGGTCACCTGCAACGGCGAGGTTCCGTGGCGTAGCGCCCCTTCAACGGATCGTGACGGACCCGGCCGCGCTTGCCCGCCACGCTGTTGGATGTCTGCCACAGCAGCGCGGCCGCCCTGGCCGAGCCGGTTGCCTGGCAGGTGGGGCCGCTGCCGGCGACACCGACCCCGCCGCCGAGGACGGGCATCAGGCCACCGGACCGTCGACGGCGGCGTCGGCGCGAGCGACGCGCTCTTTCCGACTCAGAGGCCCGGCAAGCCACTGGGCAGCGAGCCGACGCCTCCGCAAGATCGGGCTTCCTGCCGAGCCCGGACGATGCGCGGCCCTGGTCGATCCCTGCACACAGATGCCGTCCGCGATCCTTCCTCGTCTGCTCGGCATCAGTTCCGCCGGTGCCGCGCGCTGGGCCGCCGGGGCCGTCAGGACCGCACACGTAGCCGAGGTGGCCCGCCGATCAGACGGCGGAGACCGACTACGCGACACCTTGTCCGCCGCGGGTTGCCATCATGCTCGAATGGCCCGCGACTGCAGGGAGCGAACACGGGCGTTGCCGCGGGATTCGGCGTGGCCTGCGCGGGGCCGTGCGGAGCGATCAGAACCGCCGATCCAGCGGACGACGTCCGTTGAGGGCGATGTACGTCGCGCTGATGGCCGCAGCCTGCGTGCGGCGTCGTCCCAGACCTGCAGTCACCTCGTGGGTCAGAGCAGCCGGTCCTTGGCTTTGCAGTACGCCCCGGCGAAGGGCAGGAACCAGGCGGTGCCGTTGTAGAACGGCACCGGCACCTTGGGGAAGCCGAAGCCGCGCAGAGGGTTGGCCTCCGGGTGGCCGTCCATGACCTCGGCCATGGCGCGGCCCATGTAAGTGGCCATCTGGACGCCGTGGCCGCAGTAACCCATGGAGTAGTAGAGGCCGTTGTCCTCGCCCGCGTGCGGAACGCGGTCGTAGGAGAAGCCGACCATGCCGCCCCATACATAGTCGATCTTCACCCCGGCCGTCTGCGGGAAGATTTCGGTCATCTCCCGCTTCAGGACGTCACCGCTCTTGACGTCCGAGGCGGGGTCCGAGGGGGGAAGCGGGCCCGGCCGCCGAAGGCCAGGCGGTTGTCCGGAGTGACGCGAATGTAGTGGCCGATGTTCTTGGAGGACACGACCACGCGGTTGTTGGGGATGAGCCGCCGAGCCCGCTCCTCGCCCAGTGGCTCGGTGACGATGACGAAGCTGCCGACGTTGATCAGCCGCTTGCGGAACCAGGCCAGCGACTTGTCGGTGTAGGCGTCGGTGGCCGCCATGACCTGCTTGGCACGGATGGTGCCGTGCAGGGTCTCGACGAGGAAACCGCCCTCGGGGAGGCGGTGCAGCGCGGTGGCGGCGTTGCGTTCGTGGATCTGAGCACCGGCGCGTTCGGCGGCCTCGGCGAGGCCATGGACGTATTTGCCGACGTGAAGGTGCGCGCTGAGCGGGTCGAGCAGGGCTCCGTGGTAGTAGTCGGAGCCCAGCTCGGCACGTAGATCGCTCTTGCTCAGCAGCGTGGTGTCGTGGCCGAAGCTGTCGGCCAGGTCGCGCTGCTCGCACCGCTGCCAGGCGGGCGGGTGCCCTGTGCATCTCCGACGAGGTCCAGGTCGGCGTCGGACGACTCGGGCCCTGGTGGGGTTTCGAGCTCCAGGGAGTGGTCCCGGACATCGTCACGATGGGCAAGCCGCTCGGGAACGGGCATCCCCTCGCGGCGGTGGTCACGACTCGGGAGATCGCCGACGCGTTCGACACGGGCATGAAGTACTTCAACACCTTCGGCGGCAACCCGGTCTCCTGCGCGATCGGCGAGGCCGTGCTCGACATCGTCGAGCAGGACGGGCTGAGGGAGAACGCCGTGAGCGTGGGCGGGTACTTCGCCCAGTCGCTGCGCGAGCTCCAGCAGCGCCAACCGCTCATCGGTGACGTACGGGCCGCAGGGCTCTACCTCGGCGTCGAACTGGTCCGCAACCGCACCACCAAGATGCCGGCCACTGAGCAGGCCTTCATGGTCACCGAGCTCATGAAAGAGCGAGGCGTCATCGTCTTCCCCAATGGCGTGCACGACAACGTACTGAAGATCAAACCGCCCATGACCTTCCGTCGCGGGCACGTGGATCTCTACGTCGACGTGCTGGACGAGGTCCTGTCCCTGCCTGAGCTGCGCTCGGCCGTCCAGTCCTGAGACGGGCAACCGCCTACTGAGGCAGTGAACGAGAGTGGCCGCGAAAGCGAGAAGTGCCCCGCGGGCCGGCTTTTTCGGCCAGGGCTTCAAGCCCTCGCCCGCCATGGGCGGCATCGCCGCGGACCTCGCCCTGGAGCGCCGCACCTCCCAGCCGATCGACTTCATCACCACAAACGGCCGCTCCGCGGCCTGAGTCGGAAAGCACCTCGACAAGGCGAAGACCGTGCTACTTCCTCGCCAGGGCCGGAGTCTAACGGCGCGCGCTGCGGGCCAGCCAGGGTGTCAGGTTGGGGTCCACGATCAGTTCTCTGTACGTCTCGTCGCCGGGCAGCGGCACGATGAGCCATTGGCCGGGCGGAAACAGCCGCCCCTTCGTGGTGGCGAGTCCGCCGTAGACGGACCTGAGGAACGCGGGGACAGAGTCGCGGGGGACGTCATGGAACTCCACACCGTCGACGGTGATCTTCGCATCGTCCTCGGGAAAGAGCCGGACGCTCACCGTCGGCGATCCCGTCAGCTCCACGAACGCCTCGTGCGGCAATGAGCCGTCGGGATCGAACGCCGTGAACAGCTCGGCCGACGTACGGCGCGACGTCTGGTCCGCTCCGATGTCGTCGGTGACCGACATGCTCAGCTCCAACTCCGCCGCGATGTCACGGATCGCCATGACAGCGGCCTCGGTGGTCGGCAGGTGCGTTTTCTCCATGACCCGAGCATGCCCGACGAAAAAGGAAGAGGTCTAGACCGCGGTAGCAGTCGTGGTCCCGTACCTGCGGTCCGTGTAGATCCCCTTCGGCTGTTGACGGGCCCCGGAGCCCGGAGCCCGGAGCCCGGAGCCCGGAGTCCGGGGCACGGCCCGGGACATCGATGCCGTGATCGCCGGGACGCACCCGTGCCCGTGGCCCGGTCGCAGTGATGGGGCGCGCCGGGCCACGGCAGAACGGCATCAGTAGCCGTAAACCATCTTGTAGGCGACCTCGGGAAGGAACTGCCCGGCCGAGGAACCCGCTCCCACGCCGCAGTTGCCGTCGGACTCGCCCGGCACCTTGATCCACAGGAGCATCTCTGCGCCTCCGCCCAGCTGGGTGGGGGTGCCGATACGACGACCTGACGGGTTGCACCACTGGCCGTTGGACCCGTTCCCGTTGCGGCTGGTGTCCACGACGAACGGCTTCGTGTAGCCGTAGCGGGAACTCAGTTCACGGTTGACGGAGTTGCCGTAAGCGGTGTTCTCGGCCGTGGTGACGTAGTTGGAGATGTTGAGCGAGAAGCCGTGGGCCTGGCGGAGTCCGGCTTCGTGGAGGCGCTTGGCCATGGTCGCCGCGTCGGCCCAGCGCGGGTTGCCGGCGTCCATGTAGACCCAGGTGTTGGGGGCTTGGCGGCTGAACTGGGCGAGGGCGCCGGAGAGCATGCCCTTGCGTTCGTCGATCTGCGACTGTGTCATGCACCCGTAGTCGCCCAGGGAGTCCGGCTCGAGGATGACGACGGCCGGCCGGTTGGCGATCCCCCCGGCGAACTGAGCGATCCAGGCCGCGTAGGCGGACGGCGAGGCGGCTCCGCCTGCGGAGTGCCCGCCGCAGTAGTCGCGGTTGTAGACGTTGTAGGCGACAAGGACCGGCAGTTTGTCGACGCGGTCCGCCGCACCCGTGTAAGCCCCTGTCGCGGCGCCGATCGTTCCGCTCCATGAGCCGAACCAGCGAGCCGTCGGGGTGTTGGCTATGGAGGCGTTGATCGCTGCGGCTCGGCCGTCTCCGGCGTTGGCGGCCACCCACCTCTTCGCGCTGGAGTCGGGGTCCGCGTAGAACCCGTTGGTCATGGTGGTCGGGTCGGCCGCATGTGCGGACGGTGCGGCGGCCAGTGCCAGCGGCACAGCGGAGAGAGCCGCTGCCAAGGCGCGGAGTCTGCGGCGCATGACGGAACCTCGATTTCGTGGTGGGGGTGTCTCGAGAGCGGTGATGCAGCCAGATCTGGGAGCGCTCCCACTGGAAGCGGTCCCAACAGCACTGGAACTTGTCGGGGGTGTGTTCCGTATGGTGTGACTGGGCATTTGAGCTGTCAAGAGTCGCTGCACGAACCGCACTTCCACATCGCGAACGGGGCTCCGGGCTCGATCACCGGAAGCGCTCCCACCCGATGGTCCGGGTGGCGGGCGGCAGGCGCCGTGGCGCTGGGTGAGACGTTCCCCGCGCGGTGATGGGGGAGAGGGGCGTGTCATGAGGGAGAGGGGCGTGGTCCATGGCAGGAGAAGCGCCGCGTCGGCAGCCGACGCTCGACGAGGTGGCCGCACGTGCCGGCGTCTCCCGCTCCGTGGCCTCCCGCGTCCTCAACAAGGCCCCGCATGTCAGCCCCTCCAAACGTGAGGCGGTCGAACGGGCTGTCAGGCAACTCGGCTACGTGGCCCATCCGATCGCCCGGGCTCTGGCCAGGCGTCAGACAGGTGCTGCCGCCCTCGTCGTCTCGGGAGAGGATCCGTCGATCTTTGCGGATCCGTTCTTCGCCCAGGTGATCGTGGGGGCCTCACAGGCACTGGAGGAGGCCGACCTGCATCTGATGCTGTGCCTGGCCGCTTCCGAGCGGGGCCGCAAGCGGGTGGAGGAGCTCTTGCGGTCGAGGGGCGCCGACGGGGTCATGCTTATGGCACTGCGGGAAGGCGATCCGCTGGCCGCTGCGGCCGAGGAGGCGGAGATGCCCGTCGTGTTCGGAGGGCGTCCCGTGGATTCGGTTCCCCGGTGGTACGTGGACGTCGACAACGTCGGCGGCGCGCGGGCGGCGACCGAGTACCTGGTCTCGCTCGGCCGGACTCGCGTGGCCGCGATCTGCGGGCGTCTGGACACCGAGGCCGGACGCGCCCGATACCGCGGCTACCGGGACGCCCTGCTGTCGGCCGGCCTTGATCCACTGCCGCCGCAGGAGGGGGACTTCACCGAGCCCAGCGGAGCTGCTGCCATGGACGTCCTGCTGGCCGACACCCCCGGCCTGGACGCGGTGTTCGCCGCCAACGACAACATGGCGGCGGGGGCGCTGCGCAGCCTGCGTGCGGCCGGTCGGGCGGTCCCCGCTGATGTCGCCGTGGTGGGCTTCGACGACCTGACCGTCGCCCAGGTCGCCGATCCGCCCCTCACCACTGTCCATCAGCCCGTCACAGCTCTCGGCCGGGAGATGGCGCGCATGCTCGTCACGGTCATCAACGGGCAGGACCCCACCCCGTTGATCCTGCCCACACGCCTGGTCACCCGCTCGAGCGCCTGACGGGCACGAGGGCGAAGGGGGGGCGGACGGCCGCTCACTTCCGGCCGTCTTGAGGGACGCCGCCGTAAACACGATGCAGGCACCGCCGTGACGGTCCCTCGAATGAGCGGCGCTCGCGCCGTAGCGGCCATGTCCGCGACCGACACCGGCTCACCCGCGTCTTCCTCGCGGTACGCCATGGCCCGCCGTACGGCACGCGGCAGTGATGAGGGTGTCCGCCGGCCGACAGGGACATTCCCGGCGTCGTCCCGGGCCCGGCGACCGAGCACGGCGTCATGACCTCACGGCCCGCGACCCGGACCGTGCCGTCACCGGCGAGCGGGACATGGACGTTGTAGAAGTCGGGCAGCTCGCCCGCCGCGACCTCGACCGGGGCGCCCCACCCCAGCTCGTACAGCGCCAGGCCCCGCCGGTGCAGACGGCGGAAGCGGCCGGGCGCGCGCTGCCCCCGGCCGACGCGCAGGCGGTGGGGCGAGAACTCCTCGGTCACCACTTCGTCCAGCGCCTCGACGTCGTTCCCCTCGAACAGCACGTGCCGCCCGCAGGCCGCCGGTTCGCGTCGGCCGGTGCGTCCCGCCCCGGCATCAGGGGAGGATCTGAGCGAGTGCGCCCGTCACGGCGGCGGCGAGGGCGAGCACCGCGGCGAAGGCGGAGGCGGCCCGCATGAGGGCGGCGGGGTACGAGGCGCCGTCCAGGCGGGCGAGTTTGGCCGCGGCAGCGGCGGCCATCAGCGCGAACACGACGACCAGCGCGGCGGTGAGCAGCACGACGGCGGGACTGGACACGGCAATCTCCTGCGGACAGTCGGATGTTGACCTGACCGAGGGTCGTGAAAACGGTGTTCACCGCGGTGCGGGCGCGCGAAGATGAACACCGGCGAACAGGACAAGCCGGAGCGGACAGGTGCACGACGACCAGATGGAACCCGATGCCGCGCTCACCGAGCTGCGCAGGCGGCTGACCGACGGGCTGGCACGGGCCCGGCTGACCAAGACGCAGCTCTCCGCCCGAGCCGGGCGCGGCCGCACGACCGTGCAACAGGCCTTGCGGGCCGACGGACCTGTGCCCTCGGCCGAGACGGTCGCGGCGCTGGCACATGTCCTGAATGTGCCGGTCGAGCCGTTGCTGGAGCTGCGACGGATCGCCGCCGGTGAATCCGGTACCGACTGCGGGAAGGATCAGGGCCCTGGCAGGCCGATCGGGGAGTGGGACCCTCACGACCTGGAGCTCCACCCTGCGGGGCCGACGGCCGGGGGCCCGTCCGCCGGGCTGACGGCGGTGCTGCCCGGCTACGTCGCGCGGGCCCACGACCAGACCCTCGCTCGAGCGGTGCTGGACGCGGCGCAGGGCCGCAGCCGGATGGTGGTCCTGGTCGGGTCGTCGTCGACCGGCAAGACGCGAGCCTGCTGGGAGGCGGTGCAGTCGCTCGCGGCACCGGGCTGGCGGTTGTGGCACCCCTTCGACCCCACCCGGGCGGACGCGGCATTGGACGGCCTCGAGCGCGTACGGCCCCGCACAGTGGTGTGGCTCAACGAGGCCCAGCACTACCTCGGTGACCCCCGCGTGGGGGAGCAGATCGCGGCCGCCGTCCACACCCTCCTCACGCAACCCGGGCGGGGCCCGGTCCTCGTCCTGGGCACCCTCTGGCCGGAGTACGCGGACCTGTACACCGCGCTGCCCTCGCCGCGGTCCCCGGATCCGCACAGCCGGGTGCGGGAACTGCTCGCCGGACGGACCGTCACCGTCCCGGAGACCTTCGACCAGGAGGCGCTGCACACAGCCGCCACTCTCGCGGTCAGCGGCGACCGGCTGCTGCACGCCGCCCTGACGAGGGCTCGCGGCCACGGGAGAGTGACGCAGGATCTCGCCGGAGCCCCCGAACTCCGGCGCCGCTACGATCAGGGCACGCCGGCCGTGAGAGCCGTGCTGGAAGCCGCGATGGACGCACGCCGTCTCGGCGTGGGACTCCACCTTCCGCTCGCCTTCCTGATCGACGCCGCGATCGACTATCTCAGCGACCAGGACTACGACGATCTCACCGAGGACTGGGCAGAAGCAGCCCTCGCCGACCTCGCCCGTCCCGTCCACGGCAGGCAGGCGCCGCTGCGCCGGATGAGAACCCGTCCGCAGCACCGCCTGCCGGGCAGTCCCCAGCCCGAACCGGCTGAGGGCCGAGCGACGTCAGGGATGATCTTCCCCGTACCCCCGACCCCACCCGGCCCACCGTCAGGACCGGTGTTCCGGCTCGCCGACTATCTGGAACAGCACGGTCGCAACATCCGGGGGGACCTGTGTCCTCCCCCCTCGTTCTGGGACGCCTCGCTCACTCACCTCACTCATGACGACCTCTACAACATCGCCGTCGCTGCACGGGTCCACAAACCTGCCTGGGCCGACCCTCTCCTGCGGCGCGCCGCCTTGGCCGGGCACGCCGGTGCGCTGTCCGAACTGACGATGCAGCGCTTGGGCCCCGAAGGGCTGGGCGTCATCAGCGGAGAAGGGGCTCGTCACACGTCGGGAGCGGCCACCTTCCTCGGCCGACGAGGCGATGGGCCACGTGCTCTCCCCGTCGAGGCGCTGGTCACCCTCGCGATGCTGCACGAAGACGCCGGCGACATCGATTCAGCCGAGGCCCTGCGCAAGAAGACGGAGGACCCCGCCGCCGTCCGAGCAATGGACCAGCACCTCTTGGGCGCCTTGGTCGTCCAGCTCCAAGCCATGCGGCACAGGACGGCACAGTCCGTCTTGAACAACATCCGATGACACGACCGCCGACGCTGCGAGGACCGACACCGACGGCCGCGCCCCACGCGGCGAGCAGCACCTCCTGGGTCAGCGGTCAGTCTTCTTTGCCGTCGTCCTCGAAGGTGAAGTACACGCGCAAGACGTACTGGAACTCCTCACCGGCGGGGGCGATCTCCCAGGCGGTGTCACTCACCCGGACGTCGTGCGCCGCGATCCACTCGGCGGCTTCCTCGAAGGGCTCCGCCATGCGCGAACCGAAGAAGAACTTCCTGCCCACGGGGTGCACTTGTGAATCCGCGTCGGAATCGTCGAAGTCGTCGGGCACCATCAGGTGGAGATCGGGTTCACTTCTCATGCGCACACCCTCCAGCGTTCGGCCGTCCGTTCACGGCTCTTGCGGTGGAAGACCCCGCGGTCTGCTTCAAGGTTGCTTCCCCGTGCCTGACGACGGAGAGGGAGGGCGTCAACTGCCGGATCATCGACCCCCTTTGGCACCGGTGAGGGCATATGCGGTCGTGCCGAGGAGCAGGAGGACCAGCGCCGTCCAGGTCCCCGCCGCCGTGTCCGGTGGCAGGAGCATCCACGTGACCACCTGCATGGGCACGCCGGTCGCCGGAGGGGCGAAGAACGCGAACGAGAGCCAGGCGAACGGCATCGACCAGGCGTACCGGCCGCCCAGGACGACGGCGCCCAGCGCTGTCAGCCCTGTCAAGCCCGCGCAGTCGCGGACTATGAGTTCGGCAGGAACCGCGTCGCGGCTGACGGCCAGCGCCACGGTCAGCGCCGTGCCGACGAAGGTGCCGGCCAGGAGCACATGCGCCGCTCGGCGGGGCATCCACCGGATCGCCGCCGTCCGGTCCAGCGCGGGGTCCTGCCCACTCAGCCCGACGGAAACAGCCGTCACGCCCGCGCCGAGAACGAGCGGAAGCATCCGTGCATCGCCGGAACCGCCCTCCGTCCCCTGGGTGATGGCCCGGACGAACACCGTGCTGAGCAGCACCGCCGTGAGCGAGGCGGGCACGTGACGGGAGCGTGCGTACAACGTCAGCCATCTCATCGTGACGCACCGCCGCCCAGCGTGACGAACGGATCCCCCTTGCACGCGACCGCGTCGAGGTACATCGCGGCGATGCGTGAGCGCTGCTCGGCACGCGGGAGCCGCCTGAACTCCCCGTACACCTTGCGGACTTCCTCCTGCCGGCCGCGCGAGAGGTAGGCCATGTCGTTGCCGACCGGCTCGGGCTCGCCGAGAACCCAGCTCGCGGCGACGCTCTGCGCCGAGACGTCACTGCTGCTGATCGTGTCCGCGTACGCGGAGCACTTCGGTACGAGACTGCCGGCGATGAGAGCCCTGGTGAGGTCCGTGCCCTGGGCGCCGGCGACGGCGTGATCCTCGAAGTCGAACAGAGCGATCCCGCTCGACCGGCGCGGCCCGGAGCCGTCCGGCCACACCGCGGTCTCCTCGTGAATCGATCTCGGCGCTCGCTCTCCCAGGGCGGCGCTCATCAAACGCAGCGCCTCCCGTCCGGGACCCGCCACAGCGTTCAGCTGTGCCCGGTGCGTGTTGGTCACGCACACCGGGCCGTCGCACACCAGCCGAGCCGCGGCCTCGTCGACGACGTACACCTGACGTGGGTCGGAGGGGAGAACGAGGAAGGCGATCACCGTGCCCGCGAGCACCGGCGTCAGCGCGACGAGCCGGCCGCGCCGGCCTGCCGCGGCGAGCAGCGCGAAGCCGGTCGCGGACACGCCCGTCAGCCAGATCGCCTGACCGACGTGCACGGACACGGAGAGAGTGAGAAGCACATCGCGCGCCTCCTGCAAAGCCGGCGACAGCAGCGAGAACACGCTCGGTTCCCACCTCGTGAGCCCCGTCGTCGCGTCGGCCTTGACCGTCGACAACTGCGCGAGCACTCCGAAGACCAGCATGCTCACCGCCACGGCGGGAGGGGTGAGCAGGTACGGCAGTGTGCGCCCCACTCCCATGCCCAGCATCGCCCCCGAGACGGCGGTCAGTGCCCCGACCAGCGATATGGGCAGCCAACCGACGTGTGTATAGCGGGTGTCGGCGAGAACTTGCACTCCGCCGACGAGAACGACCATCGCATAGGCGGAGGCCAGTGCCATCGCCATCGCACCCGACACCACGGCAGCGCGGTGGGAAGCGGGCCGGGGCGTGCTGGTGATCAGTTCCGATGCTTTGGAGCGACGCTCACGCAAGCCCTGAAGGGCCCCGAGCCCCCCGGCCAGCGGCCAGATGAAGTAGAGCGGCCCGCGGGCCGTCAGGGCCATGGACGTCCACTGGTCGGTCCACCCGGCGACGGTCAGCCCGTCGCCGCCCGATGTGAGGCACAAGAAGGCCAGCGCCGTCGTGAGGACCGCGGCTGCGGCCCACGGGGCGAGAGAGCGCTTCAGCTCGATGCGCAGGATGCGCGTGTTCACCAGGAACCTCCCTGCCCGTCAGGCCCCTGGAGCAGCGCCGAATAGCCGCGCTCCAGCGGACTGTCGCCGACGTGCTCGGGTCCGCCCGCGGCGGCCAGCTCGTCCGGAGTCCCCTTGAAGACCAGCCGCCCCTCGGCGAAGAGCACCACATCGGTGCAGGCGGCGGCCACGTCCTCCACCAGATGCGTCGAGACGACCACGCAGGTGTCCGTGCCCAGCCGCTGCAGCAGTTCGCGGAAGCGCAGCCGCTGCGCCGGGTCCAGGCCGACCGTCGGCTCGTCGAGCAGCAGGATCGCCGGGTCGTTCACGATGGCTTGGGCTATCCCGACGCGACGCACCATGCCGCCCGAAAGAGCCTTCATCTTCTCGTCGGCACGATCGGCCAGGCCCACTCGCTCGACGGCGCGCTGCACCGCAGCGGGGATGTCCCCCTTGGGCACCTCCTTCAGCCAGGCCATGTACTCGACGAACTCGCGGACGGTGAAACGCTTGTAGTACCCGAACTCCTGCGGCAGGTAGCCGATGCGGCGGCGCAGCGCGCGGTGCTCGCCCAGACCGCCGACGGACTCGCCGAGCAGTTCCAGCGCGCCCCCGGCGGGGCGCAACACGGTCGCCAGCGCCCGGATGAGGGTGGTCTTGCCCGCCCCGTTGGGCCCGAGCAACCCGTGTACGCCGGTTCCCAGCGACAGGTCGAGCCCGTCGACGGCCATCCGTTTCCTGCCGACCCTGACCCTCAGCCCGACGGCCCGGACCTGCCAGGCGTAGGACGTCGGTGCGATGTCGGCCGCGTCCAGAGCGGGCACCGGCACTCCCCTTCTCATGGTCACTGATGGGCTCCCAGCACGGAGTAGGCGCCCCTGCGGGCGATCACGACGCCGACGCCGAGCGTGAGAATCAGCCCCCACACGGGCAGACCACCCGTCTGCAGGGCGAAGGTCATACGGTGGGTGGCCAGGGTCGGCGCCACGATCACCGCGACCCACGCGGCTGCCAGGACCACCACCGCACGGGTCACGCCCATGACACCGCCGAGCGCCAGTGCCATCGCGGTGAAGGCCAGGCAGGGCAGCAGCCACTGTGCGACGGTCACCCCCGTCGCCCACCCGCAGGCGAACAGGGCGGGCACGACCAGGGTGAGCACGGCGGCGGTCCGCCGCAGCAGCAGCGGGAGTCCGGCCCTGGGCGCCGAGGCCGTCAGCTCGTACGCCGGGTCGATGCCGCGCGACCACGACGCCGCGACGCCGAGCACGGGCAGGACCGGGGCGAGCAACAGCACCAACGACACGTGGCGGGGGTCGTCCCCCAGCCCCGTGCGGCTGTCGGCCAGGTCGAGCAGCAGCGCCAGCAGGGTCATGCTCACGGCCATGGCCAGCCATGGCCCCATCGCGGGGGTCAGCCACCTGGACCACCGTGCCGACCAGCGCCGGCGTCGCGGCATGGGGGCGGTCGCGGCGACGCGGGGCGCGAGCTCGGACCACACGCCCGCCACCAGTGCCGCGACGGCGGGTGCGGCGGCCGACAGCCGGTCCCGGCAGGTGGGGCACACTTCCAGATGGGCCTCCAGGGCCCACACCTGGTCGACGGCAAGACCGGTTTCACCGCGCGCGTAGGCGTCGATGAGCTCGTCCTCCGCGTGTTCCACGCTCATGTCAGGGCCCTCCGCATCGCGATCCGCGCCCGGCGGGCACGGGTCTTCACCGTGCCCTCGGGCACGCCGAGCAGAACCGATGTCTCCCGGACGGACAGCCCGTCGAGCACCATGGCCTGCAGAACCAGCCTGAGTTCGGGTGCCAGGCGGCGCAGCGCGTCACCGACGTCACCGTCGACGGATGCCGCGAATGCCTCCTCCTCCGCGGCAGGCGCCACGGGAGGCGCGGCCGCGGCGGGCGGCGGCTGCGCGTGATGGGCCCTGCGCCGGAACGCGTCGACGAGACGGCGCGCCGCGATCGTCCACAACCAGCCGACGGCACTGCCTCCGACCGCCGTTCCGGCGAAGGCGCCCGCCGCACGCCACACCGCGAGGTACGTCTCCTGCATCACCTCGGCGACGATCTGCTCGTCGGCGCAGCGCCGCCGCAGACGCACTGCCAGCCATGGTGCGGTGCGCCGGTACAGCTCGTCGAACGCGGCACGGTCACCCCTGGCCACCAACCGGACGAGACCTTCCTCGTCCGGTTCGCCCGGTGCCTTCCTCATCGGTCTCACACCCCCTAGACGCCGGGGGTGGACGGCGGGTTTTGAAACCAGCGTGATCCGCGTCACGCCGCCATCGCCGTTGGCGGCGACTCGAACTCACCACGCTGACAGCCGACTTACCCGCACCGGCGCCGACCCGCCCGGAGCAGGGTGAACACCCGGGAGGGGCGCAGCGACGCCCTGATCGTCGCTGCGCCCCACACTCTGCAGGACCCGCTCGGCTCGTCGGCGTCAGCGAGACCTGGTGCCGCGATCCCTCGCGGTCCTCACGGCTTGAGGACGACCTTCTCGCAGTGGTCCTTCTTGTTCTTGAACAGGTCGTAGCCGGTCGGCGCCTCGGTCAGGGGCAGCCGGTGGGTGATGATCCGGGTGGGGTCGATCTTGCCCTGCTCGATCAGGCCCAGCAGCGGCTTCATGTACTTCTGCACGTGGCACTGGCCGGTCCGCAGAGTCAGTGACCTGTTCATCCAGGCACCCGCCGGGAACTTGTCGATCATCCCGCCGTAGACGCCGATGACCGACACCACGCCGCCGCTGCGGCAGGACAGTATGGCCTGGCGCAGGGCGTGCGGCCGGTCGGTCTCGGAGCGGACCGCCTGCTTGGCACGGTCGTAGAGGTGGACGTGGGAGGCGCCGTGTGTGGCCTCCATGCCGACCGCGTCGATGCACTTGTCGGGACCCCGGCCGCCGGTGAGTTCGAGGAGGGCGGACCGTACGTCGGTGTCCTCGAAGTTGATGGTGGTGTAGCCCTGGGCGGCGGCCATGTCGAGGCGGTAGTCCTCCTTGTCGATGGCGATGACCTTTTCCGCGCCCAGGACCCGGGCGCTGTCCATGGCGAACTGGCCGACAGGACCGGCACCCCAGACGGCGACGACGTCACCTTCCTCGATGTCGCACATGTCGGCGCCCATGTAACCGGTCGGCAGGATGTCGGACAGGAAGAGCACCTGCTCGTCGGTCAGGTTCGACTCGATCTTGAGGACGTTGGCGTCCGCGAGCACCACCCTCGCGTACTCGGCCTGGCCGCCCGCGAAGCCGCCGGTGAGATGTGAGTACCCGTAGATGCCGCAGGTGGGATGACCGAACATCTTCTCCGAGATGCCGGCGTTGGGGTTGCTGTTCTCGCAGCACGAGTACAGCTCCGCGCGGCAGGACGCACAAGCGCCGCAGGCGATGGGGAAGGGCACCACGACCCGGTCGCCGACGCGCACTTTGCCGTCGCTGATGCCGGAGCCGACCTCGACGACTTCTCCCATGAACTCATGGCCCAGGATGTCGCCCTTCTCCATGGTGGGCACGTAGCCGTCGACCAGGTGGAGGTCGGAGCCGCAGATCGCCGTCGAGGTGATCTTCACGATCGCGTCGCGGCGGTTCAGGATCGACGGATCGGGGACGTCCTGCACCTCGACCGAGTTGCGTCCCGTCCAGCAGTTGGCCTTCATGCCAGGGCCTCCTTCAGTTCGTCCTCGGTCAGCGGTCGGGCCGGGTGCTGCGGGAACTCGCCCCGGGCCTGCTTGCCACCGGGGGCGCCGTCGGAGCGGACGACCTCACCGGTTTCCGCGATCTGCTTGAAGCGGCGAAGGTCGTCGTCCAGCTGCTGGTGCGGCTCCTCACCGAAGTAGCGCGCCGCAGCCTTGCCCAGCGCTCCCCCCGGCAGTTCGTAGCGCAGGGACACCCGTATCTCCGTGCCCCGGCCGCCGGGGGCAGGCACGAAACGGGCTTCGCCGGCGTTGTCGATGTCGGCACCGTCCACCGACCGCCACGCGATCAGCTGGCCGGGGACGTCCTGGGTGATCTCGGCGTCCCATTCGACTGTTTTGCCGAACGGCGCGCTGGCTCGCCAGTGACTGGTGCGCGGGCCGGTCACGTGCACCTCGTCCAGGTGCACCATGAATTCCGGCAGCCGCTCCAGATCCTTCCAGAGGGTGTACGCCTCGTCCGGGGATCGGGTGACGGTGGTGGCCGCGGTCAGTTCCATGGAGGCGCTCCTACGGGTGCGGGTCACGGCCGCGTAGACGTCCGTGGCGGTGATGGCGGTGACCGCGGCCGTCGCAGCGACGGTGCGTCCGAGGCCGCGACCGTCGTGGTTCTTCAAGGCCCGGGCGAGCATCGTCAGATCCATGAGGTCGCCACTGACGCGGCCCCACAGCCAGACGGGATGCGGCCGTCCCAGCAGCCCGGTCGCCGCCGCCAGTTCGCGCACGCCGACGGCGGTTGTGGCCGTTCGATGCCTGGGGGCGTCGCCCACGCCCAGGGCCCGGGCGAAGCCCGCGGGGGCGGCGACCTGGGGCACGCCCAGGAGCGCACTGGCCCAGCCGAGGCCACGTACGAGCGGATCGTGTCGCAGGCGGGAGGTGGAGCGGGTGTCTGTCGTCATGAGTGCTCCTCACATGCGGTGAGGTGAACGGACGGTGAGGTGAACGGAAGGTGTGCCGCTGCCGCGATGCCGGAGGCAGCCGAACGCCCTATGCCCGGCAGTGCGGGAGGTGCGGGCGGGGAAGCCCCGTCCGGCCCCGACCGAAACCGGGGCCGGACGCCGGCCGTCGTTCGCCCGGTGCTGGAGCGGTTGACGGCCCTGGTCTTCTCACTGCTTGTGGCCGTTGCCGTGTCCGTCGGGATGCAGGACCACCTTGGTCCAGCCCTCGTCACGGGCGTCGAAGTGCTCGTAGGCACTGGGGGCCTCGTCCAGGCTCAGCTCGTGGGAGACGATGAAGCTCGGCGTCGCCTTCCCGCCGGCGATCAGGTCCCGCAGCGCCCGGTTGTACTTCTTCACCGGCGCCTGGCCGGTCCCCATGTGCTGGCCCTTGAACCACATCATGCCGAAGTCGATCGGCACTTTGCCCTGTGCCTCCAGCTCGCCCTGGGCCTCTTCGCCGCCGGGGTCCTGGGGCAGGAAGACGCCCACCACGCCGATGTCGCCCGTGAACCTGACCGAGTCGATCAGGCCGTTGAGCGTGAGGCTGGCGTCCTCGTGTCCCTGGGGGTCGTGCGCCTGGTAGCCGACGCATTCGCAGCCGTTGTCGGCGCCCAGACCGAGGGTGGCTTCCTTGACGACCTCCGCCGGGTTCTGCTCGGCGGTGTTGATCGGGATGGCCCCGATCTCCTCCGCCTTGCGCAGCCGGTCGGGCTGGTGGTCGGCCACCCAGACGCGGCCGGCGCCCTTGAGCACGGCGGAGTAGGCCGCCATCAGCCCGACGGGGCCGGCCCCGAAGACGATGGTCTGGTCACCCGGCTTGACGTTGGCCATCTCGGTGGCGTGGTAGCCGGTGGGGAAGATGTCGGCGAGCATCACGTAGTCGGTCTGCCGCTCGGCGGCGTCCTCACCCAGACGCAGCGCGTTGAAGTCGCCGTAGGGCACGCGCAGCAGTTCTGCCTGGCCGCCCTGGTAGGGGCCCATGTCGGCGAAACCGTAGGCGGCTCCGGCGAGGGCCGGTTCCGGCTGCATGGTCAGGCAGTAGTTGGTCAGCCCCCGCTCGCACTGCTTGCAGAAGCCGCAGGCGATGTTGAAGGGCAGAACCACGTACTCGCCGACCTGGACCTTGCGCACGGCCGGGCCGACCTCCACGACCTGGCCCATGTTCTCGTGTCCCAGGGTGCGGCCCGACTCGAACGAGGTGCGGCCCTCGTACATGTGCAGGTCCGAACCGCAGATGTTGGTGGTGGTGATCTTGACGATGATGTCGCAGGGGTGCTCGATCTTCGCGTCCGGCACGTCCTTCACCGTGACCGTTCGCGGTCCTTCATATACCGCTGCTTTCATGATGACTTCCCTCGGTGTCACGGCATGACCGCGGCACGGCGATGATGAGACGGCGCAAAGGGCCTGACGCTCGGAAGTGCTACGACGGGCTCGGTGGCTCCCGCCTCTCCGGGCCGTTCACCCGGATCGGGTGGAACGGTGGGTCGGGCCGTCGGCCCGCCACGCGGAGCTTCGGCGCCCCGACGGCATGCGCTGCGGGTCCCCGTCGGCCTCCGACCCCAAACAATCCTTCACCGATCAATCAGCCGATTCTTTGCACCGGACGGCTACCGATCAAGGACCCGAACTGTTCGGCCAAGGAGGCGAGTCCTCTCACCACTTCCCCCAGGTAACGGCAGTTCACCCGGGTTACGGCCGACGGGCCGTCACCGCCCGGCGGATGCCGTAGGCGGCCGCGCCGAAGGCGAGTACCGCCGCGCCCGAGAGCACCGACGAGAGGGGCAGGGCGAAGGCCAGCACCAGACAGCCCGCCAGTCCGACGGCCGGGACCAGCCGGCGCCGCCCGTGCGGCCGGTTCCGGCCGTCGGGCTCGGTGAGCGTCCAGGCGGAGGCGTTGGCGATCGCGTAGTAGGCGAGCACCCCGAAGGAGGAGAAGCCGATCGCCCCGCGCAGGTCCACCGTCGCGGCCACCACCGCCACCACCGCGCCCACCAGCAGCTCGGCCCGGTGCGGCACCTTGAACCGCGGGTGAACCGCGGCCAGCGCGTGCGGCAGGTGACGGTCCCGGGCCATGGCCAGCGTGGTGCGCGAGACACCGAGGATCAGCGCCAGCAGCGACCCGAGCGCGGCCACGGCCGCCCCGACCCGCACCACCGGGACCAGCCATTCCGCGCCCGCCGCCCGGACCGCGTCCGACAACGGCGCCTCGGACAGCGCCAGCCCCTGCGGGCCGAGCACCGACAGGACGGCGACGGCGACGACGGCGTAGACGGCCAGGGCGATGCCGAGCGCGAGCGGAACGGCCCTGGGGATGGTGCGTTCCGGGTCGCGCACCTCCTCGCCCAGCGTCGCGATCCGCGCGTACCCGGCGAACGCGAAGAACAGCAGGCCCGCCGCTTGGAGCACCCCGCCGGGGGTGGCGTCCGAGCCGACCTCCAGCCGGGCCGCGTCCGCCGTGCCCGAGGTGAGGGTGGCGACGGCGACCGCCGCGAGCACCGCCAGCACCACGGCCACGATCACCCGGGTGAGCAGCGCGGACTTCTGCACCCCCCGGTAGTTCACCGCGGTCAGCGCCACCACCGCGGCGACCGCGACGGCGTGTGCCTGCCCCGGCCACAGGTACGAGCCGACGGTGAGCGCCGTGGCCGCGCAGGACGCGGTCTTGCCGACGACGAACGCCCACCCGGCGAGCCAGCCCCAGAACGCGCCGAGGCGCTCGCGCCCGTACACGTACGTGCCGCCCGAGGCCGGGTAGCGGGCGGCGAGCCGGGCGGAGGAGGTGGCGTTGCAGTACGCCACCACGGCGGCCAGCGCCAGCCCGATGAGCAGCCCGGACCCGGCGGCCCGCGCGGCCGGCCCCAGGGCCGCGAAGATGCCAGCGCCGATCATCGCCCCCAGACCGACGATCACGGCGTCGGTCACCCCGAGCCCACGACGCAACTCGCCCGGAGCCCCTGCTGTGGCCGGCCGGCTCATGCCCCACTCCCTCGACGCACGCGACGGCCCGCGTGACGGACCCCGACAGGGGCAGACGTTACGCGAGCCGCTCCCGGCTCTTGGCGTCGCCCGTGCGCACAGCGGCCCCGGGCTTCACGCCCCGTCCGCCGGGATGTCCAGGCTCACCGAGTAGCCGCCGTCGGCTGTGGGGCCGTGCGTGAGGGTGCCGCCCAGGAGTTCGGCTCGCTGACGCAGACCGACCAGACCCTGGTGGGAGCCGGGCAGGGGGATGGCGGGCCTGGTGGGGGCCGTGTTGGTGACGGTGACGCGGACGTCCCCGTTCCGGAGCCCGGCGTGAACTGTGGCCGTCGCTCCAGGAGCGTGCTTGCGGACGTTGGTCAGCGCCTCCTGCACCGTGCGGTACACCGCCCGCTGGACGGTCGGCGGGAGCCCTTCGGGCAGGTCGGCCCGCAGCTCGGTCTCGATGCCGCTGCCGCTCACCAGGCGCGGCAGGTCTGCCAGGGACGGCTGGGGGGTCAGCTCGGTCGGGCGGTTGCCGGCGGCGCGCAGCACCCCGACCATGTGCCGCAGCTCGTCGAGGGTCCGTACGCTCAGGCGCCGGATCGCACCAGCCGTCTCTCTGACCTCGGCGTCCCGGGCGCCCATCTGGAGCGCCCCTGCCTGTACCGCGATCAGGCTGACCTGGTGGGACACCACGTCGTGCATCTCGCGGGCGAGCTGGGCGCGTTCCGCCGCCAGCAGCGACTGGGCGGTCAGCAGCCGTTCGTTCTCCCGCGCCTCGGACACCTCGGCGAGCCGCACGGTCAGCTCCCGCCGGGTCTGGACGAGCTGGCCGAGGAACACCAGAGCCGCCGCCGTGGCCAGGGTGTACCCCAGGCTGATGAGCAGAAAGCTGTCGGAGATGGGGATCGCCTTCAGGGACGGCGGCCAGTGCCAGGGCAGGACGTCGCTGATCGTGAACGCGACCGCGCAGCCGACCAGCACCGAACGCCGGCGCGTCTGCGAGGCGACCGTGTAGAGCGCGACCAGCGTGGCGAACACCGCGTCGGTGACCAGGGAGGCGGGCAGGGTCAGCGCGAACGTGAGCAGGGGCAGCCGGCGGCGCAGCGCGAGTGCCGCGGCGGCGAGCAGCCCGCAGGCCAGGGCCAGCCGCTCCGTCGGCTCGACGTTGACCCATACGTCCAGCAGCGCGGCCACGATCAGCGCCCCGTCGAGCAGCGCGGAGACGGCGACGGCACGTGAGGGCATCACCTGTCCCCCTCCCGCGGCAGCTTCAGCAGGCCCGCGCGTTCGGCGAGCAGCGCCGCCTGGACACGGCTGTCCACCCGCAGCTTGGTGAGGATGGCGCTGACGTGGTCCTTCACGGTGCCGGCGCTGAGATGCATCCGCGCGCCGATGCGGCCGTTGGACAGCCCCTCGGCGACGAGGACCAGGACGGCGCGCTCCCGGTCGGTCAGCCGCGCGACGGCGCGGGAGGCGGGCTCGCTCGTCTCGTGGTCCAGGAAGCCGTCCACGACGGTCCGCGTGACCTTGGGCGACAGGACGACCCCGCCCTCGGCCAGGGTGCGGACCATGGGCGCGAGCTGTTCGGGATCGGTGTCCTTGAGCAGGAAGCCCGCGGCGCCCGAGCGCAGAGCCGTCGACACGTACTCGTCCATGCCGAACGTGGTGAGCATGGCGACCACCGGCGGGTGCGGCAGCCCGCACAGGTCGGCGAGGACCGTGAGGCCGTCGACGTCGGGCATCCTGATGTCGAGGAGCACCACGTCGGGCTGCTTCTCCTCGGCCGTCCGGACCGCCAGACCGCCGGGCACCGCCGCCACGACGGCGATGTCGCCGGCCGCGTCGAGGATGTGCGTGAACCCGGTACGGATCAGGGCCTCGTCGTCGACCACCAGCACCCGGATCACCTGCGGCTCCCTTCCTCGGGGCTCGCACGGGGCCCGCCGGGTGACCGGGGCGGCCCCCGCCGGTCGGCACGGAATGTCAGGAAACATGAGGGTTGTGCATCAACAGGAGGAATGCACAGTCTAAGTAGATATGGCCTGCGACGTCCCCTCGCCCGCACCCCGTGTCGCGGTGTCCGCGCCGCCGACCGGGAAGACAGGCCGTCCCACCCGGGGCGGGGAGACCAGGCGTTACGACCGGGGCGGGGAGAGGGACCGTCGCACCCGCCCGGTCCGCACTCAGCCGTCGGCCCGGCGGCTGATCGGCGTCGATCTGGCCCGCGGGCTGGCGATGTTCGGGATGTACGCCGCCCATGTCGGCCCGGAGCCTTCGGAGGGCGGGCCGACGGGTTTCCTGATGGAGGCGGCGCGGGGCCGGTCGTCCGCCCTGTTCGCCGTCCTCGCGGGCTTCTCCCTCGTGATCCTCACGGGCCGCCCCCAGCCGGTGACCGGCCGCCCGGGCCGGCAGGCGGCGGGCCGGGTCGTCCTGCGGGCGCTCGTCCTGATCCTCATCGGCTTCGCCCTGGCCGCACTGGGCACCTCGATCGACGTGATCCTCGCTTACTACGGGCTCACCTTCCTCCTCGTTCTCCCGCTGTGCCGGCTGCGGGCGAGGACGCTGGCCGCCGTCGCGGCCGCCGGCGCGCTCGTCCTGCCCCAGGCGCTGTACGTGATCCAGCAGGCGATCGACGAGGGAAGCTGGTCCGACACCGTCATCGAGTGGGACCCGCTGGCGCGGATCACCGGCACGGACGGCCTGCTCGACCTCCTGTTCACCGGCGCGTACCCGGTCCTGACCTGGGTGCCCTTCATGATCGCGGGCATGGCCGTCGCCCGTCTCGACCTCACCCGAACCGCCGTCCTCAGGGGCCTGGCGTTGACGGGCGTGGCACTCGCCGTGCTCGGCTACGGAGGCTCCTGGCTCGCCCTGCGTCTCGTGCCGCACGCCACCGCCGCGATCGCCGCGGCCTCGGACGGCGGCTCGGCGTCGTCGGCCTGGTGGTCCGACGCCGTGGGCGATCCGGTCGAACACGCCCCGTCCTGGCTGCTGGTGGCGGCGCCGCACAGCCAGACGACCGCGTCCCTGGTCGGCAACACCGGCGTCGCCCTGGCAGTCCTCGGGCTGTGCCTCGTCCTCGCCGCCCGCATGCCACGCCTGACGCGTCTGACGACGCCGGTGTGCGCGGTCGGCGCGATGTCCCTGAGCGCGTACGTGCTGCACATCGTCGCCATCCGCGTCCTCGGCGTCGACGACTCGGACCTCCCCGCGACACTTGTGCTGCTGGGCTTCGTCGCCGTCGCCATGCTCCTGGCGTGGGCCTGGAGCCGCGTCTCCCGGCGCGGCCCCCTCGAACACCTCCTCAATACCGTGACCAAGCTCGCCCGGCACATCAGGTGACCGGGCCGCCCCCGACGAAGCCACGGACACGCGGCCGAGTCGCGTACGGCCGCCTCCCCGAGCGGAGGACGTCCGCCTCAGCGGAGGACGTCGAAGACGTTCTTCTGCAGACCGTTGGCGTAGGCCTCGTGCTCGACCAGCTTCAGCCGCTGGGCGTCCTTGTCGGTGGCGCTGAACAGCCGCTTGCCCGCGCCGAGCAGGAGCGGGAAGACGAGCAGGTGATAACGGTCGATCAGGCCCGCGTCCGAGAGCGCCTGGTTCAGTGACGCACTGCCGTGCACGATGATCGGGCCGCCCTCGGTCTCCTTCAGCGCGGCGACCTCGTCGAGCGAGCGCAGGATCGTGGTCTCACCCCAGTTCGACACGAGGTCGTCCTCGGCGAGGGTGGTGGAGACGACGTACTTCGGCATGACCTTGTAGTCCGCGAAGTCCTCCATGTCGGGCCACACCGCGCTGAACGCCTCGTAGCTGACCCGGCCCATCATCATCGCCGCGGCCTCCTTCTGCTCCCGGCCCTTGATCTCGAAGGCCTCGGGGAGGAACTCGGTGTGCTTGAACGTCCACCCCGAGTTCCGGTAACCGGGCTCGCCGCCGGGGGCCTCCACGACGCCGTCGAGCGAGACGAAGGCGGTGCTGATCAGGGTTCGCATAGGTGTTCCTCGGGGTCTCGTGACCGGTTCCCGGTCGGTTCGGTGAGTGCGCGCCTCGCCCGCGTTCGCGGCCGCGGCGCCCCAGTCGTGAACTCTGACGGAGGAACACGCGAAAACTCATCGGCGGACACGGCGATCTCGGGGAAGTTCTCGGGACTCAGGGCGTTTCCAGGAGCCGGGCGGGCTCAGGCGGGCTGCCACAGTTCGATGCGGTTGCCCTCGGGGTCGGTGACCCAGCCGAAGCGGCCGACGCCCGCCATGTCCTGCGTCTCCTCGTCCACCTCCGCTCCCGCGGCGCGCAACTGCGCGAGCATCGCGTCCAGGTCGCGGACGCGGAAGTTGAGCATGGTCTGCTGCGCGCGGGACCCGAAGTAGTCGGTCCCGGACTCGAAGGCCGCGAACACCGTCGGCCCGGGATCCTGACGCCACAGGCCGTCGTCGTCGGCGTCCAGCCCGAGGCACTCGCGGTACCAGGCGGTCAGGGCGGCGGGGTCGGCGGCCCGCAGAAAGTACCCACCGATTCCGAGCACACGTTCCATGGGGCCATGGTGTCAGAGTCGGGCGGCGGGCCGCCGGGCTGTCGACGCCGCCTCAGGCCGCCAGCGGGTTGACGCGGGTCGCCGCGAGCACGTACCAGGCGGTGGCGCCCGTGTGGCGGTACGGGTAGTAGCCGAACCCGAATCCGGTGTGGAGCGGACTGCTCGCCGAGACGACTCCGCAGCCCTCGGTGACCGCCCGGCCCCCGAGTGTCTGGCCGCCGCCCAGGGACTCCTGGGCCCTCTCCACGGAGGCCAGCAGCCGCCGGGCGCGGGCCTCGTCCCCTCGGGCGCACCGGGTGCGCAGAGCCAGCGCCAGGTGCGCCGTCCCTTCGAACCACACGCCCTCGCGGTCGGGCTTGGGCTGCCCGGGGGCGATGGGGGCGTCCTCGTCGGCCAGCAGGGCGGCGGAACTGAACGTGACCCCGGCGTAGGACTGGCCGGCGGGAACCGTGCTGTTGCGCCGGTCGGCTGTGTCCAGGACGGCCAGTTCGGCGGCGGCCCAGTCCAGCGAACGGGAGTGGGCGCGGGAGTCGAGGGCGAGGTGCGTCCAGGTCTGGGTGTCCTCGGGGACCGGTGACTTGTTGACCGTCACGCCGTCGTTGCTGCCGGTGTAGAAGAAGCCGCCGGACGGCTCCCACATCCTCGCCACGAAGGCACGCGCCCGTTCGCGCCGCTCCCGCCACACCCGGTCGCCGGTGAGCCGGGCGAGCTGTCCGAACAGCCCGACCAGGTCCGTGTTGTGTTCGGTGGAGGTGAACGGCAGCCTCCCGTCAGCCCCGTCGACACCGAACTTGTAACCGCCGAGGGGCTCGTCCGTACGGCCCACCCGCTCGATCCACTCGCCGATCCTCACGGCGGCGTCGAGGAACCGGCGCTCGCCGGTGCGGCGGGCCAGCGCTGCGAGCGCGATCCCGGCCCAGGCCATGTCGCCCACGGCGGTGCCGGTGAAACCGAACTGCGTCCCCACGTTGGCCGTGCCGTCCGCCCGGACGAACCCGTCAGGCTGCGGCGAACCGTCGTAGAAGGTGTACGGCCCCACGTTGTACGCCTGCCGCAGCCGGCCGTCGTCGTACACCGGGTCGTGGGCCTGGGCGTAGCGGAGCGCGTCGCCGAGCGCCACGGCACGGGACCGGCCGTCCGCCGTGCCGGAGGCGAGGGCGGCCAGGATCGTCAGTGCGTTGTCGTAGGTGAACGCGGTGCTGAACAGGCCGGCCTGGTCGGTGTAGCTCTGGGCCAGCCGGACGGTGCCGTGGTCCGGGTAGGCGTCCATGGCCGCGGCCAGGAAGGCGCCCGCCCGGCGTGGTGCGGATGCCGGGGCGGTGGACGGACGGTCTGCCGCAGGAGCCCTCGTGGACCCGGAGGCGGAGCCCGGAGCCGCGAGGACGGCTGCTCCGGCGGCGAGTCCTGACCCGATGAGGGCGCGGCGGCTGAGCGCCGGGCGGGGGCTGCCGGTCATGGGGCTCCTAGGGGCGGGATGGAAGGGAGGTTGAGAGCGCTCTCAGGAGCGCGGGCTCATTGTGCTGGCCTCCGGGGGACAGGTCAACGGCTGTGACATCAGGGCGGGTTGAGCCGACCGGGGGAGTGAGCGCGGCGGCGGGTGTGCTCGATGTGCGGGACCGGGCGGCGCGGGGGAGTGTGGACACCGTGCGAGACGAGAGCGCGCGCGGGCGTGGCGGCGGCAGGCGGGCGCGCGGTGCGGATGCGGGCGGCCCGGACCGCGAGGGCGAGGCCGAGGGTACGGGCGGCGAGCTGGAGTCCGAGCTCGACGCGCTCTACACCACGCCGCCGTCCCGTTTCGTCGCGCGCCGCGAGGAGCTGGCCCTGGCGGCCAGGTCGGCCGGTCGCACCGAGGACGCCCGGCGTGTCCGGGCAGCCCGCCGCCCCTCGCTGGCGGCCTGGGCGGCGAACCTGCTGCTGCGCTCCGAGCCGGAGGAGAGCGGGCGGTTCCTGGAGCTGGGGCGGGCGCTGCGGGAGGCGTACGGCACGCTGGACGGGGCCGGGATCAAGGAGCTGTCCGTCCAGCGCCGCCTCGTCGTCGCCGAGCTGACCCGGCAGGCGGCGCGGCTCGCCCTGGAAGCGGGGGAGCGGCTGTCGGGCACGGTGCAACGGGAGATCGAGTCGACCCTGCACGCCGTGCTCGCCGATCCGCAGGCCGCCGATCAGTGGGCCACGGGCCGGCTGGAGAGCGCACTCACGCCGCCCTCGGAGTTCACCCCCGGTCCCACCGCCACCGCCGGAGCGCGCCCCCGGCCCGCCCGCTCGACCGCGCCGCCCGCCGCCGAGCGGGCACGGGCGAAGGACGAGCTGGCCGAGCGCCGTCGCGAGAAGCAGAGGTTGCTCACGCAGGCCCGGAAGGCGGCCCAGGCAGCCGAACGGCGACTGCGCGAAGAGCGCCGCCGGCGAGCCGACGCCGACGCCGAACTGGACCGGGCGCACGACCGCCACGACGAGGCCCGCCGGCAGGCCTCGGCCGCCGAGGAGCACCTGCGTCAGGCGCGCGAGGAACTCCGCCTGGCGGACCGGGAGTGCCAGGAGGCCGAACAGCGGAGCCACGAGGCCGAGGAGGCGCTCGACCGGGCCGAGCGGGAGGCCCGCCAGAAGGCCGAGGAGGTCGACCGCCTGTCGACCCGCTGACCGGCGGCCACCGGTTGCACACGGCCCCCGGCGCCGCCGCGGATCACCGAAGCCGGACTGCCGACTGACGTCGGTGCGCCGGGGCGCCGTCACCGTGCGACCCGCAGGCGAGCTGACCGCCGCTCCGGTGACACCCGCCCCGATCGACCGCCCACGGAGGCAGGCCCCCGTTCCCGTCGGCCGTGTCGGCTACTGCTGCGAGCCGCCGCGGCGTCGTACGAGGAAGACCGCGGCCGCTGCCGCCGCGAGGAGTGCGGCGATGATGCCCGTCCAGGCGCCCGCCGACAGTCCGCCGTCGTCGTCCTTCTCGGCCGCCGCCCGCGGGGACGCGTCCTCGGCGGATGGCGAAGGAGACGCTGAGGGGCTCGCCGGCGCGGCCGAGGTCTCCGGCGCGCTGGGGGAGGGGGCGGCCGACTGCGCACCGGGCGCCGCCGCCTTCAGCTTCAGTACGGGGGCCTGGTTGCCGTGCCCGTGTCCCTCGCCCTCCGACTCGCCCAGCTCGATCCAGCGGTCCACCTTGCCGTCGCCGTACGTCTGGAGCGTCTTGAACACCAGCTCCTTGGCGTCCGGCAACTGGCGTACGACTACGGAGTGTTCGGCGTCCTCGCCGACCTTCACGGCGGGCCCCTTCACGACGTAGCCGTCGTTGGTCGCGGTGAACGTCCAGCCCTTGGGGCCCTCGCCGTACACCACGTCGGTGGGGGCGATGCCCTTGGGCAGGATGATCCGCAGCTGGGTGATGCCGGCCGAGGCGGACTCCGACTCGGCCACGAAGGTGAGTTCGACGTTCTGCGCCAGCGCCTGAGCGGTCTTCGACGTCACCTCCACATGGGCGGCGGCCGGAACGGCGGTGAGCAGGACGGCGGTTGTCGCGGCGGCGGTGGCGACGGCGAGGCGCCGCGCGGTGCGCGACAGGGTGTTGCGGGACATGGGTGTCTCCAGGCACGGGTGACGGGGTGGGCCGGGGGAGGCGTGCGGCATGGCCGAACGGCCGTCCCGGCGAGGTCAGTTGGCGAGAACCGTTCCCGTGGGCGGAGGACCCCGCCGCACCACCGCGTGTGCGAGCACCGGTTGGGCCGACGGCGGTCGGTCGTCGCGCGCCGGTACGGCCGTCGGCGTTCCGTGTCCCGTCCCGGTCCGCCCCGTGAGCGCGGTCGCGAGGCCGGCGGCGGTGTGCAGGTGCGCCCGTACGGCGTCGAGCGCCGCCGTGAGTGCCCGGGTCAGGGTCCAGCACGCCGTGTCCGCCCGGTGCAGGAGGAAGGCGACCAGCGCGGCGACCAGAGCGTGGGCCGCTGTCATGGCGAGGGAGTCGTGCACGGGCGCGTACCAGGCGGCGTGGAGATGTCCGCCGTGCGCATGGCCGCTCATAACCGAGTCGGCGCCCTGGGGCGCGCGGACGGCGTGCGGCGTCAGTGTCAGCCACAGGTGCAGCCCGGACTGCGCGGCCACGCTGGCGGCGACGACCGTGACGAGCCGCCGCGGGCGACGCGCGCCGACCAGACCCAGCGCGAACAGTGCGACGGCCGCGATCGAGCCCCGCGTCCACGGCACCCGCTCCTCGGCGAGCAGACGGTGGGCGCTCGCGCCCAGCGCCGTGCCGACGGCGGCGAACACCGCCGCCCGCAGGACGGCCAGGGGCGCCTGGCGCGTCTGAGCTGCGCGGGAGGTGGTGACGAGTCGGTGCATGGCCCGATCATCATGAGCCATCACCCGCCCGGTCGGCGGCCGGTGGGGGAAAGAGACCGATACGTCCCCCGCCGGCACCGCCGCTTACCTGAGCAGCGCTCATTAGGTAGACTGACCTACCTATTATCGGAGCTGCGCCGTAAGAGCTGTGACCACCGCGACGGAGGACCTGTGACCAGCGAGACCGGAACCGCCGCGCCCCGCCCCGGCCGACGGCGGGGCAGCGCTCGGGAGCGGCTGCTCGCCGCCGCCGCGCGCCGTTTCTACGCCGACGGCGTGTCGGCCACCGGGATCGACGCCATCACCGCCGAAGCGGGCGTGGCGAAGATGAGCCTCTACAACAACTTCTCGTCCAAGGCCGACCTGGTGCTCGCCTACCTCGACGCCCGGCACGAGGAGTGGCTGTCCCTCTACCGGCGCCGGCTGGAGGAGGCCACGGACGCCCGGAGCGGCGTCCTGGCGGTCTTCGACGCGTACGCCGACCACGCGGCGTCCGCCTACGAGCGCGGCTTCCGGGGATGCGGACTGCTGAACGCGGCTGCCGAACTGCCCGCGGGCGACGCGGGGCGCGCGGTGGTGCGCCGGCACAAGGAGGAGGTCGAGGCGCTGCTCGCCGGACACCTGGCGCACCTGCTGCCCGGGCGTCCCGAGGAGGCGCGTACGGCGGCGGAGCATCTGGCCTTCCTGCTGGAGGGCGCCATGGCCCGCGCAGGTCTGGAGGGCGCCGGAACACGTCTGGAGCACGCCCGCACGATGGCGGCCGACCTGCTGGACCGGCTGTGAGGGGGCCTTCCGGACGGGCCTCCGCCTCGGTGGGCATCGGCTCGCTGTGCGTCCTGGTGGCGTCGGTGCTGTGGGGCACCACGGGCACCGCGGCGACCTTCGCCCCGGACGTGGGCCCGCTCGCGATCGGGGCCGTCGCCATGGGCCTCGGCGGACTGCTCCAGGCCCTCGTCGCCGCTCCCCGCATCCGCCGGGAAGCGCCCGCGCTGAGGGCGCGGCGCGCCGTCGTGCTGCTCGGGGCCGGCGCGGTGGGGGCCTACCCGCTGGCGTTCTACAGCTCCATGCACCTGGCCGGGGTCGCCGCCGGGACGGTCGTGTCCATCGGCTCCGCCCCGCTCGCCTCGGCCGTCATCGAGCGGGCCGTCGACGGACGGCGGCTGACGCGCCGCTGGACGGCCGGCGCGGCCCTGGGCCTGACCGGGACGGTGCTGCTGTGCGCGGCCGAGGCGTCCCAGGCGCACTCCGCCGGCGGAAGCCGCTCCGTCGGGTCGACCGTGCTCGGGGTGGGGCTCGGCCTGCTGGCCGGCTCCACCTACGCCCTGTACTCGTGGGCGGCGCACCGCCTGATCAGCGGCGGGGTCACCTCCGGCGCGGCCATGGGCGCCGTCTTCGGCCTCGGCGGACTGCTGCTCCTGCCCGTGCTGCTGGCCACCGGAGCCCCGCTGCTCGACTCCCCGCAAGCCGCCTCGGTCGGCCTCTACATGGCCCTGGTGCCCATGTTCGGCGGCTACGTCCTGTTCGGCTGGGGCCTGGCCCACGTCCCGGCGAGCACCGCGACCACGCTCTCCCTGCTGGAGCCCGCCGTCGCCGCCGTCCTCGCGGTCCTGGTCGTCGGCGAACGTCTGCCCTCGCTGGGCTGGCTCGGCGTAACCCTGGTCGTCGCCTGCCTCGCCGTCCTCACCGCCCCGTCCCGCACCGCACGTACGCCCGCGGAACCGGAGAACCCGCCGGGCGCACCCGCCCCGGCCTCCTGGCGGGCCGCCCCGAGCCGGCCCACCGGCGCGACAGCGCACCCTTCCGCTCAGTAGGCTCCCAGGCATGCGGATCTCCGTTTCCTCGGACATGGACGAACCCGTGGCCCGCGCCCTCGTCGCGGAGTTGCGCGGACGCGGGCACGACGTCGTGACGCACGGAGCGCTGCGCCCCGGCGCGGACCCCCAGTGGGCGGTGTGCTCGGAGGCGGCGGCGCGGGACGTGGCCGACGGCGTGTCGGAGCAGGCGGTGGTGTGCTGCTGGACCGGCACCGGCGCGTCCATCGCCGCGAACAAGGTGCCCGGAGTGCGCGCGGCCCTGTGCACCGACGCCTACACGGCCGACGGCGCCCGCCGCTGGAACGACGCCAACGTCCTCGCCCTCGGACTGCGCCTGACCTCGGAGCCGCTCCTCAAGGAGATCCTCGACGCCTGGTTCGGCGGCGACGCCAGCGAGGACGTCGAGGACCTGCGCAACATCACCCACATCGCGCGCCTGGACGCCGGACGCAGGTAGGACGGAAGCCCCCCCTCGCGTTGTTGCGGGGGCGCCGGGCGGTCCGGCGGCCGGCCCGATCGGCTCCGTCGCAGAGGGGTCGTTCGGCCCTGGCGGGTACCCGGCGGCCGGGAGAGGGTGGGGAGGTGCGCACCGGCATGCACCTCCCGCCGAACCCGATCCGGAAGGGAACCCGAGATGTCCGTCGACACGCAGCAGGCGTCCACCCGGCTCACCGACGACGAGCTGAGGACACTGGACGCCCACTGGCGCGCCGCGAACTACCTGTCCGTCGGCCAGATCTACCTCATGGCCAACCCCCTGCTCACCGAGCCGCTGCGCCCCGAACACGTCAAACCGAGGCTGCTCGGCCACTGGGGCACCTCACCCGGCCTCAACCTCGTCCACACCCACCTCAACCGCGTCATCCGCGCCCGTAACCTGGACGCGCTGTGCGTCTGGGGGCCGGGGCACGGTGGGCCCGCCGTGGTCGCCAACTCCTGGCTGGAGGGCTCCTACACCGAGATCTACCCCGACGTAACCCGGGACGCGGCCGGCATGGCCCGCCTGTTCAAGCAGTTCTCGTTCCCCGGCGGAGTCCCGAGCCACGTCGCCCCCGAGACGCCCGGCTCGATCCACGAGGGCGGCGAACTGGGCTACTCGCTCTCCCACGCCTACGGCGCCGCCTACGACAACCCCGACCTGTTCGTGGCCTGCGTGATCGGCGACGGAGAGGCCGAGACCGGCCCGCTGGCCGCGTCCTGGCACTCCAACAAGTTCCTCGACCCTGTCCACGACGGCGCCGTCCTGCCGATCCTCCACCTCAACGGCTACAAGATCGCCAATCCGACGGTCCTCGCCCGCCTCCCCGAGACCGAACTCGACGAACTGCTGCGCGGCTACGGCCACGACCCGCTCCACGTCACCGGCGACGACCCGGCCGCCGTCCACCGTGCGATGGCCCAGGCCTTCGACACCGCGCTCGACCGCATCGCCGCGATCCAGCGCGCCGCCCGCGAGGACGGCGCCGTCGAACGCCCCCGCTGGCCCGTGATCGTCCTGCGCACCCCGAAGGGATGGACCGGCCCGGCACAGGTCGACGGCCTCCCCGTGGAGGGCACCTGGCGCTCCCACCAGGTGCCGCTGGCCGCCGTCCGCGACGACCCCGGTCATCTGCGGCAACTGGAGACATGGCTGCGCTACTACCGCCCGGAGGAACTCTTCGACGAGCACGGCGCGCCCCGGCCCGACGTGCTGGCCTGCGTCCCCGAGGGGACCCGCCGCCTCGGCGCCACCCCGCACGCCAACGGCGGCCTGCTGCTGCGCGAACTCCCCGTGCCGGATCTGGAGCAGTACGCCGTCCCCGTCGACAAGCCCGGCGCGACCCAGCACGAACCCACCGCCGTCCTGGGCGAGTTGCTCAAAGAGGTGATGCGATCCACCGCCGACCGGCGTGACTTCCGCCTGGTCGGGCCCGACGAGACCGCCTCCAACCGCCTGCAGGCCGTCTACGGCGCCAGCGGCAAGGCGTGGCAGGCGGGGACCCTCGAGGTCGACGAACACCTCGACCGGCACGGCCGGGTGATGGAGATCCTCTCCGAACACACCTGCCAGGGCTGGCTGGAGGGATACCTCCTCACCGGACGGCACGGACTGTTCTCCTGCTACGAGGCGTTCGTGCACATCGTCGACTCCATGGTCAACCAGCACATCAAGTGGCTGCGGGTCACCCGCCGGCTGCCCTGGCGCGCACCCATCGCCTCCCTCAACTACCTGCTCACCTCGCACGTCTGGCGCCAGGACCACAACGGCTTCTCCCACCAGGACCCCGGCTTCGTCGACCACGTCCTCAACAAGAGCCCGGAAGCCGTCCGGGTCTACCTGCCGCCGGACGCCAACACCCTGCTGTCCGTGGCCGACCACGTCCTGCGCAGCCGCGACTACGTCAACGTCGTCGTGGCCGGAAAGCAGCCCTGCTTCGACTGGCTGAGCCTGGAGCAGGCCCGCGTCCACTGCGCGCGCGGCGCCGGGATCTGGGACTGGGCCGGCACGGAGACCGGCACGCGCGAACCGGACGTCGTCCTCGCCTGCGCCGGCGACGTCCCCACCCAGGAGGTGCTGGCCGCCGCCCAACTGCTGCGCCGGCACCTGCCGGAACTCGCCGTTCGGGTCGTCAACGTCGTCGACATCGCCCGGCTGATGCCCAGCGGTGAACACCCCCACGGCATGAACGACTTCGAGTTCGACGGACTGTTCACCGCCGACAAGCCGATCGTCTTCGCCTACCACGGCTACCCCTGGCTGATCCACCGCCTCGCCTACCGCCGCAACGGACACGCCAACCTGCACGTCCGCGGGTACAAGGAGTTCGGCACCACGACCACGCCGTTCGACATGGTCGTGCGCAACGACCTCGACCGCTACCGGCTCGTCATGGACGTCATCGACCGCGTGCCCGGGCTCGCCGTGCGCGCGGCGGGCGTACGCCAGCGGATGGAGGACGCGCGACTGCGTCACCACGACTGGATCCGCGTCCACGGCACCGACCTTCCCGAGGTCGCCGACTGGTCCTGGGACGGCTGACCCGCCGGCCGGCTGGGGCAGGGCGCACGGGTGGGGGCGGGCGGCGCAGGGTGAGGGGCAGGGCGCCGGCCCGTGTGCGCCCTGTTCCGCCTTCCCCGCGGGCGCTTACAGTGTTCGGCCGGCCCCGCGACGAGGATCCGGCGGGGCCCGATCCTCACCACCGTCGTGGCCGCCGGCCGCCGGGGGCGAGGACCGCCCGCGCGACAGGCACCATCCCGTGACGCCGTTCGGCCGCAGTCGGGTGCCCGCGGTCCGAACACGCGTCGTGAGCCATTGGAGGCCGCTCGTGTCTCGACCGTGCATCGCCCTGATCGCCGATCCGACATCGCCCGAAGGCTGCCGGGAGTACCTCGCCCGGGCGGTGGAACTGCTCACCGGCGCACCGCCCGTCCGGGTCGACTCCCGGCACTTCGCGACCGGCGGGGCCGGCCGCCACATCCGCGACGGAGACCGGTTACGGCTCCGAGTGCCGCACGAGGGAGTCGACCTCACGCCCGACATCGTCGTGCTCTACGAGATCCCGCCGCACCGCCGCCGCGCCTACGCCCCCTTCCAGGACCTGCTGCGACGCCACGGCGTGCCGACCCTCGCCGCCGGCCCGGACGCCTGGCGCGCCGCGACCGAGAAGAACCTCACCGTCGAGCGCTTCCAGCGGGACGGCGTCGCACAGATGGAGACCCTCGTCCTGTCCCGCCCGTCGCCCAGGGAGACGGCCGCCGCGTTCGAACGGCTCGACCGCGACGCCTGGGCCCGCCCGGTCGTCGGCACCGGCGGCAACGACACCTTCCATGTCACCACCCCCGCCCGCCTCGCCCGGGCCAGGGCCTTCTACGCCGAGCGGGGCACCGACTGGATGCTCTCCCGGGACGCCGGCAACATCACCGCCGACGGCCTGCGCCACCAGTTCCGCGTCTTCGTCCTCGAAGGCCGCGTCGTGCACGCCCGCGAGCACCTCCAGCCCGACCCCGACACCCCCTGCAACACCTGCCGGGGCGCCACCGCCGTGCACATCGCCCCGCCGGACCTGCCGCCCCGCCTCGCCGAACTCGCCGTCGCCGCGACACGGTCGGTCGGGCTGCCGTTCGCCGGCGTCGACCTCGCCGTCGAGAACGGCGGCGTGGTCTTCGAGGTGAACGTCCAACCCGCCTTCGTCGACGGCGACATCGAGGTCGACGCCGTGGCCGTGCCGTACATCCGGGCCCACTTGGAGGCCTACGCGGCGGCCCGGGGCGCCGGCCGGGCGTCCCGGCTGCCCCGCCCGGCGGGGACGGTGCTCGGCGCCCGCCCGGGAGGGTTCACAGCCTGAGCGTGAACCACGTCGTCTTGCCCTCGTCGGTCGGCCGCACACCCCAGTCCTCGGCGAGGGCCCGGACCAGGATCAGACCGCGCCCGCACTCCTCGTGCTCCGCCGCCTGGCGCGGCTGCGGCAGGTGCGGGCTGCGGTCGCCGACCTCGATCGTGAGGTCGGTGGCGGTGCGGTGCAGCCGCAGACTGATCGGGCCTTCGGCGTGCAGCACGGCGTTGGTCAGCGTCTCCGACAGCAGCAGAAGCGCGTCGTCGGCGTGCTCGGCGCAGTTCCAAGAGGTCAGCGCCTTGTGCAGAAAGGCGCGCCCCTCCGGCACGGAGGCCGCGACGGCGGGGAGTTCGGTCGTGACCGCCGCCAGCGGCGCGGCCGGCAGCTGCGCCAGCAGCAGGGTGACGTCGTCGTTGTGGCTGTCGGGGTCGGGCAGCAGGCCGGCCAGCACCTGGTCCGCAGCGGTCTCCAGACAGGGCGTGCCGAGGAGCAGGTCCTCCAGAAGCAGGCTGAGTTCGCCGATGCGCAGCTCGATGTCACTGCCCGGCGTCTCGATCAGGCCGTCGGTGTACAGCACCAGGGTGGCGCCCGGAGGTATCTCCGAACTGGACTGCTCGTACAGCACGTCGCCCACGCCGAGGGGCGCGTTGACCGGACAGGACAGGGGCCGGATCCCGTCGTCCGCGCGGGCGACCAGGACCGGCAGATGGCCCGCCGAGCAGACGGTCACGGTGCCGGCGTCCGGCGCGATCACCAGGTAGCAGCAGGTGACCAGCTGGTCGGGCACGTCGAGGTCGGCCACACAGGTGTCCAGCGCCCGCATCAACTGCCGCGGCTGCATACCGGTCTTCGCCAGCGCGTGCGCCGCCGAACGCAGTTGGCCCATCACGGCGGCGGCCTCCAGACCGCGCCCCATCACGTCGCCTATCAGCACCCCCACCCGGTCGCCGCCCAGCGGGATCAGGTCGAACCAGTCGCCGCCCACGCCGGCGCCCTGGGTCGCGGGCCGGTAGCGGCTGGCGGTGGCCAGGCCCGGCAGCGCGGGCGGGGTGCCCATCAGGGAGCGCTGGAGGGTCAGCGCGATGTGCCGCTGCTGCTCGTACAGGGCGGTGAGCTCGGCCTCCGCGCGCTTGCGGTCGCTGATGTCCCGCACGATCGCGCACGCCCCGACCACCGTGCCGTGCGTGTCGCGCGTCGGCCACAGGGTCACGTCCACGTCGAGCAGCGCCTCGGTGCGGGTGACCCGCAGGGCCTCGAAGTGCTCCACCTTGCGGCCCCTCCGCAGGCGCTTGAGCAGCGCTCTGACCTCGCCGCGCAGGTCCGGCGGCGCCAGCAGCGACACGTTCAGGCCGATGACCTCCTCGGCGGTGTAGCCGTACAGGCGCTGCGCGGCGGCGTTCCAGTACGTGATGCGGCCGTCGAGGGTGTGGGCCAGGATCGCGTCCTGGGAGGACTCCACCAGCGCGGCCAGTTCGTTGATGCGGGCCTCGGCCGCCTTGCGGTCGCTGACGTCCCGAACCGCCGCCGACACCAGCAGGCCGTCCGTCGTCTCCAGCGGGCTCAGACTGATCTCGACGGGGAACTCGGTGCCGTCCTTGCGCAGTCCGTGCAGTTCCAGACCGGCGCCCATGGGGCGGACCTGGCGGTTGGCCGCGTATCCGTCACGGTGCTCGGTGTGGTTGTCGCGGAAGCGGTGCGGCATCAGCAACTCGACGGGACGGCCCAGGAGTTCCTCGCGGCCGTAGCCGAAAAGCGCCTCCGTCTGGGCGTTGACGAGCCTGATGGCGCCCGTGTCGTCGACGATGACCATCGCGTCGGGCGCGGCTTCCAGAAGCCCCCGGAACCGCTCCTCGGCCCCGGCCTCGCGCACCGGGACGCGGCAGTCGCACCGTTGTCGTGCCGCCGGTTCCGCCTGCATCAAGTCGGCCATGATCCACCTCACCTTGCGCGACGATGAGGGTCATCACAGCGCTTTTCCGCCACCGCCGTCAGGTGATGTCGTTTACTGACCGCTCACGCCCGAAGCTGGCCACAGGCGTCCCGGGTGCGTCACAGGTGCGCCGCGTGGTCGGGGACGTAGGTCTGCAGATCGCGCGGGGTGCGCCGGTATCCCGTGGACGGCGGCCGCTCCGGAAGGTCCGGCACGGGCGGCAGCTCCTTGCGGTACGGCACCGAGTCCAGCAGGTGGGCGATCATGTTCAGCCGGGCCCGCCGCTTGTCGTCGCTCTCCACGATGTACCAGGGCGCCTCGGCGATGTCGGTGTGCACCATCATCTCGTCCTTGGCCCGGGAGTACTCCTCCCAGCGGGTGATCGACTCCAGGTCCATCGGCGAGAGCTTCCAGCGCCGCAGCGGGTCCTCCAGGCGGCGGCGGAACCGGTCCTGCTGCTCGGTGTCGCTCACCGAGAACCAGTACTTGCGCAGCAGGACGCCGTCCTCGACCAGCATCCGCTCGAAGATCGGGCACTGGCGCAGGAACAACCGGTGCTCCTCGTGGGTGCAGAACCCCATCACGCGCTCGACCCCGGCCCGGTTGTACCAGGACCGGTCGAACAGCGCGATCTCGCCGCCGGCCGGAAGCTGCTCGGCGTACCGCTGGAAGTACCACTGGGTGCGCTCGCGTTCGGTCGGCTTCGGCAGGGCGACGATCCGGGCGACACGGGGGTTGAGGTGCTCGGCGATCCTCTTGATCGTGCCGCCCTTGCCGGCCGCGTCCCGCCCCTCGAACACGACGACCAGGCGCACCCCCTCGGCCCGCACCCACTCCTGCAGTTTGACCAACTCGGTCTGCAGCCGCAGCAGTTCCTCCTCGTACGCCTTCCTCGGCACCTTCGCCGACCGCGCCTCGCCCATGCCGCCCGTCCCCTCGCCGCCCGCGGAACGCCTACGGCTCCCACGGTACGCGGGGGGTGGGACACGGGCGCGGTGTGCGCCCGCCGAATCGCGAAGGGCCGCGGCGGCAGGCGTCGTAGGGTGGGTCGGATGGGTATGGCTGACGAAGCTCCGGGACATGTGGCCGCCCGGTTCGCCGGCGGGGTCGCCGTCCGGGAACACGCGGTGGCCGGGAACCTCGTGGAAGTGGTCCTCCAGGACGGGCGGACCGTGCTGGTCAAGAGCGCGGGCGACCCGCGCGCGGTGCGGGCCGAGGCCGCGGGGCTGCGGTGGCTGGCCGACGCCGGTGCGGTCCGGGTGCCGGCCGTGCACGGGCATGACGAGCGCCGGCTGGTGATCGACCGGGTCCCGGGCGGCCGCCCGTCCCCGGAGGCCGCCCGCCGGTTCGGGCAGGCGCTGGCGGCCCTGCACGCCGCGGGCGCTCCCGCCTTCGGCGCCCCGCCGCCCGGCGGGCCGGAGGACGCCTTCATCGGGCTCGCACCCCTGCGCAACGTGACGGGCGCGGACTGGCCTGCCTGGTACGCCGAGCACCGCGTGCTGCCGTACCTGCGCCGGGCGGTCGACGACGGCGCCGTGCTCCCCGCGGAGGCGGTCGCCGTCGAGCGCCTGTGCGCGCGGCTGCCCGAGCTGGCCGGCCCCGCCGAGCCGCCCGCGCGCCTCCACGGCGACCTGTGGAACGGCAACGTCCTGTGGGGCGATGACGGCGACGTCTGGCTGATCGACCCCGCTGCGCACGGCGGGCACCGCGAGACCGACCTCGCGATGCTCGACCTGTTCGGCTGCCCGCACCTGGAGCGGGTGCTCGACGGCTACCGGGAGGCGGCCCCGCTCACCGACGGATGGCGTGAACGCGTCGGGCTCCACCAGCTCTTCCCGCTGCTGGTGCACGCGGTGCTCTTCGGCCGCCCGTACGCGGAGCAGGCGGTGGAGATCGCGACCCGGGCGGTGTGAGGGGTGGGCGGTCGCGACCTGGGCGGTGTGAGGCGTGGGCGACACGTCCCAGCCTCCGCGCGGGTCGCCCGCCCGCCGGCTCAGTGGCCGCCCAGACCGCCGCCGCCGAACGAGCCGCTGCTGCCCTTGCTCCAGCGCGGCCGGGACTTGGCGTCGCTCGGCCGGGTCTGCAGATTGGTCAGCTCGTACGGAGTGAGCGCGCGACCGCCCTTGGAGACCCGCGGTACGTCGTCCGGCTCCCGGTTCTCGCGGATCTCGTGCACCGGCCCCTCCGGTGGAAGGTGCGGCTGCTCATCGGGACGCGGCCGGGGAGGTTCGCGCCGCTTGACGCGTGCTCCCAGCCAGAAACTGCCCGCCAGCAGGGCCATGAGGACCATGGCCACCAGGAACATCGCCAGGCTGAGCAGACCGCTCGACGCGGCCAGCTGCGAGGTTGCGGTAGACATATCAGGCGAATACCCCCGCAATCGGACACGAACCCCCTGACCGGGCTGCGGACGCCGAGTGATGGTTTGGCCCGGCCTGTCCCGGCAACCCGCCTGGTGTGACTACCACAGCATCCCAACAGGAACTCTTCCGGTTCCTGGAGGACCGCTTCGCTTGCGCCCAGGCCTGCACCGAATGTGCCCGCTCGTGTGCGCTGCGCGCGAGCCTCGTGGATCCGGACGGAACGGAACAGCAGGAACTCCTGCGGCGCAAGGGCATCATGTGCGCGGAGGTCTGCGACGCGACCTGCCGTGTGCTGTCCGAGGACAACCGGATGGACGAGGCGGGCATCCGCGTCCAGCTGGAGTGGTGCCGGACCGTCTGCCTGGAGACCGCCCACGTCTTCGACAAGCAGCCGGGCGCGGAGGACGGCGCGGCCGCCTGCCGCGCCTGCGCCAAGGCCTGCACGGACTTCCTCGCCACGCTGAACTAGCGCACCCCGAGCGCGCCCCGAACTGAGCCCGACCCGTGAGTGCGGCCCGCAGCGACCGTGCCCCTGAGCCCACTCGGCAGCCCCCTGCGCCCCCGGTGCGGCGCACCCCGCGCCGCCCATTCCCAATTTCTGGAACACGTTCTACGGTGTGCGCCGTCAGGACACCGGCCTTGGGAAGCCAGGAGGCGCCGTGCACCTCGACCACACCCCCGAGCAGCTCCGGCTGCGCACCGAACTACGCGCCTACTTCGCCGAGTTGGTGCCTCACAACGCCTACGCCCGGCACTCCGACCCGGTCGGCGCCAAACGCTTCTACCGGGCCGTCATCCGCCGCCTCGGCGCCGACGGCTGGCTCGGCGTCGGCTGGCCGAAGGAGTACGGGGGCCGCGGCCTGACCCCCACCGAGCAGTTCGTCTTCTTCGACGAGGCCGCCCAGGCCGGCGTACCGCTGCCCCTGATGGCGCTCAACACCGTCGGTCCGACGATCATGCGGTACGGCACGGAAGAGCAGAAGGCGTACTTCCTGCCGAAGATCCTCTCCGGCGAGATCGACTTCGCCATCGGCTACAGCGAGCCCGGCGCGGGCACCGACCTGGCGTCCCTCAAGACCCGTGCGGTGCGCGAGGGCGAGGAGTACGTCGTCAACGGCCAGAAGATCTGGACCACCAACGGCGACACCGCGGACTGGGTGTGGCTGGCCGTGCGCACCGACCCCGACGCCCCACCGCACAAGGGCATCACCATGCTCCTCGTGCCGACCACCGACCCCGGCTACTCCTGCACCCTCATCCACACCCTCGCCGGCCACGACACCACCGCCAGCTACTACGAGAACGTCCGCGTCCCGGTGACCCACCGCGTCGGCGCGGAGAACCAGGGCTGGCGGCTGATCACCAACCAGCTCAACCACGAACGCGTCACCCTCGCCGCCCACGGCACCATGGCGATCCGCGCCCTGCACGACGTACAGCGCTGGGCGACGGAGACCAAGCTCGCCGACGGCCGCCGCGTCGTCGACCTGCCCTGGGTGCGGCGCCGGCTCGCCCAGACCCACGTCAGACTCGACGCGCTCAAGCTGCTCAACTGGCAGATGGTGGGGGCGCTGCAGAACGGCACGCTCACCCCGCAGGACGCCTCCGCCGTCAAGGTCTACGGCTCCGAGGCGCGGCGGGACGCCTACGCCTGGCTGATGGAGATCGTCGCCGCCCCAGGCGCCCTCCAGGAGGGCTCGGCGGGCGCCGTCCTGCACGGCGAACTGGAACGCGGCTACCGCTCCGCCGTCATCTTCACCTTCGGCGGCGGCAACAACGAGATCCAGCGGGAGATCATCTCGTGGATCGGCCTCGGGATGCCGCGCGTGAGGCGCTGACCGGCGGCTCCCATCGTGTGGCGTGGCGGCGGGCTCCGTCTCGTACCAAGCTGGACATGACGCCGGCGACCTGCTGGAGGCCGAGTCATGAGTGCACAGAACGCGCCGCACGCGTCCGGTCCGCCCCCACCGCGCCCGCAGCGCGTGCCGAAGAGGGCGAATCCCCTGCGGCGCACGTCCGACAGGTTCGAGTCCTGGTTCCGGGGCCTGGTGACTCTGCTCCTGGTCCTCGGCCTGCCGGCGGCGGCGATCAGCGCGGGGCTGACGGCGTACGAGGCGTCGATACGCACCGTGCGGATCCAGTCCGCGGAGCGGCAGGAGGTCACCGCCAGGGTGACGGACGACGTCAAGGGCGACGCCGCCGACGGGAAACGGCAGGCCCTGGTCCGCTGGACGTCCGCCGACGGCGCGGTGCGTACGGGGACGACCCTGGTGGAGTCGGGGACGTCCAAGGGCGCCGCCCTGCAGGTGTGGGTGGACCGCGACGGCAGCCTCACCGGCGCGCCGATGAACGAGCTCAACGCGACGACCACCGGCTGGTTCGTGGGCGCCATGGCGGCGGCCGGCGTGGCCGCCGTGTACCTCGTGGCGAAGTCCGGCATGCGCCGGCTGCTGGACCGCAGGAGGTACGCCCAGTGGGACGCCGAGTGGAACACGGTGGAACCCCAGTGGTCCGCGCGTTTCCGCCGGTGACGGACCCGCTGACGGATGCCGCACCGCTTCCACGACTTCAACGAGAGGGGCGACGGCCATGCGAGCTCACCTCGGCGACCGTCTCGTCGTCGACAGCCCGGCGACCGGCATCACCGGGCGCGACGGCGAGATCGTCGGACTCCGCCACGAGGACGGAACACCTCCCTACGACGTGCGCTGGTCGGACACCGACGAGGTGACCCTCGTGTTCCCCGGGCCCGACGCCCACGTCCGGCACACGGAGCACGGGGCCGCCGGCGGTTCCTCCCCGCCGGGCGCGGCCGGTGCCGCGGCCGCCCGGCCGGCCGGGGCCCCGCACCCCGCCGACATCGGCCGGCGTCTGGCCGCCGAACGCCGCAGGCGGGGACTCGGCCGGGACGAGACGGCCCGCCGCGCCCGTATCTCGTCCGCCTACCTGGCCTACCTGGAGGAACAGCCGGCCGACCCGAGCGCGGCGACCCTCCTCGCGCTGGCCGCCGCGCTGGGCACCACCGCCACGGCCCTGCGCGGGGCCGACGTCGAACTGCCGCCAGGACAGGGGCAGGCGCTGCCGCACCCCCAGCTGCGCGACCTCGCTCCGCAGGAGTGCCGCCGCCTGCTGTCCACGCACGGCGTGGGGCGGGTCGCGGTCTCGGCGCCCGACGGGCACCCCGCGGTCGTCCCGGTCAACTACGACGTCGTGGACGGCGACATCGTCTTCCGCACCGCGCCCGACTCCGTGGCCGCGGCGGCCGTCGGCACGGAGGTCGCCTTCGAGGTCGACCACGTGGACGAGGTCATGAGCGAAGGCTGGAGCGTGCTCGCAGTGGGCCCCGCCGGCGTCGTCACCGAGCCCGAGGCCGTTCGCGGGCTCGCCCTGCGCGCCCGCTCCACGCCCTGGGCGGGCGGTGGACGCGACATGTGGGTGTCGATCCGTCCCACTCGCCTGACGGGCCGGCGCATCACCTCGGCCGATCGGCAGCCGCGCAGGCCGGAGTGAAGCCCGCGCCCGCAACTCCCGGCGGCTCGGGCGGCCCTCGCGGGCGCGGCTGTCCATCGGCCGGGACGATGGCGCTGCCGGCCTGCCTCGGCTGAGCGCGGGAGGGGCCGGCAGGCGGGTGCCCGGGGGCCGGACGGCCCGAGCGGAACTCCTCAGGACGGGACAAGCTGGATGTAGGGGGCATACCGTACCGGACCGCGAAGGATGAGGAAGATCATGAAAGGCTTCGTCTTCCACGGCCCCGGGCAGTCCGCCTGGGAGGACGTCCCGGACCCGGCCGTCAAGGAACCCACCGACGCGATCGTGCGGGTCGACGCCGTCACCGTCTGCGGCACGGATCTGCACATCCTGAAGGGCGACGTCCCCGAGGTGCGCCCGGGCACGGTCCTGGGCCACGAGGCCGTCGGCGAGATCATGGAGGTCGGCGGCGATGTGCGGACCGTGCGTCCGGGTGACCGGGTGCTGGTGTCGTGCATCAGCTCCTGCGGCCGCTGCCGCTTCTGCCGGGAGGGCGTGTACGGCCAGTGCCGGGGCGGCGGGGGCTGGATCCTCGGCCACCTCGTCGACGGCACCCAGGCCGAGTACGTCCGCGTCCCCTTCGCCGACCTGTCCGCGCACGCCCTGCCGGCGGCCGTGGAGAGCAAGGACGCGGTCCTGCTCGCGGACATCTTCCCGACGGCGTACGAGGTCGGCGTCCGCAACGGCCGCGTGGGCCCGGGCGACACCGTCGCCGTCGTCGGCGCCGGACCCATCGGGCTGGCGGCGATCGTCACGGCCCGTCTCCTCGCCCCCGAGCGGATCGTCGCCGTCGACCTCGCCGCGTCCCGGCTGGTGGCCGCCCGGCGGCTGGGCGCCGACGCGGTGGCCGACGCGGGCGAGGACCCGGAGCAGCTGATCGCCGATCTCACCGACGGGCTCGGCGCGGACGTGGTCATCGAGGCGGTCGGGGCTCCGGAGAGCTTCGAACTGTGCACGCGCATGGTCCGGCCCGGCGGCCACGTGGCCAACATCGGCGTCCACGGCCGGCCCGCCACGCTGCACCTTGAAGACCTGTGGATCAAGAACGTGACCATCACCACCGGGCTGGTGGACACGCACTCCACCCCGACCCTGCTGCGGATGGCCGCCGCCGGCCGGCTGCCCACCGGGCACCTGGTCACCCACACCTTCCCGATGGAGCACATGGAGGAGGCGTACGACGTCTTCTCCCGGGCCGCCGACACCGGCGCCCTGAAGGTGGTGCTCGGCGGCCCGCCGCACGACGAACTCGCCGTCGTCGCGGCCTGAGCCGGAGAGCGCGTCAACCGGTGCGCCGGCGAGGCGGCCCGCCCGGGGACGGGGAGCCGTCGGCCTCGGCGGCGTCCGCCAGGGCTTCGGCCGCCGCCCGCGCCGCCTGGGCCGTGTCGTCGGCCGCCTGCGCGGCCATGTCGGCCCGCGGGGGTTCGTCGAGGGTGGCCGGCGACGGCGGAAGGACTTCGCTGAACGCCTTCGACACACCGTGCAGCGCGGAAGTGATCTCGCTCGGGATGACCCAGAAATTGTTGCCCGAGCCCTGCGCCAGCTGGGGCAGGGCCTGGAGGTACTGGTAGGCGAGGAGCTTGGGGTCGGGGTCGTTGCGGTGGACGGCCTGGAAAACCTCGTCGATCGCCCGCGACTGGCCCTCCGCCTGGAGGATCGCTGCCGTCCTGTTCCCCTCCGCGCGCAGGACGGCGGCCTGCTTGTCCCCCTCGGCGGTGAGGATCTGCGACTGGCGCTGCCCCTCCGCGCCCAGGATGGCGGCCCGCTTGTCCCGCTCGGCCCGCATCTGCTTCTGCATCGCCTCCTTGATGGACTGGGGAGGGTCGATGGCCTTGATCTCCACCCGGTTGACCCGCAGTCCCCACTTGCCGGTGGCCTCGTCGAGCACCCCGCGCAACTGGCTGTTGATGGTGTCGCGGGAGGTCAGGGTCTTCTCCAGGTCCATGGAGCCCACCACGTTGCGCAGGGTGGTGACGGTCAACTGCTCGACCGCCTGGAGGAAGTTGGCGATCTCGTAGAAGGCGGCGCGGGGGTCCGTCACCTGGAAGTACAGGACGGTGTCGATCTCGACGACCAGGTTGTCCTCGGTGATCACCGGCTGCGGCCGGAAGGAGACCACCTGCTCACGCAGGTCGATCAGCGCGTGCACCCGGTCGATGTAGGGGATGACGAGGTTCAGGCCGGGCGTGAGGGTCCGGTGGTAGCGGCCGAGCCGTTCGACGTTGCGGGCGCGCGCCTGCGGCACGATCCGCACCGCGCGGACGACGGTGAAGATCGCGAACAGTGCGACGAGCAGAGCGGCTATGAGTGACGCAGACATGGCTTCAGTCCCGGGGGTAGACGAACGCTGTCGTACCGCTGATCTCCATGACGTCGACGGTGGTCCCGGGCGCGATGACCAGGGTGTCGTCGTAGGAGCGAGCCGACCATTCCTCGCCGTCGATACGGACCCTGCCGCCCGTGCCCGTCACCTCCGACACCGCGAGGGCGGTCTTGCCGATCAGGGCGTCGATGCCGAAGCGCGGCCCCTGCGGCGGGAGCAGGTGGCGCAGCGCGACAGGGCGGACGAAGAGCAGGCTGACGGCGGCGACGAGGGCGTACGCGACGAGTTGGAGGACCGGCGGGAGGCCTGCCGCGGCGAGGCCGGCGGTGGCCAGCGCGGCAGCGCTCAGCATCCCGAGCGCGGCGGTGAGGGTGAAGATCTCCGCCACGGCCAGGACGGCCGCGATGATCAGCCATATCAGCCACGGATCCATGACGTGCCCGCTCTCACCAGGGTGCGGTGTGAGGAGGATGCGCCTGCGGCGCGTGACACCGCAGGCTTTGTCCATATTTTATAGCTTTCGGCACGGTCGATGGATCGTGCCCCCTGGCGGTGCGCGAGCCGCTGACCCTGTCGTCCACCGCAGGGCCTCGCCATACTGCCCCTATGACGGCCGACCCGGGGTTGTTCACCCCCGCGAGCGTGACCTGGCAGCTGCACGCCGACCCCATGATGTGGGTCGCCGGGATCCGCGCGCTCTACCTCCAGGCCCTGCACCCCCGTGCCATGCGCGGCGTCATGGAGAACTCCGACTTCCGCGAGGACGCCTGGGGCCGGCTCATGCGCACCGCGAACTTCGTCGGCACCACCACCTACGGCACCACCGAGGCCGCCGAGAAGGCCGGCGCCCGCGTCCGCAGGATCCACCGCATGCTCTCCGCTACCGACCCGGACACCGGCGAGCGGTACGGCGTCGACGAACCCGAGCTGCTGCTCTGGGTGCACTGCGCCGAGATCGACTCTTATCTGCACGTCCTGCGCCGCTCCGGCTACCCCCTCACCGACGCGGCCGCCGACCGCTATCTGGCCGAACACCGGGTCAGCGCCCGCCTGGTGGGCCTCGACCCCGACGCGGTGCCCGCCGACCGGGCGGACATGGCGGCCTACTTCGAGAAGATGCGCCCCGAACTCGCCGCCGGCGCCGACGCCCGCGCGGTCGACGACTTCCTGCTCCGCCCGCCGGTGCACCCGCTGCTCGTCCCGGCCCGCGCCCTGCTGTGGCGGCACGTGGCGCGCCTGGCCTACGACTCCCTTCCGCCGTACGCCCACGAGCTGTACGGCAGAAGCGCCCCGCGCCCGGCCGCCGTCACCCGGCGGCTGCGCGCGACCGGCGCCCTCCTGCGCGCCGTACCGGCACGCGTGCGGTGGCAGTTGCCGCCCAAGCACGTCCTGCGCGCCATGGCCCGCCTCGGCCCCGACGCCCGCCCCGCCCCGAGCAGAGCCCGGTGACCGGCCCAGCCGTCACCTCCAGCCCGACTCCGTGTACAACCGCCCGTCTCGGATGCCGTCGAGCGCCGCCCGGGTGTAGTCGACCAGCGGTTCCGGCAGCGCGTCGAGGGGCCACCAGTCCCAGCTGACGCACTTGTCGGGCTCCAGCACGCGGGGCTCGCCCGCCCATTTCCTTGCCCGGAAGACGAGTTGAAGGCGGGGCCGGGTGCCCGGCGTGTGCTGGAGATGGACAATGTGCGCGAACTCGACGTCCTCCGGAGCGATCACCAGTCCGGCTTCCTCCCGGGCCTCCCGGATCAGACAGGACACCGCCGACTCCCGCTCGCAGTGTCCGGCCAGGAAGTGGTGCTCGAGGGGCGCGAAGGCGGAGTCGGAGTGGCGCAGGCCCAGCAGGACCTCGCCGTCGCGCTCCAGTAGAAGGTGCACGCCGACGATGTTCGCCACCGCACCCGCGCCGTGCGTGCGCTGCGGCGGGACCGGTGCGCCGTCGGCCCGGTGCCGGGCGAGCACCTCCGCCGCCCACGGCGCCATCGTCAGCCGGGCGGTCGTCGCGAGGTCGAAGAAGGCGAACATGATCCCCTCGGTGACCGCCAGCCGCGACGGGTCGCCATCCCAACTGCCCAGGAAAACCCGGGTGTTCTCGATGACGGTGAAGGGCGTCAAGCCGTCGGCGACGATCCCCGCCTCCTCCATGAGCTCCCGCGCGACGCCCTCCCGCGGTGTCTCGTCCCCCTCCAGTGCGCCGCCCGGCAGCGACCAGACACCGGGGTCGGAGATCGGCTTGTGCGCGTCGCGCAGATGGAGCAGGTACTGCCCGCGCCGGTTCACCAGGAGTGCGGCGGTGTGAGTGGGCTCGGTGTCCACGCTGTCCCCTTCGTTCGCGCGTGCGCGCCTCGCACGGACCGGGCGGCTCCTTGCGAAGTCGCATGTCTTCGACGGCACTTGAGGTCACGGTGATCGTATGCGAGCGGAGACGAGCGCCGGCGGCAGATGAACCGCCAGCTACGGCTCCGCCGATCAGGCGGGAGTGAACTCGGCGACGTGTCCGTCCCGCAGCGTCAGGTGGGCGCCGGCGAAGCGGGACCGCATACGCCGGTCGTGGGTGACCACCACGACCGTGCCCTGATAGCCGGTCAGCGCCTCCTCCAGTTCCTCGACGAGCGCGGGCGACAGATGGTTGGTGGGTTCGTCCAGCAGCAGCAGGTCGACCGGCTCGGTCACCAGCCGGGCGAGTTCGATGCGCCGCCGCTGCCCGTAGGACAGGTCCTGCACCCGATGCCGAAGGTCGTCCGGGCTGAACAGCCCTAGGGAGAGCAGTGCCTGCGTGTGTTCGTCGACGTCGCCGACCCGTCCACTGCTGAACGCCTTGAGGACGGTCATCCCCTTCTGCCACGGCGCCTGTTCCTGCCGCAGGTGTCCCACCCGGCCCGACACCTTCACCGAACCGCTGTCGGGCGCCAGCTCCCCGGAGAGCACCCGCAACAGCGTCGTCTTGCCCGCCCCGTTGGGGCCGGTGATCAGCAGACGTTCACCGGGCCCGAGGCGCAGAGAGTCGATGCCGAGCCGGTCGCCGACCCGGACGCCGGTGAGTTCGGCCACGGTCTCCAGGGTCTGTGCGGCCTCGGTGGTGATCTCCGCGGTGAAGGTGAGCGGCTCGGGCGGCGGCGCGACCGCGTTCTCGGTCAGCCGCTCGACCCGTTCCTTGGCGTTGCGGATCCGCACCATCGCCCCGTGGCCCCGCCCGCGCATGCGGAACTGCCCGGCGCCGAAGACGGCGAAGGGCAGCTTGCGCGGAATGGCGTCCAGGCGCGCCACGTTGGACGCGATCAGCTCGCGGCTGCGGTCCAGTTCGGCGCGCCACTGCTCGTACTCCAGCAGCCTGCGTTGCCGTTCGGCCGCCTTGGCAGCCAGGTAGCCCTCGTAACCGTTGCCGTAGCGCATCACCTTTCCCGACTCGATCTCCAGGATCGTGGTGGTGAGCCGGTCGAGGAAGAGCCGGTCATGGGTGACCGCGACGACCGTGCCGCGGTGCTTGCGCAGGTGTTCCTCGAGCCAGGCCACCGCCCGGTCGTCCAGGTCGTTGGTCGGCTCGTCCAGCAGCAGCAGCTCGGGTTCCGAGGCCAGCGTGGCCGCCAGGGCGAGGCGCGACCGCTCGCCGCCGGACAGGGTGCCCAGCCGCCGGCCGCGTTCCAGCCCGGGCAGGCCGAGCCCGTGCAGCGCGATCTCCACCCGGGAGTCGGCCTCGTAGCCGCCGCGGGCCTGGAACCGGTCGACCAGCGCGGCGTAACTCTCCAGGAGGCCGGTGAGTTCGGGGTCCTGGTCCCCCTGGCAGGGCCGCTCGGCCAGCTGGGCTTCGGTCCGGCGCATGCCCTCCTCCAGCTCCCGCAGATCTGCCAGGGCCAGATCGACGGCGTCCTGGACCGTGGCATCCGACGGCAGCTCGAGTGTCTGGGCCAGATAGCCGACGCCACCGGGCGCGACCACCGTCAGCGCACCGTTGTCCGGCTGTTCCCGCCCGGCGATGAGCCTCATCAACGTGGACTTGCCGGAACCGTTGTCCCCGATGACGCCGACCTTCTCGCCCGGCTTGATGGTGAAGCCGATCCGGTCGAGTACGACGTGGTCCTGGTAACGCTTGGTGATGTCATGCAGGGCGAGTTGCGCTGTCGACATGCAGCAGTCCTCCTGATCAGCACGGGGTCGAGTGATGTCGCCGCGCACACAGCAAAGCGTCAGGAACCGCAGGCAGTCGGAGAATTCAGACTGTCAGGATCGGTTCCGTCCGGCGGAAACAGCGCATGGCGAAGGAATCGCAGCGCGTCCGTCTCCTCAGGCGTGCACGGCCGGACGCGGTGACGGAGCCAGGCTCGACGTCCCACGCCCTTGTGAACCGCACGTACTGATCACAGGGAACCCATAGCGCCACCGTAGACGACACGAAGCTGCACCAGCAACCGGTCAGGCCGGAGCCGCGCGAGAGCCGGGTCCGCGGAAGTGGGGACGGGGCTCACAGCGTGCGCGAAATAGTAGGACGGCCAAGGATGTTGATCACGTCATGACTCAAGGACAAGCGCCTCGCACCCTGTCCGACGAAGCCCTCTCCGACCTGCTCGGCAAGCAGCAGTTCGGGACGCTCGCCACCGTCAAGCGCACCGGCCATCCGCACCTGACCACCATGCTCTACAGCTGGGACCCCGAAGCCCGCATGGTGCGGTTCTCGACGACGGCCGACCGGGTCAAGGTCGGGCATCTGCGGCGTGACCCGCGTGTGGCGCTCCATGTGCAGGGTGGCGACGTGTGGTCGTTCGCCGTCGCCGAAGGCGAGGCCGAGGTCTCCGAGATCACGACGGTTCCCGGCGACGCGGTCGGTCGGGAACTGCTCGCGATGATCCCGCAGGCCGCGAAGCCGGAGAACGAGGACGCGTTTCTGGAGCAGTTGGTCGCCGAGCGCCGAGTGGTCATCCGGCTGAAGGTGGACCGGCTGTACGGAACGGCACTCGACATCAACGGCTAGGACGAAGCGGGTGTGCACCCCTGGCCGTCCTTGATCGCCTCGTGTTACCAAGAACCATGCCTGCTCACGAGGGACCCGATCGCGCTCCGCGTCACGACCGCCGCGCCTACGACGCCGTCATCGTCGGCGGCGGCCACAACGGGCTGGTCGCCGCCGCCTACCTGGCGCGGGCCGGGCGGTCCGTGCTGGTGCTGGAACGGCTCGGGCACACCGGCGGCGCCGCCGTCTCCACCCGCCCGTTCGCCGGGGTGGACGCCCGGCTGTCGCGCTACTCCTACCTGGTCAGCCTGCTGCCGCGGAAGATCGTCCGCGACCTCGGCCTGGACTTCCGCGTCCAGAGCCGCACGATCTCCTCGTACACGCCCGTGGAACGGGGCGGGCGGCCGACCGGACTGCTCGTGGGCGGCGGCGAGGAGCGCACCCGGGAGGCGTTCGCCCGTCTGACCGGCGGCGAGCGGGAGTACACGGCCTGGCAGCGCTTCTACGGCATGACGGCGCGCGTCGCCGAACGGGTCTTCCCGACCCTCACCGAACCGCTGCCCACCCGGGAGGAGCTGCGCCGGCGCGTCGACGACGAGGAGGCCTGGCGGGCCCTCTTCGAGGAGCCGGTCGGCACGGCGATCGAGGAACGCTTCACGGACGACCTGGTGCGGGGCGTGGTCCTGACCGACGCGCTGATCGGCACCTTCGCCGACGCCCACGACCCCTCCCTGAAGCAGAACCGCTGCTTCCTCTACCACGTGATCGGCGGCGGCACCGGCGCCTGGGACGTGCCCGTCGGGGGCATGGGCGCCCTCACCGACGCCCTCGCGACCGCCGCCCGGGACGCGGGCGCCGTGATCGCCACCGGCCACGAGGCCGTGAGGATCACCACCGACGGCCGCAGCGCCGAGGTCGCCTACCGCAGCGCCGACGGCGAGGGCGTCGTCGCCGCCCGGCACGTCCTGGTCAACGCCTCCCCGCAGGCACTCGCGGCCCTCACCGGCGACGAGCCGCCCGCCCCCGCCGAGGGCGCCCAGCTCAAGGTGAACATGCTGCTCAAGCGGCTGCCCCGGCTGCGGGACACCTCCGTGGACCCGCGCGAGGCCTTCGCCGGCACCTTCCACATCGCCGAGGGCTACGAGCAGCTCGCCGCCGCCCACGCGCAGGCCGCCGCCGGCTCGCTGCCGGCCGCGCCGCCGTCCGAGATCTACTGCCACTCCCTGACCGACCCCGGCATCCTCGGCCCCGACCTGGTCGCGCGGGGCTACCAGACACTGACGCTGTTCGGACTGCACACCCCGGCCCGCCTCTTCGCCCGGGACAACGACGCCGTCCGCGAGGAACTGCTCGGGGCCACCCTCGCCCAGCTCGACGCCCACCTCGCCGAACCCCTCGCCGACTGCCTGGCCACCGACGCCGACGGCCGCCCCTGCATCGAGGCGAAGACCCCGCTGGACCTCGAACACGACCTCGGTCTGCCCGGCGGCAACATCTTCCACCGGGAACTCGCCTGGCCCTACGCCCAGGAGGGCGCCGGCCGCTGGGGCGTGGCGACCCGGCACGCCAACGTCCTGCTGTGCGGCGCGGGCGCGGTGCGCGGGGGAGGGGTGAGCGGGGTCCCTGGGCACAACGCGGCGATGGCCGTGCTGGAGGGGGGAGCGGACCAGGGAGATGACTGACGCATCGCAGGGGCCGGGGAGGGGTACTGCGGCAGGTCGGACATCCGACCCCACCTATGACAGGAGGCTGTCATGGCGGACCTCAACCCCATCGATCTGCAAAAAGCCCTCAGTGGGATGGACTACCCGACGGACAAGCAGCACCTGGTGGAACGCGCCCGGCAGAACAAGGCCGACGACAAGGTGGTCAGGCGCCTCGACCACTTGAAGCAGGACCACTTCGACGGGCCGAACGAGGTGCAGAAGGCCGTCTTCAACGAGTAGTCGCACCTGCGGGATCCGCCCGCTCCGGCCGGAGGGCCGGGGCGGCGGGCCGGTCCGAACAGAAATCTGACGGAGCATCAGGAAAGCTCTTCCGTCGTCCGGGCGGCTGCGGCATCCTGCGCCCATGCAGACGGAGCTGAGCAACCAACTCGGAGTCGAGCATGCCGTCTTCGGCTTCACGCCGTTCCCCGCCGTGGCCGCGGCCATCAGCCGCGCGGGCGGTTTCGGCGTGCTCGGCGCGGTCCGCTACACCGCCCCCGACGACCTCAAACGCGACCTCGACTGGATCGAGGCGCACGTCGACGGCCGCCCCTACGGCCTGGACGTGGTCATGCCGGCGAAGAAGGTCGAAGGCGTCACCGAGGCCGACGTCGAGGCGATGATCCCCGACGGGCACCGGCAGTTCGTGCGGGAGACCCTCGCCAAGTACGGGGTGCCCGAGCTGCCCGAGGGCGAGGCGTCCGGGTGGCGCATCACCGGCTGGATGGAGCAGGTCGCCCGCAGCCAGCTCGACGTGGCCTTCGACTACCCGATCCGGCTGCTGGCCAACGCCCTCGGCTCCCCGCCCGCCGACGTCGTGGCCCGCGCGCACGAACGGGACGTGCTGGTCGCCGCGCTCGCCGGCAGCGCCCGGCACGCGGAGAAGCACAGGGACGCCGGGATCGACATCGTCGTCGCCCAGGGATACGAGGCCGGCGGCCACACCGGTGAGATCGCCTCCATGGTGCTCACCCCCGAGGTCGTCGACGCCGTCGCCCCGCTGCCCGTGCTCGCCGCCGGAGGCATCGGCAGCGGCCGGCAGATCGCCGCCGCCCTCGCCCTCGGCGCGCAGGGCGTCTGGCTCGGCTCGCTCTGGCTCACCACCGCCGAGGCCGACCTGCACTCGCCCGCGCTCACCCGCAAGCTCCTCGCGGCCGGCTCCGGCGACACCGTCCGCTCCCGCGCCCTCACCGGCAAGCCCGCGCGTCAGCTCCGCACCGACTGGACCGACGCCTGGGACGCCGCGGACGGACCCGGCACCCTCCCGATGCCCCTCCAGGGACTGCTGGTCGCCGACGCCGTCTCGCGCATCCAGAAGTACGAGGTCGACCCCCTGCTCGGCACGCCGGTCGGCCAGATCGTCGGGCGGATGAACGAGGTCCGCAGCGTCCGGGCCGTCTTCGACGACCTCACCCGCGGTTTCGAGCAGGCCGTCGACCGCGTGAACCGCATCGCCGGAGGGAGCGGCCAGTGACGAACACACAGAACACACAGAACACACCGAGCACACCGAACGCAACGACCACGCCGAACACGCCGGGTACGCCGAGCGCGCCCCCCGCCGGCTTCTGGGCGCAGGCCGCCGCCGACCCCGACCGCGTCGTCCTGATCGCGCCGGACGGCGAGGAATGGACCGCCGGGCGGCTGCACTCCGACGCCAACCGCCTCGTGCACGGTCTGCGCGCGGCCGGCCTCGAACGCGGCGACGCCTTCGCCGTCGTCCTGCCCAACTCGACGGAGTTCCTCACCGCCTACCTCGCGGCCACCCAGGCCGGGTTCTACCTCGTCCCCGTCAACCACCATCTGGTCGGCCCCGAGATCGCCTGGATCGTCTCCGACTCCGGTGCCAAGGTCCTTCTCGCCCACGAGCGTTACGGCGAGCAGGCCGCCCGCGCCGCCGACGAGGCCGGCCTGCCCGCCGGCCACCGGTACGCCGTCGGCGAGGTCGACGGCTTCCGCCCGTACGCCGAACTCCTCGCCGGGCAACCGGAGTCGGCGCCCGCCGACCGCACGCTCGGCTGGGTCATGAACTACACCTCGGGCACGACCGGCCGCCCGCGCGGCATCCGCCGTCCGCTGCCCGGCAAGCCCCCCGAGGAGGCGTACCTCGGCGGCTTCCTCGGCATCTTCGGCGTCCGGCCCTTCGACGACAACGTGCACCTGGTCTGCTCGCCGCTGTACCACACGGCGGTCCTCCAGTTCGCGGGCGCGTCCCTGCACATCGGCCACCGTCTCGTCGTCATGGACAAGTGGACCCCCGAGGAGATGCTCCGCCTCATCGACGCCCACCGCTGCACCCACACGCACATGGTCCCCACCCAGTTCCACCGCCTCCTGGCCCTCCCCGAGGAGGTGCGCGCGCGGTACGACGTCTCGTCCATGCGGCACGCCATCCACGGCGCCGCGCCCTGCCCGGACCATGTGAAGCGGGCCATGATCGACTGGTGGGGCGACTGCGTGGAGGAGTACTACGCGGCCAGCGAGGGCGGCGGCGCCTTCGCCACCGCGGAGGACTGGCTGAAGAAGCCGGGCACGGTCGGCAAGGCCTGGCCCATCAGCGAACTGGCGATCTTCGACGACGACGGCGAGCGGCTGCCCCCCGGCCGGCTCGGCACCGTGTACATGAAGATGACCACGGGCGGCTTCAGCTACCACAAGGACGAGGACAAGACCCGCAAGAACCGCATCGGCGACTTCTTCACCGTCGGCGACCTAGGCTGCCTCGACGAGGACGGCTACCTCTTCCTCCGCGACCGCAAGATCGACCTGATCATCTCGGGCGGCGTCAACATCTACCCCGCCGAGATCGAGTCCGCCCTCCTCGCCCACCCCGCCGTCGCCGACGCGGCAGCCTTCGGCATCCCGCACGACGACTGGGGCGAGGAGGTCAAGGCGGTCGTCGAACCGGCCCCCGGCCATGAACCCGGCCCGGCCCTCGCCGCCGCCCTGCTCGCCCACTGCGCCGAGCGCCTCGCCGGCTACAAGCGCCCCAAGACGGTCGACTTCATCGCCGAGATGCCCCGCGACCCCAACGGGAAGCTCTACAAGCGCCGCCTGCGCGAGCCGTACTGGGAGGGCCGCGACAAGGCCGTCTGAGACACCCCGGCCGTCCAGGGGCGGTACGACGCGGGGGTTGACCCTTCTGGCCGGGGGCGGGCGGCGTGATCCGCCCGCCCCCGGCCCGGGGTCAGCGGCGTTCTCCCGCCCACACCACCCTCAGCGCCGGCGAGCGCAGGATGTCCCGCTCGCAGAACCGGGACGTCACCCACTTCTGCGCCGAGAACAGCCGGGTCTGGTCGGCGTGATGCCGCGAGGCGGGGTTCGACGACTGGGAGTACGTCAGCAGCGTCCGGGCCACCGGGCAGCGGCTGCCGTCCCAGCCGACAGCCTGGATGTAGCTGGAGCCGGTCGACACCTCGGTGTAGCCGCCGCCGGCCGGATTCCACACCGCCTCGACCTTGTTCCACACGCCGAGCCCCTCGGTGCCGCCCGGCACCGGGACGCGCTGCCCGCCGCGTACGACGAACTGGTGGTCGCCGAGCGGCGCGTCGAGCGGGATGCGCGCCGCGCGCAGTTCGGCGACCGCGTCCGCGAGAGCCGAAGTGAAGGCGGGCGAGCCGGTGTTCAGCGTGTTGGGGGTGCGGACCGGGTCAGCCGCGGAGAACGGGACCTTCCACTGCTGGGCCACCGGGAACTTCCGCCAGAAGCGGTCGAAGAGCAGCGCGCCCCGGCTGCCGGGGTCGGTGGTGCGGTCCCAGGCGGCCAGCACCGCGCACGCCTCGCCCACGTCGACCGTCTTGCCGTCGCTGCCGGTCGCCGTGCCGCCCGGCAGCGCCGCGCACGCCTTCGCCGCGTCGGCCGCGGCCAGTTCGCCGGCCGGCGCCCGGTCGGCGAACTGCTGCCGCTGCAGGTCCGCCACGGTGAGACCGCCGCGCCGGGCCAGCGCCGCGACGTCCTCGATCGCGCCCCGGGTCCGCAGCGAGCGGACGGTGCCCGTCGTGCCGAAGACGCGTTCGTAGCCCGTGAGCGGCCGGTCCGCGTTGGCGAGCCAGGCGCTGTCGTTGGAGTTCTCCGCGTACGGGGCGTCGGTCAGTGTGGGCAGCTTCGCCGGCCCGAAGACGCCCGGCTCGACCGCGTCGGCGTCACGGCCGAGCGCGCAGTCGCCGCGCGAGCCGTCGAGGACCGCCACCCCGGACGCCGGATAGGTCACCCTGCCGAGCGGGGTGGAGCAGCGCTGGGCCAGCTCGTCGGTGATACGGGGCAGCACCTGGGACTGGGTGAACAGGGTGTGGCCGCCGGAGTCGGCGGCGACGGTGTTCACCCATGGCAGGCCCTGGGTGCGGCGCAGCGAGGCCAGCACGTCGGCCGTGCCGCGGGCCGTGCTGAAGCCGAGCGCGGTGTCGGAGGCGCGCAGGTTGGTGGCGTTGGGGTCGTTGAGCGCGTAGGCCGTGGTGGTGCTCCAGGGCAGCGGCAGGGCGGGCCCGAGACCGGTGACGACCGGGCCGTACCGCGTCCACCACTGCGTGCGGGTCACCGGCGGCCCGTCCTGGACGGGGACGGTCACGGTCCGCCGTGTCATGCGCTCGGACGTGCCGCCGACCAGGTACGCCGTCGGGTCGGCCGGATCCAGCGTCAGCTGGTGCAGGTTGAGGGGGACGCCGGTGGCCACGGTGTGGCTCCAGGCGACGCGGTCGTTGTGCCCGATGGACACGGTCGGCGTGCCGAGCAGCGAGGCGCCCGCGACGTTCAGCCGGCCCGGGATGGTCTGCTGGGACTGCCAGAAGCGGCGGCCGCCCTGCCAGGGGTAGTGCGGGTTGCCGAGCAGCAGGCCGCGGCCGTTCGCCGTGGTCGCGCCGCTGAAGGCGACCGCGTTGGAGCCCATGTCGGCGGTGTCGGAGGCGAAGAGCTCGGCGGCGGCGCGGGCGGCTGCCCCGGCGTCGGGAACCGCGGCGGACGGGGCGGCGCCGGAGGCGGTGGGCGGCTGGGCGGTGGTGATGCCGTCGACGGCGCGGCCCTGACCGCCGAGGACGGCGAGCGCGTAGCCGCGCGCGGCCACGTCGAGCGTGGTGATCGGACGCACCCACGCGGCGTCCTTGCAGGCCGGGTCGGTGATCCGGTTCTGCCGCAGCCAGGCGTTGTAGCCGGCGGCGAAGCCCCGCATCAGGTCCTTGGCGGCACGGCTCGGGCCGGCGGGGGCGGGCCGGGCGAGCAGGCGCTCCACCGTGCCGGCCTCCCGCACCCCGCGGAAGTACAGGTCGCTGGAGAGGTTCCGGGCGGCCGAGGAGAGCGAGGAGTCGGGCGCCGCGTCGGCGCCGAAGTACCGTGACCGTTCCCCGCGCACGGTCACGAATCCGTCGGCGAGCACGCATATCTGGTCGGCGGCCTGCGCCCACCCGGTGCCGAAGCCGAGGCTCGCGTGGTCGCGCGCGAGGATGTGCGGGATGCCGTACTCGGTGTAGCGGATGACGGCGGACAGACCGCCCGAGGAGTGGCGTTCCGGCCGGTCCGGCGCGGCCTGCCGCTCGGCCGCCGACGCGGGCAGGGCCGCGGTGGCGGTGAGCAGCGCGACGGCGGCGACGGCGAGCCTTCCGGCTCGGGAGCGGGTGAACGGTCTCGCGCGGGCGCGGGGCGATCGCTTCGCACGCGTGTGAGCCGGACGCTTCGTGCGGATACGCATGGTGCCTCCCAACTGTGTTGAGGGAAAGGGCGGTTGAGCGTACCAACGGGTATGTCCGGTGTCAGTGCGTCCTGCCGGGACACGACCGGGTCCCGCCGGACGCCGGCCGCGCCGCGACTTGACCCGTCCCGGCCGGCGTCCGAGGATCTTGTGCCATGACCCCCGGACACGGCAGTACCGTCGACGGCGTGCTGCGGCGCAGCGCCCGCCGTACCCCGGCACGCGTCGCGGTCGAGTACCGCGACCGCACCTGGACCTACGAGGAGCTCGACGAGGCGGTCTCCCGCGCTGCGAGCGTCCTGCTCGGCCGGGGCCTCGCCCCCGGCGACCGGGTCGCGGCCTACGGCCACAACTCCGACGCCTACCTCGTCGGCTTCCTGTCCTGTGCCCGCGCCGGGCTGGTGCACGTCCCCGTCAACCAGAACCTCACCGGCGACGACCTCGCCTACATCCTCGGCCAGTCGGGCAGCTCCCTGGTCCTCGCCGACCCCGACCTCGCCGGCCGGCTCCCCGACGGCGTCCCCACCCTGCCGCTGCGCGACGCCGAGGGCTCGCTGCTCGCCCGGCTCGCGGAGGCCGCCCCGTACGACGGCCCCGAACCGCGCAGCGAGGACCTGGTCCAGCTGCTGTACACCTCCGGCACGACGGCCCTGCCCAAGGGCGCGATGATGACCCACCGCGCCCTGGTGCACGAGTACCTCAGCGCCATCACCGCCCTCGACCTGAGCGCCGGCGACCGCCCCGCGCACGCGCTGCCGCTCTACCACTCGGCGCAGATGCACGTGTTCCTGCTGCCCTACCTCGCCACCGGCGCGACGAACGTCATCCTCGACGCGCCGGACGGCGACACGCTCCTCGACCTCGTCGAAGCCGGCCGCGTCGACAGCCTCTTCGCCCCGCCCACCGTGTGGATCGCCCTCACCAACCGCCCCGACTTCGCCGACCGCGACCTCGGCGGGCTGCGCAAGGCCTACTACGGGGCGTCGATCATGCCGGTGCCCGTGCTGGAGCGGCTGCGTGAGCGCCTTCCCAAGCTCGCCCTCTACAACTGCTTCGGCCAGAGCGAGATCGGCCCGCTCGCCACCGTGCTGGCCCCCGAGGAGCACAATGGCCGCCTGGACTCGTGCGGGCGGACCGTGCTCTTCGTCGACGCGCGCGTGGTCGACGACAAGGGCGAGGACGTCCCCGACGGCGAGCCCGGCGAGATCGTCTACCGCTCCCCGCAGCTCTGCGAGGGCTACTGGGACAAACCCGAGGAGACCTCGGCGGCCTTCCGTGACGGCTGGTTCCACTCCGGGGACCTCGCCGTGCGCGACGCCCACGGCTTCTTCACGATCGTCGACCGGGTGAAGGACGTCATCAACTCCGGTGGCGTCCTGGTCGCTTCACGGCAGGTCGAGGACGCGCTGTACACGCACGAGGCGGTCGCCGAGGCCGCGGTGATCGGGCTGCCCGACGAGAAGTGGATCGAGGCGGTCACCGCGGTCGTCGTCGCGCGCGGCGAGGTCACCGAGGACGAACTGGTCGCCCACGCCAAGGAGAAGCTGCCCGCCTTCAAGGCGCCCAAGCGGGTGCTGTTCGTGGACGAACTCCCGCGCAACGCCAGCGGCAAGATCCTCAAGCGTGAACTCCGTGAACGGTTCGCCCGGTAACGGGTGAGGCCGGTCCGACCGGCGTGCCACGCAACCGCGTTGCGCGCGGACCGGGCCTGCGGTGAAGATCGGCGCATGCCGACCTTCACCGCGTCCGACGGAACCGAACTCGCCTACCACGTCCGGGGCGAGGGCGAGCCGCTCGTCGTCCTGCCCGGCGGCCCCATGCAGGCTTCCGAGTACCTGGGGGACCTGGGCGGACTCACCGCGCACCGCCGGCTGATCCTGCTCGACCTGCGCGGCACCGGCGACTCCGCCGTCCCGGCGGACCCGGCGACCTACCGCTGCGACCGGCAGACAGACGACGTGGAAGCGCTCCGCGTCCGGCTGGGGCTGGACCGCATGGACCTGCTCGCCCACTCGGCGGGCGGCAACCTCGCCCTGCTGTACGCGGCCCGGCACCCCCGGCGGGTGGCCCGGCTGGCGCTCGTCACGGTCATCCCCTGGGCCCTGGGCCGGCCTGCCACGCCCGAGGAACGGCTGGCGGCGGCGCTGCTGCGCAAGGACGAGCCGTGGTTCGAGGACGTCTTCCCGGCGTTCCGGGCCTGGCTCGCGGGCGAGGAGGTGACCGACGAGGAGTTCGCGGCGTTCGGCGGCTTCTTCTACGGCCGCTGGGACGACACCGCCCGCGCCCACGCGGCCGGCATGGAGGCGCGGGCCGACGTCGAGGCGGAGGAGCGCTTCCACGGGCCCGGCGCCTACGACCCGCCCGCACTGCGCGCCGCCCTCGCCGAGGTGACCGCCCCCGCACTGGTCCTCGCCGGCGGCGCCGACGGCGGCCCGTGCCCCGCAGTCGCCCGCCTCCTCGCCGACGCCCTGCCGAACGCCGAACTCGCCGTCCAGCCCGGCGCTGGCCACTACCCGTGGCTGGACGACCCGCGATGGTTCACCCGTCGTACGGCCGCTTTCCTGAACGCCGCCTGAGCGCCCACCGCGCCGGCGGGCCGGCCGCAGCCCCCGCGTCCGCCGGCGCTCAGTGGTCCGACGCCGCTGCCACGTCCCGGGCCCAGCGGTAGTCCGCCTTGCCGCTGGGGGAGCGGCGGATGAACTCCGTGACGACCAACTGGCGGGGGATCTTGTAGCCGGCGAGGCGGGTGCGGCAGTGGGTCTGGATGTCCTCCAGTGAGGGCGACCGCGCGCCGCCGCGCAGCTGCACCACGGCCGCCACATGGTTGCCCCACGTCGGGTCGGGGACGCCGGCGACCAAGGCGTCGTACACGTCCGGGTGGGCCTTGAGCGCCTGCTCGACCTCCTCCGGGTACACCTTCTCGCCGCCGGTGTTGATGCACTGCGAGCCGCGGCCGAGGACGACGACCACGCCGTCCGCGTCGACGGTGGCCATGTCGCCGAGGAGCACCCAGCGCTCCCCGTCCTTCTCGAAGAACGTCTCGGCCGACTTCACCGGGTCGTTGTAGTAGCCCAGCGGCACGTGCCCGCGCTGCGCGACCCGACCCACCTCACCGGGCGCGACCGGCTCGTGCGTCACCGGATCGACCACCTGGGTACGGGAGTTGACGCGGACGCGGAATCCCCGCTCGGGACCGGAGTCGTCCGTCGCCGTGCCGTTGAAACCGGACTCCGAGGAGCCGAAGTTGTTCAGCAGCATCGCGTTCGGCATGAGCGCCCGGAACTGGCGGCGGACCGTGTCCGACATGATCGCCCCGGACGAGGAGACGTTGAACACCGACGAGCAGTCCACGCCCTTCATCGGCCCCTCCAGCGCGTCGATCAGCGGCCTGAGCATGGCGTCGCCGACCAGGGAGATGCTGGTGACCTTCTCCTTCTCGATCGTCCGCAGCACCTCCTCGGGCACGAACTTGCGGTGGATGACGACGCGTTGACCGAAGTTGAAGCCGATGAACGCGGTCAGCGTGGACGTGCCGTGCATCAGCGGGGGAGTGGGGAAGAAGGTGATCCCGGACCCGCCCGCCGCCACCCGCTCGGCGAGCTCCTGGGGCTTCCTGACCGGCTCACCGGTCGGCGCGCCACCGCCCAGACCCGCGAAGAACAAATCCTCCTGACGCCACATCACGCCCTTCGGGAGCCCGGTCGTGCCCCCGGTGTAGATGATGAACTGGTCGTCCCCCGAGCGCTCCGGGAACCCCCGATCGGCGGAGCCGCCCGCCTCGGCCTCCGCGAACGGCACGGCGGTCACGCCGCCCACCGACTCGCCCACCCGGATCAGATGACGCAGCGCCGGGGTCTGCGGCAGCGCCCCCGCCACCCGGGGGGCGAACTCCGCGTCGAAGACGAGGGCGACCAGGTCCGCGTCCCGATAGAGGTAGACCAACTCCTCCTCTACGTAGCGGTAGTTGACGTTGACCGGCACGATGCGCGCCTTCAGGCAGCCGAGCACCGTCTGCAGGTACTCGATGCCGTTGTAGAGGTGCAGCCCGAGGTGCTCGCCGGGGCGTATCCCGCTGTCGAGGAGATGGTGACCGATGCGGTTGGCCGCCGCGTCCAGCTCGGCGTACGTCAGCCGGCGCTCCGCGCCCGTGCCCGGATGGTCCACGTAGACGAGCGCCTCACGCTCCGGCACCACGTCGGCCACCGACTCGAACAGGTCGGCAAGGTTGTACTCCACCGCTCCTCCTGACCTCGCTGCCCCTCGTTCGCCGGTCATCAGAGCAAAGGGCGCGGCAAGTGGGAAGGGCCCGCGCCAATAAATCTGACTGTGTGTCAGAAAACCCTTGAAGTGCCTCACCGCCTCCTGCAACCTGTTCTCGTTCTGTCAGAGGGGAGATGGGTGATGGGCGGTACGGAACACCTCACCGTGCGGCGCGAGGGCGCCACACTCGTGCTCACGCTCAACCGGCCCGAAGCGAAGAACGCGCTCTCGATCGCGCTGCTCGTCGGCCTGTACGACGGCTGGCTGGAGGCCGACGCGGACGACACGGTCCGCTCGATCGTCCTCACCGGCGCCGGCGGCTCGTTCTGCGCCGGCATGGACCTCAAGGCCCTCGCCGGCAAGGGCATGGAAGGGGAACGGTACCGCGACCGGCTCAAGGCCGACCCGGACCTGCACTGGAAGGCGATGCTGCGCCACCACCGCCCCCGCAAGCCCGTGATCGCCGCCGTGGAGGGCCACTGCGTGGCGGGCGGCACCGAGATGCTCCAGGGCACCGACATCCGCGTCGCGGGAGAGTCGTCGACCTTCGGCCTCTTCGAGGTCAGGCGCGGCCTGTTCCCGATCGGCGGCTCCACCGTCCGCCTCCAGCGCCAGATCCCACGCACCCACGCCCTGGAGATGCTGCTCACCGGACGCCCGTACAGCGCCCGCGAGGCAGCGGACATCGGACTCGTCGGCCATGTCGTCCCCGACGGCACGGCCCTCACCAAGGCCCTGGAGATCGCCGAACAGATCAACGCCTGCGGCCCGCTAGCCGTCGAGGCCGTCAAGGCGTCGGTGTACGACACCGCCGAGATGAGCGAGAGGGACGGCCTCGCCGCCGAACTCGCCCGCGGCTGGCCCGTCTTCGACACGGCGGACGCCAGGGAAGGCGCCCGCGCCTTCGCCGAGAAACGACCGCCCGTCTACCAGCGTGCCTGAGGAGTCCCCGTGCCCGAAGTGCTCAAAGCGCCCCTGGTCGTCGAGTTCCCCTTCACCCGCTCCCTCGGCCCCGTCCAGAGCGCCTTCCTGACCGGCCTGCGCGAACGCGTCGTCCTCGGAGTGCGCACCGCCGACGGCCGCACCCTCGTCCCGCCCGTCGAGTACGACCCCGTCACCGCCGAGGAGATCGGCGACCTCGTGGAAGTCGCCCCCACCGGCACGGTCACCACCTGGGCCTGGAACCACGAGCCCCGCCGAGGCCAGCCCCTCGGCACCCCCTTCGCCTGGGCCCTCGTCCGCCTCGACGGCGCCGACACCGCCCTGCTGCACGCCCTGGACGCTCCCGGGCCCGACGCGGTCCACACCGGCATGCGCGTACGGATCCGCTGGGCCGAGGAGCGCACCGGCGCCATCACCGACATCGCCTGCTTCGAACCCTACGACGGCGAAGCGGCCGAACCCGACGGCCACACGGGCGAGTTCGACGACCGGGTCACCGGCGTCGTCGCCCACGCCCGCCTCGACTACACCTACTCCCCGGGCCGCGCCCAGAGCGCCTACATCGCCGCACTCTCCGAACGCCGCACCGTCGGCGAACGCTGCCCCTCCTGCCGCAAGGTGTACGTCCCGCCCCGCGGCGCCTGCCCCACCTGCGGCGTCCCCACCGCCGAACAGGTCGAGGTCGGCCCCCGCGGCACCGTCACCACCTTCTGCATCGTCAACATCAAGGCGAAGAACCTGGACATCGAAGTCCCCTACGTCTACGCCCACATCGCCCTCGACGGCGCCGGCCTCGCCCTGCACGGACGCATCGGCGGCATCCCCTACGACCAGGTGCGCATGGGCCTGCGCGTCGAACCCGTGTGGACGGACGGCGGCCGTTACCCCGACCACTACCGGCCCACCGGCGAACCCGACGCGGACTACGACGCCTACAAGGAGCTGCTATGAACCCCTCGGACGCGGCCGTCCCCGAGGAAGCGCCCGGCGTCCGCGACATCGCCGTCGTCGCCTTCGCCCAGACCGACGTCCTGCGCACCACTGACGAGCTGTCCGAAGTCGAGATGCTCATGCCGGTCCTGCACGAGGTCCTGGACCGCACCGGCCTGAAGACCGCCGACATCGGCTTCACCTGCTCCGGCTCCAGCGACTACCTCGCCGGCCGCGCCTTCTCCTTCACCCTGGCCCTCGACGGCGTCGGAGCCTGGCCCCCGATCTCCGAGTCCCACGTCGAGATGGACGGCGCCTGGGCCCTGTACGAAGCCTGGACCAAACTGCTCACCGGCGACGCGGACACCGCCCTCGTCTACTCCTACGGCAAGTCCTCACCCGGCTCGCTGCGCGACGTCCTCACCCGCCAGCTCGACCCGTACTACGTCGCCCCCCTGTGGCCCGACTCCGTCGCCCTCGCCGCCCTCCAGGCCCAGGCCCTGATCGACGCCGGCGACGCCGACGAACCGGCCCTCGCCGAGATCGGCGCCCGCAGCCGGCGCGCCGCCACCCTCAACCGCCACGCCCAGTCCAGGGGTTCGGCCCCCCACGGCGACTACGTCGTACGGCCCCTGCGCACCGGCGACTGCCCGCCCGTCGGCGACGGCGCCGCCGCCGTGATCCTCGCGGCCGGCGACCGGGCCCGCGAACTGTGCTCCCGGCCCGCCTGGATCCGCGGCGTCGACCACCGCACCGAGGCCCACTCCCTGGGCGTGCGCGACCTCACCGACTCGCCCTCGGCCCGCCTCGCCGCCGAACGCGCCGGCGCCTTCGAACGCCCCGTCGACACAGCCGAGTTGCACGCGCCGTTCACCTCACAGGAGATCGTCCTGCGCAAGGCGCTGCGCCTCGACGACAGCGTGCGCGTCAACCTCTCCGGCGGCGCCCTGGCCGCCAACCCGATGATGGCCGCCGGACTCGTCCGCATCGGCGAGGCCGCCGCCCGCATCCACCGCGGCGAGTCCGACCGCGCCCTCGCCCACGCCACCTCCGGCCCGTGCCTGCAGCAGAACCTGGTCGCCGTACTCGAAGGGGATCCGCGATGAGCAAGGAACCCGTGGCCGTCGTCGGCATCGGACAGACCAAGCACGTCGCCGCCCGACGGGACGTCTCCATCGCCGGCCTGGTCCGCGAGGCCGCCCGACACGCCCTCGACGACGCCGAGTTGACCTGGGCCGACATCGACGCCGTCGTCATCGGCAAGGCGCCCGACTTCTTCGAGGGCGTCATGATGCCGGAGCTGTACCTCGCCGACGCCCTCGGCGCCGTCGGCAAACCCATGCTGCGCGTCCACACGGCCGGCTCGGTCGGCGGATCCACCGCGCTGGTCGCCGCGAACCTCGTCGCCGCCCGCGTCCACGCCACCGTGCTGACCCTGGCCTTCGAGAAGCAGTCCGAGTCCAACGCCATGTGGGGCCTGTCCCTGCCGGTCCCCTTCCAGCAGCCCCTCCTCGCCGGCGCCGGCGGCTTCTTCGCCCCCCACGTGCGCGCGTACATGCGGCGCAGCGGCGCGCCCGACAGCATCGGCTCCCTCGTCGCCTACAAGGACCGCCGCAACGCCCTCAAGAACCCCTGGGCCCACCTCCACGAACACGACATCACCCTGGAGAAGGTCCAGGCGTCCCCCATGCTGTGGGACCCGATCCGCTACTCCGAGACCTGCCCCTCCTCCGACGGCGCCTGCGCCATGGTCCTCACCGACCGCGCCGGCGCCGCCCGTTCACCGCGGCCGCCCGCCTGGATGCTCGGCGGCGCGATGCGCAGCGAACCGACGCTCTTCGCCGGCAAGGACTTCGTCTCCCCGCGGGCCGGCCGCGACTGCGCCGCCGACGTCTACCGCCAGGCCGGCGTCAGCGACCCGCGCCGCGACATCGACGCCGCGGAGATCTACGTACCGTTCTCCTGGTACGAGCCCATGTGGCTGGAGAACCTCGGCTTCGCCGACGAGGGCGAGGGCTGGAAGCTCACCGAGGCCGGCGTCACCGAGCTCGACGGCGACCTGCCCGTCAACATGTCGGGCGGCGTGCTCTCCACCAACCCCATCGGCGCCTCCGGCATGATCCGCTTCGCCGAGGCGGCGCTCCAGGTGCGCGGCCAGGCGGGCGAGCACCAGGTGGACGGGGCGAGGAAGGTACTCGGCCACGCCTACGGCGGCGGCTCGCAGTTCTTCTCCATGTGGCTCGTGGGGGCGCGGCCGCCCGTGTCCTGAAAGGTCCCCCTCAGGTGCTCTGTCGGGGTCGGTGACCGGTCGCTAGGCTGGCCGCGGACGACGAACCGGGAGGAGCACGGACGTGGCCGAGAGCACCATCCAACAGCAGCCGTTCGCGAGCTGGGACAAGCCGGAGCTGGATCTCAGCAGGGCCGAGTGGCAGTCCAGCAGCCGGGGCCGGGGGGATGTCCAGATCGCCTTCGTCGAGGGGTTCGTCGCGATGCGCAACAGCGGCCGCCCCGAGAGCCCGTCCCTGATCTTCACCCCCGCCGAGTGGGGCGCGTTCGTGTCGGGGGCCCGGGAAGGGGAGTTCGACCTCACCTGAGCGAGCCCGGCAGCCCCGCCGAGCCATGTCGGAAGCCGCCCCCGGACCCGCCGCGACAGGCCGAACCGGCGGTGTTCCGCCGCCGATTCCGGACACGCGACCCACGCGACCCCGCCCGCGCCGCACGCTGGGCCAGGCTGGGCCCAGCAGGACGAAGGTCGTATCCCGGAGGTGAGGGCCATGAGCACCCTGCCGGTCGTCGCGGCGGTCGACGGCTCCGACGACAGCTGGCGCGCCCTGGACTGGGCCGTCGAGGCCGCACGCCGGCGCGTGGCGCCGCTGCGCGTGGCGCACGTGCGCCAGTACGCCGTCTGGACCCCGCCCGGCGGCCCGGTCGTCATGCCCCCGCCGCCGGACGGCGACCCGGTGCTCGCCGACGCCCGCGCCCGCCTGGAGGGCCGGCCCGGCCCGACGGGAACCGAGTACGTCGGCCTGGACGGGGCGCCGGGCGCGCTCCTGCCCGGACTGGGCGCCGAGGCGGAACTGCTGGTGCTCGGCTCCCGGGGGCGGGGCGGCTTCGCGCGCCTGCTGCTCGGCTCCAACGGCATGAGCGCCGCCCGTGACGCCGAGTGCCCGGTGGTGATCGTCCCCCGGCCGGACCGCGACGTCGACGGGCCGGAACAGGAGCCCGGGCCCCGCGTGGTCGTCGGCCTCCACGTGGACAGCCCCGACGACGCCGCGCTCGCCTTCGCCTTCACCGAGGCCGCCCTGCGCGAGGCCCGCCTCCAGGTGGTCGCCGCCTACCCGTGGCCCGTCCAGACCTGGGCCGCCCCCGGCGAACTCCAGGCGCCGCCCGTGGACCAGGACGTCGTCGAACGCGAGACCCGCGCCCTCGCCGAGGGCTTCCTCGCCGCCCACCGCGACCGCTACCGGGGGGTCCGGGTGGAGCCGTGGCCGGTCCCCGGCGACGCGGCCGCCCACCTCGTCGCCGCCTCCAAGGACGCCGCCCTGGTCGTCGTGGGCCGGCACCGCCGCCGCCTCTTGGCCCCGGCCCGCATGCTCGGCTCGGTCACCCACGCGGTCCTGCTGCACGCGGCGAGCCCGGTCGCGGTGGTGCCGCCCGCCCCCGCGGAGGAACGAGACACCTCTTGAGGCTAATGGCACACGCGGGGCCTATCATTAGGCGCATGCCGCCCGCGCAGCCCGCCGACACCCGCCTCGCCCTGGACCTCGCGCTCACCGTCCGGCACGACGGCCACGGCGGGATCGCCGACGACCTCGCCGGCCCCGAAGGCCTCGCCGCCTGGATCCGAGGCCACGCCGACGACCTCCCGGACACCGCAGGGCACCTCCCCGACGCCGGCGACCTCGCCGCCGTCCGTGACGTGCGCGCCGCCGTCCGCGCCCTCTTCGCCCACGCCGTGCGCCCCGGCGAGCCCAGCCCCGCGGACGCCGCCCGGCTGCTGCCCGTGCCCGAGGCCCTCGACCGCCTCAACACGGCAGCCGCCCGTATCCCCACCGTGCCCGTCCTGCACTGGACGCCGGACGCCGGCCCCGTGAGCGACCGCCGCCCGGCGCCCGGCGCCGGCGACCTCGCCGGCGCCCTCGCCCAGGCCGCCATCGCCTTCCTGACCGGCCCCGACCGGCACCGCCTGCGCGCCTGCCACGCCCCCCGCTGCGTGCGCTACTTCCTCAAGGACCACCCCCGCCAGGAGTGGTGCAAACCGTCCTGCGGCAACAGGGCGAGAGTCGCCCGCCACCACGAACGCCACAAGCAGCCGGCGACCTGACAGCCGACGCCCGCTTCGAACCGGATCGCGCGCCGCTCCTACCGCGCCACCGCCGGACGGCACCCCGTACCATTGCGGCATGTCGTTCCTCCGCCGCCGCAGCGCCACTCCCGCCGGGCCCGACTTCGACGTCCTGGCCATGGATCCGGGCGACTGGCCCGGCAACCTCGGCGCCGGCCTGCTGCCCGCCCCCGACGGCACCTGCCAGGGCGTCTTCCTGCGCTACGACCTCTTCGGCGGCCGCGGCCCCGCGATGATCATCGGCAACCTCCCCGAGGGCTCCCCGGCCCGGGACGTCGAGGAGGGCGAGGTGCCCTTCGAGGTGGCCCAGCTGCTGCTCGCCCTGGAGAACGACGAGGAGGTGACCGTCGTCGGCACCGAGGACATGCCGGTGATGCAGGGCGACAACCTCCTGATCGTGCGCCGCCTCAAGCTCTCCGAGAGCCGCATTTCCTGCGTGCAGTTCGACCGCAGCGACAACGTCCTCGTCACCATCGCCGCCTGGGACCGCCCCATCACGGACGACCTGTACGCGCTGCTGAAGCCGCTCCCGGCGGAGCTCTTCCAGCAGGGCTGAGCACCCGCCCCGCCGTCCGTCACGGGCCGGGCGCTCACGCCGGACGGCTACGAGGCGGACGCCGTCACGTCCGCCGCGCGGACGAACGCCACCCGGTGCCCGAACTGGATCTCGTAGTACTCGTCCTTGCCGACCACCACCTTGTGCGTGTCGGTGGCGAAGCCGACCGCGTAGTAGTACTCGCCCGGCACCTTGTCACCGACCACGTACTGCTGGCCCTTCGGCAGCCGGTACGGCAGCGGCGACACCGCCTGGACCGGCACCCCCGCCGGATAGGCCGACGCCTCCGGGTAGGCCCTTCCGTAGACCGGCACACTGTCCAGCCCCGCCTTCGGCGTCACCACCACGCCCTTCGCGGGCACCGCCGTCGGCTGCGCCGGCGGGTTGCGGAACCAGGCCTTCTGCCCGAGGTACCAGATCGCCGTCCAGTCGCCCCACCGCTCGGCGACCGCGTACTGCTGACCGGTGGAGACCCGCGAGGAGATGTCGTTCACCCCGGTGCCCGGCACGGTGCCCAGGCCCGCGTCCTGGATCAGCGGGGACTTCTCGTCGTGGTCGGAGTGCAGCCGCACCTCGCTGGAGCCGTGCGCCGCGCACGGCTCGTCCTTGGTGACGCAGCCCGTGAAGACCGGCCGGTTGGCCGCGTAGTCCGGACGGATCGTCACCACAGCGCTGTTCCGGCGGGCCGTGGCCTTCACCGGACGGCCCAGCAGCTCGAAGTAGTGCGCCCAGTCCCAGTACGGCCCCGGGTCGGTGTGCATCCCCGGCACCGCCGCCGACGTCGGACCGGGCACGTTGGAATGGCCCAGGATGTGCTGCCGGTCCAGCGGAATGCCGTACTTGTCCGCCAGGTACGTCACCAGACGGGCCGACGCGCGGTACATCGCCTCCGTGTACCAGGAGTCCGGATTGGCGAGGAACCCCTCGTGCTCCAGGCCGATCGACTTGGCGTTGACGTACCAGTTGCCCGCGTGCCACGCCACGTCCTTCGCCTTCACGTGCTGGGCGATATGGCCGTCGGTGGAGCGCAGCGAGTACTGCCAGGACACGTACGTCGGGTCCTGGACCAGGTTGATGACTCCTTCCCAGCCGCCCTCGGTGTCGTGGACGACGATGTACTTGACCGACTGGGACTCCGGGCGGTCGCCCAGGTCGTGGTTGCCGTAGTCGTTGTCGCCGAACTGCTGGTACGGCGCCGGGATCCACTCGCAGGACACGCCCGCCGGACACTCGGTGCCCTCGGTGGCGGCCGCACGCAGACCGGCCTGCCTCAGCTGCCCCTTCTTGGGCGCCATACGCGGCTGCGGCGACAGGGCGACCCGCTGCCCGGCGTCGGTGGTGCGCTCCTCGCCGGTGCGGAGCACGTCGAACACGTCGTCGGCGTACGCGGCGGCCGTCCCGCTGTCCTCGGCGCCGGAGAAGCCGGCCACCGCGCCGTACCAGTCCGCCGGGTCGGCGCTCAGCGGCGCGCCCAGGTCGCGCTGGGCGAAGGCGAGGAGGGCGGCGCCGCCGGTGATGTTGGCCGCCGGGTCGGTGCGCAGCCGCTCCAGGCTCATGCCGGTGAGCTCGGCGGCCTTGACGAGCGTGCGCAGCCGCGCCGGGAGGTCGACGGCGTCGACGTGGGCCGGGCGCGGTCGCAGCGCCGGGCGGGCGTCGTCGCCGCGTGAGTCCTCCCTGCCCTCGCTGTGGTGCGGGGCCTCGGCGAGGGCGGTGCGGGCGTCGGTGAGGTGCATCGGCCCGTAGCCTCCGGTGACGCTGGGCGCGCCGCTGTGCGCGTCCCAGCGGGACTGGAGGTAGGAGACGGCGAGCAGCACGCTCTGCGGCACGCGGTACTTCTCGGCCGCGGCGGCGAACGCCTGCTGCAGCGTGTCCGGGGAGGCCGCGGCGGGGGAGGCCCGGTCGGGGGCCGGACCGGCGCCCAGCAGGGGCATGAGCAGGGCCGCCGAGGCGACGGCGCCGGCGGCTCTTCGGGCGCGTCGTTGTCCGGCGGGGGTGTGGGGGGCGGGGACGGATCCTCGCAATGCGGCCTCCTGGGACGGGCGAGCGGGGCGGGGCGTGCGGGGCCGAACGTGCGTCAGTCGTACCGGCTTGCCGACGGTCCGTCAATCATGCCCAAAGGAGGACGCTTTCCCTTGTCAAGGGGGTTCGGGGCGTTTCGCGCCGACAGATGGGAAGGGGCGGTCAGGGGCGGACGCACACAGAGGCCCGCGGTGCGCCGCCGCTCTGGCGCACCGCGGGCCTTCTGGTCCGCCGGGATCGGTGAGGGACCCTCAGCGAGTGCCGACCGCCGCCCGGACGGCCCGCCGGGCCAGCTGGCAGTCGTCGTGCAGCCGTCGCAGCAGCAGCCGCTGCTCCTCCCCGGAGGGCACGGCGCCCGGGTGGGCCGCCCCCGGGGCCGTCGGGGCCGCGTCGTGCAGGGAACGCTGCACGGCCGTCTCGTAGGTGCGGATCTCGCGGGTCAGCACCAGCATCAGGTTCACCAGGAACGCGTCCCGTGAGGCCGGGCCCGCGGACTGCGCGATCTGGCTGATCTGACGGCGCGCCACCGGCGCGTCGCCGAGGACCGCCCACAGCGTGGCCAGGTCGTAGCCCGGCAGATACCAGCCCGCGTGCTCCCAGTCCACCAGCACTGGACCGGCCGGTGACAGGAGCATGTTCGACAGGAGGGCGTCGCCGTGGCAGAACTGGCCCATGCCCTGCCGGCCTGCGCTCGCCGCGATGCCGTGCAGGAGCTTCTGGAGGTCGCCCAGATCCCGGTCGGTGAGCAGCCCCAGCTCGTGGTAGCGGGAGATCCGGGCCGCGTAGTCCAGCGGGGCGTCGAACGTGCCCGCCGGGGGCCGCCAGGCGTTGAGGCGGCAGATCGCGCCGAGCGCCGCCCTGATGTCGGCCCTCGGCGGGGCCTCCACCGGATGCCGTTGGAGCGCCGCCACCCGGCCGGGCATCCGCTCGACGACCAGGGTGCAGTTGTCCGGGTCCGCCGCGATCAGTCTCGGCGCCCGCACCGGGGGGCGGTGCCGGACGAACGTGCGGTATGCCACTATTTCGTGCCTGATCCGCTCGGACCACACCGGGGAGTGGTCCAGTAAACACTTGGCGACGGCCGTGCTGCGTCCCGTCGTGCCGACCAGGAGCACGGAGCGGCCGCTGCGGCGCAGCACCTGCACCGGCGCGAACTCAGGGCAGATCCGGTGCACCGACGCGATCGCCGTGCGCAGTTGGGCGCCCTGGGGGCCGGACAGGTCCAGTCGCCCGCTGAGCGGCTGCGTGCCGAGCACTCCGGGGCGCCGGCCGCGGCCCGCGCCGAGCACGGGGGGCGTGGGCCGGGCGGGATCGAGGTACGGGCCGCCGCCGCCCGGACGGATGCGCGGCGACCGGGGCGGTGCGGACACGGAGGACGATGCTGCGTACATGGGAGAGACAGATCCCTTCGTGTGCCGGACGTGACGGCGCTGCCCCGACCGGCCCCTGCGGGTGCACCCTGGGGAATGTCCCTCGGCGACCGGGTCGGGGTGGCGCGTTCCTACCTGACACCCGTCGCCCAGTGGCACACCATCTGGCGCACCCTGGCGAAACCCTGGCGAATAGTCGCCCGGCAACTTTTGCGGGCTACTGTCAACTCAGCCGAGAACCTGGGGGCTTGACGTGAGCGGACAACCCAATACCCGCCTGGCGGACCTGTTCGGCCTGGCCGGCTGGTCCAAGGGGGAACTCGCGAGGCTGGTCAACCGGCAGGCGGCGGCCATGGGCCACCCGCAGCTGGCGACGGACACCTCCCGGGTGCGGCGGTGGATCGACATGGGAGAGATCCCGCGCGATCCGGTGCCGCGGGTGCTGGCGGCTCTGTTCACCGAGCGTCTCGGCCGTGTCGTGACCATCGAGGACCTCGGTCTGGTACGGCACGGGCGTGCGGGGAAACGGCGGGGCGGCGGGAGTGAGGAACATCCCGACGGCGTGCCGTGGGCGCCCGAACGGACCGCCGCGGTCCTCACCGAATTCACGGGAATGGACCTCATGCTCAACCGACGCGGCTTGGTGGGCGCGGGTGCCGTGCTCGCCGCGGGATCAGCACTCAGCAGCGCCATGTACGACTGGCTGCACACCGACCCCATCCTCTCCGCCGACGCTCCTGTCGTCGGCCGTTCCTTCGTCCAGGCCGAACCGACCGGCTACGACCGCTACGAGGCCGCTCCCGTGGGGGCGGCCGAGGTCGACGAACTCGAGTCCTCCGTGGAGGTGTTCCGGGCCTGGGACGCCGCCCGTGGCGGCGGACTCCAGCGCAAGGCCGTGGTGGGCCAGCTCAACGAGGTGGGCGGCATGCTCGCCTACCGCCACCCGCCCCATCTGCAGCGGCGCCTGTGGGGCGTCGCCGCCAACCTGGCCGTCCTCGCGGGCTGGATGTCGCACGACGTCGGCCTGGAGCCCACGGCGCAGAAGTACTTCGTCATCGCCGCCCACGCCGCGCGCGAGGGAGGCGACCGGCCCCGGGCCGGCGAGGCGCTGTCCCGGGCGGCCCGGCAGATGGTCCACCTGGGCCGTCCCGACGACGCCCTGGACCTGATGAAGCTCGCCCAGTCCGGCTCCGGCGACCAGGTACTGCCGCGCACCCGGGCGATGTTCCACACCATCGAGGCCTGGGCGCAGGCGTCGATGGGCAAGAGCCAGGCCGTGCGCCGCACCCTCGGCCAGGCGGAGGACCTGTTCGTCTCCGACAAGAGCGATGTGCCGCCGCCCAGTTGGATGCAGTTGTTCAACGAGGCGGATCTGTACGGCATGCAGGCCCTGGCCTACCGCACGCTGGCGGAGTTCGAGCCGGGCGCCGCCGTCCACGCCCAGCACTACGCGGACAAGGCGCTGGCGCTGCGGGCCGACGCCCAGGAGCGGTCGAAGATCTTCGACTTCCTCTCCATGGCCTCGGCGTGCTTCATCGCCGACGACCCCGAGCAGGCGGACCGGTTCGCGCGCCTGGCGCTGGTGTCGATGGGGCAGAACTCCTCGCGCCGCACCTGGGACCGGCTGCGCCAGATGTACCGGCTCACGGCCGAGTACAGCGGTTCCCCGAGGATCGGCGAGCTGCGGGAGGAGATCCGCCAGGCGCTGCCGAGGACGAAGGCGAAGGGGGGCAGCGGCGACAGCGCCTGGCTGTGAGCCGGCCGTTGAAGCGGCGGGGAAGACGGCCGCTCAGGGGGTGCCGGGGCGGTCGGGAGCGGTCACCCGGGCGACGAGCAGACAGGCGTCGTCCTCGGGTCCGTTCTCGCCGCACTCTTCGACGACCAGCCGCACGCAGTCCTGTGCGGTGTGCGTGCCGTGCAGCCGGGGGGCGAGGCCGAGGAGGCGGTCCTCCGCGTCGGCCGGTGTGCCGCCCCCGGACATCAGCCCGTCGGTGTGCAGCAGGAGCAGGTCGCCTTCTTGGAGTGTCTCCTCGGCCTGACCGTAGGCGGCGCCCGGGGTGGTGCCGAGCGGGACGCCGTCCGGTCCGGCCAGCCGGCGCCCCGTCCCCGCGCGGAACAGCAGCGGGGCGGGGTGCCCGGCCCGCGCCCACAACAGGGTGCGGCGGTCGGGGAGATAGCGGCAGCACAGGGCGCTGCCCAGGGCCGGCTGGGCGTCGGATTCGAGTAACTGGTTGAGCCAGGCCAGCAGTTGGGCCGGGTGGGTGCCGGCCATGGCCATGCCGCGCAGGGCACCCAGCAGCATCGCCATGGTGGAGGCGACGGCCGGGTTCTGCCCGGTGAGGCCGCCCACGCTCAACAGCGTCTCACTGTCGGGGAGTTCGAGGGCGTCGTACCAGTCCCCGCCGAGCGGTGAACCCGTGCGGGCGGGGAGACGGAGGACGGCGAGGTCGAGACCGCGGGGGCCGGAGTGAGGCAGCCGCAGCGCGCCCTGCCCGGGCGGCGGTCCGGCTTGCCGGAGTTCGGTCGCCCACCGGTGCTCGGCGCGGGCCGCCTGACGGTGCAGGCGCAGTGAGTCGCGGCTCTCGCTCACCTCTCGGCTGCCGTGCCGCAGGACGCTGACGTCCCGGAGCACGGCCCACATCGCGCAGGTGCCGCCGTCGGCGTCGACCACGGGCTCGCCCATCATGTGCAGGGCGCGGGTCTCGCCGTCCGGCCGGACGATCCGGAACTCCCCGTCGATGGGGCGGCCGTCGACCAGGCAGGCGGTGACCATCGCCGTCAGGGCGCGGCGATCCTCCTCCAGGACGAGCGAGGGGAGTTCGTCGAGGGTGAGCGGGGGCGCGGCCGGGTCGCGGCCGAGGAGGCGGTACAGCTCCGCCGACCAGAGGGCGTCGTCGGTGAGCAGGTTCCACTCGGCGCTGCCGACCGGGCCGATCAGGGCGTCCCGCCCGCCGGCGGGAGGTGCGGCGGGCGCGGGCGCGGCTTCCCCCGCGGGGGAGGGGCCGTCCCGTAGCTGGGCCAAGTGTGCGTGCAGGTCGCCGAGTTGGCGTAGAGCGAGGTCGTAGAGCGCGCGCTGCCATCGGCCCTGCGGGTCGGACCCGTCGCCCTGCGTGTCCCGTCGTACGGCGTCCACCTCGCCCGTGAGCCGTCGCGTCTGCTTGATCAGAGCGTCGACCCTGCCACGCCCTGGCGGCTGGGCGGCGGGGCGGTCCGCGGAGAGGGGGGACGGCATGACGCACTCCGATGGGGGACGGGACGGCCGGGGCGGGAGGGGCCGTTACGACTCTGGCACAGCCCGCCACGCGGTGTAAGGGATTTGGCAACACCCGATCCGGTGATGCGCCTGGCATATGCCAGGGTCTTCATGTCCAGGTCATGGGGTGCGAACGGTGTACTCGAGATGAGGGGCAAGTCGTAGTCCGGGTACGTGACTTGGTGGATGTGGATAGGTGTGCGACGGATGGTGCGCAGGTGTTCGACGACCATGCGTTCGCGGGTGCGCCGCAGGACGGCGGCCTGTCGGCGATTCCGGCCCCGGGGAACACCCGTGCGTGACGCAGGTCACATCAATTCGCCGTCGATTCCGCGTAATGCGGAGGCCCCTTGCGAAGTCCTACAAGCACCACGCCGAAACGGCCGACCTCTCTCACCGCTGCGGAGACCGACCATGGACCTAGCTCACGTCACCGTCCGACAGTCCGCCCGAGCCCGGCTCTTCACGGAGGAGGAGCGGGAGGTGTCCGTCGCCGCGACCCTGCGCTACACCTCCGCCGACCCGCTCGCCGTGCACCTGGACTTCCCGCCCGAGGCGGCGCTCCAGGGCGAGCCGGTCACCTGGACCTTCGGGCGCGCACTGCTGGAGGAGGGGCTGAACGGCCCGGCCGGCGGCGGTGACGTGCACATCTGGCCGTGCGGACCGGAGCGCACCGTCGTGGAGTTCCACTCGCCGATGGGGCTCGCCCTGCTCCAGTTCGACTCCGCCGCCCTGCGCCGCTTCCTGCTCCGCAGCCACGCCGTCGTCGCCCCGGGCAGCGAGGACCTCACGAGTGCGGTCGACCGCGGGCTCGACGCCCTGCTGGGCAAGTTCTGAGCCCGCACGCCGGCCTGCGCGGTCCCGGCTCAGGCGTAGAGCGCCGGGCGCGGGGCGAGGCCGACCGTGACGCGCGCGCCCGTCTCCAGGGCGCGGACCCCGGCCTCGGCCACCGCGGAGGCAGCGTAGCCGTCCCAGGCCGTCGGACCGGTGACCCGGCCCCGCCGGGTGGCGTCGACCCATGCCTGCACCTCGCGGTCGTAGGCCTCGGCGAACCGGACCAGATAGTCCTGGGGCACCGGCGTGGCCGCCGAGCCGCCCGCCGTCACCAGCGGCCCCCGGTCGTCGCCGACGCGCACGCTGCCCGACTCGCACACGGCCTCGCAGCGCACCTGGTAACCGAAACCGCAGTTCACGAAGACCTCCACGTCGACCAGGACGCCGCCGTCGGTCTCGAAGAGCGCGAACTGCGGATCCCACAGCCCCCGCGGCGCGCCCGCCGACGGGCGGGGCCGCAGCACCGTGACGGCGGTCAGCTCCTGGCCCAGCAGCCAGCGGGCCGCGTCGATCTCGTGCGAGACCGAGCTGTCGATCAGCATCGCGCTGGTGAACCCGGGAGGGGAGGAGACGTTGCGGTGCACGCAGTGCAGCATGAGCGGCCGGCCGAGCCCGCCGTCGTCCAGCACGGCCTTGAGCCGCCGGTACTCGGCGTCGTAGCGCCGCATGAACCCGACCTGCGCCAGTCGGCGCCCCAGCCGTGCCTCCGCCTCCACCACCCGCAGCGCGCCCGCGGACTCCGGCGCCATGGGCTTCTCGCACAGCACGGGCAGACCGCGGGCGAAGGCCGCGAGGAGCGCCTCCTCGTGCGCCGGTCCGGGCGAGGCGATCAGGACGGCCTCGACGCCGGGCGCGTCGAGCGCCGCCTCCGCCTCCGCGTGCACGACGACCCCCTCGACGCCCGCGACGGCCTCCCGCGCACGGGCCTCATCGGGATCGGCCACGGCGGCGACCCTGGCGCCGCTCACCACACGGTCTAGGCGACGTATATGGTCGGCGCCCATGTGTCCGGCGCCCAGTACGGCCACGCCCAGCAGCTCGCCCATGTACGTCCGTCCTCCCGGCCCACGGCGGTGATCACGCCGTAGGGTACGCGGCGGGCGGAGAACCACGCGGGCGGGCGGACAGCCGGGGGCGGTCTGGAGTGCTCGGGGCCTTCAGTAGCGCAGCACCCCCGCGATGCCGTCCGCGTCGCCCAGCGTGCCGTCGGGGAGGAAGCGCACGTCGGCGCCCGTCTCCAGGCACTGCTCGACGATCTCGTCCACGATGTCCTCGCGGGCGTCCAGGTCGCCGCTCTCGGCCGGGATGAGGTGGCCGCCGTCGTCGCGCACGGTGATCCGGTAGTTCTCCTCGACGGCCAGCAGCCGGATCCGGCCCTCGCGGGCGTTCTGCCACAGCTCGTCCACGCCGGCCGCGAAGCTCTTGTGGCCCCGCGCCGAGTCCAGCTCGCGCTTCACCGCGGCGGCCTCCCGCCGGGCCTGCGCGTCGAGCACCGGACGCACGGCCTGCCACACGGCGTCGGGGGAGGCGTGGGCCAGCCCGCCGTGCGCGATGTGCACCGCCTCGCGGGCGGCCCCGCCGAACTCGTCCAGCAGGGACAGCGCGGCCGGCTCGCCGGTGACGTACACCGGCCGCGGGTTCTCGCGCAGCAACCGGCCGAGGGCGGTGTCGGCGTCACGCAGGAAGTGCCGGGTGGCCTCGTCGCGGAAGGCGCTGCGCACGTCGCCGACGCGTTCCCTGCGCTCGGCGTCGAAGTTCTCCCGGCGTCTGGCCAGCGGGAACCCGCCCCGGCGCTCCTCGACGACCCGGTCGACGCCGCCGTTCCACAGCGTGACGCGGTCGGCCGAGACCGACAGGACCCAGAACGGCCGCCCGGCGGCCTGAGCGGAGACGAGATTGCGGGTGAGGAAGGTGTCCGCCAGGACGACGCGCTCCGGCACGGGTCTGGCCAGCGACCACACCTGGTGCTCGCCGGGCGCCGCGAAGATCACCAGACCGTCCTCGGTGTGCGACAGGTCCACCTCCGCCAGCGCGCGGTCGAGCTGGCCGCCGACGTCGGCGCGGCGTTCCCGGGTGACCGACGGGTCGGCTTCCAGCTGCTTCTTCGCCTCGGACACGACATTGCGCAACCGCACGCGGTCCTCGGCGCTCAGGGGCTCGCGGCGGTGCGTCGGGGTCAGCACGGACACCGCGGGATAGGGCCGGGGGCGGCGCAGTTCGGAGAGGGTCGCGTGGCTGAGTGCGTGCTCCATATCAGCACGATAGGTCCGATTCGCGCCCGGGGCATGGCGGCTGCCGGCGACGGGCGCGCGGAGTTCCGCGGGCGGCGGGAAGATGCTTCAAGGTTCCAGCTTCCGCGCGGTTCCGGCTCGGAGGCGTTCGTGCGCAGGTGCGGTCAACTGTGTTTGGATACGCAGGGTTTACACGCGTTCGACATTTCGCACGTGACGGCTTGTTAAGGTGTTACTCGCCAGTAGCAGGCCTGGCGGGGGAGGACAACGGTCCGGCGACGGGGGCGGATCGAGGTCACGCGTGTGAGCGGGGTGCGACGCCCGCATCCCGAACTCCGGCCCCCTCGCCCCTCATTCAGACAGGTGAGATTCGTCAACATGGTTCGTTCCCTGGTCGATCTGCTGACCACGCACGCCACGCACCAGCCCGACCGGACCGCCTACCGCTACCTCCTCACCGGCGACCCGGACGGAGAGGTCCAGGAGATCTCCTACGCCCGCCTCGCCACCCGCTCCCTGGCCGTCGCCGCCTGGCTCCAGGACCGCGGACTCGCCGGCTCCCGCGCGATGCTGCTCTACCCGCCGGGCCTGGACTTCATCAGCGGATACCTCGGCTGCCTCGCCGCCGGGGTGGTCGCCGTGCCGGGCGTGCCCCCGCTGGGGCGCTCCCGCAACCACCGGGCCCTCACCCGGACCAAGCGCCTGATCGCCGACTCCGACGCCAAGGTCATCCTCGGCGGCCGCGAGGTCGTCGACGCGCTCGCCGCGATGACCGGGGACCTCCCCGAACTCGACGGCATCACCCGCGTGGCCACCGAGGACATACCCGACGAGGCTGCCGCGTCCTGGCGCGCCCCCGACCTCACCGCCGACTCCGTCGCCTTCCTCCAGTACACCTCCGGCTCCACCTCCGCTCCCCGCGGTGTGGTGATCACCCACGGCAACCTGCTCGACAACGAGCGGGTCATCGCCGAACGCATGGGCCACACCCCGGACGTGATCGAGGAGTACGGTCACGAACTGTTCGTCAGCTGGCTGCCGGTCTACCACGACATGGGCCTCATCGGCCCGGTCCTCAACGCCGTGTACCTCGGCGTCACCGCCACCCTCTTCTCCCCCCTGCACTTCCTCCAGCGCCCCGACCGCTGGCTCAAAGCCGTCAGCCGCTACCGCCCGCACACCAGCGGCGCCCCCAACTTCGCCTACGAACTGTGCCTTCGGCACGCCACCCCCGAACTCGTCGACGAACTCGACCTCCGTTCCTGGAAGGTGGCCTTCAACGGCGCCGAACCGGTCCGGGCGGCCACTCTGCGCAGGTTCACCGAGACCTTCGCCCCGGCGGGCTTCCGCCGCGAGGCCTTCTACCCGTGCTACGGCCTGGCCGAGGCCACCGTCATGGTCACCGGCGGCACGGTCGCGGCCCGCCCCGTCCTGCTGGAGCCGGCCGACGGCGACACGGACGGCTCCGCCGTCGGCTGCGGCCGGCCCGGCCCGGGCCTCACCGTCGTCGTCGCCGACCCCGACGGACCGCGGGAACTGCCCGAGGGCGAGGTCGGCGAGATCTGGGTGCGGGGCGCCAGTGTCGCCAAGGGCTACTGGCGCAACACCCTGGCCACTCGCGAGCACTTCCGCGCAACCCTCCCCGGCCACGAGGGCCGCTTCCTGCGCACCGGCGACCTCGGGTTCCTGCGCGACGGCGAACTCTTCGTCACCGGCCGCAGGAAGGACCTGATGGTCATCGACGGCCGCAACCACTACCCGCAGGACCTGGAGCTCTCCGCCGAGATGTCCCACCCCGCCCTGCGGCCCGGCTGCACCGCCGCCTTCTCCGTGGACAGCGGCGTCGACGGTGAACTCCCCGTCCTCGTCGCCGAGGTGGACCCCGACGCGGCCGGCGAGGCCGAGAAGATCGTCGACCAGGTCCGGGGCGCCATCGGGGACGCCCACGGTCTGTCCGTGCACGACGTCGTCCTGGTCCACCCCGGCACGATCCCCAAGACCTCCAGCGGCAAGATCCAGCGCCGGGCAACCCGCACGGCCTACCTGGACGGCGCGCTCTCCGTGATCGGCGCACCCGCCGCCGGATGACGACGGCCGCCGCCGGACGGCTCGCCCGTACCGGCGGCGCCCGACCGGCCTTCGCGGTCCGCCCCTTGCCCCGGCCCGCGCCCTTCACGGGGTGCGCCTCCCGCCGCGCACACCTTTGCCGAGTTTCCCGAGTTTCCCGAGGACTCCCTTCCCGATGCCTGCGAACCCGTCCCAGCCCGAGACCCCCGAGCCGCTTCCGACGAGCGCCGGGGGCGCGACGCCGGCCGTGGACGTGTCGACCGCCGGGGGCACGACGCCGAGAATCGACGACGTGTCGACCGCCGGGGGCACGACGCCGGCCGTGGACGTGTCGACCGCCGAGGGCGCGACGCCGAGAGTGGACGACGTGTCGACCGCCGAGGGCGTGCGCGCGTGGCTGACGGCCGCCGTGGCCGAGGCCGCCGGTCTCGACCCAGCGGTCGTCGGCGCACACCGCCCGATCGCCGAACTCGGTCTCGGCTCCAGACAGTTGGTGGCTCTGGGCGCGGCCCTCGCCGAGCGGACCGGCCGCACCCTGGACCCGTCCCTCGTCTTCAACCACCCCACGATCGCGGAACTCGCCGACGCCCTCTTCGACGAGCGGCCCGCACGGCCCGCCGCCTCGGACGCGAAGAGTGCTGAGAACGCGACCGCGCGGCCGTCGCCCGCCGCGACGGGCGACGACATCGCCATCGTCTCCATGGCCTGCCGGCTCCCCGGCGGAGCCGACGACCCCGAGGCGCTGTGGCGGCTCCTCGACACCGCCCAGGACGTCATCTCCGAAGCGCCCGACGGCCGTTGGGACACCCGGAACCTCCTCGACCCCGACCCGGAGGCCACCGGCAAGGCCTACACCCTGCGCGGCGGCTACCTCGACGGCATCGACCGCTTCGACGCCCCCTTCTTCGGCGTCTCCCCGCGCGAGGCCGCCGCGATGGACCCGCAGCAGCGCCTCCTGCTCCAGACCGCCTGGGAGACCCTGGAACGCGCCGGCATCGTCCCCGGCACCCTCGACGGCAGCTCCACAGGGGTCTACGTCGGCCTCTACGACAGCGGATACCTCTCCGCGGCCTCTCTCGGACAGCTCGACGGGCACGTCGGCACCGGCTCCGCCGCGAGCGTGGCCTCCGGACGCATCGCCTACACGCTCGGCCTCCAGGGGCCCGCGGTCACCGTGGACACCGCCTGCTCCTCCTCCCTGGTCGCCCTGCATCTCGCGGCGCGGGCCCTCGCGGCGGGGGAGTGCGACCTCGCCCTGGCGGGCGGCGCGACCCTGCTGGTGACCCCGCGCGCGCACGTCGAGTTCAGCCGGCTGCGCGGACTGTCGCCGTCCGGCCGGTGCAGCCCCTTCTCCGCAGACGCGGACGGCGTGGTGTGGGCCGAGGGCTGCGGGCTGGTGCTGCTCAAGCGGCTCGCCGACGCACGCCGGGACGGCGACCGGGTCCTCGCCGTCGTCAAGGGCACCGCCCTCAATCAGGACGGCCGCAGCCAGGGGCTCAGCGCCCCCAACGGGCCCGCCCAGGAACGGGTGCTGCGGGCCGCGCTGGACGCCGCCGGACTGCGCCCCGAGGACATCGACCACGTCGAGGCCCACGGCACCGGCACCCGGCTCGGCGACCCGATCGAGGGCGGCGCGCTCGCCGCCGTCTTCGGACCCGGCCGCCCCGCCGACCGGCCCCTCGGCGTCGGCTCGGTCAAGTCCAACCTCGGGCACACCCAGGCCGCGGCGGGCATCGCCGGGGTCATCAAGACGGTGCTCGCCCTCACCCACGAACGCATGCCCGCGTCCCTGCACGCGGACACGCCCACCGAGCACATCGCCTGGCAGGGCAGCGGGCTGCGCCTGACCACCGACGCCGTGCCATGGCCGCGCAGCGCGGACCGGGTGCGGCGGGCCGGCGTGAGCGCCTTCGGGATCAGCGGGACCAACGCCCACGTGGTGCTGGAGGAGGCGCCGCTGGACGAGCGGCCCGCGCGAGCGGAGTCCCCCGACTCCCCGACGGCACTCCTCTTCCCGCTGTCCGCCCGCAGCCTCCCCGCCCTGCACGGCCAGGCCCGCAGGCTGGCCGACGCCCTGCGCGAGCACCCCGGCACGCCCCTGGCCGCCGTCGCCGCGACCCTCGCCCACCACCGCACCCACTTCGAGCACCGCGCCGTCCTCCAGGCGGACGGCCACCGCGAACTTCTCGCATCCCTGGACGAGTTGGCCGACGGCCGGCCCGACCCGGAGCGCACCGCGGGCCCGCGCGGCACCCTCCCGCCCGGCAAGGTGGCCTTCGTCTTCCCCGGCCAGGGCTCCCAGTGGACCGGCATGGCCCGCGACCTGCTCACCCGCGACCCCGTGTTCGCCGACGAACTCGACCGCTGCGACGGCGCGTTGCGCCCCTTCACCGAGTGGTCCGTCACCGCCGTCCTGCGCGGCGACACCGGCGCCCCGTCCCTGGACCGCGTGGACGTCGTCCAGCCGGTCCTGTTCGCCGTGATGGTGTCCCTCGCCGCCGTGTGGCGGGCCCGGGGCGTCAGACCGGACGCGGTCGTCGGGCACAGCCAGGGCGAGGTGGCCGCCGCCTGCGTCGCCGGGGCCCTCAGTCTCAACGACGCGGCCGCCGTGGTCGCCCTGCGCTCACAGGCCCTGACCGCCCTGTCCGGCGCCGGCGCCATGGCCGTCGTCGCCCTGCCGCACAGCGAGGTCGAGGCCAAGCTCGCGGACCTCGACGGCCGGGTGTCCGTCGCCGCCGTCAACAGCGGCCGCTCCACCGTGATCGCGGGCGAAGTGGCTCCCCTCGAAGCACTCCTCGACGAACTCGACCGCGCGCAGGTGTTCGTCCGCCGCCTCGACGTCGACTACGCCTCCCACAGCGCCCAGGTCGAAGCGGTCCGCACCGGCATCCTCGACGAACTCGACGGCGTGACCGCCCTCCCGACCTCCGTCGCCTGGTACTCCACGGTCACCTGCGAACCGGTCGCCGGTGAACTGGAAGCGGCCTACTGGTACGCCAACCTGCGCGAACCCGTCCGCTTCGCGCCCACCGTCGCACGCATGGCCGCCGACGGCTACCGCTGCTTCGTCGAACTGAGTCCGCACCCCTCCCTGTCGACAGCTGTGCGCACCGTCGGCGAGGAGACCGGCCACGACCTGCTCGCCGTCGGCTCACTGCGCCGCGACGCCGACGGGCCCGCCTGCCTGGACCGGGCCGCGGCCGAACTCCACGTCCACGGCCGGGACATCGCCTGGCGCCGCGTCCTGCCCGAGGCGCGCCCCGCCCGGCTGCCCACCTACGCCTGGGACGCCGAACGGCACTGGACCGAACCCGAGGGCGCCACCGGCCCCGCCGGGCTCCTCGACCGCGCCGAGCACCCGCTGCTCGGCATCCGGCTCCGGTCCGCGGACGAGACCCGCTGGACCTTCCGCGGCGAGTGGTCCCCGGCCACCGCCGACTGGCTGCCCGACCACACCGTCTTCGGCCGCACCGTCGTCTCCGGCACGACCCTGCTCGAACTGTGCCGCGCCGCCCTCGCCGAGGCCCGCCCCGACGGCCCCGGCGACGTCACCGGCCTGCTCCTCCTCGCCCCCCTCGTCCTGCCCGCGGCCGGCACCGTCGAGGTGTCCGTGGAGGTGACCGCCGACGGCCCCGCGCCCGAGGTCACCGTGCACAGCCGCCCCCGCGGCCAGGAGGGCGCCGGCTGGACCCTGCACGCCACCGCGTCCGGCGCCGACCCGGCCCCGGAGACGGGGGACCGGCCCCCGGCCTGGCCCGAGGACGCGGCACAGGCCTGGACCCCGGACGCGTACGAGCGCCTCACCGGCGTCGGACTCGGCTACGGCCCCGCCTTCCGCGGCGTACGGGAGGCGACGCCGGCCGGGGAAGGACGCCTGCTCGCCCGGCTCTCCCTGCCCTCCGCCGCCCGTGACGTGAGCGACCCCTACCCCGTCCACCCGGCGCTCCTGGACGCCGCCCTCCACGTCGCCGCCGCCCTCGACGCCCGGGACGACCGGGTGCTGCTGCCCGTCGCCGTGGGCCGCTGCTCCCTGCCGCCCGGCGGGGCCGCCGACCTGACCGCGGCCGTCCGCCGCACCGGCGGGACGGACACCGACCTCACCCTCGACGTCACCCTGTGGGACGCCGACGGCTTCCCCGCCGGCCGGCTGGAGGACGTGCGCCTGCGCGCGGTGACCCCGGCGGACCTCAGCGCCGGCTCGGAGAACGCGCGGCACCTGTACGAGGTGGCGTGGACGGCCGTCGAGCCCGCGACGCCCGGCCCGGCGGACGCCGCCTGGGCCGTCGTGGGCGAACCCGGCGCCGTACGGGCGCTGGAGGCAGCCGGGCTGCGGGTCGGCGACACCGGCGCGGACATCGCCGTACGGTTCTGGCCTTCCGCAGGGGACGGTACGCGACCGGCAGCCGCCGCACACGAGTCGGCGGCCACCGCCCTGGCCGAGATCCAGGCGCTCCTCACCCTCCCGCCCGGGCAGGCGCCCGCCCGGACGGTGTGGGTGACGCGCGGGGCGGTCGCGACCGGCGAGTCGGACCCCGTGCCAGGCTTCGCGCAGTCGGTGCTGTGGGGACTGGCGCGCAGCGCCCGGGCCGAACACCCCGACCTCGGGCTGACGTTGCTCGACCTCGACCCGGACGCTGACGCGGTGGCGACCCTCCGAGCCGCCGCGGCTCTCCCGGAGGAGCCGGAACTCGCCGCCCGAAATTCGGAGTTGCTGGCTCCTCGGCTGATCCGTGCGCGCGCCGTGGACGGGGGCGCCCTGCCCGTCGACGGCACGGTTCTCATCACCGGCGGCCTCGGCGCCGTCGGCCGTCACATCGCCCGCCTGCTGGCCGAACGCGGCGTGCCGAGGCTGCTCCTGACCTCACGTCAGGGGCAGTCGGATCCGCGTGCCGCCTCGGCCATCGCCGAACTCGCCGCCCTGGGTGCGACGGCGGACGTGGTCGCCTGCGACGTGGCCGACGCCGACGCGCTGGCCGCCGTCCTCGCCGGCGTCGGGACCTCGCTGCGCGGAGTGGTCCACTGCGCCGGCGTCCTCGACGACGGGGTGATCGCCGAGCTGACCCCCGAGCGGCTCGCACGGGTGCTGCGGCCGAAGGCCGACGGCGCCGCACATCTGCACCGGCTCACCGCCGGGCTCCCGCTGGAGATGTTCCTGCTGGTGTCCTCCGCCGCGGGCGTCCTCGGCGCCGCCGGCCAGGCCAACTACGCCGCCGCCAACGTCTTCCTCGACCAGCTCGCCCACCACCGGCGCGCCCAGGGGCTGCCCGGCACCTCCGTCTCCTTCGGAGCCTGGGCCGGTGAAGGACTGGCCGCCGAACATGCGGACCTGAACCGCATGGCCCGCCTCGGTCACCGCGCCCTCACCCCCGTCCAGGGCCGTGACCTGGTCGAGCTCTCCCTGCGGCGCGGCGCACCGCATCTGGTCGCCTGCGCCTTCGACCTGACCCGGCTGCGCGAGACGGTCGCCGACGGCGGCGGGGCCGCACTGTGGCGCTCGCTGCTGCCCGCGCCCCGCGCCACCGGCCGCGACGCCCGCCTCGCCGACCGGCTGGCCGCGCTGCCCGAGCCCGAGCGCGCCGACCGCGTCCTCGCCCTGGTCCGCGAGGAGGCCTCCCGCGCCCTCGGCCTGCGCTCGGCTCAGGCCGTGCCGCCCGACCGGCCGCTGCGCGACCTCGGCATGGACTCCGTGACGGCGGTCGAACTGCGCAATCGCATCGGCGCCCGCCTGGCCGTCAAGCTCCCCGCCACCCTGCTGTTCGACCACCCCACACCGGACCGCCTGACCCGCCACCTGATCGACGAGGCCCTCGACGGCCGGCGCCGTGAGACGGCCGGCACAGGAGCCGCCAGGACGACACCGGCCCCGGCCGCCGCACCGCCGGCCGACGAGCCGGTCGCCGTTGTGGCGATGGCCTGCCGGCTCCCCGGCGGCGTCGACGACCCGGACGGACTGTGGCGGCTCGTGGCGGAGGGCCGGGACGCCGTCGGCCCCTTCCCGGCCGACCGCTGGGACGTGGAGTCCCTCTACGACGCCGATCCCGACGCCCCCGGCAAGTCCTACGCCCGCGACGGCGGCTTCCTGGACGACATCGGCTCCTTCGACGCCGGCTTCTTCGGCATCACCCCGAAGGAGGCCGCCGCCATGGACCCCCAGCAGCGGCTGCTCCTGGAGATCACATGGGAGGCGCTGGAGCGCGCCGGGCTCGTGCCCGCCGCCCTCGCCGGCAGCACCACCGGCGTGTACGTCGGCATGTTCGGCAGCGACTACCTGGCCGGCACCCGCCTCGACCAGCTCGACGGGTACGTCGGCACCGGCTCCGCGCTCAGTGTGGCCTCCGGCCGGCTCGCCTACGCGCTCGGCCTGCACGGGCCCGCCCTCACCGTCGACACCGCCTGCTCGTCCTCCCTGGTCGCCACCCACCTCGCCGCCCAGGCCCTCAGGGCGGGGGAGTGCGACCTCGCGCTCGCTGGCGGCGTCACCCTGATGGTGACACCGCAGACGTTCGTGGAGTTCAGCCGGCTGCGCGGACTGTCCCCGACCGGGCGGTGCCGGTCCTTCTCCGACGACGCCGACGGAGCGATCTGGGCCGAGGGCGCCGGCATGCTCGTCCTGAAGCGGCTGAGCGACGCGCGGCGCGACGGCGACGAGGTGCTCGCGGTACTGCGCGGCACGGCCGTCAACCAGGACGGCCGCAGCCAGGGCCTGTCCGCCCCGAACGGCCCCGCACAGGAGCAGGTGATCCGCCGTGCCCTGGAACTGTCCGGGCTGACGCCCGCCGACATCGACCTCGTCGAGGCGCACGGCACCGGCACCACCCTCGGCGACCCCATCGAGGCCAACGCCCTCTCGAAGGTCTTCCGCGCCGGCCGACCCGCGGACCGCCCGCTCCACCTGGGCTCCCTGAAGTCCAACATCGGCCACACCCAGGCCGCTTCGGGCGTAGCCGGTCTGATCAAGGTGGTGCAGTCACTGCGCCGCGAGACCCTTGCGGCCACCCTCCACGCCGACACCCCGAGCCGCCACGTCGACTGGGACGACAGCGGGCTGCGGCTCCTCCATGAGGCCCGGCCCTGGCCGGCGACGGCGGAGCGGGTCCGGCGGGCCGGTGTGAGCGCCTTCGGCATCAGCGGGACCAACGCCCATGTGATCGTGGAGGAGGCGCCTCCCGTCGAGGCCCGCACCTCGGCCGGCACCGCCCCTGACGCCGACGCCGGACTCGAAGTCCGCTCCCCGGAAAGGCTGTTCGTGCTGTCCGGGCGCGGTGAGGCAGCGGTGCGTGCGCAGGCCGCGCGGCTCGCCGCGTACCTCACCGAGGACACCCCGCTGCCCGACCTCGCCCACACCCTCGCCCGGCACCGCAGCCACTTCGAGCGGCGCGCGGCCGTCGTCGCCGGCGACCGGGACGAACTGCGCACCGCACTGGGCGCGTTGGCGTCCGGGCGGGCCCCGCTGGCCGCGCCCCGCGAGGAAGGCGCCGGAAAGGTCGCGTTCGTCTTCCCCGGCCACGGCGGCCAGTGGGCGGGCATGGGACTGGAGTCGTACGCCGAGTCGCAGGCGTTCCGGGAGGAGCTGGACCGGATCGACGCGGCCGTGCAGCGGCACGTCGGCTGGTCGGTGCTGAACGTGCTGCGCGCACCCGAGGAGTTCTCCCCGCTGGAGCGCACCGAGTACCTCCAGCCGACGCTGTTCGCGGTCAACTCGGCGCTGGCCGCCGCCTGGCGCGCGCTCGGCGTCACCCCGGACGCCGTGGTCGGCCACAGCCTCGGCGAGATATCCGCCGCCTACCACGCCGGCGCCCTCACCCTCGACGAGGCCGTGACCGTGGTGACCGGACGCGCCCAGGCCGTCGTCCCCCACGTCGGACACGGCGGCATGCTCGCGGTGGACCTGCCGCACCACGAAGTGGAGGAACTCCTCGCCCCGTACACGGGACGGCTGTTCGTCGGCGCCGTCAACAGCGCCCGCTCCACCGCCGTCTCCGGAGAGGCCGGCGCGCTGGCCGAACTGGAGCGGCTGCTGGGCGAGCGGGACGTCACCGTCCGCCGGCTGTCGACCCCGTTCGCCTCGCACAGCCCGCTCATGGAACCGCTGCGCGACGAACTCCTCGACCGCTTCTCCGCCGTCCGGGGCGCCCCCTCGGACACCCCGCTGTACTCGGCGGTCCTGGCCGCACCCGTGCCCGGCGACAGCCTCGACGCCGCCTACTGGTACGGCAACCTCCGTCAGCCGGTCCGCTTCGCGGACACCGTGCGGCGCATGCTGGACGACGGCTACCGCCGCTTCGTCGAACTCAGTCCCCACCCGTCCCTCACCGCCGCCGTCGAGGCCGCCGCCGCGGAAGCCGGTGTCGACGCGGTCGCCGTGGGCTCACTGCGCCGTCGGCAGGACGGCCACGCGGTCCTGCTGCGCCGGGTCGGCGAGCTCTACACCGCCGGGCACACCCCCCACTGGCCGGCGCTGTTCCCGCACGGCCGCCGACTCGACGTGCCCACCTACGCCTTCACCCGCGAACGCCACTGGATCGCCCCCGCCCCGGCGACCCCGTCCGGCGGCTCCCCGCTGCTCGGCATGCACATCGAGGCCGGCGACGAACCGGGCCGGCACTTCTTCCAGACCGAACTCAACCCGCGGGACGGCCGCTTCGCCTATCTCACGGACCACAAGGTCGGCGGCGAGGTCTGGCTGCCCGCCGCCGCCTTCCTCGACATGGCCGTGGAAGCGGCCGCGTCGGTGGGCGACGGCGACGAAGTACGCCTGGCCGATGTGCGGTTCGTGCGACCCCTGCGCCTCGACGAGGACACCCCCGTCCGGTTGCAGCTCGTCCTTCGGCCACAAGAGGAGGACGACGCACGGGAGTTCACGATCTCCTCGGCCGACGTCGACGGGCGACGCTGGGAGACCCACGTCACCGGCCGGATCGTGGCCGACACGGTCACCGGCACCGAAACCGTGCCCGTGCCGCGCCTCGAAGAGACGCGCGCCGCATGCCCGGAGAGCGTCCGACTCGACGACGTCTACGCCCGGTTGGGCTCCCTCGGCATCGACTACGGGAGCGCCTTCCGCAACCTGGAATCGGCACACCGCGGGCCTGCCGCCGCAGTCGGCCGCCTCGCCGAGCGGCCCGCGGCGGGGCATCTCCTCCACCCCGCAGTCCTGGACGCCGCCTTCCACACGGCCGCCCTGCCCGCGGACGCGCCGGACGGACGCGCGTTCGTCCCGGCCGGGTTCGGCCGCGTCCGCGCCACCGGACGCCGTGGCACACCCGTCTGGGCGAGCTGCGAACTGCGGTCGGTGACCGGCGACACCGCCACCGTCGACCTGCGACTGTGGGACGCCGACGAACAACTCCTGTTGGACGTCACCGACTTCCGCCTCACCGCCCTTTCTCCGCTGGACGGCGCCCTCTTCGAGACCCGCTGGCAGTCCCGCCCGGCAGCTCAGGCCGCGCCCGCCGAGGGCGGCTGGCTGCTGCTGGTCGACGGGACGGGAGCCGAGGCGGCAGGAACCGGTGCGACCGGCGACGGCGGGACGGCGACCGACGGGATCGTGACCAGCGGGACTGCGGCCGAGGGGATCGTGCCCGGCAGGACCGTGACGGACGGGGCCGCCGTCGCCGAGGATCTCGCCGCCCGCCTCGCCGCGTCCTCCGTGCCGTACGTCCTCGCGCGCCGAGGCGCCGAGTTCGGCGTCGAGGGTCCCGGGCGGTACATCCTCGACCCCGCCGACCCGGCCCACCTCGCCCGTCTGCTCGACGAGGCCTTCCCCGAGGCCCCGCCGGCCCACGTCGTCCAGCTCGGCGCGCTCGACGCCCCGGCCGTCGCCGACGGGCCGAGCGCCGAGGAGGCGGCCCGGCGGTGCTGCCTGAGCACGCTGCACCTCGTGCGCGCGCTCACCGACCACCCGCGGGGCCGCGTCCCGCGCCTGTTCGTCGTGGTCCGCGGCAGCCAGGCCGCCGGGGACAGCGAACAGGTCACCCACCCGCAGCAGGCGCTGGCCTGGGGCTTCGGCCTCGCGGTCGCGCAGGAGCACCCCGAGCTGTCGACCACCCTCGTCGACCTGCCACCGGCCGGCGGAGCCGACTCCCTGTGGACCCAGCTTCGGCACGCCGACGACGAACGCCTGGTCGCGCTGCGGGAGCGGGGCCGGTTCGTGCCCCGCCTTGCCCGCACCCGCCCCGACAGCGACGGCGGGCCCGGCGTCACCCTCGACGGCGTCCATCTGATCACCGGCGGCCTGGGCGGCCTCGGCCGCGTCGTCGCCGAACGGCTGGTCCGGCGAGGTGTCCGCCGCCTCGCCCTGATGAGCCGCGGCGCCCCCGCCCCGGAGGCCCAGGACTGGATCCGTGGCCTGGAAGAGCGCGGCGTCACCGTGCACCTCGCCCGCGCCGACGTGGCCGACCGCGCGCAACTGACGGCAGCGCTGGACGCCGTACGACGTGAAGCCGGACCCGTCGTGGGCATCGTGCACGCGGCCGGCGTCCTCGATGACGCGACGCTCGCGAACCTGACCGACGAGCGGGTCCTGCGCGTCCTGGCACCGAAGGTGCTGGGCACCGCGCTGCTCACCCAACTCATGCCAGATGCAGAGAACTTGATCCTGTTCGCGTCGGCGGCCGGGCTGCTCGGCTCGCCCGGCCAGAGCCCCTACTCGGCGGCGAACGCGTTCCTCGACGCCTGGTCCCACCATCTCGCGCGCACCGGACGGCGGGCGCTCAGCCTCGACTGGGGCGCCTGGTCCGGCGTCGGCATGGCCGCCGAGTCCGACGTCCGCGCCGCCGCGACGGGGCGCTCCGGACTGATCGCCTTCTCCCCGCAGGAGGGCGCCGAGCTGTTCGACCGCGTACTGGACACCTCTCGCCGCCAACTCGCGCCCATGGCACTGGACTTCACCCTCCTCGAACTGGACCCGGACGTCGTCCGCACCCGGCCGGTCCTCGCCGGGCTGGTCACCGCCCCCACCGCGAGCGGTGACGCGGACGGCCTGGTGCGCAAGGTGTTCGCCGCGACGACCGACACCGACCGCGTCACCTGGCTGGAGGCATACGTCCGTGCCCGCGTCGGCGAGGTCTCCGGCGGCCTGGTCGACACCTCCGCGACCACCGCGCTCAAGGAACTCGGCCTGGACTCCCTGATGTTGGTGCGGCTGCGCAACGCCTTCGCCCGTGAACTCGGCGTGGAACTGCCCACGGCGGAGATGTTCGCCGCCGCCGACGTCCGGAGCCTCGCACGAACCCTGGCCGCCGCCCTGCCCGACCGGGCGGCCGACCCGACCGCCGCCGGCCCGAGCACCGCCGCCGGTGCGGGGGCCCGCCCGGGCGACGGCCAGGAGGCGGGCGTACCGGAGAGCGAGACCCACCCCGCCACCCGTGACGTCGTACGCCTGCTGCGCAGCGCCGCACCCGGCATGCCGCAGGCCGCGCACGCGGTCGGTCTCGCCGTACGCCTCACCACGCCCACCGACCGCGAGACGCTCACCGGCATCGTCGCCCGCCTCGCCGCCCGCCATGCCGCCCTGCGCACGGCCGTCGTGACCGGCGCCGCGGGGCGGGAGCTGAGAGTCGTCCGGGAGCCGGAACAGCCGCTGCTGCGCTGGACGGCCGTGTCCTCGCAGGTCGAACCGGCTGACCGGCTGCGGGAGTTGCTGGAGCCGCCGTTCGACCTCGCCACCGCGCCCCTGTGGCGGTTCGAGCTGCTGGACGCCGGGGACCGGGGCCAGACGCTCGTCTTCGGCGCCCACCACGCCGTCAGCGACCTCCAGTCCCTGCTGCTGGTGACGAGCGAGATCGACGCCGAACTGGCCGGCGTCCTGCTCGGCGGCGACCCCGTCAACCGGGACGTCCACCTCCTGCTCGCCGCCCAAGGGGACGGCGAGGGCGCCGTGAGCGAGGACTGGCGCGAGGCCTTCGAGGGCGTCGAACGGCTCGACCTGACGCTCTCCGCGCCCCGCCCGGACCGGCGCTCCTACCGCGCCGGAAGCGTCACCCTTGCGCTGCCCGACGGGCTCATGGACCGGGTGTCGAAGGCCGCGAGCCGCCTCGCTGTCACACCCGCCGCCTTCTGCCTCGGCACGCTCACCGTGCTGCTCGCGCGCGAGCGGCAGAGGGAGCGGTTCGCGCTCGCCGTGCCGGTGGACACCCGCGTCCACGCCGACGCCTTCGACGCGGTGGGCTTCTTCGGCGTGCCGGTGCCCTTCCCGGCCGAGGCGCGGCCGGCGGAGCCGGTGGCGGACGTGCTGCGCCGCACCGACGGCCGGCTGCAACGGCTGCTGGCCAAGGGCGCCATGTTCTCGGACGTCCTCGCCACCCTGGCCCGCCAGGGCCTCCACAGGGCGAACGCTCCGCTGGTGGAGGTCTACTTCAACTTCGTCCGCCACGGCGGCCGCCTGAGCAACCTCGACGTGCTGCCGGCCGGGACGGGCTACTCCGACCTCGACCTGATGGTCACCCTCACCCCGGACGCCGACCGGCTCCGGCTCGACCACAACCTCGACATCATCGACGCGCGGGCCGCGAGCGGACTGGGGGAGCGGTTCCTGCGGCTGCTCGGGGAGGCGGCGGACGACCCGTCCGGGCCGGTGGGCGCACCGCCCGCCGGGAGTGCGCAGGCCGCGCCGGAACGGACCCCCGCCGTGTCCTCGCTCGCCGAGCGGCCCCGCTCCCTCGCCCTCGCCGCCACCTTCGCCCTCGGCCACCTCCCGCCGATGTGCGAGGCGGCCCTCGCGAGCGGCGGGGCGCCCGTCGGACTCACGGTCGCCGAAGCGCCGTACCACCAGGTGCTCGCCGCCCTGCGCGACCCCTCGGGCGTCTTCGCCGATCCGGCGACGGCGGCGGGCGTCGTGCTCCTGCGCGCCCGGGACCTGGAGCGGTTCGGCCCGGTGGACGACTCCCTCCTTGCCGAACTGCGCGCCCAGTACCCGGCAGCGCTGCGCGCCCTGGCCGAGCGCACCCGCAGGCCGCTGATCGTCGGCTTCCCGCCGTCGGCCGGCGGCGACGACCGCCTCGCACGCTGGGAGCGCGCGATCGCGAAGGAACTCACGGGCCTTCCGGGCATCGCGGTGCTCGGACCCGACGACTGGACCCGCCACCACACCGTCGACGACCGCTTCGACGAGCGCACCGAGCGCCTGGCCCACCTGCCCTTCACCCCGCCCTTCCAGGCGGCGATGGCCCTGACCCTCGCCGAGACGGTCCGGGCGGTGCTGCGGCCCGCCCCGAAGGTCATCGCCGTCGACGGCGACGAGACGCTGTGGAGCGGGGTGGCGGGGGAGATCGGCCCCGGGGCCGTCGGCCTGTCCGGGCCGCGCGCCCTGTTGGCCCGCCGTCTGCTCGCCTGGCGCGAGGCGGGCGCGCTGCTCGCGCTCGTCAGCAACAACGACGAGGACACCGTCCGCGCCGTCCTCGACCGGCCCGACAGCCTGCTCAAGCCCGGCCACTTCAGCGTGCTCTCCGCCGCCTGGGGTCCCAAGTCGACCCGTCTGACGGAGGCTGCGCGCTCCCTCGGCCTCGGCGTGGACAGCTTCCTGTTCCTGGACGACAACCCGGCCGAGATCGGCAAGATGCGCGCGGCGCTGCCCGAGGTGCTGTCGGTGACCGTCCCGCCCGAGGACCTACTGGAGAGCTTCGTACGCCGGTTGTGGCCGCTCGTGCCGGCCGCGGCCACGGCCGAGGACGCGCTGCGGGCCCGCTTCTACGACCAGGAACGCCAACGGGACGCCGTCCGTGAACAGGCCGGCTTCGCCGAGTTCCTGGAGGGGCTGGAACTCGAGGTCGACGTGCGCCCCCTGGGCGAGGACGACGTACGGCGGGCCGATCAACTCGTGCACCGCACCAACCAGTTCACCCTGCGCGCCCGGTCGGCCGACGGCGGCGACCTCGAACGGTGGCGGCAGCGCGGCGAGGTGTGGACGGCCGCCGCGCGGGACCGTTTCGGCGACTACGGGCAGATCGGACTGCTCGCCGTGCGCGCCGAGGGCGACCGACTCGACGTGCTGGCCTGGCTGATGAGCTGCCGCGCTCTCGGACGGGGCGTGGAGGAACGGCTGTTGGGCTGGCTCGCCGACCGCGCCGACGAACTGGGCTGCGCGAAGGTCCGGTTGACGGCGGAGCGAACTCCGCGCAACGCGCCTGCCCGCCGGATCGTGGCCGCCCTCGGGGGCGGCCGGCCGGACGACGAACGGCTGGAGGCCGTGGTCGCACCGGAACACCTGCGGGCGTTCCGTTCCTGGGAACAGTGAGGACTCCGCGCCGCCGCTCCGTGTGCGGCGCGGAAGAGGAAGGACCGTGCACACCGTGAAGGGCTCCGATGCGTGACATGAACGAGGACGCGGCGACGAACGCCGGGCAGCGGGCGACCGCCGAGGCCATCGAGCGGGGCGGGAGCGGGCTCGGCGTCACCGAACTGCTGACCCTGGTCATGCCGGCGACCCGGGAACCGGCGGGGGAGGAGCGGCAGTTGCCCCCGGAGACCCCGGAGACCCCGGAGACCCCGGAGACCCCGGAGGCCCCGGAGGCCCCGGAGGCCCCGGAGGCCCTGGCCACTCCCACCCTGGACGTCCACGCCCTCGCCGACGCCATCGCCGCAGCGGCCGGCCGCTATCTGCCCGAGGGCCGCCTTGCCCCGGACGCCGACTTCTTCGACGCGGGCGGCAGTTCCGTGCACGCCGTCGAACTCGCGGCGGATCTGGAGCGGGACCTCGGCGTGGAACTGGACCTCGACGACGTCTTCGCCGACGCCCGCCCCCTCAGCCTGGCCCGGCGCTGGCTGCGGACGAACCCCGGCCACGAACCGCACCCGGCCGTCGCGGCCCCACCACGCCCGTCCGCCCCCGCCCCGCAAGCCGCCCCGGCCTCGGCCCCGCAGACCGCCGCCGCCCCGGCCGCACAAGCCGCCCCGACCCTCGCCCCGCAAGCCACCTCGGCCTTCGCCGCGCAGACCGCCCCCGCCTCCACCTCGCGGCCGGCCCCCGCCCCCGCAGCGTCCCCCCGCCCGACATCCCCCACCCCTCACTCCGGCCGCACCTCCGCCCGCCCCGAGGACCTCGACCAGATCCTGGCCGATCTCGCCCTCGCCGACCGTCTCCCCTTCGTCCGCTCGCCCGAGCCCCTGCCGCCCCGCCGGATCCTGCTCACCGGGGCGACCGGCTTCCTCGGCGGCCACCTGCTGCTGGACCTGCTGCGGCACAGCGACGCGCACGTGTACTGCCTGGTCCGGGGCGCCGACGAGGAGGCGGCGACCGCGCGCCTGGCCGAGCAGTTGCGCGGCTACCTGCTGCCGTGGAACGCCGAGGTCCGCCGCCGGGTCACCGTCCTGCCCGGTGACATCCGCCGCCCCCGCCTCGGCCTGTCCGAGGAACTGTGGGACACCCTCGCCCACGAACTGGACGCCGTCGTCGGCGTCGCGGCGGCCGTCGACTTCCTGCGCGGCTACCAGTCGCTGCGGACGAGCAACGTCCTGGGCGCCCTCACCCTCGCCGAACTCGCCGCCGCCGGACGCCCGAAGCCGCTGCACCACATCTCCTCGATCGCCGTCTTCAACGAGGTCGGCATCACCTCCATGGGCGAGGACGACCCCCTCGCCCACGTCGACAACCTCGTGGCGGGCTACGACCAGTCCAAGTGGGCCGCCGAGGTCGCCCTGCGCCGCGCCCGCGACCACGGACTGGTCGTATCGGCCCTGCGCCCCGGCGGCATCGGCGGCCACACAAAGACCGGCGCCCACAACCCGCTGGACCTCAGCAGCGGCCTGATCTCGGCGTTCGGCCGCTTCCGCACCGTACCGGCGTTCCGCAACCTCAACGTGGCCCCCGTGGACTGGGTGAGCCGGGTCGCCGCGGCCGTCGTCTGCGAACCCGACGCCTGGGGCTTCGACTACAACCTCACCGGCGTGCCCAACACCCTCGACGACGTCGTCCGGGACATGGCCTTCGGCGGCATGCACGTGCGCGTGCACGACTGGGACGAGTGGCGCGGTGACACCCTGGCCCGCCTGGAGGCCGAGCCGGTCCCCGAACTGACCTTCCTCGGCCGGGTGTTGCAGAGCCCCACCGCCCTCAAGCTGTGCGAGGCCACGCTCACCGGCCCGGCCGCGATCGCCGAGCGCACCGACGCCCTCGTCGAGGCCCTCGGCCTGCCGCCCGCCGCCCGCTACGACGCCCGCGCCCAGCTGAAGACGTTCGAGAAGCTCGCCGACGACGGCCTCGCCCGGCTCCCGGACAAGAACGACCAGCCCTACCTGTGGTTCTCGGAGACCACCGAGGGCAGCGTGCGCGCCCTCCCCGGCGGCACCGCCGCCGACGGCACCCGATCGCCCTGCTCGATGTCCCTCACCCTCTCCATCGCGAGCATGCACCAACTCGTCAAGGAGCGCCGCGTGGACGTCACCGGCGAGGTCGTCTGCCCCGCCGCCCACCCCGCACCGCTCACCGTCGAGCACGGAGACGTCTGGGTCCGCCCCGAGGAGGGCATCCCGCAGCAGCACGGCATGCGTCACCGACTCCTGCGCTACCGGCTGCGGTTGCGTGACGCCGACGGCCGAGTGTGGTGGCTGGAGGGCCACAAGCACGCCCAGGCCCGCCGCGACGTCTGGCGCCAGACCCGCGCCCTCACCGTCGAGCTGGGCCGCGAGGGCGAACCGGCCACGCTCACCGGCGAGGTCGTCGTCCCCGCCGACTCCTACGTCCGCGACCAGATCGACGGCATCCAGGTCGCCCCCCACCTCACAGCACGGGAGAAACGCGCCGCCAAGCTGACCTGGCTCGCCTGGTTCGGCCTGGAGATGGGCCGCGGCCTGCTCGGGCCGTTCGCCCGCGCCGCCGCCGACCTGCTCGACCTGCGCCGCACCCCGAACACCACGGAGCACCACCGATGATCTTCAGAACGCCTCCAGCCCCCCGCCGGCCCTTGCGCAGGGTCAGGACGGCCCCCGCCCTGCGCCCGCTGCGCCACCGCCTCGACCCGGCCCGCGTTGAGGAGATCCCGTTCCGCGCGCCGGACGGCGTCCGCCTCGGCCTCACCCGCATCGGCGACGGCCGCGCCGGCGACACCGACCGGCCCGCCGTGCTCCTGCTGCACGGACACACCGCGTCGTCCGACATGTTCCTGCTCCCCGAGACCCGCAACCTCGTCGACGCCCTCCTCGACGACGGCTACGAGCCGTGGCTGCTGGACTGGCGCGGCAGCTGCCGCCTGCCCTACAACGAGACCGGTCAGCGCTACACCTACGACGACGTGGCCCTGTACGACATCCCCGCGGCCGTCGACCACATCCGCGGGCGCATCGGCGACCGCCCCCTGTTCGCGGTCGCCCACTGCATCGGCTCCCTGACCCTGTCTCTCTCCCTCACCGCCGGCCTCGTCCCCGGCCTCGCCGGCGTGGTCTCCCAGGGCGTCTTCCTCACCCCGAAGCTGGCGGGCCGCACCTCCCTGCGGATGACGATCGCCGGGGAGCTGCTGAAGACGCGGATCGACCACATCCCCGTCGACTTCCGCAAGGTCGGCCTCCGCTCCCGCTACACCCCCCTGTTCGCGCTGGCCGCACGCAAGGCGGACTGCCCCGACCCCACCTGCCAGATCCTGCACCACTCGGCCTGGGGCACCGGCGCCTCCCTCTTCGTCCACGAGAACCTCGCCGACGCCACCCACGACCGGCTCGCCGACCTGCTCGGACCGGCCCCGCTGTGGATCCTGCCCCATCTGCGCCGTATCGAGCTCGCGCGCACCGTGGTCCGCTGGCACGACACCGACCACCGCTACCGGGCGCTGCCGCCCAACGCGCTCGACGCGGCCGCCCGCATCGACACGCCCGTGCTGCTGCTCGCCGGCAGCGAGAACGGCCTCTGGCTCGACTCCCAGCGGCTCTGCCACGACGTCCTCGCCCGCCGGCAGCCCCAGCTCGACGTGCGCTACACCGAGATCCCGGGCTACGGCCACCTCGACACGTTCATCGGCCGGGGCGCCGCCCTCGACGTCTTCGGTCACATCCTCGACTTCCTCGGCGAACGCCGGTGACGCCGACCCCGGCGGCCGGTTACGGTACGCGTCAGTAACCAGAGAGCACCGCACCGCAGGAGGGCACCATGCCGCAGCTCGAAGTCGCCGGCGCAGCACTGACGTACGACGACGAGGGCCCGCGCGACGGCGACGCGGCGCCCCTGGTCTTCGTGCACGGCTGGACGGCGAACCGGCACCGCTGGGACCACCAGGTGGCGCACTTCTCCGAGCGGCGCAGGGTGATCCGGCTCGACCTGCGCGGGCACGGCGAGAGCAGCGGGGCGGGCGTGAAGACCGTCGACGAGCTGGCCGAGGACGTCCTCGCCCTCCTCGACCACCTCGGGGTCGAGCGGTTCGTCCTCGTCGGCCACTCGATGGGCGGGATGATCTCGCAGACGATCGCCCTCGCCCACCCGGAGCGGGTCGAGCGGATGGTGCTGGTGAACTCGATCGGCCGGATGGTCTACAGCAGAGGCAGAGGCCTGCTCATGGCCGTCTCCACCCTCGTGCCGTTCAAGCTGTTCGTCGCCGCCAACATCCAGCGCGCCTTCGCGCCCGGCTACCCCCGCGACGAGATCCGCTCGTACGTGAAGTCCTCCGCGGACACCCCGCGCGAGGTGGTCATGACGCTGTACGGCGCGATGCGGTCCTTCGACCTCCTGGACCGGGCGGGGGAGATCAGCACCCCGACCCTGATGATCCACGGCTACCACGACGTCCAGCTGCCGCTGCGGCAGATGCTGCGCATGGCCAAGGCCTACCCGGACGCCACGGTCCGCGTCCTGGACGCCGGCCATGAACTGCCCGTGGAGAAGCCCGCCGAGCTGACCGCCGCGATCGACGCGTTCGTGACCGCCGCCCGCTGAAGCGCCCGCGCGGGCGCTCGGCTCACAGGACGATCTCGGACGCCTCGCTCCGCGTCTGCGCCGGAACCCCCGGCGCGGCGCCGTCCGGCGCGGGGGGAGCGTCCGGCCCCGGCGCCGCGGCGTCCCGCGCGTCCCACAGCCGGATCGTGCGGACATAGCCGTACACGACCGAGGCCGTCGCCAGGAGGAGGAGCGGCCCGAACACCCACGGGTGGTCGGCCATCTCCAGCGGCAGCCAGCGATAGGACGCCAGCAGCGCGACGAACACGGTCGCCCCGTGCGCGACGAACCGGATACCCGACCGGTCCCAGCCGCGGTCGAAGGTGCGCAGTCCCACCTCGACGGTGAGTGCGAACACCACGCCGGCGATGAGGTCCGCGCCGTAGTGGTAGCCGAACCCCAGCGTCGCCCCGAGCGTGGCGGCGAGCCAGAAGACGCCCGCGAAACGGAGGGCGCGCGGTCCCCTGCGGGAGTGGAGGAAGATCGTGGTGGCCCACGCGGTGTGCAGGCTGGGCATGCAGTTGCGCGGGGTGACGTCGTCGTACGGCATCGGCCGGGGGACGCCGAGCGGGGGCGGTGTGTCCGGCCAGATGTCCGCCCACGCCCAGTGCCCGCCGCCGGTGCCGAAGGCGCCCGTGCCGTAGGCGAAGACCGGTCCGACGACCGGGAAGACCATGTAGACGGCCGGCCCGAGCAGCCCGATCACCAGGAAGGTGCGCACCAGGTGGTGGCGCGGGAAGCGGCGCTCGGCCGCCACGCGGCGCAGCTGGTACAGCGCGACGACGACAGCGGCCACCGCGAGCTGGGCGTAGACCCAGTCGAGCAGATGGGGGCCCACCGGGGCGGTGGCCCTGACCAGCCGGCCGGCCAGCCACGACGGGTTGCCCAGCGCGTGATCGGCGGTGACCACGTACTGGTCGAGCACCGTCGGGCGGGTCTTCGACGTGATGAGCAGCCAGGTGTCGCCGGTCTTGCGGCCTGCCACCAGCAGCAGCCCCAGCCCCACGCCCTTCAGCAGCAGCACGCGCTCGGGGCCGGTACGGCGCGTGACGGCCACCACCGCGCACCCCAGGATCACCCACAGCGCGCCGTTGCCGAAGGGGTTCCCGGAGGTGACCTCGATGCCGAGCGCCCACCGCGTCAGCGCGAAGACGACGTCGATGCCGACGGCGGCGCCGAACGCGATGATCCGCTGCCGCCAGGTGAGGACCGCCATCGTCAGCGCCATGCCGGCGTACAGCAGGAACCCCGACTTGGGCGCGAACACCACTTCCTGCGCCTGCGTGGTGATCGGCCCCGGCAGACCGTAGTGACGCGCGGCGATCTCCAGCACGACGAGGAACGCGACGGCCACCGCGCCGGCCGTGGCCCACAGCATCGTCCTCGGCCGCCGCGCGGCGGACCCGATGCCGTCCTTCATGTGCGAGAACACCCGCGCTGCTGTGCTGTTCAATGTGCGTGTGGCCGATGTGTGAGTCGTTGACAGGTTCGAACATGCTAACGGAGCTGATTGATCGGTCAGGCGGAAGCAGCCGGATTCGCCGCGGCCGTCGCATGGGCCCTTCAGTCGTCCTCCTCTTCCTCCCCGCAGGAGCTGCCGTTCGGCGGCAGGGTGCCGAAGAGCAGGAAGTCGTCGATCTTCCGGTGCACGCACTTCGACGAGCCGTACCCGGTGTGACCGTCGCTGCGGTTGTCCAGCACCACGGCGGACGGGCCGAGCCGCTTCGCCGTCTCCACCGTCCAGCGGTACGGCGTCGCCGGGTCCCCGCGCGTGCCGACCAGCAGCATCTTCGCCGTGTGCAGGTCCTTGACGTGGTCGCGGATGTAGTCCGTCCCCTTGGGGCGGCCGTAGCACAGCAGGACCTGGGTGAGGCGGTACTGCCCGAAAATCGGCGACGCCTGCTCGTAGTCGGCGCGCAGACGCTTCAGGTCGGCGGTGACCTGCTGAGCGCTGGGCCGGTCGGGATCGTCGGCGCAGTTGACCGCCATCAGCGCCGCCGGGAGGTTGTCGAGGGGCACGTCCTCGGGGTCCACGAGCCCGCCGTCCGGGTCGTCGTCCCCCGAACGGGTGCTGCCGGGCTCGCCCTTGACCGGGAGGGCCAGGCCGCCCGTGGCGAACGCCATCACACCGCTGGTGTCGCCGCTCTCGACGAGCTGCGCCAGCGCCCGCTCCAGCGACGGCCACAGTTTGCTGCTGTACAGCCCCTGACCCATGGCGCCGACGAGGTCCTGCCCGGTGAAGGGCTCGCCGAAGTCCGTCGGCACCGGGTCCTTGTCCAGTGAGCGCACCAGCTGTTCGACCAGTTCCCTGCCCTTGCGCGGATCCTGGCCGAACGGGCAGGCGATGTCCTTCGCGCACCAGTCGACGAAGTCGTCCAGCGCCGTCTGCTGGCCCCGCGCGCCGGCGATGCCCTGCTCAGCGAGCGGCTCGGTCAGCGTGTCCACGCCGTCCAGGACCAGCCGGCCCACCCGGTGCGGGAACTGGGCTGCGTAGACCGCGCCGAGCCGGGTGCCGTAGGAGAAGCCGAGGTAGTTGAGCTTGTCGTCGCCGAGCGCCTGCCGCATGACGTCCAGGTCGCGGGCCGCGTCGACCGTGCCTATGTGCGGCAGCACCGGCCCCGAGTGCTCGGCGCACTTGGCGGCCGCCCGCTTCAGCAGGTCCAGCATCGCGCGCGGGTCGTGCAAGTCGGCCGGTTCGTCGTCCAGGGCGGTGAACGCGTTGCTCTCGCCGTCGCCGCAGCTGACCGGGGAGGACCGGCCGACGCCGCGCGGATCGAAGGTCACCACGTCGTAGCGGTCGGTGAGCTCCATGAACTCCTTGCCGCCCACGGCGAGCTGGGGAACGCCCGGGCCGCCGGGCCCGCCGAAGTTCAGCAGCACCGAGCCGCGGCGGTCGCCCGTCGCCCGGTACCGGGCGAGCGCCAGGTCCAGGCTGCCCGACTTGGGGTGGGCGTAGTCCAGGGGGACGGTCACCTTGCCGCACTGCAGGTCGTCGGGCCACTGTTCGATCCCGCACTGCCCCCAGACGACCTTCTGCGCGTAGAACCGGGCCATCCCCGGGGCCGGGTCCGTGTCAGCGGCGGCGACGGCCGCCGGCAGCCCCGCGCCCAGCAGGGCCAGCGCGGCGGCCGCGGCGAGCGCGCCGCGCCGCCGTGCGGTCCCCCTCGACAGCTTGGCCAGCATCAGTGCCTCCAGGGACGCCCCGCAGCGGACCGGGACGGCGTCGTCGCCCACGATAGGCGGGCCACGGAACACCTGCCTCCGGAGCGGCCCGAGGAGCACGGCGGGCCTTGCCGCAGGCCCCCGCGGCCCCCGCCTGATCTTCATTTCTTCACCCTTGCTATTACTCCGACGGCGGTGCCGTCCGATGGGGTGAAAGAACGCGGGGCCATAACGCGAGAGGTTTCGTCGGCGTTCTACCCGGTGCGGGCGAGTGCCCGCGACCATGTCTGGAAGGCAGGGACCCATGAAACGGGTTACCCGAAACGGTGTGATCGCCGTGGCCGCCGCCTCGGGCGCGATGGCCATGACACTGCCCGCGTTCGCCGACTCCGGGGCGGACGCCCTGGCGGCAGGCTCGCCCGGAGTCGTCTCCGGCAACAACGTCCAGGTGCCGGTGCACATCCCGCTGAACCTTTGCGGGAACACCGTGAGCGTGGTGGGAGCACTGAACCCCGCCTTCGGCAACACCTGCGTCAACAAGGGCTCGCGCCCGGAGACGGCCGAGGGTGCGGCGCAGAACAGCGGCGGCTCGGCGGCGTCGAGCGTCACGAAGGGCTCGCCGGGCGCCGTCTCCGGCAACGGCCTCCAGCTGCCGGTCGACCTCCCGGTCAACGCCAGCGGCAACAGCGTCAACCCCGGCGGCGTGCTGAATCCGACGTTCGGCAACACCTCCGTCAACACCACGGACGAGGAGCAGCCGCCCCGGGCCGAGCCCAAGCCCGAGCCGCCGGTCCGGCACACCCCGCCGGCCGCGTCCCAGCCCGGCCCGACGAAGGCCGTCCCGCCGGCGCGGGCTCCCCAGGCGCCGCAGCCGAAGCCGCACGCCGTCGCACCCCGGACCGAAGCCTCCCTCGCCGAGACCGGTGCGGGAACCACCGCGGCCGCCCTCGCGGGCAGCGCGGCCCTCGTCCTGGGCGGGGCGGTGCTGTACCGCCGCTACCGGCCGGCAGCGGGGCGCTGACCCGCACGGCACACCGCCTGCGGCGGGGCGGTGCGGCGAGGCGCGGAACACTCCGCGCCAACCCCCGCCCCGCCGGCTCCGCGGCGTGACCAGGGGGGCAGGGCATCTCGGCGAGGACGGCAGCGAGAAGATCGTCCACGACACAGTGTCCGCCCGCCTGGAAGGAACCGACGAGATCATGCACGTCATAGCGGCCCGCTGCCCGACGGGGGCATCCCGATGACCGGCCCCGGGAACGGCACCGGCCCCGCAGCGGAACCGGACCCCGGGACGGCGGCCGAGGAACCCGTGCTGCTGCGCACCCGCGGCCGCGCCGCCCACCTCGTCCTCAACCGCCCGAAGGCCCTCAACGCCCTCAGCCACACCATGGTGCGCCGCATCGACGAGGCCCTCACCGCCTGGGAGCACGACCCGGCCGTCGAGACCGTCGTCATCACCGGCGCGGGGGAGCGCGGCCTGTGCGCCGGCGGGGACATCCGCAGCATCCACGCGGACGCCCGCGACGGCGACGGCAGCGCCTCGGCCGCCTTCTGGCGCGACGAGTACCGCCTCAACGCCCGCATCGCCCGCTACCCCAAGCCGTACGTCGCCGTCATGGACGGGATCGTCATGGGCGGCGGCGTCGGCGTCTCCGGGCACGGCAGCGTCCGCGTCGTCACCGAGCGGTCCCGCGTCGCCATGCCCGAGACCGGCATCGGCTTCGTCCCCGACGTCGGCGGCACCCACCTGCTCGCCCACGCCCCCGGCGAACTCGGCACCCACCTCGCCCTGACCGGCGCGCAGATCGGCGCCGGCGACGCGCTGCTGTGCTCACTCGCCGACCACTTCGTGCCGTCCGGCGCGATCCCCGGCCTCCTCGACGACCTGGCCGACCTGCCCGTCCCCGCGGCCCTGGCCCGGCACACCGAGAACGCGCCGCCGGGGGTGCTGGCCGGGCGGCGGGAGTGGATCGACTCCTGCTACGCCGCCGACTCGGTCGAGGAGATCGTACGAAGGCTGCTCGCGCACGGCGATCCGGCCGCCGAGGAGACCGCGCGGACCCTGCTGACCAGGTCGCCCACCGCGCTCAAGGTCACCTTGGCGGCCCTGCGCCGCGCCCGGCGGCTCGGCGGGCTGGAGCGGGTCCTGGACCAGGAGTACCGCGTGTCCTGCGCGGCCCTGAGCACGCACGACCTGGTCGAGGGCATCCGCGCCCAGGTCGTCGACAAGGACCGCACCCCCCGCTGGTCCCCGGCCGGCCTCGCCGACGTCACCGACGCCGACGTGGAGCGCTTCTTCACCCCGCTCGGCAAGCACGAACTCGGCCTCTCGGGACCCGGCACGGCGGCCGCCCCTGAGTGAACGGCCCTACGGGGAGCCGCCACTCGGCCGATCGCGTCGGGTGCCCCGGCCGCACGGGGCCGGGGCCCGGGCAGGGCGGCGTGGGGGCGTGGGGCGCGTCAGGGGCGGATGTCGTCGCAGGCGATCGGCAGGTGGCGCGGTCCGCGCAGCACCGCGTTCCTCCGGTAGGGCGGCGGATCCTCCAGCAGGCGCGGGTTCACCAGCCGGCGCGCCAGCTCGGCCAGGGCGAACTGGGCCTCCAGCCGGGCCAGCGGCGCGCCGAAGCAGCTGTGGATCCCGCTGCCCAGGCCCAGGTGCTGCACGTCCCGGCGGTCCGGGTCGAAGCGGTCCGGGTCGTCGAAGCGCCGCGGGTCCCGGTTGCCGGAGGCCAGCACCAGCCACAGCGAGGCGCCCTTGGGGATGGTGACGCCGTGCAGCTCGATGTCGGCGACGGTCGTGCGCTGCGGCACCAGCTGCACCGGCGGCTCGTACCGCAGCAGCTCCTCCACGATCGGCACCGCCAGCCGCGGATCCGCCCGCAGCCGCTCCAGCACGTCGGGGTGGCGCAGCAAGGTCAGCATCCCGTTGGTGACCAGGTTGACGGTCGTCTCGTGGCCCGCGATCAGCAGCAGCGCCGCCGTGCTGAGCAGCTCCATCGTGGTCATCGCGCCGTCCTCGCCCTTGGCCGTGGCCAACGCGGACAGCATGTCGTCGCCGGGCTTCTTGCGGCGCTCCTCGATCAGCCCGGCCAGGTACATGCCGAGCTGCATACGGGCCTCGTGCGACTCCTTGCCCCGCTGGCTCGGATCGGCGTCCGGGTCGGGGTCCAGGCTCGCCGCGATCGTCTCCGCCCAGGAGTGGAAGCGCGCCTCGTCCTCGCGCGGGATCCCGAGCAGCCGGCAGATCACCGTCACCGGGAACGGATACGAGAACTGGTCCACCAGGTCGATCCGCCCCGGCTCCTTGATGCCGTCGATGAGGCCGGAGACGATGTCGCGCAGCTCGCCCCGCATCCCGTCGACCCGGTGGGGGGAGTGCGGCGGGCCGAAGGGCCGGTTGGTCATCCGGCGCAGCCGGTCGTGCTCCGGCGGGTCCAGCCGCAGGAAGCTCGGCGGCAGCGCACCCTCGTCCTCGGACGACTCGGCCAGCGGATCGCGGGTCGTCGAGGCCAGGTTGCGGGCGTCGGAGCTGATCCGCGGATCGTGCAGCAGACTGCGGATCTCGTAGTAGGTGCTGACGACGTACGGCCCGTCCTCCTCGTGCAGGACCGGCGTCTTGCGCAGCTCCTCGTAGATGGGATACGGGTCGGGGCGGTTGGAGTAGTCCAGGATCTGGTGCAGCAGGGATTGCGTCATGGCGGGTCCTCGGGGCCGTGCGGTCAGTGCGCGGGCTGGAACGTGAGCCGGCGGTCGGTTGGCGAGTAGCCGCTGAGGGTCACCGTGGGCCCGTGGGTGGGGACCGACGGGTCGGGGAAGTCCGCGTCCACCGGCCGCTGTCCGTCCGCGCGGCGGTCCACGGTGGGGAACGGCGGCGGGAACGGCGCCGTGGTCTCGATCAGCTGCTCGTAGAACGACAGCCACCGGGCGTGGTCGAAGGTGACCGCGCCGATGACGCGCCCCTGGTAGCCGTAGACGCCGACGAACCGGCGCTCGGCGAGCGAACCCTGCGACACGACGATGTCCGTGCCCAGCGTCGGCACGCCGACCGACTTGATGTTCACGCCGAACTGCGAGGACCAGAACGCCGGCATCCACAGGTGCGGGACGCGGTCGGCGCTCGCGCTGAGCATGTTGTGCGCCGCCGTCTCGGCCTGCGCCACGGCGTTGCCCCAGTGCTCCAGGGACAGGAACTGGTAGCCGAACAGGGCGTGCGGGGAGCGGGCGACGTCCCCGGCGACGAAGACGTCGTCGGTGACGATGCCGCGGAAGTCGAAGGCACGGCAGCCCGCGTCGCAGGCGATGCCGCGCGGGCCCGCGCCGAGCCCCGACCCCGCCAGCCACTCGGTGTTGCGGGTGGCGCCCAGCGAGACCACCACCACGTCGGCCTCGATGACGGATCCGTCGGACAGGTGCGCGGCGCGCACCCGCCCTGAGGCGTCGCCCTCCAGCGCGGTCACCATGACCCCGCACCGCAGGTCCACGCCGTGCTCGCGCTGCAGTTCGGCGGCGACCGCCCCGACCACCCCGCCCAGCGCGCCGACCAGGGGCGCCGCGCCGCGCTCGGCGACGGTGACGGCGAGCCCGCGCTCCCGGCACGCGGAGGCGATCTCCGAGCCGGTGAACCCGGCGCCGATGACGAGGACCCGCCGGGGCCCCTCGGCGAGCCGCCGGGCCAGCGCCGCGCCGTCGTCGCGGGTCCGCAGCACGAACACGCCGTCGAGTTCGGCCTCGGCCGGGTTCGGCCACGGACGCGCCCGCACCCCGGTGGCGATCAGCAGCCGGTCGTACGGCACCTCGTCGCCGTCGGCCAGCCGCACCCGCCGGGCCGCCAGGTCAAGGCCGGTCGCCGCCGAGCCGAGCCGCCAGGTCGCGTCCAGCGCCCGGCGCCTGGGCAGGGCCGTGCGCTCGGCGGCGGCCTTGCCCAGCAGCACCTGCTTGGACAGCGGCGGCCGGTCGTACGGTTCGTAGGGCTCGTCGCCGACCATGGTCAGCGACCCGGCGAAGCCCTTCTCCCGCAGGGTCTCGGCGGCCCGCAGCCCTGCCAGCGAGGCGCCGACGACGACGATCCGGCCCTCGCGCCGGAGCTGTTCCAGGGATCCGTCACCGTTCACCGGACACCGCCTCGGCCGGGGCGGTGTCCACCGAGTCGACGAGGATGGCCTGCACGGGGCAGGCGGCGGCCGCCTGGGCCAGTTTCTCGCGCTGCGCCTCGTCGGCCTCGGGGTCGTAGAGCAGACCCTCGTCGCCGTGCATGGCGAAGACGTCGGGGGCGAGGAACGCGCACTGCGCGTACCCCTGACAGCGGTTCAGGTCGACGACTAGCCTCACCAAGGGATCGGTCCTCTCCAGTGGCCGCGGACCCCCCGCTCGACCATCCTCCGCGCCCGCCGGGGATGCGGCGACGAGGAGCCGCCCATCGGAGTGACGGGCGCGGACGGCGGGGCGCCTTCGCGGTGCGGTCGCATGAGCGGGGGCAGGGGCGAGCGGGCGGCGTGAGCGGGTGAGGGCGAGCGGGCGCGCCGCTCAGACCGTCTCGGGGGTCTTCGCGGGCGCGGGGCGCCGCCCCCGCAGCACGGACACGCTGATGATCAGCGCCCAGGCCGGGAACACCAGTTCCGACCAGGGCACGTCCGCCCCCACCACGAGCAGCGTCAGCCCCGCGAGATAGCCGACGAGGATCAGCGGGCGGGGGAAGACGCCGAGGCGGCGGCCGATGGCGGAGGTCGTGAAGATGAACACCGCCGCCATCCGCATCGCGTATGTGGTGAGCAGCGCGTAGGCGAAGTGGCGGCCGAACGCCGACGGCTGCAGGCTCTCGTCCAGCACCGTCGCCGCCGCGGCGGCGCTGGCGAACAGCGTGGCGGCGAAGACCAGACCGCTGCCCAGGAACACCGTGGCCACGAACCGGTCCTCGCCGTCGCCCGCCTGCTGGCGCAGCGCCCCCATGAACCACAGGAAGGCGATCCCGGCGAACGGCACCAGCGCCAGCGCCGAGCGCACGGCGCCGCGCTGCCCCTCGCTGACGGCGACCTCGTCCCCGCCGGCCCCGCCCGGCAGGGCGGTCCGCATCAGAACGATCGCCGCCGCCATGAGGACCGCGAAGACGATCCCGGCGATCCCGGCGGCCCGGGGCGTCCCCAGGCGCTCCTGCTTGCGCGCCATCGCTGCTCGCTTTCTCTCCGCTGCCGTCCGTACTCCTGCCTACAGCCAGCAGCATCACGAGCCGTCCCGCCACCGGGAGCGCCGCGCCCAGGGGCGGTTCAGCGGCTGCGGATGGCGCTCGTGGTGAAGAAACCGGTGGCGGCGGCCGTGATCAGGGCGCAGACGGTGAACAGGACGGTGCGTCGCATGGGGAGACCTTTCGGCGGTGACGACGGATGGGTCCTGCTCAACGCCGGCCGGGCCCGAGTCGCTTCGCCGCCGGGCCGACGCCACCCGGACAGACGCGACCGTGCGGGGGGCACCGGGCATGGTGGACGGGTTCCCGAATGGATGACACGACATCAGATCTGCCCAACCCTGCCTTTGGTGACGTCGAGTTCGACGGGGAGCGAGAACGGGTAGCCCAGTACGCCGCCGGCTTCGGTCGTGAACCGAGTCGGGCCGTCAGCCCGATGGGGGAACTCAGGTGGCCCGCGCGGAAATTCCGGCTCAATACTCTCCACAGAAGACATGGCCATGCCCCGCGCCCCATTCCTTTTTCCGAGGATGCATCACCATGCGGCGCAGGAATGGGCGTCTCGGTATTGATTCGACGGCGGGTCCCTTTTCGGAACGCAGCCGTCGTCCGCCACGACAGGAAAGGCATCACATGTCACGCTTGGCGCATTCGGCGCTGCACCGGGTCCGTCCGGGCAGAGCCGCGATCGCTGCCGTCACCGCTCTGCTCGGCGCCTGCGTCCTGCAGCCGACGACAGCGACCGCGGTGGCGGAGAACCCTGCATCGCAGGCGGCGGTCGGGGCGGGTGCCCGGGCCGACGGCAGCGCCCCGGCCGGCGTGTCCGTGCTCTCCGACAAGTGGACGAGGCCCTGGGCCATCTCCTTCCTGCCCGACGGGAAGAGGGCGCTGGTGACCGAGCGCCGCAGCGCCACGGTCTGGGTCCAGAACAGCGACGGGTCCAAGAAGAAGGTGGGCGCGGTGCCGAACACCGTGGTCCCCTCTCCCGCCCGCAGGATCGGAAGCGGCGGACTGCTGGGCGTGGCCCCCTCGCCGACCTGGAACGGCACCACGGACAAGGACGTCTTCTTCGTCCATACGGCCGCCGCCGACATCCGGGTCGTGAAGATGCACTTCGACGGCACCTCCCTCAGCCACTACACCGTCGTGCTGGGCGGGATCACACGCGGCGGGGACCACAACGGCGGCAAGATCGCCTTCGGCCCCGACGGCTATCTGTACGTCAGCGTGGGCGACGCCCTCCGGGGGACTCTCGCGCAGGACCGGAACTCGCTCAACGGGAAGATCCTGCGGATCACCAAGAGCGGCGCGGCAGCGCCCGGGAACCCGTTCGGCAACCGCGTCTACAGCCTCGGCCACCGCAATCCCCAAGGCCTCGCCTGGGACGCCCGGGGCAGGCTGTGGGAGACCGAGATCGGCGAGTCCACGTGGGACGAGCTCAACCTGATCAGTCCGGGGGCGAACTACGGCTGGCCCACCTGCGAGGGGACCTGCGCCGAAGCGGGCATGACCAACCCCAAGAAGGTCTGGCACCCGGACCAAGGAGGCGTGCCCGCCCAGATCGCGATCAAGCGCGACGTCATCTACGTCTCCACGCTCCTCGGCCAGCGGCTGTGGGCGTTGCCGATCGACAGCACCGGCAAGAACGTCGGAACGGCGAAGTCGTACTACAACGGCGCCTACGGCCGGCTGCGTGCCATCGCCAAGGTTCCCGGCCGCGACGAGCTGTGGGTCGGCACGACCGACCGCGGAGACGACAAGGACCGCATCCTCAAGATCAGCGTCAAGTGACCTCCCCCTCCACCGACTCCTCACGCAGGAGTGAACTCACCACCCCCGAAAGGAAGGTACGCACATGACGACCACCATGGAGCAGCCCGAGCAGGCGGCCGTGACCACCACGGAGCAGGCCGACACGACCCCCTGGCAGACGCCCGGGTACACGGTCGTCGACACCGCCCTGGAGGTCACCGCCTACTCCCTCTCCACGCGCTAGTCTGCCGCCATGCTGCTGCAGGTGCTCGGCACCGCGGCCGGCGGCGGCGTCCCGCAGTGGAACTGTGCGTGCCCCGGGTGTTCCGGGGCACGCGCGCATCCGGAGCGGCGCCGCCGTCACGCGTCGCTCGCCATCCGCACGGACGAGGACCGCTGGTACCTCGTCAACGCCACCCCCGACGTCGGCGACCAGATCGAGGCCCACCGGGCGCTCCACCCCGGGCCCGGCCCCCGGCAGACACCGATCGCCGGTGTCGTCCTCACCGACGCCGAGCTCGACCACACCCTGGGCGTCGCGCGGCTGCGTGAGGCGCAGGCTGTGGAGATCCTCTCCACCGACCCGGTCCGCCAGGCCCTGAACGACCGCCTGCGCCTCGGCGACGTACTGAGTCCCTACACCGCCCTGACGTGGCGTGAACTGCCGCGTCACGGCATGCAGCCGCTGAGTGGCGACGCCGTCGGCCCGTCCGGCCGAGGGGTGCGGATCAGCGCCGTCCCCGTGTCCGCCAAGCGCCCCCGCTACGCCGCCGACGCCCCCGAGGACGACGCCTGGGTGGTGGCTCTGCGCCTGTACGATCCGGCCACCGGCAAGACGGCCGTCTACGCCCCGGCCGTGGCCGCCTGGTCCGAGGTGCTGCACCGCGTCGCCTCCGAGGCCGACTGCGTCATCGTCGACGGCACCTTCTGGGACGACGAAGAGCCGCGCCGCACCGGTGTCTCCTCCCGCACCGCCACCGGCATGGGGCATCTGCCCATCGACGGACCCGGCGGCACCGCCCGCATCCTGAGCACACTGTCCGCCCGCTGCCTCTACACGCACCTCAACAACACCAACCCCCTTGTCGATCCCACTGCGGCGCAGCACAAGCGGCTCGCGGCACTGGGCATCGAGGTGGCCGACGACGAGATGGTGATCGAGCTGTGACCACGGCACTCGCCGCCCCGACGGAGCCCTGGAGCCCCGTCGAGTTCGAAGCCCGCCTGCGTACGGTGGGGCAGGAGCGCTACCACGACCGCCACCCCTTCAACGTGCGCATGCACGAGGGCGACCTCAGCCCGGCGGAGATCCGCCGCTGGATCGTCAACCGCTTCCACTACCAGCGCCACATCCCCGTCAAGGACGCGCTGATCACCGCGAAGCTGGACTCCTCGCGGCTGCGGCGCATGTGGGTGCGGCGGATCGAGGACCACGACGGCCGTCGGGAAGGCGAGGGGGGAATCGAGCGCTGGCTGCGGCTGGGCGAGGCGGCCGGCCTGGACCGCGCGACCCTGCAGACGGGTGAGGCCGTACTGCCGGGCGTGCGGCTGGCGGTGGAGGGCTACGTCAACTTCTGCCGCCTGCGCCCGCCGCTGGAGGCGGTCGCGGCATCGCTCACCGAGCTGACGGCTCCCGACCTGATGCGCCTGCGCATCGACGCCTTCGAGAGCCACTACACCTGGATCGAGCCGTCCGGACTCGACTACTTCCGCACCCGGGTCGACCAGGGGCGGCGCGACAGCGACGAGGCCCTCGCCCTCGTCCTGGAGTGGGCCCGTACCCGCGAAGAGCAACAGCGGGCCGTGGCCGCGCTGACCTTCAAGTGCGACGTGCTGTGGGCCCTGCTCGACGCCGTGCAGCAGGCCGGGCAGCACTCGGACGACCAGCCGTCCGGCCGGCGAGGGCAGATGTGATGCCGGAGCCCGAGAGCCCGTGGCGTCCGGCCCTCGCCCCCGCGCTGATGCTGCGGCACGACCACGTGCGGGGCACGGACCTGCTGCTCCTGCCGGAACGCGTCGTCGTCCTCGAGGGAAACGCCGGCCAGGTCCTCGGCCTGTGCGACGGCACGCGCACCGTCCGCGGAATCGTCGGCGCACTGGCCGAGCGCTATCCGGGCGCCCCGGTGGCCGCCGAGATCCCCTCCTTCCTCGACCGCCTGCACCAGGAGGGTTGGCTCACGTGACCGTTCCCCAGGCTTCCACTGACCCGGTACGTCCGCCACGCCCCTGGGCTCTGCTCGCCGAACTCACCCACGCTTGCCCGCTCCACTGCCCGTACTGCTCCAACCCGCTGGAACTGAAGCGCCGTTCGGGCGAACTGAGCACCGAGGAGTGGACGGACCTGATGCGCCAAGCCGGGGCGCTGGGCGTCGTGCAGGCTCATCTCTCCGGTGGCGAACCGCTGTTGCGCCCCGATCTCGAGCAGATCGTCGCTGCTGCCGCGTCCGCCGAGATCTACACCCAGCTGGTCACGAGCGGCACCGGTCTGGACGAGGCCCGGCTGGGCGCGTTGTGCGCGGCGGGGCTCCGTAGTGTTCAGCTCTCCGTGCAGCACGCGGACGCCCAGGCGAACGACCGGATCGCCGGACGCCCGTCCTCCTTCGCGGCCAAGGAGCGGGCAGCGGCACTCGTGCGCGGGTCCGGGCTTCCCCTCGGTCTCAATGTGGTGCTGCACCGTGACAACCTCGACGCCGTCGACGCACTCATCGAGTTGGGCGTGGCCTGGGGCGTGGACCGCATCGAGCTGGCCAACGCCCAGTTCTACGGCTGGGGCCTGCTCAACCGTGCCGCGCTGCTGCCCGCACACGACCAGTTGGTCCGGGCCCGGGAGACCGTCGAACGCCGGCGGAAGCAGCTCGCGGGCCGTCTCGACCTGGTCTGGGTCGTCCCCGACTACTTCGACGGCGTCGCCAAGCCGTGCATGGGCGGGTGGGGGTCGGTCTCGCTCACCGTCGCACCCGACGGCACCGTCCTGCCCTGCCCGGCCGCCGCGTCCTTGCCGGGCCTCGACGCACCCAACGTCCGGGACCGTTCGCTCGCCTGGATCTGGGACCACTCCGCGGCCTTCAACCGCTTCCGCGGCACCGACTGGATGAGCGGCCCGTGCGGCGGCTGTCCGCGCCGGGAGGAGGACTTCGGCGGCTGTCGCTGCCAGGCGTACGCCCTCACCGGTGACGCCGCCCGCACGGACCCGGCGTGCGGGCTGTCCCCCGACCACCACCTCGTTCGCACGCTTGTCGACCAGGGCCCGGCCCAGGACCCGCCCCCGTACGTCTACCGCCGCCCCGGAGCGGTACCGCAAGCCCACTGAGGGCCACCGAGCCCCCCTCCGTCCGTAGTCGGCCGGGGCGGCCGTCCCCTGCTCCAGAAGGGAGCAGGTCGTCGACCCTGCCTCGGGAAGCCGGACTGCGGTGCCGATCCCGGAGAACCCCGCACGTGCCGGGTGCGACAGCGGTCGCCATGTCACTGATGCTCACCGGGACCCGCCCGGTCCCGATGGCGGACTCGAGCGCTCTTCCCTCCCCTGAAGGGCCTGGGACGCCGGCGCCGCTCACGCGCGCCGCGCTGTGCGTGCCTCTTGCCTGCGCGGCCGGCCCGGCGCACCCTGTGGGTATGGGTGCTCAAGACGGCCCCACGCTCATCACCTCCGTCCAGCGCGCGTTCCGTCTGCTGGAGGCGGTGGGCGCGCACGAGAACGGCGCTCCGGCGAAGCAGCTGGCCCGGGAGACCGCCCTGCCCCTGGCCACCGCCTACCACCTGCTGCGCACGCTCGTCCACGACGGATACGTGCGCAAGCTCGACGACGGCGTGTTCGTCCTCGGCGACAAGCTGAGGGCGCTGCACACCGACGGCCGCGGTCAGGTCCTGCTCAGCCGGGTCCGGCCGACGCTCGCCGCGCTGCGCGACGAACTGTCCGCCCCCGCCTACCTCACCTTCTACGAGGACGGCGAGATCCGGGTCGCGGAGATCGTCGACGGCCCGCGCACGCCCCGGGTCGACCTGTGGGTGGGGTTCGAGGACGCCGGACACGCCACGGCGCTGGGCAAGTCCGTGCTGCGGGAGATGGAGGCCGACGCCCGCGAGGACTACCTCTCCCGGCACCACCTCGCCGATCTCACCCCGCGGACCATCACCAGCCGCCTAGAGCTCCTCCGGCGGCTCGACGTCGCCCCCCTCGCCCCGGCCGTGACGGACCTGGAGGAGTACGCGCTCGGCACGGTGTGCGTCGCCGTCCCCGTCTACAGCGGGGACATCATCGGCTCGCTCGGCGTCTCGCTGCCGGCCGACCGGCTCTCGCGGTTCGAAGAGGTGCGCCGCCGGCTGATCCCCACCGCGAGCCGGGTGACCAGGAGCCTCTCGCTCACTATCTGAAAACCCTCTCCTTGTGGCGACGGGGCCGCACCCTTTTTGCTGGATACAACGGATGAAAAGCACCAAAACCGGACATGCCTGGCGTGTCAGGTGAGTCAGGCCGACATCCGGGATGCGCACCCCCGTACACCCGCACACAGGTGAGGACCACCGCACAACATGAGTCACGCGCGAGACCACGGTGACGCCCACGGCCCGATACAGCGGCTCCCGAGGACCACACTGCGGCAGCTGAGGACCATGCTGCGGTTCCCGAGGACCCTGCCGCGACGGCCCCTGCTGCCGCTCCTGCCCGTGCTCGTCGTCGCCGCCGTCGTGCTCGTCGACCTCGTCGGCGGAGCCGGCCTGATCTGGCTGCCCCTCCTCGCGGCCGGACCGGCGCTGGCCGCCACCACCAGCGGGCCGCGCGGAGTCCTCTGCGTCGGACTTCTCGCCGCCGCGCTGAGCACCGTGCTCGGCATCCGCGACGCCGTGCACGGCCGCGAACTCCTCGCCGTCCTGTCGGCCGTCGTGGCCGTCACCCTGTCCAGCGCCCTCACCGGTGCGCTGCGCCGGCGCCGGGAGCGGGTCCTCGCCGACGTCCGCTCCGTCGCCGAGGCCGCCCAGCACGCGCTGCTCAAGCCCGTCCCGGAGACCGTCGGCCCGTTCCGGGCGGCCGTGCGCTACAGCGCCGCGGCGGCGGAGGCCCGCATCGGCGGCGATCTCTACGCCCTGGTGCCCACGCCGTACGGGGTCCGGCTGATCGTCGGCGACGTGCGCGGCAAGGGACTCCCGGCGGTGGGGACCGCCGCGCTCGTGCTCGGCGTCTTCCGCGAGGCCGCGTACGACGAGCCCGGCCTCCTCGCCGTCGTCGACCGGATCGAGCGGAGCCTCGCGCGCAACCTGGGCGGCGACGACTTCGTCACCGCCGTGGTCGCCGGCTACCCGCGGCCCGGGCGGCTGGAAGTGGTCAACTGCGGACACGCCCCGCCGCTGCTGGTGAGCCGGACCGGCGACGTCGTCCCGCTGGAGCCCGCCCGGCCGACCCCGCCGCTGGGACTGCGGGCCCTGTCGGGAGAGGCGCCGGTGCTGCAGGAGCTGCCCTTCGCCGACGGGGAGCAACTGCTGCTCTACACCGACGGCGTCACCGAGGCCCGCGACCACAACCGGGAGTTCTATCCGCTCGCCGAAGGCCTGGAGCGCCACGTCGGCGACGAGCCGGCACGCACGCTCAGCGCGCTCCACGACGAACTGCTGGCCCATGTGGGCGGCCGTCTGCACGACGACGCCGCGCTGCTCCTGCTGAGCAAGCCGCCGCTCGCCGCCGCGGCCGTCAGGGAGGCGGGCCCGGACTCCTGCGGCGCGGCCTCTGTGGCGTCCTGACGCGGCTCCTGAAGCCGCAGCCCCCGCTCGCGTCCGTCACACCGCCACGAGATCCGCCCACCGGGTGACCCCGTCGCGGTGGACGCGTACGCCGTGCCGGGTCGCCAGGGCGTGCACGATGTGCTCGCCCCGGCCGTGCTCGTCCGGGTCGACGTCCGTGAGCGTCCCGCCCGCGGCGAGCGCCGGCCCCGCGTCGGTCACCTCCACCCGCAGGGTGCTGAGCCCGCCGCTGCGCTGCAGCGACAGCCGCAGCTCCGCCGGGGGCAGTGCGTGGACGAACGCGTTGGTCAGCAGTTCCGACACGACCAGCAGGGAGTCCTCGGCCAGCGACGCGGAGACGTCCCACTCGGCGAGCACCGCCCCGGCCCGTCGGCGCACGCTCGACACAGCGCCGGTCACGGGAGGAAGCCGCCACACCTGGGCGACGTCCTCCCGGACCATCCTGTTCAGCTCCAGCGGCATCTGCTTGTCCTCCGATGAGCGGTGAGTGACCGGGCGCCGGCCGTGGCGCGCATGCCCGGCCACGATGCACGTTACGAAGCGGACGAAGCGGTAGTCAATGAACGAAGGTCGGCATTGCCGAACGCATCCGCCGACCCGGTGCCGAAACCGCCCTCTTCCCCGTACGGCGGGCCGCCCTCGGCGGTACTAGGCTCGCTACATGGCCGGCCCAGTCCAGTCCATCGAACGGGCGGCGGCGATCCTGCGTCTGCTCGCCGGCGGGCCGCGCCGGCTGGGGCTGGGCGAGGTGGCGGCCTCGCTCGGGCTGGCGAAGGGCACCGCGCACGGCATACTGCGCACGCTCCAGCACGTCGACTTCGTCGAGCAGGACGCCGCGACGGGGAAGTACCAGCTCGGCGCCGCGCTCCTGCACCTGGGCACCAGCTACCTGGATGTCAACGAACTGCGCTCGCGCTCCATCAACTGGGCCGACGCCCTGGCCGCCCGCAGCGGCGAGGCGGTCCGCCTGGGCACCCCGCTGGAGGGCCAGGTCCTCGTCGTCCACCATGTCTTCCGGCCGGACGACACGCTCCAGACCCTGGACGTGGGCTCGCTGCTGCCCCTGCACGCCTCCTCCCTCGGCAAGGTGCTGCTCGCCTTCGGCACCGCACCCCTGCAGACGGCCGTGGAGGCCGGGCTGGAGGCGTACACCCGGCACACCCTGGTCACCCGCGAACAGCTCACCCGGGCGCTCGCCGACATCCGCGAAGTGGGCTGGGCCGGCGAGGTCCAGGAGCTGAGCATGGGCGAGGCCGGCGTCGCCGCGCCGATCAGGGGGCACGGCGGCCTCGTCGTGGGCGCCATCGGACTGTCCGGCCCCGTCGAGCGGATCTGCGACGCCCAGGGCCACCCCCGGCCGAGCCTGATCACCCTCCTGCGCGAGGCGGCGCGCGCCATCTCCAGAGACCTGGGCGCGACACGCTGGTGACCCCGCCGCCCGCCCGAGCACATCGGCACATCGGTACACGGGAAGGCAGACCCGATCATGGTTGCACGGTACGTAATGTCCATCGATCAGGGCACCAACTCCACCCGATGCATCCTGTTCGACCATCACGGCCGGCTGGTGACGGTCGCCCAGCGGGAGCACCAGCAGTACTTCCCGAGACCCGGATGGGTCGAGCACGACGCCGTCGAGATCTGGCGCAACCTCCAGCGTGTCGTGCCCGAGGCGCTCTCCGACGGAGGGATCGGCCCGGAGGAGGTCGCCGCCGTCGGCATCGCGAACCAGCGCGAGACGACCGTGCTGTGGGACCGGCGCACCGGCGCCCCGCTGGGCAGGGCCATCGTCTGGCAGGACACCCGCACCGGGCCGCTCGTCGAAGAACTGGGACGCCGGCCCGGCGACGAGTTCTTCCTCCAGCGCTGTGCCCTGCCGCCCTCCACGTACTTCTCGGCGCTGCGGATCCGCTGGCTCTTCGACCACGTCCCCGGCCTGGAGAAGCGTGCCAAGGACGGCGAGGTGCTCTTCGGCACGATGGAGACCTGGCTGATCTGGAATCTCACGGGGGGAGCGGACGGCGGACTGCACATCACCGACGCCACCAACGCCGGCCGCACCATGCTGATGAACATTCGCACGCTGACCTGGGACGAGGACCTCCTGTCCTTCTTCGGCGTGCCCCGCCCGATGCTGCCCGAGATCCGCTCCTCCGCCGAGAGCTACGGCGTGGCCCGCTCGGTGCTGCCCGGCATCCGCATCACGGCCGCCCTCGGCGACCAGCAGGCCGCCCTGTTCGGCCAGACCTGCTTCTCGCCGGGCGAGGCGAAGTGCACGTACGGCACCGGCGGCTTCCTGCTCCTCAACACCGGCACCGAGGTCGTGCGCTCCCAGCACGGACTGCTCACCACCGTCGCGTACAAGATCGGGGACCAGCCGCAGGTCTACGCCCTGGAGGGCTCCATCGCCGTCACCGGCGCGCTCGTGCAGTGGTTCCGCGACCGACTCGGGCTCATCAACAGCGCACCGGAGATCGAGACCCTGGCCCGCTCGGTCGAGGACAACGGCGGCTGCTACATCGTCCCCGCCTTCTCCGGCCTCTTCGCCCCCCACTGGCGCAGCGACGCGCGCGGCGTCATCGTCGGCCTGACCTCGTACATCACCAAGGGGCACCTGGCCCGGGCCGTGCTGGAGGCCACCGGCTGGCAGACCCGGGAGGTCGTCGACGCCATGAACGCCGACTTCCCCGTGGCGTTGCGGCAGCTCAAGGTGGACGGCGGCATGACGGCCGACAACCTCCTCATGCAGTTCGTGGCCGACGTGCTCGACGTGCCGGTGGTGCGGCCCATGGTCGCCGAGACGGTCTCGCTCGGCGCCGCCTACGCCGCAGGGCTCGCCGCCGGGTACTGGACGGACCTGGAGGTGCTGCGCCGCAACTGGCACCGCGCCGCCCAGTGGCTGCCGGACATGGACCCCGGCCGACGGGAGGCGGAGTACGGCAACTGGAGGCGAGCCGTCGAGCGCGCGGTGGGCTGGATCCAGCCCACGGAGCACCCGCCCGACCCCCGGATGTGAGGGCATCCGCCGCCTGACGTGATGCGGGACATACCAGCACATGTCGCCATACGTGTTTTTCGACATACTCACTCATCACCCGTTTTGGGTAACTTGGGCTTCCTTGCCCGGTTGACGGTGTGCCGTGTCACCGGGTGCACCGCCCGCCGATCGCCCCCTCCTGGAGATTCATGCGCGCCCGAACCCCCGCCGTGCCGTCCCTCGCTCTGACGGGCGGTGCGCTGACCGTCGGCGTCGGGGCCCTGTACCTGACCGGCTCGCTGCTCACCGGCGGCCAGATCGAACCGGGCACGACCGTGCGCGGCGTCGACATCGGCGGCCTCAGCCGCACGGAGGCCGTGGCCAAACTGGACCGGTACCTGACGGCCCTCGGCTCCCAGGAACTCACCGTCAAGGTCGGGGACCGCACCGCCGTCCTCGATCCGAAGCGGGCCGGGCTCTCCTTCGACGCCGAGAAGACCGTCGACCAGGCGGAAAGCACCGGCTCCGGCCCCCTCGACGCCGTCAGCGGCCTCTTCCGCGAAGGCAGCGCCGTCGAGCCCGTCGTACGCCTCGACGAGCCGCGCGCCCGCGCCGCGCTCGGCAACCTCGCGAAGGACCTCGATCAGAAGGTCCGTGACGGCGCGGTCTCCTTCGCCGGCGGCACGGTACGGCAGACCGCCCCGCGTGACGGCTACGCCCTGGACGTCGACGCCTCCGTGCCCGCCCTGCGCGCCTCCTTCCTGCGCGGCCGCCCGCACACCGTCACCGCCCTCCCCGTCCACGAGACCCGGCCCAAGGTCACCGCGGCCGAGGTGCGGCGGGCGGTACGCGACTTCGCGCGGCCGGCGATGTCCGCGCCCATCACCCTCGTCGCCGACGGCAGGCGCTTCACCGTCCGCCCGACCGTCCTGGGCGAGCACCTCAGCATGCGTCCTGACGCGGCCGGCACTCTGCGGCCGGAGCTGGACGTCGCGGGGCTGCGCGCCGCCCCCGCGGTGTCCCGCCCCCTGGCCGGCATCACCACCACCCCCCGCAACGCCGTACTGCGCCTCGACGGCGACCGGGTCGCCGTCGCCCGCGACGCCCGGACCGGCGTCCGCGTCACCGACAAGGCGCTCGGCAAGGCCGTGATGCCGCTGCTCACCGGGTCGGGGCCCGCCGCCCGCACCGGGGACGTCGCCGTACGCCGCACCCAGCCCGAGCTGACCCGCGGGAACGCCCCCCGGCTCGGCCTGACGGAGAAGATGTCCTCCTTCACCGTCCACTTCGAGCGCGCCCCGTACCGCACCAAGAACATCGGCCGGGCCGCACAGCTCATCAACGGCTCCCTCGTCATGCCCGGCAAGACCTGGAGCTTCAACCGCACGGTCGGCGAACGCACCGAGGCCAACGGGTTCGTCGAGGGCATCATGATCCTCGACAACCAGTTCGCCAAGGCACCCGGCGGCGGGGTCTCCTCCGTCGCCACGACCGTCTACAACGCGCTGTTCTTCGCCGGGGTCAAGCCGCTGGAGCACGGCGCCCACTCCTTCTACATCGAGCGCTACCCGGAGGGCCGCGAGGCGACGGTCGCCTGGGGCTCCCTCGACCTCAGGTTCGCCAACGACTCCGGCCACGCCGTCTACATCCAGGCGAAGGCCACCGACACCTCCATCACCGTCTCCTTCCTCGGCACCAGGAAGTACGACGCGGTCAAGTCGGTCAAGGGACCGCGCACCGATGTGGTGCAGCCCGAGCACAAGGTGAGCACCGACAAGGAGTGCGTGCCGCAGACCCCGCTGGAGGGCTTCGACGTCACCGTCGAACGGGTCTTCTACCGGGACGGCAAGGTGGTGAAGCGGGAGCCCTTCCGCACCCACTACAACCCCCGCGACGAGATCACCTGCGAACCCGAGCCCAGCGCCAGTCCCACGCCCACGGCCGACGGGCGATAACCGGGGCCGGATGTCAGGGTGGTGGTCCAGAACCTGTGAAAGGGGCCCCGCCGTGATCACCACCGATGCCGCTCCCGGCTCACCCTGCTGGCTCGACCTCGGCGCTCCCGACGTCCGTGCCGCGGCCGCCTTCTACGGGGCGGTGCTCGGCTGGGAGTACCAGCCCATGGGCGACGGGGGCGACGGGGGCGACGAGGGCGAGGCGGGCGACGGCGAGTCCCCCGAAGGCGGAGTGCTCAAGAAGGACGGCAAGACCGTCGCCGGCCTCGGTACGCTCACCGAGGAGGGCGCACGCTCGGCGTGGATGCTCTACTTCGCCGTCACCGACGCCGACGCCACGACCGAGGCCGTACGGCGGGCCGGCGGCAGTGTCCGGGTGGCGCCCCGGGACCTCGGCGAGTGGGGCCGGATGGCGCAGTACAGCGACCCGCTCGGCGGCCAGTTCGCCGCCTGGCAGCCGGGCGCCGACACCGGCTTCGAACTGGCCGACGCGCCGGGCTCGTTGTCCTGGACCGAGCTGTGCACCACCGACGCCCGGGCCGCCAAGGAGTTCTACGGCGCCGTCTTCGGATGGAGCTACAGCGACATGAACCTGCCGGGCGGCGGCGGCCCTTACCACCTCATCACCCCCGCCGGCCTCGCCGAGGACCGCATGCAGGGCGGCGTGATCGAGATCGGCGAGGAGAACCTCTCGCTGACGGGCGGACGGCCGTACTGGCACCCGGTCTTCGCCGTCACCGACTGCGACGCGGCGGTCGCCGAGGTCACCCGCAACGGCGGCAGCGTGCGGATGGGCCCGCAGGACGCGGAGGGCGTCGGCCGGCTCGCCGTCTGCCTCGACCCCTCGAACGCCGAGTTCGTGCTGCTCACCCCGTCCGAGAACTGAGCCCGCCCGCGCCGGAACCCGTGTCCCGCCGCAACCTCTGGACTTGCTCAAGAAGGGCTTCAGGGGGCTCTGCCGCGGGGCACAGTTCCAGCAGTCGGCGTGAACCGGACGTCCGGCAGCCAGGGGGGAGAACGAACATGGTGACGGTGCTTGTCGTCGTGGGTGTGGTGCTGGTCGTGGCGGGAGTGGTCACCTGGAGCGTACGGGCGACGGCTCGGGCCCTGCGGCGCGACGGGGAGGGGCTCGCCCGACGCCTGTCCGCGGACGCCGCGGCCCAGCGTGCGCGCAACGCTCACGATGCCCACCGGCGCCGCTCGAGGGCCGGCTCGGGGAGCGCGGCGCCGCTCGCGGGCACCGACGACATGGCGTCCTGGTACGCCGCCACAGCGTCCTGCGACGACTCGTCGAACGGTTCCTCCTGCGGTAGCAACTCCTCCTCCTGCGGCGGGAGTTCTTCCTCCTGCGGCAGTTCGTCGTCGTGCGGGAGCTCGTCCTCGTGCGGCAGTTCGTCGTCCTCCTGCGGCAGCAGCTCCTGCTGACGCGCAGGGGCTGCCGGCCCGTCATGCCGGCCGCTTCACGCCGCCCGCCGTGCCGCCCCCGCCGGTGGCGACGCCGCCCCGCGCGGCTGGAAGCCCGCACCGCCCGGACGCGACCCGTCGGCGCGCATCCCTGACCACCTGACCGCACCCACCGCCGGCCCGCGAGCCGACCGCACCCGAACGGGCATCATCCCCGCCGACGGGCGGCGGCCCCCCGAACCGGGTCAGCCGGTGGGCGGCGCGACGTGGAACTCGTTGCCGCCCGCGTCCAGGAACTCGCCGGGTTCGCCGTCGCGCCGGGTGACCTCCGGGCGCAGCCTGTTCCGTCCCGCCTTCGGTGCCGCGGGCGGACCCATCACCAGCGCGACCGGGTCGGCCGGCTCCCGGCGCAGCCGCACGCCCCAGGCCTCGTGCTCGACCGCGTGCCAGTCGGACTCGGCCCGCCAGAAGGCCGTCTGCGCGTCGCGGTCCTCCTCGGCCACGTCGAGGCAGACCGCCACCAGGCCGGAGCCGGCGAGCACGCCGGGGTGACCGGGACGGAGCACACAGAACTCGTTGCCCTCCGGGTCGGCCAGAACGTCCCACGGGACGTCCCCTTGACCGATGTCGGCCCGCGTCGCACCGAGTGTGAGCAGCCGCGCCACCTCGGCCTCCCAGTCGGGCCCGCCGGCCAGATCGAGGTGGAGCCGGTTCTTGCGCGCCGGCTTCGGACGGGCGGTCGGGGTGAACCGCAACCGCAGGCCGCCCGTCCGGCCCCGGGTCGCGTCCTGCCAGAAGCGGCCCATGCGCGCGACGTCCAGCGCGTCGATCACGATCCCTGTCAGCATCCCGTCCCCCTCGAGCCGGCCAACCCGTCCCGCTCATCATGGTCGACGCCGGCCCGGCCGGACCGATGACTCAGGGGCGGTGGTCACGCCACCATACGAACACCTCTGTGCTGGGCAGGCGTTCGCTGAAGCGGCCGGTCGGGGAGGCTCGGTGCAGCAGGCGGCGCAGGTCCGCCTCGAAGTCGTCGCGGCGGGCGCCGAAGAGGTGCGGGGCCGCGTACGACATGGAGAACATCCCGGCGACGACGTCGTCGACCGTGCGGTCCCACACCTGTCCGCCGGGGACGACATGGCGCTCGGGACCGTGGAACCCGGCCCGCGCGAAGACGGCCGCCTCGCCGCTCGGCGTTCCGTGCGGCAGCATGCCCTGACCTGCGCGCCGGACCGGTCCCAGGTACCGCTTGACCAACTCCTCCATGCCCGGGTACGGCACCGTCGGCCACGGCAGACCGTCGGCGCTTCCGGTTTCCGCCTTCAGGTCGGAGACGTGCACCAGCGCCCCGCCGGGCACGAGCATGTCCCTCACCGTCGCGGCCACCAGGTCGCGGTCCATCCAGTGGAACGACTGGCCGAACACGGCAACAGTGAACTCGCCCAGCCCGGCGGGGAGTTGCTCGGCCCGGGCCCGCACCCACCGCGCCTTCCCGGCCGCCACCCCCGTCGCGGCCGCCGCGCGCTCCGCCTCGGCGATCATCCCGCCGTCCGGATCCACGCCGACGACCTCGCCGAACCGGTGTGCCAGGCGCAGGGCGAGCGTGCCCGGCCCGCACCCCACGTCCAGAAGACGCCCCCGCCCGTCCAGTCCCAGCGCCTCGGTCAGCACGTCCACCAGCCCGGGGGCGTACGGCAGCCGTCCTCGCGCGTAGTGGACCGCCGAACCCGAGAACAGCGTCTCGTCCCACTCCCACCCGTCCACCACGCCCACCACCACCCCGTCGCTATGAGTGCAGCTTCTCGCCCTTCGCCAGCATCTCCACGTACTTCTCGATCCGGCGTGCCCGGGTCTCGGCCTTCTTGGCGTCCTGGATCCGGTACAGGATCGCGTAGCGGTTCTGGCGGTCCAGTGTCTCGAAGAACTGGGACGCGGCCGGGTCGGCGGCCAGGGCGGCCCTGAGGTCGTCCGGCACGGTGGCGGCCTTCGCGCCCTCGTAGGCCGCCTCCCAGCGGCCGTCCGCCTTGGCGCGGTCGACCTCCGCCTGCCCCGGCGGACGCATCCGGCCCTGCTTGATCAGGGCGTCCGCCTTGTCCCGGTTGATCTTGGACCACTTGCTGCGTGGCGTGCGCGGGGTGAACCGCTGGAGCCACCACTGGTCGTCGAACTTGGCCTTCTGGCCGTCGATCCAGCCGTAGCAGAGTGCCTCTTCGAGCGCCTGGGCGTAGTCCAGCGCGACGATTCCGGCACCCTTCTTGCGCAGCTTGAGCCAGATGCCGGGCGAGACGGCATGGTTCTCGCCGAGCCAGGCCCGGAACGCCTCGGCGGATTCGAACGCGACGGTCTCCAACTCCTGAGTCACCCCAGCAGCGAACCACACCCAGCCGACCGTCACGAGGCTTTCGGACACCCGAAGATCCGCGAAACCCGCTCGACCGGCTCACCCGGTGGACGAGATCCTCGCGGCATGGAGTTCCTCTGCTACCACCGCGACCGCCCCGGCTCCCTGCCGCTGCGCGACGAACTGCTGGAAGCGCACTGGTCCTACATGGACCGGTACGTGAAGGAGATGATCGCCCGGGGCCCGACCCTCGCCGACGACGGTGAGACGCCCACCGGGAGTGTGCACATCGTCGATCTGCCCGATGCAGCCGCCGCCCGCGCGTTCGCCTTCGACGAACCCAACTACCAGGCCGGCGTCTACCGCGACGTGCTGCTGCGGCGGTGGCGCAACCTGCTGGGGCGCACCATGTGGGACTTCCCCGGAGGGCGCAGCGGTGGCGATCGGTTTCTGGTGCTCGGGCTCGGCGCGGGCGGGGCTGTCGACCTCGTCGTGCCGGTCGGGCGGGACGAGCTGATCGCGTACGGGCCGCTGCTGTCCGACGACGGCGCCGCCTGGCTGGGCACGGCCGCGTTGGTCCGGGCGCCGGACCCGGGCCGGGCCCGCGCCGTCCTGACCCCGGACCGGTACGCCGACGTCGAGGTGCACCACTGGCAGTTCGGCGGGCGCCCGTCCTAGCCGGGCCTCAGCGGTACCGGCGGGCCGGTCGGGGTGCGGTGACTTGCGGGGGCGGGTGGGGCGGGCGCATGTTGTGGTGGGTCGGCTCAGGTCAACGGCGGGCAGGACCGGCCGCCCCGCAGCCGCTGAACCGCAAGGAGGCACTGCCATGCGAGGAGCAGTCACGCACGGCGCAGGACGAGAGGTGGTGCGACCGTGAGCCGGATCCTGGTGACCGGCTCCGCGGACGGCCTCGGCCGCGCCGCGGCCGACGCGCTGCTGTCCGACGGCCACGAGGTGGTCGTGCACGCCCGCAACGAGCGGCGCGCGGCGGACCTCGCCGCACTGGCCGACCGCGGGGCGCAGCTCGTCGTCGGCGACTTCGCGGACCGGGACGCCGTACGCCGCGTCGCCGTCGAACTGGCCGACGCCGAACCCCTCGACGCTGTCGTCCACAACGCCGGCGTGTGGAGCGGCCCGGCGGTCATGCCGGTCAACATCGTCGCCCCCTACCTGCTCACCGCCCTGCTGCCCGGCCCGCGCCGGCTGGTGTACCTGAGCAGCGGCTCGCACTACGGCGGGCGCCCCTCGCTCACCGGGGTCGACTGGCGGGGCGGGAGCGCGGGATCGTACGCCGACAGCAAGCTGTTCGTCACGACGCTCGCCGCGGCGGTCGCCCGTCTGCGGCCCGGGGTGCTGAGCAACGCCGTCGACCCCGGCTGGGTCCCCACCAAGATGGGCGGGCCCGGCGCACCGGACGACCTGGAGCTCGGCCACCGCACGCAGGTGTGGCTCGCCGCCGGCGACGATCCCGAGGCCCTGACGAGCGGCGGGTACTGGTACCACCGCGAGCGGCAGGAGCCGCACCGGGCGGTCCACGACGAGGCGTTCCAGGACCGCCTCCTGCACGCCCTGGCCGAGGAGACCGGCACGGCCCTCTGAGCGGCCCTCGCACGACGGACGTCCGGCGCGCGGCCCTTCGGGCGAATCACGCGCCCGGCCGGCGACGCCCCGGGCGGCCGGTGGTACGTGCATGAGGATGTCCACACACTCCGATCCGCCCGTGCCGCCCACCGGGCGCACAGGCGGCGGCACCAGCGGACCGGGCGCCGCCCAGCCCCGGGTGCCGGGCCTGCTGCGCCTCGCCGCCGCCTACGCCTGGCGCCTCATCGCCGTCGGCGTCGTCGTGCAGGCGGTCTTCTCCGTGCTGGGGCAGTTCCACCGCATTACCGTCGCCGTCTTCCTCGGACTCGTCGTCACCGCCGTCCTGCGCCCCGTGGCCGACCTCCTCGCCCGCCTCCTGCCCCGCCCGCTCGCCGTCGCCGTCGCGCTCGTCGCCGGCATCGCCCTCGTCCTCGGCGTGCTGGCCCTGGTCGGCGAAACGGTCGCGGGACAACGGGCCGGGCTGGAGAAGGAGTTCGTCTCCGGCATCGACCGGATCGAACACCGGCTGGAGCGGCCGCCGTTCCGGCTCGACCCGGGCGCGCTCGACGACGTCCAGTCCCGCATCGGCAAACTGCTGTCGAGCCACCGCTCCACCGTCATCAGCACGGCGCTCAGCGGGGCGAGCCGGCTCCTCGAAGTGCTGACGGTGCTGGCCCTCGCCGTGTTCTGCGCGGTCTTCTTCACCCACTCCGGCGACCGGCAGTGGCGCTGGTTCTGCGCCCAGATCCCCTCCGCCGGCCGCGAGCGGGTCTCGGTCGCGGGCGGAGCCGCGTGGCAGACCTTCACCGGCTACACCCACGGCATCCTGCTGGTGGCCGCCACCAACGCGGTGCTGGTGGGCATCGCCCTGGCCGCGCTGCGCGTGCCGCTCGCGGTGCCGCTGGCGCTGCTGGAGTTCTTCGCAGCCTTCATCCCGCTGATCGGCTCCCCGATCGCGCTCGCGGTCGCCGCCGTGGTCGCGCTGGCGTCCAAGGGTGTGCTGACCGCCGTGCTGGTCGTCGTGCTCATCGTGGTGATCGGGCAGATCGAGGGGCATGTACTGCACCCCGTGGTGATGAGCTGGGCGGTCCGGCTGCACCCGGTGGTGGTGGCGTTGTCGGTCGTGGGCGGAGCGGTGGCGGCGGGCGTGGTCGGCGCGGTCGTCGCCGTACCGCTGGTGGCCGTGGCATGGTCCGTCCTGCAGGCACTGCGGGAGCTCCGGGCGGATCCGTAGCACCCCGCGGACCCGGCCGTCCCGGCCTACCTCACCGCCGTGAGCGTCGCGTACACCACGACGTTGCCCTGGTAGCCGGTGGTCGCCGCATAGCCGCCGCCGCAGGTGATGACCCGCAGTTCGGGGCGGCCGGAGCTGCCGTACACCTTCTCGCTGGGGAACCTCCGCTTGTCGTAGACCTCCACCGCGTCGACGGTGAAGACGGCCGTACGCCGGTCCGCCCGGTCGACCTCGACGGTGTTGCCCTTGGACAGCGCGCCCAGCGCGTAGAAGACACCGCGTCTGCCTCCGGGCAGGTCCACGTGCCCCGCGGTGACGGCGGTCCCGGCGGAACCGGGCGCGGTGCCGTCGGCGTACCAGCCGGCGAGGTCGGGGCGGTCGCCCGGCGGGGGGCGCAGCGCCCCGGATCCGTCGAGGCCCAACTTCGCCAGCGGGGCGTCCACGCCGATGGCGGGGATCCGCAGGCGGAGCGGCGCCGAGCGGGGCAACGGCTGGACGCCGGAACGCGCCGCGGGCGAACCGCCGCCGGACGCGGAACCGGGCGACCCCGGCGACCCGGCCGGAACGGGGGACCCCGCCACGTCGTGTGCCCCCGGCGGGCCGGCCGGCCCCGGCGATCCCGGTGACGTCGGAGGTCCGGCCGTCCCCGCCGGGCCCGCCGGGGCGGGGAAGGCCTGACCCGGCGACGGCTGCGGCGGCGGATCACCCGCGTGCAGCGCGCCCGTGATCAGCAGGACACCGCTCAGCAGCGTCCAGGTCAGCAGCTTGGCCGAAGGGGTGTACGTCGGCGGGGTGGGGTCGGAGTCATGCCCGGGTGCCATCGCGGAGGGGCCTCTTGCTTGCGGCGGGCGGGAATCGGGAGGGGAGCGGGCTTCATTCCCGCACGGACCCCGGCGCCGAGCCGGTGCCGGGGTCCGTTCTGCGGTGCCCCTGCGCTCAGATCCGGCCCGCGCCGGAGCGGCGACGCGCCCTCACCGTCCACCCGGCGGCAGCGGCGGCGACCAGCGCCCCGCCCAGGGCGAGCTGACCGGTCGACCCCTGCGCGTCCCCGAACCCCGCCTCCACCGCGCCGTCGGGCCGGCGGGCCGAGAGGTCGTAGGTGTCCGTGATCTTGATCCGCGGGGGGCACTTGATGGTGACGGTGTCGCTGTCGGAAGACGTGCCCTCGGGCACCGTGAACTCCCCGGTGAGCTCACCCTTGCTCTCGCCCTCGAACATGTGGAACGACCCCGCCACCTCCGACTCGCCCTTGCCGTAGGTCACGTCCTCGCCGCAGGCCTTGGTGCTGACCGTGACCGTGGAGCCGGACGAGCCGCTGCGCGAGCGGATGTCGAGCCCCGAGTCGTCGGCGGCGGCGACGGGCATCTGCAGAGCCAGGGCACCGACGACCAGGCCGATACCAACGCCAAAGTGTGTCTTACGCAAGGGAACCCTCCAGTGAAGCAGCGTCCGGCCTGTCTGGCGGCGCCTCCGTTGTACGCCACTGACGAGGCAACAGACCCCCCGCCGACTCCGCAACATGACGCATCACCGGACGCGTCACCCGCCCAGACCCACGAACCCCCCGCGCACGGCCGTTCGCGCAGCTCAACGAAACGACGCCCACCGCGACGGACGCTCCGTCAGAAGTCGGCGAACAGCCTAACGGCGCCCACCGGAAGGTGACCGCGCCCGCTCGGCGACGGGGCGTCAGGAGACCGGCCGGGCGTTCCGGCTGCGGTGCCGGAGTCCTCGGTCGAAGGTCTGATCGGCAACCAGTCGCTTCTACTGTTAACGTGCAGCTGCATATCACTCGCAACAACGTGAAGGGCATTGCACATGGCGCTTTACACGCTCCCGGAGCTTCCGTACGACTACGCGGCGCTCGCCCCCGTGATCAGCCCGGAGATCATCGAGCTGCACCACGACAAGCACCACGCGGCGTACGTGAAGGGCGCGAACGACACCCTGGAGCAGCTCGCCGAGGCGCGGGACAAGGAGTCGTGGGGGTCGATCAACGGCCTGGAGAAGAACCTGGCCTTTCATCTCTCCGGGCACATCCTGCACAGCATCTACTGGCACAACATGACCGGTGACGGCGGCGGCGAGCCGCTGGAGAAGGACGGCGTGGGCGAACTGGCGGACGCCATCGCCGAGTCCTTCGGCTCGTTCGCGGGCTTCAAGGCCCAGCTGACCAAGGCGTCGGCGACCACGCAGGGCTCAGGATGGGGCGTCCTGGCCTACGAGCCGCTCAGCGGTCGCCTGATCGTCGAGCAGGTCTACGACCACCAGGGCAACGTCGGCCAGGGCTCCACCCCGATCCTGGTCTTCGACGCCTGGGAGCACGCCTTCTACCTCCAGTACAGGAACCAGAAGGTCGACTTCATCGAGGCCATGTGGGCCGTCGTCAACTGGCAGGACGTGGCCCGCCGTTACGCCGCCGCGAAGGAGCGGGGCGACACCCTGCTGCTCGCGCCGTGACGGCGTAGCCCCCCGGTGCGTTCCGCTCGGGGACGTCATGGCGAAGGGCTCCCGGGACACATCGTGCCGGGAGCCCTTCGCGCGATCCCGGTCAGCTCACGCGGGCCGCGATGGCTCGCGCACACACGAGGGACTCGGTGTGCGTGGTGTCCACCTCCAGGTCGTAGCGCACGCCCACATGCACCGCCTCGGCCTGCTGCGCCGCCATACCCACGGGACGGTCGCCCCGCGCGACCTCACGCCCCGCGGCGACCGCGCTCTCGCAACGCACGCCGACCCACAGCACGTCCAGGCCGTCCAGCGCCTCCTCCCACCGCCGCTGGGATGCCGCCTGGCCGAGGAACACGTCGTCGACGATGATCCTCGCGCCGGCCCGGGCCATCGCCGCGACGCCCTGCGCCCAGGCGATGTCCAGCGCCCGGAACTCCGCCCCGACGCTCACCCCGCCGTCGGCCTCGAACACGATCCCCTCGTCCGACGCCCGCATCCGCGCCGGCAGCGCGTCCACGAACGTGTCACACCCCAACGCCAGCCAGGGCTCGGCCAACACGGCCTGCAGGCACCGCACGATGCCCGACTTCCCTGAACTGGAACCCCCGTTGACCACGATCACCTGAGTCACCGCACCACCCTAACCACCCGCCCCTCGCCATGACACACGGCAGCGGCCGCCTCACAGCCACCCGTTGCGTTTGAAGCCCCGGTGGATGACATAGCAGGCCACGGCGATGACGGTCAGGGCCAGGGGGTAACCGAAGCGCCAGTGGAGTTCGGGCATGTGGTCGAAGTTCATGCCGTAGACGCCGCACACCATGGTGGGGACGGCGATGATCGCGGCCCAGGCGGTGATCTTGCGCATGTCCTCGTTCTGGGCCACGGTCACCTGCGCCAGATGGGCCTGGAGGATGGAGTCCAGCAGGGCGTCGTAGGCGGTGATCTGCTCGGTGACGCGGGTGAGATGGTCGGCGACGTCCCGGAAGTACGCCTGTATCTCCTTGTCGACGCATGAGCGCGGCTCGGTGGCGAGCCGGTCGAGAGGGCGCGCGAGGGGAACCACGGCCCGCCTCAACTCCAGGAGCTCCCGCTTGAGTTGGTAGATGCGGCCGGCGTCGGCGTTACGCGGGCTGTGCGGGGAGAAGACGTCCGTCTCGACCTGGTCGATGTCGCTCTGCACCGAGTCGGCGACCGAGACGTAGTCGTCGACGACATGGTCGGCGAGGGCGTGCAGCACCGCGGAGGGGCCCTTGGCCAACTGCTCGGGCTGCGCCTCGAGATCCTCGCGCACGGGCCCCAGCGAGCCGTGCCGGCCATGGCGGACGGTGACCACGAAGTCGGGCCCGGTGAACACCATCAGCTCACCGGTGTCGACGACCTCGCTGGTCGCGGTCAGCTCGGCGTGCTCGACGTACGTGACGGTCTTGAACACGGCGAACAGCACCTCCCCGTACTGCTCGACCTTGGGCCGCTGATGCGCGTGGACGGCGTCCTCGACGGCCAGCGGGTGCAGCCCGAACAGCTCCGCCACCCCCGCGAACTCCTCCGCCCCGGGCTCGTGCAGCCCCAGCCACACGAACCCGCCCCGGTGCTTGCGGGCCTGCCGTACGGCCTCCTCCACCGAGTCCGTGCCCGACCGCCGCACCCCGTCGCGGTAGACGACGCAGTTGACGACCGTCGAGCCGAGCGGGGAGCGGGCCGGATGGCTGAGATCCACGCGCCGACGACGGCTGCGCCGCGCCAGGTCCGCGACTTTGCGCAGGTTGCCGACCATGGACATGCGGATCCTCCCTCACCGGACCGACGGATCCGGACAGTGTGCCAGGCCGGCGCGGCACGAGTCGTTCAGCCGGCCCCGAGACCGTGGACGGTGACCAGTTCGGCGAGCCCCGAGATGGTCAGCACCGGCGCCAGCAGCGGCGTGGCGACCACCTCGACGCGGTCGGTGTGCCGGAACAGCACGCTCAGGCCCGCGCTGTCGAGATACTCGACGGCGGTCAGGTCGACGACGACGGGTCCGTCGACGGACGCGATGGCCTTGTCCAGCTCCCCGGCGTTGCTCATGTCGATCTCGCCGACCACCGTCAGCACGGCGGCGCCGTCGGGCCGCCGGCCGGGGGTCAGGGTGAGCGAAGTGGTCATCAGGCGATCCTCGTATGCATGTTCACAGTGGTGCCGCCGCTGCTCGAGGTGATGGTGACCTGCTGCATGAGAGCGCGCATCAGGGCCACGCCGCGGCCGCGGTGAGTGTTGAGTTCGGGCTGGGGCGTCTTCCACCGGCCGGTGTCGGCGACGGTCAGACACAGGTCGTCGACGAGGGCCTCGGCACGCAGGCGGACCGGGTCGCCCGGAGTGTGCCGGTGCCCGTGCTCGATGGCGTTGGCGCACGCCTCTCCGGCGGCCACCAGGATGTTCTGCACGGTGTCCGGCGGCAGCTCGCACCGGTCGAGCCAGCTGCGCAACGCCTTGCGGACCGGCGCCAGTTGCGTCGACTCCGCCGGGAAGGCCATCTCCAGCGGGGCCGGATGCCGGTAGAGCAGCAGTGCCACGTCGTCGTCGTAGCCGCCGCTCGGCGCGAGCCGCGCCATGACCTCGGTGGCGAGTTCGTCGACCGCCACGTCACGGCCCGCCTGGACGGCCTCGCCGGCCTGGTCGATGCCCGCGGTCAGCGGGCGGCGCCGGCGCTCCACCAGACCGTCGGTGTAGAGCAGCAGGGTGGCACGGCCCGGCACCGTGCACGCGCCCTCCGGCCGCGCCCGGCCGGGCCGCACGCCCAGCGGCACCGAACGGCCCTCGTCCAACAGGCGTGTGGTGCCGTCGGGTCGGGCGAGGATGCCCGGCGGGTGCCCGGCGCTGGAGTAGGTGAGGTGACCCGACTCGGGGTCGAGGACGCCGCAGAACACGGTGGTGCACATCGCGCCGGGAAGGCCGGCGGCGAAGTGGTCCAGCGCCATCAGGGTCTGGGCCGGACCCGCGTCCTGGAGCAGCAGGGCACGGCACGCGCTGCGCAACTGCCCCATCACGGTGGCCGCTTCGAGGCCGCGCCCGACGCAGTCGCCCACCACGATGCCGATCCGCCCGTCCGGGAGCCGCACGGTGTCGTACCAGTCGCCGCCCACCTCCAGGGGCCGGGTGGCGGGCTCGTAGCGGACGGCGAACCCCTCGGGCAGATGCGACGGACCGAGGATGGAGCGCTGCAGCGCGAGGGCCGTCTCCCGCTGCTGGTCGATCTGCTGGGCGCGGGCGAGACCCTGGGCGAGCTGGCCCGCGAGCAGGGACAGCAGCAGCTGGTCCTCGTCGCTGAAGGGGCGGTGCTGCCCGAAGTCGAGCCACAGCACCATCGAACCCTCGGGGTGGCGGATGGCCACGGCGGCGCCGGTGCCGTCGTCGACGGGCGTGAGGAGGGGCTGTCCGAGCCAGCCGGTGAGCTTGTCCCGGCGCTCGGCGGGCAGGTCCTCCCAGCTCAGCCCGGCCTCGGTGGCCGTCACGGAGGGCGGCCCGTCGGGCGTGGAGACGACGGCCAGCACCGTCTCGGCGTGCCAGAGCTGCCTCAGTTCGGCCAGCGCCCCCGACAGGGTGTCCGCCAGGTTCGTCGCCTGCGTCATCCGCAGGCCCAGCGCGGCCTGCGCGCTCTTGCGCTGGATCGCGTAGTGCTCGGCGGTGACGTCACGGAAGGTGCCGACGACGACCCGGCGACCGGTGTCGGGATCGGCCGCCCGGCTGAACATCGCGTTCGCCCACAGCCGGCGCCCGTCGCGGTGGACGACGGGAAGGGTGCAGGAGCCCTTCCGGTCGCCGAGCAGCCGCCCGAAGGCGTCGGCGACCTGGCGGTGCGCCTCGGGGTCGGAGTCCGGATCCGGCCACCACGGGTGCGTCGGCCGGTAGGGCAGACCCTCGGGGCCGAAGCCGAGGATGTCGGTGAAGGCGGTGTTGATCTCGATGACGGCGCCGTCCTCGTCGCAGACGAAGAACGCCTCCTGGAGGGAGTCGACCAGCGCGGTGCGCCAGCGGGCCTGGTGGTTGCGCAGCCGGGCCAGCTCGACGTTGGCCCGCACCCGGGCCAGCAGTTCGGCCGCGGCGAACGGCTTGACGAGATAGTCGTCGGCGCCCGCCTGGAGCCCCTCGATCGACGCCTCCTGCCCGGCGCGCGCCGACAGCAGCAGCACCGGCACCGACGCGGTGCGCGGATCGGTGCGCAGCGCCGCCACCAGCCCGAGACCGTCGAGGCAGGGCATCATGACATCGCTGACGACCAGATCGGGCGCGTCGCCGCGGACGGCCTCCAGAGCCGTCAGGCCGTCGTTCACCGCGTCCACCCGGTAGCCCGCGCCGTGCAGCAGCCGGGTGAGGTACTCCCGCATGTCGGCGTTGTCGTCGGCGACCAGCACCCGCGCCGGGACGGCGGGACCGCCGGCCGAGCCCGGGACGCCGGACGAGGCCTGCTCGGCGTCCGCGTCACCGGACCCGCCCGGCAGCCAGCGCAGCGCCTCCTGGAGATACGGGTCGGCGGCAGATCCGACGCCGGTGTCCTGGGCGGGCACCAGGGCGTCGGCGGGCAGATGGCCCGCGCCGAACGGCAGCCGTACGGTGAAGCAGGTGCCCTCGCCTTCGACGCTGTCGGCGGTGATGACCCCGCCGTGCAGCCCGACCAGCTCCTTCACCAGCGCCAGCCCGATACCGCTGCCCTCGTTGGAGCGGGCGCGGGCGTTCTCGATGCGGTGGAACCGCTCGAACAGCCGGGGCGCCTCCGAGGCGGGCACCCCGATGCCGGTGTCGGCGACCGCGACGACCGCGCACCCCTCCTCGGCGCCCACCGTGACACGGATCGAGCCCTCGAAGGTGAACTTCAGCGCGTTGCTGAGGAGGTTGAGGACCACCTTCTCCCACATGCCGCGGTCGATGAACACCTCCTCGGGCAGCGGACGGCAGTCGATGTGGAAACCCAGGCCCGCCTTGTCGACGGCCGAGCGGAAGACACTCGCCAACTCGGCGGTGACCGCGGCCAGATCCACCGGTTCGTAGCGGGCCTGCGTCCGGCCGGCCTCGATGCGGGAGAAGTCCAGCAGGGAGTTGACCAGCTTGCCCAGTCGCAGCCCGTTGCGGTGGATGACCTCCAGCTCCTCGCGCACCTGGCCGTCGGCGTCCGCCAGGCGGGTGCACAGCTCCTCCAGCGGCCCCATGATCAGCGTGAGCGGGGTGCGGAACTCATGGCTGATGTTGGAGAAGAAGGCGGTCTTGGCCCGGTCCAGCTCCGCGAGCTCCTCGGCCCGCCGCTGTTGCGCCTCGTAGCTGCGGGCGCTGGCGATGCCCCCCGCGAGATGCCCGGCGACCAGGTCGACCCAGCCGCGGTAGCCGTCGTCCAGGACCCGGTACCGGTTGAGCCCGGCCACCAGGAACCCGCAGGGCGCGCTGCCCTGTTGCAGCAGCGGCACCACCAGCGCCTGCGTCGGCGGCTCGGGCCACGCCCCTGACGGCAGCTCCGCGAACGCCGCGCCGTTCAGCGGCACGAGGGCCGACTCGCCCCGCGTCAGCGGCTCGACGGGCCAGGGGCGGCCGGCGGCGTCGGCCATCTCGCCCGCGTCGTCGGAGGCCGCCGGGATCGACGCGGGTGCGGCCCGGTGCCCGGCGGGCAGCCCGCTGACGCTCGCCAGCCGGGCCGAACCGTCCGGCTGGAACAGGTAGGTCAGCGTGAACGGCAGGTCGTACGGATTGCGGCTCAACTGCCGGCCGGCGAAGGCCAGCACCTCCTGCTCGGTGCGCACCACGCTCGGGTCGGAGCCCAGGTCGCGCAGGGTCGCCATCCGCCGCTCGCCGATGACGCGCTCGGTGTCCTCGCTGACCACGCACAGCATGCCGACGACCGTGCCGTCGTCGTCGCGCAACGGGCTGTAGGAGAAGGTGTGGTAGGTCTCCTCCGGGTAGCCGGACCGCTCCAGGAACAGCAGCAGCCCCTCGTCCCAGGTCGCCTCTCCCGTCGCGATCACGGTGTCGATCCGCGGGCCGATGTCGTCCCAGATCTCCGCCCACACCTCGCGCGCCGGCCGGCCCAGCGCCCACGGGTACTTGCGGCCCAGCGTGTCGCGCCGGTAGGCGGAGTTGCAGAAGAACGTCAGCTCCGGGCCCCACGCCATCCACATCGAGAACCGGGACGGCAGCAGGATGTTCACCGCCGTGCGCAGACTCTGCGGCCACGTGGCCGGCGGGCCCAGCGGGGTCGCCCGCCAGTCCACCCGGGCCAGATCGCGGCCGACCCCCGCCTCGGCGGCGAACAGGCCGATCCCGGCCGTGGACACGTCGGCCTCGGCGGCCGCCCCTGACGGCTCGTGCCCGGCGTCCTGCGAACGCGCCACTGACACCCCTTCGCTCGGCCGCCGACCTCACGGACACGCCGTGCGCCTCGCGGCAGCCCCGCGGAACCGGCCCGCCCGCGCTGGCAGCTTCGTAGGATAAGCCAGTCGTAACCGGGCACCAGGCCACGGGTGGTATCAAGACCGGAGAACCGAACAGAGCGGCGGGGGCGGAAGCAGATGACGACGGGATCCGCGCAGGCGTCCCCGCCGGAAGCGGCCGACGAGAAGGCCCGGATGGCCGCCGTCCGCCGCTACCGCATACTCGACACGCCCCCGGACGGCACCTTCGACCGGATCGCCGCCCTCGCGGCCCGCATCTTCGACGCGCCGATGGCCACCGTGGCGATCGTGGACACCGACCGGGTCTGGTTCAAGGCCGCCCACGGGCTGAGCGGCCTCACCGAGATCAGCCGCGACCCGGGGCTGAGCGCCTCCGCCTTCCTGCACGGCGAGCCCTGGGTGATCACCGACGCGGTCACCGACGCCCGCGCCCTCGCCGACCCCCTCCTCCACGGTGGCCTCGGCGTCCGCTTCTCCGCGGCGGCCCCCATCACCACCGCCGACGGTGAACGCCTGGGCACGGTCAACGTCCTCGACACCCGGCCCCGCCGGCCCACCGACGCCCAGCTCGACGCCCTGCGGGACCTCGCCGACCTCGTCATCGACGAACTGGAGCTGCGGCTGGCGGCCATCCGCACGGTCGCCGCCGAACGCGAGCGGCGCACCGAGGCGGAACGACTCGCCCGCACCCTTCAGCGCACCCTGCTGCCGCCCGCGCTGCCCGACGTCCCCGGGCTGCACGCGGCGGCCGCCTACCACACCGCCTCCCCGCAGGAGGTGGGCGGCGACTTCTACGACCTCTTCCCCCTGGACGACGGCCGGTGGGCGTTCTTCCTCGGCGACGTGTGCGGCAAGGGAGCGGACGCCGCCGCCCTGACCTCGCTGACCCGCTACACGCTGCGCGCCGCCGCGATCTACGACCCCGACCCGTGCGCCGCCCTCACCAACCTCGACACCGTCCTCAAGGGCGAACAGCAGGGCAGCCGTCCCCGCTACTGCACCGCCGTGTTCGGGGTGCTCCAGCGGCTGCCCGACGGCTCCTTCACCGTCACCCTCGCCGGCGGCGGCCACCCCTCGGCCCTCGCGGTCCGGGCGGACGGGACCGTGGAGGCGATCTCCACCGCCGGCGGCCAGCTCATCGGCATGCTGCCCGACCCCCGCTTCGTGCGGACCACCACCCGGCTGCACCCGGGCGACAGCCTCCTGCTGTACACCGACGGCCTCACCGAGGCGCGCACCGCGGACGGCGCCATGCTCGGCGAGGAGGGACTCGTCCGCCATCTCACGTCCGCGGCCGCCCACACCGGCGACCGCCCGGCCGACGGCCTGCTCGGCTCCGTCGAGGCGCTGCTGCACCGCCTCGGCGACGGCGTCAGCGACGACACCGCCCTGCTCGCCCTGTCCGTACCCGCTCACCCCGACACCCGCATCCAGGAGAACCGGTGACCGAATCCGACCTTCCGCTGACCGTCACCTCGCGGCACGACGACCCGGGGCCCTTCGTCCTCCAGGTGAGCGGCGAACTCGACCACCACACCGCCCCGCTGCTCACCCGGGCCGTCAAGGACGCGCCGTTCGACGCCAGCGGCGTGGTCATCGACCTGTCCGGGCTGACCTACTGCGACTCCACCGGCATCACCGTCCTCGTCACCGCCTACCACCGTTCGGAGGCCACCGGCTCCCCGCTCAGCCTCGCCGGCGCCAACCCCGACCAGATGCGCGTATTCCGCGTCGTCGGCCTCGACCAGGTCTTCACCTTCCACGCCACCGTCGAGGAGGCCGCGGCCTCGCTGAGCCGCTGACGGCAGCCGCCCGGCCGCCGTACCGGCATGTCGCCGCACTGGCTAGAGTGGGACCGCGCGTAACCGGCTCGGCCCACCGCGAACAGTGGCGAGAGCGGCTTGAGTTCGACATCGCCGACGGCGTCGGCAGGGGAGGGGCTGAGGGCTGAGGTGATCACGTACGAGGGCACGGAACGCCGGATCCAGGATATGGATCACGGTGATCACTTGTGTCTGGCGTTCGCCGACGACGGCGAACAGCGGCGCGTGGTGACGGCCTTCCTGTCCGAGGGGCTGCGACGGCGCGAGCGGGTCATGTACTTCGCCGACCGGACCCGCCCCGAGGACGTCCTCGGCTGGCTGTCCGCCTCCGGCACGGACCCGCGCCCCGCCCTGGACGCGGGCCGGCTCGTCGTGACCACCGCGGACGACAGCTATCTCGCGGCGGGCCCGTTCGACCCCGACGGCATGGTGGCCGCACTCCGCAAGGAGGTCGCCGACTCGCTGGCCGCCGGCTGCACCGGCTTCCGGGTGAGCGGCGAGATGGGCTGGGCCCTGCGCGACGTCCCCGGGGGCGACCGGCTCCACGAGTACGAGACCAAGGTCAACCAGGTCTTCTCCGGGCACCCGGCCTCCGCCGTCTGCCAGTACGACGCCCGGCGCTTCCCCGCCGACCGGCTGGACGCCCTCCAGCGCTGCCACGGCGCGGTCGTCGAGTGCGAGCCGCTGTACAGCGACAGCACCCTGCGGCTGATCCCCGCCTTCCAGCAGGGGCGGCGCGCCCTGCGCGTCGTGGGCAGCGTCGACCACCGCAACACCGACACCCTCGCGGCCGCCCTGGACGCCACGCTGGCCTGGCCGGGAGACGTCCGCGTCGACATGCGGGAACTGGAGTTCATCGACCTCGCCGGGGTGCGCGTCCTGGCCCGCGCCGCCGCCCGGCTGGCAGACGGCCGGCGGCTGAACGTCGTGGAACTCGCGCCCCTGCTGTGCCAGGTGATCAACATGGTCGGCTTCGAGGAGGCCACACCGGCCCTGGTCGTCGCCGCCCGGGAGGCCGCCGAATGACCGCCGCCCTCACCGACAGCGCGCTGCCCTCCCCGGGCGGCGAACTCACCCATCAAGGGCTGTTCTACGCGGGTGGCGAGGAGTTCCTCGCCACCACCGTCCCCTTCTGCCGCGAGGGACTCGCGCGGGACGACGCCATACTCGCGGTCACTACACCGGCCAACATCGACCTGCTGCGCCGGGCCCTGGGCAAGGCGTCGCAGCGGATCGAGTTCGCCGACGCCGCCGACTGGTACCGGACGCCCGGCAGCACCCTCGGCGCCTACCACCGATGGGTCGACCGGCGCACGGCCGGCGCGCCGGACCGGCATGTACGCCTCATCGGCGAGCCGGTCTGGCACGGCAAGGACGCCCTGGAGACCGCCGAGTGGACGCGCTACGAGTCCGCGGTCAACGTCGCCTTCGCCGGCTGCGCGGCCTCGATCATCTGCCCCTACGACACCCGCACCCTGCCCGAAGGCGTCCTCGCCGACGCCCGGCGTACTCACCCCGAGGTCGCGGTGGACGGCGCCGGCCGCCCCAGTGAGCGCTACGCGGAGCCGACGGCGGGCGACATCTGGCGCCGGCCGCTCGCGCCCGTCGTCGCCGAGGGACAGGAAACGGTCATGCCCTTCGGAGCCGACCTGGCACCGGTGCGCACGGCGGTCGCCGAGGCCGCGACCGCCCTCGGGCTCTCCGGCGAGACCGCGCAACGCCTGGTGTTCGCGGTCAACGAGGTCGCCACCAACGCCGTCCAGCACGGCACGGGCGACGGGCGTGTGGTCGTCCGCCGCGCGGGCGGGCGCGTGGTCTGCGACGTCGCCAGCACCGGCCGTAACGAGGCCGACTGGTACCTCGGCTACCTCCCGCCCGACCCGCACCAGCGGTCCGGCCACGGCATGTGGGTGGTACGGCAGCTGTGCGACCTGCTCGAGGTCCACACCGACCACGACAGCACGACGGTACGCCTCCACATCAGGCTCATCTGAGGACCGTCAGCCGGGCGAGCAGCGCGGCGAAGGCGCTGTGCGGCGCCGCCGCCGCGACCGCCTCGGCGTCGGCGGCCGTGTCCACGTCCCGCAGGCGCGGCATGTCCCTCACCCGCAGCCCGGCCGCCGCCAGCCTGCCGCGCTGCAACGCTCCGGTGGCGGCGGTCGACATGGGCACCCCGCGCAGCAGGTCCGGATCCGGGTCCGCGAGCCCGAGCGCCCAGAAGCCGCCGTCCTCGGCGGGCCCGAAGCACGCGTCGCAGTCGGCGAAGTCCTCGGCGAGCAGGTCCGGCGTCACCTGCGGGGTGTCCATCCCGATCAGCAGGGCCGGGCCGTCGCATCCCGCGAAAGCGGCCGCGAGCCGCTCGTCCAGGCCGCCCGCGCACTGGGGCACCACCTCGAAGCCGTGCGGCAGCCAGGGCCCCGGGGTCCCGTCCAGGACGAGGACCCGGCGGGTCGCCGGAGCGGCCGCCACCGCCGCGAGGGTGTCGGTGAGCGCCGCCTCGGCGAGAGCCGCGGCTTCCTCGGGACTGAACGGCGGGGTGAGGCGGGTCTTCACCCGCCCCGGGCGCGGCTCCTTGGCGATGACGAGCAGAGTGGTCATCGAGGGCTTCCTTCCTGTACGGCGTGGGCGGACGCTGCCGGTTCGGCGAGCACCCGGCTCATGTCGCGGACGGCCTGCCAGGTGCCGCGCCAGGTGCCGGTCACCTTGGAAACCCCGGTCCGGGGCAGATACGGCACGTCGCGCTCGGCGATCCGCCAGCCCTCGTCGGCGGCGCGCACCACCATCTGGAGCGGGTAGCCGCTGCGCCGGTCGGTGAGCCCGAGTTCCAGGAGCGGTTCACGCCGGGCGGCCCGCAGCGGACCGAGGTCGTGCAGGCGCAGGCCGGTGCGCCGGCGCAGCAGCCGCGCCAGCACCAGGTTGCCCACCCGTGCGTGGACCGGCCAGGCGCCCCGGGCCCGCGGCCGCCGCCGCCCGAGCACCAGGTCGGCGTCGCCGGACCGGACCGCCTCGACGAAGGGCAGGAGGGACGTCGGGTCGAGCGAGGCGTCGCAGTCGCAGAAGCAGACGACGTCGGCGGTGGCCGAGGCGAGCCCCGCGTGGCAGGCCGCGCCGAAGCCGCGACGCGGTTCGTCGACGACGGTCGCGCCGAGGCCGCGGGCGATGTCCGCGGAGCCGTCGGTGGAGCCGTTGTCCACGACGACGGCCCGCCACCCGGGCGGGATCCGGGACAGCACCCAGGGCAGGGCCTCCGCCTCGTTCAGGCAGGGCAGGACGACGTCGACGAGCGGTGCTCGGGAAGGGTTGGTCACGTCACTCACCCTACGGAGACAAAGGGTGCGAATCGGGTGTCCGCTCCTTACGAAACGCGGACGTCGCCCGCCGACGCAACGCTCACTCCCCGCGCAGGGGCGCCGCCGCGAACTCCCGCATGCCCTCCTCGAACCCCACCACGGGCTTCCAGCCCAGCTCGGCGCCCAGGCGCGTCGAGTCCGCGGTGATGTGCCGGACGTCGCCCAGCCGGAACTCACCGGTCACCACCGGGGCCGGCCCGCCGTACGCCGAGGCCAGCGCCGACGCCATCTCGCCGACGGTGTGCGGCTCACCGCTGCCGGTGTTGAACACCGTGAGCACACCTCCGGCCGAACCGGCCGTGAGCGCCGCCACGTTGGCCCGCGCCACATCCTCGACATGGACGAAGTCCCGCCGCTGGCGGCCGTCCTCGAACACCCGCGGGGCCTCACCCCGCGCCAGCGCGGAACGGAAGAAGGAGGCCACGCCGGCGTAGGGCGTGTCCCGGGGCATCCTCGGCCCGTAGACGTTGTGGTAGCGCAGCGACACCGCCGATCCGCCCGTGCAGCGGGCCCACGCGGCGGCCAGGTGCTCCTGCGCCAGCTTGGTCGTCGCGTACACGTTCCGGGGGTCGGCCGGCGCGTCCTCCCCGACCAGCCCGGGCGAGAGCTCCGCCCCGCACACCGGGCACAGCGGCTCGAAGCGCCCCCGTGCCAGGTCGGCCGCCGTACGCGGCCCCGGCCGGACCACCCCGTGGTCCGCGCAGGTGTACCGCCCTTCCCCGTACACCACCATCGAACCGGCGAGCACCAGCCGCCGCACCCCCGCCCCGGCCATGGACGACAACAGCACGGCGGTCCCGAGGTCGTTGTGGGAGACGTAGTCCGCCGCGTCGGCGACGCCGTCGCCCAGGCCCACCATCGCCGCCTGGTGGCACACGGCGTCTACGCCGGCCAGTGCCGCCGAGACCGCCGTGGCGTCCCGCACGTCACGGCCCGTCCCCTCCCGCAGGTCGAACACCACGGGTTCGTGCCCGCCCGCCCGCAGTGCCTCAACGACATGGGACCCGATGAAACCGGCGCCGCCGGTGACCAGTACTCGCATGGACCGCAGGCTAGGCGCGCCGTCCCGTCGGCGGGCAGGGCCACGCCCACCGCGTCATTCTTCCGTAAGGGGTCGCAGGCCCCCGCCGTACGGGACACCGTCCCTCGCCGCCTCACCATCCCGTCAGGCACAGGTGGTTGAGCAACAGCGCCAGCACCGCCTGAGCGGCGAGCCAGGCGCGTGGGCGGGGCAGGAACGCGCACGCGGCCGCGAGCCACTGGGCGAACGGCAGCCAGATGCGCTCGGTCTCCGCCTTGCTCATCCCGGACACGTCGGCCGCCAGGAGCGCGACGAGCGCGGCGGCGACCAGGAAGGCGAGGCGGACGTCGGCACGGACCCCGGGTGCGTCCGGCCCGGTCAGGACGCTCGCGCGCAGGCGCCCGCGCCCCGCGAGGAGCGTCGCGCCGGTCCGCCGCAGGCCCGCCACGGTCGCGGGGCCCACGATCAGCACCGTGCAGGCGAGGTTGGCCCACACCCAGTAGCCGTAGGGGCGTACCCCGGCGGCCCCCTCGTAGTAGCGCTCGACCAGCAGACGGTACGCCGCCCACCAGTCGAAGCCCGCGAGGGTGAACGCGAGCGGCACGACCGCCGCTCCCGCCAAGGCGTACGGCAGCGGCCTCACGCGCCGCGTGCCGAGCAGCACGACCGCGCCGGCGATCACCGCGAAGAGGGTGAGGCCGTAGGAGAGATAGCAGGTGAGGCCGAAGAGGAGTCCGGCGGCGAAACCGGTGAGCCGCGGCCGGCGCCCGGTCACGGCGAGCGCCAGGAACGCGAGGCACCAGGCGGCCACCGCCGCGAAGTAGCCGTCGGCCGACGTCCCCATCCACACCGCCGCGGGCATCATCGCCAGGAACGGGGCGGCCCTGCGCGCCCGCTCCTCCCCGGCCAGTGCGCGCACCGCAACCAGCACGGCGACGCACGCCGTGGCTCCGACGGTGATGCACCAGGCCCCCGCCCAGGCCCCGCCGCCCAGACCGACGCGGTCGAGCAGGACGAACGTGAGCGTGGCCCCCGGCGGGTGACCGGCCACGTGCGCGGGCCAGTTGTCGGGCGAGTGGAGCAGGATGTGGCGGTCGAAGTCGCGCAGCGCGGCCGGGATGTCGTGGAAGCGGTCGATGACCTGAAGGTACTCGTGACGGGTGGTCAGCCGCCGGGCGACGCCCCGCTCCCAGCCGTCGACCAGGGCCAGCGACCAGGTCCAGGCCAGGGCGGCGCCCCAGGCCGCCCACAGCAGGGCCCGCCAGGGCAGACGAGCGGCGAGCGGCGGACCGTACGCGACGACCGCCGCGGCCGTCGCCAGGGCGGCCGGGGTGCCCGGACCGGCATGCGGCCCCCAGCGCCCGTAGAGCGGGGCGTTGCCGACGAGCAGGGTGCCATGGGTGTCCTGAAGGTACCGGCCGACCACGACGGCCGTGCCGACGAGGACGACGGCCGCAGCCACGGCGGCGAGGTCACGCTGAGAAGTGCGGGTCACACCGGAACGCTAGGGCCGGAAGACGGCGCGACGGTCGCCCGGGACGGCGACGTCAGCGTTTCGTCATGAGTCGCACACCCCCGCACCGCCCCTTCCGCGCCTACGGTCGGCGCATGGCACGGTTCCCCTCCTCTCCCGGTTTCTGGCGCAGCCCGGTGCGCGGCCCCCGGTTCACCTCGGTGCTCGGCCTGGTGCTGCTCGCGGGCATCATCGTGCTGTTCCTCACCGGGCTGCTGTCGTACGCCGCCTACAACCCCGGCCTGTCGCCGGTGAACGACAAGACCCCCGGCAAGGGCCTCCTCGGCTTCTACCTCTTCCCCTGGCCGACCGACCCGCCCTGGCTGTACCGGCTCACCCAGGGCGTCCACGTCACCCTCGGCGTCACTCTCGTCCCCGTTCTGCTCGCCAAGCTCTGGTCGGTGGTGCCCAAGCTGTTCGCGCTGCCGCCGGTCCGCTCGCTCGCCCACGCCCTGGAGCGGGTCTCGCTGCTCCTGCTGGTCGGCGGCGCGCTGTTCGAGTTCGTGACCGGCCTGCTGAACGTGCAGCTGGACTACGTCTTCCCCGGCTCGTTCTACCCGCTGCACTTCTACGGCGCCTGGGTGTTCTTCGCCGCGTTCCTCGCGCACGTGGCGCTCCGGGCGCCGGCCGCCCTGCGCAACGTGCGGCGCATGCGGGAGGGGGAGGGGGCACAGGAGGAGGCGGGCGGGGAGCCGGACTTCCCGCTGGTCACCCCGCGGCCCGCCGACGCCACGGTGTCACGGCGCGGGGCGCTGTGGCTGGTCGGCGGCGGCTCGCTCCTGCTGTTCGCGACCACCGTGGGGCAGAACACGGACGGCTTCCTGCGCCGTACGGCCCTGCTCGCGCCGCACGGCGCCGACCCGGGCAGCGGCCCCGGGGGCTTCCAGATCAACAAGACGGCCGCGTCGCGCGGCATCACCGCGTGGGAGACGAGCGAGGAGGTGTGGCGGCTGGCCGTCACCGGGCCCGCAGGTACCGTCCGGCTCAGCCGCGCCGACCTGCTGGCCCTCCCGCTGCACAGCGCCGCCCTGCCCATCGCCTGTGTCGAGGGCTGGTCGACCTCCGACCAGTGGTGGCGGGGCGTGCGCCTGCGGGACCTCGCCGTCCTGGCCGGGTACGACGAGCACACGGCGCCCGACGTCCTGGTGCAGTCCCTCCAACGGCACGGAGCCTTCCGTACGGCCGCCCTGCGGGCGAACCAGGTGCGCGACCCCCGCTCCCTGCTCGCCCTCGACGTCAACGGCGAGCCGCTGACCCCCGACCACGGCTACCCGGCACGGATCATCGTGCCCGCCGCGCCCGGCGTGCTGAACACCAAGTGGGTGGCCGAGTTGACCTTCGGGGACCTGTGACGAACGGAAGCGAGCCCGGTGACGACATGAAGAAGGGCCCTGCCATGAGAAGACCTCCGCTCGGAAGCCCGCTCCACATCCTGCTCCTGGTCTGCTCGTTCGCACTCGCCGGATACGCGGGCGTGCGCCTGCTGTCCGGAGACCGGCTCGGCATCGCACTGTGGTTCGTGGGCGCGGCGGTGCTGCACGACCTCGTCCTGCTGCCGCTGTACGCGTCCGCGGACAGGGCCCTCACCGGCGTCCTCGGCGCGGCCGGCCACCGGGAGCGGACGATGTACATCCGGGTGCCGGCCGTCCTGTCCGGCCTTCTGCTGCTGGTGTGGTTCCCGTTGATCAGCGGCCGGACGGCTCAGCGCTACGAGTCCTCCACCGGCCTGCCGGCCGACGGCTTCCTCACCCGCTGGCTGCTGATCACCGCCGTCCTGTTCGGCGGGTCGGCGCTGCTGCTCCTGCTGAGACTGCGGGGTGCGGCGAAGCGGCGGCCGCCCACCGTGCGCTGACGCGGCCTCACCGGCGGGCGCCCGCGGCCGGTGCCCGGATGGAGGTGCGTCGCAACCGGGCGGCGCCCCCGCCCCGGGAGACGCTGACACCGGCACCCCCACCTGTTCGCTCTCCCCCCGGAGCCATCCGTGACAGCATCGCCCGCCCCGTCCACCGAGGACGGCCCCCGCTTCGACGACCTGCGCGCGCTCTTCGTCAACTGCACACTGAAGCCGTCCCCCCAACTCAGCCACACCCAGGGGCTCATCGACATGAGCCGGTCCCTCATGGAAGCGCAGGGGGTGACCACGGAACTCGTCCGCGCGGTCGACCACGACATCGCGACGGGCGTCTACCCCGACATGACCGAGCACGGCATCGCCACCGACGCCTGGCCGGCCCTGTACGAGCAGGTACTGGCCGCGGACATCCTGGTGCTCGCCGGGCCCATCTGGCTCGGCGACAACAGCTCGGTCACCAAACGCGTCATCGAACGCCTCTACAGCTGCTCCAGCCTGCTCAACTCCCGCGGCCAGTACGCCGACTACGGGCGTGTCGGCGGCTGTCTGATCACCGGCAACGAGGACGGCGTCAAGCACTGCGCCATGAACGTGCTCTACAGCCTCCAGCACCTCGGCTACACCATCCCGCCGCAGGCCGACGCGGGCTGGATCGGCGCGGCCGGACCCGGCCCCTCGTACCTGGACCCCGGCTCGGGCGGCCCGGAGAACGACTTCACCAACCGCAACACCGCCTTCATGACCTGGAACCTGATGCACCTGGCGGCCCTGCTCAAACGCGCCGGGGGAGTCCCGGCCCACGGCAACCAGCGCACGGAGTGGGACGCCGGTTGCCGGCCGGGCGCGGACAACCCCGAACACCGCTGAGCGGCGCGGGCGGCCGGGGACGCCACGACCGTCGCGCCGGGGCGGCGGAAAGCCGTGCGAAGCGGCCCCCGAGCAGGTGGGGGCCCTGCACCGCCCAGTAGAGTGCGCCCCTGTTGCCCCCGAACCACGAGGTAAGCGCAGTGAACCCCGCACGACCAGGACCGCCGCCCGCCGTCGCCGCCGTCACGGTCGTCGGGATCGGCGCCGACGGATGGGCGGGGCTCCCCGACGCCTCGCGCGCCGCGCTCGACGAGGCCGAGGTGCTCATCGGCGGCCCGCGCCAGCTCGACCTGCTGCCAGAGCGGTGCGCCGGACAGCGCGTCGCCTGGCCCACGCCCCTGCGCCCGGCCGTCCCCGCACTCCTCGCCGCGCACGCGGGCCGCCGCATCGCCGTCCTCGCCAGCGGGGACCCCATGTTCTACGGCATCGGACGCGCCCTCGCCGAGGAGACGGGCGGCGACGCCCTGCGCGTCCTGCCGCACCCCTCCTCCGTCTCCCACGCCGCCGCCCGCCTCGGCTGGCCCCTGGAGGACGTCGAGGTCGTCACGCTCGTCGGCCGCCCCGCCGCCCGCCTCGCCGCCGCCCTGCATGACGGCCGGCGTCTCCTCGTCCTCAGCGCGGACGCCCGGACCCCCGGCGAGGTCGCCGCCCTGCTGCGGGACCGCGGCTTCGGACCGAGCCGCGTCCGTGTCCTGGAGCAACTCGGCGGCCCGCGCGAGCACATGGACGGCGAGACCACCGCCGACGCGTGGGAGGAGCCGCGGCCGCCCGGCGACCCCCTCAACATCGTCGCCGTCGAATGCCGCCGCGCCCCCGGCGCCCTGCGGCTCGGCGCCGTCCCCGGGCTCCCCGACGAGGCGTACGAACACGACGGGCAGCTCACCAAGCGGCACGTCCGCGCCGCGACGCTCGCCGCCCTCGCCCCCGCACCCGGCGAACTGCTGTGGGACGTCGGCGGCGGCTCCGGCTCCATCGCCGTCGAATGGATGCGCACCCACCCCTCGTGCCGCGCGATCACCGTCGAACGCGACCCCGTGCGCGCCGCCCGCATCACCCGCAACGCCGACCGGCTGGGCGTGCCCGGGCTGCGCGTCGTCACCGGCGCCGCGCCCGCCGCCCTCGCCGAACTCCCGCCGCCCGACGCCGTGTTCATCGGCGGCGGACTCACCGCCCCCGGCCTCCTCGACGCGTGCTGGCAGGCGCTGCCCGACGGCGGTCGGCTCGTCGCCAACACCGTGACGCTGGAGTCGGAGGCCCTGCTCGCCGGCGCCTGCCGGCGGCACGGCGGGGAGCTGGTGAAACTGGCCGTGGCGCACGCCGTGCCCGTCGGCGGCTTCACCGGATGGCGGCAGGCGATGCCGGTGACCCAGTGGGCCGTGCACAAGACCCCCGACCCGTCCTCAGGAGCAGACAGATGACCGTGTACTTCATCGGCGCCGGCCCCGGCGCCGCCGACCTGATCACGGTGCGCGGCGCCCGCGTGCTCGCCGCGAGCCCGGTCTGCCTGTACGCGGGGAGCCTCGTCCCGCGCGAGCTGCTCGCCGAATGCCCGCCCGGCGCACGGCTGGTGGACACCGCGCGACTCGACCTGGACCAGATCGTCGCCGAACTGGTCCGTGCGCACAAGGAGGGCCACGACGTGGCCCGGCTGCACTCCGGGGACCCCTCGGTGTTCAGCGCGGTCGCCGAGCAGATGCGGCGGCTCGACGCGGCCGGCGTGCCGTACGAGGTCGTACCGGGCGTGCCCGCGTTCGCCGCGGCGGCGGCCGCCCTCAAGCGGGAACTGACCGTGCCGACCGTCGGCCAGACCGTCATCCTCACCCGCATCGCCCAGCAGGCCACCGCCATGCCCGAGGGGGAGGACCTCGCCACCCTCGGCCGCAGCGGCGCGCTCATCGTGCTGCACCTGGCCGTCCGCTACGTCGACCGCGTGGTCGGCGAACTCCTCCCGCACTACGGCGCCGACTGCCCGGCCGCCGTCGTCGCCTACGCCTCCCGCCCCGAGGAACTCGTCATCCGCGGCACGCTCGACGAGATCGCCGGCAAGGTGAAGGAGGCCGGCGTCCTGCGCACGGCCGTCATCATGGTCGGCCGCACCCTCGCCGCCGAGCACTTCCGCGACAGCCACCTCTACTCCCCGGACCGGGACCGCCACACATGCTGAGCGACGGGAGCGACGCGGGCGGCCGGCACGAAGAGGTCGTTCCGATCCTGCGCGTGCAGGACGCGGCGGCCGCCGTCGGCTGGTACGCGCGGCTGGGCTTCCGGCAGCAGTGGGAGCACCGGTTCGAGCCCGGCCTGCCCGTGTTCACCGAGGTCGCCCGCGGACGCGTCCGGCTGTACCTGTCGGAGCACGAGGGCGACGCCCGGCCCGACACCCTGCTGTACCTGCGGGTCGGCGATCTCGACGCGGTGGCCGCGGAGTTCGGCGTACGGGCCGAAGAGACGCCGTGGGGGCGCGAGCTGTGCCTGACGGACCCGGACGGCAACCGCCTGCGCGTCGGCCCGGTCGTCGCCGGTGACTGACCCGGCCGCCGCCGGGAGCGGTCAGGCGACCGTGCTGCGGCCGACCACCGTCCCCGCCCGGTCGATGCAGACGACGTCCACCGCGACGGGCGCGCCCCGCAGCACGGCCAGCGCCTGGTCGCGGGCCGCCGTCGCCACCAGGTCGCCCAGCGGCACCCCGGCCGCCAGGCACAGCTGGAGCGCGGCGAGCCCCGTGTTGGCGTCGGCGACCTCCGCCGCCAGCGCCTCGTCCGCGCCGCCGCGCCGGGCCAGTTCGGCGAGGAAGCCCTTGTCCACCTGGGAGCGGGCCGAGTGCAGGTCGAGATGGCCCGCGGCCAGCTTGGAGAGCTTGGCGAAGCCGCCGCACACCGTGAGACGGTCGACGGGGTGCCGGCGGACGTACTTCAGCACCGCCCCCGCGAAGTCGCCCATGTCGAGCAGGGCGTCCTCGGGCAGGCCGTACTCCGCGACGACCGTCCGCTCCGACGTCGACCCGGTGCACCCCGCGACATGCGTGCGCCCCGCCGCACGCGCCACGTCCACGCCCCGCCGGATGGAGTCGATCCACGCCGAGCACGAGTACGGCACGACGATGCCGGTCGTGCCCAGGATGGACAGACCGCCCAGGATGCCGAGCCGGGGGTTCCACGTGGAGCGGGCGATCTCCTCGCCGTGGTCCACGGAGACCGTGATCTCCACGTCCGACGTGCCGCCGTGCCGCGCGGCGACCTCGGCGACGTGGTCGCACATCATCCGGCGCGGCACCGGGTTCACGGCGGGCTCGCCGACCGGCAGCGGCAGACCGGGCCGGGTGACCGTCCCGACCCCCGGGCCGGCCCGGAAGACGACCCCGGAACCCGCGGGCAGCCGCCTGACCGTGGCCCGCACCAGCGCGCCGTGCGTGACGTCCGGATCGTCGCCCGCGTCCTTCACGATCCCCGCCATCGCGTACGCCTCCGTCAGCTCCTCGGCCGCCAGCGCGAAGGACGGCGTCTGCCCCTTGGGCAGCGTGATCGTCACCGGGTCGGGGAACTCGCCGGTCAGCAGCGCGGTGTACGCGGCCGTCGTGGCCGCCGTCGCACAGGCGCCGGTGGTCCAGCCGGGCCGCAGCCCCGTGTGCTTCAGCTGCGCTGTGCGACCGCCCTTCGCCTCGCCGACGCCCTGCGCCCCGGCCTCGCCGGTGCTCTGTGACTCGCTCATGAACGGACCTGGACTTCCATGCACGTACTGATCCTCGGCGGCACCACGGAGGCCCGCCGCCTCGCCGAACTGCTGCACGGCGCACCCGGGTTGCGGCTGACCAGCTCCCTCGCGGGGCGGGTCGCCAGTCCCCGGCTGCCGCCGGGCGAGGTCCGCGTCGGCGGCTTCGGCGGGACCGAGGGCCTGACCGCGTGGCTGCGCGACAACGCCGTCGACGCGCTCATCGACGCCACCCATCCTTTCGCCGGGACCATCAGTTTCCACGCGGCGCGAGCCGCCGCCACCGCCCATGTTCCCCTGCTCGCGCTGCGCCGCCCCGGCTGGGTCCCCGTGGCGGGCGACCGCTGGCACGAGGCCTCCTCGCTTGAGGAGGCGGCGGGGTTGCTGCCCGGGCTGGGGGAGCGGGTCTTCCTGACCACGGGGCGCATGGGCCTCGCCGCCTTCGCGGACCTCGCCGACCTGTGGTTCCTCGTCCGTTCCGTCGACGCGCCCGAGCCGCCGCATCCGCCCCGTATGGAGATGCTGCTCGACCGGGGCCCCTTCACCCTGGACGGCGAACGCGAACTGCTGCGCCGGCACCGGGTCGACGTGCTGGTGACGAAGGACAGCGGGGGAGCGGCCACCGCGCCGAAGCTGGCGGCGGCGCGGGAGGCGGGAGTTCCGGTGGTGGTGGTCCGGCGCCCGAAGTCCCCCGAGGGAGTCCCGGTGGCGACGACTCCGGAGCAGGCGGCCCGCTGGGTCACCGAACGCCTCGGCCGGTCCCCCGGCCCCCGGCCGTCCTGACGTCCGCGCGCCCCGGGGCGTCCGGCCCCGGCCGCCCTGACGTCCGACCGCCTGCCGGACGGTACGGGCCGGTTGCATCCGATGCCGACGAGGAAACGGGCGAAAGCGACCGGGAGCGGCTGGCACCGACCGGAACCAGCCGAAACAGACGGGAAACGGCCGCCGCAGCCGGAGGCGTCCCGCGCCGTTGGGATCCGGGTGACACAGGCTGGGAGCGGCTGGTGCCCACGGCGGAAGCGGCTGGCGCCGGCCGGTGGCGTCCGGCGCCGGTCGGACACGCCCGGCACCCGGCGGACGCCGACCGAAAGTATCCGGTGCTGGCGGCAAACGGTTGGCATCGGCTGGGAGCGGCTGGTGCCGACTGAAAGCGCCCGGCACCGGCCGGAAGTATCCGGCACCGGCGGGATGCGGCCGACACCGGCCCGGAACCCGCGCCGGCGAGGAAAGGCCGGCGCCGACCCGGAGCAGCCGGCGCCGGCCGTGAGCAGCCGGTGTCGACCGCACGCGCCCGGCGCCGCACGCCTCATGCCTCCGGGTACCGGCGAGGCGTCCAGACGATCTGCTCGCCGTCGCCGCGCCGCACGGCGCGCGTCTGGGAAGAGCCGACCAGCAGGATCGTCCGCATGTCGACCTCGGCCGGATCCAGGTCGGCGAGCCGCACGATCCGCACGCTCTCCCCGGAGCCGCCCACGTCCCGCGCGACCACGACCGGGGTGTCCGGGTCGCGGTGTTCCAGCAGCAGCTCGCGGGCCTTGGCCACCTGCCAAGTGCGGCTCTGCGAGCCCGGGTTGTACAGGGCGAGCACCAGATCCGCCGAGGCCGCCGCGCGCAGCCGTTCGGCGATGACCTCCCACGGCTTGAGCCGGTCGGAGAGCGAGATCGTGGCGTAGTCGTGCCCGAGCGGCGCACCCGCGCGGGCGGCGGCCGCGTTGGCGGCGGTCACGCCCGGCAGCACGCGCACCGCGACGTCCTCGTACTCCTTCTGCGAGGCGACCTCCAGGACGGCCGTCGCCATGGCGAACACCCCCGGATCGCCCCCGGAGACGACGGCGACCCGCCGTCCCCGCCGTGCCAGGTCGAGCGCGAACTCGGCCCGCTCCGACTCGACCCGGTTGTCCGAGCCGTGCCGCACCTGCCCGGCCCGCACCGGCACCCGGTCCAGGTATGTGGTGTAGCCGACGAGGTCGTCGGCGGCGGCGAGCGCGCCCCGCGTCTCGGGCGTCAGCCACCGCGGTCCGGCCGGCCCGGTCCCGACGACGACCACCTCGCCGCGCTCACGCGCTGCCGGCCGCTCCGCGTCGACCTGGCTCGGCAGCACGGCCACCGAGAAGTACGGCACCGACTCCTCGTCCACGTCGGCGAGTTCACCGACCCGCTCCCCGGCCATGGTGGCCCGCTCCACGTACCGGGCCTCACCCAGCCGGCCGGAACTCTCCATCGCCCGGCGGACCTTGGGGAAGGTGCGGCCCAGCTTCATCACCACCGCCACGTCCGTCGCGGCGAGCCGCGCGGCCAGCTCCTCCTCGGGAAGCGTGCCCGGCAGGACGGTCAGCACCTCCTCGCCCTCGACGAGGGGCGCGCCCAGCCGGGCGGCGGCGGCCGACACCGAGGTGACCCCGGGGATCACCTCGGTGTCGAAGCGGTCGGCGAGCCGCTTGTGCATGTGCATGTAGGAGCCGTAGAAGAGGGGGTCGCCCTCGGCGAGGACCGCGACGGTCCGCCCCGCCTCCAGGTGCGCGGCGAGCCGGGCCGACGCCTCGGCGTAGAAGTCGTCGATGGCGCCCGGGTAGCCGCCCGGGTGGTCGGTGGTCTCCGTGGTGACCGGGTAGACCAGCGGCTCCTCGACGTGGTCGGCGCGGATGTGCCGCGCCGCGATCGAGCGGGCGATGGACCGGCCGTGCCGGGCGCTGTGATAGGCGATCACATCTGCCTCGGCGATGACCTCGACGGCCCGGACGGTCATCAGGGACGGGTCGCCGGGGCCCAGCCCGACGCCGTAAAGCTTCCCGCTCACTCTTCCTCGCTCGCGATCGCGTTGAGCGCGGCGGCGGCGAGGGCGCTGCCGCCCCGGCGCCCGCGCACCACCAGGTACTCCAGGCCGGACGGGTGCGCGGCCAGCGCGTCCTTGGACTCGACGGCGCCGACGAACCCGACGGGCACGCCGATGACGGCGGCGGGCCGGGGCGCGCCCTCGTCCATCATCTCCAGCAGCCGGAACAGCGCGGTGGGCGCGTTGCCGACGGCGACCACCGAGCCCTCCAGCCGGTCCCGCCACAGTTCCATCGCGGCGGCGGTGCGGGTGGTGCTGAGCTCTGCGGCGAGCCCCGGCACGGACGGGTCGGACAGGGTGCACAGCACGTCGTTGCCGGCGGGCAGCCGCTTGCGGGTCACTCCGCTGGCCACCATCTGCACATCGGTGAAGATGGGCGCGCCCGAGCGCAGGGCCTCACGGGCGCGGGCCACGACGGTGGGCGTGCAGTCCAGGTCCCGTACGAGGTCGACCATGCCGCAGGCGTGGATCATCCGGACCGCGACCTGGCTGACGTCGGCGGGCAGACCCTCGAGGTCGGCCTCCGCCCGGATGGTGGCGAAGGACCGGCGGTAGATGGCCGCGCCGTCCTTCTCGTACTCGTACTTCGTCACGGTGTTCTTCTCACTGCTCTCGGTCGTCGTGCGGCTCATGCGGTGATCGCTGCCAGGGCGGTGGCGAGTCGGGAGGGATGGTCCAGGGTGGTGGTGCGGGGCTCCTGCCCGGTCACGGCGGTGGAGAGCAGATAGCCGCCCCCGGGTGCGGCGACCACGTCGATCCGGTCGCCCCGGGGATGTCCGCAACGGCGTTCGCACCCCGACCAGTACAGGGGGAGGCCGGCCGGGGCGAGGGCCGCGCGGGCCTCGGTCGCGTCGGCCTGCACGTCGGCCCGGGACCTGCCGCATCCCGGCCGGCCGATGCAGGCCCCGACGCGCATCCAGGGCGAGCCGGGATCCGTGACGAGTCCGGCGGCCGCGAGACGGGCGAGGGAGGCGTCGACGTCCGCGCGCGGTGTGGGAAGAACCACACCGCGCCAGGGCGTGAGGCGCAGCTCGCCGACGGCGACATCGGTCAGCTCCCGCCACTGACGGGCCGCGAGGCGACCGAAGGGGACGTGCGCGGACAGCCCGGCGCCGGCGGCTCCGGGAGGCGGCCCGCCGGTACGGCCGGCGTCCCGGGGGCACCGCTCGTGACCGATGCCCTCGCCCGCGAGCCGACGGCCGACGAGATCGACGAACGAGCCGTCCGAGCAGGGGAGTTCGTCCACCCGCCAGACGCCGGTCCCCGTCGCCCGCACGGTCTCGAGGAACGTCTCGGCGGCCGCCAGTGCGGCACGCGGCGCGTCCTCGGCGGACACCAGCAGCGCCTCGCGGGCCGACCCGAGGCCGAGTTCCGCGCGGCCGTCCGCCGTCGCCCGGAGCGTGACGTCCGCGTCGAGCCCGGCCACGTCCCCGCGCCCGTCGTCGAGCGCGAACAGGAAACGCCCCGACAGCGCCCGCGCCGGCTCGCTCGCGCACAGCGCCGCGTCCAACGCCGTCAGCCACGGCCGTACGTCGAGCCGGCCGCGTCCGTCGAGACCGGACAGCGGGGAGGCGACGATGTTGCGGACCCGTTCGTGACCGGGCGAAGGGAGCAGCCCGGCGGTGTCCAGCAGTGCGGCCAACTCCCCGCCGCAGTCAGTTCCCAGGCCTCGCACCTGCACGTTCCCCCGCGAGGTCAGGTGCAGTTCGCCGTCGCCCAGCCGGGCCGACGCCTCGGCGAGCGTCCGCGCCTGCCGTACGGTCAGAACGCCGCCGGGGACACGGATCCGGGCCAGCGCGCCGTCGTCCGCCGTGTGCAGCCGCAGCGAACCCGGGCAGGCGTCACCGCGTTCGCGTGAGGCCGGCGGGGCCTGGGGCGATGAACGAAGGTCAGCCGTGGACATGGCGGCGAGCATACCCACCATCAGGCACGATGCACCCGGGGCCCTCTTGCCCCGCCCCCTACTATGCTCCTTGGCGGATCACCCGATCCGCTCACGCCAAGACGGCGACAGGGGAGGAAGCCCGGTGCGAATCCGGCGCGGTCCCGCCACTGTGAGCCCGGCCACGGACAGGCCGGGCGAGTCAGGAACTCCCGCCGTCCGACACCGCCCGGGGCGCGGACCCCGAGGAAGGCCAGACGACGCATGATCCTTCTGCTGTCGACGTCCGACACCGACCTGCTCAGCGCCCGTGCGGCCGACGGCCCGGTCCGCTACCGCTTCGCCAACCCCGCCCGGCTGCCCCTGGACGACCTGCCCGCCCTCCTCGACGGCGTCGACCTGGTCGTGGTACGCCTCCTCGGCGGGCTGCGCGCCTGGGAGGAGGGGCTCGACCTGCTCCTCGCCGACGGCCGCCCGGTCGTCGTCCTCAGCGGTGAACAGGCCCCCGACGCCCAGCTCATGGCCGCCTCCACCGTCCCCGTCGGCATCGCCGCCGAGGCCCACGCCTACCTCGCCCACGGCGGCCCCGCCAACCTGGAGCAGCTCGCCCGGTTCCTCTCCGACACGGTCCTGCTCACCGGCCACGGCTTCGACGCCCCCGCCGCCGCCCCCACCTGGGGCCCGCTGCCCCGGGAGGCCGGGGAGAGCGACGGCCCGACCGTCGCCGTGCTCTACTACCGCGCCCACCACATGAGCGGCAACACCGCCTTCGTCGGCGCCCTGTGCGACGCCGTCGAGGACGCCGGCGGCCGGCCGCTGCCCCTGTACGTCGCCTCCCTGCGCGCCCCCGAGCCCGAGCTGATCGAGGAACTGCGCGCCGCCGACGCCATCGTCACCACCGTCCTCGCCGCCGGCGGCACCAAGCCCGCCGAGGCCTCCGCGGGCGGCGACGACGAGTCCTGGGACGCGGGCGCGCTCACCGCGCTGGACGTCCCGATCCTCCAGGCCCTGTGCCTGACCGGCTCGCGCGCCGACTGGGCGGACAACGACGAGGGCGTCTCCCCGCTCGACGCGGCCAGCCAGATCGCCGTACCCGAGTTCGACGGCCGTCTGATCACCGTCCCGTTCTCCTTCAAGGAGATCGACGAGGACGGACTCCCGGCCTACGTCGCCGACCCCGAGCGCGCCGCCCGCGTCGCCGGGATCGCCGTACGCCACGCGCGACTCCGCCACATCGCCAACGCCGACAAGCGCCTCGCGCTCGTGCTGTCCGCCTACCCGACCAAGCACTCCCGGATCGGCAACGCCGTCGGCCTGGACACCCCCGCCAGCGCGGTGGCCCTGCTGCGCCGGCTGCGCGAGGAGGGCTACGACTTCGGCGGCGCCGACATCCCGGGCCTCGCCTCCGGCGACGGCGACGAGCTGATCCGGGCGCTGATCGAGGCGGGCGGCCACGACCAGGCCTGGCTCACCGAGGAGCAGCTCGCCCGCAACCCCGTCCGCATCCCAGCGGCCGACTACCGCCGCTGGTACGCCACGCTCCCCGAGGAGCTGCGCACCTCGGTCGAGGAGCACTGGGGTCCGCCGCCCGGTGAGATGTTCGTCGACCGCAGCCGCAACCCGGAGGGCGACATCGTCCTCGCCGGCCTGCGCTACGGGAACCTGCTGATCCTCATCCAGCCCCCGCGCGGCTTCGGCGAGAACCCCATCGCCATCTACCACGACCCCGACCTGTCGCCGTCCCACCACTACCTGGCCGCCTACCGCTGGATCGCCGCACGCGCGGACGACGGCGGATTCGGCGCCGACGCCATGATCCACCTGGGCAAGCACGGCAACCTGGAGTGGCTGCCCGGCAAGAACGCCGGACTGTCCGCCGCCTGCGGCCCCGACGCCGCCCTCGGCGACCTCCCCCTGATCTACCCGTTCCTCGTCAACGACCCCGGCGAGGGCACCCAGGCCAAGCGCCGCGTGCACGCCACCCTCGTCGACCACCTCGTCCCGCCGATGGCCCGCGCCGACTCCTACGGCGACATCGCGCGCCTGGAGCAGCTCCTCGACGAGTACGCCCAGATCTCCTCCATGGACCCGGCGAAGCTGCCGGCGATCCGCGCCCAGATCTGGACCCTCATCCAGGCCGCAAAGCTCGACCACGACCTCGGCATGGACGACCGCCCCGACGACGACGGCTTCGACGACTTCCTCCTGCACGTCGACGGCTGGCTCTGCGAGGTCAAGGACGCCCAGATCCGCGACGGCCTGCACGTCCTGGGCGCCCCGCCCGCCGGCGCCGACCGCGTCAACCTCGTCCTCGCCATCCTGCGCGCCCGCCAGATCTGGGGTGGCGCCAGCGCCCTGCCCGGTCTGCGCGAGGCCCTCGGCCTGGACGAGTCGGCCGCCACCCGCACCACCGCCGACCAGGCGGAGGAGCAGGCCCGCGCCCTGGTCCAGGCGATGGAGGACGCCCACTGGGACCCGGCCGCCGTCCCCGCCGAGCACGGTGAACAGGTCGCCGCCATCCTGGAGTTCGCCGCCCGCGAGGTCGTCCCGCGACTGGCGGCCACGACCGGCGAACTCGACCACGCCGTCCACGCGCTGAACGGCGGTTTCGTCCCCGCGGGCCCCTCGGGCTCCCCGCTGCGCGGCCTGGTCAACGTCCTGCCGACCGGCCGCAACTTCTACTCCGTCGACCCCAAGGCCGTCCCGTCCCGGCTCGCCTGGGAGACCGGTCAGGCCCTCGCCGACTCGCTCCTGGAGCGCTACCGCGCCGACAACGGCGACTGGCCCACCTCCGTCGGCCTGTCGCTGTGGGGCACGAGCGCCATGCGCACCGCCGGCGACGACGTGGCCGAGGCCCTCGCCCTGCTCGGCGTCCGCCCCGTCTGGGACGACGCCTCCCGCCGTGTGACGGGCCTCGAAGCCGTCCCCGCCGAGGAGCTGGGCCGGCCCCGCATCGACGTCACCCTGCGCATCTCCGGCTTCTTCCGCGACGCCTTCCCGCACACCGTCGGCCTGCTCGACGACGCGGTGCGCCTGGCGGCCGCGCTGGACGAACCGGCCGAGGCCAACCACGTGCGGGCCCACGTCCAGGCGGACCTGGCCGAGCACGGCGACGAGCGCCGCGCCACCACCCGTATCTTCGGCTCCCGGCCGGGCACCTACGGCGCCGGCCTGCTCCAGCTCATCGACTCCCGCGACTGGCGCACCGACGCCGACCTCGCCGAGGTCTACACCGTCTGGGGCGGCTACGCCTACGGCCGTGAACTGGACGGCCGCCCGGCTCGCGAGGAGATGGAGACGGCGTACAAGCGGATCGCGGTGGCCGCGAAGAACACCGACACCCGCGAGCACGACATCGCCGACTCCGACGACTACTTCCAGTACCACGGCGGCATGGTGGCCACCGTCCGCGCCCTGCGCGGCACCGCCCCCGAGGCCTACATCGGCGACTCCACCCGGCCCGAGACGGTCCGCACCCGCACCCTCGTCGAGGAGACCTCGCGCGTCTTCCGCGCCCGTGTCGTCAACCCCAAGTGGATCGAGGCGATGCGCCGCCACGGCTACAAGGGCGCCTTCGAACTGGCCGCCACGGTGGACTACCTGTTCGGCTACGACGCCACGACGGGCGTGATCGCCGACTGGATGTACGACAAGCTCACCGAGACCTACGTCCTGGACCCCGCCAACCGCGAGTTCCTCCAGGAGGCCAACCCCTGGGCGCTGCACGGCATCGCCGAGCGGCTGCTGGAGGCGGAGTCGCGGGGCATGTGGGAGAAGCCCGACCCGGCGGTGCTGGAGGCGCTGCGCCAGGTGTACCTGGAGACGGAGGGCGACCTGGAGGGCGACGACTGACCGTCGTCACCGCGCGCCGCCCCATGGGGGACCGTGGTCGCCGACCTGCCGCTGTCGTCAGCATTTAAGCTGATTCATGCTGGCGGGACGTCGCCCATGAGGACGGGAACCTGTGGCAGACAGCAAGTGGCGCACTCGCGGTCTGCACGGCACGCACGAGGCCGTGCAGACCGGGGCGCTGCCTTTCCACGCCCAGGGACTGGCCGCCGCCCGCGCCGCGGCCCAGGGCGCGGCTCTCGTGGCGGCCGCCCTCGGCATGATGGGCCTGGTCGGCTGGACGATCGGCAGCGACCTGCTGAAAACCGCCCTCCCCGCCGCCCACGCGTCCATGAAGCCCAACACCGCCGTGGCGCTGACGACGCTGGGGCTCTCCCTCGCCGCGGTCATCCGAAGACCCGTCGACCGCAGGATGACCGCCGCGGCCCGTGTCGCCGTGGTCCTGGTCGTGGTGATCTGCGTGCTCACCGCCGTGGAGTACCTCACCGGGGCGAACCTGCGCATCGACGAACTCCTCTTCCAGGAGAGGGCGCCCGACGGAATCGCGGCGCCCGGGCGGATGGCGCCGAACACGCTCGTCGCCCTGCTCCTCGCGAGCGCGGCGACACTGTGCGCGAGCGCGCCCCGGCTGCCCGCCTGGACGAGTCAGATCCCGGGTCTGGTCGTGGCCGCCGCCGGAATGATGCGCCTCTACGGGTTCGCCTACCGCGTGCCCCAACTGGAGCGGTTCGGCGACTACGCGCGCATGGCCCTGCACACCGCGCTCGCCCTGGTGCTGCTGGGCGTCGCCTCCTTCCTGGCCCGGCCCGGCGAAGGATCGGCCGCGCTGCTGACCAACGCGGGCGCCACCGGCGCCCTGGGACGCCGGCTGATCGTCACCACCGTCGTCGCCCCGCTGCTGCTCGGCATGGCGACCCTGGCGGGGGAGGACGCCGGGCTGTACGGGCCGCGTATGGGGACCGCGCTGCTGGTCTGCGGCCACGTCGTCGTGTTCACCGTGGTCATCTTCGCGACCTTGGCCGTGGGCGCCCGCACCGAGGTGGCGCACGAGCGCGCCCAGTGGCAGGTGAGGCAGAACGAACTGCTGCAGGCGATCATGGACCACACCCCCGCCACGGTGTTCGTCAAGGACCTCGAAGGCCGCTACCTCGCCGTGAACACGACGTTCGAGGAGAGCACCCGCCTGCCCCGCCGGCACGTCCTGGGCCGCCGCGACCAGGACGTCTTCCCGTCCGAAGCGGCGCACCGGGCACGGGCCGCCGACCTCGACATGCTCGAAAGCGGATCCCCCGTGCAGCGTGAGGAACGCATCGTGCTGCCGGGCGGCCCGCGCGACGTCCTCACCAGCCTCTTCCCGCTCAGGCAACCGGACGGCACGCCCTACGCCGTGTGCGGAGTCGTCACCGACGTCACCGAACGCGTCGCCGCCCAGCACGAGGCGGAGCGCACCAACCGGCGCTTCCTCGCCCTCCTGGAGTCCGGCCCCGACGCCACGCTGATCACCAACGGCCACGGCACCATCGTCATGGCCAACGCCCAAGCCGAACATATGTTCGGCCGTCTGCCGGTCGACCTCGTCGGAGCCAGCGTCGACGAACTCGTGCCCGGCCCGCACCGCGCACGGCACAACGCCCTGCTGCGCCGCTACCTCCGGGCGCGCCGCCCCCGGCCGGCCGTGCTCGGCACGGGCCTGTACGGACTGCACAGCGCCGGCCGGGCCTTCCCCGTGGAGGTGAGCGTCAGCACCTTCCAGGCGGAACGGGAAGTGCTGGTGTTCCTCACCGTGCGGGACATCACCGAACGCAGGCAGATCGAGCGCGAACGCGCCGAACGCTACCAACAGCACCGGCGCATCGCCTACACGCTGCAGCACAGCCTCATGGGGGAGCCGCCCCGACTGCCCGGGCTGCCCAGCGCCCACCGGTACCTGGCGTCCGCGCAGGACCCCGGGGTCGGCGGCGACTGGTTCGACATCATCCCGCTGGACAAGACCCGCACGGGCGTCGTCATCGGCGACGTGATGGGCCGGGGGCTGGAAGCGGCCGCCGTCATGGGGCAACTGCGCGCGGCGTCCCACGCGCTGGCCCGCACGGGCATCCCGCCCGGACGGCTCATGAGCGGACTGGACGCCTTCGTCAGCGACCTGGCCGACCAGCTCGTCACCTGCCTCTACCTGGTGATCGACCACGACGCCCACCAGGCCACCCTGTGCTCGGCCGGACACCTGCCCGTCATCGCGCTGCGCCCCGAGGACGCCGCCCGCCCGCTGGCGACCCACGTGAACGTGCCGCTGGGCGCCAACGAGGTGCGCGGCGAGGGCGCGCCGTACCGCGTGACGACGCACCCGCTGCCCCCGGGCACCGCGCTCGCCCTCTACACCGACGGACTGGTCGAACGGCCCGGCACTGACCTCGACGCCCAGATCGACGTCCTCGCGCACACCCTGGGCAACGTGCTGACCTGCCCGGCCGCGGACCCGGGAACGCTCGACCGGGCGGCGGCCCTGCTGGTCGACACCCTCATCCCGGACACCTCGGCGCACGACGACGACGTGACCCTGCTCCTCATCGGACTGCCCAAGTAGCAGGAGTCCCCGCGAAGGCGTCCGTCCCACCACGGGCTACGTCAGCGCCTGCTCCGTCCAGATCGTCTTGCCCTGCGGCGTGTAGCGCGTGCCCCAGCGCTGCGCGACCTGCGCCACCAGGAACAGCCCGCGCCCGCCCTCGTCGGTGTGGCCCGCCCGCCGCATGCGCGGCGAGGTGTTGCCGGCGTCGGACACCTCGACGGTGAGGACGCGGTCGTGGATCAGCCGGAGCGAGATGGGACCGTGCGCGTGCCGCATCGCGTTGGTGATCAGCTCACTGACGATCAGCTCCGTCGTGAAGGCGAGATCGGCGAGCCCCCACCGGGTCAGCTGCGCCATGGCCCGGCGTCTGGCCTCCGCCACGGCCGACGGAGTGGACGGCACGTCCCAGGAGGCCACCCGGTCGGGGCTCAGGGTGCGCGTCCGCACCACGAGGAAGGCCACGTCGTCCCGGGGGCGGTCGGGCAGCAGAGTGCGCACCATGGTCTCGCAGATCTCCTCCAGCGGCCGGTCGGGATGCGCCAGCGCGAACGACAGCCGCTCCAGCCCCGTGTCCACGTCGTGGTCGTGCGCCTCGATCAGCCCGTCGGTGAAGAAGGCGAGGACGCTCCCCTCCTCCAGCTCGATCTCGACCGACTCGAACGGCAGGCCCCCGAGGCCCAGCGGGGGACCGGCGGGGACGTCGAGGAACCCGACGGGCTCGCGCATGTGCGCGATCCCCGGGCTCGGATGCCCGGCGCGCGCCAGGCACAGCTTGTGCACGATGGGGTCGTACACCGCGTACACGCATGTCGCGCCGACCACCACCGGCCCCTCGGCGCTCGCCTCGGCCTCCTCGGCCAGCCGCAGGACGAGGTCGTCGACGTGCGCCAGCAGTTCCTCGGGAGGCAGGTCCATGTCGGCGAGCGTCTGCACGGCCGCGCGCAGCCTCCCCATGCTGGCCGCCGCGTGGATGCCGTGCCCCACGACGTCCCCCACCACCAGGGCGACCCGCGCCCCGGACAGCGGGATCACGTCGAACCAGTCCCCGCCCACGCCGGCCTCCGCGTCCGCCGGAAGATAGCGGTACGCCACCTCGACGGCCGTGTGATGGGGCAGCGCGGGGGGCAGCAGACTGGTCTGGAGCGCAAGTGCCGCGCTGTGCTCGCGGGCGAACCGCCTGGCGTTGTCCACGCACACCGCCGCCCGGGCGGACAACTCCTCGACGAGGAGCAGATCGTCCTCGTCGAACGGATCGGGGTTCTCCCAGCGCAGCAGGGTCACCACCCCCGCGGTCACACCCCGCGCCCGCAGCGGCACCGCCATGTGGGAGTGCACCCCTATCCGCACGAACGCGGTCCGCCGCAGCGGATCGTCGCTCAGCCAGCGCGTCGAAGGCGTCACCGCCGCCGTCCGCACCGACCTGCCCGACGCCAGGCACCGGCTCTGCGGCGACCACGCCGGATACCGGGTCGCGGCGCCGACGTCCACGACCACCTCCGGGTGATCGGCGCGGATCGACAGGTGGGCGGCGCGGACCAGACCGCCATGACCGCTCCGGTCACCGGGCGGCACGGGCTCCCGACCGTCCCGGACGCCGTCGAGCAGGTCCACCGCCGCGAAGTCGGCGACCCGCGGTACCAGGATCTCCGCCAGTTCCGCGACGGTGCGCTCCAGGTCCAGGGTGCTCCCGATGTGTTCACTGGCCTCGTTCACCAGCAGCAGCCGCTGGCGCGCGCGGTCCTGGTCGTCGAAGTCGACCGCGCTCTGGCACACCCCCACGGTGGCGCCGGACCCGTCGCGCAGCGGCACGGACGACCGCATTCTCAGCCGGGCCTGCAGAGGCAGGCGTGATCCGGGCGACGGCGTCACATGCTCGAACGACGACACGGTCTCACCCGCGGTCAGCGCCTGCCTGGCCTGCCGCTCCACTGCCGGCGCCAACTGCCCGCCGACGCCCGCCGGACGCGGCGCGAGCCCCTGCTCCGACGGCTGGACGTCCTCCATGCCGGCCAGCAGGCCGTTCACCCAACGGCAGCGCAACTGCGTGTCGAGCACGGCCACCCCGATCGGGGAACCGTGGAGCAGACCCCGTACCGCCGCCTGGCGCAGATCCCACTGACGCTGACTGGCGGCGGGGCACGCCGCGACGAGCCAGCCGTCCCGCCCGCCGTCCGCAGGCAGGGCGCGGACCTCGAGCGCCAGCTCCACCCGGTGACCCTCGCGGTGACGCACCGAGACCTTCCCCGCCCAGTGGCCGTCCGCCGGCCGTCCGAACCGCCGGACGGCGGCCGCGGCCTCGTCGTCGAGCAGGGACAGCGCCGGACGGCTCAGCACGTCGGACGCCTTATGACCGAGCAGGTCCTCAGCCGCCGCGCTCCAGTACTCGACGCACCCGTCCGCGTCCACGACCGCCAGCGCGACGGTCGACAGGCCCAGCGGATCGCCCCAGCCGCCGTCCGAGGGCACGCCCACAGCACCCATGTCCCGGTCCCATCCACAGACAGGCCCCTGTCCCCAGACTCTCACACCGACGCCGCGCAGGACGGCCGGGAGCGGGCGGCCGGCCGCACGGAAGTGCCCCGCCCGCACAGGGTTTCAGGACCGCCCGGAGTCCAGCCCCAGAACGAGGCGCAGGGTGTCGGTCAGCACCGCCGTGGGGACCGACGGGTCGGCCACCCGCTGCACCCCGAGCCCGATGCCGAGGCTCAGCAGCATCGTCGCCGCCCGGTCGGCGGGCACGGCGAGCCGGACGCCCGCCTCCTCGGCCAGCGCTTCGAGAAGCCCGGCCAGCACCTCGCGGATCATCTCCGCACGGGCCGTCATCTCCCCCCGCAGCTCGTCGTCATGACGCGCCCTGGTGAGGAACTCGACCTCGAACGTCGTCCACGCCTCGTCGCCGATGTGCGCCTCGCCCCAGGCCGTGAACGCGGCGAGACGGCTCTCCACCGCCCCCGTGCCCATCACGGATTCGGTGAGCAGGGCCAGCTGCTCGGCACGGATGTCGTCGAGGACGGCGAGACAGAGGCGGTCCTTGTTGCGGAAGTTCGAGTACACCGCGCCCTTGGAATAGCCGGCCGTCTCCGCGACGTCGCTGAGCGAGGTGGCCGCGTACCCCTTGCGCAGGAACAGCGTCCGCGCGGTCGCGACGAGCCGCTCGCGCGTGAGCTCCTGGCTCTCGACGCGGCTGAGGCGGGCCATGTCCTGTGTCCTTCTCCCCTTGGTCCGTCCTGCCCGGCTTCCCGGGAAGCCTCTCCGACTGGCTCACGAATCCTATCCCCGCGCGCTCTGTCCCCGGGTTTCCAATACCGCTAGTATCCGGATTCCGACGGTATCCCGCCGGTGCCTTCCCGGCGCCCGGCCGGTGGCGCACCGGCGCGCCACCGCGTCCCGACCGAAGAACCGAAGAGCGGAGCGGCCAGTGACCGCGCACGGCACGCAGACCCCACCCTCCCGAGGCCTGGTACTGGGCTGCGGCGGCACCCTCGGCACCGCCTGGACCGTCGCCGCCCTGCACTCGCTGCGGCAGGCCACCGCATGGGACCCCCGCGACGCCGACGTCCTGGTGGGCACCTCGGCCGGCGCGGAACTCGCGGCCCTGCTGGGCGCGGGCGTCGGCGTCGACGAACTCCTCGCCGCACAGCTGGTGCCCCTGCAGGCGACGTTCGGGCGAACGTCGCCTGCCGCGGCACCAGCCACCGCCTCCGCCCGGCCCGACCTGGTACGGCACTTCGCACACCCGCCCCGCCGGACACCACCGCGGCCCGCACTCATGCTGGGAGCGCCCCGGCTCGCCGCACGCGCCCTCACCGGTGCCGTGCCCGCCCTGACCGGCCTGCTGCCCCGAGGCCGCGGCGACGCCACCTGGCTGGCCGCCCTCGCCGACCGCCTCGCGCCCGACGGCGCCTGGGTGAGCCACCCCGCGACCTGGCTGGCGGCGACAGACCTCGACACCGGCCGCCGCACCCTCTTCGGTCACCCCGACGCCCCGAAGGCCGCCCTGCGCGACGCACTCCGCGCGTCCTGGGCCATCCCCGGCTGGTTCCCCCCGGTGCGCGTCGACGGCCGCCTCTACGCCGACGGCGGCATCAGCTCACCGACCTCCGCGGACCTGCTGGCGGACCGCGGACTCGACGAGGTGTACGTCGTCGCGCCGATGAGCTCGGCCGCTCCGGGCCGCCGTACCGGACTGGGCCGGGCGGAAGCGGTGCTGCGCCGCGTCATGACCGGCGTGCTGAACGCCGAATGCGCCGCACTGCGAGCGGCCGGCACCCGCGTGATCCGCGTCGAACCCACCGCCGCCGACCTGGACACCATGGGCGGCAACTTCATGGACCCCCGGCGCCGCCCGGCGGTGCTGGAGACAGCGCTGCGCACGACACGAGCGACGGTCCGCGACGCCCTCACGGCAACGCCCGCACCGCGCAGCTGAGTTCACGTCACCGTCCCCGCCGCCCCGCGACAGGAGCCCTCGCCGTGCCTCGACCCGACGACGCCCAGGACACCCGGCCCACGCCCGAACCCCTCGACGTGGAGGCGCTGATCATAGGCAGCGGCATCAGCGGCATCGGAGCCGCCGTCGCACTGCGCCGGGCGGGCGTACGCGATCTCGTGCTCCTGGAGAAGGCGGACCGGCTCGGCGGCACCTGGCGGGACAACACCTACCCGGGCTGTGCCTGCGACGTGCCGTCCGCCCTGTACTCCTACTCCTTCGCACCCAACCCCGAATGGACGCGCGCTTTCGCCGGCCAGGCCGAGATCCGTGCCTACCTCACCCGCACCGCGTCCCGGTACGGCATCACGCCCCTCATCCACTTCGGCGCCGAGGTCACCCGGGCGCAGTGGCAGCCGGACGAAGCCCGTTGGCACGTCGACACCGGCCGGGGCCGGTACACCGCCCGCTTCCTCGTCTCCGCAGCGGGCCCCTGGCACGAGCCGCGCACCCCCGACATCCCCGGCCTCGCCGACTTCCCCGGCCCCGTGTTCCACTCCTCCCGCTGGCGTCACGACCACCCCCTCGACGGCGCGCGGGTGGCGGTCGTGGGCAGCGGGGCGTCAGCCGTGCAGTTCGTCCCGGCGATCCAACCGCGAGTGAGCCGACTGCACCTGTTCCAGCGCACGGCCCAATGGGTGCTGCCCAAGCCCGACCATCACGTCCCGCGCGTCGAACGCCGGCTCATGCGACGCTTCCCCGCGGCCCAACGCGCCCTGCGCAACGCGGAGTACGCGGCGCTGGAAACCCTGGGCCTCGGATTCCGCCACCCCTCCCTCCTGCGCGCGGTCCAGAGGATCGGCAGCCTCCACCTGCGGGCGACGGTCAAGGACCCCGCACTGCGGCGGGCGTTGACCCCCGACTACACCCTGGGCTGCAAGCGCCTGCTGCTGTCGAACTCGTACTATCCGGCGCTGACCCGGCCCAACGTCACCGTGCACCCCACAGCGGTCGCCAGCGTCCGCGGCAACCGGGTCGTGGGCGCGGACGGCAGCACCGCCGAGGTGGACACCATCATCCTCGGCACCGGCTTCCACATCCTCGACATGCCCATCGCCGCCCGCGTGTTCGACGCCGACGGGGCCAGCCTCGACGACCACTGGAAGGGCAGCCCCGACGCCTATCTGGGCACCACCGTCAGCGGATTCCCCAACGCGTTCGTCCTCCTGGGTCCGCACCTGGGCACCGGGCACTCCTCGGCGTTCATGGTGCTCGAAGCGCAACTCGCCTATGTGGCAGCGGCGGTGAGCCATAGCCGGTCGGCGGGCTGGACCAGCATGGACGTACGCCCCGAAGTCCAGGCCGCCTTCCGCGCCGAGGTCCAGCAGGCCTTGCCCACCACCGTCTACAACGCGGGCGGCTGCTCCAGTTACTACCTCGACGCCAACGGCGTGAACAGCTTCAGCTGGCCCTGGTCGACCGGTCGTATGCGCCGCCGCCTCGACCGGTTCGACGCGGAGGCCTACACGACCACCTCTTGACGGGGGTGCCGTTCTCTAGGGTGTGCCGTATGACCCTGGAACCGAAAATGATCACTGTCGACTGTGCCGACCCGCGTGAACTCGCCGCCTGGTGGGCCGAAGTCCTGGACGCGAAGATCGCCCAGGACTTCGGCGGGGAGTTCGTCATCGTCGGCGCGGAGCCGCTGGCGCTGGGCTTCCAGAAGGTGCCCGAGCCGAGAGCGGGCAAGAACCGGCTCCACGTCGACTACCACACCGAGGACCGGCAGGCCGAGGTGCAGCGACTGACGGCGCTGGGCGCCACGGCGGTCGGCGAGCACTCCGCGGGCCCCCTGACCTGGACCGTCCTCCAGGACCCGGAGGGCAACGAGTTCTGCGTCGCGGGCTGACGCGGGCAGACCGTACACGGGTGCCGCGCCCGATGCCGAACGCGGTGAAGCGGCGCCGCTGAGCGTCGGGCGGCACAGTTGAGGGGGGAGCATCCCGACGGGGAGTCCGGTGGCCCGTCCGTACGCGAAGGAGGTCGTCATGACGGCTCCACGACCGCAGGGCGAGGCCCGGGCCGGCACAGGCGGCCGATACGGAGAGGACCTGTTCGAGCCGGAGCGCCCCGGCGAGGCCGAGCGGATCGACGCCGCCGCGCTGGTCTACGACCCCGTCACCGTCCGCCGCCTGCGGGCACTGGGCGCGGGTCCGGGCCTGCGCTGCCTGGAGGTCGGCGCAGGTACGGGAACGGTCGCCCGCTGGCTGGTGGAGGAGGCGGGCGTCGAGGAGGTGGTCGCCCTGGACAGGGACACCGGCGCCCTGGCCCACCTCGAAGGCCCCCGGCTGCGCACGCTCGCCGCCGACCTCACGGACGAGAGTCTGCGTCCGGGCGGCTTCGACCTGATCCACGCCCGGTTCGTCCTGATGCACCTGCCCGGACGGCGCCGGCTCATCTCGCGTCTCGCCGGCTGGCTGAACCCGGGCGGCCGGCTGGTGCTCGGCGACGCGGTGGACGTGCCCGACGTCCTGGACGGCTCCTCCGCCTACCGGCGCACGATGGACGCCATGTGGCGGGCGCTGAGGGAGACGATCGGCACCGACATCACCTCCGTGCCGGCGTACCCGCACTTCCTCAGGGAGGAGGGGCTGTGCGACGTCGCCGCGGAGCTGTACTGCCCGCCCCTGGTCGCGGGCGGCCCCGCGGCCCGCTTCTGGCGGGAGACCTGGAGCCGGATGCGGCCCGAACTGGAGAGGGCCGGCCCGGACCACGCAGGTGCCCTGGACGAGGCGCTGGCTTATCTGGCCGCACCGGAACTCGCCGAACTGGGCCCGGGCATGGCGATGGCGTGGGGACGGCGGCCCTGATCCGGGCGCGTCATCCGGTCAGCTCGTAGACGCTCTTCCCGATCAGCCACAGACCGAGCACGAGACTGCCCAGGACGACGGCCTGCTCCTCGCGGCTCCGCATCCAGGTGCGCAGGGCGAGGAGCCGGTGCTGCGCGGACGTCGGCGCGCACACCACGTAGGACTGGGCGGCGAGCAGGCTGGCCGTGGCGAGCACGCAGAAGGTGACGAGCACCAGCCAGGTCGAGGAGTGGGAGGTGTCCGCCTCCAGGACGGTCAGCGAGCCCGCCGCCACCAGCCCCCACGGCTGGAGGAGCACCGCCAGGCCGGCCGCCGCGGCGATCGAGTCGCGCCCCCGACGCCCGTCCCCGGGGGAGCGGGCCCGCTCCCGGCGCGACGAACCCGAACGGCGGGGGGAGCCGGGCCGGGCAGGACCACGTCGGTGCCGGTACACCCCGTACACGACCAGCCCCACGCCGATCGCGAGCTTCGCCGCCAGTGCCGCCGTGGACGGCGGCGACTTCGGCGGAGGCGGCTGGCCCCCGGTCAGCGACAACACCGCGACGATCACCACGACGAAGCACGCCAGCCAGCCCAGGACGAAGGAGAACCCCTTCCACACCCCTCGTGGCGACGCCACGACCAGCACGAAGGCCATCAGCGGAAGCGGGTCGAGGGTGATGGCCAAGGCGATGAGCAGCAGGTCCAAGACCATGGCGGGATCCCGTCGTGCAGCGACGCGTCGAGCCTATGCACGGGGATCAAGCACCGCATCTCCGCCGTGCCGCGCGCTGCCGTGCCGCGTGCCGACGTGCGCCGCCGCGTGCCGGCGGGCGAGTCGCCGCGTGCCGAGGAGGGCCGCTTCCCGCACCCTGGTCACAGGAAGGAGCGAGCCGATGGAGACTTCCGGCACGTGTCGCCGAGCGCCCCGCGTGCTGAGTCCGTCCTGGTGGCGTCTGCGGACCGCGGAGCTGACCGCCCGGGCCGAGGCGTTCCACAGGCGTCTGGAGATCCGGCTGCCGGTGATCACCCGCCTGGTGGACCGGATGGCGGCGGTGAACATCCTCGATTCCGCGACCCGCCTCGCCGCCCAGTGCTTCCTCACCGCCGTGCCCCTGCTCTTCGTCCTCAGCGCGTACGCCCCGACGGGGGTGCAGGAACAGCTCGTGGCGTCGGTGAGCGACGCCTTCGGCCTGACCGGTGAGGCGAAGGCCCAGCTGGAGCACGCCTTCCAGCCCCCGGACGACGAACTCCAGCAGGCCACCGGCATCATCGGCACCCTGATGGTGCTGATCTCGGCGACCGCCGTCAGCCGTGCGATGCAGCGGCTGTGCAGACGGGCGTGGGCGATCCCCCGGTCAGAGGCGCGCGTCGCTCCCTGGCGCTGGCTCGCCTGGATCGTGCTCTGGGTCGGCTTCCTGCTGGTCCAGGGCCCGCTGCGCGACGGCTTCGGCCTCGGAATGTGGCTGGGCATCCCGCTCAGCCTCCTGACGCAGACGGCCTTGTGGTGGTGGACGCAGCACCTGCTCATGGGCGGAGTCGTCCCCTGGGCCCCCCTCCTGCCGGGCGCGGTGATCACGGCGGTGTCGGTCACGGCGCTGTCGCTGGCCGCGCGGATCTACATGCCCCGGGCGCTCAACCGGGCTCTCGCCGACTACGGTTCCGCCGGCTCGGTGTTCGTCCTGCTGTCCTGGCTGATCGTGGTGTGCGTCGCCATCACCGTCGGCGTCACCACGGGCGCCGTCCTCAGCCGTGAACCCTTTCTGGCCCACCGCCTCGCTCCCAGGTCGTGACCGCCGGCGAACACACCCCGTAGGTCCCTGCGCCCAGGGCCGGACGGCCCTGACCCGTACCGCGGCCGTCGTCCTACGGTGAAGGGGTGATCGTCCGGTCCAGGGACGAGTCCGAGAGAGGTCCAGGAAAGGGGAGCACGTGGAGATCGCCGCGTACGGAGTCCTCACGGACGAGGAGCCGCTGCTGCGGCAGGCGTTCGGCGACGCCCTCGCCGATCGGCACCGGCTGCGCTGCCTGAGGCTGTTCCTCAACCAGGACACCTTCCCGACCGCCGCCGGCCACGAGGTCGTGCTCAGCAGCGTCAACTGCACCCTGGACGCCGAGGTGCTGCGTTCGCTCGCCGAGGGCGGCACCCGGATGATCGCCCAGAGGGCCACCGGCCACAACAACATCGACCTGACCGCGGCCCGTGAACTCGGGCTGACGGTGGCCCGGGTGTCGTCGTACTCGCCCTACTCCGTCGCAGAGTTCGCCTGGGCGCTCGCGCTCGCCGTGGACCGGCGCGTCGTGCGGGCCGCCCACCGCACCCGTGAGTTCGACTTCCGGCTCGACGGCTTGATGGGCCGCGACCTGCACGGCAGGACCGTAGGCGTGGTGGGCACCGGGAAGATCGGCACCGCGTTCGCCCGGATCGCCCACGGCTTCGGCATGCGGCTGCTGGGCTGGGACGTCGCCGAGAACGCCGACTGCGCGGCCCTCGGCATGCGGTACGTCGAGCGGGAGCAGCTGTTCGCCGAGGCGGACCTGGTCAGCCTGCACGTGCCGCTGCTGCCGGACACCCACCACCTGATCGACGCCAAGGCCCTCGACCTCATGAAGGACGACGCGATCCTCGTCAACTCGAGCCGCGGAGGCCTGGTGGATACCGACGCGCTGCTGGAGACGCTGCGCGCCGGTCGGCTGAGCGGCGTGGGCCTGGACGTGTACGAGGAGGAGGCGGGGGTGTTCTTCCTCGACAAGTCCCTGGAGGTGATGACCGACGAGCGGCTGGCGAGGCTGATGACCTTCAACAACGTCCTGATCACGTCCCACCAGGCGTACTTCACCCGCGATGCGGTGTCCCAGATCGCGGAGACGACCGCGGACAACGTCACGGCCTACCTGACGGGCCGGCCCAGCGGCAACATGCTCACCCGGCCGCCCTCGGGCTGAGCCCCGGCCCGTCCGGACAGGCCCTCGGGGTCACGCCGTGGAGCCGCCGTGACGGTGCCCCAGAAAGGAGGTGGTTTCCGTACCGTCCCACCGGCAACCCGGCCCGGGACCGTCGGCGCCCGTCCCCGACCACAGGGCGCCGACGGCGAACCCCCTGGCCGCCGTCCTCGCCCTTCCCCTCCGCGTCACCACAGAAGGAGGACGCCATGGCCGAGCGCCCACTCGACGAGAAGACGATCAGCATGCTGGTGGCGGCCGCCACCACCGCCCCGTCCATGCACAACGCCCAGCCCTGGCGCTTTCGCTACCTCGCCGGTGACCGGGTACTGCTGCTGCGCGGCGACCCCGAGCGGGCCATGATCCGCTCCGACCCGGGCGACCGGGCACTGCACATCGGCTGCGGGGCCGCCCTGTTCAACCTGCGCGTCGCCGCCGCGGACGCACACCTCACCGCCGAGGCGACACTCCTGCCCGATCCCCAGGACCCGCGGCTCCTGGCCGCCGTCCACCTCGCCGACGCGCCCGAGGACACGCGGGACGCGGAACTGGCGCGGCTGTACCCGGCGATCCGGGAGCGGCACACCAGCCGCCACCCCTTCGCCGAGAAGGACATCCCCGACGACGTACGCACCGCCCTCCAGGACGCAGCCGAGAGCGAGGGCGCCACGCTGGTGTTCCCCGGCCCGTGGCACTCCGAGACCGTCCTCGGGCTGGTCCGCGACGCGGAGAGCCGCGACGCTCTGGACCCGGACGCCGCGGAGGACCTGGTCCGCTGGACCCGGCTCGGCACGGACGCGGGCGCCGCCGTCGACGGCGTCCCCGAGTACGCCTTCGGCCCCCGCAAGTGGGACGGCAAGGCCCCCGTACGGAACTTCGCCGCCCACCGCCCGGTCGCCGACCGTGGCACCACCACGTTCGAGCACACCCCGCACCTCGCCCTGCTGAGCACCCCCGGTGACGCGACCGAGGACTGGCTGCGCGCCGGGCAGGCCCTGGAACGCGTCCTGCTGACGGCCACCAGAGAGGACCTGGCCACCTCTTTGACCTCGCACGCCCTGGAGACCCCCGAACTGCGCCTGCTGACCCGCGACCCGCTCTCGGGCGCCGGTCAGGTGCAGATGGTCCTGCGTCTCGGCTACGGCCCCCGGGGCCCGGTCACGCCCCGCCGGCCGGTCCGGGACGTACTGGAGTTCACCTGAAGAGAGCGGAACGAACGGCTCCCCCAATAAGGTCCATTTGTTCTATCTCAATGCGAACAACGGGCTCGGGGGAGTCAGATGCCGGTCATCCGCAGGAGTGTCCTCACAGCGGTACCGTTCGCCGTCGCCATCGCGGTCTACACGGTCACCTTCCTGGTCAGCCGGGACCGGCTGCCCTCGCGCATCGCCACCCACTTCGCGGCGGACGGCAGGGCGGACGACTTCATGAGCCGGACCGCCGCGCTCTGGTCCGGCGTCGGCATGCTCACCGGACTCGCCCTGCTGTTCACGGTCCTGACCGCCCTCTCCAAGAGGGACCCGGGAGCGAGGCTGACCGCCGCATCCGGCGCCGGCACGGCCGCCACGCTCGGCTACCCGCTGGTGCTCACCGTCCTGGCCAACAGGGACGTCCGGGACTCGGCCGAAGTGAGCCTTCCGATGTGGCACGTCGCCGTCCTGCTGCTCGCCGGCGTGGCCGCCGGCGCGCTCGCCTGGCGGCTGGCGGGCCCCGGAGCGCGTCCCGAGCCCGCACTGACGGGTCCCTCGATGACGCTGGCCGAAGGCGAGGTCGTGGCCTGGAGCCGCACCGTCACCTCCCGAGCCCTGCTGCTCACGGCCGGCGCGCTCGTCGCCGGGGCGGTGCTCGCCATCGCCCTCGGCTCGTGGCGGGCGGGACTGCCGGCGCTCGTCCTCGGCCTGCTCTGCGCGCCGTTCGCCGGCGTCCGGGTCACCGTCGACCGACGCGGGCTCACGGTCGCCTCGACGGTCCTGCCCAGGCCCAGACTCGCCGTGCCGCTCCCTGACATCGTGAGCGCCGCCGGCGTCCAGGTCGACGCCATGGGCGACTTCGGCGGCTGGGGCTACCGGATACGGCCCGACGGGCGGGGCGTGGTGCTGCGTTCCGGCGAGGCGCTCTCGGTCCGCACGGCGGCGGGACGCGACTACGTGATCACCGTCGACGACTCCGCCACCGCGGCCGCGCTGCTCAACGGCCTGGTGGACCGGCGCACGGCGGGAGCGTGAACCGGCGTGCTCTTCCGCGTACTTCCCGGCTCTCCCGTCCCCCTGGGCGAGCAGATCGCCGCCTGCGTCCGCGGGGCGATCGCGCGCGGCGCCGCGGCCCCCGGCGAGCGGCTTCCGCCCGCCCGCGAGGTCGCCGGGTCGCTGGGCGTCAACGTGCACACGGTGCTGCGCGGCTACCGACGACTGCGCGACGAGGGCCTGATCGAACTGCGCCGCGGCAGGGGAGCGGTGATCGCCGCGGCGCCCGGCGTCGCCGACCAGGCCCGGCTCACCGAGGCGGTGCACGCCCTGATCACCCAGGCACGCGAACTGGGCCTGAGCGACGAGGAGTTCCGGGCCCTGGTCGACAACAGCCTGACAACCGGCGCACCCGACTCCGGCGCGGCCGGCACGCCCTGATCACACGTCGGTCCGGACCACCTTGCGCACCCACCCCGGATCCGGATTGGTGTGCGGCCGCCCGTCCACGATGACGGTGGGCACGGTCTCGTTCCCGTCGTTGATCGCCCGCACGACCGCCGCACCGTCCCGGTCACGCCAGATGTCCACCCAGTGCAGCCGGCTCGCCTCACGCCCCAACCGCAGGCGCAGCCGCAGACAGTACGCGCACCCGGGCCGCCAGTAGACGACCGGCCGCCCGTCGAGAGCGCTGCGGCGCTGCGCCTCCAGAGCCCCGACCGACCGCGGAAAGACCAGCGGCGAATGCACACCGGCGACCCCCAAGCACACCACCATCACCACGAGGGCCACCCCGGGACCTCCCCACAGCCCGATTCCGGCAGCGGCGAACACCCCGCACACCACCCACACGACGGCCAGACCCCACCTGCGCACCATGCCGGGCAGCCTACCCACAGCGACTCCTCCGACCCGGTGTCGGACCCGCCTGGCACCATGTGCCTCATGGAACTCGCACATCCGCTGGACGGTTTGGGGCAGGTGCCTGGGCCCGCCTGACGCCCGGGAGGAGCACCGGCCACCGAGCGTCATAAGGAGTCGACTCACGATGGCAGAGCTCGAAGTCACCTACGACGAGGCCGCCGACGCGGCCTACGTGTACTTCACCGATCCGCAGGACCGCGTGCCCTCCGCGCGGATGTACGCCTGCGATCCGGTGGACGTCGACGGCGTGATCAACCTCGACTTCGACGAGCAGGGCCGCCTGATCGGCATCGAGATCCTGGCCGCCGGCTCGAAACTGCCCGAGTCTCTGCTCAGGTCGGCGCAGCACCCGGACACCGAAAGCGCCTGAAACGGCGGGTCCCACCGGTCGGAGCCCGCTCCCCGTCCGCGGCACCTCGAAAGTCGCCGCCGCCACCGATCCACGGCACCTCGAAAGTCGCCGCCGCCACCGATCCGAGGCAGTTTGAAAAAGTTCCGCCGACCGTGTCGAGAATCCCCGCTCCGCTCCGTCCCCGCCGTGAACGCGACCACAATGGGGCGCATCAGCACCGAGGAGAAGCACCATGGCCAAGTACCTGCTGCTCAAGCACTACCGCGGCGCCCCGGCGGCGGTGAACGACGTCCCCATGGACCAGTGGAGCCCTCAGGAGATCTCGGACCACGTGCAGTACATGAACGACTTCGCCGCCCGCCTGGAGCGCACCGGCGAGTTCGTCGACGGGCAGGCCCTCGCCCCCGAGGGGACCTGGGTCCGCTACGACGGCGAGGGACGCCCGCCGGTCACCGACGGCCCGTTCGCCGAGACCAAGGACCTCATCGCCGGCTGGATGGTGATCGACGTCGACAGCCACGAGCGTGCCGTCGAGCTGGCCGGCGAACTGTCCGCCGCCCCCGGCGCGGGCGGCAAGCCCATCCACGAGTGGCTCGAGGTGCGCCCGTTCCTGGCCGCCCCGCCCACCATCACCGAGTGACCTGGCCGATGGACGAGGCCCTGCTCCGCAGCCTCACCCCGAGCGTCCTCGCCGTCCTCGTCCGCCGCGGAGCCGACTTCGCGGCGGCCGAGGACGCCGTACAGGAAGCCCTGGTCGAAGCGGTCCGCGTCTGGCCGGCCGACCCGCCGCGCGACGCGAAGGGCTGGCTGATCACCGTCGCCTGGCGCAAGTTCCTCGACGCAGCCCGCGCCGACACCGCCCGCCGCAGGCGCGAGGACCTCGTCGACGAGGAGCCCGCGCCAGGCCCCGCGCCCGCGGAGGACGACACCCTCCAGCTGTACTTCCTGTGCGCCCACCCTTCGCTCACGCCGTCCTCCGCCGTCGCCCTCACCCTGCGCGCCGTCGGCGGACTCACCACCCGCCAGATCGCCCGGGCCTACCTCGTCCCCGAGGCGACCATGGCCCAGCGGATCAGCCGGGCCAAACGCACCGTCTCCACCGTGCGCTTCGACCGTCCCGGCGATGTCGCCACCGTGCTGCGTGTCCTGTACCTGGTGTTCAACGAGGGCTACTCCGGGGACGTCGACCTGGCCGCCGAGGCGATCCGGCTCACCCGGCAGCTCGCGGCCGAGATCGACCACCCCGAGGTCGCGGGCCTGCTCGCGCTGATGCTGCTCCACCACGCCCGGCGCGCCGCGCGCACCGCCCCCGACGGCAGCCTGGTGCCGCTCGCCGAGCAGGACCGCGGCCGATGGGACACCGAGGCGATCGCCGAAGGAGTCACCGTGCTGCAGAAGGCCCTCGCCCGCGACCGGCTGGGGGAGTACCAGGCCCAGGCGGCCGTCGCCGCCCTCCACGCCGACGCGCCCACCGCCGAGGAGACCGACTGGGTCCAGATCGTCGAGTGGTACGACGAACTCATCCGCCTCACCGACAGCCCCGTCGCCCGCCTCAACCGCGCCGTCGCCGTCGGCGAGGCGGACGGCCCGCGCGCCGGACTCGCGGCACTCGCCGAACTGGACGCCGCGCTGCCCCGCCACACCGCGGTCGCCGCCTACCTCCACGAGCGCGACGGCGACCCGACGACCGCCGCACGGCTGTACGCCGAGGCCGCCCGCAAGGCCCACGACCTCGCCGAACGCGACCACCTGACCCGCCAGGCAGCCCGCCTGAACTCCCACCCGCGTCACTGAACGCGCCGCTCCGGGAAGCCCCGGCCTGCACCGCCCTCGCATGACCGCGTGCCGACGCCTCGTCAACAACGGTCGTGCACAGCAGCGTTCAAGCGATGTGTCCCCCCGGTGCCCGCCCTGTGGAGGGATGGGGGAGAAGCGGGTGAGGTCCCCTGACCATCGCACGGTCGCACCCGCCGCGCTGCGTACCGTCGTTGATGTTGATCTCATCGCTCGTCGCAGTTCAGGAGTTGCGCCATGACCGAAGCCTTCCGTTCGCCCCTGTCCCGTCGAGGACTTCTGCGCACCGGCGCCGGAGCCGGTCTCGCCGCGGTCGGACTGGGGTACGGCGCCCAGAGCGCGTCCGCGGCGGTCCCGGGGAGCGCCCGGTTCGATCTGTCGCAGCCGTCCTACGACCTGTTCCGCAGCAAGCAGCTGCACAGTGTGCGGGTCCAGCAGAGCTTCGCCTTCGACTCCGTCAACAAGCGCCTCTTCGTGGCCGCCAAGCGCTCGGGGAGCGCGGAGGAGGCCGGCGACCTGTGCATCAGCCAGCTCGACTTCGACGGCAACTACGTCTCCTACATGCACCTCAACGGCTTCGGCCACGGTGTCGCGTTCGGCGTCCGCCCGTCGGGCTCCTCCAGCTACCTGTGGATCGAGACGGAAGCCAACGGCAACGGCTACGGCACCAAGCTCGCCTATGTGAAGTACAGCGCCGGCACCACCCTGGACGCCTCCTCCACCAGCTTCGGCCGGTTCCAGCCGATCTCGGGCGCCACCGAGTACACCTGCTCCATCGACCCCGTCTACAACCGCATGATCGTCCGCTACCACAAGGACGGCGGCAAGCACATCGCCGTCTACGACGTCGCCGACGCCGACCGCGGCGACTTCAGCAGCCCGCTGGTCAAGTTCACCCCGCCGGCGATCTCCGGCACGCCGCAGGGATACACGCTCTACGGCTCGTACATGTACTTCCTCACCGGCACCGCCTACTCCGACACCAACAAGGACCCGGGCAACACCTACCTGACGAGCATCAACGTCAACACCGGTGCGATAGCCCAGGGCCCGACGCTGACCAAGGCGGGCTCCACGCTGACCTACCGGGAGCCCGAGGGGCTCGCCATCTACCGCACCGACGCCGGCGAGTCGCGCCTGTTCCTGGGCTTCGCCACCGGCGAGGAGGGCGACCGCCGCTCCAGCATCTTCTACAAGAACGACCTGGTCTGACGATCGGCGGCGGATCCAACAGCCGGGCCCCGGCCACCCCTTGAGAGGGTGGCCGGGGCCCGGCTGTCGTGCGGCTCGGCTCAGCCGAAGGCCTTGACCGTGTTCCAGTTCACCGTCAGGACGACCTTCACCGGGGCGTTGGTGTTCGTCCGCGACGGGTTGTAGATCCGGGTGTACCCGTCGGAGGCGAGGCGGGCCCAGATGTCGGGGATGCCGTCCTTGTTGACGTCGGGTATGCCGATGGCGGTGGGCACGTTGGCCTCCGTCCAACTGGTGCCGTACGGCTCGTCCTTGCCGGTGAGCGAGTCGGACGCCAGCTTGAGCGAGTTGAGGTCGACGCTGCCGGCGACCGCGCCGGGCTTGCCCTGGCGGTCGTACATGTTGCCGTTGTCCAGGTTACGCCACAGCAGGTCGGGCGTGTTGTCGCCGTTGATGTCGGCGACGTTGACGACCTCACGGCGGGTCCACGCGTCCGAGTTCATCTGCGTGGCCGTCTGGAACGTCGCGCCGGTGTAACCGGACAGCACCCACAGCGCGGGGCCGGCCCGCAGGACCAGGTCGGGCAGCCTGTCGCCGGTGATGTCGCCGACGGCCTTCATCTGCGTCCACGTCGAGGGCGCCGGGGCGTTCGCGGGGAGGCGGATCTCCATCCGGTCGGTGACGTCGAAGCTGCCGTAGCCGTCGCCCGGGTAGAGCCAGAAGTCACCGGCCGGGGAGACCGCGAACAGGTCCGTGGCCCCGTCACCGGGATAGGTGTCCTGGTAGTGGGCGATCAGGGCCGCCTTGCCGGTGGCCGGATCGAACCAGTGCCCCTGCGGGTCGGGCTTCTTCGCGGCGTCGTAGGACGCGGCGAGGCAGTTGTACAGGTCGCCGTTGTCACCGCCCACGCAGGTGCGCAGGTTGCCGTCGGCGTTGACGAGCAGGAGGTCGGGCACGCCGTCGCCGCCGGTGTCCATCGGGCCGTCGGCCTTGTCCCGCGGCGGCACGTAGAACGTGTAGTCCGTGCGCTTACTGGGGTTGCCGAGGGAGTCGTACGCGTACACCTGGAGGGTGTTGGGGCCCGCGTGCGCCGGCTCGAAGGCGGACAGGGTGGCGGTGTTGTTCGTGGCGGGGACCTCGACGGGGTCGTTGCCCTCGATGGACCAGCGGAACTTGGTCGCGCCCTCCGAGGTGAAGGTGACCGGTCCCTTCTGCCCGAAGACGACCTTCGCCCAGGTCTGGGCGTCGGGCGCGGCCTCGGGGAAGGTGTCGCTGTCCACGTCGGGCGGCGGCGGGCCGGAGCCGTCTACGGTGACGGTGCAGCGGTTGCCGCTGGTCGGGTAGTAGGCGGACACCGCCGTGGGGTTGTTGCTGTCCTCGGCGCGCACGTCCCAGAAGTAGACGCCCTTGTCGACCAGGGTGCTCGCGGCGACGGTCAGACTGCCCTTGCCGCTCGACAGGTTGGTGACGAGGGTGCCGGTCGGGGCGGTCGCGCCGGACTTCCAGAAGCGGAACCGCAGGCCCTTGAGGTTGTCGTCCGGGTCGGAGGACTTCGCCGACAGGACCAGGTTGGTCTTGCCGACGGTCGCCCCTGCCGCGGTCTGGTTGCAGGCGCCGCCGGGCTTGCTGGTGACGCTGCTCGGCGTGGCGGGCGGCCGGTTGTAGGCCACTTCCAGCGTCGCGCTGGTCGCCTGGAACTTGCGCCAGGTCTGGGTGTCGGACTCGCTGGTGGCGCGCATGCCGAGGGTGATGCTCGACCAGCCGCCGTTCGCCGCCTTCTGGGCGGCCGACTCGACGTTGAAGGCCTCGTACTCGTCCTTGCACTCGGAGGAGGACCAGCCGTGCGCGAACGACTTGCGCTGGATCTCAGAGGACCAGCTCGGCTGCTTGTTCCAGGTGGTGCCGGAGGAGATCGCGCCGGTCAGCCAGAGCTGGAACTCGCGCTTGGTGCACGACCAGGAGTGGTTGTTGAGCACCTTGAAGGTGGCGCTGGAGATGTCCGCGCCCTTCAGGCTGCTGCTGAACTTCATCCGCCAGAAGGAGCGGGCGGTGCCGTTGGTGTCGTTCTCACGGCCGACGCGCGCGTCGGAGGTGCCGGAGCTGAAGTTGGTGCCGTTCCAGAAGCTGCTGTTCGGGTACGGCTTGTAGGCCACGGTCCACGCCGCCCAGCCGGTGTTGAGCGGCGGGTCGACGAACACCGGGTACTTCACGTCGGCGTCGGTGAACAGGCCGCTCCGCGCGGCCTGGAGGTCCAGGCGGGCGGCGCCGGTGCCGTCGCCGGTGAGCCGGACGGGCACCGGGGCGCTGTGCGCGCCCGGCTCGATGCCGCTCAGGCCGGACAGCTTCAGCACGTCGGCGGGGGTTGCGACCGAGGTGCGCGGGGCGCCCCGGTCCTCGTCGAGCTCCGGGTCGCGGCCGCTGGAGTCCCAGGCGAACGGGGTCGGGATGGAGCCGACCTCCTTGCCGGAGCGGTCCTGCACCACGACACGGGTGCTGCCCTTGTCCTCGCGGAACACCGCCGTCGTCGAGCGCAGCCCGTAGGCCACCGTGGCCAGCGCCTCGCTCCGCGCGGCCTCCTCGCTCTTGACGACGAGCAGCTGGGCGAAGCCGCCTTCCTCACGCGCGACCAGCAACAGGTCGACGCCGGGGAGCACTTCGGAGTAGAGGGCGCGCGGGCCGTCGAGCACCGGCTCGGGCAGCGCGCCGGGCCAGGTGTAGGCGACGGTGTGCCCGTCGACGTCCACCTCGGCGAGCACGGTCTCCTGCGCCCGCGGGCCGTCGGTCAGCGGCAGCCGGGCGAAGGAGCGGTCGGCGCGGGCGGTGTCCTTGTCCGCGCTGCCGCTCGCGAAGCGGACCGGCCGGGCGGGGTTGACGGGCTGGACGCCCAGACCGCGGGCGGCGTTCTTCACCCGCCGCAGCCGGTTGTCGATCGGCGCCCAGACGCCGGCGGCGTTCTTCGCCCGCTGGGGGAGGGCGGTGATCCGGGTGCGCAGTTGTCCGTCCGGCTGCGCCCAGGTCTGGGAGTCGGCCGTGGTGGCGGTGTCGACGAGCACCGGTTTGCGGGTGCGCCGGGCCTCGGCCTGGGCGGCCGCCTGGTCGCGCGGGCCGGTGCCGGCCTGTCGGGCGTCGGTCGCCTTGCGGGCTTGTGGAGGTGACGGATCGTCAGGATGCCACCACGGCAGCAGCGCGGTGGTCAGGGCGGCCAGTACGAGGCCGAGGCTGAGAGCCAACCTGGTGCGCGTGCGCACGAAGGGGCTGAGAAAACGAGGCGGCGCGGACACGGCGACGGTCTACTCCCGTGTGAACCAGGCGGATGGAAACGAACGCGAACAACGCAAACGATGCGGACAGCACGTACGGCCCCGGTCGGCGCGGGGCAGGGGCGCGGACACGATCACACGATCTGCTCAAGAGGTCCACATATGAAGATTTTAGGAAGCTGTGACGATGCAATGGTGAGTGTTTTGGCGGTTGTTGATCGTGTCGCGACTTGCGGCTTTTGCTCACCTGAAGTGCGGCCATAAGAGCGGTCTTCGGTCATCTGGTCTGTTTGGAAACAGAGTTGACGATCAGTCACCTCTTGTCCCGTGGGGCAGGTCACATCGGCCTCAGGAACCCTCCCCGGAACGGCGTTGAACTGTGTGCGGGTGATGACAGAGGGTGCGATCGCCATCTGTCTTTCTTCTTGCATGCCTTGGTGGGGTCGACGCGTATGCGTGCTCAAAGTCCGCCGTCGTGGCCGGTGCGTTCGCGCCCGGTCAGAACGGAGTCACAACGACGGCGCCGCCGGCGAAGCCGTGCGGCGACCGTCCTACTGCTGTCCTCGGCTTTGTTGGTGAGCACCCTCAGCGCGCAGGCCTGGGCGATACCCGGCCCCGGCATGACGCGCGAGCAGGTCAAGCTCCCCGATCTGCCGAAGAGCACCGCCCTCCCGGCCGACGAGGAGGCGGAGAAGAACCTCACCACCGCGCCCGAGGTCCCCGTCGACCCCTACGCGCCGACCGCGGTGACGCCCTGGGTGAAGGACACCGGTGTCGCCACCCTGAAGGCGGACACCGCGCCCGGCACCACGGTCCCGGTCGACGACCTGCCGATCGCCGTCGGCGTCCCCGCGGGCGCCGACCCGGCCGCGCTCGCCGGTGAGTGGAAGGTCGACCTGGCCGCGCCCAGCACGTCCCAGGACGCGAACGTCTCCGGCCTGATCATGAAGGTCACGCCGCCGGCCACCGCCGACCCGGCCGCGCAGGTCGCGCTCGCCGTCGACACCACCGGCTTCGCCGACCTCTACGGCCCGCAGGCCGCCGACCGCTTCGGCCTCGTCCTGCTGCCCAACTGCGTCATGGACGCGCCCGACAGCGGCGACTGCGCTCCCGACAGCGGTACGACGACCATGTCGGGCAAGGACGAGCAGCAGCCCGAGCGGCTGCGCAGCTCGGTCCAGGTGGTCCCGGCGCAGAAGGCGCCCACCAGGACCACCGCCGCCAGGAAGGCCGCCACCCGGAAGATCCTCACCGGCTCCGTCCCGGTCTCCGACCTGCTCGGCGGCAACCCGGGCGGCACGACGTCCGGCGCCTCCGCGCGCACGGCCTCCTTCCGAAGCGGCGACGTCCTGCCCGTCGTGGACGCCTCCGGACCGCAGGTCGTCGGCGCCATGGACACCGGCGCCTCCGCCTCCGGCGACTTCACCGCCTCGCCGCTGCTGTCGTCGGGTTCCTGGTCGGCCGGCTCCTCCTCCGGCGCGTTCACCTACTCCTACGACGTGCAGGTGCCCGAGACCGCCGGCGGCCTCATGCCGAAGGTGTCCCTCGGCTACTCCTCGCAGTCCGTCGACGGCCGCACCTCCGCCTCCAACAACCAGGCCTCCTGGATCGGCGACGGCTGGGACTACAACCCGGGTTCCATCACCCGGACGTACGCCAACTGCCGCCAGGACTCCAAGAAGGAGGGCTCCAACAACAAGACGCACCGCACCGCGGACCTGTGCTGGGGCTCCGACAACGCCACCCTCTCGCTCGGCGGGATGACCACCGAACTGGTCTGGGACAAGGACAAGAACCAGGGCAAGGGCGAGTGGTTCACCGCCAACGGCGACGGCTCGAAGATCGAGCGGGTCCGCGACGACACGTCCGGCAACGGCGCCTACAAGGGCGAGTACTGGGTCGTCACCACCCGCGACGGCACCAAGTACCACTTCGGCAAGCACAAGCTGCCGGGCTGGGACAGCGGCCGGCCGGTCACCGACTCCGTGCTGACCGTACCGGTGTACGGCAACCACGACGGCGAGGACTGCTACAAGGCCGGCGACTGGAAGGGCTCCGCCTGCACCCAGGCCTGGCGCTGGAACCTCGACTACGTCGAGGACGTCCACGGCAACGCCATGTCCCTGTGGTGGAAGAAGGACCGGAACTACTACGCCCGCAACTTCGACTTCAAGAAGCCCGTCCCCTACGACCGTGACGGCTGGCTCGACCACATCGACTACGGTCAGCGCGCGAACACCCTGTTCACCGCGACCGCCCCGGCCAGTGTGAAGTTCAAGGTCGAGGAGCGGTGCCTGCCCGAAGGCGGCCTGGCCTGCTCGGACGCCAACTTCGAGGACAAGGACCCGGGCAAGTACCGCATCTGGTACGACACCCCGGCCGACCTCAACTGCAAAGCGGTCACCTCCACTTACACCAGGAAGTGCTGGAACGCCGGCCCGTCGTTCTGGAGCCGCAAGCGCCTGACGGAGATCACCACCGAGGCGCAGCGTCTCACCAGTACCACCGCCCGTCAGACGGTCGACAAGCACACCCTCAAGCAGAACTTCCCGGTTCTGAAGACCGGCCCCAACACCGCCCTGTGGCTGGAGTCGGTCCAGCGCACCGGCTACGACCGGGCGGGCAAGAGCGCCACCGTCAACGCGGTGCGCTTCGAGTCCAACGCCGAGAACATGCCCAACCGGGTGATGCGCCCGAACGACCCGCGCCCCGGCTTCTCCCGGCTGCGCATCGGCCGCGTCATCAACGAGTACGGCGGCGAGACCGTCGTCACCTACAAGCCGGCCGAGGGCGACTGCGCCACCGGCACCGGCCTGCCGGACAAGAAGGACAAGGCCGGGCTCAAGGCCAACACCCGGCTGTGCTACCCGATGTTCTGGTCCCCGGACCCCGAGGCCGAGGACATCGACTGGTTCCACAAGTACGTCGTCGACACCATCGAGGAACTCCCCAACGTCGACGGCGCGTTCGCGACGAAGACGGAGTACCGGTACAAGAACCCCGGCTGGAAGCTCGCCGACGCGGAGTTCACGAAGAAGTCCACGCGGACCTACTCCCAGTTCGCCGGCGTCGAGCAGACCACGGTCATCACCGGCGCTGACAACGCCGACATCGGCTCCAAGCGGTCGAAGTCGGTCACCCGGTTCTTCCGCGGCATGGGCGACACCGTGTCGATGAAGGACATCACCGGCGCCGAGATCGCCAAGGACCGCGAGGCGTTCGCGGGCCGCATCGCCGAGGAACTCGACTACAACGAGCCGGGCGACGCCGACACCGACTGGGTCTCCCGCAGCGTCACCGTCCCCGCCGCCACCGAACTCGCCCACCGCGACCGCGACGACGGCCTGGACCCGCTGTACGCCTGGCGCGTCACCGAGCCCACCGAGATCGCGTACACCAAGTCCTCCGGAACCAACCCCGACGACCCCCGCACCGAGCGGACCGTCAAGACGAGCACCACGTACGAACCGGAGTACGGTCTGCCGACCCTGGTGGAATCGCTCGGCGACACCGGCAAGACCGGCGACGAGTCCTGCACCAGGTCGGAGTACGTCCACCAGACCGCCAAGAACATCATCGGCCTCACCAAGCAGGTCCTGGTCTCCCCGACCACCTGCGCGGCCGCCGACTTCGGCAACCTGGCAACGCTCACCGGCGGCGCCCGTACCGCCTACGACGGCCAGACCTACGGAGCCGCCCTCGCCGCCGCCACCAAGGGCGAGGCCACCGAGTCCTGGTCGCTGAACGACGCCGGCACCGGCTGGCAGACGGGCGGCACCACCGAGTTCGACGACGTCGGCCGTGTCACCCGCATGACCGACATGGACTACAAGACCTCCGGGACCATCACCTACAAGCCGGCGATCGGTCAGGTCTTCACCGTCGTGGAGACCAACGCACTCGGCCACGCCGAGACGCGCGAGGTCGAACCCGGCCGCGGCACGACCCTGAAGACCACCGACGCCAACAACCACGTCACACAGGCCGAGTTCGACCCCCTGGGCCGACTGGTGAAGGCCTGGGCGGCGGACCGCGCCCCCTCCGACTCGGCCGTGCCGGACTTCCGGGCCGTCTACACCATCCCCGAGTACAAGGAGGGCGAGGACCGCAAGCCCCCTTACGTCACCACCTACTCGCGCGGCTACAACGACCGCGTCGAGACCTCCGTCACCCTCTACGACGGACTCGGCCGCGAGCGGCAGACGCAGGAGCAGGCGGACGGCGGCGGCCACCTGATCACCGACACCCTGTACAACAGCTCAGGTGAGGTGTGGCAGACCAACAACGCCTACCTGACGTTCGAGGCCAAGCCCGGCGAGCTGTTCAGCCCGGTCAGCGACACCGAGGTCCCGAACATCACCCGCTACACCTACGACGGCTCCGGCCGCGTGCTGCAGGAGACCCCGGTCCTCAAGGTCGCGGACCCGCTGACCGGCGAGTCGAAGTCGGAGCCGGTCCCGGCGCGGGCCACCCGCTACGAGTACGGCCTGGACTGGTCCAAGGTCGACAACCCGGAAGGCACCTCCGACTACCGCGTCTACACCGACGCCCTCGGCCGCACCAAGCGCGTGGACACGTTCAACGCGGCGGCGCCCGGCGGCTTCACCTCGATGAAGTACGACTACGACACCCGCGGCCAGCTGGTGAAGGCGACCAACTCCGCCGACACCGCCCACCCGTGGACGTGGACGTACGACAAGCGCGGCCGCCAGGAGACCGCCACCGACCCCGACAGCGGCACCACCACCACCTGGTACGACAAGTACGACCGCGTACTGCACACCAGGAACGCCCGCGGCACCGAGGTCTGGAACAGCTACGACCTGCTGTCCCGGCCCACCGAACAGCACCTCAACACCGCTGACGGCCCGCTCCTGGCCGGCTTCACCTACGACCTGGCCCCCGGCGGCAAGGGCATGCCCCACACCGCCACCCGCTACACCGACGGCGAGGCCTACACCCAGCAGGTCAACGGCTACGACAAGGACTACCAGCCGACCTCGACCACGCTGACCCTGCCGCAGTCCCTCAAGGACACCTGGGGCCTGGACACGTCGTACACGTACTCCTACAAGTACAGCGACAACGGCGTCCTGGAGGAGTCGACGCTGCCGAAGGTCGGCAAGCTCGACGCCGAGAAGCTCGTCGTCCGCTACAACAAGGAGGGCAAGCCGCTCTCCATCTCCGGCAAGGACTGGTACGGCGCCGAGACGGTCTACGACCCCTACGGCCAGGTGCTGCGCTCCACGCTCGGCGCCCAGCCCTACCGGGTGTGGACGCAGAACACGTTCGACGAGTCCAGCGGCGAGCTCAAGCAGCAGTCCGTCTTCCGCGAGAAGCCCGGCGACACCTCCCTCGTCGGGAAGAACCCCGACAACCCGTGGCTGGTCTCGCAGCGCTCCTACGCTTACGACCCGTCCGGCAACGTCACCTCCATCCAGGAGGGCTCCCTCGGCATCGAGGAGCGGCAGTGCTTCACGTATGACCCGCTGGGCCAGCTGAAGTCGGCCTGGACCGCCAAGGACCAGACCGCCTGCACCGGCCCGAAGAACAGCGACGGCACGCTCAACGTGGCCGCCGGCAAGGACAGCTCCGGCTACTGGCAGGAGTACGAGTACGACCTGCTCGGCAACCGCAAGAAGCTGACCGAGAAGGACATCACCGGCGACACCGCCAAGGACGCCACGACCACCTACGCCTACGGCAAGGCCGACGGCACCCAGCCGCACACGCTGACCAAGGTGTCGAAGACCTACACCACGCCGGCCGGCGCGCAGGTCAAGGCCGAGGCGGAGCGGCTGTACGAGCTCACCGGCGAGACCAAGACCGTCACCTCCGTCGAGAACGGCGACAAGCAGTCGCTGAGCTGGACGTACGACGGCAAGGTCGACCGCATCACCGGTCAGGGCACCGGCGGCAAGACCCCGTACGTGGGCCTCGCCGACAAGTGCCTGGACCTCAAGAGCGGTCTGGCCGCCGCAGGGCAGGCACTCCAGCTGTACTCCTGCAACGCCTCCCCGGCGCAGAACTGGCGCTTCAGCACCACCCCGGGCGCCACGCAGACCGACCCCAACCGGGGAACGCTGAACGTCTACGACAACTGGTGCGTGCAGCCGGCCGCCAACACGGCCGGATCGGCGCTCCAGCTCCAGAAGTGCGACGGCTCCGCTGCCCAGGAGCTGAAGCGGGCCGCCTCCGGTCAGCTGACCCACGTCGCCTCCGGCCTGTGCGTCGCGGTCAAGGACGCCAACTCGGCGAACTCGACCCCGCTCGCGCTGGCCGCCTGTGACGCCACCAAGGCCGAACAGCAGTGGTCGCCGCAGAACGACACCCGTCACATCTACGGCCCCGACGGCTCGCGTCTGCTGACCATCAAGGGCAAGCAGGCCACGCTGATGCTGGGCGAGGCCGAGGTCACCGTCCAGAAGGGCGGCGTCCTGGTCAACACCCAGCGCACCTACTCCGCTCCCGGCGGCGCGGTCATGCGCTACGCCTACGGCGCCGGCGCGGAAAGCCTGGTCGCCATCACGACCGACCACCAGGGCAGCGCCTACGCCGAGATCGCCCTCAGCGGCGAGATGCCGGTGCGGATCCGCAAGCAGGACCCGTTCGGCAACCAGCGTGCCGCGAGCACGACCGGCGTCAACATGCAGACGCACACCGGGTTCCTCGGCGCCACCGAGGACGACGCCTCCGGCTACCAGCCGCTGGGCGCCCGCCTCTACGACCCCGTCGTCGGACGCTTCCTGTCCGCCGACCCGGTCCTGGACCTGAACGACGCCCTGCAGTCCAACGGCTACACCTACGCGCACAACAACCCGGTGACGATGTCCGACCCGACGGGTCTGGCCATCTCGCTGACCGCCTCCGAGCGGGCCGCGGCCCTCGCCGGCGCGGGTCTGTCGGCGGCGCAGGTCGCGCAGGCGCAGTCGATGATGGGCAAGTCCATGACCTCGGTGATCCTCGCCGTGGCGTGGGAGACGCTGAAGGACTTCATCGGCATCAACGACGCGATGGCGTGCTTCGGCGGCGACATGTGGTCCTGTGTCGGCATCGCGGTCGACGCGATCCCGTGGACCAAGCTCGGGAAGATCCCGTCCGTCATCAAGGCCGTGAAGCGCACGATCAAGGCGATCGAGTCCTTCAAGGCCGCGAAGAAGGCGGCCCAGCTCGTCCTGAAGGCCGCGAAGGCGGCCGAGGCGGCGGCGCTGAGAGCGAAGAAGGCCGCGATCGAGCGAGCCAAGAAACTGGCGGCGCAGCGAGCGAAGAAGAAGGCAGCCGAACAAGCCAAACGCACAGCGGACAGAGCCGCAGCGGCAGCCAGGAAAACAGGCAACCGAGTCCAGAAGCAGGCCCAGGCCAAGGCAGCCCCGAAGGTCTCGTCCCACAGCGGCGGCGGCGGAAAGGGCGGCGGCTCGAAGTCGGCCGGCAGCAAGCCCGGCGGCTCCAAGCCTGGCGGCTCGTCGGGTGGCTCCTCCAAGAGCCACGGCGGATCCAGCGGCAGCGGCGGCACCGGCAAGGCGGACGGCGACGGCGGTGAGGGCGGCCGAACGTTGAATCTCGGTGCGGGTGACAACCCGATGCCGGGTGCCGACAACGTGGACCTGAACCCGGGGCACCCGGACGTCAGGCAGGCCGACGCGCACGACCTCCCCTTCGAGGACGGGACGTTCAGCACTGTGCACGCTGTCAACCCGTTCGGGTTCAACCCGGTGAACGCGGAGACGGCACGTGTGATGGAGAGAGGCGGCACCCTGGTCGTGTCGGCTGCCAAGAGAAACAAGTACCGCAAGATCAGCGAGGAGGACATGACGGCAGCGGGCTTCGAGTTGGTCGAGAGCGGGACGGGTGTGCACCCCTCTCACACATTCGGAACAATGAGGCGTGCTGACGGCGGTCCCATCGATCCGACCCAGACCGCTTATGAGTACCGTGTGTACCGGAGGTTGTGATTCATGCAAGTGGAAGACGTCATGGACTTCCTGGTCGATCACAGGGCGCCCAACGTCGTTCCGGGTTATGTCTCCGAGCAGCTCCTCTCCATGTCGTGGATCATCGACGCCGACGACGTGGCGCGCATCATCGAGGTGGCCAAACGGTGGCTGAGGTCGGACGACCAGTTCCGCGTGGCCGTCGCGATCGGCTTGGAGAACGAGACGTACCTGGCCGATTCCTGGGAGGCGATCGCCGAGCTGGCGGAACCGCTCAAGGAGAGGTTCCCCTCGATGGCGGCTGACGTGGACGCGTGGATGGCGAGAGCCGAACCCGCCTACGAGAGGCTGAAGAAGGGCTCCTTCTTCGAGCAGGGCGCCCAGGACGCCTGAGAACAGTGCTGCCCACCGGACCGTCTCCGGTGGGCAGCACTGGTTTCTGGAGGACGAGGACGCGGGATGCATGCTCTACCTCGGCAGCGCCGACCCCGTTCGCCTGGACCCCGTCGACGACTGAGCCGCGCCCATGTGGTCATGCCTGCCCGGTGGTCCGCACCGGACAGGCATGCGGCGCGTCGAGGGGTGAGCTCAGCGTTTGAGCGTGAAGCCGAAGTCGCCGGCGAGCTTGCCCCGCAGGCGGACCGCCGACACGAGCTTCTCCTCCGCGATCAGTCGCTCCACCTCGGCCCGCGACAGACCGCACCCTTCAGCGATGAGCCGCACCGGCCGGACAGGAATGCGCGCCGTGAAGCGGACCGATACGTCGATCACCTCGCGGTCCAGGTGATCCCGTCCGCCGGTGTCGAGACGCCAGGCGTCGTCCCAGTCGAGGGCGACGCGATTGCGGCGCAGCAGGACCGGGTCCTGAAGCAACTCGGCTGTCAGACCGAGGTCGTTGGCGTGCATACGCTCCAGCAGCTCGGGTCGGAAGGAGCGCACGTTCATCCGCTCCAGGACCGTCAGCTTCGCCGTTTCCCCGCACCCGGTGCAGAGCACGAGGAGCCAGGCGTCGAGGAGCTTGTGGTTCGCGTTGACGCGGAACTTGCCGCTCGCCCGGAAGCGCATGGACGCGCACGTGTGGCAACGGCGGATGACGAGCGGAAGACAGGTGGGCATGACCACCCAGGTGTTGAGCACAGAAGTACACCGGTTTCAGTGAGAAGACCGCAGCAGAAAGGAGCGCGGCGCACGATGGGCGCGACGCGCGACAGATCAGCGCTCGGGAAATCTCACAGGGTGTACAACGGCCGGCCTTCGACTCGACGACTTGGAGGTGCGGCAGCACGGTAGTGCCGCACAGCCACACCGTTCCACAGGTTTTCGCGAGCCCCACCGACAGGCATGGAGGCGGACCGGCCGGTCCGACGGGCAACCCTCAGCGGGTCAACGCCCCCGCCGTCCGCCGCCCCCGCCGGCTACCCCTCCAGCTTCCGCAGCAGCCCCAACAGCGCCTCCCGCTCGGCCTCCTCCAGCCCCTCGAAGCACTCCGCCAGCACCGAGTCCGCCACCTCGTGTCCCGCCGTCAGCACCCGCTGCCCCTCAGCGGTGAGGTGGTGCTCGATGCGGCGGCCGTGTCCCGGGCGCCGGTCGACGAGCCCCTGCGCGACCAGCCGGCCGGCGAGCGTGCCGAAGGCCTGCTCGCTCTGGAACGTCGCCGCCGCCAACTCCCGCGCGCTCGCGCCAGGCGTCCAGCCGATCGCGCGCAGCGCGTCCCACTGCGCGAGTGTGCTGCCGACCGACGCGAGGCGGCTGTCGAGCGCTCGGTGCTGGCGGTACTGGGCGGCCTTCACGGCCCTCCCGAGGATCTGCAGGTGAACGGCCATGACCCCAGACTAACACCCTGACCAAGCTTGTTTATATAAACATCCTTAGTTAGAGTCGGGTCATGACTTCCGAACTGACGCTCACCTCCTCCGGCCCCACCACCGGCCGCCCCGTCCTCGTCCTGCACGGCGGCGGAGGCCCCGACACCGTCGCGGCGATCGCCGAGCACTTCTCCGCGACCGCCCCCACCCTGCTGCCCACCCACCCGGGCTGGAACGGCACCCCCCGGCCCGACGACTGCGCCACCGTCGCCGACCTCGCCGCCGCCTACCTCCGCCTCCTCCGCGACCGCCGCCTGACCGACGTCCTCGTCGTCGGCTCCTCCCTCGGAGGCTGGATCGCCGCCGAGTTGGCGGCGGCCGACACCGAAGGCCTCATCAGCGGGCTCGTGCTCATGAACGCGGTCGGCATCGAGGTCGACGGCGAACCGATCCGCGACTTCTTCGCCCTCGACGCGCGCGGCGTCGCCGAGTACGCCTACCACGACTCCGACCGCTTCTACGTCGACCCCGCGAGCGTCCCGGCCGAACGGCTCGCCGTCATCCGGGCCAACATGGCCGCCCTGCGCGTCTTCTCCGGCGGCCCCGCCATGAGCGACCCCACCCTGCGCCCCCGCCTCGCGACTCTCACCGTCCCGACCCTCGTCCTATGGGGGGAGAGCGACCGCATCGCCACCCCGGCCTACGGCAAGGAGTACGCCGCGTCGCTCGTCGACGCCCACTTCGAAGTCGTCCCCGAAGCAGGCCACTTGCCCCACCTCGAACAGCCCGCCCGCACCTTCGCCCTCCTCGACGCCTTCGCCGCGCGTCCCGGAGGTCGCTGAACGGCGTGTCCACGGGCGGAAAAACCCCTGTGCGCCGGCTCGTACACCTCTGCGATCATCCCCGAATGGCGCACAGTCTCGAATCGCTGGTCATCCGGCACACTCACCGCCTTCCGTCCCCCAAGGGCTCCGCCGGCCAAGGAAGCGCCGCCGCGCGGCAGTTCGACGCCGCGCTGACCTCCGTCGGCTTCAAGCTCTCGGCGGAGCTGTTGCGGCGGCTGTCGGGGCTGTCCGAGGCCGCGGTCCTGTACACCGCCAAGCGGACGCTGGCCAACGTGCGCGAGATGGTCGGCGACCACGTCCGGCACAACACGTACTTCATCGACTTCCCGGCCAACGTGCCGGACACCGAAGAGTTCTGGATGCGGTGCGTCGCGAAGGCACTGGCCGACGAGAAGTCGCGCGCGAACGTGCTGACGCAACTCGCGCACGGCGTCCTCGACCTGCTCAGCCTGCCCACGTACGGCCGCTACCAGCACACCTACGAGGAGATGCTCGCGGCGCAGGACGAGCTGATCGCCGCGGCGGGCGACCGGGTGACCGTACTGCACCTCGGCGGCGACCTGGACGACGAACTCAGCGACCTGTACCTGGCGTTGGCGGGCAGCACCACCCCGCTGGGCGACGAGGACCTGCTCGACCTCGCGACCCTCGCCGGACGGTTCGCGCTCGGCCCTCAGCCGCAGTCGATCCCCGTCCGGGAGAACAGGGCGGTCGTCAACGCGGCCCGGCTGCAGGCCGGCGGGGACCTCATGCTCGACACCGTCACCGACGTGCTGAGGCTCGCCTGCGCACTGTCGGGCGGCGACGTGACCCTGCAGGAGCCCACCCGGTTCTGCGCCCTGCCCCGGCCGGTCCGGCGTGCGCTGCTCGCCGCCCTCGACACCGTGGTCGCCGCGAACCCCGCCAAGCTGGCCGACGTCCACCTGCACCGCGAGCCCTTCAAGCGGCTCGGCGAGCGCCTCCACCCGCACGAGTACCCGCGCTGGCCGCACGCCGCCGACGTGTTCGCCGTGGCGCGGGGCGAGAAGGAGGCGCGGTCCTTCGACGGCCGCGTCGAGAAGCTGCTCGACGACGCCGACGTGCCCGGCGCGGTGCGGCTGCTCACGTCCGCGCCGGGCAAGCTGTTCCGCGCCCTGGACCACCTGCTGCGCCTCGCCGCCGACCAGCAGGAGCGGGACGCCGTGGTGGCCGCCGCGATCGAGGTCGCGCCGGAAGTATCCGGCCGGGTCGTGCTGTCGGTGCGCGAGCACTTCCACAACCGGGAGCGGGAGACCGCCGAGCCCCGCATCTTCGTCAACCGCCGCGGCCGCGCCTGGGTCGCCCCCGACTCCCGGCGGCCGGTGCCGGCCGCCGACCGCGACCGACTGATCGCCGCCCTCGACGCGGAGACCCGCCGCCGCCTCCCGACGCCGGGCCGGCTGCTGCTCGACCCCGGCGTCCTCGACGTGGCGCTCCCGCTGAGCGGCCGGGCGACGGCGGCCGGGCTCGGGGTCCTGCCGCGCGGCTCCACCTCGGCGGTCGACGGCGAGAAGCTGCGCTTCTTCGTGTACTGGAAGGAGAGCGAGCACCGGACCGACTTCGACCTCTCGGCACTGCTGCTGCACTCCGACTACAGCACCGACTCCTGGCTCTCCTACACCTCCCTCAAGACGGTCGGGGGCACACACTCGGGTGACGTCACCGAAGCGCCCGACGGCGCCTCCGAGTTCATCGACCTGACCCTGGACCGCGTACGCAGCACCTTCATCGCCCCGCAGGTCAACATCTACGCCGGTGAGAGCTTCGACGACGTGGAGGAGTCCTTCTTCGGCTTCATGCTCCGCGACGGCGAGCAGAAGGGCCGGCCCTTCGAGCCGCGCACGGTGCGGATGAAGTCGGAGCTGCGCGGAGTGGGCCGAGTGGCGCTGCCGCTGGTGTTCCGGCGCGAGGACGACGGCCGCTGGCGCGCGAAGTGGCTGCACCTGTACCTGAGGGGCGTCTCCGCGGCCAACCGGGTAGAGGAGAACCAGGCGTCGGTGTCCAAGGTCGTGCGCGCCGTCGTGGAACGCGAGCAGCTCACCGTACGGCACCTGGTCGATCTGATGTCCGACGCCACCACGACCGTCGACCTGTGGGACGGCGGGCAGGTCCCGGACGAGCCCGTCACCTACATCGGTCTCGAACGCCCCGAAGGGCTCCACCCGGACTCCCGGGTCATCACCCTCGAAAACCTGCGCGACGTGATCCCCGCCTGAGTGCTAGCGTTGCCCCACGGCGAGGCCATGAAGGGGCTTCCTTCTCACTTCCTGTAACGAAACAAGTTCCTTCGCTTTCCTCGCCGTTCACGTCGCCCCGGGCGGCGCCCGCGCACACCACGCGAGCGCCGCCCGCGCCGTTTTTCCCGGTTCTCCGCCCGATCCCCAGCCGCCGGCCAGGATCACCGTCTACCGCTTCGGCGGCCGGCGCTGGACGGTCAGGACCGTCCCCGGGCGTGGAGGGATCGGGGAACGTGTGGGGCGCCGGCTGGGCGCCCCAGGGCAGCAGCAGCCATACGCTGCTCTCCCGCTGGGACGGCCACGCCTGGACCGACGAGGAGCTTCCGGTGGACCTCACCTCGACCAGTGCGGGGAGCACGGTCTTCGACGTCGAAGGGGTCCCCGGCACCCGCACCGTGCCGGCCGCCGGAAACGCCGAGTGTGAGAGTGTGACCAGCGTCTGCGGCGTGCTGGCCGTCCGCGGCGCCGACTGACGTGAACCGGACGCCTGTGGCCCGCGCGGACCCGTGCGGGCCACAGACGCACCCGCGCACGGCGGACGACGGCCCGGCGCGCAGAACGATGTCCACCCCACGTCGTACCCGCGACTCCTCCTCAGGGACGACCCGAACCGGTGGCCTCGTGCAGCGGCATCAAGCCGGACTGCCAGCACGGGCACGATGCCCCGACGCGCCCCTCCCGGCCAGGCTGGTGATCCACCCGAACCAGACCTGGAGACCCGTTTCTCGTGGCTACCTTCCTCTACCGGTTGGGCCGGACCGCCTTTCGGCGGCGTTGGCTCACAGCGCTTTTGTGGGCCGTGGTCCTCGGCGCCGTCGGCCTCGGCGCCGCCAAGGCCCCCGCGGCCTCCGACGACGGCACGTCCTTCATGCCCGGCATCGAGGCGCAGAAGGCGTTCGACCTCATCGGGGAGCGTTTCCCCGGCACGGACGCAAAGGGCGCCTCCGCGCGCCTGGTGTTCGTCGCCCCCGGCGGCGAGAAGGTGACCGCGCCCGGCCATCGCGCCGCCATCGACGCGCTCGTGGCGAAGGCCGCCGGCGAACCCCAAGTCGCCGGTGCCGTCAGCCCGTTCAAGGCGGGTGCGGTCAGCGGGGACGGCTCCACCGCCTACGCCACGGTCAACTTCAAGGTGAAAGCCGGCGATCTCACCGACGCCGACAAGTCGTCGCTGGAGACGGCCGTCGACAAGGTCCGTGAAGGCGGCCTCACCGTCGAGGTCGGCGGTGACGCGCTCGCCGAGCAGCCGGAGGCGGGCGGCTCCGCCGAGGCCATCGGCATCGCCCTGGCCGCCGTCGTCCTGCTGATCACGTTCGGATCGCTCGCGGCCGCCGGTCTGCCGCTGCTCACCGCCGTCGTCGGCGTCGGCGTCAGCATGGCCGCGATCATGGCCTTGGGCAGCGTCTTCGGGCTCTCCATGACCACCGGCACGCTGGCCTCGATGCTCGGGCTGGCCGTCGGCATCGACTACGCCCTGTTCGTGGTCTCCCGCTACCGGGAGGAGCGCGCCAACGGCCACGAACCGCGTGAGGCGGCCGGTCTCGCCGCCGGCACCGCCGGCTCGGCCGTGGTCTTCGCCGGTCTGACCGTGGTCATCGCGCTGGCGGGCCTGTCGGTGGTGGGCGTGCCGATGCTCACCAAGATGGGCCTGTGCGCGGCGGCCGCCGTGGTCGTCGCCGTACTCATCGCCCTGACCCTGGTCCCGGCCCTGCTCGGCATGTGGCCGAACGCCGTGCTCTCACGCGCAACCCGCAAGCGGGGCAGCACCGTTGACGGTGCGGCCGGCGGCGGTACCGACAACGCCGGTTCCCGGTGGGCCCGTTTCGTGCTCCGCCGCCCCCTGACCGTCCTCGTCGTGTGCGTCGCGGGCCTGGGCGCCCTCGCACTGCCCGTCTCAGGGTTGGAGATGGGCATGCCGGGCGCCGAGTCCAAGCCGGTCTCCTCCACCGAACGACGCGCCTACGACGCGCTCGCGGACGGCTTCGGCGCCGGCTTCAACGGCCCGCTGACGATCGTGGTCGACGCCGAGGGCGCGGCGGACCCCAAGTCCGCGGCGGGCGAGATAGCCGAACAGATCGGGGCCACGCGCGGGGTCGTGTCCGTCTCTCCCGCGCGGTTCAACCCCGACGGCGACACCGCGCTGTTCTCCGCGGTCCCGAGCGCCGGCCCGAACACCGAGGACACCAAGAACCTGGTGAAGTCCATCCGTTCGGAGCGCACCGCTCTGGAACAGCGGACGGGAGCGACCTTCGAGGTCACCGGCAGCACCGCGATGAACATCGACGTGGCGCAGGCCCTGAAGGACGCCCTCGTGCCCTACCTGACGGTGATCATCGCGCTGGCCCTGATCCTGCTGCTGGTGGTCTTCCGCTCCGTGCTCGTGCCGGTCAAGGCGGCCTTCGGGTTCCTGCTGTCGGTGCTGGCGGCGCTCGGCGCGGTCGTCGCCGTGTTCCAGTGGGGCTGGGGCGCGGGCCTGCTCGGCGTGGAGCAGCCCGGCCCGATCATGAGCCTGATGCCGATCTTCCTGGTGGGCATCGTGTTCGGACTGGCCATGGACTACGAGGTGTTCCTCGTCGCCCGCATGCGGGAGGCCTACGTCCACGGCGACCGGGCTCCCCAGGCGGTCGTCTCCGGCTTCCGGCACAGCGCCCGGGTCGTCGCCGCCGCTGCGGTCATCATGATCGCGGTGTTCTCCGGGTTCATCGGCGCCGCCGAGTCCATGATCAAGACGATCGGCTTCGGGCTCGCCGTCGCCGTGCTGTTCGACGCCTTCGTCGTACGGATGGCGCTGGTGCCGGCCGTACTGGCCCTGCTCGGCGACAAGGCCTGGTGGCTGCCGGGCCCGCTCGACCGGCTGCTGCCCCGCGTCGACGTCGAGGGCGCCGGCCTCACCGCGCCCGGCACGCACGACACCGGGCAGGCGGGCGGCGAGCACACGCGCCAGGAACCGGCCCGCGTCTGATGCGGACCCCGCCCCTCGGCCGCGGCGCCGGCGACGACGGCGCCGCGGCTCCCGCACGCACCGGTACCCTGCCCTGGGAACCGTCTCGGAGCGTGATGAGCACATACTGGCAGCGCAGGACAGCCACCCGGCCCACAGCCGTCGCGGTCGCCGCCTCGGTCCTGCTGCCGGCCGCCACCGTCGCCAGCGCCCTCCTCACCCGGGGGCTGATGCCCGTGGCGCCCGCCCTGTGGCCCGGCGTCGCCCTCGCCGTCGCGGCTTGCGCCGCCCTCCTCCGGCGCCGCGAGCACCCCCTCCCCGTCCTCGCCGTCACCCTCGTATGCGTGATGGCGCAGGGCGTCCTCGGCTACCTCCTGACGCCCGGGATGATGCTCCCGCTCCTCGCCGCCCAGTACGCCGTCAGCGTGCGCACCGCTCGCCGGACCAGCTGGAACGCGGCCGCCGCGGCCACCGCCGGCATGATCGTCGCCGGCCTGTCCCTCGGCTCCTACCACGACTCCGTCGTGCTCGTCGTCGTCAACCCCGCGGCCTGGGTGCTGCTGTCGGCCGCCCTCGGCGCCTACGTCCGCGTACGCCGCGAGTACGCCGTCGCCCGCGCCGAGCACGCCGCCCGTGAGCGCGAGGAAGAGGCACGCCACCGGGTCGTCCAGGAACGCATGCGCATCGCACGGGAACTCCACGACGTCGTCGCCCACCATCTGACCCTGGCCGACGCCCAGGCCGGCGCCGCCGCCCACCTCTCCCGCACCGACCCCGAGAAGGCCTTCGAGATCGTCGCCAGGCTCCCCGAGTCGACGGCGGCGGCCCTGCGCGAACTCAAGGCCACCGTGGGACTCCTGCGCCACGACAGCGACCCCGGCGACGAACTGGCCCCCGCGCCGGGCCTGGAGCAGGTGCCCGACCTGGTCGCCGCCTGCGCGGCGGCCGGACTGGAGGTGACCGTCACCACCGACGGACGGCCGCACCCGCTCACCCCCGTGCTCGACCTCACGGCCTACCGGATCCTCCAGGAAGCACTCACCAACGTCAGCAAGCACGCCGCCACCCGCACCGCGCACGTCCGCCTCGCCTACACCCGCCGCTGTCTGACCCTCACCGTCACCAACGACACCCCGCCCGGCCGGCCCGCCGCCCCACGCCGCTCCACCGGCGGCGGCTTCGGCCTCCTCGGCATGCGCGAACGCGCGACGGCCGCGGGCGGCACCTTCCACGCCGGCCACCGGCCGCAGGGCGGCTTCCAGGTCGCCTGCACCCTGCCCCTCACCGGCGGCGACGATCCCGCGCTCCCCGGAAACGACGAAAGCCCCGCCCCATGACTGTCCGCGTCCTGCTCGCCGACGACCAGACCCTGCTGCGGGCCACCTTCCGCATCCTCATCGACTCCGTCGACGACATGTCCGTGGTCGCGGAGGCCGCCGACGGACGCGAAGCCGTCGAACTCACCGCCGCGCACCGCCCCGACGTGGTCCTCATGGACATCCGCATGCCCCACCTCGACGGAGTCGCGGCCACCGCCGACATCTGCGCCCGGCCCGAGCTGTCGGACACCCACATCCTCATCCTCACCACGTTCGAGAACGACGAGAACGTCGCCAAGGCCCTGCGCGCCGGCGCGAGCGGCTTCCTCGGCAAGGGAGTCCGCCCCGAGGAACTGCTGTCGAGCATCCGCACCGTCGCGGCCGGCGACTCCCTCCTCTCACCCGCCGCCACCCGAGCGCTCATCACCCGCTTCCTGGCCACCCCGGACACCGACGGCTTCCTCACCCTGCCCGAGGCCGTCAAAGCCCTGACCGACCGCGAACGCGAGGTGACGGCCCTCGCCGCGCACGGCATGTCCAACGCGGAGATCGCCGACCGGCTCGTGCTGAGCCCGCTGACCGTCCGCAGCCACATCCAGCGGTCCATGACCAAGCTGCACGCCCGCGACCGCGCCCAGCTCGTCGTGATCGCCTACCAGAGCGGCCTGGTGAAACCCCCGCCGCGACCCGGAACCCCCGCCGGCTGAGGAAAGCGGCGTCCCGCCCGGAACGGGCCGGGTCAGGAACAGGCGCGCAGGAAGTCGACGAGGACTTCGTTCACCTCGTCCGGCCGTTCCTGCTGGGTCCAGTGCCCGCAGCCGGCCAGCTCGACGGGCGGGCGGTGCAGGTTGGGCATGCGGTCGGCGAGGGTCGCGATGAACTCGGGCGTGCCGGGGAAAGCGGGCACGGGATCGCGGTCGCCGTACACGTAGAGCGCGGGCGGGGTGACGGCGGCGCCGTCCCAGGGCGCGGTCAGCTCCCAGTTGCGGTCGAGGTTGCGGTACCAGTTGAGGGCTCCCGTGAAGCCCCGCGAGAAGCTCTCGGTGAGGGCGTCGAGGTCGTCCTCGGTGAGCCACGGCGGCAGCACCTGCGGATCGGGCATGGCCGACAGCCAGCCCCGCCCGGGATCGACCAGCGGCTGCTTGATCTCGCCGGGGACGTCACCGGAGGCCGAGTAGAGGAACTTGCGCAGCGTGGTGCGGGTGTCCGCGGCGAACTCGGCGTCGGCGACACCGGGACGGGCGAAGTAGTTCCAGTAGAAACGGCCGTCGAACTGCTTCTCCATGGAGACCAGCGGAGGCTCCGCGCCCCGGGACGGCGGCGGCACGCTCAGACCGGCCACGCCCCGCACCATGTCCGGCCGCAGCAGCGCCGTGTGCCAGGCGACCGGCGCCCCCCAGTCATGCCCGACGACGTACGCCGTCTCCTCGCCCAGGGCCCGGATCAGCCCGACCACGTCGCCGACCAGATGCAGGATGGTGTACGCCTCTACGTCGGCCGGAGCGTCGCTGCGCCCGTAGCCACGCTGGTCCGGGGCGACGACACGGAAGCCGGCGTCGGCCAGCGGCCCCAGCTGATGCCGCCAGGAGTGCCACGACTCGGGAAAGCCGTGCAGAAGGACCACCAGCGGCCCCTCGCCCTCCTCGACCACGTGCAGCCGCACTCCGTTCACGTCGACCATTCGATGCTCAGCCATGCGCCCGAGCGTACGCGCCGTCCCCGTCCCCCCACCCGACGGGCCAGGCACGGCCCTCGACCCGAGACAGGCCGGCCCATGACTGTCGAGGCCCCGCCGCCTCGTGCCTTCAGCGCCGAACAGCCCCCTGAGAGGCCTCGGTTGCCGCTAACGTCGCCTCGCTGCCTTCAGGAGGGATCGGAGCATGCCGAACGCGGGGCGGGCCGCAGGTGTCGCAGCGACCACGGCGGTCACCGCCGCCTGGAGCACGGCGGCGGCGTCGACCGGGACACCCGCGCTGGTCGTGGGCGCGCCGGTGCTCGGCGCCCTGTGGCTGCTGGTGGTGCTGGACAGCGGTTACCTGCTCGGCCGCGAGTGGGCCCACCGCCGGCGCCGCCGTGCCGACGCCTCCTCGGGCGAGGCGTGGACCCCGCCGCCGCAGGTGCGCCGCCCCCTCGACCACCCCGGAGTGATCCGTCGCCCCGCCGCCGGAACCCTGAACGCCCATCAACCGGTCGACCTGCAGGGACGCTACCGTGCCACCGGCATCCGCCTCGCCGTGCTGCCCGCCCTCGCGGTGACGTTCTTGACGGTGCAGACCGTGCTGCTCCCGCAGGGCGGCGACCTGGGCCGCGGCTTCGTCCTCGCGGAGGTCCTGCTGCTGCTCGCGATGATCTGGACAGTGTGGAGACGACAGGAGCCCTCCCGCCCGTGGGTGGTCAGCCGGACCAGGACCGAGCTGTTCCGCCGCGAGATGTTCCTCATCGTGGCGCAGGCCGGCCCCTACCTAGGCCTGGCCCCCGACGACGTGCCACGGACACGGGACGCCCGGCTCAGCCTCATCGCCGCCTCCGACCCCGCCCGGCTCGACCAACTCCTGTACCTGCGCCACCGCGACGACGACGGCAGTGAGCGGCACTGGCGCGACGAGGTCTGGCGGCGCCCCGGCCCCGCCGACGCCGACACCGTCGAACGGATGCGCACCTACCTCGACCACCGCATCCGCCGTCAGGCCCGCTACTTCCGGCTCGCCGCCGACAAATGCGACCGCGCCGAGCTCAGGTTCGGCGCCGTCGCCAAGGGCACCGTCGTCACCGCGGTCGCCGTCGCCCTCGGCTACGCCGTCTTCCTCACCCTGGCCCCCGGAACCGCACGTCCGACGGTGTCACTGGTCATCGCGCTGCTCGCGGCGGGACTGCCGCCCCTGTGCAACAGCGTGCTCGCGGTGCAGAACCTGCTCGCCTTCCAGCGGCTCTCCGTGTCGTACCGCGAGACCCGCCAGGAACTCCTCGGCCACGAGAACACGTTGCGCCGGCTCATCGCCGACCACACCGCCGAGGACCGCGGCGCCGCCTTCCGCGCCCTCGCCCTCGCGGTGGAATCGACACTGACCGAGGAACACCGCCGGTGGCGGATCATCGTCGCCAAGCCCGAGTTCGACGCCGGACTGTGAACAGCCCGTGCACACGGGCATTTTGGCGGACTCCCTCGCACGACGGCGCACAATGGATCACAATCGGGGTGTGAGGGAGGCCTTCATCAGCCACAGCACGCGCGGCGACGCCTTCGCCACCACCGTGCTGGAAAAGATCGCCGCCGGGCTGCGCGACGCGAACTGGACTCCCCTGGTGGACCAGGAGGACCTCCCGCCGGGCGACGAATGGCTCCCCGAAGTCGTCGACTGGCTCGCCCGCTGCCACGCAGCCGTGATCCTGCTCAACGACGCAGCCCTGGAGTCCCATTGGGTACGGCGCGAGGTCAACGTCCTCATGTGGCGGCGGGCATTGGGCTCGCCCGTGTACGTGGTTCCGGTCCTGCTCGGCGTCCCCTCGACCGGCATGGTCAAGAAGGCCGGACTGGAGGAACTGAGGCCCATTCAGTTCGCTCGCGTCCACAACCAGTCCGAGCAGGACGCCGACACGCTCGCCACCCGGGTGCTCAAACGCTTCGCCGAACTCCCCGAACCCGCCCCCGACGACGGCCCGATGACCGAGTGGCTCGAACGCCTCGAGATGCGCCTGTCCGAAGTGACCCGCCAAGGCGCCCTCAGCAAGGCGGCGACCGAGCTCGGACTCGACCACAAGCACGTAGCCGAAGTCACCCGCCGACAGGGCGGCTGCCTCTTCCTCGCACGCCAGTTCCTGCTCGCACCGCCCGACAAGATGGAGAAGGCGCTGCACGTCCTGGCCCCGGCGCTGCCGCAGACCGCGCTGCGCGGGCTGATCCGCGACCTGGCCACGACCTGGGTGGACGAGGAGGCGGCCCGCCCGACACTGCCCCCACCCGGCCGACGTCCCCGGAACATGACCCTCCTGCTCAACGCCTCCCGGAGCGGAACCGCCGAGCACTACATCCAACGCGCCACCTGTGGCGCCACCTACGGCTACGAGGTGGAGTCGGTGGGAGACCTGCCGACCGGCGAGGACCGGGTCGGCGAGCGCGTCGAGGACTGGGAGAACGCCGTGTGGGAGCAGTTCTTCGGCGTCGTGGCGGACGAGGACCGCATCCTCCCGGACGACCTCGACGAGCGCACCCACTACCTGGTCATCGACAAAGCCCTCCCGCCCGAACCGGAGTTCGCCCAAGCCGTCGCTCGCCTCCACCGGCTCTTCTCCTGGCTGATAGTCATGGTGACGACCGGCAAATCGGCCCCCGAAGCCGGCGCGTGCGCCTCCTTCGAGAACCCCGTCCTGCTGGAACCGCTGCTCACCGCCTCCACCGAGGCGACCGCGCGCGCCCGCGTCGGCCGCCTGAAGAAACTGCCCGAGCGTCTGCTCCATGTCGACTAGGAGTCCTGTGACCGCACGCGTTTCGCACGGCCCGGACCCCAGGGACGGCCGCCCCTACGACATGACGGAGGACCTGCGCCTCGCGGTCGACGTCGCGCTCGCCACCGAGCGGCCACTGCTGCTCAGCGGCGACCCGGGCTCCGGCAAGTCCTCCCTCGCGCCGTTCCTCGCCCACGAGAGGCACCTACGCTACTACGAGCATGTCGTCACCTCCCGGACCCAGGCCACCGACCTGCTCTGGACGTTCGACAGCGTGCGCCGCCTCGCCGACGCCCAGGCGCACCGCATGCACGGCAACGACGGCGGATACCTCCAGCCCGGCGTCCTGTGGTGGTCCCTGGCCCCCGAGTCCGCGCGCACCCGCGGCGGTCTGCTCAAGCCGCCCGACCGCCTCGATCCGCTGGAGCGGTTCTACCGTCAGGAACGGGCCAAGGGAGCCGTCGTCCTCATCGACGAGATCGACAAGGCCGACCCGGACATGCCCAACGGCCTTCTCGTACCGCTCGGTTCGCAGGAGTTCACGATCGCCGAGACCGGCGCCACCGTATGCCGCGAGGACGGCGTTGACCCGTACCTCGTCGTCATCACCACCAACGGCGAACGCGAACTCCCGCCGGCGTTCCTGCGCCGCTGCATCACCTTCGAACTGCCACCGCCCACCGAGGACAGCCTCGTGCGCATCGCGGAACTGCACCTGGCGCACGAGAACGTGGCCATGGACGACGAGACCATGGAAATCGTGATGCTCCTCGCCGAGGAACTCACCAAGGCACGCGAGGAGAAGAACGTCAGCCGCGACCGTCTGCCCAGCACGGCCGAGTTCCTGGACGCGCTGCGCGCCTGCCGCACCATGGGCCTGCGTCCGGGCCACCCCAAGTGGCACCTGCTCCGCAACCTCACCCTGCTCAAGCCCCGGCAGAGCGGTGGCTGACCCGGTGCGTCCGCGCGTGTGGATCGGCGACGTCGTCCGCGCCCTGGCCGTGGCGCAGAACGCGGAACAGGAGACGAAGATCCTTCGCCTGCTGGGGTATGAAGCCACGCCCACGGCACCCGCAGACGAGCACCGGCCCGCCCGCCCCTGGCCGTCCGTGCCCGGCAGCCACCCGGCAGCCCACCACACCGAAGACGACTGCCTCGACGAGCCGCCCTCCCCGGCCGACGACGACACCGAGCCCGAACCGCCCGGGGACGAGGCGCACCACCCGGAACCGACGGCCGCGACGGCCGGACTGCCCCTGCTCGACCCCGTGCGCACCGACCCGCCCGTCGCGCCGCCCGCACCGGACGAACCCCTCGCCGAACCGGCCGCCCGCCGGCGAGCGACGCTACCGCACCTGCCCCTCCTCACCCCTCGCTGGACGAGCGCCATCCTGCGGACGACCCTGTCCCGGCAGGTGGACGAGGGCCCCGTCGACATCCCGGCCCTGATCGACACGCTCGCGCACGGCCGCCCCGTCACCCGGCTCCCACGCAGGCCCGTGCCCACCCTGCGCCACGGAGCACAGGTGCTCGTCGACCGGAGCGTCGGTATGCAGCCCTTCCGCCGCGACCAGGACGACCTCGTCACCCGCATCCGCGAGGTCGTCGGCACCGACCTCGTCGACGTCGTCCACTTCTCGGGCGTTCCCCACCACGGAACGGGCCCCGGCCGCCGCCGACGGCCGACCCCCTACGAGCCGCCCGCCCGCGGCACACCCGTCATGCTCCTCTCCGACCTCGGAGTGGGCGCCCGCTCGCACGACAGCGCGCCCGACTTAGAGGACTGGGAGGAGTTCGTCGGCCTCGTCACGAGGGCCGGCTGCCCCGTCGTGGCGCTGACCCCCTACCCGCCGAACCGCAGACCGGACTGGACGGCACACCTGCTGCCCCAGCTGACCTGGGACCGCTCCACCACCACAGGCCGGACCCGGGCCGTCGTACGGGCGAGAACGCGATGAGCGAAACGCTGCCCGAGCTGCCGCCCCCGCCCCCGGACGGCGCCGTGCAACTGGCCACGGCGCTGAGCTTCGCGACCCGCATCGAACCCGAGCTGATCAGGGCCGTGCGCCTGCGCGTCCTGCCGCACCTCGACGCCGCCGACGAGGCCGACCTCTGGTTCTGCGACTGGGTGGCCGCCCGCACCCCCCACGCGATCTCCCTGCTCCCCGAATGCCTGCCCTCCCTGCGGGCCAGCCTGGTGCTCCAGCTCGCGGACGATCCCGGCCTGCGGCGCGTCATCGACGTCGTCACCGAGTTCCACCGAGACCTGTCACCGGCGCTGTTCCTGGAGGAGCAGGTCACCTGGCTCAGCCTCAACGGCGACACCGCCGCCGCCTCCCGCCAGCTCGACCGCGCTCTGCACGCGCTGGTGGCCGAGAACCGGACGGGTCTGGCCGGATGGTTCGCCGAGTCATGGCCCCGACTGCCCCAGGAGCTCCGCTCGACCGCCGGCGCCTGGACTCTGGCCAACGCGTCCCGTGCCCACGCCCCCGCGCTCGACCCCGGCCCGCTGCCGGACCTCTCCCTCGATGCGGTCCGCCCGATCGCCCAGGCCGTGGACAGGATTCGCCTGGGCGTGCGGCGGACCGAGGAAGGCGGCCTGCTGCTCGGAGACGTCGACGGCCCCGGGGCCGTGGCCATCCTCGTCCCCGACACCAACCCCAGGGTCGTCGAGGTCGTCACCGACGGAGGTCGTAGGCCTGTCCAGATCGCGAGCGGAACCGTCGTCGACACCGAGGTCGGGCACGGCACGGTCCGTCTGCGCACCGGCGCGGGCGATGTCTACGCGATCGGCCCGCACACGGCCGAACCCCGCCGGGACGTGGGGGAGGGGGAGCGGCGGGACGACTTGTACGGCTTGCTCGAACGGGGACAGCCCGCGGACAAGCTGGCGGCGCGAACCCTGACCGAGCTTCGAGACCTCACCAGGCACTTCCTCGACACGGCTGAGGAACATGCGCTGACCGAGGCGGTCCGCCTCGCTGAACACGCCGTGCGCAATGGCTACTCACCGCGGCGCTATCCCGGCCTCGGCGCGGAGGCGGCTCTGGCGCACCATCTGCACGGCGCGCATTCCGGCACTCGCGCGCCGCTGGACCGGGCCATCGAACTCAGCAGCCAGGTGGAGGCGGTCCACAGTTCTGACGGCCCCATGCGTCGACATGCCGCGACGACGCGTGGCGCCGCCCATCGCGAACGGTTCGCGCACACCGGGAACCTGTCGGACCTGGAACTGGCTCTGACCATCCTGCAGCTGGAGGCGGACCGGAAGCCGTTGCCGTGGGAGCCCACGCCTTCGGATCGGACGGCCGCCGAGCTGCTGAGCACCTGCCTGGCCCTGTTCGAGTCGGACGCCCGCCCGGAACACCTGGACCGAGCCCTGGACACCGCACGCCGCCGGGACATGTACCGGGACGGGATGGCGGCGACCGTGACGTTTCCGCTCGCCCGCATCCACCTGGCACGTTACGAGACCACGCAGGACGAGGCCGACCGCCGACAGGCCGAGAGGCTCGCGCAGAGCAGCCGTGCATCGGAAGACACCGAGACGCAGGCCGTGCGCGCGATGGTGGCCATGGCCGAATTCCGCTCGACGGGTGAACGCTGGGCCCTGGACGCAGCGACGTCCCTGCTGCGCAGCGCCGTCCTCATGGTGTCGCCGAATGCCCTGCCGCAACGAGTCAGCCTGCTGATCGACCTCGCCGACGCCCTGCGCCTGGGGTTCCGCCTCGTCGGCAGCGGGGCGGATCTCGACGAGGCACGGGGTCTTGCCTTCGAGGCCGTCGATCTGGCACCGGAAGCGTCGGTGTGGAGGCAGGCCGCGCTCGTCAGCCTCAACCGCTGCCTGGTCGACTCCGGCCGCGAGTTCGGACGAACGGCCGACCTCGACCAAGCCGTCGAGGCGGCGAGGTCGGCCGCGAGCGGTCCGCACGCCTTCCCGCACACGCCCCTGGCCAAGGCCCGTCTCGCCGACACTCTGATGCGCAAGTTCAAGATGACAGGTGGGGCTGCGCAGCGTGAGGCGGCCATCAACGTCCTCGACTCCCTCATCAACATGACTCTGGGTGTCACGCCCTCCATGCGGAGGGCGTGTGTCGTCGACCTCGCCTGGGCGATCATGGCCGGGCCGGGTGAGCCACGGGACTCGGCGACGGACGCCCAGCTGGCCTTGAACCTCTTCGACCAGGCTCAGCCGGAGACGCTCGAAGGCCTTCCGTACACGGAGGACGCCTTGCTCGCGGTGTCCACGGCCATGGCCGTGCTCGCCGAGACGGACGACCCCTTCACGTCTCCGTCGCTCCTTCGTGACACGTCTGCCGCGTTGGCAGATGTCGTCCGGAGTCCCGGGGTGCCGCCCGTCACACGCCTGCGGGCGGCGCTGCTCCAGGGCCGCCTGGCCAGGCGGTTCGACGCCCTCGACGACTTCATCCGCAGCCACGAGGAAGTCACCCGGGGCATCCCCACGCTCATGCTGCTGTCCGGACACGACCACGACGACATCGTGCGCGAATGGGCGGAACGCACCGGCGAGGCCGCCGCCTGCGCGGTCGAGACGGGACAGCCGGGCCGGGCACTGGAGTTCGTGGAGCAGCGGAATTCGCTGCTGTCCGCACACTCCGAGTTCGCCCGCACCGGTATGGACCGGCTCACCGAGGCTGCCTCCGGCCTCGCGGGGGAACTGCGGTGGCTGTGGGCGTTGCTCGACCTGGAAACCGGGGCGGCCGAACCACCGGTGCTGCTGCGCCGGCATGATGTGGCGGCCCAGGTGGACGGGTTGCTCCGGACGCTTCGGGCCACACCCGGCTTCGAGCACCTCTTCACCGCGATGACCGCGGACGACATGATCGCGGCCGCCTCCGAGGGGCCCATCGTCGTGCTGAACGCCGCCGCGCGCCGCTGCGACGCGCTCATCGCCACACGTCACGGGGTCTCTTCCCTGCCCCTGCCCGAGTGGGACAACGTCACCAGACGGGCGCAGCACCACCGCAATCACAGCGCGCACCACGATCCGCGGGACCGGGCCGAGGAGACATCGCACCTTCTCACATGGCTGTGGCACACGACGGTGGAACCGGTGATGTCGACGGCCGGACTGATCACGCGGGACACCGATTCCTCCTCTTCGCGGCCCGACCACTCTCCGGGCACCCCTTCCTCACGGCACTCGGGAACGGATCTGCCGAGGATGTGGTGGTGCCCCACCGGCCCCTTCGCCTCACTGCCGCTGCATGCCGCAGGCGAGGGCACCAGGTTTGTCCCTGCCGAAGAGGCCATCACGGCCATGGATCATGCCGTGCACTCCTACACGCCGAGCATCCGCGCGCTCAAGGCTGCTCGGTCAAGGACGATCCGGCTCCGCGGCGTCACCACCGCTCGGGTGCTCGTCATCGTCGCGGACGGCACGAGGTCCGCGTCCGCACGCATGAACGAGGTCCGTCACTACATCCCCGCGGCGACGTTTCTCGCCGCGAGCGATGCCACGCCGGCCGGAGTGAGCCAGGCGCTCAGTGATCACCCATGCGTCCACTTCATCGGCCCTGCTGCCGCAGACGATGCGCCTTCGAGAAGGACCGGCACCGAACCGTTCGACTGGCTTCGGCCGCGGCTGCCGCTGAACCTGCCCGTCGACGGAGCCCTGGCCTACCTGTCCGGTCCGGACACAGCCACTCCACGCGCGTCGCGCCACGGCGGAGACATGTCGACCGCTACGGCTTTCCAGACCGCGGGGTACGCCCATGTCATCGCCATGCTGGGCACCCTCGACGACTTCATGGCGGCTCAGGTCGCGGAGCGCTTCTACCTGAGCATGTCCGATTCCGGGGGAGGGTTGCACCCCGAACGCACCGCACTGGCCCTGCACAGTGCGGTACGCCGCGTGGAGTCGATCGTCCCCCCTCCCGAAGCGGTACTCGTCCGCGCGGCCATGGTGCACCTGGGCCCCTGAGACGAGACAAGCCTGTGGGCCCCGGATGTTCCCGGGGCCCACAGGCTTGTCAATCGGCGGGTCGGCTACCAGCGATACCAACGACCCTTGCGACCGCCCGAGTCCGCGGTGCGCACCACGAAGCCCAGCAGCCAGACGACCAGCACGATGACGGCGATCCACCAAAGAGCCTTCAGCGCGAAGCCCGCGCCGAAGAGGATCAGAGCCAGCAGAAGAACGAGAAGCAAAGGAACCATAGTTATCAACCTCCGACGCTTCTGGTGCCCGGCAAATAGAAGAACACACAACGAATTTCCCTGGTTTCTTCACCGATCTGGCGGGCATCGGGCTCTGTTTCTCCATCGAAACGGGTGCACACGCCGGAGACCTCATCACCTACTCTTCGGTTGATCGACGATCAACGGCCACCGAGGCCGGGCCGAGGCGGGGGACAGACACATGACGTATCGACGCGCGGTGATACCGGCACTGGTCGGGGGAGTGCTGATGACATTACTGCTGTGGTGGGCGGGTGCGAGCGCACAAGCACTCCAACTGCGCGGCGCGTCGACCGTGTTCAGCATCGAGTCCGCTTCGGAACTCCGGAGATGGCTCGCCCCGTGGTCGTACGACCCCCCGGAACTGTACGACGCATCGGAGGGGGACCCAGCCCTGAGGGCGGCCGGACAGTACTCCGACCTCTACCACACGGCCCTGCAGATCAGGTTCTTCGCGGTCTTCGCGTTCTTCGTCGCCGGCGCACTCCTCCTGGCCCGGCGGATCCCGCCCACGCAGGGCCGCACCCCGGCCATGCTGCTCGCGCTGTTGGCGTGGGGCCCGGTCGCCGGAACGCTGGCCGTCACGGTCTCCGCGCCGTGGCTGATCGCGTCGAGAGGGCGCGGCAGTTACCGCATCCTGCCGCAGCTGGCCGGGGTGGTCGCGTCGAGCGGCCCGGTCGTGGTGTTCGCGGCGCTGGTGACCGCCGGCGTCACACTGCTCGTGGCGCGTGCCGCCGTCAAGGGGGCGGAGCCGGTGCCCCGCCGGAGCGTGCCGCCGCGTGCCGCCCGTCTGGCCGCGAGCGTCGGAACCGGCGTGATCGCGCTGTCTCTGATCGTCCTGTCCTACGATTCCGTCGCGGCATGGATCCAGACCTCGTTCAGCGGCGCGGGACTGCTGTCCGAGCCCGGGGACCTGCTGCGCCAGTGGCTGCTCCTCGGCGGCTGGGCGGGCCCGTCGACCGCACCCTTCGGCGACTGGCTGCTCTACCGGGCCGCCGACGTGGTCACGCTGGCGGTGGTGTGGTGGGCGCTACGGCTGCTGCCCGGACTGCTCACCCGCACCACCGCCCCGGCGATGGCGGTGGGCGCGATCTGCGCCACCGTACTGGGGCTGCTGGCGAGCCAGGTGCTGCACATGACGATGGACGACACGGTCGCCGTCTGGGGCCCGACCCACCTGTTCTCCGCCCTCGGCAACGGCACCCCGGCCGCCCTCACCATCGGCATGCTCGCGGGACTGGCGGCCCTCGCTACGCTGCGCCTGACGGGGGACCGTGCCTGAGTGCACGAAGGTCGGCGTCCAGCGTGCGGATCAACTCACCGACCCGTCCGCCGCCGCCCGGCGCCGAGGGGAATCGCGTGAGCACGTCCACCACGACGGGCGTCGCATACCGCACCACCTGCTGAAGGTGCCCGGCGGCGACGCCGCGATCGTCGCCGGCGACGAGTTCGGCCGCTCTCGCCGCGTACGCACCGGCTCCGAGGATGTGCTTGACCTGGGTGGCCTTGGCCAACGGGTGCAGGTAGGCGGCGCCCGCCGCGGACATCGCCGCCCAGGCTGCCTCGCGCGCGGCCGCCGTGTCCACGCTCTTGGCCGCCTTGAGAGCCGCCGACGCCGTGTCGCGCAGAGCCTTCCCGCGTTCGCCGCCCCGGGCGAACTCCCACGCGGCGGTGACGGCGTCTCGGGGCCGTGAGTCGCCCGGCTGATCGGCCTCGAATATGTCGAGCGCCCCCTCGGCACACGCTGCGGCGAACGCGGCGACCTCACGAAGGTCCTGCTTGCTCAGAACGATCTCGCTTGCTTCCGCGGTCATCGTCCCATCTTCCCTGATCGCCCTGGGCGTTGGGGACGGCTCGGGGCCCGATGTCTCGTGGAGTGACTTTCAGGAGGAGCGAAGACATGGTCGGTCGTAAGAGCACGCGTTGACGTTGGTGGCCGTGAACGGCCTGTCATCGCGTGCTGCCCTTGAAGTGCGGCACAGCGAGCCTTTCCTTCCCGCTGCCTGAAACACAGTCGGCGCGCCCCCGCGTGCGCCGGGCGGCGGGACTCGTCTTCGACCATCCCCGAGGGGTCCACTGTGCCGTCCTCCCGTCCCGCTGCGTCCGACCCCGGTTCCTCCGCTGCGCCCCACTCCGGCGGGCCTGCCGCGCCCGGCCTGTGGCGGGACCGCGACTTCCTCCGGCTCTGGGTGGGCCAGACGGTCTCCCAACTGGGCGAACACACCTGCCTGGTGATCCTGCCGCTCTTCGCCGTTCTGATGCTCGACGTCGAAGCCGGCGAGTTGGGCGTCCTGCGTGCGGTGGGGCAGGCGCCGATCCTGCTGCTGTCGCTCTTCGCCGGCGCGTGGGTCGACAGTCGGCGGACCCGCACGGTCATGGTGCTGACCGACGCGGGAAGGGCCCTGGCACTGGGCGCCGTCGCCGTGGCCGGTCTCCTCGGTGGACTCGGTCTGCCGGCGCTTGTCGTGGCCGCCTTCGCCGTCGGCGCGCTGTCCGTGTTCTTCGACGTGGCCTACCAGACGTCATTGGTACGGCTGGTGGCACGCGATCAACTGGTACGGGGCAACAGCGCACTTGAGGGCAGCCGGTCCGCCGCGCAGATCGGGGGGCCCGCTCTCGGCGGCGTGTTGGTGTCCGCGCTGTCGGCCCCGATCGCCGCAGCGTCCGGCGCGGTGTTCTTCACGTTGTCGTTCTTGTCGATCCGAAGGATCCGCCGCCCCGAGTACATTCCGGAACGCCCAGGAAGCGCAGGGCACTTGGAGCGCTCGGAGCGTCCAGCTCGGGTCTGGCGGCGGATCCACGCCGGCCTCCGCTTCGTCGTCGGTGACGCGACCCTGCGGACCGTGTGCCTGGCGTCGGCCGCCTTCCAGTTCTTCTTCGCGGCCGTGATGACCGTCTATCTGCTGTTCCTGCCACGGGACTTGCACCTGTCGGGCACCGTCGTCGGCCTGGCCCTCGCGGCGACGGGACCGGGCGCGCTCCTGGGTTCAATGCTGGCCGCCCGCCTGCCGAGCCGTTTCGGACACGGCACTGTTCTCGTGTCCGCGGCGGCGCTCGGCGACGGCGTGTTCCTGCTGGTGCCCGCCCTGCACGGCTCCTCCGCGACGACGGTCGCCGCGGTCCTCGCGATCAACTTCGTCTTCGGCACCTTCGGTCAGCTGGTGAACGTCACGATCATGGCCGTCCGGCAGGCCGTCACTCCCGACGGGATGCAAGGCCGCGCGGCCGCGACGATCAACTTCGTGGGCATGGGTCTGACGCCGCTCGGCTCATTGGTCGGCGGCCTCTTGGCGCAAACATGGGGAACGCGCACGAGCCTCCTCGCGGCAGCAGCGGGCATGCTGCTGTCACCGGCCCTGATGGCCCTGTCCCCCCTCACCCACCTCGGACGAACACTCCCGGCCCCACCCGAGTGAGGGCGCCAGTCGCAGCGCACGGCCGACTCGTCACACGACGCCGTCGTAGAGGCCGATCAGCAGCATGACCAGGCAGCACCCGGCGACCAGCGCCTGCACCGCCGTGGTGACCCACAGGCGAAGGCTCCATGCCCCCGCCGCGATGAGCCCGGAACACACGGCGAAGGCACCCAGGCACGCCGGGGGGACCCACGGCTCGGTGTCGACCGCGAAGAGCATCGACAGGAGCACCGCCGCGAGCCAGGCGACCGCCTCGCCTCCGACCAGGACCACCGCCAGGGTCACGTCCGTGGCACTCATCGCCCACCGTCTGCTCACGTCCTTCACGGCGGCAGCGTCCCCCGGAACCGGCGGCTCCGCCGGCCCAGACCCCACACCGGGACCGGACCGGAACGCATCCGACGCCGGTGCACAGGCATCCACCCGGCATCCACGTCTACGCGTGCTCCCCCTCCGCCGCCGTGCGCCCCGTGCCGCCCGGCTTCCCGGGGCCTGTCCGGCGAGCCCGTAGGAAGCGCAGCAGGCGCGTGCCGCCGTAGCCGAGAAGCCACGGCAGCACCGTGATGCCCCCGACGTACACCGCCAGGTAGCCGAGGAAGTCGTACAGGTGCCCCGGCGGTTCCAGGGTGCCGTCGACCCTCACCGGCCGGTCCCACCGGCTCAGGGGGAAGATCATGGGGATCGCCGAGGTCACCACCGGCACCAGTGGGACCAGCACGGACCAGAGCCAGGCCCGTGGGCCCGGCCTGGAGGCGGACCACACTCCCAGCGAGACCATGGCGAACGGCCCGAACAGCACCCACAGCACTGCCGGGTACAGCAACAGCACCCACCACTCGTCCGCAGACCCGAACATCATCGGCATCGCCCCCCGGCGTGACCGGCCCCAGGAGCCTGGAGCCTTCTCCCCGTCACGCACCGCGCCGAATGTACCGCCGCGAGGACCCGGACAGCACCGGCATATCGAACCCCGCGCGGCCGCGTACCCGAACGTGGCCGCAGGACGGCTGCGCAACGGCATTCGCCCCGCCCGCCACCGGCCGGAGGGCTACCGTACCGACATGCCGCGCCGTCCGACGCGGCCGTACGAAGAGGAGTCCCGTGTCATCGCCTTGTGACCCCGAGTACGCTTCCGCCGGCGATGTGAGCGCAGCGCTCATGATGATCGACTCACGGCTCAAAGCCCTCTACGACAGCAAGACGGAGACCGACCCGCAACAGCAGCGCCTCGTCGAGCAGTTCGCCGCGTCCCTCGGCCCCGAGGGTTTCGAAGCGCTGCTGGACGGCACGTGCACACTCATCTACACGTTCATGGAGTGGCTCAGAAAGGTCTGCGAGGACCACGACGAAGAGGTCATCGAGTACGTGCTGCCCACCCACGTGGCCACGATGCGCATGATGCCCAAGACCTTCCGCCCGGAGGTCGTCCCCACCATGGCCGGCCTGCTCGTCGCCGCGGGCACCGGCCTGAGCCCCAGCCTCTGGCGCGCGCAGTACGGCCCCTGGACCGACGACGAGACGAACGCCCTGGAAGCCACGGCCGTCCTGCTCGCCGAACGCATCAACAGGATCGCCGGAGACCACGACTTCGCCACCCGCTTGATCACCGAGGCCCTCACCAGATCGGACGAAGGCGGCTCGGGCTGACTGAACGGCGCGAGGTGGATCGCCGTCACACAGGAACAGCGGACCGACCTGTCACTACGTACCCGCCGGGATCACCTGAAGCTGTCCGCCCCACGCGAGGAACTCGCGGAGCGGACAGCTTCCCGTGGCTCGATGTACCCGGGCCTTACGGTCGGTTGAGCCTGATCGAGTTGATGGGAGAGAGGTTCTCCGCGGACCAGCTCCCCGCCGCGATCGTCGTGCCCGTGCAGTTGCCTCCGTTGTAGCCGTAGCACATGGTCGCGCTGGCCCCACCGGTCTGGTTGTTGATCACCCAGTGCCAACCTTCCTGGTTGGACAGGTTGTGAGCTCCGTAGGAGTAATAGGCATGGGTCAGCGTGCTGCTGCTCGCGGGCTGGTCCTGGGCGTACACGCAGACGGCGCCGGACGGACAGCCGTAGAGCGTGGCGGCGTGGGCCGTTCCGGCTCCCGCCAGCATGGTGCCGACGACCGTCGCCGTGGCGGCGGAGGCACCCAGCAGTGCCCTCAGCTTCGTTCTCATGGTGATCTCCTTGAGTTCGGCAATGGGGCAAGTACACGGTGGGGCATGCCGGGTTGCTGTTGCTCGCGAGTCGGCTGACTGTGGCCAGATGCGCACGGATATCGGCCGACCGCCGGTGCTTCGCCGAAGAGGCCTGGGGCGGAAGGAGCAGGATCCTGGAGAAGAGGTCTGGCATGGGCCGCAGCGCGGTGGTGGTCGGGGGCGGTATCGGCGGGCCGGCCGCGGCGATCGGCCTGCGCCGGGCCGGCTGGGAGGTGACGGCCGTCGAACGGGCCCGGTCCTGGCCGACGTGGGTGCGGGCATCTCACTGCACGCCAACGGCCTCCGCGCCCTGGACGTCCTCGGCGTCGGCCGAGCGGCGCGCGCCACCGCGTGCCCCCAGTACACCGGGGGCACCCGCACACCCGGCGGCAGTTGGCTGGCCCGTATGGCCGGAGCCGTGCTGGAGCGCAAGCTGGGCACGCCCAGCGTCGGCATCCCGCGGGCCCTGGCCGCCGCGCTCGCCACCGAACCCACCGTCGAAGCGACGCTCATCCGATACGACGCCGAACGCCGCCCCCGCACCGAGGCCGTGGCCAGGGCGGCACGCCAGGCGGGCCGGACGGGCCGGCAGCTGACGCACCCCCTGGCTGTAGCCCTGCGCAACACGGCCCTCCGACTGGCCCCCTCCAGCGTGACCGTCCGAGCCGTCCTGAGGCACGCGGACTGGACACCACCCCCGTCACGGGCGTTCGAAGAGCTGGAGAACGCCTCCGAGAGAGAAGCACACGGCACCGAGAAGGGTGGCCCAGTCGGCGATATCAGCGTTGATCATGCTGCCGGTGACGGGACGGGTGTAGGCGGCGAGAGCAGAGACCATGAAGAGAACCGAGCCGAACTGGTTCACGGCGACGATCCACCACCCGAGATCGCGCAGGCGCACGCAGTGGCCCCGGCCGTGGCAGATCTCGACGAACGCGAGATGACCGGAGACGAGGAAGAGCACACAGCCGATCACGTCCGGGGCCCAGATCAAACGGTTGACCTGCCGGACGCTCAAACCCTGTAGGAAGGAGTCCAGCAGGTCGACGGCGAACACCAGTGTGCCGGCGAACAGGACGAACGCGCTCAGCCAGTCCACCCGGGTCGGCTCGTAACTCCACCAGCGCCAGTCGCGCGTGACGAGCAGACCCGTGCCGCCGGGCACATGGCGGGGGGCGTTGACGACCTGGAGCAGCGAGACATAGCCGCCGGTGTTGAAGAACAAGCCGCCTGCGAAGTAGACCGAGGCGGCCGAGACGGCGTCCCCTGAGCCGAACTGGGCAATGCCGGCCCCGGCCGCGAAGAGCGCTCCGCCGATGACGAAGGCGGTCGCGGCGACGGCGTTGAGCCGGCGCAGACGGCGGACCGAGACCTCGTCGGCGGTGGCGTGCCGACCGGTGGGCGCGCCGGGCTCGCGCACGGCGATGACGCCCCGCCGCCGGGCGGCCCGTGACTCCCACACAGCCGTGCCGCCCCCGGGAAGACGCCAGGTGAGCCGCGTGGTGAACGGTCCCGCGCCCTCGGCGCCCGGGACGCCCCGCCCCCGGTCCCGGCCGCAACCGCCTCGTACGTCGCGCATGGCACACTCCTGGCTTCGCAGCCCTCGAACAAGCGCCGACTCTGCCAGAAGCGACAGCAGATGACGGGCATTTCGCCCCTGTTCGACCGCATGAGTCCCCGCTGCGAAGAGCCCACTGGTGGTCGAACAACGAACTCCTAGAGCAAGAGCCCGGCCAGTGAGGCGAGTTCAGCGCTGCGCTTCCGATACGCGGACAACAAGGAGCGTCAACAGGCGGCTTCTCACTCGCCGGGCGAGTCCGTGTAGAGGGCGGCAACGGCGGCCGCCCGATCACGAAGGGCGGATCGCAGCGACCCCGGGGTGAGGGCTTCCACGTCCGTACCCAGCTGCCACAGCGCCCACTCGGCGTGCCGCGCGTCCTGGAACGTCACCTCGAGCCGCAGCCAACCGTCCGCGCCGGGTTCTTCCGCGCGGACGGCGAGCGCGGTGTCCAGCAACTCCTCCCTCCACTCGGGGTTCACCCGCAGCAGCACGGTGATGTGGTCGCCATCGGAGAGGAACCCGGAGGAGCGTTCCCGCCAGACGCGGTCCAGGTCGACCCGGTTCGGCCGCTGCGCCGCCTCGGGAAGTTCCTCGGCGGCCGACAGCCGCGACAGCCGATAGGTGCGGTCCTCGCCGGACCTCGTGGCCAGCAAGTAGCCCCGGTCGCGCACGGTGACCAGGCCGATCGGGTCGACCGTGCGCCACCGGGGCGCCTGACCCGTGGCCGCGTACCGGATGCGCAGCTTGTGTCCGGCGAGCACCGCGCGCCGCACTTCCATCATGGTGGCGTCCGGCACCTCGTCGGTGACCAGCCGGCGCGAGAGCAGGTCGCTCTCCGGGGAGAAGAGAAAACGCTGGGCCGCGTCGCTCGCGGTCGCCTGATGGCTCTCGGGCAGCGCGTCGAACACCTTCCGCATCGCCGAAGCCAGCGCCGAGCCGAGGCCGAGCACCTGCTCGCCGCGCCCCGATCCGGCCGTCAGCAGAGCAAGGGCCTCGTCGTGGTTCAGCCCGGTGAGCTCCGTCCGGAAACCGGGCAGCAGCGCGTAACCGCCGTGCCGGCCGCGTTCGGCGTAGACGGGCACACCTGCCGCGGACAGCGCCTCGATGTCACGCAGCACGGTGCGGGTCGAGACCTCCAACTCGCGGGCCAGCGTGTCCGCGGTGAGCCTGCCGTGCCGGCGCAGCAGCAGCACAAGTGAGACCAACCGGTCGGCTCGCATGCGAGAACACTAGCGAGATACCTGACAGAGGATGTCGTGATTCGGCGGAAGGCTCATACCGCACGACGTCAACACCGTTGGCTGACGCACGAGTTGACGGACGCGTGCTCCTACTTCTCATGACATGAACGGAGCTGAAGTGGCGATGGAACGAACTGCGGTCAACCCGGTGACGTGGTCGACGGAGCTGGGATTCAACCAGGGTGAGGTGGTCTCCGGGCACAGCCGCACCCTGTACATCTCGGGGCAGACAGCGATGAGCGCCGACGGCAAGCCCCGGCACGACGCCGACATGGCCGCGCAGTTGACATTGAGCATCGACAATCTGGAGGCGGTGCTCAGCGAGGCCGGCATGTCCCTCGCACATCTGGTCCGGCTCAACGTCTACACCACCGACGTCGATCTGCTCTTCCAGCATTACGGCGTGCTGGCGGCGCGGCTGGGCGCAGCGCGGGTGGCGCCGGCCACGACGATGCTCGGGGTGACGCGGCTGGCGATCCCCACCCTGATGGTCGAACTCGAGGGCACCGCGGTCGCGTGAGGGATGGTGTCATCCCGCCGACGGGGGTCGTGTACGACCTTCGTCGGCGGGAGGCTCGGAGGTGCGAGGCTTCTCAGCGGGAGGCCCCTCGGCGGGCCGATCTCGGGACTCGGCCAGAGCCCGCTCCAGCGCCTCCCGCGCCCGGCGCTGAATCCCCTCACTGTCGTGCAGAAGCTGATCCATCTCCTCGGCAGTGGGCGGGACGGGCGGCGGCCCCTCCTCGGTCAGCCGGGAGTGGAGCCACCGGCACGCCCCGTCCTCGTCCGTGAACCGTTCGAGCACGTCCCGCGAACCCCGCTCGTGGACGCCCACCACCCACATGCCACCGCGCTCCTCGAGGAAGTAGCGGTCGGTCGGATGAGGTGCGCGATGGCAGTCCTGGATCTCGTAGTGCGCCTCCGGCACCCCGGCCGCCCGAAGCGCGCGGCACAATTCGAACCGGTCCATGGAGCGATTCTCCCCCTGGGAGCGTCGCGATCACGGCGTGGACGGTTGCGTGGTCTTCAGCCGTACGAGGGTGCCGTTGTTCACCAGGTCGATCACGCGCGTGGGCGGAATGTCCGGGCAGAACTTGCTCGACGTCACGTACTGGGTGCCGGTGCCCGGTTGTTCGAACGCCGGCGCCTGCGGGCCCGCGCACACGGTGACGTCCTTGGCGAGCCGGTACAGGTGGTAGTCGTGCGGGTAGCGGGGGTCCGAGGTGTTGAGGTTCGACGGCGGAAGGGCCCGCAGCCCGTACTTCGTGCCCGCCGGGGCGAGGAAGCGGCCCGCCTCGTTGCCGAAGCGGTCGAGCATCATGTCCTGCCCCGCGTGGAGTACCAACGCCGCCGCGATCACACCGCCTTGGGCGTTGTGCGCGAAGCCGTCGTCCACGGGATAGCGCCAGTCGCCCTGACCGGAATCGGCGGCCGGGTTCCACCACCGGTCGAGGAACTCCACGGCGGTGAGTCCGCCGAGCCGGTTGTAGCCCTTGAGGATGTCACCCACCGGGCCGCGGTCCGGCAACTGCCGGGGGCCGAGCCGCCAGTCACCGCAGAAGTAGTACCGGCGGTACGCCTCCAGGATCGGATACGGCACCAGCCCCTTGCACGCGCGCGGCTCACCGTACCCGTCGTGCCCGGCTGCCGAACCGACCGGGGTGGGCGCCGACACGCTCGGCCGGGCCGCCCCGGGGGTCTCCGCTCCACCGCCGTGGCCGGCCGCGGCCGACGGGGCGGACGCGCCCATGACGAGCGAACCGGACAGCCCGACGGCGGCAACGACGCCGGCACACCACCTCGACGATTTCACTGAACCTCCCACAAGCACCCCGGCGGACCCGGCGATCCCACCAGCCCGCCGGAAAACGGCGCGGCGGATCGACCGGAAAGACGGGATCACTCAAACCACGGGGAGGAGCGGGCACGAGGGGACACACCACAACTGCGTCCGAACGGACGCAACCGATTCACACAAGATGATCAGCCGACGAACACGCGGACCATGTGCAGGACGTCGCGCGTGACGGCAGTCATGACCGTGTCGGCCACACCAGGGCCTGAGCGACGACGACCCTCTCGCCGTCGAACGTCACGGCGGGGCCGGCATGCAGCTCGTAGCCGAGCCCGATCGCCTCACTCACCCGTCGGCAGAACGTCTCGTCGTCAGGGCCGGTCAGAACTCGGTAGGCGGGCAACCCGTCCGGTGGTGTGCTCATAGGGGCATGATCTCAGGATGACTTCGGCTGTCCATAGGCGTACGGGAAGCTCGGCACGTGACGGTCCGGGCATCGCGAGGTTCGCCGAGGCACCGTCAAACCCGTTGATCCGAACGACCGACCTTGGCCATCATCCACTCCGTGGACATGTACTTGGAGACCGAGCGCCTGACCCTGCGCCGCTTCACCGCCGCCGACGCGGACCTGCTGATCGAGCTGGACAGCGACCCCGCGGTGATGCGCTTCCTGACCGGGGGCACTCCGACCGCCCCGGAGGTCATCCGCGAGAGCCATCTTCCCGGCATCATCGCCGGCTACGAGAGGTGGCGGGGCGACCTCGGACTGTTCGCCGCGCACGAGAAGGACGGCGGAGCGTTCATCGGCTGGTTCTGTCTCCGCCCCGAGCGGCAGGGCCCACTGGACGAGGCCGAACTCGGCTACCGGCTCCGGCAGGCGGCTTGGGGCCGGGGTTACGCCACCGAAGTCTCGCGGGCCCTGCTGAGCAAGGCCTTCACAGAACTCGGTCTGCGCATGGTCTGGGCTGAGACGATGGCCGTGAACCACGGCTCGCGCAATGTCATGGAGAAGCTCGCGATGACGCTCGCGGACATCATCCCCACTCCACCCGACATGATGACGGTCGAGGGCTCCGAGCACGGCGGCGTGCGCTACGAGATCACCAAGGAACAGTGGGAACAGCGGTAGCCGTCGCGGGAACGGCCGGGTGCCGGGGGGATGGGGGAATGCAGCCCGTCCCGGCACCGCTCGCGGGGGTCAGCCGCCCTTGAGTGTCTCCTGCAGCCAGTCGAAGACGACTTCGCAGTGCTGCCTGGGAGCCATCGGCGAGCAGTGCAGCTGCGCGCCGGTCGCCGCGGTGAGCTTCAGGTACTCCTTGGGGGCCGTCAGTTTGTCGAACATCTGGCGCGGCTGGCCGGGATAGAACTGCTCGAAGTCGTAGTCGAGGACCAGAGTGGGCGCCTTGATCCGGCCCACCACGTCCGTGATGTCCATCGATTGGATGAGCTTGGCCGGCGTGTAGAAGTCGGTGAACATCTTGCCCTGGCGGGCGGCGAGCATCGCCGGCACGGAGAAGGGCTCGAAGCGCTTCTTCACCGTCGCGGCCTCGGCAGATGACAGCTGGGGCGCGACTTCCTTGTTCCAGATGGTGTTGGTCTCCTCCTTGTCAGGGGTGAGCACCTTCTGAAGCTCCCCGAACCCCAGCCACGGGTTCAGGCATCCGGGCATCGCCGCCAACGCCGCGATCCGCTGCTCGAAGGCCGCGGCGCGGGGAGCCAGGTCGCCGCCCATGCTCAGCCCGGTGAGGGCGATCTTGTCGGCGTCCACGTCGGAACGAGCCGTCAGCCAGTCCACGAGCGGCGTGACCACGGTCTCCCAGCGCGGGCTGAACACCACCTGGTCCACGAAGATCATCTGGCCCTGGCCGGGACCGTCGTAGACCAGGGCGTTGAAGTCCCGGTCCAGGGCGGCCGCGACACCGTACGTCCACATGTCGACGTTCTGCCCGTCGCTGCCGTTGGTGAGGATCACGGTGGGTCGGCGCCGCCCTGAAGTGTCGGGGCGGAAGAGCCATACGGGCATGGAGGTCTTCCCGTACGCGACCTTCGCCGTCACCGGTGCCGGGTCGCACAGCCTGCAGAAGGTGTCCCACGCGCCGCGGCATGCCTTGTACAGGCCCTCCTCGCGACCGGGGTCCCGGGAACCGAGGACGAAGAAGAGCGCCTGGGCGTAGTACTGCGACGCCCTCAACGCCCGGAAGCGCGTGGTCTCCCGGTCAGGACGCCCGCCCTCGGGCGCCTTCATCAGCCGGTCGCCCAGCTTGCTGAAGGTGTCGACATAGCTCTGCGCCGACAGCCCCGCCTTGTTGATCGTGTTCACCGCGGTGAGAACTTCGCCCACGTCGGCGCTGCCCTGATCGGCCCCACCGAGCGCCAGAAGCCCGCCGAAATTGAACTCCGGGTCGTCGAAGAGCGTCATCGCGCCGGGCGTCGGCCCACCGGCGGCGACGGAGGCGGAGCTCCGGGTGGGAGCCTGCGCGGTGGAGGCCCGCGTGGGAGTGCATCCCGCGGCCAACACGGTGGCCCCCGCCACGCCGAGGATCCCGGAAAGGGCGCTGCGCCGTCCCGGGCCGAGAGCGTGATCAGGCGGTACGTCTGTCATGACGCCCCAATGTAGGACCGCGCCCCCCGCGCCTCACCGTACGACGCCCGCCGTTGCCCCGAATGGCCCGCCACCCCTGGCTTCGTCCGCGCACGCAACCGGGCGCGGCCGGTGCGATCGGCTGAGGCGAGGCCGCTGTGCCATGCCTTCATCAGGAGCTCACTTGAGCGAGACCCTAAGCCCAAGGTCCTAGGCAGGGTGAGGCCGCGGCCCGATCTCCGGCGCCGCAGCCGGCCCTACCGTGATCGCCATGGAGATACCCGAGCACCACAAGCAGGCTGTCATCCCCCACATCATGGTCCATGGCGCCGCTGAGGCCATCGAGTTCTATGCGAAAGCGTTCGGCGCGGTCGAACTCTTCCGGCTCGAAGGCGAGGCTGGGCGGATCACGCACGCCGAGATCCGCATCCACGGCTCCACGCTCATGCTCGGAGACGCCGATGCTTCCTTCTCGGCTCCCGACCGGGCTGCGACGTCGGTTGCGCTGCATGTCTACGTCCCGGACGTGGACAGCCTGACCACGACAGCAGTGGCCGTCGGTGCCGAGTTGCTCACCACGCCGACCGACATGCCCTACGGCGCGCGTCAGTCCACTCTGCGTGACCCGTTCGGCCACGTGTGGATCTTCCTCACACCGATCGCGAAGGATTGACGCACAAGCGGAAGGCCGCCGAACGGGAAGGAACCGCGTACGCGGGCGGCCGGGATCCGCTCCCCAGACCACGGGTTGCTCCGGTCGAACGGCGGCCAGCACCTGCTGCACGCGCAGACCGACCGTGCCCAGCTCCGAGCGACCACGGAAAGGCACGGAATGTGACGCAGAACACGCCGCAGGGAGCGATGAATTCGCTGACCCCCACCGGTCGAATAGACGAAAGACTCGACGCACACATCACGCTCACCCGAACTGAAGGCGAGAACATCCATGGCCACCGCCGCGAAGGGCCCCGCCAGCTACTTCCCTTCCATCGAGAAGAAGTACGGCCGTCCGATCGCCGACTGGAAGGAACTCATCCGCAACTCCCCGCTCAGCAAGCACATGGAGCTCGTCAACTGGCTGAAGTCCGAGCACGGCCTGGGCCACGGCCACGCCAACGCCCTCGTCGCCCACACCCTCGCGGAGGACGCCGGCAAGTAGTGAGCGGGAGGCACTCACCCGATCAGTCCGCGGCGACCAAGCCGTGGTCACTCGGTCGGAGCAGCCAGACGGCAGGCGAAGGCCTCAAGGGCGGCGAAGTCGTCGTCGCGGAGCCCGTACCGGGGGTCTATACGCCGCAACAGCGTGGGTGCACGGTGGTGCGAGGCGACGAAGGCCCGGTCGGGTTCACCCAGTTCGTCGTCGACCCATGCGAAAGGCCGGCCGCCGGCATGTGCGAGCAGAGGGCGCGTCTTCCAGAACGTGCCGTCCGGTTCCGCTTCCGGCGGCGAAGGCCAAGTGACGACGGGGAGTTCCGGCAGGCCGAGCACGGGCGAGATGAAGGTGTTCGCCTCCGCTTCCCACGTGGTCGCCCACACCACGTCGTACCGCTCGCTCAGCTTCCTCAGCCCCGTGCCGTGATCGCCGTTGAGCCACACGCGCAGCGGCTTCACATAGGCGCGGGGCTCGCCCGGATGCTGAGCGATCCACCCCTCGGGCTTCATCCGGTACGTGGCGTAGCCCTCGGGCCGTCGCTCGGGCTTCGCGGCGTACGGATTGAGCGGGCCGTCGACGTCGAGGTACAGAAGGGGACGCTCCACTGCTGTCCTTCCTGTGGCGGCCAGGTCGGGGCGGTGCGAGCGTAACGTGCGCTGTCCGCGCGCCGCTCGCGGATTGCGGCCGCCTGCGTGGCGGAGCCACGCACAGGCGTGCTCCTCGGCTCAGCGCCATTGCCGCAGCCGCCCGCCGGGCGGGTATATAGAATCAGGTCTCATGTCGAAGCCTGACGAGCTGATCGTTGACATCGCCGCCCTTGTGGAGTCCGGGCAGAGCAGTCAGATGTCTCTGACCGTGGTCACCGGTGGTGCTGTCATCACCGGTCGGCTGGCCCCAGAAGCCATGTGGAGGCAGAGGGTCTCGGAGGTGCTGACGGACTCCGCCGATCTGGGCGAGTTCTCCGCGGTCTTCGACGCCGCAACGAAAGGGGACGGGCCGCCCACCCATCTGCACTTCCACGTCGCCCGGATCCTGCAGGGCACCGTGGGTATCCCGGAGACAGGCGGGATGTACCGCGTCGCCATCGAGGACGTCAGCGCCTGGACAGTGGGCGACTTCAGCTATTCCGATCATTAGATCCGCCGGCCCGGGCGGTGCCGCCGGCGGCCACCCGGAACGGGAACGGCGACCTGCCGCCGCCCCAGCCGGAAGGCCGCCACGTCGTCACTCGTACCGGTACTTCAGCGAATCCGCCTCGGCCTGCTCGATGTCGGCGATCGTGAGCCCCGGCATCCGCAGTTGCGCCAGCGTGACCTCGGCCGAGGTCGGCTGGGCATCGGTCGGCAGCCACTGCTCAGGCTTCCAAGCCCCGCTGCGCAGCAGCGACTTGGGGCAGTGCGGGTAGACCTCCTCGATCCCGACCACCAGCGCACTGGCCGGCGGCTTGCCCACGGCGGTCAGTTGTGACAGCAGCTCCGGGCGGGTGGAGACGCACGCCCGGCCGTTCACCCTGAGCGTCGTGGTGCGCCCCGGAACGATGAACAAGAGCCCGGCCCGCCCGGTGGCGACGATGTTCTGCAGGGTGTCGAGACGCTTGTTGCCGGTCGCGTCCGGTATGGCCACCGTCCGCGCGTCCAGGACCGCGACGAACCCGGCAGGGCCACCGCGCGGGGAAACGTCGCAATTGCCCTCGGCGTCCGCGCTGGCGACCAGAACCAGCGACGAGCAGCCGATCAACCGCCGCGTCTGCTCGGTGAGTTCGGTCATCTGCTTGCGCATGGCCGCGTCGCCGGGGAGCTCGTAGGCCCTGCGCAGCGCGTCCTGATCGCGCACGGCGTCGAGTTGGAGCGAGTCGAAGGCACTTCCGGCAAGGGATGTCGTCATGCTCCGACCCTACTGGGCAGAACTACGCCTGATCTTGGTCGATGTGAGGTCGCAGCCGACCACGTCAACGCCTAGGCATCGCCCCCAGCCCCTGGACTGCGTCGACCACGCTGTCCACCACCTCGGTCACCGGCTTGCATGCGTCGATGATCGTCGCCCCACGGCTTACGTACATCGGTCGCATCCGAGGATTCCACTTCAGCGCCGCCGCGAGCTCTTCGGGATGCTGACCGAACGTGTTCGTGGTGCGGGTCGCGAGTCGGTGGCGAAGGGTGGCCTCGTCGATCACCAGGCACACGATGAGGTCGAAAAGGTCGATGACGTCGGCCTCGTTCTCGGCCGACCCGCACAAGAACGCGACTCCGGAACGAGACTCATCGACGAGGGCCTCAACACGCTCGCGGACGATCACCCACCCGTATCGATCCAGCCAGCCCCTGGGAACCGGACAGGGAGGATCGGTCACGACCTTGCCGTCGGCTCGATCGATCCAGCGGCTGAAGCCGTCCTCATCGGCGTCCAGCGCGACGTGGCCACGCTCTCGCAACATCCCGCAGACCGTGGACTTCCCGGTCCCGGAGTTGCCCGTCACCCACACCAAGGTCATGCCGCCAGCGTAGACAAGGCCCCCGGCAGCGAGGCAGTTCGCCGCGAGACGGCAAGGGGATCGTCCACGAAGCGGTTTTGAACATGTTCAGCTCTTTGGTCTAGGCTCACTCCGGACGAAGGAGGGGTAGCCGGTGAAGATCGTGATGCCCGGGGGTACCGGACAGGTCGGCGCGGTCCTGAAACGCGCACTGGAAACCGCAGGCCACGAGGTCGTGATCCTCACCAGACGCCCCAGGCGCGAGGGCGAGGTCCAATGGGACGGTCGGACCCTGGGGCCATGGGCGGCGGTCGTGGACGGCAGCGATGTCGTGGTCAACTTGGCCGGACGCAGTGTCAGTTGCCGATACACGGCGGCCAATCTGCGTGAAATGATGAACTCCCGGGTCGACTCCACCCGTGTCGTGGGCGCCGCGATCGCGGGTGCTGCCCGCCCGCCCCGGGTCTGGCTGCAGATGAGCACCGCCACGGTGTACGCACACCGCTTTGACGCCCCCAACGACGAGGCCACCGGCGTGATCGGCGGTACCGAGCCGGGCGTGCCGGACTACTGGGCCTACAGCGTCGAGATCGCAAAGGCCTGGGAGCAGGCTCAGCAGCAGGCCGAAACGTCGGCCACGCGCAAGGTCGCACTGCGCTCGGCCATGGTGATGAGCCCGGACCCCGGCGGGGTCTTCGCCGTCCTGCTGGGACTGGCCCGCCTGGGTCTCGGCGGGCCGGTCGCCGGCGGAGCGCAGTACGTGTCGTGGATCCACGAACACGACTTCGTGCGCGCGGTGGAATTCCTGATCGACCGGGAGGACATCACAGGGCCGGTGAACCTGGCGGCTCCCCATCCTCTGCCACAGCGCGCCTTCATGCGCACACTGCGCTCGGCGTGGGGCGTGCCGGTGGGTCTCCCCGCTACCAAGTGGATGGCCGAGGTCGGCGCGTTCGCTCTGCGTTCGGACACCGAACTGCTGCTCAAGAGCCGACGTGTCGTCCCAGGCCGACTGACCGAGGAAGGCTTCGACTTTCAGTACGCCGAGTGGCCCCAGGCGGCGGATGAGCTGGTGCGCAGGATGGGCAAACACGGCGGAGGCGTTTCCGCTACACGCCGGTGAACGGGTGGCAGGACGATGGCCGGCCCGGCCGCCTCGCAGGCCCGTGGCCGGCGGCCACGGGCCGGACGTCGGTGAGTCAGAGAGCCCACCAGCAGTACAGCCGCCGGCCGCAGGCGTGAGCGCGCTGAGCCGGACCGGCCAGGGCTTGTAGGCCGGCGACGGCGGCCTGATCGTCAGCGGCGGAGAGGTAGTCGCACAACGGCATGACGGGGATTTTGCCGTGCCTCGACTGACGCAACGTCAGCAAACCCGACACAACCCTCCCCACTATCGAGCAGGCCGCTCGGGGATTCCCGGAAGAACCTTCGCGGCGATGTCGAGGAGACCGCTGTCGTTCGGGAGGGCTCCGGACCGGCTCCACACACTGATGTCGCAGTAGCCGCCCCCGTCGTCACGGTCCAGCGCCACGGTCAGTGTCCTCGCCAGGGGACCTTGTTCCACCGGCCCGCCGGACCCGCCGCCCCCGAGATCGATCTGGAACTGCATGGTGTGATCCGAGGAGAAGACCGCAGGCCGACCGAGAACCCTGACCGTCCTGATGTCCCTCTCACTCCCGTACCTCATCAGCTTCACGTACTGGTCGATGGACAGCTTGTTGTACGTCACCGAGACGTTCACGGTGTACGTGTCGAAAGCGACCTCGGCCTCCGGTTGGGGGACCCTCCCGTCGGTCAAAGGAGCGGTGTTGCTGGTCCCGGAAACGGTGGTCGCGGTCTCTCCGGGCGTTCCGAGGAGCTGGGCCAGGTCCGGCCGGTTGAGCACCTCGCACAGCTCATCACCGGTCACGGGCCGGGGCGTCCGCGTGTAGGCCTTCGGCAGTTCCTCCTGTGTACCGTCCGAACAAGACGCGGGCTGCGGGGACTTGTCGTCGGACGGCATCGCCCCTGGGACGACCCACAGCGCGGCCGCGAGTGCCCCCACCACGGCCACGGCCGCGACGGCCTGGCCCCATGCGTTCGGCTCCTTCTTCGCGACGGCCGGGACGGGGTGCAGCCCGGTCACAGGCCCAACCGGCGCGACGGCATCGGCGACCACGACTCCGGCGGAGACTGCTGCCGGAGGCGGGTTCCGGCGCGCACGCAGAGCGCGGAACACCGTATGGACGCGTACTGCGGTGAACACGAGGAACACCAGGCCGATACCGGCTGCGATCCGGTCGTGGTCCCGGACGGCGAGAAACATGATGCGTACGCCGAGAACGGACCCGAGCACGATGAGCAGGGGCTCGCGGACCCAGAAGGGCAGGCGACGGATGAGGAAACCGAGCATCCCGCGATCTCAGCAGCACAACACCACATCCGCCGTGGTGGAAGCCACAGTTCCGGGTAGGCAGGGGCGCGCGGAAAGGTCACGTGCGCCGCGAGTCCACCAGGCCGCCGGCAGGACACCGCCCGCCGGCGTGACCGGCCCGCCCCCGACACCCCGGCGACCGTCTCGCGGAGCACGGCGGCCGCCGCTGTGCTCCGCGAGGTGTCCGCCCGGATGAAGCCCGGGTTGTCCGGTCAGTGGGCGCCCAGCAACTCCAGTGTGTCGATGACCCGGTTGGAGAAGCCCCACTCGTTGTCGTACCAGGCGACCACCTTCACGTGGCGGCCGTCGACGCGGGTGAGGGCCGAGTCGAAGATCGACGATGCCGGGTTGCCCGTGATGTCGGACGAAACGAGCGGGTCCTCCGAGTACTCCAGGACCCCGGCCAGCGGCCCGTCGGCGGCGGCGCGGTACGCCGCCAGCACCTCGTCGCGCGTCACATCACGTGCGACGGTCGTGTTGAGTTCGACGATCGAGCCCACCGGCACCGGGACGCGGATCGAGTCGCCCGACAGCTTGCCGTCGAGGTTCGGCAGCACCAGGCCGATCGCCTTGGCGGCGCCGGTCGTGGTCGGCACGATGTTGACCCCGGCGGCCCGGGCGCGACGGGCGTCGCGGTGCGGGCCGTCCTGCAGGTTCTGCTCCTGCGTGTAGGCGTGCACCGTCGTCATGAACCCGTGCTCGATACCCGCGAGTTGATCGAGGACCGCGGCCAGCGGCGCGAGCGCGTTGGTGGTGCACGAGGCGTTCGACACGACCGTGTGCACGGCCGGGTCATAGGCATCGGTGTTGACCCCATACGCGAGCGTGACGTCGGCGCCGTCCGACGGAGCGCTGACGAGCACCTTCTTCGCGCCCGCGTCGAGGTGCGCGCGGGCTGCCTTCGCCGAGGTGAAGCGGCCGGTGGCCTCCAGGACGATGTCGATACCGAGCTCCGCCCACGGCAGCTGCGCCGGTTCGCGCTCGGCCAGCACCGTGATCCGACGGCCGTCGACGACGAGCGCGTCCCCGTCGACGGTCACCGGGCGCCCCAGCCGGCCGGCCGTGCTGTCGTACGCGAGCAGCCGGGCGAGAGTGGCGGGCTCGGTGAGGTCGTTGACGGCGACGATCTCGAGGGCGCTGTCGCGCTCCAGCAGCGCACGCAGCACATTGCGCCCGATGCGGCCGAATCCGTTGATGGCGATGCGAGTCATGAGTGGTGTCCCTTCCCTTCGCCACCAGACTCCTGCGCGGCCGCCACCGCTGACAGTGGCGTGATCGCCACGGTTCAAAAGGATCCCGCCACGGTCGGCGCTCGCTCGGGCTACTCACCCAGCGTGAAGGTGCGCCGGTACTCGCTCGGCGTGGTGCCGAGGATGCGCTGGAAGTGCAGGCGCAGATTCGCGCCGGTGCCGAGCCCGACGTCGGCGGCGATCTGTTCGACGCCGCGCTGCGAGCTCTCCAGCAGTTCGCGGGCCATGTCGACACGGGCGCGCATCACCCACTGCATCGGGGTGTAACCGGTCTCCTCGACGAAGCGCCGGGAGAACGTGCGCGGCGAGACCCCCGCCCGCCGCGCCAGCAGGTCGAGGGTGAGGGGCTCGCCGAGCCGGTGCAGCGCCCACTCGCGGGTGGCGCCGAACCGCTCGCCGAGCGGTTCGGGGACGCTGTGCGGCACGTACTGGGCCTGGCCCCCGCTGCGGTAGGGAGCTGCGACCAGGCGCCGGGCCGCGTGGTTGGACGCGGCCACCCCGAGGTCGCCGCGCAGGATGTGCAGGCACAGGTCGATCCCGGAGGCGGCGCCGGCCGAGGTGAGCACACTGCCCTCGTCGACGAACAGCACGTTCTCGTCGACCCGGACGAGCGGATGCCTGGCCGCGAGGGCATGCGTGTAATGCCAGTGCGTCGTGGCGCGCCTGCCGTCGAGCAGACCCGTTGCGGCGAGCGCGAAGGCACCCGTCGAGATGGCGGCGAGCCGCGCGCCCCGGGCGTGGGCGGCGATCAGGGCGTCGACGACGGCCCGCGGCGGGTCGTCGCGGTCCGGGGACCGGTAGCCGGGGACGAAGACGATGTCGGCCCACGCGAGTGCGTCGAGACCGTGGCCGACGTGGTACGCGAGACCGTCTCCGCCGGTCACCAGACCGGGCGTCGCCCCGCACACCCGCACCTCGTACGGCATGCTCGCACGGGTCGTGAACACCTGCGCGGGGATCCCGACATCGAGCGGCTTGGCACCCTCGAGCACGAGGACGGCGACACGATGGAGAGGGGAGGTCGGCACGCAAAGAGACTACGTCGGGGGTGACGTCGATACGCCGGTCGGCGGGGGTGTTCCCGTCTCCTGGCGGATTGCCCCCGCAGGTCCGTGCCCGAACGCTGGAGTACATGGCGTTGCACTGTCGCCACGGCACCGGGCCGACTAGGAGGCGTCCGCATGACGATCCGCTTGACACTTCTGTGCGTGCGTCCCACGCACACCACCTTCGGCCCCGCCCCGCTCAGCGAGCGTGACCTCGACGGCGCGGGCGCATACCTGGCGTCGCTTCCCGCGCACCCGGCGGCCCTCATGTCCCCTTCGGTCGGTTCCGCGCTGGTCGCCACGGCCCTCGGACTGCAGGCCGCGGTGGAGCCCGCACTGCGAGACCTCGACTACGGCGCCTGGTGTGGCCGCACGGTCGCCGACGTCGTCGCCGCGGAACCGTACGGATACAGCAGATGGCTGACCGACCCGGACGCGGCCCCGCACGGCGGCGAAACCACACGCCGGCTCTGCGAGCGGATCGGATGCTGGCTCGACAGCCTGCCGCCGGACACCCCCCGCACCCTGGCCATCGTCGAAGCACCCGTCATGCAGGCCGTGCTCGTCCACGCCCTGTCCGCACCGCTGCGGGCATTCTGGAAACTCCCGGTACCGCCCCTGCGCACGGTCGATCTCGCATGCCGTGACGGCGTCTGGAACATCCGGAAGGCTTACGTGTCCTCCGTCCCGGACCTTCGTCAGTCACCGTCCGTCCCCCTCACCACGCTGACCGCGCCCGGCGTGGTCAGCCATCAAGGAATCCACGTCTGACGGGTCGGCGTCCGGCGATGCCGCGGTGTCCCCGTCGCAACTACCCTGACTGCAAACGGAGTTGTGTGCCGGATCACTGTCGCAGCGGCCCTTGACCTCAACCTCGCTCGAGGTGTCAAAGTGGCCTGCATGACCACCGAGACCGCAGACATCAAAGCCATCGAAGAGGTAGTCGCCGCCGTCGAGCGCGCCCAGCGCGCCAAGGACGTGGACGGCTTTCTTGCGCTGTTCCACCCCGATGCCCTGTGGACCACCGCTCACGGCAAGGTCCTCATCGGCTTCGACGCGATCGCCGCGTTCACCCGCACCGTCTTGCCCACCGCGAGCTGGGACGGTGAGGTCACCTACGAGGCGGTGCACACGCAGTTCCTGCGGCCCGACGTGGCGGCCGTCAAGGTCCGCCAGGTCTACCGCTCGGCAGAGGGCGACTCCGAAGGCGCTCCGCTCTACGTCATGACCAAGCAGGACGACGGCAGGTGGCTGCTGCACGCATGCCAGAACACCGAGGTGCGGGCCGGCTAGCGGCCGGCCCGCAGGTCTTCGACCCGCCGCCGCAGGACCGTACCGGCGGTGGTGGGTCCGGCCGTCCCGACGGCTCGGCCGCTGGTGGAGCGCACTCGGCGCACCCGCTCAGCGGTCGTCCTTGAGCCGGTCGCGCTGGAGCCGGCAGGCGAGGGCACGCCGCACGGAGGCCGGCCCGGTGGCTGTGACCCTGGCGGGGATGTCGAGTCCGCGGCTGATCTCGTCGTATGCGCTGCGGTAACCGCTCGGCATCTTTGTCCGGTGCGCCATCAGGTCCTCCTCGACGAGGCGCCGCAACTCATCGACGTTCTGGGGTGTGAAGTGCTTCTTGCCTCTGGCGAGGGCGTGGAGGTAGCGCGTGCAGCGGGCGCCGTCGTGGTTCTCGGAGATCTCCTCGGCGAGGCCCCACAGGCGTCCCTCGAGCCAGGGCACGTCGTACTGGTCGAGAGAAAGCGTCGTCGGAGGGAGCGGCTCGCCCGTCCTGTACTTCATCACCTGCTTGGACACGGCGGGCTGACTCATCTCGGTGAGCCGCGCGATCCTGTCCTGCGTCCAGCCGAAGTCGGCGAACAGCTTGACCATCTCGGCGCGCAGCTTCCGCATCTCCTCGCCCGCGCGGATGACCTCGTTCATGTCGGCGAGCATGCGTTTCGCCTGTTCCTCGGTCAGCGTCACGGGCCGGTGGTGTGCGTCCTTCTCGCCTGCCATGACCTGGTTATACACCCGACGCACCTGGTGTCATAACCCAGTTGTACAACTCGGTTATGACTGACAGGATCCGCGTCATGCCCACCTTCTCCGCACCCGACGGCACCCGGCTCGCCTACCGCGTGGCAGGGGACGGCGACCCGCTCGTCTGCCTCCCGGGCGGCCCCGCCGACTCCCGCTACCTCGCAGACCTGGGCGGCCTGTCCGCCCACCGTCAGTTGATCATCATGGATCTCCGAGGCACCGGGCGGTCCGCGATCCCCGACGACACCTCCACCTACCGCTGCGACCACCTGGTCGAGGACGTCGAGGCTCTGCGGGCACACCTCGCGCTCCCTCGGATGGACCTGCTCGGCCACTCCGCCGGTACGAACATCGCGACGCAGTACGCGGCTCGCTACCCGGAGAACGTCGGCAAGCTCGCCCTGGTCGGCCCCAGCCCGCGGGCCGTCGGCATCGCGGTCAGCGCGCGGACACGGCGCGAGCTCGCGCTGCTCCGTGAGCACGAGCCGTGGTTCCCGCAGGCCTTCGCCGCCCTGGAGGCGATCGCCGGGGGCACGGGCAGCGACTGGGAAGCCGTCGCTCCCTTCTTCTGGGGCCGCTGGGACGCGGCGGCCCGGCGCCTCCACGCGGCCGGCCGACCGGAGAACGCGGAAGCCGTCGCGCTCTTCGCGGCCGAAGGCGCCTTCGACCCGAAGTCCACGCGTGCGGCACTCGCCGACCTCCAGGCCTCCGTGCTGCTGCTCACCGGAGAGTTCGACATGAACAGCCCCCCTCGGTCGGCGGCAGAGTTCGCGGCGCTGTTCCCCGACGCGCGCCTCGTGGTTCAGTCCGGCGCGGGGCACTACCCGTGGGTCGACGACGCCGACCGGTTCGTGGCGGCCACCGCGGCGTTCCTGGGGTGAAGACCGCCCGGGCGAACGAGGAGCCGACGTGGCCGGGGGTGAAGACCGTCCGGGCGAACGAGGCGCCGACATGGTCTGTGGCGAAGGTCACGCACCGAGACATACCTACCGGTCGGTACCCTGCGAGGGCGAAGCCGTGAGCGACAGGAGACGCGATGTCTGCGACCAACCGCCAGATCCGTCTGGCAGCCCGCCCCGTGGGCGAGGTCAAACCCGAAGACTGGCAGCACTGTTCCGAGCCCGCCGACGAGCCGGGCCCGGGCCTGTTCGCCGGCCGGACGCGCGTCATCTCCCTGGATCCGGCCATGCGGGGCTGGCTGGACGACCGCCCCTCCTACCTGCCGCCGGTGGGCCTCGGCGAGGTGATGCGCGCCGGATCGGTCATCGAGGTCACCGCCTCCAACCACCCCGACTACCAGCCCGGCGATCACGTGGTCGGAACCTTCGGCGTCCAGGAGTACGTCGTCTCCGACGGCAAGGGCGCACTGAAGGTCGACACCTCCCTCGCCCCGCCCTCGACGTACCTCGGAGCGCTGGGCATGCCCGGCATGACCGCCTACTTCGGCCTGCTGGACGTCGGAGCCCTCAAGGACGGCGAGACCGTCGTCGTGTCGGGCGCGGCGGGAGCGGTAGGCACCATCGCCGGCCAGATCGCCAAGGCCAAGGGCTGCCGGGTCGTGGGCATCGCCGGCGGGCCGGAGAAGTGCGCCATGCTCACCGACGAACTCGGATTCGACGCGGCGATCGACTACCGCGCCGAGGACGTCAGGAAGGCGCTGCGCCGCGAGGCCCCCGACGGAATCGACGTGTACTTCGACAACGTCGGCGGGGACATCCTCGACGCTGCGCTGACCCGTCTGGCGATGCACGCCCGCGTCGTGATCTGCGGTGCGATCAGCCAGTACAACAACGCCACGCCGGTCAAGGGCCCGTCCAACTACCTCTCGCTGCTCGTGCGCCGCGCCCGCATGGAGGGCTTCGTCGTCTTCGACTACGCCAAGCGCTACGCACAGGCCGCCCAGGAGATCTCCGCCTGGATCGCGGCCGGCCGCATCAAGGTCAAGGAACACGTGGTGACGGGAAGCGTGGACGACTTCCCCGAGACGCTGGGGATGCTCTTCCGCGGCGAGAACGTCGGCAAGCTCGTCCTGGAACTGGCATGAGCGCCGTCGACAGCGAAGCCGCCGCCCGGCCGGGGCCCGCGGACGGCGCCGCGCTCCACGGCAAGGTGGCCGTCGTCACCGGCGGCGCCTCCGGCCTGGGCCGCGCCACGGCGCTGACGCTGGCGAAGGCCGGCGCCCGCGTGGTCGTCGCGGACCTCGACGAGCGAGGCGGCCGCGAGGTGGCCGACCTGGTCGGCGGCCACTTCACCTCCTGCGACGTCTCCGACCCCGACGCCAACCGCGCGCTCGTGGACTTCGCCCTGGAGCAGTGCGGCGGCATCGACATCGCGGTGCTCAACGCCGGGGTGGCGACCGGATGCGGCGTCGGCGACGACTTCGACCTGGCACGCTACCGTCGCGCCATGGGCGCCAACCTCGACGGCGTGGTCTTCGGTACGCACGCGGTGCTGCCGGCGCTGCGGGCCCGCGGCGGCGGATCGATCGTGGCGACCGCGTCCCTGGCCGGCCTGACGGCCGTACCGCTCGACCCTCTCTACGCGGCCAACAAGCACGCGGTCGTGGGACTCGCCCGCTCCCTGGGACCGGCGCTCGCGCCGGAGAACGTGCGCTTCAACGCCGTCTGCCCGGGCTTCGCGGAGTCGCGGATCATCGACCCGCTGCGCGACATGCTCTCCGGTCAGGGACTGCCGATCATCCCGGCCGAGGTCGTGGCGGACACGGTGCTGCGGATCGTCACCGGAGACGGCACGGGGGAGTGCTGGTTCATCCAGCCCGGCCGCGAGCCGGAACCGTTCCGGTTCCGTACGGTTCCGGGCCCGGGCCGAACCGCCGACGTCTGAGCGGAGGATGCGGCATGTCCGGCCGCACCGGACGGACCGGGCACACCGCGGGGCAGGCAACGGCGCAGGGCGGCTCACCCTCCACGGCGAGCCGCCCTGCACCGTTGCGGTACATGAGCCGCCCTCCACCGCCGTGGCGTCGCCACCCCGGTCGTGAGGTTCCCGCGCGCGGAGGCCACCATGTAGTCCACGCGCGATCTCTCCGAAAGGCATGCTCACGATGAAGCCGTCCGACCCCACACACCACGCGCCCGTCGCCTCCAGGATCGACCACCGCGCGGCGGTCGCGGAGGAGACCGCCCGCTTCGTGGCAGTGATCAAGGACGCGGACATGGGCACAGCGGTGCCCGGCTGCCCCGGCTGGACGCTGGCCGACCTGGTCAAGCACGCGGGCAGCGTGCAGCGCTGGTTCTCCGTCCTGCTGCGGGCGCGCATACAGGAACCTCCGCGCACCCGTGAAGTGGACCTTCGCCTCCCGGACCATGAGGACGGATACGCCGACTGGCTGGCCGAGAGCGCGACGGTGGCCGCGGACGCCTTCGCGGCCACCGACCCTGACCTGCCGATGTGGGCGTGGGGCGCCGACCAGCACGCCCGGTTCTGGGCACGCCGGATGCTCTTCGAGACCCTCGTGCACCGGGCCGACGCGGAGCTCGCACTCGGGCGGCGGCCCGCCGTCGACCGTGCGGCCGCGGTCGACGGGATCGACGAGTTCCTCGTCAACCTGCCCTTCGCCGCCTTCTTCGCCCCCAAGGTGGCCAACCTGCGCGGCCCCGACAGGACCATCCGCTTCCACACGACCGACGGTGACGACGCCTGGGTGATCCGCCTACGGCCCGACGGCTTCGGCCTCGACACCGCCCACCCCGCCGAGGCCGCCGCCGACGCGACCGTACGGGGAACCGCAGCCGACTTGCTCCTTCTCCTCTACGGCCGGGTGCCCCACGACGCCGAGGCCCTGACCCGCGAGGGAGACGAGGAACTGCTGTCCCACTGGTCCGCCAACTCCTCCTTCTGACAGAGTCGAGGGCCGCCGTCTGCAGTGCAGCGGCGGCCCTCGGACGTGCTCCGTCTCGGTTCGGTTTCAGACCACCACGATCACGACGACAGAGCCGTCGTTGAAGTCGTCGTGGAAGTCGCAGTCGTTCCACCAACGGTGGTGCTCGCACCAGTCACGGTTGACCAGGGGCGAAGGGTGGGCCGGGGCGGCTGCCGAGGCCGTACCCGCCGCGGCGACCGTGGCACCCCCGGCCATCAGAACTCCGACCGCGGAGGCCGCGAAGAGACGCCTCACGCGTTGTGCTTTCATTGGTCTGCTCCTTCCACCCCTCACGCGTCGCCGACACACAAGACGGTGGCCGCGTCCCGCACGCAATCCGCGGCGCGGTCCCGGAGTGCGGTCTCACTCACAAAGGCTATTCTCCCTTCGCGGAATCCGCCCCTCAGGCCCAGGCGCGGGCACAGTGAGCTGAGCGGGTGCCTCGTGATCGACCCGGCCGGGCTCCATACCGTCCCTCGATGACACATGACGACCGTCCGATCCTCCTCTCGGTGATCGATTCCGAAGGTCGTCCGGTCGGTGGCCCCTCCGACTGGAGCGCACCGCTCCTGATGGACCCGGCCAACTACGTTGACCTGCCGACGACTTGGACGATGCGATCGCGGACGGCGCCGTAGGCGAGGGGCGGTCGAACCCCTATATCGTTCACGCCCATGAACACGACCAGACGTTTATTCAACCGCCTGTCTCTGGCAGGCCTGGCGGTGATCACCCTCGCCGCGTCCCTCGTATTGCTGCAGACCGGATCGGCGCAGGCCGCTTACGCCGACTGTGAGGCGGCGGCGTTCTGCCTGTACACCGAGCCCGGCGGCAAGGGCGACATGGTCGAGATCTCGCCGGGCGTCGAACTCGACTACGCCACCGACGCACACCTCCAGGGCAAGACCTTCCGGTCGGTGCGCAACCGTACCGGCCTGTGGGGCTGTCTCTACGACGATCCCCACTACGGCGGTGCCGCAATGCAGGCCGTCGCGCCCGAGCGCCCCGGCGACGCCACGCCCGGCGCCGACTTCTCGAACATGACCCCTGCCTCGCACAAGTTCGTCAAGTCGCAGTCGGCCTGCCGAACCGGCTTCGAGCGCTGCACGGCCACGCGCGTGTGCATCTTCAAGGGCCCCAGCGGACGCGGTGCGGCCGGCGTCACCACGCAGCCGGACGACCTGGGCAACGGGGTGTTCGGCAACAGGGACTACTCGACGGCCTGGGACGAGGCGGTCGTGTCCGTCTCGAACCGGTCGGAGAAGGTCGCCTGCTTCTACCTGGAGCCCGGCTACACCGGGAGGTGGCAGGACCAGGGGACGGCCTTCCGGGCCTACGTCCTGCTGCCCGGCGAGGAGACGACCCTTCCCGCGCCGCTGCGCGCGAAGTTCAGCTCCCACAAGATCGCCAACGCCGAGTCGGAGTGCTGACCGTGGCGAACACATCGAGCATCACACGCGGTTCGGCCCCCGCGGACGCCATCGGCCGCCGGAACCGTGCACAGCGAGTACGCCGTGTCGCGGCCCTGCCCGTCGCCCTGGCGACCCTCGTGCTGACCCAGTCCGCGGCCACCGCGACCGCCACCCCCGCGCCGGACCCCGTGACTTCGATCTTGGACGACCTGACGCCCCACCACCTGGTCGTGGCCGACGGAGTCGAGCGGACGACGTACTCCGCCGACTCCTCGCCCCTCGTCGTCCGTGTCGCGGTCATCGACCCCGACAAGGGCGCGGTCTCGGTACGCAGCACGGTGGGCGCGGCAGTCGGCGTGAAGGAAGCCACCACCCGGATGCTGGACACCGTCGGCACCACGGTGGCCGGCAAACCCCATGTCGGCGTCAACGGCGGTTACTCCGTCGCCTACAAGGACCAGGACGCCGACGGCCACGGGATCCAAGAGGAACGGTCGATCCCCATGGTGGCCTCGGTCCAGGAGGACGTCGTACAGGGAGCCTCCTGCACGAGCGGACAGAACGCCGTCGTCCTCCAGCACAACCGACCGCACTTCACCCGGATCACGACCACCCTGCAGATCACATCCCTCGGGCCTGCCGCGGGCGACGCCGACGACGCGACACGCACGGTCGACGGAGTCAACCGGTACCCGGGCTGGATCCCGTTCTGCAGACAAGGCACCGACGACAGGAACCTTCCCTTCCTCAAGGACGCCGACGGGCAGCCGGTCCGTGACGCCGCCGGCAAGATCCAGTATGTGGACGAGAAGGGCAGGGTGATCAAGAACGGGACCTACTACGAGGACGACGGCGAGATCGTCGTCTTCACCTCCGGCTACGGCCAGCGGACGCCGTACCCCGACCACACGCCCTTCGTGAGGGCGGACAACGCCGAGGGCGTCGAGGTCGCCGTCGACGCCGAGGGCTACGTCATCAGCAAGACGGCCAAGCGAGGCGGCACCGCCATTCCCGCGAACGGCATGGTCCTTCAGGGCATCGGCTCGACGCAGAGCGGCGACGAGGCCGGAGCCAAGTGGCTGGACGACCACGCCAAAGTGGGAACGAAACTGGTCAGGACGCAGCAGGTCACCGACATCGGTTTCAACACCGACCCTGCCGACGACGAAGACCTCGCCCTGGATCCCGCCCACCCGTCCGTCGACGTCGTCAACGGCACCCACCTTCTGATGCGCGACAACGAGGTCGTGGCCCCGGAGGAAGGCGGCAACGAGAAACCGGACCCGCGTACCGCGATCGGCACGGACGCGTCAGGCCGAACGCTCCTCGTCGTCGTCACGTCGAAGACCGAAGGCGAACGCCTCGGTGTGCCCATCCACGACCTCGCGAAGATCATGCAGGACCTGGGAGCCGTGGACGCGCTCAACCTGGACGGTGGCGGCTCCACCACGTTCGTGGTCGACGGCCAGGTCAAGAACGTGGTCTCCGACCCGGGAGGGGTCGAAAGGCCCGTCTACGACAGCGTCTACGCCGGACGAGGCGGACACGGCCTGCCTGCCACCGGCTGACACGCCCGCTGCACCTCGGGCCTCCTCCGTTCCCCCGGTGAGGCTCGAGGTCGCCGAACTTGAGGTCCACGAGTGGAGGGACCACCGGCCCATGTCGAGGACGTATGGCCCCTGCACCACCGACCCACCGCTGCCCGAGTCTGGGATCGAAGGACCGGACGAGGAGGCAGAACTCATGATGCGTAGTGTTGTCGTAGGTCTCGACGGCTCGGCCGAGAGCCGTGCCGCGGCGGAGTGGGCGGCCGGCGAGGCGAAGCGCCGCTCTCTGCCGCTGAAGCTCGTCCACGTCGTGGAGGCGGTCCCCGAGCCCATGGCGTTGGCACAGTTCCTCGGTGCCGAGACGCGGCCGCAGCGGAGCGAGCGTCTCCTGCGCGAGGTGGTCGAAGGTCTGAGGGAGCGTCACCCCGGACTGGACGTTGCGGTGGAGCAGACCCCCGGCCGTCCCGCCGAAGAGCTGACCCGGGAGGCCGAGGACGCAGAGCTGGTGGTCCTGGGTTCCCGAGGGCTGAGCGGCATCGGAGGATTCCTCCTCGGCTCCGTGGGCCAGGCCGTCGTCACGCGCACCCGGCAGCCGGTGATCCTGGTCCGTGCGGTCGAGCAGGCCGCCGACGGGCCCGTCGTCCTCGGGCTCGACACCGACCGCCCCGACGACACGCTGCTCACCTTCGCCTTCGAGGCGGCCGCCCGCCGCGTCACACCCCTGCGGGTCGTGCACGCCTGGAACCTGCCCCCCTACTTCGCCTACGGCGTGCCCGTGGACCCCGAGCTCGACGCCGCACTGGGCAAGCAGGACGCCGCCACGCTGTCCGAGCTGCTGCACCGCTGGAAGGAGAAGTACCCGGCCGTCGAAGTCATCGAGGAGTCGCGTCCCGGCAGCCCCGCGGTCCACCTGGTCGACGCATCCCCCGGGCGTCCCTCGTCGTCGTGGGCCGCCGCATCCGCCGCAACCCACTCGGAGCCCACATCGGCCCCGTCACACACGCGGTACTCCACCACGCCACCGCCCCCGTCACCGTCATCGCACACGACTGATGAACGCCTTGTCGACGCGGAACGTCAGCGGGGCCAGCCGGTCGCAGCGGACACGGCGATGGCTGTCCTGCTTGTCGCGTACCGTGCGGCAGCCCGCACGCTCGTAGAGGCCGGTCGGCGAGGTGTTCCACGGCAGTACATACTCGACAGCCGACCTACGCGGGTCAGCCACACAACGGATCCCCCGGGACGCATGGAGCCAGGGCTCCTACGTGCCACTTCCTAGGCGGGTGGGTGCCGCGGACACCATCCGGCTGGCCCCATGGTTCCGGGACCGGCGCGCGACCACGATGACGTCATGCGATTCACAAGCGCTTCCAGCACCTCGGGCTCCTCCCGCACCCCCCACGCGGCTGAGTCTTCGACTCCGTCCCTTTCACGGCGGCGACTGCTGGCTCGCGCCGGCGCGCTGGCCGCGTGGGGCACCACATCGGCCCTCGCCCCGACCGCACGCGCGTCCGCCGCACCGACGCCCCCGGCCGAGCCCGTACGGCTCGAACTCCCTCGTCCCGCCGGGCCCTGCCCCCTCGGCGTCACGGAACTGCGCCTGGTGGATCGCACACGTCGGGGCCCGTGGTGGGCGGGCGACGCGGCCGGGGAGTTACGGGAGCTCATGGTGAGCGTCTGGTACCCGGCCGACCGTGCCACGGCGGAGGACGGCCCTCCGGCGCCCTATATGCGTGAAGGCGCGGCCGCGGTCTTCGGGGCGGGCGCGGCGAAGATCCTCCAGGTCGACCGGGAGGCCGTCGACTGGGCCGGATTCCGCACCCACGCCCGCGTCGGCGTGCCCGCGGTCTCCAGGGCCGGGTGTGCGCCCGTGGTGCTGTACTCGCCGGGCATGTACAACGAGCGCACGCTCGACACGACCGCCGCCGAGGAGCTGGCGAGCCACGGATACGTAGTGGTCACCGTCGACCCCGTCCACGAGGCACACGCGGTCGAGTTCCCGGACGGCCGCGTCATCGAGCCGGCGTCAGGGCTCGCCGCCATCGAGGCGGGCGCCGACCGGTCCAGGGCGGCCCTGGAGGTACGGGTCGCCGACATCCCGTTCGTCCTCGACCAGCTCGCCGTGCTGGCACGCGGCGGTAACCCCGACGCCGGGAAGCGCCCGCTGCCGCGCGGCCTCGGAGAGGCCATCGACCTCGCGCGCACCGGCATGTTCGGGCATTCGCTCGGCGGGATGACGACCGCCGAGGCGATGCGCGTGGACCGCCGCATCCGCGCGGGGGCCAACCTCGACGGGCCGCTCGGCTACGACTGGACCGACCCCGAACTGCTGCTGCCGGTGGCCCGCACCGGGCTGGACCGGCCGTTCCTGCAGATGGGGGCGTGGCTCGCGGTCCCGTCCGGCAGGCTTCCGCACACCCACGAGCACTCCGCGTCCTGGCGGGCGATGTGGCGGAACTCCGCCGGCTGGAAGCGCGATCTGTGGACGGAGGCGGCGGAGCACAACTCGTTCACCGACTACCAGACGATCCTCCCCGGCCTCGCCGAGCGGCTCACGCTGCCCAGCGGGCTGCCGTCCCGCATGACCGGCACCGTGGATGCGGAACGGTTCACCGTGAGCCGACGGGCCTACCTCACCGCCTTCTTCGACCAGCACCTCCGCGGCCGCCACCGTCCGCTGCTGGACGGCCCCTCGCCGCTCCACCCGGATGTGCGGTTCGTCGGGTGAGGCGCCGCGGAACCCGGTGAGGAGTAGCGTCATGGTGTGACGGGAAACGATGCCGACCAGCGGTGGTCCGGCTCCATGCCGGCGGTCTACGAGCAGTACCTCGTACCGGTGGTCTTCCGGCCCTTCGCCGAGGCCATGGCCGCGAAGGCGGCGGCGCTCCGCCCCCGACGGATCCTCGAACTGGCGGCGGGAACAGGCGCCTTGACGTCGCAGCTGCTCGCCACAGCACCGGCGGCGGAAGTGACGGCCACCGACCTGAACGAGGCCATGGTCGCCTTCGGGTCGGCCCGGGCGCCGGGCGCGGTGTGGCGGCAGGCCGACGCACAGCGGCTGCCGTTCCCCGACGGAGGCTTCGACCTGGGGGTCTGCCAGTTCGGCGTGATGTTCTTTCCCGACCGGGTCGCGGCCTTCACCGAGGTCCGGCGAACCCTGGCCTCGGGCGGCCGCTTCCTGTTCAGCACCTGGGGCCCGCTCGGGACGCACGCCTTCGACGCCGCGCTGCAGGCAGGGCTGGAGCGGGCCTTTCCGGTCGACCCACCGCGCTTCTTCCCGACGGTTCCGCACGGCTACGCGGACCCCGCCGCCGCGGTCGCCGATCTGACGGCCGCCGGGTTCGCCGTCGAGGAGGAGCAGGAGCTGACGCTTCAGGGCCGGGCGGCGTCGATCGCCGAGCTTGCCACGGCGTACCTCACCGGGACCCCGGTGCGCGCGGCCGTCGAGGCGCGCGGCGACTCACCAGCTGTCCGGGCAACCGTCGTCGAGGAGATGACGACCCGTCTGGGCCCGGAACCGGTCACCGCCCCGATGACGGCGTACGTCTTTCACGCCGCAGCCTGAAGAACGCCGCACGACGTGTCGAGGCGGTCTCGACGGTTGCGGAACCCGGAACCGGACGACGCCGCGCCCAGGCCGCCCGCCTTCGGTGGGGCGCCGCCAGGGCGCCCCACCGCCGGGACAGGTCAGTCCACGTACCACTTGCCGCACTTGGTGATGCCGTCGAACTCGCCGCAGGCGCGTGCCGCGTAGTTGGAGTTGTAGACGGACTGCGTGCGGCTGCCCGTGTAGGGGCCGCACATCTTCCAGCCGTCGCGCTTGGCGTCCTGGTCGCTGACGATGCCCTTGAAGTCGGGGAACGAGCGCTTGCTGCGGTCGACCCACAGCCGGTCGCCGGCCTGGCGGCCGGACTTGATCTCGGCGCGGCTGTAGCGGTCGAGCGCCGACTCGTTCTGCAGCTCCACGCGGCGGCCACGGAAGTCGAACGACGCTCCGGACTCGACGGCGCGGAAGCGGCCGACGACGGCGATGCCGTCGCAGTCGTCCTCGGTGGCCGAGGCCACCGTCGCGGGGACGAAGACCACGGCGCCGCTGCCGATCAGCACGGCCGAGGCCGCGACCACGCGGCCCATACGAGACTTCTTCACACGGGTTCCTTTGTCGGAGGACAGATAAAGCTGGGGGAGCTGCCGCCGCGCGGAACAGGCCGAGTTCCCGCCGTATGACGGATATCGGCCTCTCGGTTCCGCTCAGCGGGGTTCCGCTTCGCCCGCCGGAATAGTGCTTCACGGACCTTGTGAAAACCTTGTGATCCTTGCTGCCCCGTGCGAGAGCCCCTGCCCGGGCCGGCCCGGTCGGCGGACAGCCGTGGGCAGAGCAGCGCTCACGGTGCGTCGAAGGCACGCCCCGCAGCAATAGGAGGGACACTGCCACGGCGGCGCGGCACCGCGGCCGGTCCACCGATGAGTTTCCGGCGGTCGCGCGGTCTACCTGTCGACGAAAGGAGCGCACCATGCGCGAGATCATCGTTTGCACGTTCCTGACGCTGGACGGCGTCATGCAGGCCCCGGGCGGCCCGGACGAGGACCACGAGAGCGGCTTCGAGCACGGCGGCTGGCAGAAGCCGGTGAGCGACGAAGAGGTCGGCGCGGCCATCGCCGGTTGGTACGAGCCCTCCGACGCGATGCTGCTCGGCCGCAAGACGTACGAGATCTTCGCGTCGTACTGGCCGACCGCCGACCCCGACAACCCGTTCACCGACCGGATGAACAGCATGCACAAGTACGTGGCGTCCCGGACCCTGAAGTCCGTCGAGTGGCAGAACTCCACGCTGCTGGAGGGTGACGTCGTCGAAGCCGTACGGAAGCTGAAGGCGTCCGACGGCGGCACCATCAACGTCGTCGGCAGTGGCGACCTCGCCCAGACCCTGATGCGGCACAACCTCGTCGACGAGTACCGGCTGACCGTCCATCCGGTGATCATCGGCAGCGGCAAGCGGCTGTTCGCCGACGGAGCGATCCCCACAGCGCTGGAGCCGGTCAGCGTCTCGACGACGAAGGGCGGCACCGTCCTCGGCGTCTACCGGCCGAACGGTCGGCCCGGCTACGACAGTTACTCATGACGCCTGAGAGCGGACGGTGACATCAGAGCGGGGCCTGCGCCGGTTCCGCCGGCTGAGGCAGTCGGCCGAGGGACCGGCTGAAGCGGCGCAGCAGGAGTAGGGCGGTGGTGGCGAGGCCGATGAGGAGGCCGAGCCAGATGCCGAGGGTGTCCGCGTCGGCGGCGACGCCGAGGAGGGCCGCGGCCGGCAGGCCGACGAGCCAGTAGCCGACGAGGGTGACGCGGAAGCCGCCCTTGGTGTCGTCGAGGCCCCGCAGCAGCCCTACGCCGATGTTCTGGGCACAGTCGAAGAACTGCAGCGCCGCGGCGACCAGCAGCAGCTGACTGGCGATCTCGACCGCCCTGCCGTCACCGCTGTCGAAGAAGGGTGCCAGCACCAGGCCGGGGGCGGTCACGTACACCAGGCCGACCACGGCCATCACGGCCGCCGCGCAGGCCAGAGCCGTGGTCTTCAGCCGCTGGGCAGCGGCCGGATTGTGCAGCGCCAGCTCCCGGCTGACCCCGATGGACGCGGCGTGGGAGAGGCCGACGGCTATCTGGAAGACGATGTAGACGAGTTGGTTGACGGCGGTGTGCGCGGCCAGCGCCGACGTGCCGAAGCTGCCCGCGAAGAGGGCGACGACGAAGAAGAACCCCGCCTCGGAGCCGTACGTGGCGGCGATCGGCGTACCCAGCCCGGTGAGTCTGCGCAGGGTGGCCGGGCGGGTCCTCCAGATGCTGAGCGACAGTACGGGGGCGAGCCGGGCGTCGCGCCGTGCCGAGAGGTACAGGGCCACGCAGGACAGGGCGTAGACCAGGCTGGTGGACAGGCCGATGCCGGGCAGGCCCAGCTCGGGGATGAACCAGGTGCCGTGAACGGAGGCCCAGTTGAGGCCGGCGTTGACGGCGATGGAGGCGAGGGTGATGCGGAGCAGGGCCTGCGGCCGGCGCATGCCGACGGTGAACTGCCGTATCGCCTGGAACCACAGGCACGGGACCAGTCCGGGCGCCATGCTGTAGAGAACGGGCTTCGCGGCCCGGACCACCTCCGGGTCCTGGCCGAGCCAGATCACGGCGTGCCCGATGAGCACCATCAGCACGGCGCCCACGACACCGACCAGGGTCGACAGCAGCAGACTCGCCCGGACGAGGTCACGGACCTCCTCCTGGGCGCTCCCCGACGGCTCGGCCGATTCCGCCCGCGCGTCGGCCGCAGCGACCTGGTTGCCGACGGCGGTGACCATGCCGACGCCCATGGTGCGCAACTGGTTGAAGATCACCATGGCGAGGCCGCCCGCGGCCAGGGCCTCGGTGCCCAGTAGGCCCATCATGACGGTGTCGGTGGTGGTGAGGGCGACCTGGGCGAGCTGAGTGAGCGCCAACGGCACAGCCAGTGCGGCGAGGGCGCGGCTGTCGCCGAGGAGTCGGGCGAGGGCGGGCTGCATCGGTTCCGTTCCTGTGGGAGGGGAGGGCGGTACGACGGGGTGCTACCCCCGGGCCTCCGGTGCGACGCGGCGGAGTTTGGCGAGCAGCTCGTCGACCTCGCGTTCGACGTCAGGGGCGAGCAGGCCTCGGGCGCTCATCCAGTCGTCGTCGAAGACGGTGTCCAGGTACTTCTCGCCACCGTCGTTGACCAGGGCGACCGTGGTGGTCCCCGGCACCGACGAGGACATCCGGGTCAGCGCCTCGTACACCACTCCGCCCGCCGAACCCCCGAGCATCAGCCCGGTGCGGCGGGCCACCGCCCGGGCCGTGGCGAAGGCCTCGACGTCGCCGACCTTGACGCCCTCGTCGAGCAGCGAGTAGTCCACCATGGCGCCGATCGTCGCACCCTCGGGTGTGCCGGTGCCCGACTGGTGGTAGTCGTGGGCGGGCGGCCCGAAGGCGATGGACCCCTTGGGCTCGACCCCGACGATCCGGACCTCCGGCACGGTCCGGCGCAGCTCGCCCCCGGTGCCGAACAGTCCGCCACCGGTGCCGACGGCGCCGATCAGGACGTCGATACGGCCGTCCAGCGCGGCGTGCAACTCATGCGCGACCGGGTGGTAGCCGACCCCGTTGGCCAGGTTGTTGTGCTGCTCGGTGAAGTACGCGTTGTCCGACTCGGCGGCCATCCGCTCCGCCAGTTCCTCGCGCGCCGCCGTGGCGAGGTCCTCGTCGCCCTCGTCGGCCACGTAGACGAGCTCGGCGCCCATGGCCTTCATGGCGCGCAGCTTGTCCTTGGCCGCGTGGTGGTCGACGACCGCGGTGAACGTGTAGCCGCGCTCGGCGGCGACCACGGCGAGGCCGAGTCCGGTGTTGCCGGAGGTGGACTCGATGATCCGGCCGCCGGGGCGCAGCAGTCCGCGTTCCTCGGCGTCGAGGACCATCTGCAGGGCCATACGTATCTTCGCCGTCCCGGTCGGGTTGAACTGCTCCAGTTTCAGCAGCAGCCGGGCATCGCTCTCCGTGCGGCACAGCTCGAACAGGGGTGTGCTGCCGATGAGTTCGCAGACCCGGCGGACGACGGGCGGGTGCTGCGGGGGTCGGGCGTCCAGATGGCTCATGGCTGAGAACTCCCTACGGGTGGCGGTCCAGACGCCAGCGGGGGCGGGCGGAGGCCGAGCCGTGCGGGGACGGCTCGATGACGACCTTGGGCGGCAGCGGCAGTTCGTGGAACGGCGACTCGTTGGAGTCCATCTGGTAGCCCGCCGTGTTGTGGTAGACGATCAGGTCGCCGACGGCCGGGCGGACGGGGAAGGGGAGTTTGCGCCAGGAGAGCATGTCCGACTCCAGGCAGGTGGCGGCCCCCACGCAGGCCGGATACGGGCCGGCTTCGTCGCGGTCCGCGCGGTCGGCCGGGACGAGCACCGGGTCGGGCAGGAACTCGCTGCCGAACCACTGCTCGGAGAGGCTGAGGCTGCTGCCGTCCACGGTGAGGATGTCGTAGGCGTCGCGTTCCTTGACGCCCTGGACGCGCATGACGGTGCAGCCCGCCTGGTCCAGCAGCGCCCGGCCAGGCTCGACGAGCAGGGTCACCCCGGCCGCTCGCACGAGGTCGGCCAGGCTGGACTCTTCGCCCGCCGGGGTCGTCGAGAGCAGGGCGGCGAGGGCGCCGGCTCCGGCGACGGGGGAGTGGTACGGGTAGTAGCCGGAGAAGGCCTTGTGCTGGTGGAAGTGCTCGGGGCGGGTGCTCTCGTGGAACCGGCGCCAGTCCTGCGCGTCCACGTAGTCCACCGCGAAGCCGCCGCCGACGCTGACCCGGTCGGCCCGCAGCCCCAGCGCACGGGCGCGGGTGCACAGCCGTAGCAACTCGGCGGCCATATCGGCCCGTTCACGGATGTCGTAGCCGGTGAGGTGGAAGCTGAAGCCCGCCATGACCACCTGCTCGGTGCGGCAGCGGCGCAGCGCCGACTCCATCTCGCCGTCGTCCAGCCCGAAGCGGCTGTGCGGCTGTCCGGGAGGAAGGCGACGCAGCAACGTCTGCGCGGTTCGGCCGAGTTCGCCCGCCAGCGCGAGGACGCGGTCCAGCTCGTCGAGGGCGTCGACCGCGACGAGCGCGCCGTGCAGCACGGCGACGCGCAGCAGATGGTCGTCCTTGGCCGGGCCGGTGACGATCAGGTCCGTACCCCGCACCCCGGCCGCCAGCGCCTCGCGCAGCTCCCCATGGCTCGCCACGTCCACGCCCAGGCCCGCGACAGCCGCCCGCTCCGCGAAGACGGCGGCCTTGTTGGCCTTCTTGGCGTAGTAGATCCGGCCGTCCACGCCCGCCTCGGCGAACGCCCGCCGGAAAGCGGCGGCGTTCGCGTCGAACCGCTGTGGGAACAGCAGGTGGTAGGGCCCGCCGAGGCCGTCGCGCAGCTCGTGCAGGAGAGCACCGCCGGGCGGGGCGAGGAGCGCGCGCGTCTCCTCGGTGGTGTGCGGAGGGAGGGCGGTGCTCACGTCCACAGCGGAACCGCCGTGCCCAGCCCCTGAGCGAGCGCGAGTTGTGCGAACCGGTGGCCGAGGGCGATGTCGGTGACGACGAGGCCGCTGTTGTACGCGAAGATCCGCTGTCCTGGGTCGGTTCGCCCTGCGGCGCGGCCGGCCAGCACCTGAGGGAACTCGGCGTGTACGTCACGGAGTTGACCGTCGGCGTCGGCCATGTCCGTTCCCGTGACGCGCATCTGGGCCTCACTGGTGGCGACGATCCGGTCGGCGGTGTGCAGGGTGGAGGGGGCGATGCCGTAGCCGACCAGCACCGACAGCGCGGACGGCTTGAGCCACTCGGCCTCGACGGAGGCGGGGGTGCCCGGCCCCGCGGTGGCGAGAACGACGTCCGCGTCCCCGGCGGCGGCCCGCAGGTCCGTCACCACCTCCAACTCGCGCTCGGGGAAGTACGCGTGCAGTTGCTCGCGCACGGCGCGGATGCCGTCCGGATGGGTGCCGAAGAGCATCAGCCGCTCCAGGCCCGGCAGCGTGGTCAGCAGGAACGGCAGGGCGAGCCGGCCCTGGGTGCCGGTGCCTATGACGAGGGCGCTGCGACTGCCCGGCGCGGCGAGTTCCCGGGCGAGCAGCGCGGACACCGCCGGGGTGCGCAGGGCTCCGATCCGGCCGCAGTCGAGCATCGCGACCGGCAGCCCCGTCTCGTCGTCGTACAACGTCAGGGTCGTGTAGTAGTGCTGCTTGTCGCGGTCCTCGTGGAGTCCGTGCTTGTAGGAGGTTTTGATCGCGACGACCCCGCGCTCCCCGTCCCGGCCGAGCATCGCATAGGCGACGGAGTGGCCGTCCTCGGGCTTCACGGTGAGCTTGCGCGGGTTGTCGGAGCGGCCGTCGGCGAGCGTGCGGTAGGCCTGTTCGACCACGGAGACCACATCGGGCAGTGTGATGTCGATGCCGGCCACGTCGCTGGTGCTGAGGATCCGCAGGGTCCTGTCGTCGGGCATCACGGCCGCCTCCTCCTGGTTGTCGATGCGGGTCATGCGTACGCCTCCACGACGGCCTGTCCGTAACCGTGCTCCGCCTCCTCGGCGGGCGGCCGGGTGCGGCGGCCCTCCACCCGTACGGAGGACCGCTTCAGCCAGCGGTCCGTGCCGTCGTAGCGGGCCTTGAAGGGCACCCGGCCGTGGCTGACCAGGTCGTTGTCCACGACCAGGACCTCACCGGGGTCCAGGACCACCGCCACGCTCACGCGGGCGAGCTCCCGCTCCAGTCGGGCGTAGGCCGCGCGGTGGTCCGCGGGCGCCCGGTGCAGCGGGGTGTAGGCGGGATCGAAGCGCAGGGTGAGGCCCTCCTCCGACTCCCACAGCGTGGGTACGGCCGGGGGCGCGCCCGTGTAGCCCCGGGCCGCCGCGTAGGCGTCGTCGGGCAGGATCGGCAGGACGGGGCGGCTGAGCAACTCGACGTCCGAGGCGGTGAGTTCGGCATTGCGGACGCTGGCGGCGGTGGTGGCGACCGAGTCGTGGTTGCGCATGCAGCCGAGGACCAGGAGGTGGGCCCGGCCGGGGTGGAAGGCGTCCTCGGTGTGCGGGCTGAGCAGCACGGTGCTGCTGGCGCCGGTCTGCTCCTCCTCGTGGCCCGCGGACGGCACGATGTTGTGGACGAAGCGGCCCTCCTGCTGGCCCTCCCAGGCGATGGGCGTGCCCATCACCGTGGAGAGCAGCAGCACGATCACGTCGTGCACGGCGCCGGCCTCGCCGGCGGTCGACCAGTGGCCGGGGGTGGGGCCGATCTCGGTGTCGTCGACGGTGAGACCGCGCAGTACGAACAGGCCGTCGGCGGTGTCGACCGGGCGGCAGGCGTGGCGTATCGCTTCGCCCAACGAGGCTGCGACGGTGGGGACTTCGGCCAGCAGGCCGGGGTGGGTGGACGAGCCGTCGAACTCGGCGAGGAGGCTGCGGGCGGCGGCGGTCAGCCTGGCCGCCGAGTCGGGATCGAGCAGGCGTACGGGTGCGGTTCCCGTGGGCATGGGCGATCTGTCCGTTCCAGTGCGGGGGCGTGCGGGGCGCGTTGCAGTGGTCTACGGGCATGGGGGAGAAGGCCCGCCGGAGCGAGCCGCGTGATCGGAGCGCGGTGGCCGGGGGCCCTGCGGCAACATAGCCAGCCGCCGGAGAATAGGCAAGGCTTGCCTAATTAGGATCTAGTCCACAGGGAGGCGGTCTTGTCACGGAGGAGCCCTGCAGGATAGGTAAGGCTAAGCAAATCTCGGCCAACTGCGGGAGAACGAGGGACAAGTGGAGCTGACGCGACGTCATGTGCTCTGGGCGGGCGGTGCGATCGGGGCGAGCGCTCTGCTCAGCGCCTGCGGTGGCGGCGACGAGCCGACCGCATCCGCCACCGGCGGTTCGGCCAAGCCGGTCAAGGGCGGAACCCTGCGGGTCGGCGCACTCGGCCGCGCCGGCGCCCTCACCCGGGACCCGCACGGCACCCAGGCCAACGAGAGCGACTACCTCATCATCAGCCTCCTCTACGACACCCTGACCGTGCCCGGCGTCAAGCCCAACACCGTCCCCCGCCTGGCCGCGAGCTGGAAGGCCTCGGCCGACCTGAAGACCTGGCGGTTCACCCTCGCCAAGGGCGCCGCGTTCCACGACGGTTCCCCCGTCACCGCCGAGGACGTCGTCTTCTCGCTCAAGCGGCTGCGCGCCACCCCGGCCGGCGCCTCCCGGCTGCCCGGCATCCAGGAGAAGAACATCTCCGCCGAGGGCGACGACACCGTCGTCATCGTCTCCGACTACGCGAACGCCGAACTGCCGCTGCTGGTCCGGCTCACCACCTTCGTCATCCCCAAGGGCACCACCGACAAGGACATAGCCAAAGCCCCCGGCACCGGCCCCTTTAAGCTCGACTGGTTCCGCGGCGGCAACGCCCGCCTCGTACGCAACGACGACTGGTACGGCGGAGACGTCCTCCTCGACGCCATCGAGGTCAAGATCTTCGAGAGCCCGCAGGCCATGGCGAGCGCCCTGCTCGCCGGCCAGATCGACCTCGCCTCCAACGTCGGCGCCGTCGCCGCGCGCACCGCCGAGAGCCGCCAGGACATCCAGACCGTCCGCCGCCCCAACGACATGGCCATGCCCCTCGTCATGCGCACCTCCGGCGGCCCGTTCGCCGACGCCAGGGTCCGCCAGGCACTGCGCCTGGCCGTCGACCGCGGGGCCATGGTCGAGCAGGTCCTGTCCGGCTACGGCACCGTCGCCAACGACATCCTCGGCACCGGCGACCCCGCCTACGACAAGAGCGTCCCGCAGCGTGCCCGCGATCTCGCCAAGGCCAGGCAACTGCTGCGGGAAGCCCGGTTCGACACCTCGAAGACCTACGAGCTGTACACCACCGAGGACATCGCCGGCCTCGCCGAGTCGGCCACCCTCTTCGCCACCCAGGTCCGGGAAGCCGGCGTCAAGGTCAAGGTCGTCAAGCAGGAGTCGGCCACCTTCTGGGACAAGACCTGGCTCAAGGGCGACCTCTACACCACCTACTGGGGCACCAACGACTCGGTGGTGTTCTTCGCCAGCAAGACGCTGGTCTCCGACAGCGGCCAGAACGAGGCCGGCTGGAAGGACCAGGCCTTCGACGCGGCTTACGAGAAGGCCATCGGCACCGCCGACGCGAGCGCGCGCACCGATCTGCTGAAGGAACTCCAGCGGATCGAGCACGACAGGTCCGGCTACCTCCTGTGGGGCATGGCCGACGGCATCGACCTCGCCGGGGCCAAGGTCAACGGGCTCCCCAGACTGCCCGGTTACGGCAGGGTCCAGCTCGAGCGGGCATGGCTGGCCCGTTGACCGCTGACACGGCCGCGCCCGCGGGGCCTCCTCCCGGCGTGGACAAGGCCCCGCGGGCGCGTGCTCCCGTCACGCTGCTCGCCGCCCGGGCCGGCCTCGTCGTACTGAAACGTGCGGTGCTGCTCGCCGTGCTCCTGGCGTTGGTCTTCGGCACGGTCGAACTGCTGCCGGGCGACGCCGCCGACGCCACCTCCGAGCGCGGGGAGAGCGCCGCCGACACCGCGGCGCGACGCAGACTGCTCGGCCTGGACCGGCCGGTCGTGGAACGCTTCTGGGACTGGATGAGCGGCCTTCCCACCGGGGACCTGGGAGTGTCGGCACGCGGCGAGCAGGTCACCGACCTGGTCTCGTCGGCGTTCCCCAACACCCTCCTCCTCGGCGGCCTCGCGCTGCTGCTGACCGCCGTGGTCTCCCTGGCCCTCGGCTGCTGGGCCGCGCTCCGGCCCGGCGGGCGCGCCGACGGCCTGATCTCCGGCACCGCCACCGCGGTCCTCGCCCTGCCCGAGTTCGTGGTCGCCGTCGCCCTGGTCCTGGTGCTGTCGCTGTGGACGGGCTGGCTGCCCGCCGTCACCCTCACCGGCGCCGACGGAACCCCCGCGGACTGGACCATGCTGATCCTGCCCGTGCTCGCCCTGACCATCCCGCAGGCCGGCTGGAACGTACGCATCGTGCGAGCCGCCCTCGCCGACGAGGCCCGCGCCCCGCACGTGGAGGCCGCCGTCCTCGACGGACTCCCGCCGCACCGCATCCTCACCCACCATGTCCTGCCCGGCGCCCTGCCCACCATCGCCGCCGGCCTCGCCACCTCCACCGGCATGCTCCTCGGCGGCGCCGTCGTGGTCGAAACGATCTTCAACTACCCCGGCGTCGGCTCGGTCCTGGCCTCCGCCGTGACCGACCGCGACAGCCCCGTCATCGCCGGCGTGACGGCCCTGTCGGGCGCGGTCCTCACGGGCGTGCTGCTGCTGGCCGACCTGGTACGGGACCTGACGGCAGGAGCACGCCGATGAGCACCCGGCCACGGGGCACGGCCCTGCGCGTACTGCCCGCGATACTGCTGGTCTGCCTCGCCCTCGCCGGGACCTGGCTCGCTCCGCATCCCATCGACGCCCCCGTCACCGCGCCGTACGCGGAACCCGGCGGGGACGCCCTGCTCGGCGGTGACCAACTGGGCCGGGACGTCCTGAGCAGACTGCTGGCCGGCGGGCGCGAACTGGTCCTCTCCTCGCTGCTCGTCGCGGCACTGGTCACCGGCAGCGCCGCGGTGCTCGGCGCGATCGGCGCCCTGCGCCCTCGCGTCGGACGCCTGGTGGAACGGACCGCCGACGTGCTGATGCTGCTGCCCGCCGTGCTCGGCATCCTCCTCGTCACCCTGTCCTGGCCGGACGGAGGCCGGCTCGCCGTGATCGCCGCGGCCGTCGTGCTCGGCGTGCCCTACGCGGTACGGCTCGCGGCCGGCGCGGCGGCGCCGGTGGCAGCCTCCGGCTACGTCGAGGCCGCGGCGGCGAGCGGCGAACGGCTGTGGCATCTCGTGCTGCGCGAGATCCTGCCCAACCTGCGCGCCACCCTCCTCGCCCTCTTCGGCCTGCGCTTCGTCGCCGCCGTCTACCTCCTCGCCACCGCGGGCTTCCTCCAGGTGGGACCCCAGCCTCCCGCCGCCGACTGGTCACTGATGATCCGCGAGAACTCCTCCGGCATCCTCCTCAACCCCTGGTCCGTCGTCGCCCCCAGCCTTGCCATCGGCCTCCTCGCCCTCAGCGTCAACCTCGCTGCGGCGGCCCTCGCTCCCCAGACCGGCCGGAAGGCGGTGACCGTCCTGTGAGCCACACAACCGACCGGCCAACCGTGCCGGCCACCGCCGCGGCCCGGGTCACGGACCTCACCGTGGCCGCCCCCGGCGGGCGGATCCTGCTCCAGGACGCGCAACTCACCTTGCGGCCGGGCCGGTTGGTGGCGCTGACCGGCCCCTCGGGTTCGGGCAAGACCACGCTGCTGCGCGCCATCACCGGACTCCTGCCGCCCGGCACCGAGCGCACGTCCGGGAACGTCGAGGTACTCGGCCGCGACGTCTTCGCTTTGCCCGAAAGGGACCTGCGGGCCCTGCGCCGCGAACGGCTCGCCTACGTCGGCCAGGACCCCGCTTCGGGGCTGAACCCCCGGATGCGTGTCCGCTCCCTCCTGCGCGAACTCTCCGGCGACCGCACCCCGGAGGCGGTACGGGCACTCCTCGCGGAGGTCCGGCTCCCGGACGACGGCCGCCTCGCCCTGCGGCGGCCCGCGGCCCTGTCCGGCGGACAGCAGCGCCGCGTTGCCCTCGCCCGCGCCCTGGCCCGCCGCCCCCGAGTCCTCCTCCTCGACGAGCCGACCGCCGGCCTGCACCCCGAACTGCGCTCCGAGATAGGCGAGTTGCTGTGCCATCTGGTCCGCGAGCACCAGCTGGCCGTCGCGCTGTCCTGCCACGACCCCGAACTCGTCGAGCAGATCGCGGACGAGGTGGTGGAACTGCGCACGCAGCCCGTACGACCGCCCGCTTCCCGCGGGACCGCCACACCCCGCACGGACCCGCTGGCACCTGGGCCGCACGAGAGCGGACCCGCCTACGCACCCGTGCTCGACGTGAGCGACCTCCGAGTCACTTTCGGCCGACGCACGAACGCCCCGGTACTGGAGGGCGTGACGCTGTCCGTCGCCCCTGGGGCGGCGACCGGCGTCGTCGGCGCCTCGGGCTCAGGAAAGACCACACTCGTCCGCGCCGTGGTCGGACTCCAACCGGCCAGTGCCGGCGTGATCCGCCTCGACGGCGTACCGCTCAGCACCGGTCTGCGCGGCCGCGCCCGCGAACAGCGACGCCGTGTCCAGCTCGTCACGCAGAACCCCCTGGGCGCGCTCAACCCCAGCCGCACGGTGGGCGCCGCGGTCGGCAGGCCGCTGCGGCTGCACCGGCGGTGTACGTCCGGTGAGGTACGGACCCAGGTCGCCGGTCTCCTGGAACAGGTGGGCCTGGCAACGGAGTTCGCCTCCCGCTACCCGCACGAACTGTCCGGCGGGCAGCGGCAGCGGGTCGCCATCGCACGAGCCCTGGCGGCCGATCCCGACGTACTGATCTGCGACGAGGTGACCTCGGCGCTGGACCCCGCCACCGCCGAGGCGATCATGGACCTGCTGGCCCGGCTCCGAGAGGAACGCGGCACAGCCCTTGTCCTCATCAGCCACGACCTCCCTCTCATCGCCGCCCGCACCGAAACGGTCACCGTCCTCGACGCCGGCCGCACCGTGGAATCCGGGCCAACGCCAACTGTCTTCACCGAGCCAAGCCACCCGGCGACGCGGGCGCTCCTGCAAACCCCGGCCGAGTCCCGCCAGGAGGCGGCCACGCACCCTGGTCACGACGAACCCCCGTCAAGCGCCTCGCCCGCGGCGCGACGGCCGACCTCCACCACGTTCGGCTCGCCGAGGACCTGAAGGGGGATGCTCCCGTACCACGCCCCCAGGGCGAGTGCAGGTCCTCGCGGCCGCTTCCGCTCCACGGCCTGACGTGTCCCGGCCGGACCGAGGTGTCCCGGCCGGACCGAGGGGAATCACGAGCTGCCGACCGCCACCTCCGCGGCCGCGGCCGAATACGCCAGTACCAAGGGCCGTTCGTCGTCCCGGTGGGCGGCCACCGCGAGACGGCACGGACCGATACCGCGGACCGGTACGGCGATCACCTCGTCCCGGACCGCCAGGGGGGCGTTGCCGGCGGCCAGCAGCGCCACACCCTGGCCGTTGGCCACTGCCTCGTGGGTCTCCTCGGCGCTTGCCACCACGCCGCCTGTCCGAGGAGCGCGATCGCCCCGGGCGTCCAGGGCCAGCCAGTGGTCCCGCAACGGACCCGCTTCCGGGGGGGGGAGTGCCAGGAACGTCTCGTCCAGGAGATCGGCGAAATCCAGCGCTCCTTCGCGATCGCCTGCGGCACGCGCGGCCAGGGGGTGCCCATGGGGCAGAGCCACAAGGCGCGGCTCCTCGGCCACCACCGAGTACCGGTAGCGATCGGCGTCCGGGATCGGAAGCCAGACGAAGGCGACATCGCTGGAGCCGTCTCTCAACCCGGCGCTGGGATCAGCCCAGTTGACCTGTCGCAGGACGGTCCGGGCGTCCGGATGCCGAGAGCGCAGCCGGCTGCGCAGCGCGGGCAGCAACCCACGGCCCGGGCTCGTGGACATGCCGATGACGAGGGTCTGCCGCTCGGCGTTCCTCGCCTCTTCCACAACCGCCTCGGCGGCCCGCCAGGCGGCCAGTACCCCGCGGGCGTGCGGCAACAGCGCTTCCCCTACGGCGGTCAACCGCACCGCCCGCCGGTCCCGATCGAACAGAGGGGCGCCCACGTGCTTCTCCAGCATCCGTATCTGCTTGCTGAGCGCGGGCTGGGAGACGAACAGTCGTTCAGCCGCCCGGGTGAAGTTCAACTCCTCGGCGACCGCCGTGAAGTAGCGTAGATCGCGCATATGGACGTCCATAACCCATGGCTGTCACAGCAGATCTTGGACGTGGCCCCGGCTCCGGCGAAGGATGGGAGCTGCCGGCGGGGACACCCCGAACGGCAGTCGACGAGGGGGACGAAGAGATGGCTGAGAACGGCAAGGTCTGGCTGGTCACCGGGGCCAGCAGCGGTTTCGGACGGGCCATCGCCGAGGCCGCGGTCGCCGCCGGCGACACGGTGATCGGCACGGCCCGGCGGCCCGAGGCGCTGGCCGACATGGTCGCCGGACACCCCGACCTGGTGGAGGCGATGGACCTGGACGTCACCGACGGCGGGCGGATCGACGCGGTGGCCGCCGACGTCCTGGCGCGCTACGGCCGGGTGGACGTGCTGGTGAACAACGCCGGGCGCACCCAGGTGGGGGCTTTCGAGGAGACCACCGACCAGGAGTTGCGCGACCTGTTCGAGCTGCACGTGTTCGGCCCGGCGCGGCTGACTCGAGCGCTCCTGCCGCAGATGCGGGAGCGGGGCAGCGGATCGATCGTGAACATCAGCAGCTTCGGCGGCCAGTTGTCCTTCGCAGGCTTCTCCGCGTACAGCGCGACCAAGGCGGCGCTGGAGCAGCTGTCGGAGGGCCTGGCAGACGAGGTGACGCCGTTCGGCATCAAGGTGCTGATCGTGGAGCCCGGCGCATTCCGCACCAACCTGTTCGGCAAGGGTGCGGCCTACTTTTCCGCGGAGCACCCGGCGTACGCGGAGAAGGTCGGCGCCACCAGGAAGCAGGTGCGCGACGGCGACGGCGCCCAGCCCGGGGACCCTGCGAAGGCGGCCGCCGCGATCCGGCTGGCCCTGGACGCGGAGCACACCCCACTGAGGCTCGCCCTCGGCGGCGACGCGGTGGACTTCCTGGTGGGACACCTCGACTCGGTCCGCGCCGAACTCGCTGAATGGGAGAAGGTCTCCCGGGGGACGAACTTCGACACACAGTAACTGGCTGACGCTGCTACCGGAGTAAGGCGTCGGTGACCGGCACCTCGTCTCCTTCGCCGCGCAACGTGTCCACGCAGGGAAGGATCCTGCGTCCTCCACTGGTGTGCCACCCCTTCGCCCGCCGAGGGGGAAGTCCTCACGGCCCTCCGCCGCGATGAACTGAGCTTACTCAGGCGGCAGTTGAGTACGTGCGCTCATGCCTGGTGCTTCTGGCGCGAGCAGGATTCGTACAGCGGCGCAGCAAGGAGCGCCGGTCTGATGCAGCTGATCCGCTGGGGGAGTTTCTCGTGTCGCGTCGTATCGTTCTGTCCCTGACCGCCGGTGTCGTCGTCCTGGGCGGTGCCGGGGCCCTCGCTCTCGCCCACGCCGGGGGCCGGTCTCCGGTGCTGGCGCACGGCACGGCTCGTTACGCCGCCCCCGAAGGCGATCGGGATGGTTCGTTGACCTTCACCACTGATGTCACGGCGCCCTCCGGTGTGAAGAGCCTGAAGGTCCTGGCCTGGCCGGCGAAGTCGACGTTCGCGAAGAAGGGGCTGACCGCCGAGGACATGGCGGCTGCGGAGACGGCGGTGTGCAGGCCGGCCGGTTGGGACGCAGTGCGCTGCACCTACAGGGTCCCCGTGGCGCCCGCCGATGCCGAGGCGTCTCCGCGCGGTCTGTGGCACGTCGCCGTCCTGGCCACCGCGAAGGACGGCGACACAACGCTGAACACCAAGGCGGCGGAGTTCACCGTGATGTGATCCACGCTCATGCGATCGCAGCACCTGTCCAGTTCAGGACGAAGTGCGCCCGCTTGTCCGGGGTTGAGGTCAGGCCGGTGGAAGACCTCCATCGCATGAATCGTCGTCTCAGTCGAAATATTTCGAGGCAGTATCGAGGTCGGGCTCCGTGACTCGGCAGCCGACTCTCGCAGGTCAGCGGCGTGCGTCCGGAAGTGGAGAGGCGCGCCGCCGAGCCCGGACGTCCCAGGATGTTGACATGCTGGAGGGTCTCTCTAGTATCCGTGACGCCTGACTTTCCGAACGACGCATCGAAAGTGCGAGCACGGTACCCCCCATGGGTGTCATGGACGTGACACCCCCCTCCCGCAAAGGAGCCCCGGTGCGCAGACCCAGACGATCAGGCGGACGACGACTGCTCCAACTCCTCGCGGCCGCCGCACTCACGGTCACCGCGACCATGACGGCCTCCGTCCACTCCGCCGCTTCGGCCGCCGCGCCCGGCAGTCCCGCGCTCACGCCGCCCCTGGGCTGGAACAGCTGGAACAGTTTCGGCTGCGGGATCACCGAGACCCAGGTCCGCCAGGCCGCCGACGCGATGGCGTCCTCGGGCATGCGTGACGCCGGCTACCGGTACGTGGTGGTCGACGACTGCTGGTTCGACCCCCAGCGCGACGCGGCGGGCAACCTGCGCGCCAACCCGTCCAAGTTCCCGAGCGGGATGAAGGCGCTCGGCGACTACATCCACGGCAAGGGCCTGAAGTTCGGCATCTACCAGGTGCCGGGCGAACGCACGTGCGCGCAGACCAGCGGCGCGTATCCGGGGTCGACGGGCAGCCGGGGCCACGAGGCCCAGGACGCCGCCACGTTCGCGTCGTGGGGCGTCGACTACCTCAAGTACGACTGGTGTTCCTCCAGCGGCACCCGTGACGAACAGGTCGCTCGCTTCACGGTGATGCGCGACGCCCTGCGCGCCACCGGGCGGCCGATCGTCTACAGCATCAACCCCAACAGCTTCCACGCCATCACCGGCTCCACCTACAACTGGGGTGAGGTCGCCGACCTGTGGCGGACGACCGAGGACCTGCTCGACATCTGGCAGAACGGCAACACCAACAGCTATCCGATGGGCGTCGGCAACGTCCTCGACGTCACCGCGCCGCTGGCGGCGCAGACGGGCCCGGGACACTTCAACGACCCCGACATGCTGGTCGTCGGCCGCCCCGGCCTCTCACTGACGGAGTCCCGCTCCCACTTCGCCCTGTGGGCACTGCTCGGCGCCCCGCTCATGGCCGGCAACGACATCCGCACCATGTCCGCCGACGTGAGCGCGATCCTGCGCAACCCGCGGCTGCTGGCGGTGAACCAGGATTCCCTGGCCGCCGGTGGGCGCAGGGTGCGCGACGACGGCAACACCGAGGTGTTCGCCAAGCCCCTGTCCGACGGCTCGGTCGCGGTCGGCCTGTTCAACCGGGGGTCAGGCACCGCCACGGTAACCACCACGGCCGCGCAAGTAGGCCTGACCGGCGGCTCGTTCAGCCTCACCGACCTGTGGACCGGCGGCACGTCGAGCACGTCCGGGCAGATCTCGGCGAGCGTCCCCGCGCATGGTGTGGCGGTGTTCCGGGTGACCGGTGGCAGTCCGCTGGCCGCCACCACCTCGCGGCTGCGCGGCAACGCCTCCGGCCGCTGCCTGGACGTCGACAACGCCTCCACCGCGGCCGGGGCGACGGCACTGATCTGGGACTGCCACACCGCCGCCAACCAGCTGTGGACCACCTGGGCCGGCGGCGAGATCCGCGTCTACGGCGACAAGTGCCTGGACGCCTCCAACCAGGGCACCGCCGACGGCACGCGGGTCATCATCTGGCCCTGCAACGGCCAGGACAATCAGAAGTGGACCGTCGGCTCCGACGGAACCGTCCGCAACGTCCACGCGGGGCGGTGCCTCACCGTCAACGGGTCCGCCACCGCCAACGGAACCCCGCTGGTGCTGTGGAGCTGCAACGGCCAGACCACCCAGAAGTGGAGCCGCATATGAGGGACGCAGTGCACCCGTCGCCGGCTCGTCCGCCCGTCGACGTCCCCCGGAGGCCCCGATGATCCCGGCTCGGCCTGCACCCACCGCCGGCACGAGGCTCACCCGGGCAGTCGCCTGGACCCTGGGACTGCTGCTGGCGTTCGCCGTCGTCCCCGCCGCGGTCGGTCCCACCGCGGCCCGGGCCGACAACCCCATCGTCCAGCACGTCTACACCGCCGACCCGGCCCCGTTGGTGCACAACGGGCGGGTCTACCTCTACACCGGGCACGACGAGGACGGCTCCACCTACTTCACCATGAAGGACTGGCGGGTGTGGTCCTCCGCCGACATGGTCAACTGGACCGACCACGGTTCACCGCTCAGCCTGACCACCTTCAGCTGGGCGTCCGCCGACGCGTGGGCCGGACAGGCCGTGGAGCGTAACGGCCGGTTCTACTGGTACGTACCCGTGAAGAACCGGGCGACCGGCCGGATGGCCATCGGCGTGGCGGTGTCGGACAGCCCCACCGGCCCGTTCCGGGACGCCCTCGGCCGTCCGCTGGTGGAGAACGGGGAGATCGACCCGACCGTCTTCATCGACGACAACGGTCAGGCCTACCTGTACTGGGGCAACCCGAATCTGACGTACGTCAGGCTGAACGCCGACATGACGTCCTACTCGGGCAGCCCCACCAGGATCCCGCTCACCACCGCGGGCTTCGGCACCCGCACCGGTGACGCCAACCGTCCCACGCTGTACGAGGAGGGCCCTTGGGTCTACAAGCGGAACGGCCTGTACTACATGGTGTTCGCGGCCAAGTGCTGCTCGGAGTTCATCGCGTACTCCACGGCGCCCGGCCCGACCGGGCCCTGGACCTACCGCGGGACGGTCATGCCCACCCAGGGCAGCAGCTTCACCAACCACCCCGGGATCGTGGACTTCAAGGGCGGTTCGTACTTCTTCTACCACAACGGCGCACTCCCGGGCGGCGGTGGCTTCACCCGCTCGGTGGCGGTGGAGAAGTTCGCGTACAACGCCGACGGCACGCTCCCGGTGATCAACATGACGAGCGGCGGCGCGCCCCAGAACGGCACGCTCAACCCGTACGTACGCCAGGAGGCCGAGACGCTCGCCTGGGGATCCGGGATCGAGACCGAACCGGCCGGCGAAGGCGGAATGAACGTCGGCTGGATCGACAACGGCGACTACATCAAGGTCAAGGGCGTGGCCTTCGGGCCGGGAGCGTCCTCCTTCACCGCGCGCGTGGCCTCGGGCAGCAGCGGCGGCACCGTCGAACTGCGCCTGGGTTCGCCGAGCGGGACGGTCGTGGGCCGGTGCGCCGTGCCGAACACCGGGGGCTGGCAGACCTGGACGACGGTGACCTGCCCCGTCGCCGGCGCGGCCGGAACCCAGGACCTCTACCTGCGGTTCAGCGGCGGCAGCGGCTACCTGCTCAACATGAACTGGTGGCAGTTCACCCCCGGCACCACCGCGAAGGCACCGCGGTAACCACGGAAGGGCAGTCACACGATGACAAGGACAAGATCCCTCTTATGGCCCGCCCTGGTCGCGATGCTGGTCGTCCTGAGCATGGGCGGCACGGCACTGGGTCTCGGCCAGGGCGAGCACCCCGCCCCCTCGCGCGCCGCCGCCGCGAGCCCCGGATGCGGCAAGGCACCCACCCTGACGAGCGGTACGTACACGATCCAGAGCGGCGGCAAGAACCGGAGCTTCATCCTGCGGGTCCCGGACGGCTACGACCGCAACCGCGCCTACCGGCTGGTCTTCGGGTTCCACTGGCTGGGCGGCACCTCCACCGACGTCGCCACGGGCCGCACCGTGGAGACGGGCACCTGGGCCTACTACGGGCTCCAGCGACTGGCGAACAACAGCGCCGTCTTCGTCGCCCCCCAGGGCCTCAACAACGGCTGGGCCAACAACGGCGGTGAGGACGTCGCCCTCGTCGACGACATCATGCGGCGCATCGAGTCGGACCTGTGCGTCGACACAACCCAGCGCTTCGCTCTGGGATTCAGCTACGGGGCCGCCATGTCGTACGCACTCGCGTGTTCCCGCGCGACCGTCTTCCGCGCGGTCGCGGTGCAGAGCGGCGGGCAGCTCAGCGGATGCAGCGGCGGAACCCAGCCCATCGCCTACCTCGGAGTGCACGGCCTCAGGGACAACGTCCTCGGCATCTCCGGCGGAAGGGCGCTGCGGGACAGGTTCGTCAGGAACAACGGCTGCACCCCCCAGAACCCGCCCGAGCCCGCGCAGGGCAGCCTGACCCACCGGGTCACCGCCTACTCAGGCTGCTCGGCCGGACATCCGGTCGCGTGGGCCGCGTTCGACGAAGGGCACATAGCCGCTCCCCAGGACGGGGCGCCCGGTGACAGCGGCAGGACCTGGGTGCCGGGAGAGGTGTGGAAGTTCTTCACGCAGTTCCAGACCTCCGAGCCGCCGTCGCCGGGGACCGGCACCTGCCGGGTCACCGCCGCCGTCAGCGCGTGGAGCAGCGGTCTGACCGCGAACATCACCCTGACCAACACCGGCACCACCGCCATCGACGGCTGGTCCCTGGCCTTCACCCTGCCCGACGGCCAGCGCATCACGTCCGGCTGGAACGCGGACTACTCGCCCGTCTCCGGCCGGGTGACGGCCAGGAACGTCGCCCACAACGCCACCGTCGCCCCCGGTGCGTCCGTCGACATCGGCTTCCAGGCCACCCACACCGGCAACACCGCCCCGCCCGGCTCCTACACCCTCAACGGCACAGCCTGCACGGCCACGTGAGCTGAGGCGGCCACCATGGCGGCTCCCGGCGCCGGGCGCGCACGTGCGTACCCGGCGCCGGTCCCCTCACGCCATGGTGCAGGCAGTGCCGTTCAGGCTGAACGCGGCCGGCGCGGCGAAGGTCCCGCTGTAGCCGCCTTGGAAGCCGAAGGTCTGGCTGCCACCGGGGGCGATGCTCGCGTTGTGCGCCAGGCCGCTCGCCGTGACGGCTCCCGAGGACGGGGCGACGGAGGCGTTCCAGGCGCTGGTCATCTGCTGTCCGGAGGGCAGGGTGAAAGCGAGGCGCCAGCCGTCGACGGGCGCCGAACCGGTGTTGGCGACGGTGACGTTCGCGGTGAAGCCCCCCTGCCACACGTTCGTGGCGTAGGACACCGTGCAAGCCGTGGCACCGCCCGGTCCGCCCGGTCCACCGTTCGTGTTGACGGTCGACGAGAACGAGTTCACGGTCAGCCCCGTGCCGTTCTGCCAGGGCTCGAAACCGGCCTGGACGCTCGTCAGGTACCAGTTGTTCTGTGCCAGCCCACGGGTCACGGCCTGCCGGACGAAGTCCATCACGTCGAAGTTCCAGCTGCCGATCGCCGAGGGGGCGACGAAGGACAGCACCCTGTTGGTGCCGTTGCTGCCCGACCAGACTTGCCAGGAGCGTCCGCCCACGGTGGCCGTGCCGACCTGGGAGCCGATCGGCTGGATCGGGCCCACCTTGTTGAACCAGATCATGATCTCGGTCTGGTTCACACCGTCGGTGCGGGGCGTCGGGTCCAGCCAGATGTCGTACGAGGCGTTGTACACGGCATCGCCGACGTAGCCGTAGGAGATGCTGCTCGGCGCGCTCGAGATGCCGGCGAGCTGCGCGGGGAGTCTGGTTCCCGGCGAGCAGTTGGTGTAGTGGCAGCCGTTGAAGACGGAAGGATACGACTTCGGTGCGCCGTTGGTGGGCACGGAACCGTCGGCCCGGCTGACCCGGAAGCCGGTGTCGGTGGTGGTGACGCACTGCGTGGCGCTGGTGTTCCAGCGATTGTTCTGGACGACGTAGCGACCCTGGATGACGGTCGAGCCGAACTCTTCGCAGACCGTGGTGTCGGCCTGGGCCGCCGGGGTGGCGGCGAAGAGTGCGGCGATGACGGCGAGCGCGGTGACCAGGGCGCCCAACGCGCCGCGCAGGGCGGGAAGAAGGCGCGGTGAAGGTTGCATGCGGGGCCTCTCTCCGGAGGTACGGCCTGTGTTCGGTGTCGTGCCGGCGCTCCCGCCACCCCCCGTTTGGGAGCGCTCCCATGCTTCGCTTGCTCGGACTGTAGGGCTCAGGCATGTACCCGACAACCCTGCGGGCGGCTTCGCATCACCCAGACTCCGGAGCTAAAGCAGGGCGTGGTGCTGTTTCCGTAAGGCGGTGACGGATGTAGGGGGCCAGACGGTCGCGGCTTGCCTGTTGGCGGAGGTGGGAGTGTTGCGGCAGGCCAGCGGCTGGCAGTCGGCCATGACGGGTTGACCGGCGGACGTCCTCCCGCACGATGGTTCAGGCCACGAGCAGCCGCAGGCCCAGCTCTGCCGCGTCGAGGGCGACGAGGTCCCGGTTGCGTTCGGCCCACCGGCCCGAGGAAAGGTCGTCGCGGAGACTGTCCACCGCCCGCTGCTCGGCCTGCGGCCCGACTCTGGTCCACACCGATACCGCGCGGCGGACCTGTTCGTCCAGGTAGGCCTCAGGCCGGCGCCAGTGGGCTTCGAAGAAGCCGTCGGCGCAGTCCCACGGGATGAGCACCGGCTCCGCGTGGCCCCCGATCGCGCTGGTCATGTCGGCCAGTGAAGGCCAGCCAGTGAGCAGGTCAGCGAACTCGGGCAGGTAGTCGCGGGTGAGCCAGAATCGCTGAAGCCAGCCGGTCGTACTGGCGTCGTACGTGAACACCACCACGCGGCGGGCCACCCGCCGCATCTCCCGCAGCCCGGCAACAGGGTCCGGCCAGTGATGAACGGTGCTGACCGCCATCGCGGCGTCGAAGGACTGGTCAGCGAACGGCAGGCGCTCCGCACTGGCGGCCACGCACGGGGCTGCACCCGCAGGACGCTGCGCCCGCATCACTGCTGACGGTTCCACGGCCGTGACCTCGCGGTCCGGGGGCTCGTAGGAGCCGGTGCCGGCCCCGACGTTCAGAACCGTCCGGGCGTCCCCGAGCGCATCCCAGATCCTCGCGGCGATCCGCGGCTCGGTGCGCCGCGTCGCCGGGTAAGCGGACCCGATGGCTTCGTACAATTGAGCGCCGAACACTTTCAGTTGATCCTCCGGCGTCGTCCTGATCCCCATGGCTCGTGCCTCCAGTTCCTTGTCGATGGCCGTCACCATGGCGGCGGCGCGGTCGCGCTGTTCCTGCAGCAGGCCGCGCAGCCGGTGCAGGTGCGCGACCGCGTCGGTGGCCGGGTCGTCCACCAGATCGGCGATCTCGCGCAATCCGAAGCCCAGCCGCCGGTAGGCGAGCACCTCCCGCAGCCGCTCCACGTCGCCCGCCGAGTAGGCCCGGTACCCGGCCGCGGTCCGCGTGGACGGTCGCACGAGGCCGATCTCGTCGTAGTGATGCAGCGTGCGGACGCTCACGCCGGACAACTCGGCCACGCGTCCCACGGTCAGGTGTTCTTCCACGCCACCGACCATGCGGCATGACGCCACGTGAGGGTCAAGCGCTGCACTCCGGCCGGGAGTTCTGGGACCTGTTGACGGCCCGTTCGACGCGTTGCGCTCCTTGTACCGTCGGCGCGCGTGGAAACTCACCGGAATGCCCCGTAGGTGGAGGTCGAAAAAGGCCGCGACGTAGGTGCGGGGGCGCGACCCCGATGTCGCCCTGGCGCTCGGCCCACGTGAGGCCGGAGCCGTGCCTCCTCCGTCCCGCCGGGCCTTGTGTCACTGCTGTAGGCCGACTTCAAGGGCCTGGACTGCTCGCCAAGGGCGGTTGGCTACCGCGAGCGCTTCTGCCGGCGGTGGCCGCGACTTCCGGGCCGACACCCGATCCCGCTCACCGCGTTCCGGTGGGGGCGATCAGGCGGCCGCCGACGAAGGTGTGGGTGGGGTGGAGGTCGCGGAGGGCGTCACCAGGGCAGTGGGCGGGGTCCTGGTCCCAGATCGTGAAGTCGGCCCAGCGGCCCGGCGTCAGGGTGCCGCGCAGATGGGATTCGCCCGTGAGGTGGGCCGCCTGGGTGGTGTGCAGGGTGAGGGCCTCGTCGTAGGTGATCGCGTGCTCGGGGCCCTTGACGCCGATGACGGTCTGCCTCGTCGTCATGCCGTACACCGAGCGCATCGCACCGAACTGGCCGACGGGGAAGTCGGAGCCGGCGCTGACCTGGGCGTCGAGATCGATCCAGCCGCGCGCCGGGAAGAGCCGGGCGACCCGCTCCGGACCCCAGAAGCCCTCCTCGACCTCGGCGGTGTCATGCAGCAGCGGCTGCTGGATGGTGACGGGGATGCCCAACGCGACGGCACGGGCGCGCTGCTCGGGGCCGGCGAGACCGCCGTGCTCCATCACCAGCGTGCCGGCGGGCAGGCCGGGGTTGCGGTCGAGGACGCGTTCGTAGACGTCGAGGAGAGTGCGGACGGCGCGGTCGCCGTACGCGTGCGTGCCGACCCGCCAGCCGCGCCGGATGACCGCCTCGACCGCCTCGACCAGTGCGTCCGGCTCCCAGATCAGCATCCCGGAGAAGGAGTGGTCACAGGCGTACGGCTCCTCGGTGGCCCCGGCCTCCAGACCGCCGTCGAGGCCGAACTTCACGCCCCACACCGACAGCCAGGGGTCGGAGGTGTCGCGCCACTCCTCCATGGTGTCGAGCAGGTTCTCCACCTGGGTCGCGCTCGTCATGCCCAGCGCCGAGATCAGCGCGCGCACCCGGACGCTGAGCACGCCCGCCTCGCGGGCGGCGCGGAGCACCCGGTAGTCCTCGGGGGCGACCGCGCAGTCCCGCACGGTGCCGATGCCGGTGGCGGCGTAGTCGCGTGTGGCGATGCGCAGTCCCTCGATGCGCTGGGCCCGGTCCGGGGCCGGGACCAGACGCTCCACCAGGTGCAGGGCGTTGTCGATGAGCCGCCCGTCCAGCTTGCCGTCAGCACCGCGGCCGATGGTTCCGCCGGGCGGCACGGGGGTGTCCTCGGTGATGCCCGCGAGGCGCAGCGCGTGGGTGTTGACGACGTCGTTGTGGCCGCCGCGCTTGACCAGGACCGGGTGCCGGTCGGTGGCGGTGTCGAGTTCGGCCGCCGTGGGCATGCGGCGCTCGGCCAGGTTGAGTTCCTGCCAGTTGGTGGTAGTGCGGATCCACTCACCCTCCGGGGTGACGGCGGCCCGCTGCCGGATCAGGTCGAGGAACTCGGGGATGGTGCGGGCCTGGTGGACGGGGACGTCCTGGGCGCCGAGCGCGGCGAAGATCAGGTGGGTGTGGGTGTCGTCGAAAGCGGGGAGCGCGGTGGCGCCGGGCAGGTCATGGACCTCGGTCTGCCCGGTCACCAGGTGGTCGAGGCCGTACGGGTCGGCGGACACGGCCGTGATCCGGTCACCGCGTACGGCCAGGGCCCGCTGCGGGGCCTGGCCGGAGGCCAAGGTGTACACCGCGCCGGCGCGGATCAGCAGGTCGGCTCCGTGGTCGGTCATCGTCTTCTCCTTCAGCTCGCAGCGTTTCGAAGGTGTCGCTGACGAGACTGTTGTAGAAGCCGTTCGGCAATTCGCCGCCATACTCGGATCGGCCGCGCAGGAAAAACGTCAGGCATGCACGGAATCGTGCAGATCATGCGCCATCATCGACGCGGGCGGGACCGACGAGGACATGAGGTTGTGCGGGACCGGGGTTACTCCGAACGGATCTCCGTGATGATCGTGTAGAGCTCGATGATGACGCCGTCGCTGGTGCGGGCGATGTCCATGCCGCTGATCATCGGTAGCCGGCCGTCGGAGGGGCCCCACTTGAAGCCGAGGTGGCCGATGTCGTCGAGTTCCGACGCGGGGCCGGCGGGCCGAAAGACCCAGTCCGGGTTTCCGGCGAGCAACTCCGTGGCGCGGCGCACGAACTCCGTGCGCCCGTGGTTGACGCGGTCCGGTTCGTGCCACACCACGTCTTCGGCGTAGTTCTCCGCGATGACCGCGGCCCTGCGGTCCGGGTCGGGTTCGTTGAACACCTCGAGCAGGTTGACCCGCATCAGAGCGGCGGGGGATCCGTTCATGGTGAGTCCCGTCGTGTGGATCGGTCGGTCGCTGTGCGCAGGTCTGCGGCTCCGCGCGGCCGGGTGGGTCAGGTGGCGCCGACCGGAGCCGTTCGCAGCGGGGCGAGCGCCGTGGTCCAGGCGATGACCTGGTCGAGCATCGCGTCCAGCGCAGGCAGATGGTGGTCGCCGGGCTTGAAGACGCTGAAGTCCTCGAAGTCGGTGTGCAGCGAGAGCGTGACCTGTTGGCGTACGTCGGCCATCTGGAGTTCCGCAGCGACCAGGCGCAGCTGCTCGGCGGAGCGTACGCCGCCCGCGGCGCCGTAGGAGACCAGGCCGAGGACCTTGTTGTTCCACTCGGCGTAGAGGTGGTCCAAGGCGTTCTTCAGGACGCCGGGGACGCCGTGGTTGTACTCGGGGGTGACGATGACGAATCCGTCGTACGCGGCGATGGTCGCGGCCCAGCGCTGCGTGTGTTCGTGCTGGTACTGGCCGAGGGACGGTGGCATCGGTTCGTCGAGGTGGGGGAGGGGGTGCTCGCGCAGGTCGAGCAGCTCGAAGCTCGCGTCGGTCCGGCGCGAGGCGTGTTCCAGGACCCAGCGGGCCACCTGGTCGCCGACGCGGTTGGGCCGGGTGCTGCCGAGGATGATGCCGATGGTGGGCATGGCGGGCCTGCTTCTTCGTGGTTGCTTGTGCTGCCCGGAGCCGGTTCGGTCAGCCCGGGACGGTGGCCGACGCGGTGACGGCGGCGGCGAAGTCGGGCTGCACGCCGAGCTGGGCGGGGGCGAGCCCCCCCATGAAGGCGACGAGGTCGCCGAGGTGCTCACCGCGGTAGCTCTCGCCGGCGACGACGTTGTTGAAGACGCCGTCCTCGGCGAACAGGTCCATGAGATTCCATTCAAACCTTTGATTGAAATTGTAGAGCGCGACTCGGACGTCCTGTCAAGCAGACGACCGAATCCCGTCGCAAGTAGAGTCGGCGCGGCGCAGTCGCGCACGTCAGATGCTTATCGCGCCCCTCGGAAGGCGCCGGCGACCACCGGGACGAGCATGCGCTCGATACGGTCAGCAGGCTCTGCGGCCAACTCGGCCCCGACGGGTGCCAGCGCGAGCCAGTTCAGCATCCCGGCCGCGCAGCGGACCCGGAAGTCGAGCTCGTGCCTGTCGACGTCGGGAAGGTTCACGGCCAGCACTCGCACCGCCTGCCGTCGGGCCAGCTCGAACTTCCCGGCCAGCCGCTCCCACCCCTCGGGCGGCTCGATCCCCACCCGCGCCACGAGCCGTATCACCGCCAGATCCCGCCCACCGGCCGCGAGCGCACTCACCATCGGCCGTGCGAACGCCTCGGCCAGCTCGCTCAGCGTCGCGGCGCCGCCCAGGGCATCGAGTTCCCGGATCTGAGCGTCCAGGTACCGCTCCAACGCGTGCTCGATCGTCGCCTCGCACAGAGCCTTCAGCGATCCGAAGTGGTAACTCACCGCGGCGACGTTGGCTCCGGCGTTCTGGGTGATCTCGCGGAGGGTCACGCCCTCCTGTCCGCGTTGTGCGAGTAGCTCAAGGGCGGCCGCCAGCAGATCGTCGCGCGTTCGCCGACCGGCCTCACGGCGAAGGTCCGTCTTCTCTGGGCTCACATGAGAACTCAAACGACTGTTTGACTTCAATGTCAAGCAGTCGGCAGCGACGGCAGTGCCGGGGGGCACGAGCCGGACGCGCCCACCAGGGGTGGCCGTCGACTTGGCTCTCGTACTCGCGCCGGGCCTTGCGCTGAGCCGGGACCGTCGGGGACGCCCTGGGCGCCGTCGAACTGCTGGCAGGGGGCAAGGAGCTGGCGGTGCACCGCGGGGACGGCGGTCACGCACAGGGTGTGGCCCCTGGCCGCGCCGTACGGACCGACCGCTGCTGAATCCGGGGCGGTCTCCCCATGAGCCTTCCTTGATGAGCCGAGACGAACGTGGCCGACGCGGACTGGATGCAGGGCGGGCAGGAAAGCTCGAACCCCGACATGTGAGCCCAGCACACATCGGGGTCCGGTTGGGATTCAGTGGGCGGCGGCCGCGTGCAGAGCCTTGGCGTACAGGGTCTTCCAGAGCCGGCCGGCGCCCGGCATCACGCAGAAGACGAGGAGTGCGATGGAGGCCAGGGTGAAGGGGAGCGGGCGCACCCACTGGTTCCAGTTCGCGAACCGGTCGGCGATGGTCAGCGAGTACAGCCGGTCCGAAAAGTAGATGGTGACCAGCAGGGTGAGGAACTCGGCCCAGTGCGGCATGGTCGGCGTGCGGAAGATGTGCTTCACGACGGTCACCTCTCTCAGCCGAAGTGGCGGATGCGGGCCGCGGTCGCGGGGGCGTAAGGCAGCCAGTCGCCGGTCGTTCCGGTGGTGACGAACTCGGCGACGGCACTGGCGAATTCAAGGCCCAGAGCGCGCTGGGCCTCGCCGGCACCGGCGAGGACCGGGCTTCCGGGGTAGGCGTCGAAGGTGTTGAAGAAGAAGGGCAGTTCGGCGCAGTGGGTGGCGCCCAGCGCGTACGGGTCCTCGGCGGGGGCGTAGTCGAACTGGTAGACGTAGGTGGTGTTGCCGCCGGCCGCATGGTGGTCGGCGATCCGAAGCGAGCCGTCGCGGAAGAGGCCGTCGGTCTGCACCGAGGTGAAGATCTGCGCCGGTGTCGCCTGCGGGAGGCGGGCGGCGTGCTGCCGGTAGACGTCCTGCGCGGTCTGCCGGCCGACCTGGGCGGTGAGCATGTCCAGGGCGGCCTCGCCGGTGAGGTTCTGGATGCGGGGGTCGAAGGCGAAGAAGGCCGTCGCCTCGTCGCGGGTGGTGCCGATCAGCAGCGGTTTGCCCTCCAGCGCGCCGTCGGTGAGGGCCTGCTGCCGGGTGCGGGGCATGCCGGGGGCGCCGAGGACCGGGGACATCGGCGGAGCAGCTTTGCCCGGAGCCGCGAGCTGGGCGGAGAGGCGGCCGTAGGCGTCCAGCAACTGCTCGGCCGGCAGGGCGCGCAGGGCCTTCGCGGTGTCCGTGCCGTTCGGGATGCCCAGCAGGCGCAGGTAGGCGTCGGCGTTCTCGGCGGCCTGGTGCGGATCCTGCGGGTTCAGGCCGAAGGGTCCGCTCTGCAGCAGCACCCGGGTGACGGATCCGTTCGTCGCGGGGTCGAGCGCGAGCGACAGGGCCGAGTACGCTCCTGCGGACTGCCCGCCGACGGTGACCGTACGAGGGTCGCCGCCGAAGGAGGCGATGTTGTCCTGCACCCAGGACAGCACGGCGGCCTGGTCCTGGGGACCGAGGTTGGCCGCGCCGATCTCGGGCAGGTAAAGGTAACCCAGCGGTCCCACCCGGTAGTTGGCGGTGACGACGACGATGTCGCCCAGTGCGGCGAGGCGGCCGCCGTCGTACCAGTCCCAGCCGCCGGAACCGCTGGTGAAGCCGCCGCCGTGCCACCACACCAGCACCGGGCGGGCGGCGCCGTCCTCCAGCGCCCGGCGCGGAGTGAAGACGTTGACGGTCAGGCTGCCGTCCTCGTTCCAGTCCGGTACGCGCTGCCCCTGCACCTTCTCCAGCCGGGAGGCCGCCTGCGGCACGGACGGGCCGGCCGTGGCCGCGTCCCGCACGTCCGTCCAGCCGGGGTGCGGCTGCGGCGCGGCGAACCGCAGCTCTCCGACCGGCGACGCGGCGTACGGGACACCCCGGAAGCACACCGCCTCGCCCTCCGTGATTCCCCTGACCTTGCCCCGGTCGGTGTCCACGACCGTGTGCTCGATGCCGGTCATCGCGCCCACCCGCTTTCTCTCGTCTCGGTTGCTCTGAGACTTTTCTAGGGCGGAGTGAGCATCTGAGCCAGAATCAGCCGCCTGAAACGAGAAAGGAAGACATAGAATCGTGCTCCATGGAGAAAGTGCGCCACCAGCTGAATGAAACGGACAGTCGGATCGCCGCCGCGATGCTGGCCGCACCGCGTGCTTCCTGGCGCACGGTCGGCCGCGTCCTGGGCATCTCGGAGCGCACCGTCGTACGCCGAGCGGCACCGTTGTTCGGCGACGGCACCCTGCGGGCCACGGCCGTACGCAACCCCGTGCATTTCCCCGAGCTGATCCCGCTGGCCCTGCGCATCCGGTGCAAGCCCAACCGGATCAGCGCCATCGCCGCCACCCTCGCCCGTCGTCCCGACACCATCTGGGTGGACGTCCTCGGCGGCGGCGACGAGATCTGCACCATCCTGTTCCTGGACGGCCCGGACGCCCGCAACAACCTGCTGCTGCGCGATCTGCCCGCCACCCCCGCGGTCCAGTCCTGGACCTCACACGTCCTGCTCCGGGTCTTCCCGGCCGCCTTCGACTGGAGCGGCGGCCTGCTGACGCAGACCGAACTGACCAGCCTGCGGCCGGACATGCCCGCGGCACCCACCCGCCCCGTCCTCCAGCCCCTCGACCACCAGCTGATCACCGCACTGACCGAGGACGGCCGAGCCCCCTACACCGACCTCGCGCGCCGCGCCGACACCACCGCCCTCACCGCCCGCCGCCGGGTAGAGGCACTGGTGGGCGGCCAGGTCCTCAGGCTCGCGACCGAAGTCGATCTGGCCCGGCTCGGCATCCGCACCGAAGCCCTCCTATGGGTCACCGTCACACCCGGCCAACTGGAGGAGACCGGCCTCCAGCTCAGCCGCCACCCGCAGGTCCGTTTCGCCTCCGCCACCACCGGCCACGCCAACCTCCTCGTGGCCGTCGCGGCAACCGACCTCAACGCGCTGTATCACTTCCTCAGCGACACCATCGGCGCCCTCGAACACATCACCACCCTTGAAGTCACCCCCATCCTGACCGGAGTGAAGAGAACCGGTCTGGTCCGCCCCGGCAGCCTCTGACTCCCACAAGTTCCGGTCAGGCAGGCCCTCATATAACTGATCGTTTCAGTAGGCTCCTGACACGTGCTGTAACTGCTCTCACGAGCAGGTGTGATGTCGCATCCCACGTCCAGCTCATTCTGAAACGGTCAGAAAGACGGGCGGCAAGCACCGCATGTTTTGTCTTCTACTACGTCTCGTAGGCGGTCCCGCAGGAACTGCCACAGAGCGATGAGGGCCAGGCGAGAAGTCGCCGCGGTCCCCGCCGGCCAGGGCGGTGCGGGGGTTGTCCGCCGCGCGTGCTGGAGTGTGGCTCATGCCGGCGGAAGTCGGGCTGCGGGCCCTTGGGATGGCTGCGCAGTGGATCTTTTCGGTGGTCTACTGGGTGCTGGTCCGGCAGCAGTCGACGATGCGAGAGAAGAGCATGTCTGCAGGTAGGAACGAACACGGTCAGCCCATCGGCCAACCGCTGCCCGACTGGACGGAGCGTCCGGTGCCCGCCCGGGTCACCCTCGACGGCCGCCTGTGCCGGGTGGAGCCTCTTGACGTGGACCGCCACGCCGACGACCTGTACCACGCTTACGCCCTGGCGGCGGACGGCAGGGACTGGACGTACATGATGGCCGGTCCGTTCGCCGACCAGGACGACTACCGCAGCCATGCGGTGGCGATGACACAGACGGACGACCCCCTGCACTACGCGGTCGTCGACCTCGGCACCGGCAAGGCGGTGGGCACCCTCTCCTTGATGCGCCAGGAGCCGTCCGACGGCGTCGTGGAGGTGGGGAACGTGGCGTTCTCGCCCTTGCTCAAGCAGACTCCGGTCTCGACGGAGGCGCAGTTCCTGCTGATGTCCTACGTCTTCGACGAACTCGGCTACCGGCGCTACGAGTGGAAGTGCGACAGCCTCAACGCGCCCTCGCGCAAGGCGGCACTGCGGCTCGGCTTCACCTTCGAGGGGATCTTCCGCCAGGCCATGGTGTACAAGGGCCGCAACCGGGACACCGCCTGGTACTCCGTCATCGACTCCGAGTGGCCACAGGTCGGAAAGGCACTTCGGGAGTGGCTCTCGCCCGACAACTTCGATGCGGACGGCCGGCAGCGGCAGTCCCTGTCCGCTGTACGCGCCGCCGGTGCGAACCCCGGCGCGGATCGGGCGCTCTGAGGTTCGGTGCAGTACTGCGCACCCGGGGCCGGCGCACACGCCCCGTGTGGGTGGGCCGTCGCACATGGCCGAAGCTGCTCGCGCGGTACGAGACCGACGCCGCCGTCACTTGCCCCAGATCCTCCGGTACGCCTCACGGTAGCCCGCTGGATCCCACGTCGTCGCGCCGTCGCTGTTGCCGGCCGTGGTGATGTGCACGGGGGCTACGTAGCCACTGGCGGGTCGGCCGGAGAAGGCACGGTTGAACTCGTCGACGATCTGCCAGCCCTGCTGGGACAGCGGTTCGGGCACGGTGGCGGCCTGGTACAGCCTGTCGTCGATGCGCTGGAAGGCGGAGGGGTCGCCGTCGCCGGCGCCGATGTTGAACGGCGGACCGGAGCCCTTCTCGCCGGCCGCGCGGAACGCGGCGGCCGCGTCGGCGAAGTACAGGTCGTTGATGGCGACGGAGTGGGTCCACCTGCTCCGGAAGCGGGAGAGGAGAGAGGCGATCACCTGAGGGGTGCGGCTGCTCGCGTCCGGGATCGGGATGTTCTCGTACGCCAGGAGCTCCACGCCGGAACAGGTGGCCAGCTCCTTTCTGATCAGGTCTGACTTGTGCCTGGCGAAGGGGATGGAGGCGTCGGTGATGACGACGACTCCGGCTCGACCGTGGGAGTGCGCGATGATCCACCGCGCGCTGATTCCGGCGACGTCCTCGACCCGAGTGGTGACGTTGGTGAAGAGCTCGGGCCGGCGGCTGGGACCGGGAGCGGCCACGGCGTGCCAGCCGACGAGCGGGATGCCCGCCGCGTCGGCCCGGGCGACCTGCTGTGAGGTGGAGTCGGGGTCGAAGCCGCCGACGACGATGCCGGAGGGCCTGACCGCCACGGCTTGGCTCATGGCCGCCTGGATGCTGGCCGGGGTGCCCCCACCGTCGATCACCCGGACGTTCCAGCCGATGACCCGCGCCGCTTCCCGTACCCCGTTCGCGGCGCCGGCGACTCCGGGGTTGGTCATGGTCTGGGCGACATAGACGATGGTCTTGCCGGGGGCAGCGGCGGGGCCGGTGGTCGGCCCGTTCCAGATCGCTTCTTTCTTCTCCGCCCTGCTCACAGCGGCCTGAGCCCCGGCGAGGACCGCGGGGCAGCCGCTCGGGCCTCCGGTGGACTCGTCAGCTCCGATCTGCGAACCGCGTTCGCAGCCCGTGAGGACGGCTGCCGCCGCCAGCAGGGCGCAGGCGGCGGGCCGCACCCGGTGGCCGGCGACGGTGGCCTTGCGGTTGCCGTTGCGGTGCACGCGAGCTCCTCACGGAGTCATGGGCGAGAGGACGTGGCCGGACAGGGAGGCGGCGCCCGTGGCGTGGGTCATGGGGCGGTTCCTTCACGGCCACCGTCCCGCGTCGGGGGGAACGGCGGGTCCGGCGGTCCGGCCGGCGAGGCGCGGGGGGCCGCAGCGCCGGTGCGCAGTCGACGACGGGCGGAGTAGCCGGCCAGTCCGACGGCGAGGAGCAGGGTGGCTCCGTGGAACAGCGGGACCGTCCAGAAGTCGGCTCCCATCTGGCCGATGCCGGTGAGGCCGACGGCCAGGACGGCGACGGCGACGACGGTGCCCAGGGCGTTGGGCCGGCCGGGCCTGATCGCCGTGGCGCCGAGCAGCGCGCCGACGAAGGCGGGCAGCAGGTAGTCGAGCCCGACGCTGGGGTTGCCGATCTGCTGCTGTGCCGCGAGCAGCACCCCGGCGAAGCCGACGATCAGTCCCGACGCGGTGAACGCGTAGACGGTGTACCTCGGAGTCGGGATGCCGATCAGGCCGGCGGCGCGCGGATTCGACCCGATGACGTACAGGTACCGGCCGAGCGGCAGCCGTTCCAGCACCAGCCAGAGGACGACCGTGAGCGTGAACACGTAGAAGGCGGGGACGGGCAGGCCCAGGAACGTGGAGTCGTAGATGTCGGTGAACGCCGCGGGCAGGCCCTGCGCTCCGGGGACGATCCGGCCGCCGTCGGTGACCCAGCCCGTCGCGGCGTACATGATGCTGCCGGTTCCGAGGGTGGCGATGAAGGAGTCGATCCGGCCGAACACGACGATGACTCCGTTGACGACGCCGACGGCCGCCCCTCCGGCGATCACCGCGAGACAGGCGAGCGGCCAGGGCCACCCGACATCGACGATGAGCTGCATCACCATGACGTGTGCGAGCCCCAGGCCGTAGCCGATCGAGAGATCGAACGCACCGGTCACGATGGGGACCATAGCGGCGAGCGCGAGGACGGCCGGGATCGACTGGTTGGACAGGATCGAGTCGACGGTGGCCGACGTGGGAAACGTACGCGGCAGGGTGAGGGAGAAGATCAGGAAGAGCACGCCGGTGAGGACCAGCAGGCCGTAGGCCCCGATGAGGTGACCGCCTCGTCCCGTCCTCCGCGGCCTGCCCAGTCGGCCGAGCCGGCTCAGCGCGCGCGTTCGTTGCCGTCGGGGCCGAGGCGAGGAGGGTGACGGCGAGGCGGTCATGGATTCGTCGTGGTTCCGGAAGGCGGCAACGCCGAAGCCGACCGGGTGAGCCCGGCGACGGTGAGGTCCGGTCCGCTCAGCTCCGAGGTCACGGATCCGCCGACGAAGACCAGAGCCCGCCCGCACACGTCTGCGACCTCCTCGAAGTCGGTGGAGATGAGCAGGACCGCGAGGCCGTCCGCCAGCGCCTCGTCGAGCAACCGGTAGACCGCGGCCTTGGCTCCCACGTCCACGCTCGCCGTGGGTTCCTCGAGGATCAGCAGGCGCAGGTTCACCCGGAGCCATCGGCTGATCATCACCTTCTGCTCGTTGCCTCCGGACAGGGTGGCGACGGGGGCCTCGCAGTCCTGGGGCTGGACCGCGAACCGCTCCATGAGGGCGGTGGCCTCGGCGCGTTCGCGAGGGGGGCTCATCCACCGCGGTGTCGGCGGACCGCCTGCACGGGGATTGGCCAGGAGGTTCTCCCGCACGGTCAGCCCGGCGAGACAGCCCTCCCGCTGTCGGTCCCCGGGCACCAGGCCGACACCCAGACCCACGGCGTCGGCGACCGTACGAGGGCGGTACGGTCGGCCGCCGAGGCGTACCGTCCCGTCGAGGACGGGCCGGGCGCCGGCGAGGGCTCGCCCCAGGTCCATGTGCCCGGCGCCCGAGAGGCCCACCATGCCCAGGACCTCTCCGGCCTTGAGTTCCGCGCTGACCGGCCCCGCGCCCGCGGTCCGTACGCCCTCAAGGGTCAGGACGGCGGGGCCGTCGGCGATCACACGGGCGGGACGGCGCTCCGCCGGTTCCTCGCCGACGATGTCGTGCACCAGGCGGGCACGGCTGCGGTCGGCGAGCCGGCCGTGCCCGACGAGGTGTCCGTCGCGCAGAACCGCGAAGGCGTCGGCCACCTCGTACACCTCGTCCAGGCGATGGCTGACGTAGAGGATGGCGTGCCCCCGGTCGCGCAGGGCGTGCAGAACCCGGAACAGCCGGGTGCAGTCAGCGGCCGGGAGGCGGGCGGTCGGCTCGTCGAGGACGATGAGCCTCGCCCGCGACGCGAGGGCCCGGGCGATGGCGACCAGGGAGCGTTCGGCGGGGGAGAGGCGGGCGATCGGTGTGTCGGGGTCGAGATGCGCTGCGACGATCCGCAAGGCTTCCGCGCAGTCCTCGCGGGTCCGTCGCCATGAGATCAGTCCGGCGCGGCGCGCGTACCCGGTGCACAGGGCGATGTTCTCCGCGACCGACATCCACTCCACGAGGCCGAGGTCCTGGTGGATGAAGGACATGCTGTGCGATGCGGCATGACTTCCCAGTGGATGCCCGTCCACCGTGATCCGCCCCTCGTCGGCCCGGTGGACGCCGGAGAGCACCTTGATGAGCGTGGATTTCCCGGCGCCGTTGGGGCCCAGGAGGGCGAGGACGCTGCCGGCGTGGACGTCGAGGTCGACCCCGGCCAGCGCGACGGTCCCGCCGAACCTCTTGCGGAGCCCGCGGATCCGGACCAGAGGTTCCGCTCCGGGGAGCGGAGTCGACTGGTCAGAGGTGTCGGGAGCGTCGTACACGGGCATCTCCCCGGGCTCGGCGTGGCACGTTCTTCCCGACTTTCATGAGCGGCACCGACAGATCAGATCATGACATTTCGGCCATCGCATATGAGGCATTGCCGTCAAACACCGGCGAGCCCGCACTCGGCCCAGATGACCTTGCCCCGCGGGAGGTAGCGCGTCCCCCAGCTCCGTGACAGCTGCGAGACGAGGAACAGGCCACGGCCGCCCTCGTCGGTGCCGGCCGCTCGACGCAGGTGCGGGGCGGTGTTGCTGGCGTCGGAGACCTCACAGATCAGGGTTCGGGCATGGAGCAGCCGTACCCGGATGGGCCCGGCGCCATGGCGGACGGCATTGGTGACCAGCTCACTGATCACGAGCTCCGCGGCGAACGCGGCCTCGTCGAGTCCCCAGTCGGCGAGCTGCCGGACGGCGGCGGCGCGCACTTCGCTGACCAGGGCCGGGTCGGCGGGCAGTTCCCAGGTGGCGATCCGGTCGGGATCCAGGGCGTGGGTCCGGGCGACGAGCAGGGCGATGTCGTCGCAGGGATGAGCGGGCGCGACGGTGTCCAGGACAGCTTGACAGGTCTCCTCCGGCGTGCGCCCCGAGTGGGCCAGGGCGCCCCGCAGTTGGTCGAGGACCACGTCGACGTCGCGTTGCCGGTCCTCTATGAGTCCGTCCGTGTAGAGCACGAGCCGGCTGTCCCCGGGAAGGTGGAAGTCGGCGGCCTCGAAGGGCAGGCCGCCGAGACCGAGAGGAGCTCCGGGGGGCAGTTCGGGGAAGGACACCGTGCCGTCGGGGTGGACCACCGCGGGCGGAGGATGGCCTGCGCGGGCCATGGTGCACTGTTGCGATGTCGGATCGTAGATCGCGTACAGGCAGGTGGCGCCGATGACGCCGCCGCCGTCGGAGGCCGGGTCCTCCCGGTCCAGGCGTCCCACCAGGTTGTCGAGGTGCGTGAGGACGTCCTCCGGAGGGAAGTCGAGTTCGGCGAAGCTGCGTGCGGCGGTGCGCAGTTGGCCCATGGTGGCGGCGGAGAGCATGCCATGGCCGACGACGTCCCCGACGAAGAGGCCGACACGGGTACCCGAGAGGGGAACGACGTCGTACCAGTCTCCGCCGACGTCGGATTCGGCGGGCAGATAGCGGTGCGCGACATCGACGGCGCCCTGATCCGGCAGACCGTGCGGGAGCAGACTGCGCTGCAGGGCCAGGACCATGGTGCGTTCGCGCGTGTAGCGCCGGGCGTTGTCGATGGACAGGGCGGCCCGGACGGCCAGTTCCTGGGCCAGTCTGCGATCGTCGTCGCCGAAGGGCGCGGTGTCCCGCCCTCGGTAGAAGCCGGCGATGCCCAGCACGACACCGCGGGCGACCAAGGGCACCGCGATGAGGGAGTGCAGGTGGCTCAGCAGCTGCTCGGTGAGCTCGGGGTCCTGCGCGAGCCAGCCCGCGGCGGCCTCGAGGTCCGGTTCCAGCACTGCCTGTCCGTCGGTCAGGCACCGTAGGTGGGGCGTCGTCGGGCCGTACTCGACCCGCTTGCCGACCGGCCTGAAGGGAAGGCCGTCGCGAACGCCGTGGACCACTGTGCGGCGCAGGTCGGTGCCGGCGACGGCGGACTCCTCACCGCGCAGTACGGCCTCGGGCAGGTCGATGGTGACGAAGTCGGCCAGTCGCGGCACCGCCGTCTCGGCGAGTTCCTCGGCGGTGCGACGTACGTCCAAGGTGGTGCCTATGCGGGCGCCGACTTCGGAGAGCAGCTCCAGGCGGCGTCGCGCGGCCAGGGCGTGCCTCCCCACGTCCGGCTCCCCCACCAGCACAAGCCCTCGCGCCGGGGACGGAGAGCCGGGGCGCCGGTCCGTCGCCCCGTCGGCGTCGGTGGTCGTGCCGCCCCGGCCGGATTCGACCACGCGCAGATGCCGGGACGATGCGTTGACGGATCCGTGCCGGGGCGCCGGGGCGGCATGCAGCGCCCCGGACAGCTCGACGCCGTGGACGTCGGCAAGCCCAGGGGAGAGGCTCAGCGGCTCGCCGGCCTGATGCGGGGCGGTACGGGACGTTCCGGAAACACGGTCGGCAAGAAGGGCCTCCACGGCGATGCCCGCCACCCCGGAGGCACTCGTCACCGGACGGCTCACGAGTGTGACCCGCCGGCCGTCGGACAGGTGCACGTCGACGGTGGCCGGATCCCCTCCGGAGATCAGCTCGGTGGCCTTCCCCATGAGGACGGCGCTGTCCCGGGGGCGCAGTTCGAGGGCCAGTTCCGTCACCCCGACGCGGTGGGGGAGACCGGCCGCGTTTCCGGCCCCGGCGTCCAGGCAGGCCCGCAGGAGAGCGCGGCCCCGCGCGGAACTCTGCCCGAGCAGCCGCCGCTCGATGGCCTCCGCCGCCTCGCGTATCACGGTGGCCAGCGCCGGGTCCTCGGCGCTGCGCGGATAACCGAAGCACAGGACACCCTCGATACGGCCGCTCAGCAGGTCCCGGACGGGGAGCGCGCGGCAGGCGCTCTCCTGGGAACGCTCGGCGAAGTGCTCGGCGCCGTAGACCCGGATGAGCCGACGCTCCGCCAGGGCCAGACCGATGCCGTTGGTGCCGGCGACCCTCTCGGAGAACACGAATCCCGGAACGCGTTGAATCGCCGGGAGCGCTGTGGCCAGGGACGCGTCTCCGAAACGGCGCAGGAGGACCGTCCCGCTCGCGTCGGCGACGGAAATGTTCATCGGCCTGCCGGAGAACCGGTACTGCAGCCGGTCGAGCACGGGCACGGCTGCCCGCACGATCGGCCCGTCCGGATCGAGATCATCCCGGTACGGAAGGTCGTCCTGGTCCGGCGAGAGCCCCAGAGACCCGCAACGCTGCCATGATTTCAAGATCGACGCTCGCACGCCCGTATCGACCGGCTCTCCCTGCAGAAACCGCTCACGAGAACGGGCGAGCCCTGCGCCGTCCATCGCAGGCCCCGAAGACATCGACTCCCCGCCGGGCAGAACCACGCTGCGCCTCACTCCCGCCTTCAATAACCTGATCTGCGGAAATATCTGGCATTGACGAGAATACGGGACATCAGGGGAGAGGGGTACGATTCCCGGAGCCCGTCACGCAGAGTAGCCGGACGGGGGCGTCGTCACAGGACCGCGACCGGGGTGACGGGTGAGCCGGTCCCGCCGGGGACGTTCAACGGCGCCACGACGAGCATGAATTCATGCCGCCCCGCCTCGGCGGTCGCCGCGGAGAGCGCCTCCAGGTCGAGGTTGTCCAGCAGCGGCACCCCCATCGCGGCCACGGCCAGGGCGTGAACCGGGGAATGCACACCGTCCACCGGTGAGGGCCGCACATCGCTGTCGCCGTCTCCTCCCAGCACCGCGACACCACGTTCGGCCAGCAGCGGTACGGCGTCCACGTGGAGGCCCGCGCTCGCTGTGTCGGGGTCCCAGGCACCGAGTTCCCTACGCCGGCGGACCTGTCCGGAGCGCAGCAGCAACGCGTCGCCCTCGCCGATCGTCACATCGAGCGTCTTCTCCGCCTCGATGATGTCGTTCGCGTGGACCGCCAGCCCCGGCTCCAGCCAACGGACCTTCCGGACGGCCGGGAGGTCGAGAAGCACCCCCTTCGTGACGAGGGGGCCGAGCATCGACACCGCTGCGAAGCGGGCGCCGGCGGCGTCGACGACCTTGCTCGCCGTCCGGCCGTCGTAGAGCTGCCCCTGATAGGCGATGTGGCTCAGTGCGTCGAGATGGGTGACTCCCTTGCCGTGGTAGTCGGCAGCGATGAAGTCCTTGTAGGTCGAGGGTTCGGGGGCTTCCACCTCGCCCAGATCGGTCATGTGGTGCAAGGCCGGTCTGCGGTTGTCGGGACCGGGCCGGGTGTTCCAGGGCAGCGCCATCGGGACGACAGTCCCGGACCGGACCAAGGCCGTGGCCCGCCGTACATGCTCCGAGGTCACCCGGTTCCAGGCGCCACGGTCGGCCGGGACCCACCGCCCCCATGCGCGAACCGCTTCGAAGAGTGCGTCGAACTGCTCACGGGACACGGCAGGACCATTGGGCTCGGGGTCCGGGACCCGGGCGAAAACCGAGCTCATCTGTCCTCACCGATCCCTAGGGTGCCGGCGCGTCGGCGGCCGCCTCGAACAGCCGAGCGCGCGCATCCTCGCCTGACTACCGATTGTCGACGAACGTGCGGTTCGTCGCGACCGCCGGCCCGCCTCCTGTACTCGGCGTCAGGTCGCCTCCAGGCCCCCCGGTGTCGGGCCCGCGGCTATCGAGAAGGCGAGCACGAGACCGTCGCTCGCGGCGTACGCGGAAGTGAGCGCGACCCCGTGGGGCAGCCCGGTGAGAGGCACGGTGCGGGGTGCGAGCCTGTCCCGCAGCCCGGTGGCGGTCGGCAGGGCGGCGAGGTCGTCGGCCGTCACGCTGCGGTCGAGGACGTTCACCGTCGTGGGCGTGATGGTGAAGGCGTCCGGCGTCGTGGACAGCACGGCGCGCACACTCACCGGCAGTCCCAGACGCCCGACGCTGCCGCTGAGAATGAGGTCACCGTCCTGCCCGCCGGCTGTCAGGCCGTCACCGAGCGCGCCCAGTCGCCGGGTGACTTGGTCGTACCCGACGGTGGCGGTCCCTGTGCCGCCCGCGCTGACACCGTCCGTCGTGACGTCCTTCAAGTGGATGCTCACGTCCATCACCGCGTGCTGACGGTGCACGCCGTCGGCGCTCACCCGTACGTCCCCGACCTCTCCCCCGAGAGTGCGCAGCCCCGCGAGCGGGGTGGTGAGACGGGCTTGCACCGGCCCCTCCGGCTTCAGTCGGCGCGACGCCTGCGCGGCGATGCGATCCTCGGCCCGGTGTTCGACCAGGAGGTCGGTCGCAAGGACGAGGGCGGCCAGGGCCACGCCCGTCGTGACGAGAAGACGCGTCTTCTTCCGGCGGTCAGATGTCACTCGGCTCACTGGCTTCCGATCGGTCGGTGGGGTCGCAGAATCAGGCGTGCAGACGGGGGAGTACGCGGTCGAGCCGGCGGGGCATCCACCAGTTGGCCCGGCCCATCAGGAACATGGCGGACGGCACCAGGACCAGGCGCACCACGGTGGCGTCGAGGATCACGCTGATCGCCAGCCCGAGGGCGAACATCTTCACGACCACGGTCGGTGACGCGGTGAAGGAGAGGAACACCGCCGTCATGATGAAAGCGGCGGCGGAGATCACGCGGGCGGTGGCGGACAGTCCCTCTCCCACCGCGAGCCGGTTGTCACCCGTGCGATGCCAGGCCTCGGCGATGCGGGAGAGAAGGAAGATCTCGTAGTCCATCGACAGGCCGAAGACGATCGCGAACATCATCATGGGGACGTACGACTCGATGGGCACCGGCTCCGACACCCCCAGCAGTGAGTCGCCCCAGCCCCACTGGAAGCAGGCGACGAGCACACCGTAGGACGCGGCCGTGGTGAAGAGGTTGAGGACGACGGCCTTGAGGGGGATCACGACGCTGCGGAACACCGTCATCAGCAGCAGGAACGCCAGGATCAGCACGGTGGCGACGATGACCGGCAGCCTGTCGCCGACCGTGTCGCGGAAGTCGGCCTGCCCGGCCACGGCGCCGGTGAGGTAGGCGTGGGCGCCCGTGCCGTGGAGCGCCCGGGGCAGGGTTTGTCCGGACAGGGTGTCGAGCAGGACGCCGGTCGCGGCGTCCTGCGGGCCCGTGGCCGGGATGACGGTGGTGACGAGGATCTTCTTGTCGGCACTGGCCTTGACGGGGGAGAAGGACGCGACACCGTGCGTGTCCTTCAAGGCGGCGGTCACGTCGTCGCGGATGCGGGCGACGGGCGTCCGCGCGCCGCTGACGTCGACCACGGCGAGGACCGGGCCGTTCGCTCCCGCACCGAAGCCCGGTCCCTCGGCCTGCGTGATCCAGTCGTACGCGGTCCGCGTGCTGCTCCCGGGCCGGTCCGCGCCCGCGTCGACGTGCCCGAGGCGCATCGACAGCATCGGTACGGAGCAGACGCCGAGTACGGCGAGACCGACGGCCAGAAACGTCCACGGACGTCGGGAGACGAGGCACGCGTAACGTTGCCAGCCGTCGTGCCTCCCTCCGCTCTCGGCGACGGGGCGGCGCAGCCGCAGCCGATCGATACGCCTGCCGACCAGGCCCAGGGCCGCCGGGACCAGGGTGACGGCGGCGCCGGCGGTGACGGCGACAGCGAGGGCGCCCGCCAGCCCGATCCTGCCGATGAAGTCCAGCCCTGACGCGTACAGGCTCAGCATGGCGACGGCCACGGTCGCGCCGGCGATGAGGACGGCGCGCCCGCTGGTGTGCGCCGTACGGGCCGCGGCGTCGACCGGATCGCGCCCGTCGACGAGGTCCTGGCGGAAGCGCGTCGTCAGGAAGAGGGCGTAGTCGATGCCGACGCCCAGGCCGATCATGCCGGCGAGGGTCATCGACGAGGTGGCGAAGGAGAGGACGGCCGCGACGAGGCCCACCAGACTGAGCCCGACCCCCACGCTGATCAGTGCGGTGACCAGCGGCAGCAGCGCGGCGAGGACACTGCCGAAGGCAAGCAGGAGGATGACGAGGGCGGTGGCGAGGCCCACGCCCTCGCTCAGCTTGTCGTCGGCCGGTTCCCGGACCACCTGTTCGAGGTCGCCGCCGTAGGCGACGCCGAGTCCGGCCGCGCGGGCCGGCTCTGTGGCGGTGTCGAGCCGGTCGGTGTAGTCGTGGCCCAGGTTCTTCAACTGCACGTCGAAGGAGACGGTGGTGTACGCCGTACGCCCGTCGTCACTGGTCACGGGAGGGGAGGCGGCGGTGACGTGCGGCAGGCCGCGCAGGTCGGCCAGTGTCAGGTCGACGGCTGAGCGCCGGTCGGTGAGGGTGCCGGTGCCGGCATGGAAGACGATCTTTCCGTTGGGCCGGCCCGCTTCGGGCAGGGAAGCGGCGAGGAGCTCGGCGCCCCGGTCGGAGGCGGTGCCGGGCAGGTCGACCTGGTCGCTGAAGGTGGGCGAGGCGAGATGCCGCCCCACCAGGGAGGCCATGAGGATCAGCAGCCAGCCGGCGATGACCGCGGCCGGATGCCGGGCGCAGAAGCCACCGAGCCGGCCGAGTGCGCTGGACAGCGGAACGCGGTCGTCCGGTGATCCCGTGCCGGTCGGCGAGGCCGTCGGCGCCGAGGGGTGCTGTGCGGGTCCGGGCACGGTGGGCTCCCAGGGAAGGTTCGTCAACGAGGCGCACACTAGAGCAGAACTGTCACGCATGACAATTGTCAGTCGTGACATTTTCTCGGGGGCATCGCGCATCCGCACAGCTCAGCGTGGTGCCGGGCGCCGATTGACAGGGGCGACACCATGGCCGAGGCTTCGGTGCATGCCGAGTGAGACCGCCCCCGCCGGACTGCGTGAACGCAAAAAGGAGGAGACGCGACGCCTCCTGCTGGAAGGGGCCGCCCGGCTGTTCAAGGAGCGCGGTTTCGAGGACACCACCGTCGCGGACATCGCCGCCCACGCGAACGTGTCCGTCCGTACGTTCTTTCGCTACTTCGAGAGCAAGGAAGCGCTGCTGCTGCCCGACGGCCTCGAGGTCTTCACCTACGTCGAGAACGCGCTGGAGCGCCGTCCGGCGGACGAAGAGCCGCTGGACGCGGTGTGCAACGCCCTGCTCGAAGCGGTCAAGCCGTTCACCGCTTCCACCCTGACCGCCCTCAGCCACCCGCTGGAAGGCCTGGAGCACGTCATCACGACCCGCCTCGTGCAGGCCTTCTCCGACTTCGAGGAGCGGCTGACCGCCCTGGTCCGGCGCAGGCTGCCTCGGGACACGCCGGACGCCGACCTCAAGGCGGCCGTGATCGCCTGCGCCGCGCTGTCCGCGGTGCGTGCGGTGCTGCGGACGCGACGGGCGCGCCGCGCGTCCGGCATCACGGACGACGACCCCGCACCCTTGCCGCAAGCCTTCGACATCCTCCGCGAGATCGGCTCTCACGACCAACTGTGAACGACCTCAGGCCGTCGGGCCACGAGGAATCGGCGTGGTGGGCTCGGCGAAAGGCCGGGCTCACCCGGGTACGCGGTCGTCGCGCTGGGGCGCCCGGAGCGTCAGCAGATCATCGCCGATCACGTTGCAGCCGCTGCCGGGCAAGCACGACACCGTCCAGTCCGGTGGTTCGACGCTGACGCACGGGCCGCCGCTCCGTCCGACGTTCCCGTCGCGACGACGCACGACCTGACCTCGTGGTCCGATTGAACTCTCCACCGCACGATGGCTGCTGACGAGCCCAAAGGCGAACATCCGCCTGAGCACATTCATCGTACTTATGTGAGCGCTTTTGCGAGTACGCCGACAACTGGCCTGTCCGGGGCGTTCCACGGTGGTTGTGGCCGGATTTCGTCACCGGTGCGTCACAGGTCGGAGTGCAGGAGAACTGCCGGCTCCACGTTTTTGTCTGGTTCGACGTGGGCGGCGAGGAGCCGCGCTCCGGACAACTGGGACTCGGGGGACAGCATGCGGTACGTGAACGGAATGCACGGTTCGGCGGTGGCGGTCGTCGTGGCTTCGGCGACGCTGGCGGTGGCAGGATGTCAGCCCGGTGGGGGCGGTGCGGACACTACAGACGGCGGCGCCACCCCGTCCGGGGCCGTCAGCTCAGCGGCCTCCTCCTCCACGCCCGGTGCCCCGGAACCCGGCAGCTCCGCCTCTGGTTCCTCCACGCCCTCCGGCACCTCGACGCCCTCCGCCTCCCGGCCCGCGTCCTCCGCGCCCTCCGCCTCCGCACCTTCGTTGTCCGCACCCGCTCCGGGCGGTTCGGCGGCGCCCTGTTCCGCAGGCAGTCTGGAGGCGACCGCCCGTCAGGCCGTCGTGCGGCCGGCCGGCACGGGGACCGGGGCGGCCGTCGTCGAGTTCACCAACGTGTCCGGACGGACGTGCTTGCTCAAGGGGCACCCCTCGGTGGCCGGCGCTGGGAACGGCTCTCCCGAGATGAACGTGCCGCTCACCGTCAAGCCGACCGGAGCCGCGGCGTCAGTGAAGGTGGCCCCCGGCGGCAAGGCGTGGGTGAAGCTGACGTTCGTGCAGGTGCAAGGAGAGGCCGACGGGTACTGCGTGTCCGGTTCGGCGCCCGTGGTGTACCCCACGATGGTCGTCCGGCTGCCGGGGTCCGGGGCACACCAGGTGGCCCTGGACGACGGGCAGTTCGCCGAGTGCGACGACACCGTGACCGTCACCGCCGTATCGGCGGTCAGGCCTTCTTGACCGATTCCAGGCGCAGGGCGTGCATACCTATCACCCCGCACTGGTCGCCCTGCACACCCGCCGCAACCCGCCCGGCTGAACGCCGAGCACTGGCGGGTGCGCCGCATATCTCGGCGACACCCCAAAGGCCGTCAACCTCGCAGGTGGGCCATGACGCGGATCAGACGACTCCGTCAGGCCACCCGCCGTTCAGCCTCGGCCACTTCGGCGAGCAGCCGGGCCGTGGCCGGGGTCGCGATGCCGTGGGCGACTCCGGCGCGGAGGACGGCTCCGCCGATGGCGTCGAGTTCGAGCGGGCGGCCGGCCTCGGCGTCGCGCTGCATCGAGGACTTCATCGTCCCGGGGACCCGGTCGAAGAAGGAGAGCAATCCCTCGGCGCTCACCGACGTGCCGGCGGCGCGGGCCACGGCCGCGACCTCGTCGAGGACGGTGAGCAGTTCGGCACGGTGCCGATAACGGACGGTGCCGACGTCAGCCTGGTGGCGGGTGGTCAGCAAGGCGAACGGAGCGAGGAAGGCCAGCTTGTCCCAGAGCATCGCGCCCTCTTCCTCACGCAGGGTCACTCCCAGGCCGGTCTGCCGCAGTACTTCCGCGAAGTCCTCTACGGGGGCGGCAAGTTCGAGGTTGGCGAACGGACTGGTGTGGGTGACGCGGCCGGGTGCGACGCGGGTGGCCTCGACCCGGATGGTGCCCGCGACGACCCGGGCCGAAGGGAGGCGCCCGCGCAGCACCGCGATGTGGTCGAGGCCGTTGAGCAGCGGAACCACGACCGTGCCCGCGCCTACCATGTCGACCGGGATGCGGTCGAGGGCCTCGGCAAGCATGGTCTGCTTGACCGTCACGAAGACCGCGTCCACCGGCTCGCGCAGTTCGGTGTCGGCCTCCACCGCCGTGGTGAACTCCCCGTACTGGTCGCTGTCGACGCGCAGTCCGTCCTGGCGCAGCACGGCGACGGTCTGCTCTCCGGCCAGGCAGACGACGCGGTGTCCGGCGCGGGCGAGCAACGCGCCGATCAGGCCGCCGACTCCACCCGGGCCGAGAACGGCCACAGTCAGTTTGCCGGTGCTCATATGTGCTCCTGTCCCAGGGAGGCCGTGGAATCGCACGGCCGGAGTCGAGAACGGCCAGGCCCGTGACGGGTCGACAGCCGCCCCCGTCAGGACCACTTGGGATCGCGGCGGAGACGGCGGGGAGGGTGCCGACCTGGGCCCCGAACGATCATCAAAGCTGCTCCGACCCAAGTCAATCCACGGATTTACTGAAGTAGACCCAGGCTAAAGCTTGGGTGGTCCCGGTCCTGGGACGCATCGAGTCCTCATGGAGTCGCAGGCAGGAGCGCCGGCCCGTGGTAGGCGCGGGGTCAGGTCGTGGCGTTGTTGCGGCAAGCGCCTTCGCACCGCGTCCGCGTACTGTGCCTCGGGATCGGCACGGTCTTCGGGGTCGTCGTCCTGGTCGTCGTCGACGCTGTCGCCGTGGGCGGTGCAGACGATGTCCGGGTCGCTGTCCATGGCGCCGGTCAGCGCCTTGTGCAGGTCGGTGACGGAGTAGACCGGCGCCCACGCCTGCCCGGCGCACTCCGCATCGAAGGGGCAGGACAGCAGGACGTCGAAGCCGAAGTCTCCTTGGCCGTCGACGTCGTCGCGGCAGGCCAGGGTGAGGTACTGCTGCCCGAGGCGGATCTCCGCGACGCGGTCCCGGCCGATCACCAGGTCCGAGCCGGGTCGCCACCGCCACAGCGGCAGGATCTCCGGGCCGAAGAAGCGGCGGACCAGCCACAGGTCGCCCAAGCCGGTGCTGCCGTCGGGCCCGAGGTCGGCCTCCCGGGCCTGCGAGAGACGCTTCAGGAACGGCTCCAGGCGGTACAAGGCGTCGGCGAAGACGATGGTGTTGAAGCCTTCGGGCAGTGAACCACGCCCGGGTCCTGATTGCTCTCGCCCGGGATCGGGAAGCACGGGGCCGAGACGTCGCCGACGCCAGCGGCATCACCGAACGTGCCGTGCAGCTGATCGTCGCCGACCTGGAAGCGGCCGGTCACCTCACGCGAACCCGGGTGGGCCGCCGCAACCGCTACACCATCGACTCCACCGTCGCTCTGCGCCACCCAGCCGAGGCCGACCACCCCCGTCGGCGACCTGCTGGACACCTTCCTGCACCGCGAGGACACCCCCGACAGCGACCCGGAGCGCGCAGCCTCCTGGCCGAGCACCGAGCGAGCCGCGCCGCCGTCGGCATGCCGAGATGCAACGGGCCAGTCAGTGGGCCAGGGTGAGCGCGGCGCACGCCAAGGGTTTTCAGAGTGCCCCGATGAACGTGCGCAGCTGCAGCTGCAGGCGCTGCGCTGTGCGTCAGATCCGGCGCGGCGGACGGCGCGGACTCCCGGACACATCCGGAGGCGTCCCTCAGTCGGGAGAGCACCCCACTCGGCGGTCCCGATGACGCAAGCAGGAAGCGAGCAGGAGTGCGGCTGACGGCCGGAGGCCCCCGACGCCTATGCGCGGGGGGCCTCCGCTCATCCGGTACGTCCGTCAGTTGCGGGTCCATCCCCCAGGGCCGACCCAGACGGTCTGCCCGCTGCGCGTCGGGACGACGTCATAGCGGGCCACGGCCTGGTAGTAACCGCCGGTGGGCCGCTTGCAGAACAGGTTGCCGATGATGGTGTTCCGCTGGCCGAGAGCCACCTTGCCGTACACCAGGTCATCACCCATGTCCCAGTTGGTGTTCCAGTAGTCCGTGTATGCCTGGACGCCCTTGACGGTGGCGTTCGGGCAGTTCCCGAGCCACTTCGGGAAGGAGATGTACACCCAGCCGTAGCCGGCTGCTTGCGCAGTCCCCTGAGTGGCGGCCACACCGCTGAAGGCCAGCCCGAGCACCGACAGCACAACGGACAACCTCTTGAGTCTTGTCTTCACCATGCACCCGCCCCAACTTGCCGATGTCCGTCGTCTTCGAGCCGCGCGGAACAGATCACGGCCCTGAACCGATCATGCATGTGTGAGGGGGCAGCACAGGAGGTGCGGGTCATTCCATACGCAGCCGTGATGATCAGTTCTATTTATCCTCACACCGGCCCATTTTCTCGGACCTGCGTTCGCAAGGAGTTCGAGAGCGCCGACGGGGCAACCGGTTCGGGTCGGCGTCCCGGGCGGCGGCGGTCGACAACACCTGCATGCCCTGCTTGCTCGTTCCTCTGCGTCCCAGGTGGTGGAAGGCCGTCGCGTTCGAGGAGTTCGGGCTGCTCCTGCTGCGACGGCATCGACCCCGGATCATCCACCCACCCGTGGGACGGCACGCCGGGGGCCAGCACCACGTGGAGGTCGGAGCTGGGAGCGGATGACGGTGGAGTTGCCGAGGTCTTCGGCCGGCGGGGTCTGGGTGGTCAGGACGACGCCGATGCCCCTCTTGAGGGAGCGGCGGGTCAGTTGCTCCACGATCGCCTTGGCCTCCAGGTGGTACGGCGAGGCGGCCGACAGCAGCATGTCCGCCTCGTCGATGATGACCAGGACCGGCGGGTCGGTGAAGGGGAGGCGGGGGAGCGGTAGCGGGCTTCGCGGTCGAGCATCATCGCGTAGGCCAGACGCAGTGCGCCCATCGCCTCGTCCAGGCCGTCCCGAGGTAGGCGGACAGCGAGGCGCCGGCGATGGTCCCGGCCTGCGGGGAGGCGAGTTCTCCGTTTCTGGGGGTGCGGTGTCCGGGAGGAGGGTTGGGAAGGTTCGGGACCGGGTGGGGCGCCCTGACGCGAGAGCGCCGGTCAGGGGTTTCGGACGACGGCGGGGTCCTCGGTCGTCTCGGGTGCCGTGGTGGTGACGTAGCGGCGGTCGAGCAGGGCGACGCCGACGGCCGTACAGGTGATGAGCGCGCCGAGGGCCAGGACCAGTCGGGGACTGATGCCGGACAGCGCTCCGGCGAGGGCGGTGCCGACGGCGGACATGGCCATCTTGAATCCGGCCATGATGACGAAGACCTGGGCGCGTGCGGTGGGCGGGGAGTACTGCGAGCGGACGGCCAGGGTGGCGGTGAAGAGGACCGAACTGCTGGCTCCGGCCAGGGCGAAGGTGACGACGGCCAGCGGGTAGTTCGGCGCCACGGCGCACAGGGCGATGGTGGCCGCGTTGATGGCGATCATGCGCAGGGTCAGCCTCTCGGGCTCGCCCCGCAGCGGGAAGACGCCGACGGCGAGGGCCGCTGCGAGGTTGCCCACTCCGTAGGCGGCGCCCAGGGCGGCGCCCGCGCCGGCGGAGTCGCGCAACTGGGTGCCGAGCACCACCGCGACGACCATGACGCCGCCGGTGCTCACCGAGGTGAGCATCGTCGCGACCATGACGCGCCGCAGGGCGCCGCGGCGCACCACCACCTTCAGGGCGTCGCGGACCGCCATGGCCGGCCCGGCGCGGTCGGGGGTGGCGAGGGCGGCGGGCAGCAGGAACAGCAGGAGGCCGCCGACGACGGCGGCGAGAGCGAGCACCACCAGGGCCGTGGCCGGGCTGGTCGCCGCGGCCAGCGCGGCCACGGCGGCGGGACCGGCGATGTTGCCGATGCCGTAGGTGGCCGAGTCCAGTCCCTCGGCCCGCCGCTGCATGCGGTCGTCCTCCCCGACGATCAGTGCGAGCCTGCTGCTGAGTCCTCCGGTCATCAAAGGGCCGCACACCCCGCCGACGGTGATCAGCAGGGCGACGAGCAGCAGGGCGACCCGGCCGTAGAGCAGGGCTGCGCCGCCGAGCGCCACGCCGAAGGCGGCGAACGCGCTCGCCAGGGCGAGGCGGGCGTCCTTCGCCCCTTGCAGCCAGCGCGCCATCCATGGGCCGGCGACGTTCGGCACGATCAGGAGTGCGGCGAGCACACCGCCCACCGTCGCTCCCCCGTCCGCTCCGGAGTGACCGACGGTCAGGGTCACCAGGCCGACGGACGCACCGCCGCTGGCGGAGCGCACCAGAACGGCCGAGAGCAGGTAGAGGGCCAGCGGCAGCGACCGGTGCCGACGCGCAGGCGTGTCACCGACGTGCGTGTCACCCATGAACGTGCCTTTCGTTCACCCGCAGGAGCCCTTGTCCTGAGGGGCGTTGAAGGGTGCGGGGAAGCCGGGCGGCTTCCTGCGCCGTTTGGGTTCAGGACCGGGGCGCGACAGCCGGATCACCGGCGTGCCCCGGCGCAAACATCTTGCTGGGATTTTCGGCCGTGAGGGGGATGCCCAGCGCTTCGCCGACAGCGTGGCGTGTCCGGGCGCACACGGCGTCCGCGTCGGCGAGGTCGCCGCCGACGGCGCGGACCATGCCGAACGAGTCGAAGTTCACCGTCATCCTGGGCAGCGGCTGACGGACCGTCACCCGGGCCCAGCCGGAGTGGAGGCGGGGCAGGAAGGCGTCGAACCAGTCCGGGGGCAGGTCGGCCGGCGCGGTGCAGTCCTCGGCGGCGGCCAGGAAAGTGTGCGAGGCCGCCGCCCTCAGCCGGAGGTCGCAGGGGTTCACCGACGCCGAGGTGAAGGTCGACCAGGAGTGCGAAGATGTCGCGGTCGGCCACCGCGTTGATGGAGTCGGGCAGGGCACCCCCGGTGAGCCGCGGGTTGACTTCGATCAGCCGGAAACCGTCCTGGCGGACGCGGACGGCAGCAAGGTGAACACCTACGCCTACAGCCCTCGCGGTGTGCGCATCCTGGCGCAGTCGTCCGAACCGGTCGCCCAGCCCTACCGCTTCGCGGGCAACTTCCAGGACCCCACGGGCCTTTGTCACCTTCAGGCCCGGTACTACGACGCCAACATCGGCCGCTTCACCCAGCCCGATCCCTCCGGCCAGGAGAAGAACCCCTACACCTCTACGCCCAAGGCGACCCCGTCAACTGCATCGATCCGCAGGGCACGCTCAACCTGAGTGGGGTGGCCGATGCTCTCGGCCCGGCCGGTGACCTGGTCCAGGCCGACGTGCACCTGGCCCGGGGAGACACCAAGGCGCTGTGGGGCGACGTAGCAGGAGCCGTCGTGGGAGGCGGTATTGCGGTGGGGCGTGCGAACGCGATTGCAGCCGCTCCGCTGACGCTCGGCACCTCACTGGGATTCGCCGTCGGTTGCTATGCGGCCGGCTGGGCGGGAAGTCAGATAGCACAGATGCCGTTCAGCTGGACCTGTTGCCCATCGGTGCAAGCCGGTGGCAGTGAAGGGAGACGCAGGGTGCGCCAGGTCGGAGTATCACTACAGCGCCAAGCGCTGGCGAAGCGGTTGTTGACCACGACGCATGTCTTCGGCGTGCTCGGCGTCGTACTCTCAGCCGCGCTTTTGATCATGGGCATGATCACTGGCGGACTGACTGTCCTCGCCATGACCGTCCTCTTCTGGGGCGGGGCAGTCATCGCCACGCGAGCAGCGGCAAAAAGGCAAGTGTAGGGGAGGGTGGCGCCTGTCAGAAGAAGGCGCCACCCCCACCATCAGACGACCGTGGTCCGGTTGTCGTACGCCGCAACCTCACCGATGCACGTGTGGTAGCCCCAGCGGACGAGGACGGTAACAAGGTCAACACCTGCGCTTACAGCCCCCGTGGCGTCCGCGTCCTGGCCCAGTCGTCCGAACCGAGCGTCCGAAGGCGGAGATCTCGGCCGTCCAGGACGACTCCCCGGGACGCGACGACCGCTCCAACCGCTCGCTGAACAAGGAGTGGGTGGACGATCAAGGCCACACCTACACCTTCGAGCACTACCGCCTGGCCAGCCGCGCCACCGTCCGCATCCACACCGGCATCGGCCGCGACACCCGCACCGACGACCTCTACCAAAACCGCCGCCACTGCGTGTGGAACAACGACCGCGACACCGCCACCCTGCGCACCGACCGCCGTCGCTTCGTCGACCAGGAGACCTGGGGCGGCCACCGCCGCTGACACCCGCCACCCTGCGGTCGGTGTGCGGCGGGTTTGGGCAGGTCTGTCCCCTGGCGGGTGTGTGCGCCCGCTAGGCTTGCTGTTGTGAGGCGCTGACCAGGTCGGGTCCCGGTGTCCGAGGGTGGCGTCCTTGTCGTCGTGCGGGGTGTTGTCAATGCCCGACACGCGCGCACAAGCGTGACGGGGTGTCAGTGATGTCCCCCTTATGGCCCAGCCTTGAGCCAAGTCGCTTCCCTTCTCGCTTTGTGACGATTCGTCACCTGCCCCGCTCGGGACTTTTGAGCGCCCGATCGGCCCCTTTTCGGTGTCGCTGGTGGATCTCTGAAGTGGCGGCAGATTTCGGTGTGAGCCAGGTTCGTTCGTAGGCGGCCGGGTCGGCTGGCATCCCTGGGAGATGGAGGAGTGAAATGCCTGCGAGAGGGAGATTCGGAATGCGGACGCGTACCGTGGTCGGGATCGCTTTGTCGGTGGGTGTCACGGTGGTGGCGGTGACCACCGTGGACTATGCGTCGGCTTCGAATTCCACGTCCGCCCCGTCGGTGCAGGAGGCTGCCGCCTCCTTGCCTCGAGGAGCGGACGTGGGAGGAAGCGGCCAGACGGGCGGCTACGGCCAGACGGGCGGGAACGGGCAGACGGGAGGGAGCGGGCAGGCGAGGTACGGCGACCGTTCGGACGATCGCGGACGGGTTTATGTCAACGAGCGGACGTATTCGGTCGAGGGGGGTGAGTGCATCGCTGTGATCAGTAGTCCGGCGACCAGTTTCAACGTCCGGAATGAAACTGACACTAGGGTGGAATTCTTCGCCGGGATTACGTGCGACAACGGTGCTGCGATTGCGACTATCGGGCGCGGAGATTCCAGCAACGCAATCCCCGGGACGGTGGTTTTCGATGGGGCCGTGGTGCCGTTCGCGCTTGTCGGCAGTTTCCGGGCAGTGGACAAGCATCACCACTGACCCCGGCCCGGGGGCAGCGGTGTCCCTGCCCTCGCCCCGTCGTTCGTTCGGACGGCGAGCAGACCTCGGCGGCTCCCGCGGCTGACGGCCGGCCGTCAGCCGCGGGTTTCGATCCGCAGGCCGCCGGTGGTCACCCGGCGGATGTGGTCGCTCGCGCGCAGGTCGTGCGGCTGGCCGAGCTCGATCGCGCTCGCCGTGTCCGGGCGGGTCGGCTGGGCGGGAGTGAACTCGATCTGCAGGGCGCCCAGGGTTTCCTCCGGCTGGGCGGGAGTGCGGGCCCCGATCAGCGTGGTCGTCAGGCCCGGGTTGCGCAGTGTCCAGGCCGGCGCGACCTGGGCGGGGGTGCGGCCCGGCTCGGCGGTGACCTCCGGGGCGACCCCGGCTCCGGTCACGGTCAGGTTGCGTTCGGTGAGCGTGCCCAGGGCGAGGCTGAGGCCCCTGCGGATGCCGTCGCCGGTGCCCGCGCCCGTCGCGGTCACGTCGTCCAGGCTGTACTTGCCGCTGAGCTGTGCGCCTCACTGTAGAAGCTCAACTCCTGGCGCCACGGTTCGTCAAGGCGGTGAACGTATGCGGTCACGGCATTAGAGTCGCCCCTATGACGCAGGCATCGGCCCTGGGCCGCGGCGCACGGTCCCGTGACGCGATATTGGACACCGCCGGTGAGCTGATGTCGCGTCACGGCTACGCCGCCACGTCCATCTCGATGATCTCCACCGCATGCGGTCTGCCGGTGAGTTCGATCTACTGGCACTTCGGAAGCAAGGACGGGATCTACGTCGCGGTGCTGGAGCGCGCGAGGACCGCGCTGCTGGCCGCCTTGCCCCCGGCCGAGGTGCCGGGCGCCGACGTGGCGCAGCGTCTGGACACCTTCCTCACCGACTTGGCGGGCGCCTTGCGGCGCCACCCGCGGGGTGTGAGGCTGCTGTTGGGGCTGGGCGCGGTGCAGAAGGAGGCCAGCGCGGCCGCCCTGGCCGAGGTGCGTCACTACCGCGACGCCCTGGTGGCCTGGGCCCGGGATTGCGTCAGTTGCGTCTTCGCCCTGCATGACCGCCCCCAGGTGGCGGACGAGCTGGCGCGCTTCACCCTGAGGATGGCGACCGGAACCGCGGTGGCCCGTTGGTTCGAGCCGGATGCGGTCCTGGAGACCGAACCGGTGCGTGTGGCACTGCTGGCGTTGGCCGCCCACCACGGCGTTGCCGTGCGGGGCGTCCCTGGGGAGGACGGCTTTGGCGGCGTCACGGCCATGCCCGCTCCGTGAGGTCCTCGCACCGCTCCTCGGGGAACGGGAGCGCAACGGGCAGTGGCGGTCGGCTGCGGACGCGGCGGTGGCTCCGGTCCGCCCCGGCCGCCTCGAGCGTCTGCGTCAGCGGGAGGTGTGGCGCGCGATCATGAGACGGCCTCGTAGGCGCCGATGTCACAGGCTGCGCCCTGGGGGCGAGTGACGCCTCGCTGATCGGTGTCGGTGCAGCCGTCGGCCGCGTCCAGGGCGGGGCTGCCGGGGAGCAGAGCGACGGTGTCGGTGGGGCCGCCGTTGTCCGTCAGCGGTCCGATCAGGGGCGTGCGGCTGGGTAGATCGCCCGCTGCGGTCAGTCGGCAGCTGCCGTCGCCGTCGAGGTTGTGGCCTTGTGACGCGATGGTCGCGAACGCCTTCTTGCAGTCGGCGGGCGCCCCGTCGACCGTGTTGTTCGCGATGACGGAGTTGCGCAGCGTCAGGCGTCCCAGGGGGAGATCGACGATGTCGGGGATCGGCGCGGGCAGGCTGTCGAGGTAGGCGGGGGCGATGTTGATCCCGCCCCCGCCGTCGCTCGAACGGTTGCCGGTGATCGTGGAGTTGAGGATCTCCACCGCTCCGGTTCCCCGGATGTCGATGCCTCCGCCGTATCCTGCGAGGCTGCCGGGGCGGTTGCCGGGGTTCGTCACCCGGTTGTCCGCGATCGTGGAGTTGGTCACGGTGCCGGTGTCATCGAATCTGATGCCGCCGGCCTCTCCTGCGGTGTTCCCGCTGACGGTGCTGTCGATCAGATCGAGGTGGGAGTTCGGGACGTTGAAGACGCCGCCGCCGTAGCCCGCGGAGTTGCCGGTCACGGTGACCCGTCGCAGTGTCATGTGATGTCCGTTGGCGATCGCGCCGCCACCGGTGTCGGTGATGGGGAGTTCGCGTTGCCTGGTCACTCCTCCGGTGATCGTCAGATCGGACAGCCGGGAGTCCGCCTGCATGCGGAAGGCCCGGTCCAGGCGGTTGGCGTCGATGACGGTGGTCCGTGCGCCGCTGCCCTTGATCGTGACAGGGGCGGCGACGTTGAGGTCGCCCGTGGTGGGGTCGGGGTTGTCGCCGATGATCAGCCGCGGGTCGGGCGGGATCGTCAGCCGGTAGTGGCCGGGAGGCAGCGTGATCGTGCTGCCCGGCCGGGCGTTGGCGGCCATCACCGCGGCACGCAGGCTGCACCGGCCCGAGGCGGTGAGACACCGACCGTCCGCGCCGTCGGCGTCCACCGCGTCGGAGGTGGTGTCCACGGTGAACTCCGCAGGACCGGAGTCCACGGGAGCGGCGGCATGGGCAACGGGGAGTACGGCGGTGGCGAGGAGGACGGAGGCGGTGGCGGCCGTGACGACCGTGCGTTTCATCTGGAACCCCTCTCGGCAAGGCGTCCGGGCATGCCCGGACTCGGCTTCTGCGAGGACTTCGTGGAGCACTTCGTGCCGTTGAGCGATGCGCGGTTCGCGCGGGGAGCGGCATCAGGGCGGCCGGAGACGCTTTCCGGGTATCCGGGCAACGGCCGGAGGCGCGCCTTCCGGGTATCGCTCGGCGCTCTGGAGGGAGCGTTCCATTCAGACTTGGCTCGTGTCCACCGGCGCACTCGGAAATGGCCGAATGGGACGCTGCCCCCACGGAGCGGGGAGGTGCGCCGGCGACGGCATGCTCCGGTCCGGCAAGCGTCCGACCGGGCCGCTGAAGGCCGCGATCACCGTGGTTCAGCGGGGTGGCCCCGGCTCGCCTGCCGCAGGCCGGCCTGGGAGCGGGAGTCGGCCATCAGCTCGGCCACTCGCCGCCGGTGGGTGCGCGCAGTCAGACGCCGCGCCGTTTGGCCGCCGCTTCGTCGGTGCGGCCCGAAGCCAGGGGCTATGAGGATCACACGACCGTCGCGTATGTGCCGTACGTCCCGATCGGCGGCGGAGTCGGCCGCGTTCCGCTCGATGCCGGACGGCTCCGCGAGGTCGCAGCACGCAGGCGGGCACAGCGCAGCCGCCACGGTCCGACGCCTTGTGGTAACGCACTTCGTACGCTATCCGTACGGTAAACGTATGCTATCCGTACGGTTCTTGGGCTAGACTGTGGCTCCGGAGGTGTTCCATGTCCGAGTTGTTCGATCGGATTGACGCGCTGGTTGCGTCCCGGTCTGCGCTGCCGCCGCCTCCGGAGCGCAAGCGGCTGCGCCAAGCGCACGGTCTGACGCTGGACGAAGTGGCCTCGGCCCTGGACGTTCGGCGTGCGACCGTCAGCGGCTGGGAGGCCGGTAAGACCGAGCCGCGGCCGCCGGAGCGCGAGGCATACGCGCGACTGCTCGGCAAGCTCGCGGAGCTCTACCCCGCCGATCCCAACGCCACGGTGCCCGTGGAGGGCATGCCCGTTCCGGAGTCCTTCTCGAGCGCTCCCGCCCCGGCTGCGCAGGCGCGGCCTATGCCCACAGACGCGGCGCCCGAGGCTGCGGCCGCGACGATCGAACGGAACACCCCGACCCGCCCCGCCGCCGACGCCGTGCCTCCGGCTGCCGCGCCCCGTCCGACGCGCGCCACCAAGTCGCCGACGTCCGCGTCGCGCCGCCCGGCTGCGAAAAAGGCCGCCCCGGCGAACACCCCGGCCGGTACCCCGGCGGGCGGCACGGACCTGCGGTTCGAAAATGGTCCGCTGGCGGTCGTCGACATCGACGACGACGGCCAGGTCGTCGCCTACTGCACCGGCGGCCTGGTCCTGGAGGTGCCCGCCAAGTCCCTGCCCGCTCTGGTGGAGTGGACGCTGAAGGAGGCGAAGCTCGGGGCGCCGAAGCTGTCCGGCCCCGGCAAGGACGCCGACCCGCTGCTCGTCCTCACCGAGGCCGCGTTGAAGCGCTACGGCCTCCCCGCCGCCCTCACCGATGAGGAGCGGCTCGCCGGGCGGATCCCGGAAGGCCACAAGGTCGTCAAGCAGCTGGCGCGTGCCGACTGGAAGTTGACCAAGCGCGGGTTCGGTCCGTGGACGCGGATCTACCGCCCCGCCACCGGCTCGGACCGCCAGTGCGTGCAGCTGTGCATCCCGTCGTGGAACGCGCTGGACTCCCGCCACTGGGGCGAGGCCGCACAGCTCCCGCCGTCAGAACTCGCCCGGGTGCTGGGCGTGTACGCCTCCCGCGTGATGACGCCGCGCGGTTCGACCGCGGTGACCGGTCTGGAGCTGATGACCGCGCTGCACCCGCCGACCCGCGCATCCGAGCCGGACGCCGACGGCCGCCGGCACTCCGAGCGCAACCCCGGCAGCCTGGGCAAGGACCCGGTGGACTGCGCGCCGTGCGAGGCCCCCGACGGGCACCCGCTCCTGGCGGACCTGCCGCGCTTCCACGTCCGCGGCCCCGGCGAGAAGCTGTTCGAGGAGGCCTACGACTGGGCGCGGCCGATGACCGATGCCGAGTGCACCCTGCGGCACCTGGTCGGCATCGACGTCAACATGGCCTTCGCCGCCGGAGCCAACGGCCTGACCGTCGGCCTCGGCGCACCGACGCCCGTCAAGGCGCCGGCGTTCGACGCGAAGCTGCCCGGCTCCTGGCTGGTCGACCTCTCCCACGTCGATCTGTCGCGGGTGAAGGTCGGCAAGGACAAGTGGGCCGAGTTGGACGCGAGTCTGCTGCCGAGCCCGTTCACGCCGAAGGGCGACCGCCCGGAGGGCCCGGCCTGGTACGCGACGCCCACTGTGGCGTACGCGGTGGAGCTCGGCTACGACGTCAGCCCGATCGAGGCCTACGTCCGCTATGACAACGGCCGCTACCTCGACGGCTGGTACCAGCGGCTGCGCGACGCCTACCTCGCCACGATGGCCGACCTCGGCGTGCACGCGGACATGGAGCCGGCCGACTTCCTGGCCGCGATGGACGGCTACCGCGACCGAGACCCGGAGCTGGCGATCGTCGTCTCGGCCATCAAGGCGACCGTCAAGGGAGGTCTGGGCAAGCTGCGCGAGCGCCCGCGCGGGGAAGGCTGGAAGCCCGGGCAGCCGTGGCGGGCGCTGTCCCGTCCGACATGGCGGCCGGACATCCGCGCGGCGGTCATCTCCCGCACCCGGATCAACCTGCACCGCAAAATCGTCAAGCACGCGGCGTTCACCGGCCAGTACCCGGTCGCGGTCCTGTCCGACTGCGTGGTCTACGCGGCAGGCGGCGCCAGCCCGCTGGACTTCCTGCCCTACCGGGACGGCAAGCCGCTGCCGGGCGGCTTCAAGCTGGGCATCAACCCCGGCCTGGTCAAGCACGAGGGCACCCAGAGCGTCCTGTGGGGCGAGGAGGTCCGTGAGCGGTTCGACGCCCCGGAGCTCAACCTGGCCCGGTACATCAAGGACGGGCAGGTCACGGACAAGGACAGCGGGGAGTAGCAGGCGATGACCCTGTTCGGAGACGGCCTGGACCAGGCGGTGCAGCGGGCGTTCACCCGCCCGGCACCCAAGAGCGCGCCAGCGCAGATGCGCTACCTGGTCAAGCAGCTCAAGGGCACCAAGGCGGTCGCCCAGATGCTGCGGATCTCCCAGCGCACCGTCGAACGGTATGTGAAGGACCAGATCAAGAAGCCGCGCCCGGACCTCGCCGCGCGCCTGGAGCGCGAGGTGAAGGCCCGCTGGCAGCCGCAGATCCGCGCCAGGGCCAAGGAGCGGGCGGCGACGACCGGCGGCATCGTCATCGACACCCGCGCCCGGCTCGGCTACACCGCGCCGATCGGGTCGACGGACCAGGACCGCATCCGGCACCTGACCGTCGCGCTGCCACCGCAGTACGCGGCGCGCCTCTTCGAGGCCCAGGAGCAGGGCGCCACCGAGCAGCGTCTCCAAGAGCTCGCGGCCGAGGCGCTCAAGGAGGTGTACTTCCAGGACGGCGGCCGCCGCGCCGGCCAGCTGGAGGAAGTCCGGTTCACGGACATCGAGCACCTCGAGTTCGACCTGTAGATCTCGACCATCCGCGAACCCCGTCGGCAGCATCATGCTGTGGTCACAGCCGGCCGGCCCGCCCCGGACTCGATCTCCACGACAGCGGAGGCGATGTCACCCCTTGCGTCACTCCTCGGGGCAGTCGTGGTTCACCAGGGCGCCCGCACAGAAGCAGGCATGGGTGAGCTTCCACTGTCCGAACGGGCGCGTCAGCAGGTGGACCGGATGTCACGAGCGTTGCCGCACCCCTTGACGAGCACATCACGCGAGGATTAACTCATGACCTAAATTAAGCCGTGAGTCGAGACGGGACTGCGCTCACCGGCTGACCCCGTTCCCTCCTTGAACAGGAGAGCCGCCCATGCCCCTGCCCTCCATCGGCCGGCGAGCCGTCCTGGCCGCCGCGGCTGCCTCGGCCTCAACCGTCGTGCCGGGCCTGTCCGCCCCCGCGTCCGCCGCTTCGTCGGTCGGGAAAGGGCCGCGCCGGCTGCCCGGCGGCGGTGACCTCGGCCCGAACGTCCTCGTCTTCGATCCGTCGACGCCGAACATTCAGGCCAGGCTGGATGAGGTGTTCCGGCAGCAGGAGTCGGCACAGTTCGGCACCGGCCGCTTCGCGCTGCTGTTCAAGCCGGGCACGTATCACGGCCTCAATGCGCAGATAGGCTTCTACACCTCCATCGCGGGCCTGGGGCTCTCTCCCGACGACACCACCATCTACGGCGATGTGACGGTCGACGCCGGCTGGTTCAACGGCAACGCGACGCAGAATTTCTGGCGTTCGGCGGAGAACCTGGCTCTGGTCCCGGCGAACGGGACCAACCGGTGGGCGGTCTCGCAGGCGGCGCCGTTCCGGCGCATGCACGTGCGCGGCGACCTCAACCTCGCGCCCTCGGGCTACGGCTGGGCGAGTGGCGGCTATATCGCCGACAGCCGCATCGACGGCCAGGTCGGGCCGTACTCGCAGCAACAGTGGTACACCCGCGACAGTGCGATCGGCGGCTGGCGCAACGCCGTCTGGAACATGGTGTTCTCCGGCGTCGAGGGCGCCCCCGCCCAGAGCTTCCCCTACCCGCCGTACACCACGCTCGACACGACCCCCGTGTCCCGCGAGAAGCCCTTCCTGTACCTCCAGGGCGACGACTACCGGGTCTTCCTGCCGGAGAAGCGGACCAACGCCCGTGGTGTCACCTGGGGCAGTGGCACGCCGCGCGGCACCTCGCTGCCGCTCACGCGGTTCTACGTCGCCCGGCCCGGCGTCTTGGCGGCCACGCTCAACCAGGCGCTCGCCCAGGGGCTGCACCTGCTGCTGACGCCGGGGATCTACCACCTGGATCGGCCAGTCGAGGTGAACCGGCCGAACACGGTCGTTCTGGGCCTGGGTTACGCCACGCTCGTTCCGGACAACGGCGTCACGGCCATGAAGGTGGCCGACGTCGACGGCGTACGGCTGGCCGGGTTCATGATCGACGCCGGCCCGGTCAACTCCCCGACCCTGCTGGAAGTCGGCCCGCAGGGGGCGTTCCGGGACCACTGCGCCAACCCCACCACGGTGCAGGACGTGTTCATCCGGATCGGCGGCGCCGGCCCCGGCAAGGCCACCACGAGCATGGTGATCAACAGTGGGCACACGATCGTCGACCACACATGGGTCTGGCGGGCCGACCACGGTGAGGGAGTCGGCTGGGAGACCAATCGCGCCGACCACGGCGTCGTCGTCAACGGTCACGACGTCCTGGCAACCGGCCTGTTCGTGGAGCACTTCAACAAGTACGACGTGCAGTGGTACGGCGAGCGCGGCCGCACGATCTTCTTCCAGAACGAGAAGGCGTACGACGCCCCGAACCAGGCCGCCGTCCAGAACGGTTCGGTCAAGGGCTACCCCGCCTACAAGGTCGGCGACGGCGTGACCTCGCACGAGGGCTGGGGGCTGGGCAGCTACTGCTTCTACAACGTCGACCCCACGATCGTGCAGCACCATGGATTCGCCGCCCCCGTCCGGCCGGGGGTGCGCTTCCATGGCCTGCTGGTCGTCTCGCTCGGCGGCAACGGCCAGTACGAGCACGTGATCAACGACTCCGGGTCGCCGACGCAGGGCACGTCGACGACGCCGTCCACGGTGGTGTCGTATCCCTGACGGCCCGCTACCGCGGCCCCGGGCGGGACGCGCCACCACCTGTCGCAGGACGTGGCGCGACCTGCCGACCGGGCCGGACGCCCTGCGGCTACCGCGACGAAGTCGCCGCCGGAGCCGGCGCGCAACCCGTGGGCCGGGCCGTGAGGGCGCCCGGTCCTGCGTCCGGCATCGCATCGGGTCGCGCAGCCCGAGCAGTTCGGCCGGCGGCACGGTGGCGGTGGGCGCCGCCACTGCCGTACGAGCCGGAACCCGTGACCCGGCGGCGCCGTCAGGTCGCCGGGCACATCGCCGACGGCAGCCTCGGGCATTGTGACCGTGACCTCGCAGACCGACTTCCGGCCCTGAAGTGCAGCGGATTTCCTGCATCGCGGTCTCCGGATGCAGGTCGCCCCTGCCCGACAGCACCGTCTGACAGGGCTCGAGCCGAGCACACGGGTGCGGACGCGGCCGACGCACCGCCTGGTCCCTACCGGCACCCGCTTGCTTTCCTCCCGAGGAGGAACGGGCGGGGGAGCGCGCAGGCTGGACGAGAAGCTCACCCAGTCGGCGCCGCATGACCGTCGGCGCGCTCGCCCCGTCCCTGACCCTGGTACCCGGCGGAGTCGACCGTCTCTTGGCTCAGGCTGCGTTGCGCCGCCTTGCCGTGTGCGCGGATGATGTCGGCGTACCGGTGGCCGCTGCCCTTGATGGTGCGCTTCTGTGTCCGGTGGTCGACGTGGACCAGCCCGAAGCGCTTGTCGTAGCCGTAGGCCCATTCGAAGTTGTCGAGCAGGGACCAGGCGAAGTAGCCGGCCAGGGGGGCACCCTTGCGGGCGGCGGAAGCGCAGGCGGCCAGGTGGCTGATCAGGTAGTCCTGGCGTTCGGGGTCGTCGATGGTGCCGTCGGGGCGTACGACGTCGGGGTGGGCGGAGCCGTTCTCCGTGACGTACAGCCGGCGGGCGCCGTAGTCGTGGGTCAGGCGGAGCAGGAGGGTCTCGATGCCGGAGGCGTCGATCTCCCAGTCCATGCCGGTGCGGGGCACGCCGTGGCGGGGAACCTGACGGGCCCGTGGGGCCGGTCCGGTGGGGTCGTCGGCGACGGGGATCGGCATGTAGTAGTTGAGGCCCAGCCAGTCCAGGGGCTGGGCGATGGTCTCCAGGTCGCCGGGCTGTTCGGGCAGCTCGACGCCGTAGACCTCGCGCATGTCGGTCGGGAAGCCGCGGCCGTGGACCGGGTCGAGCCACCAGCGGTTGGTGTGGCCGTCCATGCGGCGGGCGGCTTCGTGGTCTTCCGGCCGGTCGGTGGCGGCGTGGATGGTGGAGAGGTTGTTGACGATGCCGACCCGGGCACCGGAGGCGGCGGCGCGGACGGCCTGTGCGGCCAGGCCGTGGCCGAGGAGAAGGTGGTAGGAGGCGCGGACTGCGGCCGTGAGGTCGGTGATCCCCGGGGCCATCTTTCCTTCGAGGTGGCCGATCCAGGCCGAGCACAGCGGTTCGTTGAGTGTGGTCCAGTGGGTGACGCGGTCGCCGAGGCGCTCGGCGACGACCGCCGCGTACGCCGCGAAGTGCTGGGCGGTGTCCCGCGAGGGCCAGCCGCCCCGGTCCTGGAGCACCTGGGGCAGGTCCCAGTGGTAGAGGGTGACGGACGGCGTGATGCCCGCCTCCAGCAGGGCGTCGATCAGCGCGTCGTAGAAGCCGAGCCCTTTGGCGTTGACCGGGCCGTCGCCGCCCGGCAGCACACGCGGCCAGGCCATGGACAGCCGGTAGGCGTTGGTGCCCAGGCGGCGCATCAGGCCGATGTCCTCGCGCCAGCGGTGGTAGTGGTCGCAGGCGACGTCCGCGTGGTCGCCGTTGTCGGTCTTGCCGGGGGTGTGGGAGAAGGTGTCCCAGATGGAGGGGGAGCGGCCGTCCTCGGCGACGGCTCCCTCGATCTGGTAGGCCGACGTGGCCGTGCCCCACAGGAAGTCGTCGGGGAGTGCGGCGAGGTCGATGGTCACGGGGATCCCTTCGAAGACAGACGGGCCGAAGGTCGCAGAGGCGGAGGTCGCAGAGGCGCTCACTTGACGGCTCCCGCCGTCAGCCCGGCGACGAGATAACGCTGCAGCAGAAGGAATCCGGCGACCACCGGCACGCTGACGACGAGCGAGGCGGCCATGATCTGGTTCCAGTACACGTTGTAGAGGGTTGAGTAGCCCTGAAGTCCGACGGCGAGGGTGCGGGTGTTGTCGTCGGTCATCACCGACGCGAACAGCACCTCGCCCCAGGCGGTCATGAAGGCGTAGACGGCGACCGCGACGATGCCGGGGATCGCGGCCGGTACGACGACCCGCAGGAGCGCGCCGAGGGGCCCGCAGCCGTCCACCATCGCGGCCTCGTCCAGGTCCTTCGGCACGGAGTCGAAGTACCCGATCAGCATCCAGATCGAGAACGGCAGCGAGAAGGTGAGATACGTCAGGATCAGGCCGCCGCGCGAGCCGAACAGGGCGATTCCGGTGGCGTTGCCGATGTTGACGTAGATCAGGAACAGCGGGAGCAGGAAGAGGATGCCGGGGAACATCTGCGTGGACAGCACGGTGACCGTGAAGACCCGCTTGCCGCGCACGTCGTAACGGCTGACGGCGTACGCCGCGAACACCGCGATGACGACCGAGCAGACGGTCGCCGCGCCCGCCACGATCAGCGAGTTCACGAAGTACCGGGCGAGCGGGATCGTCGACCAGATGTCGATGTACGGGCGGATGGTCAGCCGGCTCGGCAGCCAGCGGAACTCGCCCGTGACGTCGGCGAGCGGTTTCAGCGAGCTAGAGACCATGACGTACACCGGCAGGAGCACGAAGCCGGTCAGCAGCGTGAGGAAGATCCGCCGGGACCAGAAGAAGGACCGGGGCGGAGCCATGGGCGACCGGGGCGCCCGAGAGGTGGTGCTAGACATCGGCCGGCTTCCTTCCTCGCGAGGTCAGCAGGAGGTAGACGCCCGTCACCACGAGCAGGAAGAGCAGCAGCAGGACGGACATGGCCGAGCCGGTGCCGAAGTTCCACGTCACGAAGGACGCCTGGTAGACGTGGACGGAGATGAGGTCCGCCGCCTCAGGGGCCGATCTGCCGAACAGGACGTACGGCGTGTTGAAGTCGTTGAACGTCCACAGGAACAGCACCAGGACCAGGACCTGGTTGACCGGGCGCAGGGACGGCACAGTGATGCGGCGGATCTGCTGCCACATGCCGGCGCCGTCGAGGGCGGCCGCCTCGTACAGCTCGCCGGGGATGTTCTGCAGGCCGGCCATGATGACGAGGAAGGCGAAGGGCCAGCCCTTCCACACGGACACGGTGAGCAGCGCGTAGAAGCTGTTGTCGCCGATGAGCCAGAAGGACGGCTTGTCGGTGAGAGCGAGCTGGTCGTGCAGGACGTGGTTCACCAGGCCGTTGTCGTGCTGGAACATGAACACCCAGGTGATGACGGCCGCGTAGACGGGCAGCGCGTACGGGATGAGGAACAGCGTCCGCAGCAGGCCGCGGCCGCGGAAGGCGTCCTGCAGGTAGATCGCCGCTGCCGTGCCGATCAGCCAGCACAGGCCGACCGACAGCAGCGTGAAGGCGACGGTCACCAGGAAGGAGTGCAGCAGGGCCTCGCCGACGGGAGCGTCGAAGTCCACCGACACCTTGTAGTTGGCGATGCCGGACCAGGGCGCGGCGCCCCAGTCACGGATGTAGAACTGCGTGAGCTCCTTGAAGCTCATCATGATGCCGATGACCATCGGCACCAGGTGGACCAGGAGTTCGAGGAGCAGAGCGGGCAGCAGGAGCAGGTAGGGCAGTGCGATGCGGCGGATCCTTCCGGGGCGGCGGCGGGGACCTGGGTGCTGCGCCGCCCCGGAGGGGTTCTTGTGCACGGCAGCCTCTGCGGGTGCGGTGGTGGTCATCGTGCTCACTTCGCCGGCATCTGCTGCTGGGCCTTCTCCAGCGCCGCCTTCACCGAGGAGGCGGTGATCGCACGTCCGGCGGCCGCGTCGGCGAACAGGTCCTTGACCGCGGTACCGACCGCGGTCTCGAACTGGGATTCGTCGGCGACCTGCGGCAGTGCGATCGCGCTGGTGGCGAGGGTGTCCTTCAGCACCTTGTCGGCTCCGGTGCTGAAGGCGGGGTCCGCCTGGGCGGCCTTGACCGGCGGTATGGAGCTGTACGCCGTGTTGAGGATCTTCTGCTCGGCGTCGCTGGTCATGAACTTCACGAACTTCGTTGCGCCCTCGAGGTTGTCGGTGTTCTTGAAGACGGCCAGGTTGATGCCGGCGACCATCGAGTTGACCTGGGCGCCGACGCCGGGGGCGCCGGACTGCACCGGGACGGGCGCGATGCCGTACTCGTCCTCGCTCATGCCCTGGGACGTGAGGTTGGCGGCCGCCGACTGCCACAGCAGCATGGCGGTCTTGCCCTGGGCGAAGTCGCTCACCGACTGGTTCTGCGCGTACTCGGCGTTGCCGGTTGGGATGACCTTGTCCTTGGCCATCAGATCGACGTACTGCTTGACCGCCGCCACCACGTTGTCGCTGGTGAAGTCGGGCTTGCCGTCGGCGGTGAAGAAGTCGGCGCCGTGCTGCCGGGCGAAGACGAAGACGTGGTGGACGTTCTCCGACGGGTTCGAGCCCTCGGCGCCGAGCGCCGACTTGCCCTTCGCCTGGATCTTCTTGCCGTCGGCGACCAGCTCGGCCCACGTCGCCGGCGGCTTGGAGATGCCGGCGTCGGCGAAGATCTCCTTGTTGTAGTAGAGGGCGTAGGACATGGAGTACAGCGGTACGGCGGCCGGGTCCTGGCCTTGGGCGCCGGTGGAGCCGAGCGCGGAGTCGACGAAGCGGTCCTTGCCGCCGATCTTCGCGAAGTTCTTCGCGTCCCAGGGCAGCAGCGCGCCTGTGGCCTGCAGGGAGGCGCTCCAGGTGTTGCCGATGTTCAGGACGTCGGGGCCCTGGCCGGAGGTGGCGGCGGTGAGGATCCGGTTCAGCAGGTCCGACCACGGCACGACCTCGAGCTCGACCTTGATGCCGGTCTGCTTCTCGAACTTGTCGAGTTCGGGCTGGAGGACCTTCTTGTCCACCTCGACGCTGGCGCCCTGGTTGGACGCCCAGTAGGTCAGCGTCTTCGGCGAGTCGTTGGAGCCGCCCCCCGTCGACGAGCCGCCGCCGCAGGCGGTCACGGCGGTCAGCAGACAGACGGTGACCGCACCAGCGGCCGCGGCTCGGGTTCTGCGCATGGCTCAGGCGTCCCTTTCCGGAAGACGGACCCAGGATCGGGTTCACCGCGAACCGCGCCCATGGGATAATTCACGGCGTGATTTAAGCCGGGGGGGTAAAGTCCCGTCAAGGGATCGCGCATCGGTATCTTGCACAGCGACTCAGGGCCGGAAGGAGACCCACATGGCGGGGCGGAGCGGGCGGACGGTGCGTGACCTGCGGCGGGGCAACCGCACCGTCGTACTGCAACGGCTGTACTTCGACGGGCCCATGAGCCGCTTCGAGCTGGGCCCGGCCACCGGACTGAGCGCGGGCTCCATCAGCAACGTGGTCGCCGAGCTGGTCGCCGACGGCCTGGTCGAGGAGGCCGGCAGCGTCGAGTCCGACGGCGGCCGCCCCCGCATCCTGCTGCGCGTCGCCCCAGCCAGCGGCCACATGATCGGCGTCGACGTCGGCGAGACCCGCGTACGCGTCGAGCTCTTCGACCTCACCCTGACCGAGCTCGCCCGCGCCGAACGTCCCTTGGAGCATCACGGCTACGACGTCGAGGTCATCGTCGGCCACATCCGCGACGGCGTCGCCGAGGTCCTCTCCCAGACGGGCCTCGCCCTCGAACGGCTGCTGGGCGTGGGCATCGGCGTGCCCGGCATAGTGGCTCGCACCGACCAGGGGGCCGTGGTCCACGGCCCCACGATCGGCTGGGACGCCGTCGCGCTCGAATCACTGCTGCGCTCGACGTGCGACCTGCCCGAGTCCGTCCCGTACTTCATCGACAACGGCGCCCGCACGCTCGGCCAGGCCGAGATGTGGTTCGGCGCCGGGCGCGGCGCCCACAACGCCGTCGTCGCCCTCTTCGGCTCCGGCGTCAACGCCTGCCTCGTCACACCCGAGGTGGAGCACGGCCGCTCCCTGGAGTGGGGTCATGTGACCGTCCAAGTCAGGGGACGCCGCTGCCGCTGCGGCGCCCGGGGCTGCCTGGAGGCGTACGTGGGCGCGCAGGCGCTCCTCGACCGCTGGCGCGAGGGCGGCGGACGCCCGCCTAAGGGCACGGACGAAGAAACCGCGCTGACCGCGATGATCGCCGCGGCCTACCCGCCCGAAGGCTCCGACGCCGACCCGGTGGCAGTCTCCGTGCTGCAGGAGTCCGCCGAGTACGTGGGCGCCGGCCTGTCCGACCTGATCAACTTCTTCCAGCCCGAACGCATCCTCATCGGCGGCTGGGCAGGCCTGCAGCTCGGCACCCGGTTCCTGCCCGACGTACGCCGGTACGCCGCCGCGTACGCCCTGGGCTACCCCGCCGAACGCGTCTGCATCGACCTCGGCAGACTGGGGCCGGACGCGGTCACGGTCGGCGCCGCGATCCTGCCCCTCGCCGATTTCTTCGCCCGGGGCGGGCAGCGCACCGAGCCCGTGAGCGAGGGACCGGCACCGGCCTGGCTCACGGCGCTGGAGGAACGGACCCCGCGCTGACAGCACCTGCTGCGAAGAGGAGGCAGCGCAAGACGGGGCCCCACCCATTGTCTGAGCGTGGAGCGCCTGCCGTCATCGCCGCAGCCCGGCCTGACCAGCGGTCACAGCTCCTTCGCGTACGTGTCCTGGCACACCGCCCTCCCTGCGAACACGTTCAGGCCGACGGGTCCGCTCGTGTGCGTGTTGACGCTCGGAGGGGGGCTTGTTGGGGGTCGCGGGCTTGCTGGCCTGGTGTGGTGCACGCCTCCGTAGGGGCGGCCCGTCTCCTGGCGTGCCCGGACTGGCCGGAACGCCAGGGCGACGCCGGACGGATCCGGGCCAGTAATGCGCCCGGCAGGATGGTCAGTAAGTGAGCGGGCCCACACTGATGCTGGGTACCGGCATGCCGTTCTCGTCCTCGTCCGCGTCGGCGTCGGACGGGTCGAGGTCGACTTCGACGCCGGCCGGTTCGAGCGCGTCCCGGACACGCTGTCTCATCGGCTCGCTCAGGTAGTTGTGGTGCAGGTCGAGTTTCCTGAGATGGGTCAGCGGCTGCCCGCTGAGCAGCGCCTCGGCGCCGGTATCGGTCAGTGTGCCGAGCGACAGGTCGAGCACGTCGAGGTTGGCGACGACGGGCGCGGCCCCCATGGCCGCCGCGACCGCGTCCTGCATCTCGCTGTTACGCAGGGCGAGGCTCCGCAGCCGCGGCAGTCGGTTTCCGGACAGGATCCCCGCGAGGTCGGCGATCTCGCCGTCGCCTCCGTCCTCGCGCGCCCCCAGCCACAGTTCGAGATGCTCCAGCGCGGGCAGCTCGCTCTCGCCCACCCCGCGCAGGACGTGGCCGCGCAGCCCCGCGCTCTCGACGACGAGCCTGCGGAGCGCGTCGTGGCGTATGCGGGGGAACCTGAGCGGGTGCAGCCCTTTCATGTCGTAGGACTCGCCGGCCCGGACCGAGAACTCCTCCAGGGCCGGATAGCTCGCGAGCAGCGGCGTGACGTCGGTCTGGCCGATCCGGGCGATCCGGCACTCCTCGTCGGTGATGTCGCCGAAATAGAGGGATCGCAGCCCGGTCAGCCGGTCCCGCGCGCCCAGGAACGCCTCCATGACCTCGTCGGGTTCGGTGTCCTCCGGGTCTCCCCAGATGCCGATGATCAGCGCGCGGATGCGCGCGCTGTCCACGGCCGCGCACAGCCGCTCGAAGGTGTCCTTCCACCGCTCGCCGGTGGTCCATCGGTCGTATCCGATCCGCCAGGCCACGGCGTCGGCCTCGGGCAGCACGACGCCGGCCGCGTCCCGCTCCTCGGGGAACGTGAAGGCGGGGAGCCCGTAGAGCTCGGTGAGGTGCTCGTCCTTGGTTCGCATGTGCCTGCCTGCTCCCGCCGTACGAGGTATCCGGCGCGTCCAGCGCCCTTGATCTGCACGGCAGTTCTACCAGCCGCAAGTGACAACGCCGAGGCTCACCCTTCCGGGGCGCCGGTCGGCCCTGGGGCTCTACGGTGTCTGCTTCGAGCTGCGCATGCAGGCACGCGAGCAGGACGCCCCTGCAGAGCTGTCAGCCTGTCACCGTCGCCAGCACGGTCGGGCCTGTGCTCGTCTGGAAGGAGTCTGACCCGAAAGCAACGTGAAATTCGATGAGTACGACTGTGATGCGTCCAGGTCACGCTGGCTGATGGAGTCAGCGTACGGCCTGGCGGGCGGCGCGGTCGGGGGCGAGCTGGGGGAAGTGTGTGCCTGAGCACGGCGTCATCGACACCCTCGCCGAAGCCGGCATCCCGTGCTGGGCGGACAAGGGATACCGAGGCGCCGGGAGCATGGTCCGGCTCCCTACTGGGGCCGCTGGGACACTCCTTCCATAGTCCGGAATAGAGGCCCAAGGACGCCGCCGGTAGACATAGCTCTCGACGTTCCCAGAAGCCTCCTCCTGTCCGGCAAGTCCTCAGAGCATCGCGGAGGGTGCTTCGTTGATGCCGAGGAGAAGCACGCCGTAATCCTCTTCGACGACGTGGGAGGTGAACTGGACGTGCCGCGACCCCACTGCGAAGTCCCGCCAGTACCGCTGCAATGGGTTGGAGCTTTCCAGACCGGTGGATCCGTGCAGGTCCAGCAAGTCCTCCAGTGCGCTACGACATTCCCGCACAGCGGCGATCAGATCCATTCGGAGCCGCGCACGCTCTTCGGCCGCAAGCACCTCACCGGGCTGCGTGGCGTCGACTGCGGCGGCGATCCCGAGCATGCGCCGCTCAGCGGTGTCGATCTTGTGCGCGGCGACGGCGAGGTTCCTCCGGGCACCGGGAGAGTCGGCCAGCGTGGGGTGGGCGGGGTTCGGTGACGTTCGCTTGGCAAGGACATCGACCACGATGTCGAGGGCGCCGCGTGCGGAACCCCACAGGGGAGCGAACAGCCCGACCGCTATCGCGATGTTGGACAGCGCAGCGGCGATCCGGGGCAAGTCGAGCCGATGAGAATCGGGGATCCACACGTCGTCGCCGACGAGAGTATGGCTTCCGGTGCCGCACAGTCCCGCCATGTGCCAGTCTCGGTCGATGGTCAGGTCCCGGGTGCGGGCGAACACCGCAGCCGGCTGCGGCGGGCGGTCACCCTCCCCAGGCAGTTGCACGGAAAGTATCGCCCATTCGGCGAGTTCACATCCCGAAGCGTACGACCATCGGCCGCAGATGCGCAGCCCGCCGGGCTCACGGACGGCCGTCCCCGGCCGAGCAGACGAGCACACTACGCTGTCGACATCGCGAAACGCATCCGCGTATGCTTCGTCTGACGTACCGATCTGCAACACCCGCTTCGCTTCGAGGTTCGTGGCCGCGACCCAGGCCGTCGACGGGCAGCCCCGTCCGAGCTCGGCCAGGAACCGGACCCTCGTGCTGAGATCGGCCTCGATCCCTCCATCGGATCGGCGGACGCCTAAGGCGAATGCGCCCGCAGCCCGAGCAGCGGCGGCACTCACGCCGGTGATCCGCCGATCTCGCTCGGTCGCTGCGGCTTCGACCGCTGCTTGCTTCGCCGCCGTACGAGCGGCATCGAGCAAGGGGACGGACGCGCCGTCGGTACTTTTGGTCGTCATGCGCCAGGCAACGTTCCATGATCTACATCTATTCCTCAGGTAGCGCCGGCTGCCGGCGCGCGAGCGGTCGGCCTGCTCACCAAGCAGTACGTGCTGCGCGGACTCCGTGCGCCCGGCGGCGGCAATGTCTACGGCGTCTCCGCCGAACCCCGCCCCACGCCCTCTGATCAGCGGCGCCCAGGATCCTGGACCTCCGCCGTCGGGAACCCAGACGTCGATCCTCGCTTCCGTCGGCTTCGACGACAGGTTCACTGTGTCGAACTGATCGTTTGGAGGGCCCACACCGCACTGCGTCAGACCGGACGGCGCCGAGTGCCACCCCCCGCCCGCGGCTGTGATGCTCAAGCAGCCGTGCCAGTGGCGAGGTGGGGGAGTGGCGGATCACTGGGCGGAGAACGGGACTTGGGCGTGCCGGACCCGTTGACTGCGCGCACGCTTGTTGGTTGAGTGGCTCATCCACTGAGCCACTGGGAGGACGGCGTGGAGGCACTGCCCCGCGAAACGATCGTCGATGTTCTGGAGAACCGACTGCGTGAGGACATCCTCAGCGGACGCCACCCGGTCGGCGCTTACCTGCCGCCCGAGCGCACGCTCGCCGACGGATACAGCGTCACCCGCACCACCCTCAAGCACGCCTTCGGACGGCTCATGCAGGCCGGCTTGCTGGAGACCCGGCACGGTGTCGGCACCCGCGTGCGCGACTACCTCCGCCTCGGGGGAGCCGACCTGCTGCCGATGCTCGTACGGCACAGCCCCGACTGGATCGGTGAGATCTTCGAAGTGCGGTGCAGTATCGGAGCGCTGATCGCCGAGCGTGCCGCGGCCCGGGCGACCGACCGGCAACGAACCGAGCTGCGCACGCTGCTGACGGCCGTGGGGGACGCGCCGGACGCCGACGCCGTGCAGCTCGCGGACATCGAGGTGCACCGGGCCCTGGCCCGCGCCACGGGCAACCGCGTCTATGTCCTGCTGACCAACACCCTCTTCAACGCCTACCTGCCGGTACGCGCCGCACTCAGGGCGCCGTTCACGGATGCCCAGGTGGCATGCGAGCGGCTCGAGCCGGTGGTCGACGCGGTGGTGGACGGTGACGAGGCGGGCGCCCGACGGGCCGCCGAGGGGTATCTGGCGGCGACCGAGCGGATCATGCTGGAGAGCCTGGCATGAGCGTGGACACCGCCCCCGCGGCGGCCGCTCGTGGCACCGTCTTCCGCGAGACGATGCTCGGCACACTGCAGCTCGACGCAGAGGAGCGCACGCGCCGCGTCCGCCTCGATCTGACGGTCACCGCCGACCGCCTCCTGCGGCTGTCCGGCACGACCGAGGCCCGTGCCGCCGGCCGGATGCGGATCGCCGGGTGGGCCGACGATCCTCGCGCCGAAGGCGAGTTGGAGATATCACCGTGGGCGCGACGCCGTATCCGCTACCGCATCACGTTCACCGCCGGCGGCCGCCGGTTGACTCTCGACGGCTGGAAGGCCGTCACCTGGCGCAGGCCCGTCGCCTCGATGACCGTGCTGCCCTACACCCTCTGGGAGGACGGCGCGCGGATCGGCACCGGCACCCTGCGGTTCTCGCTTCCTGCACAACTCCTGCCGTTCCTCGCGAGTTTCCGTTTCCCGCGGCAGGAGAACCCCGATGCCCACCTTTCGCCACGGTGGCGCGGCGAGCCGGGCCGTACCGAGGTCTGGTACACCACCGTCACCGACCCGGCCACCGGCACCGGCCTGTGGCTGCACCACGAACTGATCGCCCCCGCCGACGGATCCGAACCTTACGGACACGGCTGGGCCGCTGTGTTCCTCAAGGACGGACCCGTGCGCCACGCTCGCTTCGGTCCCGCCCCGTGGACTCGCGGCGAGTCCGGCTTCAGCGGGGGCGGGGCAACGGTCCGGCCCGGCCGCCTGACCGGCTCGGCCGAGGACGGAGCCCTGCGCTGGGACCTCGCCGAACGTCCCGAGGACCAGCCCCTGTTCACCTTCCCCCGCTGGTCCTGGCGCCGGCCGCTGCTGCCCGCCGCCCAGATGCTCCCGGCCGCGCGGGCCTTCTACGACGGCACCGTCACCCATGACGGCAGCACGCTCAAGCTCACCGCCGCGCCCGGCGCGTCGGCCCGGATCTACGGCCACGGCAACGCCCGCCGCTGGGCCTGGCTGCACGCCGACCTGGGCGGCGGGGACGTCCTGGAGATCGTCGCCGCCGTCTCCACGCGCCCGGGGCTGCGCAGGCTTCCGCCCCTGGTCTTCCTGCGGTTGCGCCGGCACGGCCGCACCTGGCCCCGCCGCCCCGAGCGGTCGGCCCTCGGGTGGGCGGGAGCGGGCCGCTTCCGGGCCGACATCGCTCTCCCCACATGGACGGTCATCGGCCGCTGCGGTCTGCGCCGGATCCGGGTGGAGGTCACCCAGCCTCCGGACCGCTCCCTCGTCCTGGACTACACCGACCCCGACGGCGGGCATGCGACGTGCCGCAACAGCGAACGCGCCGACGCCCACGTCCTTGTCGAGCGGTGGTGTTTCGGGGGCTGGCGCCCCGAGGCCGCCTGGACGCTGGACGGCACGGCCCACGCGGAGGTGGGCACCCGATGAGCCTCGACGGCCTGGTGGCCGCCCTCCTCGCCGACGACGACACCGCCGACTGGCCCCGGCGCGTTCCCGCCCGACTGGACGCGCTCCTCGCCACGATGCCGCTCGCCGCCCGCGTCGGCCTGCGCGCGGCGGCGCACGGGATCGACGCCTACGCCACGGCGCGTACCGGACGCACCCTGGCCGCGCTCACTGCGGGCGAACGCGAGTCCGTACTGGGCGAACTGGCCGCACGGCCCGCACTCCTCCCGCTCCTGGACCTGATCAAAGTCCCCGTCCTCCTGTCGGCCGGGACGGAGCTGATGCTCCAGGACGGCGGCTCGGCGCCACACACACTCCTGCGAAAGGATCCGCCGCTCGACCTGACTCCCGCCCACGCCTGGCCCGCCCGCTCCACCGCCGACGCCGTGGTGATCGGCTCCGGCGCCGGCGGGGCGATGGCCGCGCGAACCCTGGCACGGGCCGGGCTGGACGTCGTCGTCCTGGAAGAGGGCCAGCACCATTCGACCGAGTCGTTCGGTCGGCGCCCGCCCCTGGAGCGGTTCACCGACCTCTACCGGGACGGCGGAGCCACGGTCGCGGTGGGCACACCGCCCCTGCTGCTGCCGGTGGGCCGAGCCGTCGGCGGCACCACGGTCGTCAACTCCGGTACCTCCTACCGCACTCCGGTCCACGTCCTGTCCCAGTGGAGCAAGGGCTTCGGCTTCACCCTCGCCGACGGCTTCGACCGGCATCTGGATGAGGTGGAACGCACCCTGCGCGTCGCCACCCAGCCCTTGGACGTGCTCGGCGGCAACGGCTGGGTTGCGCTGGCCGGTGCCCGTGAACTGGGATGGCAGGCTGCACCCCTGCGGCGCAACGCCCCCGGCTGCCAGGGCTCCTGCCAGTGTGTGGTGGGCTGTCCCACCGGGGCCAAGCAGAGCGTGCAGCTCTCCGTGCTGCCCGACGCCTGCACGGCGGGAGCCCGCATCGTCACCGGCGCGCGGGTGGAACGCGTCCTTGTCGACTCGGACCGGCCCGGAGGCCCGCGTGCCTCAGGCGTGCGCGTACGCCGGTCCGACGGCGGCTTCGAGATCCTCGCCCCTCTGGTCGTCGTAGCGGCGGGCGCGCTGCAGTCCCCGCCGCTGCTGCGGCGCTCCGGCCTCGGTGGCCATCCGCGCCTCGGCCGCAACCTCAGCGTCCACCCGGCGACGAGCGTCGCGGGCCGCTTCGCGGATCCGGTCACCGCCTGGGAAGGGGTGCTGCAGAGCGTCGGAGTGGAAGAGCACCACAGCGACGGAGTCCTCATCGAGGCCACCGCCACCCCGCCCGGCATGGGCTCCTTCGTCCTTCCCGGACTGGGCGGCGAGCTGCGGCGTGAGCTGGAGGGTGCCGACCGGCTCGCCACGCTCGGCGCGATGATCGCCGACCGTCCCTCCGGCCGTGTCCTCGGCCGCGACCGCACGCTCCTGCGCTACGACGTCGACCGCCGCGACGCGAGCCGGCTGATCCGGGCCGTGCGCGCCATGGGCGAGCTGCTGTTCGCTGCGGGCGCTGAGGAAGTGCTCACCGGAATACCCCGTGCCCCTCGCGTGCGAGACCTCGCCGAACTGGACGCCGTACTGGCCGGCACGAGCGCCCGGCAGCTGCACCTCTCGGCCTACCACCCCACCGGCACGGTCGCGGCGGGTGCGAGCTCCCAGCACTTCCCGGCCGACCCGGTGGGCCAGCTCCGCGGGGTACGGGGAGTGCTGATCGCGGACGCCTCGGTCCTTCCCAGCTGCCCCCAGGTGAACCCGCAGTTGAGCATCATGGCGGCGGCACTGGCGATCACGGAAGAGCACCTGCGCGGCTGAGCCCCAGGAGGAAGCAGTTGCCGGTACCTGGCCGCCCTGCCCTTCATCCTGAGACACATTACGGTCCAGTGACCCCGCCTCGGCACACTCGCAGCCATCGATCACAGATAACCGCAACCGCAGGGCTGCCCATAGCCCCCTCGGGCCCCTGCCGAGAAAGGCAGCCCCACAGCCGGCGCCGGGCAGCGCGGCGGCCGGCGGCGCCCCCGGCGTCGAAAGCCGTACATCCCTGAAGGCAGCCGGCCTGCCTCTCACGGCGGCTGACACAATGAGCCGTCACCGCGCCGCCCCCGCTACGCGACCGTACGGGTCACCACGATTTCGCCGCAGATCGTCACCGCGAGGACCACATAAACGGCGCACGCGATGTAGTTCAGGACAGCCGTCGCCTTTGTCGCGCCGACGAGGCGCGCCTGGAAGAATCCCGCCAGCACTCCGATGCCTCCGTAGAGAATGATCTCCATCAGAATGTCGATGGCACCGAGTATCGCCATCTGTACCTCAGGGTTCTCCGCGCTTCCTATGAACTGAGGAAGTATCGCGATGAAGAACAGGATGATCTTCGGGTTCGTCAGGCTGACGAGCATGCCCCGCACATACCATCGACCCGTCTCGATATCGCTGTGCCCATGGAGTGCACGACGCGCATTGCGCAGCGTGCCGTAGGCCACCCACAGCAGATACACGGCACCCAGGATGCGCACCGTATCGAATATCAACGGGTGTGATTCGGCGATCCTGCCGATTCCGGCGACGGCGGCCGCGGCGTACACGCTCATGCCCGTTCCGATGCCGAGAATGGCCTTCAGCGCGGCCCGGCGGCCGCCTTCGAGGCCCACGGCGAGCATGTAGGCCATATCAGGCCCGGGCGGGCCCAGGAAGAGCAGGATCACCGCGATGTAGCTCGGCAGTACCGTCAGATCCACCATCGTCACCGACCTCCGGTCCAGGCGTGGTGCGGGAGGACTTCGCAGGGCTGTTGGTGACCGCTCCCCCCGCTGGATCACCGTGGCCGGCGGCCGGGTCACCTGTGCTGGCCTTGGTGGATGTCATGAGATCTCCGAGTCGACACAGAACCACCTATGGCGGTTCTACCATGCTTGCACTTCATGAAGCAACCGGCTGAGGTGGTTCCATCTCGTGATGCAAGGTCCGGAAGCACGCGGAGCTCCTGGTGAGCACGATCGGGTACCCATCCACCAGGAACTCCGTCGTTTCAGTTCAGGCCCGCCGGGTGAAGGTGATCGGCAGCTTGTTCGCACCGGTGCTTCGGAATCAGGCAGTGTGAGGCCGTCGTGCCCATCGGCGGGGCGGACTGCCAGACGCTCTCGAACAGGGCGTAGAGCGATGAGACCACGCCTGCCGTCCGCAGGACCACGGCGCCGGCGGCGGTGTCGTCGCTGTCGACGGCGACGACGGCGATCCTCCGGTCGCAGATGATCATGCGGTTCGGCAACGAGGGGACGGTACGTATCCGCCCGCCGAGCGCGGCCAGCCGATCGGTGTGGGCCACAGTGGCGGGGTCGTTACGGGCGCTGTCCAGATACAGCGTGCGCAGCCGCACATTGCGATCCAGCAGGCCCTCGGCGAGCGGCCGCGAACTGCGCACATTGGCCGCCGTCTGGGCGCCCCCGGGGCGAATGTCGGCAGCTCGTCCTCGACCTCGCCGTACAGGGTCGCCATATAGTCGCGGACGCGCTCGACCCCGTTGAGGCGGTACAACTCGTCCCGGTCGTCCTGGGTGAACTCCGATCCGGTCGGCGGTGCCGCCGGTCGGTGGGCGGCGGCGACCCGGCCGAAGGCGATCGCACCGTCAGCGCCGCAGAGACTGCGGCGTATAAGGGAGGGTGGTCAGCCGGCAAGGCTGGAGTTCTTGCGCTTGTTGGCGAGGAAGCGCGCCTTCTTCTCACGATTGCCGCAGGTGTTCATGTCGCACCACTTGCGGGTGGAGCCCCGGCTGGTGTCGAAGAACGCGGCTCGGCACGTGGGTGATGCGCACAGGGAAATCTTTCCTTCTCGTTCTCCCGCCAGGAGACGGATCGCGTCCGCGGCGATCACGCTGAGTGCGTCCTCCACAGAGGCGGAACCCAGGCGCCACTCCCTACCGCCCTCGGCCGTCAGGACCGCCGAGGCCAGGCCGTGAGCACTGCAGTCATTGATGACCTGGACGGCCGAGGGGGGCAGCGGGTCCTGCTTCGCCACGGCGGTGGCGGCTGCGTGAATCGCTTCCCGCAGTTTTCGGGCGTGGTCGAGCTGGGACGGGGTGCAGGAATCGACCTCGAGCCCATGGATCGCCAGCCAGTCCACGAGCCGGGACGGCACCGGAATACGCTCCGCCGCCTCGCCGTACCGCTCCGACAGGGTCCCCGTGAAGTTAGTCGCCAGCACCTTGCCGAGACGGAACTCAGGGAAATACACGACAACCATGGAACCAACTTAGGTGGTTACGACAGCTGACACAAGCATGACGGAACCTGGTGAACCGGTTCCTCGGCGGGTCGGTGACCTCGTGGCACCCTCCAAAGCCGGCATCGGGTACCCGGCTCCCCGTTGCGGCAACCCGGCTCGGCATGATCCTTGGCCGGCACACGCCGAGGCCTGAACAGGCCGCGGCCGATTCAGGCCACCCGTCGCTTCTTCCTCGGCCACGCCCAGGCTCATAGGCTCGTGATCAATCGAGACGATCCAGCGAAATCGCGAGCGCGATGAAGGAGCAGGGATCATGAAGATTTTCGTTGACACGATCAAGTGCCAGAACCATGGACACTGCGCCATCTCGGCTCCGACCAACTTCGAGCTCGACGGCAACGGGGAGCTGCAATACCAGGAATCGTTCGACGAGGAAAACCTCGACGACATCGAGGATGCGATCGACTCCTGCCCTCTGCAGGCGATCCACCTGAACCGCGAGACCGCGGATGACTGACGGCGAGCCGGTCGTCGGAATAGTCGGTTCCGGCATCGCTGGGCTGCGGGCGGCCAACGCGATACTCAAAAGCAAGGCTGACGCAAGGATCGTCATCTTCGGAGACGAGATCGCGAGAACTACGCATACGACCGCCTGGTGATTGCCACGGGAGTGCGCCCGCGCACCTCGGTCGAGAGTGGCAGGCAGTGCAGTTCTCACATGCATGGGACCCTGCGCGATCTGGACGATGCGCAACACGTCCACGAAGAACTGCGGAAGGCCGAGAAGGTCACGATAGTGGCTGCCGGCTTCGTCGCTTGCGAACTTGCTTCGCTGGACACGGAGTACGGCTGTGAAGTGCTCATGCTGGAAGTGTTTCGCAGCGGGCCGCTCGAGAGCCTTCTGGGTGGGCCTGTCTCACATGCGCTCAGGCGCTGGATCATTCAGCATGGTGTCAGGTTTGTGACAGGCGATTCCGCGCGGGAGTTGCTCTGCGGCCGCGGCCCCGAGGCGTCGGATCGCTCTCTTTACGTGGAAGCGATCGGAAGTGTTCCCAACGTCGAATGGCTGCACGGGAACGGTCTGGATCTATCCGACGGGGTGCGGGTCGACGCATACATGCGCGTGCCGGACTGCGCGGACGTCTTCGCGGCCGGGGACATCGCTCGCTACCCAGCCCCGTGGACGGCCGGCAGCCATACGCGTATGGAGTTCTGGAAGAACGCGATCGACACCGGCGATCTCGCGGGCAGATCCCTGGTGTCCTCTCTGGGGCACGAGGCGAGGACCTCCCGGATCGGATACTTCCCCAGCATGGCCACCGAAGTGTTCGGGCTGCGCATCCAGATCGCCGGCAACCCGAGGACGGCCGACTCCACGGAGATCGTGTGCGGAGACCTGGATCAGCCGGACCAGGGGGTGCTCGTCCGGTTCCTCCGCGGCAGTGTGGCGGTCGGGGCCGCCTATATGGACAAGGGCGCTCGTTTCAACGGCATATACATCAAGCTTCTGCAGTCGCTGAAATCGCGCTGAAGCGACTCGGCTGGAGGTTCGAGGGAACCGGCGAGGACGCCGAACAGCGAGGGGATCTGCCCGGACACGAGTCAGAACTGCAGAATCGGATCGTCGTCGAAGTGCCCCACCAGCTGGTTGTCCAGCAGTTCCTTGGTGATCGATTCGATGCCGGTTTCGATGGCTTCCTGGGCGGCCTGGCAGATCAGGCAGGACAGTGCTTTCATGTAGCCGCCGGTGCGCCGGTGCAGGTGGGTGGCGACCCCTGTCATGTCGTCGGTGCGCCCGACGATCTCCAAGGTCAGGGCGAGTTTGTCCCGGCACCAGCCGACGAGGCCGCCGGTGTAGCCGCCGTCGGCCCAGACGAGGGTGATGTCGCGGTGCAGGCGGCGCAGCCCCGGGTCAGCAGGCCCGCCGCGGCGTCCCGGTCGCCGATGTTCGCGGCGGTGACCGCGACGACCAGGAGCAGACGGTGAGTGTCGGTCACGATGTGGCGTTTGCGGACCGGTACCTTCTCCCGCCGTCGTAGCCGCGTGAGGCGGCCGGCACCGCCGCGGCGGCCCGCATCGACTGCGCGTCGACGATCCCGGCCGTGGGCTCGGCCCTCGCGGCCCTCGCGCTCACGGACCTTCCTGCGCAGCCGGTCGTGGAATTCGGCAACCATCCCGTGCTCGCGCCAGCGGCGGAAGAAGGCGTAAACCCGGCCCCAGCCGGGGAAGTCCGCAGGCATCGCCCGCCACGAGATCCCGCCCGCGACCAGGTAACGGATCGCGTCCAGCGGCTGCCGGTGACAGTAGCTCTCGGGCCGTCCGCCACGCCCCTGAAGCCAGGCCGGCACCGGCAGCAACGGCCGGATGGCCGTCCACTCCGCGTCCGTCATGTCCGACGGATACCGCCGCACCTGATCGGGGTGATCGGCCGCATTGCCGTACACGTGCGCGAGGCAATCGCACGACACTGCAGGCGAGTTGAAGTCAACGGGCTCGGCGCGTACAACAACGACAACAGGGCCTCCGGGAACCGCTCGGAATGGGGTCGCACCCCCGAGCTACCAGGAGGCCCTGCCTTCATGCGCGTACCGGCTGAAGATCACCCGACCAGGAACTCCGTTCGATCTGCACGTTCCAAGATCGGTTGAGATACGACTTCTCAGAACCCCTCGCCCATCTGCACATAAGCACGCAGCGAACTGGCGGTGCCCGCCGCCCTGAGCAGGTCGTCATCGTGGGAGGTGACCAGGGCCCGGACACCGCTGTCGGCCCAGGCACACATGCCGACGGTCTGTTCCCGGATGGACAGCGCCTGGCACTTGAAGAGCACGGGGTGCTTCTCATCGCTGCCGTCCCGCAGGACGATCAACTGCGGCTCCTTCACCACCTTCGCCCCTGGCGCCCCGGCGGCCGTCTCCAGCATGTGGTTCCGGGCCCGCCGCGGGTCCTCGATCCGGCCGTAAGCCCCGTCCAGAGTCACCCAGAGGTCAGACGAGGCTCCCGCCGCCTCCGCCGAGTAGAAGGCGGACACCTCCGTCACCCTCTCGTGGCCCGGATCCGGCGCCGTGGCGATGGCCGGGACATAGTCCGGCCGCTTCTCCTCCAGAATCCGGGAGGTGTCCCAGATCGCTTCGGGCGTCTCGAGGACGGGCGGGCCGGCCGGATACCCCCGGACGACGGTCTTCGCACCGAGCAGTGGGCCGTGCACCATGCTCCAGGTGCCCAGCCCCGCGCAGAGGACAGCCGCGGTGCACGACGCCCACACCGTCCGGCGTGCACGGGCGCGGGTCAGAAACAGTGCGAGAACCGTGAGAACAACGAAACCGCCGGCCACGCCGAGCAGCGCGGCACCGACGGTCTCCCGGCGCGCTCGACTGTCCTCCGTCTCGCCCTCCTCCCGGGGCGCCGGGGCGGTGACGAGGAAGCCCGCCGAGTCGTCCCGCCGGTTCGTCTTCTCGTCCGGTGCCAGCCGGGGGAAGAAATCGATGCGGCCCTCGTGGGCGATGAAGGCTTTGTCGACGCGGATCGTCAGCGCGACCACGGTGTCGCATCTGATGTGCTGACGTCCCGGATCACTTGTGCTCTTCACCACGCGGCAGCTCTCGTGCTCGCCGAGGCCGACGGGTGAGATGTTCAAGGGCAGGTCATACTCGAGCATCATGCCCGCCCCGACAGGCGCACCCTCCGGCACATGGACACGCGAACCGTCCGGCCGGCTGGTGAAGACCTCGGGCCGCACGGCGACGGTCCCGCCCACGTCACTGGTGAGGTAGCGCTGCTCCAGTGAGATCCCGTAGTCGGGTCCGGCGGGCTCCGCCGCCGCGGGACCCGCCGCTCCCAAGATGGCCAGGACCACCGCCGCGGCAACCGCGAGTGGCGCGCCCATGGCACGCTTCGGCGTCGGCCTGCGGCGTCGCTTGCGGTCGGTGCGGAGAGTGAACATCCCGGGCCCTTCTCCAGGTTAAGGCGTTACGCCCATCAGACCCTCAGCCGAGCCGCAGAGTTGTACCGGCACCGGCAGCAGCGGCCGGATGGCCACCCACTCCGCATCCGTCATGTCCGACGGATACCGGCGCTGCCGCCCGGGCCAGTCGGCTGCGTTGCCCTACACGTGCGCGAGGCAATCACACGATGGATCAGCCGAGTTGGACTGCGCGGCCATCGACACGAATGACTGCGGCACAGGGACCTCCCGTTGCCTTGCGGCCGATGTCACCCGCCCTCGATCGCGGGCCCCGGACACGATGCCCGGCCGGTCAGTCTGCCCTGTCGGCAGGAACCGTGCGGAGGGCAGGGGAACAGAGGGCGGGGGTGTAGGGGCCGAAAGGGGCCGGGGCGCAGGGGCCGGGCGCAGGCGCGGCAGGGCGGAGCGGAGAGCCGCCCCCCGGAGCCCGGGGTGGGCCGGGGAGCGGGAGGCCGCCTCGGTGTCGCGGCCACGGAGGACTTCCGGCTCAGACGCCGCCCTTCTTCCAGCCCGACCAGCTGCCGCTCGTGGCCCTGGTGTTGTGCCACCAGCTGCCGTCCGTGCCCACGCACGCGACGCTGATCGACCACCCACTGCTCGCGGCGTCCATGCCGTAGTCGGGGTTGCACACTCCGCCCATGTCCAGCCAGCCGCTGGTCCCCGAAGCGGAGGCCCAGCGCGTGAACACGTGCCGGTTGGTGCCGATGACGAACACCTGGATGTATCCGTCCGGCTTCTTCCAGGCGACGAAGTGAAGACCCGATCCCTGGCAGAAGAAGCTGCCTCCCCAGTTGCCGAAGTGGCAGTAGCCGCCGCTCATGTAGACGCCCCCGGGGTCCGGACCGACCGCGGGTGCGGCGACGCCCGGCGCCTGGCCGCTCCGCGCGGCGATCGGGGCCGCCGGCACGGAGCCGTGCGCCGTGGCGCTCTGCGCCGGTGTGACGGCCCCGAGCAGCAGGCCGGCTGCCGCCATGCCCGTCGTCATCGATGCGAGGGCGAACTTCCTGATCGTCTTCCTCACTGTTCCCTCCCCTTAGTGTGGTGGCTCCGCAGTGGTGACGGCTGGCGCCGGCCGTCGTGACCCGGGCAGGCGCGCATGAGCGCCTCCGTCAGTACCAGCCGGTGCATGCGGTGAAGTCGGAGCCGCCGTTCGGGGCGTAGCAGGCGCGAGCCTGGACGCCCCTGTCGTTGACCATCAGTGTGAAGACGTCCCTGCCGGTGCTGACGAACTGGCTGTCGTACCGGCCCTGGGTGTTCTCCACGAACGCCTCGGCCCCCACGCGGGAGTTGCGTACGCGGCCCCAGGCCGCGCGGCACGTGGCGCTGTACCGCAGTTCCACAATCGTGCCGTCCGGGGCGGATTTCGAACGGGCGGTGATGGCGTCGCCATTGCAGCCCGTGGTGGTGGGGCTCTTGTGGTGACAGCCATCGGCGTAGCAGGTGGCGGCGTGGGCGCTGGGTGCCGCGGCGACGATTCCCGCCAGGGACAGGCCGACGGCGGCCAGCGTCCCCACGAGCCGGTGCGTCATGTGTCGGTTCGCCTTCAAGGAGTCCCTCCCGGTTTGAGCGGATCAGTCACTGATGCGGACGGTCCTCGGCTCCGTACACCCGCCCACGGGGTACGAGCACAGTTTCATGGTGATGCGACCCGTTTCGCGCATGTCGTAGTCGCACCACTTCGGCACGTCGAGAGCGGTGCCCGTGCACTTTCCCGTCCGTCCGTAGTCGGTGGACCAGAACATGGTGCTGTAGCCGCTTTCGAAGTGCTCAACCCAGACCTTGTCCCCGTTGCTGACGAATCCGCCGTCGGCGTATCCGGTGCTCAGTACGAGGTCCTCGGCGGAGGCGCTACCGCTCATGGCCAGGCCCAGCGTGAGGGCCGCGGCCGACGCGGTCAGCCACCGTGTGCATGACTTCAACGTCGTCCTACTCCTTCGGCTCGGACACCGCGTGATCGACGGGTGGGCATGGCCCGCGGAACCCCTCGACGTGGTGTCACCGTCCGGTGCCGGCGGATCGGCCGGCGGGTGTTCCAGAGACTGGCGACCGCCCGCAGTCCGCAGCAACAACAGCGGGCCGTCCCGGACAGCGACAACATGTCCGGGCTGGTCAGAGCCCTGTCCGGCTGTGTCTCGGACAGCAGGGCATGGCCGAATCCACCGTTGTCCCGTGGCTTGCGACCGCAGCAGGATGACTTCATGGGGAACCCGGGGGAGCCATCGCCCGACGAGGCCCGGGACGCCGCCGACTTCGTCAAGGCGTTGCAGCGGCTCAAGGAGCGCTCGGGGCTGACGTATCGCGAACTGGAGCGGCGGGCGCACCGCAACGGTGACGTGCTGGCGCGCAGCACGCTGGCCGACATCCTCAGACGCACGAGCCTGCCGCGGGCCGACGTCCTGGCCGCGTTCGTCCGCGCCTGCGGGGAGGGCCGGCGGCTCGGTGCCTGGCTGCACGCCCGGGAGCGGATCGCGGCGGACGCCACCGCCACCGCCCCGCCTCCCGGCCCAGCTTCCCACCTGGCTTCGGGCACGTCTTCCGGTCTGGCTCCGGATACGGCTTCCGGCCCGGCTGAAGTGACGGCGCTGCGCCCCGGACTCGAGGCCGATGAGACGACGGCCGGGGTTCTGCCAGTCGCCGGTGCCGGCAGGGTCGCACGGTCACGCCGGCGCAGGGCCCGTACGCTCGCACTGGCGGCCGGAGCCGTGACCGCGCTCCTCGCCGCAGTCGCCTGGGTGCTGCTCCCCGGCGGCTCCGCCGGTCCGGGAACGCAGGCCCCCGTCGACGGCTGGGTCACCATCCGACCCGCCCGTACGACCGAACTGTGCCTGACCGACGGACGCGACCGCGACGGCGCCTATGCCAGTGCCGTCGCCGTCCAGCTCGCCTGCTCCCGGGCCGCCGTGCCGCGCACCTACCTGGAGCCCGCCGGCGAAGGCCTGTACCGCATCCAGTGGCACCACCCGCAGCAGGGCAAGGGATGCCTCACCGTCATCGGCACGGGCCCGGTGCGGGGAATGCTGGAGCCCCGCAACGACTGCGCTCGGGCCACCTTGTTCCGGCTGGAACGCACCCCCTCCGGCAGCGAGAGCTACCGGATCCGCCCGTCGGACAGCAGCAGGTGCGTCGGCATCGCCGGCGACGACACCGCCGAGGGGGCCGAGGCCACCGAGGAACGCTGCACCGACGCGGCCGACCAGCGGTTCGTCATACGCCCCACCTGACCGCACGGACATCCCGGGGACGGGACGCGAACACGCCCCGGCGCTGTCCCGCAGCGCGAGAATCCGTCCGAGGCGCGATCTGCCTCAGGGGGTGGTCATACCGTGAGGTGGGTGAACGCCGAGGATGGGGTCGCTGGACGGTGGCATGGAGGGGCGCTCTGTCAGCTCCGGCGACGCGGGTTTTCGGCTGCTTCCGCTGCACGGCACTCGGGGTGCCCGGCGGCGGCGCGCTGAGGGGTGAGTCTCCATCGTGGTCCGACTCCACGCGTGTATCGCTGTTCCGCTCGTCGAGGGCGCCACGATCGTGATGCCTGCTGCGGCCAACAGAATGACTGTGGCCGCCGCCCACGCCATGGAACGGCTCCACAGCCGGGTATCGCCCTTCTTCGTCGCGGGCCGCCGGAGAACGGGTGCCGCCGCCCGGCGGGGCGCAGGACTTCGGATGGGCGGTTGCGCCGCGCAGCGAGGTAGTCGCCGGCCCGCCAGTCCAATACAGCTTCGGAGAGGAGCAGGGGCAGTTGTTGCGGTGAGTGGTCCAGCTGGTCCAGCGCATGCCGGCAGTGGGAGCACTGGCGGCTGTGCGGCGCAGGTCAGGGAGGTGGTCCAGGTGGCTTGTGCGGGTGACGGCCTTGATGAGCCGGTTGTAACGGCGGCAGAGTGCGTCGGTGGCAAGGGTGAGGTGGGCCTGAACGCAGGACGCGCAGGAGCGTCAGCGCACGGTCGAGCTCGTGGTCAGCGCGCTCCCTGTCAAGGCCCACCAAGGCGGCAGGCCCACTGATGTCCTCGCCTTCCACCACTGTGTGCCACAACAGGCACTGGGCGAGCTCCGGCAACTGGTGAAAGGCACGGCTCAGCAGACGGCGGCTGTCCGGCGGATGGATCCCATGCGCGGGGTGCGGATGGTTTCCGCCTGTGCGCAGGCCCGGGTGCAACGACTGGGCCCTACCGGTGGCGTCCCACTCGAGCGCGATGCGCATGACGGAGTTCAGCAGCGCTGGCCGCCAGCCGTACACGGGGCCCGACCTGCGGTTGGCGCTGCCGAAATTTCGCATGAAGGCGACTGCGGCGAGGATTGCGGCATCGCAGGCGGAGCAAATGACCACTTCGCGACGTCTGTCAGGGATTCCTCAAGCGCTCCTCGCGCTCCGCAGAGGTGCATCTGAGAGAACTACTGACAAGTAATCCAAGCGCTTCCTTCGCCGTGCGGCCGAATTGTTATCGGCAGCCCTATACCTGTTTGAGCAACGCGCAAGGGCGTCTCTTCCGTTGGACTGACGCTGCCGCAAAAAGAGCAGGAAAGACGGATGTCGAAGCGTCTCTGCGCCCCCACCCCGGAGATCGCCGTGTACTACGTCATCGAACCGTGGCGGCCTCTACCGCCTGGCAGGGCCTCAACCGCGGCCAGGGCGCCACCTTCCCTGCCGGCATGCAGGTCGACGTGGACGCCTGCAGGGCCCGCCGGCAAAGGTCCGCTCCATGCCTCGCACGGGTGCGAAGGCTACGGCCGTCTACCGCAAGCCTGCTGAATCCCGCCGTCAACTTGTGAAGACATCGCAGTTCTGAGAGCGCTCTCAACGCGATGTATTGACGGGCCCTGCAGACGCCAGGAGAGTGTGCGCCACTCCACTCCCCACACCGGCAGGAGTCCGCCATGCCCGAGTTCGAGCCAGGCCGCTTCACCCGTCGTGCGTTCCTCGCAGGCACCGCCGCCGTCGCGGCCACGGCCGCCGTGAGTTCCGCCTCCGCTGCGGCCGCAGCCGCAACATGTGAACTTGCCCTGGAGAACCGGTCGCTGCCCGGTACCGTCCACGCTTACGTCACCGGACTGGAGCAGGGCACCGGCCGCTGGCTGCTGCTGCGTCCGGGCGGCGGTGTGTACCGCCCGGAATCCCCTTCCCGCCCGCTGACGCCGCTGCCCGTCGACTGCGCCATCCCCCTGCGCGCGGCGGGCGCAGGGCCGGTTGTCCTGACGCTGCCACAGATGTACGGCGCCCGCGTCTACTTCGTGCGCAACGACAAGCTGGACTTCTTCCTGAACCCCGGCCCCGCGCTGGTGGAACCCTCCTTCGCGACGCCAGCGGACCCCAACTTCAACCGCGTGTGGTCCTTCGCCGAGTTCACGTTCAACCCCTCACAGCTGTACGCCAACATCAGCTACGTCGACCTCGTGACAGCGCTGCCCATCGGCCTCACCCTCAGGGGCAACGCCACGCACACCGTCGCTCCGCTTCCGTCCGGCGCGCTCCAGCGGATATCTGACGGGCTGGTCGCACAGGCGGCACGTGACGGGCAGCCCTGGGACAAACTGGTCATCCGCTCCAACGGCTCCGTGCTGCGAGTGATCTCCCCGCAGAACCACATGGCGCCCTACTTCGACCGACCCGACCAGATGCCCTTCCGCAACGCCTTCAGCGGCTACATCGACCGCGTCTGGCAGAAGTACCGCACCGCCGACCTGCGCATCGACTTGCAGGGCGGGCGCGGCGTACGCACCGGACGGGTCAACGGCGACGTGCTGACCTTCACCGGGGGCCACACCTTCACCAAGCCGACCTCCAAGGACGTCTTCACCTGCAATCACGGCCCCTTCGCCAACAACCCCGCCGACTCGGACGACCGGAAGGCACTTCTGGCCCGGCTGGCGGCCGGCTTCAACCGCTCCACTCTCCTGACCCACCCCGATCAGCCGAACGGCCCGACGCCGTCCGACTACTACCGCGACTCCTCCACGAACCACTGGGCCCGCCTGGTCCATGAACACACCCCGATTGGTTACGCCTTCCCCTACGATGACGTGCGCCCGGACGGGCGCCCCGACGTCTCGGGCGCGGCCCACGACCCGAACCCACGGCGCTTCACCCTGTCTGTCGGCTCTTGAAGGCTGTTGCCGGAGGCCCTGATCAGCGCATTTTTCCTGTGGCGTGAGGGGCGACGGCGTGTGGGTGGTAGACGTTCACCGACGCCCGGTCGATCAGTTCGGGCGGCTGCGTAGGCGGTCCGAGAACATGGCGGGGAGGGCTCGGGTGGGGCCAGCTCGGACAGGTCTGCCTGGCTGTCTTCGACGGCGGTGCGGAACGGGGGCGGGATCGACCTGAAGGCCTGATGGCCCGGCACTGCCCGGTCGATCACCTTGACGGAAGACTGCCACCCCCTTCGCGGAACAGCGTGCGCCTGATGCGGGCCTCCTCCACGGAGCTCCGGCCCAGGCGCACGCTCTGTCATGCGGCACTTCCACCCGCTCGCCGACTTCGCCCGGTCTCTGGACACCTCACGAACCACCGGCTGAGCACCTCGCTAGCTCTTCAGGCTGCTCGTGCACTCGGAGCCAAGATCTTTGTGGGACAGCCCTTTAGTGGCCCTGACAAAGCCTCCGGACGTGTCGATGGGTGATCAGGCAGACAGCGAGTCCGAGGAGGGCCTCATGAATGTCGTCGCGTCGTTCCCACCGGATCCGCAGGCGGCGGAAGCCGTGAAGCCAGAAGATCGTCCGCTCGACGACCCAGCGGAAGGTGCTCAGGCTGCTGTTGTGCGGTTGTCCCCGTTCGGCGATCGCGGGCCGGATGCCGCGCTGCCGCAGGAAGCGACGGTACTTGTCGTGGTCGTAGCCGCGGTCCGCGAAGAGCGTGTTGGGCCGCCTGCGCGGCCAGCCGGCGCCCCCAGCTACTGCCGGGATCTTGTCCAGCAGGGGCAGCAGCTGCGTGACGTCGTTACGGTTGCCGCCGGTCAGCGACACCGCGAGCGGGATGCCCTGGCCGTCGGTGATGATGTGGTGTTTGCTGCCCGGCCGTGCGCGGTCGACCGGGCTGGGCCCGCTTTTGGGCCCCTGCGGGCGGCCCGGACGTGGGAGGAGTCGATCACCGCCCGCGACCAGTCCGGCTGGTTCTTCGACCGCAGCTTGTTCAGCAGGAGCTGGTGCAGCTGGTCCCAGACGCCGGCCTCGTTCCAGGCCACGAGGCGTCGCCAGCAGGTCATTCCTGACCCGAAGCCGAGCTCCTGGGGCCCCCGGCCCGGTTCTACGGTCAGGTAGCCACATCTATGGCCTCGCCCGGTGACGTCTGCGCAATTCAGCCAGTCGTTTGCGTGCTGCTTCGCTCCTGGGTTCGTCGTCTCCGGCCTGCTGGGGCCTGTGCCGGGCCGAAGGCAGTGTCGGCGGCGGCTGCCAGGATGACCGTCATGACCGACACCACGGGGATGGTCCGCCACGATGCGGCGGATCCCGCGGAAAGCCTCCTCACTCAAGACGATGCCGACCTGGAACGGCAGTTCACGATCCTGACCCACCGCCAGACAGGCAGCCTCATCGAACGACGTGAGGCCCTGCGGCCCCTCTGCGAGACCATCGTCGCGCGTAGCGGCCAGCCCACAAGTGAGTGCCTGGGACATCAGTGCCGGCGACAACGGCGAGCTGTGGGTGCCCGGCATCGGAATCGACGTGCACCCGCGCCGCGGCGAACACTTCTGACGCCTTCTCGCTTCCCAAGACGAGCCGGTGGGACCGGCGGTGACCGGAACGGCAGTCCGGCCTGGGACGCGGCGGCGATGGACTGTGGCGGCTGACCACTGCCCGGGCCAGCACCGGCCCCGAGCGGGAGCTGCTGATCGCGGCCGAGGACATCCGCTCGGGCCCGGCCTGGCAGACCCCGGCAGAGACGGACGCGGCGGCGCGGCAGCTGCTCCTGGCGGCCGAGGCCCTGGAGGACGAGGTGGGCTGGCACTCCCCAGCCCGCTTCAAGACGACCGCCGTCCTGGCCCACCGACTGCTTGCCGGCCCGGACGCCACGGCGGGCGCGCAGATGCTTTACGAGCAGGGGCCGGCCTGGGAGGAGCGGTTACCAGGACGCTCTCCAGGCCGCTGCGCGGCCTGTGATGTTGCTGCATGACATGGCCTACGACTGGACAGGACGCGGAGGCACGGCCGTATGGCGCGCCTACCGCAGAGTCGCCGTGCAGGACTTCGAGGACTGGCTGACCTCATCGGTCCACGGCGAGGACTCCACGACGCACGTGGTGAGCCCGCCGGGCTGCTGCAGCATGCTCCGGCCGGCTGGCATGTTCACGCCAGTGGGTGGCTGACGGCCGGCACCTCCTTGACCCACCCGGCCACCGCCTCGTCGTCCCGCTCGATCGCACGTCGAGCCGGGACCTGGCACGACCAGCCATTACGCACCAGGAGCTTGCGCACGCCCTGGATCGTGTACGTCAGATGGAAGCGCCGGCCGATCACCGTCCTGACCCGTAGCAGCGTCCACCGCTGGTCCTCCCAGCCGTGCGCGGCCAGCCTCTTGGCCAGCTCCGCCTCCAACTGCGCGAACAGCTCTCGCTCAGCTCGGCAGCGACGCAGGCCCCTGCGACCGCAGAGCGCGGGAGCCGCCCTCGTCCCACACCTGCCGCCACCGGTGCACCAAGCGGACACCGACCCGCAGCTCCTCGGCGATCACCGAACTCGCCTCACTCTGGGCGAACCTCTCGGCCGCCTGGAACCATGACTCCCCGCGGAGCGGAACTGCTGCCGTTCGGCGATCAGCCCGCCCGCTTGTGAATCCCGCATCCCCGGTGAAATCGCACGGGCGACGAGCCGTCAGCCCCTACGACTCCACGAGTTCAACCTCATTAGATCCTCTGAGTCAGCAGCATCTTTCCTGTAGGTGGCGTAGCCGATCAGTTCGCCGTGGTCGACCACGAGGCCCCATGCTCTCGGATGTGCCGAGAACAGCACGGGCTCCAGGCGGGTGGCGAGATCAGCGGGCGCGGGTTCGGCGCGCTCGAAGGCAGCGTGGGCGGCGCACAGGCGGGCTATCGCCCGCAGGTCTGCCGTGGTGGCCGGGCGGATCACGCCGTCCGGCCGTGCGGTGTTCTTCAGCATGCGCAGGAGATACCGGAGCGCGGGGCGGTCAGGTCGTCGACAGGGCGCTGCTCGACACCCGTGGCGGAGTCGTAGGCGAAGCCCTCGCGTACCCAGTACTCGAAGCCGCCGAGCATTTCCTTGACCTGGTAGCCGAGGCGGGCGAAGGCCAGCGCCGCGCGGGTCGCGCCGTTGCAGCCGGGACCCCAGCAGTAGGTGACCACGGTCTGGCCCGGATCGATCAGCTGCGGCACCAGCTCGGCAATCTGCGCGGTGGGGATGTGAAGGGCGCCGGGGATGTGGCCCTGGTCCCAGCCGGCACTGCTGCGGGTGTCGACCACCACGACGCCGGGGGCGCCGGATTCCAGGTCGGCGTGGACGTCGGAGACATCCGCCTCGAAGGCGAGACGGGCGGCGTAGTGGGCGGCGGCCTCGGCCGGAGCGGCGGCGGGCACGCTCAGGACAGCACTGGTGATCTCGGCGGAAGCGGTGGCAGACATAGGGCGGGTACCTCTTTGTTGCTGGTCGGGACGGGGTCTGGTGAGCCGTGCCGGGTTTCCCCGGCCGGCGACGACTCCATCCTCTGATCCCTGAGCCCGCCCTACGAGTGGCGTGAACGCCTGAAGTCTCCAAGTTTCCGCCAGTCGTACGGAGCGACCCTTATGGGTGCACGGGGGCGCTGGTGAACGTCTTGCGGTAGGCCGTCGGTGTCGTACGCATCCGGCGGGTGAAGTGGTGCCGATACGTCGCGGTACTGTCGAAGCCGACCGCGGCGGAGATCTCGTCCACGGTGCCCTCGCCGGACTCGAGCAGTGGCAGGCTGGCAGCCACCCGCTGTGCGATGACCCAGCGCATGGGACTCACGCCGTTGCGGCGGGTGAAGTGCCTCAAGTACGAGCGTTCCGACATGCGCGCAGCCCGGGCCAGGGCGGACACGGACAGCGGCGTGTGCAGATGACGCAGCGCCCAGTTCATGCTCTGCATGACGCCGTCGTCCTCGGGGCCGACGTCTCCCACCGCCGCCTCGATGAACTGGGCCTGTCCACCCTCGCGGTGTGGGGGGACGACGAAGCGGCGCGCCACCGCGTTGGCGACGGCCGCACCGTGATCGGCCCGGACGAGGTAGAGGCACAGGTCGATGCCGGCCGCGCTGCCCGCGCTGGTGAGGACGTCGCCGTTGTCGACGTACAGCACGTCGGGCTCGACCTCGATCTGGGGATGCCGTTCGGCGAGCGTGCGGGCGTAGCGCCAGTGGGTGGTGGCGCGCCGGCCCTCCAGCAGTCCGGTAGCGGCCAGCGCGAAGGCACCCGAGCAGATCGACACCAGGCGAGCCCCCCGCGCATGTGCCCGCAGCAGCGCGTCCACCAAGGCGGGCGAGACCTCCGCCCCGGCCTTGGCCACCCCCGGCACGATCACCGTGTCCGCCGCGGCCAGCGCATCGAGCCCGTGCTCGACGCGCACAGTGAACCCGCCGACCGCCCGCAGATCCCGGCCGGGCTCCTCGGCGCATACCCGCAGCTCGTACCAGGGCAGGTCTCCCAACTCGGGCCGGGACAGGCCGAAGACCTCCACCACCACGCCCAGCTCGAAGGGTGCCATCCCATTGAACGCCAGCACGGCCACTACATGCGTCTTCGCCATGGCTGCATCTTAATAATCATCAAGATCCAGCCATGACGGCGCGTGGCGGTGAGATGGGGCGACTGGGCAGGGGGCCCAGCCAGGGCCCTAAAGGGCCAGCATCCATCACCGGCAACCGTGATGCGGATGCTGCGCGAACCCAAGAAACGGACCAGCGCACTTGTGGCGTCGCAAGCGACCAACTGCCCACCACCTTCAGCGAGGGTCAAGATCGTTCCTTGCGGGTCGTGGTCGCGGCGATGGACTGGACGATGACTTCATGGCTGGTCAGCGGGCGGCCGTGCCAGTTCATGGTGATGTGAGAGAAGAGCCGATGCTCGATCTTGTTCCACTTCGATGTGCCCGGCGGCAGGTGACAGAGGGTGATCGTCAGTCCTGTTTCGGCCGCGAGCCGGGCGAGTTCGAGCTTCCAGGCCCGGGTGCGGTAGCCGTTCGAGCCGCCCGCGTCGGGTGATCATCGGCTGTACGGGCTGGCGGCCGGGGAAGAGCCGTCAGGGCCACGCTGAGGCGTTCGTCGGGGGCGGAAGTCGTCGTCATCGCTCTCCGATGGATAGGTGCTGGCTCGTGGGTTCGAGGGTGGCCGGCGCAGGGTGAGGTGTCAGTGGGTCAGCTGGGCCGGGTCGCCCTTTGCTGGGCCGGGGGTGAGGCGGGTGAAGTTCTCGGTCTGGATGATCCGGTTGCGGTCGGCTTCGGGGAGGCGGGCGAGGATGCCGGGCAGGGACCGCTCGCGGGCGACTTCGCCGCCGTGCGCGAGGATCGCCCGCCACTTCATGTCGGCCCAGGGTGTGACGTCGACGCTGGTGGTCACGTACGAGTCCGGTACCGCGAGGATGGTCTTGCCCACCCCTTGCAGCAGCGGGCCGAGCAGGCCGACACCGGACTCGGGGTGCGTGGCCGCGTACAGGGCGGTCGGCTGCCAGGGCGGGCCGGCTTCGGGGTACAGGTGGGCCAGGCCGGCCGCTTCGACGGCGAGCAAGGTGATCTGGTGCGTGCGTACGTGGTCGGGGTGGCCGGTCAGCTGGCCCAGGGCGTCGTGTCCGACGACGATGTCGGGTCGGAAATCCCGGATATGGGCGACGAGGCGGCTGACTGCTTCGTCGAGGGGAGCGTCGACGAGTCGGGGCTGACCGGGCGCGGCCTCGTGGTTGCGTGCGTCGTTGTAGCCGAGCAGGCGTGGGGCGCCGGCGCCCAAGACACATAGCGCGTCGGTGAGTTCGGGCGTGCGGCGGCTGTCCGGCGCCCAGGTTGCGGTGACGACGGCGGTACGGGCGCCGGAGGCGTGATGCTGGGCGAGCACGCCGCCGGCCAGGAGGCTCTCGTCGTCCGGGTGCGCGAACACCCCCAGCAGCGAAGGCAGGTTCGGGACGTTCATGGTGAAGAGTCTCCTTATGGGTGTGGTTCCGGGGTGGCGCCAACCGCGCGACATCCCCCTGCGGAAGGCCGCCGGTCAGAACAGGGCTCCCTGTTCCGCGTCCGGGCCGGGGGCGGTCGGGTGGGCTGCAATCCGTGTCCGGCGCCCGGGTTGCGGTGACGACGGCGGTCCGGGCGCCGCACGCCTGGCGGGCAACGATTCCGGCTTCCGTGGAAGCGCGGTGGGCGACCAGTCCGTATGGCGGCGTAGTCAGGGCGCGTTGAGCTGCGCCATCACCTCGGCAGCGGGGGCGGCCGAGGTGAGCATTCGCTGGGTGATGCCCTTGAGCTGGACGTCCCGCGCGGTCACGGGCGCGTCGGCAGGCGGTCGCATCAGATCCTCGAACCGGCCGGTTTCCACCAGTCGGCCTTCCAGGGGGCGCAGCGCCGGTGCCGCGACCTCGATCAGCTCGGCGGGCCGTCCTGCCGGGGTGAGGTCCTCGAAGTCGATCTCCACGAACGTTGTCGCGGCGAAGCGGGGATCGTCCGTCACCGCGATCACGACGTCGCGTCCCTTGGAACCGCCGTCGGCTTCCGGTCGACGGCTCGGTGGTCGTTCCGGTGGACTGGCCCGGCGTGACCGCCCGGGCTGGGTATCCGCTGCGGGCGCCGGGCTGCGTACAGCCGATAGGAAACGTGGTTGTCCGGTTTCGGGGAGTGGATCGCGGTGGCCGCCTCCATTCTGAGCCCGTGCTGCACCAAGAGGTCCTCCCACAGGTACGGGGTGAGAACCCACATGTTCACTCGGTGGTCTTCGGTGGTACCGGGCAGCCGCAGGATCTCGGGGCGGAGCATCAACTCAGCTGACGGCCCGGTGCCATCGGAGTTGGTGTGCAGCGCCGAGAAGGGCAGTCGGCCTCCCGGTGCAAGGCCGTTGGCCAGGACTGGCAGCAGCCGGTCGGGGTCCAGGTAGGGCATGGAGCCGACGGAGTAGATCAGGTCGTACGGATCGGTGTCGCGCAGGTGGGCCACCGCGTCGGCGCACACCAGGTGCAGACCCAGGGTGTCCGGGTAACGGGTGAGGGTGCGCTGGTGCTGGGCGGGGGAGGCATCCACGGCTGTGACGTCGGCGCCCCGGGGGGCGGGGTAAGCGGCATGCCGGCCAAGGCCGCTGCCGACGTCGAGGACGCGTAGCCCGTTCACGTCGCCGAGGGCTTCGATGCCGGGACCGATGTCGGGGATGCCCCAGTCCCACCGGTCCAGCTCGGGCAGCTCCAGCCTTCTGGCCAGTTGGTGGGCGCCGTAGACGTTCCAGGTTGCGACGGTGTCCGATTCGGTGGTCACCAAGGTCTCCATCCTGTAGCCGGAGCGGATCAGGGGTGCAGGGCGTAGCAGCGCAGGACGTCGAGGTCGGCGGTCCGGACGGCGGACCAGCCCGCGGTGAGGGTTTCCGCCTGGGCGGGAGTGATGCCGAGGCTCTGCAAAGGGTCGGTATCGGGGCGGCGCCCGGCGATCTCGGTGACCACCCAGAAGGTCCCGCCCGGGGCAAGGAGGTGGCGGACGCGGTCGAGGAAGGCGGCCTTGTCGTCGATCCATCGGTAGACCAGGCGGCAGGTGACGACCGCGTACGCCGGCTCGGGCAGGGCACGGAGGTCGTCGGTGGTGACGTCCATGCACCGCCACACCGGCTCGTGACCGGGCCCCGCGTCCTGGGCGGCGGCGAGCGCGATGGCGCTGGGGGAGCAGTCGATGCCGGTGGCGCGGTAGCCGAGTTCGGCGAGGTGCCGGGCGAGCGCGCCTTCGCCGCAGCCGATGTCGAGGGCGGGGCGGTCGCGACCGGGGCCGAGTCGGTCTTCCAGCAACCGGTTCTCGGTGTCGTCGAGTTGCCGGTAGCGGCGGCCCTGGGACCAGAGCGGCTCCCAGTAGGTCGCGGCTGCGGTGGACGAGGTGGCCATGAAGGAGCTCCTTCGCGGGCGGGCGGCACGGCCGTGCGGACTGGAAATCACGCGGTGTCGCCCGCCTCGCCACTGCCGGTGCGCTGCTGAAGTTCCCACAGGGACCGGAACAGGCCCGGCTCCCGGGTGAGCTGCGTGTAGGTCCCTTCCTGCACCAGGCGTCCCTGGTCGAGGACGACGATCCGGTCGGCTACGGCGACGTTGGCGAGCCGGTGCGTGATCAGGAGGATGGCCCGGTCCTTGGCCAGCTCCCGCAGCCCGGTGAAGACGTGGTGCTCAGCTCGGGCGTCGAGGGCGGCCGTGGGTTCGTCCATCACCAGCAGGGCCGCGTCGCGGTGGAAGGCCCGGGTGAGCACGACGCGCTGCCACTGCCCGCCGGACAGCTGCTGGCCGCCGAACCACTCGGAGGTCAACAGCGTGTCGAGACCGGACCGGAGAGCGGGCAGCATGTCGGCGGCTCCGGACGCCGCACAGGCCGCCAGGACAGCGGCGTCACTGCTGTCGCCCTGCCCGAAGGTGATGTTGTCCCGCAAGGTCAGCGGCAGGTACGTGTACCGCTGCGGGGCCAGGGCGACGTGTTTCCACGCCTCCCAGGGCTCCATCTGGGCGGTGGTGGCGTGGTCCCACGCAACCTCGCCGGAGGTGGGCAGGAGCAGGCCGCAGATCAGCCGCGACAGAGTGGACTTCCCCGATCCGTTCTCCCCGACCAGTGCCACGATCTCCCCGCGCCGCACCCGCAGCGACACCTCGCTCAGGCTGTCCCGGTCGGCGCCGTCATAGCGGTAGGTGACGTCGCGGACCTCGAACCGCTCCGGGGCCGCGGACAGCGTCTTCGTACCGCGCGAGCCGGTCATGGCCTGGCCGTGGGCGTTGTCGAGGAAGTTCTGCCAGTCCTGCACGTACCAGCCGGTGCGCACCAGCCGGGCACCACCGTTGATGATCCCGCGGACGGATCCGGTCGCGGTCTGGAGGGCGAAGACCGCGCCGCCGCCGGCCGCCAGGTCCATGCGCCCGGAGGCCAGAAGCCACAGCAGCGCGGCCCACACCGCGGCCGAGGCCACCCCACCGGCGGCCGCGCCCGCCAGTCCCATCCAGGCGCCGGTGTCCGCGGCCTTGCGTTCGGCGGCGTTGACCGAGGCGGCGAGCCGCCGGTACCGGCCGAGGAGGAACGGGCCGGCCAGGCAGGCCCGCATCTCCTCGCTGGACTCCATGTAAGCCATGTGCCAGCGCAGTTTGTGCAGCATCCGGCGCCGGCCGGAGGTTTCCAGCCCGGCCAGGTACACCACGCGCGCGGCTCGCACGTACGCAGCTGCCTGCGGCAGACACGCCAGCAGCAGAGGCAGGAGGAGCGGATGGATCACGGCGAGGACGGTGGCTCCGGCCGTGAGGGTCGCGGTGGCGGCCAGCACGTCCTGGGCTTCCTCCACGAGATCGGGGGTGACCTGGGAGCCGCGGTCGGCGATGTCGTAGAAGTCGTTGTAGCCGGGCTGGTTGTTCGCGGCGAGCTCGGCGCCGAGCGCGGCTTCGATCATGGTGAGCTCCGCAGCCCGGGCCAGAAAAGGCCGCAGCCGCCCGGTCAGCCACGTCACCGTGATGCCCAGCAGTGCGCGAAGGCCGGTCGCCGCGGCGATGACGGCCAGCTGCGGGGCCGCCTCCCACAGCCGGTCGGAGATCTCGCCGGAGGAAATCAGCGCGGTCAGGGTCCCGGTGACGGCCAGCAGACCCAGGGCCGCGAGCACGCCGGTGCCCACCTGGCAGGCGAGCAGACCGGCCGTCGCGACCCGGTCCACTCGCCAGGCCATCTTCAAGGAGCGCAGCACCAGCGCGGGCAGGCGCCGCGCCATCGTGACGGTCGTCATCTGCGCCCCGGCCTGAAGCCGAGAGGCGTCCCGGTAGAGGAACTCCTCCTCCTGCGGCGTGCTCACAGCGTCCTGGGGAGGACTCGCCTCCGATACGTCCTTGCCCTGCTGCGCGGATGTACTGCCCCTGCTCAAGCTGCCCCCTGATCTGTCGGTCATGGCTGAACCGTGAGGCTCAACGAGCCAGCCGTGATATCGAACTGACGTGTTTCAGCCGCTCCGGATTTCCCGAGATAGAGCGGGTGGCGGCGCGTGGAAGATGCATGGACCGGTCCGGCACAACGGGTCTGCCGAGTCGCGTAGTTGGCCGAATCGCCGAGGGTCGCTCCGGCGGGGCCGGCTAACGACCTCGTGCATGGTTGGCGGTGAGGGAGGCCAGCTGGCTGGCCGGCAACATTTGGACCGCCCACGAGCGGCGGTGGGAGGACGAGCGCCAGCCGATCACGTACGAATCCACCTGGCGCGACGCGGCCTGACTCCCCAGCGGGCTGCTGCGGCGACTCGGCTCCTGCACACCGTCGCCGTCCCGCAGGTCGTCACCGGTCACGAGGCCCGGCTGGGGGAGTGGTGGATCCTGGAGCTGGACCACGACTCCGAGACCGGCCTGCGCCGGGCCGAGCTGGTGCAGACACTCACCGACCCGGAGCACGGACTGCCCCTGGAACTGGGGGGGGGCGATCAGGAGACGTGGGGTGAGCGAGCGGTCTGCCGAACCGCTGATCCCGACAAGCTCTTCGTGGACGGCGCGGCCCAGAACAGCGCCAAGGCCCTCTGAACCGGCTGTCCGGTGCGTACCGAATGCCTCGCCTATGCTCTCGACCACCGCATCGAGCACGGAATCTGGGGCGGCATGACCGAGCGTGAACGGCGGGCCCTCCTACGACGGCGCCCCCTGGTCACGTCCTGGCGACGCCTACTTGAAGCCGCCCGGTCGGAACACGAACGTCTCGCCGCTCCGGACGAAGGACAGGCTTCGGACGTCGCAGGATGAAAGCCGGTCTGTCCCGCCGCTTCCTCTCCCGGCACCGGCGCGGCTGAGTCCCGGCTTACAGCCGTTCCACCTCCGCGTCGACGTACCCGAACTCGCGGGCCATGTGCACCAGCACCTCCCGCAGCAGACTCTGGCGCTCCGCTCGGCCCATGGCCGGCGCGGCCGTGATGGTGACCGCCATCCGCGACGGTCCCGCCGTCGTTGGTGAGGCCGGTGATCGTGGCGTACATCGAGGTCTGACCAGGGCCCCTGGCCACGGGCGCGACCATGGATGCGACTACGGCGCCGACAGCCCGACCTCAGACGCTGCCACGGCAGCTCAGTGCACCCTCCATGTCGTCATCGAGGAAGTGCGCGCAGAGGCAACAGCGCGGCGGTGATGGGCCGGTACCGACCTGGCCGGTCCCCTTCGGTCCCTGACAGGCGTCTGTCAAGATGTTGCCATGAGCGCTGGTCAGCCGGACCTGCGTCGCGTCGCATGCCGCTCGGGCAACGGATCGACGGCCACTTGACCGGGACGGCGTCCCCGAACCCAGAGTGAGGACTCATGTCGCAGCGCGCCGTGGCCATTGTCGGTGGCGGGATCGGCGGTCTCGCGGCGGCCGTTGCCCTGCATCGCCAGGGCTGGCGCGTCGAGGTGCTCGAACGGGCCAAGGAGTTCACTGAGATCGGCGCCGGCATCTCCCTGTGGCCGAACGCGCTGCACGCGCTTGAGGTGCTCGGCCTGGCCGGTGCCGTCCGGGCGTTCGGAGCAGTCGAGGCCGTAGGTGGCGTACGCGACCTACGGGGCCGCTGGATGTCCCGTACGGACAACGCGGAGCTGACGCGCCGCTTCGGCCATCCCTTGGTGGTCTTGCACCGTGCGGACCTGTTGCGTGCGCTCATCGAGGCGCTGCCCGCTGACAGTCTGCGGTCGGGCTGCGAGGTGTCCGCGGTCCGCGATGACGGCCACGGTTTGGTCGTCGTTCACCGCAGGGGCGAGTCCCGGCCGGATCTCGTGGTCGGCGCCGACGGGCTGCGCAGCACGGTCCGCCGCGCCCTGTGGTCCAGTGAGGCCGGTCCCCGGTATGCCGGTTACACCGCCTGGCGCATGGTCACCGAGCCCCTCGCCGAGCCGCCCTGCGAGGGCGCGGTGACCTGGGGCCGCGGGGCGAGGTTCGGCTACACGGCGCTCCCGCGCGGGCGGATGTACTGCTTCGCGACGGCGTCTCTGCCGGCGGGAGCAGCCTTCGGCTCGTCCGAGTACGCCGAACTGCTGCGCCGCTTCGGGTCCTGGCCGGATCCCATCCCCGCCCTGCTGGCCGCCGTTCCCGCGGGCGCGGTGCTCCGGCACGACCTGTACGACTTGCCGCCGCTCCCCTCCTTCGTCCGCGGCCGTGTCGCGCTGCTGGGCGACGCGGCCCATGCCATGACCCCTAATCTGGGCCAGGGCGCGTGCCAGGCGCTGGAGGACTCGGTCACCCTCGCCCACTGCCTCGGCGGCACCCCGGACGTGGCCGCCGCGTTGCGCTCGTACGACCTGCTGCGCCGCTCGCGGACCCAGGCCATCACACGCCGCTCCGCCCGGCTCGGCGCAGTCGGCCAACTGTCGTGGCCGCCGGCGGTGCTGCTGCGCGACACGGCTGCCCGGTTGACGCCGACCCGGTTGACGCTGCGTTCCATGAAGCCTGTGCTCGGCTGGACCGCGCCCGGTGGCCCGGTGACCACGACGAACAGCGAGGGCCGCTGATGCCGGACTGGACTTATCACCCGCTGCGCGGCCTGGCGGCTGCCGTCCTCGGCCGGCGCCGTTCGCAGCGCACAGCGCTGCGGCTACTGGCCTCGATCGGCTCACGTCCCGCTGGCGCGCGGCTGATCGCCCGAGGGTTCGGCCATCGCCATCCGCCCAAGCGACTCGCCGGTGAGATCGCCGGCGTGCCCGTGGCCGTCCGCCTCGGTATATCCGTCCCGCCCTCGCTCGCCCACGAAGCGGTACGCGCCATGCCCCCGCTCGGGGCCGGTGTCGTCGAGGTGGCGCCCGTCTCGGCGGCCGACGCGGAGACCGTACGCGAGGCTGCTGCCGACCGCTCGATCCCGCTGGTTGTCCGCGCCTGCGACGCGGACGTCGAGACAGCCCTCAAGCCCTATGTCGACGGGTTCACCAGCAGCGATGACCCGCACGTCGTCCACGTGTCCGACCCGTCGGCCACGGCCGCGGCCGTCGCGCTCGAGGATCCAGGCGCCGTCGTGCTCGCCCGGCCCGGGGTGCTCGTCGCGGCCGGACCCGGCTGGTTCGCACGGGTCACCGAGGCAGCCACGCCCACCGAGCCCGCCCCAGCGTTACGCAACATCGGGCGCGATCCGCGCCGCTGGCCCGCCTGGTGGTGGGCGCTGCTCGTCGGGCTCGGTATGACGGGCGCCGGACTCGGGGCCGCGGCGATCACGCTCGGGCCCGTGCTGCTCTGGTACGACCGCGACTATCTCGGCATGACGTTGCATGAACTGCATGCCGCGAACCACCACCTCGTGCACTTCCTCCAGCACGACCGGATCACCATGGCCGGCACGATGGTAGCGATCGGCGTCCTCTACACCGGCCTCGCCGTGGGCGGGATCAGACGCGGCTGGCCCTGGGCGCGCGAGGTGTACCTGCTCTCGGGGGCGATCGGCTTCCCCACCTTGTTCTACTTCCTGGCCACCGGCTTCGTGGAACCACTGCACACGGCCACCACCATCATGCTGTTCCCGATGTTCGTGGCCGCGGTCCGCCGGACCCCGCACGCACCGCGATGGCGCCTGGCACCCGAGGGACCGGAGCCGGAGCGCCGACGGGCGCTGGTCGGCCAGTTGCTGCTGATCGTCACGGGAGTGGGGCTGCTCATCGGCGGAGCGGTGATCTCACTGGTCGGTCTGACCGGTGTCTTCGTACCGACCGACCTGGCCTACCTGGGCACCAGCCCGCAGATGCTCGAAACCGTCAATCCCCGGCTTGTGCCGTTCATCGCCCACGACCGCGCCGGGTTCGGCGGCGCGCTGATGGCCGCCGCGGTAGCCATCATTCTGCTCAGCGCGTGGGGCTGGCGGCGGGGCGAGGCCTGGGTGTTCTGGACCCTGGCCGTGGCGGCGGCCGCTGGCTTCCTGCCGACTGTCGTGGTACACGTCGCGATCCACTACAACGACTTCATCCACCTTGCGCCGGTCTACATCGGCATCGCCATGACCGGGACCGGCCTGCTGCTCGCGCATCCGTACCTCTGTGCCAAGGCGTCGGCGAGGTCGAAGGACTGACGGGCCGCCCCGGCAAGCGTTCCACCACCGATACACGGCCTGGCAGTTGTGTGCTCATCGGCCCTCTTCTGGCGCCGACCGCCGGTCGGTGAGGCGCTCTGGCCGGCGGCGTCACCGGCACGAGCCTCGGTGCGGTGGCCGCGTGCAGGTAGTCCCGGATGATCGACTCGACAGCATCCTGCGGACTCCTGGTGCCGGCCAGCAGCATGACCTCGATGGCCAAATCGCTGTTCAGGCTGAGGGTGACCTTCGCCATGACACCTCCTGAAGGGTTCTCGCGGAGCCTTGATGACGCTCTTTGAAATCGGCTCTGGCCGCAGTTCCGTGAAACGGCCAGACGTCGGCAGGTGGCCAGGATCGAATGTCATCGGGTCGTGGCAGAGTGCGCGGTCATGGAGATCGACACGTTCTGGGACGTCATCGAAGCCGCGCAAGCCGGGGCTGCCGCGACGGGCGAGCCTTTTGACGAGGTTCTCGTCAAGCAGCTCGCGGAGAGACCGCGGCAGGAGATCCTGGAGTATGCGGAACGCTTCGATGAGTTGCACGACGCCCTGTATCGCTGGGATGTGTGGGCAGCTGCCTACCCCATCGGGGGCGGGTGCTCCGACGACAGTTTCATGGACTTCCGCGCCGGTGTGATCGCCTTGGGCTGTCAGTGGTACCAGCGCGTGGCCGCTGACCCTGACAGCCTCGCTGCGCACCCTGATGTCGGTCAGGCTGCGAACGTCCGGGACCGTTCCGAGGCGCTGTTCTACGAGGACGTGAACTATGCAGCAAGCGGGGCGTTCGAACGGGTAACGGGTGATGAGGATGCCTTCTACGATGCCTGGCGCAGCTTCCGCGGGGCCGATACAAAGAGCGACAACGCAGTTGATATGGGTGAGGATTTCGACTTCGACGACGACAGAGAGATGAGCCGTCGGCTTCCACGTCTGGCCGCCCTGTTCCTTGGCGCCAGCCCCTGAAAGGGACTCCCGCAGGTCGGTGATGCTCAGGACTGGGTGAGGATGCGGGTCCGTAGGAGTTCGAACGAGGCTCGGCCGTACATTGCCCGCTTGAGTGTCTTCACCCGGTTCACGTTTCCTTCGACGGCTCCAGAGCTCCAAGGGAGGGTCAGGCCGGCGGTCACTGCGTCGAGGTCCTGGCGGAGGAAGCCGGCGAAGCCCTTCATGGACTTCGGTGCGTCCTGCTCGGCCTGTCGGATCCACTCCAGTAGCAGGTATCCGCGCTCGGCCCGAGCCCAGGACGTCATCGCGAGTTGATCAATCCTTACTCTCCCTGCCCGTGGCTTCTGCTCTGTCAGGTGCCAGGTCGGATGTCGAGCAACTGAGCTCGTCGGTGGTGCGGGCCCTGCGGGTACGAGAAGCGGCCAGCGCGAGTGCTTGGATGACTGCTCCGGACAGTCCGATCCACAGGGCGAAGCGATAGCTGACCTGGTCGGCGAGTACTCCGCCAAGTGGCGCCCCCACCGCTACCATTCCCCAGTTCATCGAGCGGATCGTCGCGTTCATCCGCCCGCGCAGCCGGGTGGGCGTCACCGCCTGGCGGTAGCTCATCTCCACCGGGCTTTCGATGCCGATGGCCAGCGACACGAGGAAGAAGGCGAGCAACACGGAGGCGAGCGCCCACGGTCCCCGCTCGGCCAGGACCAGGGGCAGCCAGCCGATAGCGGCGAGCAGGCGGAAGGCGATCAGGGTGGCGCCGACATCCAGCCTTTTGGCCACGCGTCCGGAGAGCGCACCGCCGAGGACTGCGCCGACACTGGCGAAGGCGTAGGTGGCCCCCAGGCCGAATTCGCCGATCTTGAGCTCGTGTAGGGCGAAGACCACGAAGACCGTGCTCACCAAGCTGTTGAAGAGGAGCATCGCGTGCGAGGTCAGCGCGATGGACGCCAGCGTGCGATGCCGGTAGACCCAGGCGAGCCCCTCGCGCAGTTCGTCGGCCAGGCTGCGTCGTGTGCCTCGATTAGGGACGGCGTCGGGTGCCTTCACCGAGGCTAGGAGCAGGCCGGATATCAGTAGGTGAGGGCGTCCACCAGCACGGCAAGCGGCGCACCCATGATTTTGATCAGTACCCCCGCGATCAGAGGGCCGGTCGAGCCGGCCACCGCACCGGCTTGTTCCACTCGGGCGTACCCGCGTTGAGGAGCTCCTTTGGCACCAGCTGCGGCACGTACGACTGGTTCGCCGCTTCGAACAGCAACGACAGCACCCCGAACGCGAAGACGAACAAGCACAGGGCAGGGATGCTGAGCTGATCCAGGGCATACAGCAGGGGTATCGCACCGAGCAGCACTACCCTTGCGAGATCTGTGCCGACCATCATCGGCTTGCGCCGGCAGCGGTCCACGACGACGCCGGCTACGAGTCCGAAGAGTAGATACGGAGCCCAGCGGGCGGCGTTGACGACGCCGACCTCCGTGGCGGACGCGCTCAGAGTCACGGCGGTGAGGATCTGCAAGGCCAGCCCCGTGACCTGAGAACCGAAAGCAGACACAGCCGAGGCGGTCCAGAAGCGTACGTACCCAGGAACTTCCACTAGGCGCGGCATGACCGGACCGTACCAGTGAAGATCACCGACAGACGATGCCGGAACAGGTCACCCCACGACGGCAACCATGCGCCAGCGTTGCCAGTTCTCATAGACATTCTCGAGCGGTCTGATCGCTAAGCGCTGGCGTGCAGCGGCCGAACTGGGGCGGAATATCCCTGTGCCCCGACCGAAGCGATCCAGCGTGAACTGGCCGCGTCAGCCGCAGCCGGAACAGCACTTCCTTGGCCGCCTCGCGGTCGGTCATGTCAGCGGGGGTGGCCTTGACGGAGAGTGGCAGCCCTTTGGTGTCCACGAACAGGTATGACAGGCCGCAGAGCAGTACATGGCAGGGATCCTGAGCGTGCCAGTGCTACGGGCAGGCACCGCCGCGCGGGCGTGCAGTGCGCGGCCGCAGCTCCTGGAGAGTGAGGGGGGCTGGGTCCCCGACGCGGGCGGTACGTTCCAGTTGGCGTACCCGGTCGTGGACGCGCTCCAGGCCGTCAGTCCCCAGCCCTTGGCCGTGGAGGTAGTACAGGCCCAGGTCGCCGTCGAGGGCGGTGAGCAGGGCCGCCACGCTGCGGATCTGGTGGGACCACAGGGCTCGCTGCACCTGGTGGCCCTGCTGTCGTGGCCGAGCAGATCGGCCAGCTCCAGTGCCGCAGCGCCCAGGTACGTGCACTCTCGACAGGACTCGGCCGGCAACTCGGCGTTCGCTTCGCTCAGGAGCCGCTCGTACTCCTCGGGGTGCGCGGAGATCAGGCGCCGGACCGCGATGTCCTCTGCCTCGAAGTAGGTCGGCTCCCACCTCGCCACACCCCCACCGTACGCCCGGCTCCGCGGTCAGGACTCGGCGCTGCGTGGGTCTCCGCCCTTGGAAGCGGAAGGTGACCCCGGCATCGATAAGCAGGCGGTGCACGCCTCCGTAGGAGCGGCCGTCTCCTGCGCCAGTGCGTGGACACTCGTGCCGAAGTCGTTCTTCTTCAGGTCCTGGGGCTACTGGGCGAACCGATGATCGACGCTAGCCGTCCCCGTTCCCCACCGCTTCCGCCCGCGGTGCGTAGGTGCGCGCTTCTCCGGCACCCTGGCCGCCTTCACACGGCGCCTTTCGTCCGTTGAAGCGCTCAACCCGTCGAGTGACGGGAGAGAGGCGGCTACGTGTTCGATGACACCAGCCGCCTACGAACGAGAGCTCGCAGCATCGCGGCGCCCGCCCCCATCGCTGCGAGGTGCAGGACTGCCGCGAGCGCGAGGTTTTCCGGCAGGGCCGCATCGGCCGGTTGCGCGACCGCCAGGTACAGGGTGAACGGAAGCTTCCAGCCGCTCCAGGCGAACATCGAGCCCGAGCCGAGCCAGCCGAGCACCATCGGGGCCCACCGTGGGACCCGTGCGGGCCGGCCTCGGACGGCAGCCCAGGTGGCGGCGGACGCCACAAACGCCCAAAACCCGAAGACTCCAGACAACACGTACCAAGCGAGGTCCCGCTCGCCGCGGTGGGCGACACCTGCGGTGCCGCCCACCGCCCAGTACAGCCAGATGAGACCGACTGCGGCGCCGACCACGACCATCCATGGCAGCACCCTTGGCGAGCCCTCCCCACCGTCCCCGAGCCGGCCCGCGAACGCGTCCGGCCAACGCCGCCGCAAGTACGTGGGCGGCGCGATGGCCAGACCCAGCCCCATGCCTACAAACCCGATCTGAACCAGCGCGGCCTCCCATACCGGCATCGACGGGCCGGCGTCACTCCCGCTTTTCGGATTGCCATCCGCCGAGCCCAGCAGCGAACTGAGAACGGCGTACGGCAACACCGGGACGAGGAACCCCGTCCCCACCCAAGCGCAGAAAGCCAACGGCGCTCCCGGTATGCGCTTCCCCCATGGCCGCACCAGCGCGAGCGCTACCGCGATCCCGATCCCCGCCATACCGATCGTTGCGCTGTTGAGGACTGCCCACTCCACCTTGCCGAACCCGGTCCCGACCGGCAGTAGCCCCAAGAGCGAACCGACCACCCACGACACCTTGATCAGCAAGTAGGGCGTCAGCGCCAGCGCTGCCCCGTACGCGGCGACCCGCCCGACCCGATCCCACCGATCTACCTGAACTCCCAATTCAGACAGCGGAGTTCAAGTCTGATTCATCACTGCCCCCACGGGCGTCAACCGCTGGGCGCATCCACGTCATCACTCAGGAGGAGTGGGAATCAGCCGACGGGAGCACATAGAACTGCTGGAGCACAAGGAGCCGCCCGATTGTGCGCAAGTCAGTCAGCCCCAGGGGCATCGTCGGGTTTCTGCGCCTGGGGCACTTCGGGCTCCTGGTGTGCTCGATGCGCCTACCCGGCGACAGGCGGCTGAACAAGTTCGAGGAGCTCCCCGATGCCGTGCCGCTTTGGCCGCCGACCGAGCGGTGGATGTGGCCTCCGGAAGAGAAGCGCGATGAGAGGAACCCAAGGTGATTAAACGGTGATCAGCAAGACAACGAGGACCGACAACGTGCCTGCTGTGAGCACCGTCCCGACCCCGGCGAATACCAGGTAGAGCGACTTGGAATCCCAGCCTCGGATCTCGAAGCGGCAGGGATTCTCCGCCTCGTACAGGACCGTGACGGAGTTACCGATGCCGAAGCCGGAGGGAACTGTGCCGCGGCCGAACACGGAGGGGTATGTGCATTCGCTCCCGTCCGGGGTCGTCCAGGCGACGACCAGGTGGTGGTACTTGGCTCCGTCGTCGTCCCGCCTGCTGTCGTGACGCAGGACTCGCCCCACCGTAGTGATTCCGCTGCGGCGGAGCGCGCTGGCGCGGCGGAGTCCGTACACGCCAACGCAAAGGAAACTCACCCCGACCAGCAACGGTATGAGCGAGAAGAGCCATTCGCGTTCCATGTGGTGTTCGACGCCTGAGTGCCCTCGTTGGTTGCTGCGGCAGGTCTCCCTCTCTCTGTCGCACTCGAGCATGGGCATGGCTTTTGCCGCGATCAGTGCGGTGCTATGGGGCCCTGCTGACCGTCACGCGGTTCGCCGGCTCGATGGAACCTCATGGAAGTCGCTTGCGCGCTCGAGCGCCGGGGCTGACCGACCCCCGCCACATCGCGGGCGGTTACAGCCCGCGGTGCGGCGGAGCATACGTAGACGCCTCGCCGGATCGAGGCGAAGCGCGTGCCGGCTGTCAGTCCTTGAGCTTGTACTCGCAGGGCTTGGCCGACTTGCCGTCCTGATTGTCAGCGACCTGCTTGCCGTCGACCTTGATCGTGCACGGGGCTGGCTTGAGCATCCCGTCCGAGCCCTTGACCGAGCCGGGCACCACCGACACCGTGACGCCGACCTTCAGCTCGGCGCCCTCCAGTTGCATGGCCTCCGTCTTGGTCCAGGGCAGCGTCACCTGTTCGAAGTGGTTGCTGTTCCCGTTCCACATGACCTGAGCCGCGCCCGTGCCGCCCACCTCAAAGACCACCTGATGCGGAACACCCTTCTTCCCCGAGGACGAGCCCTTCGCCTCGCCGCTCGTCGAGGTTTCACTCGCCTTAGCCGGGCTGGCGTCCTTCTCACTGCCGCACCCGGTCACCAGGACCGCCGCTGCGAGCAGACTGATGGTGAGGGTTGCTGTCTTGCGCATGTGCATACTTCCCCGTTGGCTGAACTGATCGATGCTGGTCCAATAGCAGACCGTAGATCATGGTGCCGCAACGGTGGATACCGCCTGAGGGGCGGGGCCTAGAACAGGGTCAGGGGCTGCGGCAGGGGCGGGGTGGTCTGGTGTTCCCGGATGGAGTCCCGCAGGTGCGTGGGCGTCACGCGGGCGGCGTCGAACGTCTCGGTCCAGCCGTTGGGCATGTGGGCGGTGGTAAGGAAGATGTCCTGCCCGGCGGCGCGGAGCCGACGCAAGAACGTCTGCTCGACGGACAGGGCGTCGTCGCCGGTGGGCACATACCGGGATCAGCTGCTATCGGCCGGCCCGGACCGCCGTCGGGGTGGTCCTGCATTCCCGTGCGGTCGCGGGCGGTGAGGGGGAGGTTGGAGTGGGCGGGGGTCACAGCACTACTGGGTATTCGTTGCGGCGATCGACGTGGACAGGCCGTCGGTGAGCCATCGGTGCGCCACGGTCATGTTCAGGACGCGCCCGCCCGAGGCGGTGCCGATCAGGGCCCAGTACCGCTCCAGTCGGGGGTCGAAGCCGGATGACCGCGACACCAGTCCGTGGAGGTGTGCGCGGAAGGCGGGGGTGTCCGACTCCCGTCGGGCTCGGGCGTGGGCGGATACGAATGCGTCCACCGCGTCCCCGGCGCCGGGCGGCAGGCCTTGGGCCAAAGCGGCGGCCGTCAGCGTGGCGGCTTCGTCGATCTCGGCGTAGAAGGCCGGGCCGTCCCTCATCTCTTCGTAGTGGTCCTGGGTCCAGCGGGTGAAATCGGGGGTGGAAATGAGCAGGTGCAGCTCGGCGTAGGCCAGGGCCGAGGCGGGGGCGGGGTCCTGCGGTGGGGCGGGGGCCAGCATGGCGACCATGATGTCGAGTCGAGGTTGGGGCATGGCCGCGGACAGCTCGCGGTACCAGTGGTCAGTGAGTGTGCGGTGTGCCTCCGGCAGCCGCTGCACGCGGGAGAGTATCTCCAGGCGCCGGAGCCGTTCCTCGCCCGGGCAGTCGTCCAGTGCCTTGAGCGTGGCCTCGCGCCACCGCAGTTCGGACAGTCGCTCCTGCACCGCTTCGAGTTCGGTCGCCACCAGTTCGCCGAGTGTGCACTCCCCCGTGACCACCTGGGTGATCGTTGCGATCGGGGTGTCCAGCGCCCGCAGGCGTCTGATGAGCCGGATCCGCTCCCACGCCTCGGGGCCGTAGCGCCGATGACCGCCGGTGCTGCGAGCGGCCACCGGCAGCAGACCGGCGTCGGAGTAGTAGCGGAGCGTTTTGACGGGAAGGCCCGTCGCGGCCGCGAGTTCACCGATGCTCCACGTGTCTTGCGTCACAGTCCCTTGAACCTCCAGTGCACGGGAGGTTCTAGCGTATTGATCGCCGGCGGGTCGGTCCGTTCTCGCAGCTCAGATTTCCTGCCGACTCCTGAGCCGGTGTGGCCGCGTGCCGCGGCGTCCTGTGGCTTCCCGTCCCGTTCCCTCCCCGACCAAGAACGGTGGTACTTATGCCCCCGACCACGTCAGCACCGCGTCCGTACCGAAAGGTCGGACTCCGCGTGGCGCTCCTCCCCCTGCTGTGCGCGGTGGCGCTGGTGTCGGCCACCGCCGCACGCGCGGTCGGCGCAGTCCCGGAATCTCCTGACTCCCAGAGACAGGACCGTACGGTTGTACGGACCGAACAGGGCCCGGTACGGGGCGTGTCCCATGGCCGGTACACCACCTTCGGCGGCATTCCATACGCCGCGCCGCCGACCGGACCGCTGCGCTGGCGTGCTCCGGTGGCCGCCACTGCGTGGCAGGGTGTCCGGGACGCGACGAGGCCGGCTGAACGGTGTGTGCAGATGCCGCCACCGGGTGCGAGCGGGGTCACCGGCTCGGAAGACTGCCTCTACCTGAACGTCACCGTGCCGGCGGCCGAGCAGGCTGCGAGGAAGCGGCCCGTGATGGTGTGGATGCACGGCGGTGCGTTCCTGGGCGGTTCCGGCAGTGACTACAGCGCCGAACGTCTCGCGGTCCAGGGTGACGTCATCGTCGTCACGGTCAATTACCGGTTGGGGATCTTCGGCTACTTCGGCCACTCCGGGTTGGGCGCCGCCCCGCCGTTCGGCCTGGCGGACCAGCAGGCCGCCCTGCGCTGGGTGCGGGCGAACGCCGGGCGTTTCGGCGGCGATCCGCGTAATGTCACGCTGTTCGGTGAGTCCGCGGGCGCCCTCGGCATCTGTGCCCACCTCACCTCGCCGACAGCCGCCGGACTCTTCCAGCGGGCCGTCCTCCAGAGCGGTTCCTGCCTTACCTCCTTCCCGCGCGGCGCGCTCGCCCCCGGAGCACCGGCGTACGAGCCGTTTGCCTCACAAGCCGATGTGCAGACGGCCGGTGCGGAAGCCGCCCGGCAACTGGGCTGTACCGAGGGCGGCAGCGACGAGGTTCTGGCGTGCCTGCGCGGGCGGAGCACGGATCGTCTCGCCACCGCACAGCTGATGCAGTCCTTCAACCGGCCCGCCTTCGGCAACGGACTGCTGCCCGTGGCACCTGCCCAGGCGCTGGCGTCGGGACGCTTCCACCGCCTGCCGGTCATCCTGGGCACCAACCACGACGAGATGCGGATGTTCGTCGGCCTGTCGCTCGCCGCGTTCCCGATCCGCACCGAGAACGACTACCGAGCTCGCTTGGAGGAGGCCCTCGGGGCCGCGGCCTCAGCCGTCGAGGCGCGGTATCGGGCAGCACACCATCCCTCTCCCGCGCTGGCCTGGGCGGCGGTGCTGACCGATCGGTCCTTCACATGCACCACGCTGGCAGCCGGCCGGGCCATCGCGGGGCACGCCCCCGGCCTCTCCCTCTACGGCTACGAGTTCAACGATCCGCACGCTCCCGTCCTCGCCGGCCTGCCGGCGAACCCGGGCTTCCCCTACGGCGCGGCGCACGGCTTCGAGATGCCGTTCCTGTTCACTCCGTTCCCCACCGAACGACCGCTGAACGAAGTCCAGCGCGCCCTGTCGGACCGGATGGTCGGCTACTGGACGAACTTCGCCCGCACCGGAAACCCGAACACCAACGACGCCCCACCCTGGCCCGCCCTCCGCGCTTCGTCACCTCACGCGCCGTCGGTCCAGTCACTGGCTCCGGAACCGGGCGGGATCCACCCTGTCGACGCGTATTCCGCACACCAATGCTCGTTCTGGGACCACCTGGCCCAATGAGATGCGGATCCCGGATTCTGGCTCTGTCCGCAGTTCCGTGAACGGATATGTGGCAGGGAGCGGACGTGCCGCACGTGGCACTCTGACCGGATGGTGGAGAGCGACGGGGAACGCGGGGTAGAGGGCTGGATCCGGAACGAGAACGTCCAGCCCTTCTTGGCTCTCTTGGCGCGATACGCCGACTACGCCATCCAGGGCCCCGACTGGCAGGCGGTCGAACTCGGTCTTGAGGCAGTGCACCTTGCCAAGGCGTAGGCGGCGATGAGGTTTCTGTCCGCGTGGCGGGAACTTCCAACCCTGAGCTGCTGCTGAGGGCGGACACCCTGTCAGCGGCCTTTACCACCAGGCTCGTCGCATGAGGCGAGCGTGGGTCGCAGCCCTCGTGGTTGGGTCAGAACCCGGAGCCAAAGGAGGGCGAACGAGGCTCGGCCATACATAGCCCGCTTCAGGTAATGCCGGGCCAGTCAGCCAGGCCAGCAGGGGCAGGCTCGGTGCCTCCTCAGGAAGACCCTGCTCAGTCCGCTGCTTTGTGTTCCCCCGTCCTGGGCAGTCCTGCTGCTCCCGCCGCTGGAGCCACCGTGTGCACCATCCTGGTCCAGACGTGGCCCGCGGCGACAACCTCGCCCTCGAAGACCAACTTCGCTTCCGACGAGCTGCACCGCCGCTGACGAGTCTGCGGCGGTGCCGTTCAACGGCCTTGGTGCCTGGGCGAGCGCTGCATGGCGCGCGGTGTCGGTCGGAATTCGCAGACTTCAGAAATCGAGCGAGGTGCGCTTCGGTACGAGCCTGTGGCTATGTGCGCGAAAGCTCGACGCATCGGACCTACACAGTGCGTAACAACTTGATGGCGACTCAGAACCTGCTTGAGGCAATTCGCCTCTCAGGGGTGCCCACGCACGGACGGAGCCCGCTCAGCGGCGCGACTTTCCTCCGTCTATGGCCCGACGAGCGCCGTGATGAGCTTGCGAGCCGCCACCTTGGTCAGCCGCCCCAGCGCCGCTTGCGTCTTCTCCTCCGCTCCGCGCGGAGCCACCCTTGTGCCCTTCACCGCCTTGCCTGGACGACGGAGCCGAATCCGACCCCGACAGCGGCCTGTACCGGCGGCGGATCTCACCACGGATGGCCGAGCGACTGGTCGAAGAGATCTTCACCGCGCTGGACGAGCAACCGGGGTCGTTCCCGGCACGGACGCCGCCGCGCTGATCGTCCCGAGCCTGGCCGGCTCGCTCACATCCGCCCTCGACCAGCATGGGCTGGAGATTGTCATGGCCGCCGGAGTGCAGCCTTCACCGGGACGTTGGGGAGAACACTGCTTCGGGCGTGACGCGGCATGGAGCAGCGTCGAAATGGCGTAGCTCATGAGTGTGATCAGGTGCCTGCGCCGGTCAGCCAACAGTTCGTGTCCGGGTCGGCTTGCGGGTGAGCAGTGCGCCCAGCGCGATCATTCCTAGGCCGAGTACGAGGTGGAGCCAGTTGTCGGCGGTGTTGACCGGGACGAAGTTCGCGGCGCTGTCATGATCGATGATCAGCCCGTACAGCCGCAGGAGCAGGTAGATGGCGCCGCCAGCCAGGAGGTAGAGCCGTGCTGGCGCCGCGGTGCGCGCCAGTGCCAGTCCGGCGACGCCGAAGGCCAGATGCACGAGGTTGTGCAGGACGGACACCTGGAAGATGCCCAGCAGTTGGGCCTCGGAATGGTGGGCGGCGAACTCCATGGTGTCGTAGTTCGTGGTGATGCCCGGAATGAAGCCGAGGACTCCTACCAGGAGGACCGCGCCCACGACCAGGGCGGCCTGTTGCACGTTCGGAGGCAGGCCTCGGCTGTTCGGTCCGCCCTACCCCTGCGCGAGTGCCCCTAGCCGTAGACATGTCACGACAGCCACCAGGAGCGCACAGGTGCAGGCACTGTGGCTTGCCAGTTGTCTCCCCTGCCTACCGTGGGGTTTTACGGCATCAGGTGGGTCACGGAGCGGGCCCGCTCCCACATGCCGGGGACTTGCTCGCTCGGCCGCTGCTGCTCGCCGTGCAGGGCGTTGAGCACCACCAGGCATCCGGTCAGGGCCGGCACCGTCCACTGCGCCAGGTGCAGCTGCCGCCGCGCCTTCTCCAAGTCCGCCGGGTGCTTGGCCGCCTTCTCGGCGTCATCCGGGTCGGTGGAGGAGGCCAGCTCGACCTTCTTGCCCAGGACGCGGGCGTAGGCGGTGGCGGCCAGAGCCGCGGCGGTGACGACGGTCTTGGCCGTGGTGGAGGCGGCCACGCCCTGCTGGGTGGCGACACGGTGCGCGTTCACGGCGAGCAGCCCGCCACCGCCGAACAGGTGCGCGCCGATCGCGGCGGCGTTGACCGGCACCCACTTGGCCCACCCCGACGAGGAGATCCGGTCCCGGGTCGCCTCCGTGCCGCCCTCGTCCTCGGCCGCACCGTTAAGGCCGACCGCCCCCATCAGCGAGCCACCGAACCAGGCCGCCAGACCCAGATCGTGCAGACTGCGGATGACGGTGTTGCGTTCAGACATGGCGGAGCTCCTCAGCACTTCCCACCCTCGCCATCTACCGAGGGCTTCAAGGCGGGGGGAGGGGCTTGACCGACGCAGACCTACGTCACAACCCCCGAGACCCGCGCCAGCGGCCTGGTGCGGACGCGCTCTCCTCGGTGCCCGCTCCGCGCCGACCTCTCCGCTGGGTGCCCAGCCGATGCGGAGCTGTCAGGCCCGTTTCAGCAGATGGTCCTACACGATGGACGCGTCGTGGATCCGTACGAAGGACTCGCTGGTGCCGAACATGCCGATCTTGACGCTGACCCACTCGGACTGGCCGTTGGCGTCGTCGAGGAAAACGTGCTTGGCATCGCCGATCTTGTTGCCGTCCGTAGCGTAGACCGGGTGGTCGAGCACAGTCGGGATCTGCTCTCGGGTAATCACCGTCTGCTCACCCTCTCTCTTCTCGCGTGCGGCTCGCTTCATGTCCGGCTCACCACCACAAAGGGTGTGGAACCGGACAAGCATGTTGAATCGGGAAGCGGCAAGTGCGTCCCGGAGGTGCTCTGACTTCGGGCCGCGAAGCCGCCCTAGGGGTAAAGGGCAGCAGTGGTGGCTCACTGGGTGTAGAAGGTGGCGTCGGCCCGGGCGGTCGTCGTGCTGACAGCCTGGACGTACAGCAGGTAGTCGTAGTGGCGGATGTAGCGGCCCGGCAGGTTGTGCGACTCGTACGAGACCCCGGCGGAGTCGGCGAGACCGGCTCGGGCGGTGAAGGAGGCGTCAGCGGCGAACAGCGCTGTTGCGTCGTTCTTCTCCACCCACACCTCGTTGTTCTTGTGGCGCAGGAAGTAGCCGGGGAAGTTCGCCGACTCCAGGGAGACGGTGCCGGTGCCGGCGAGGCCGGTGACCACGCGGAACTGTGAGTCGGCCAGCGGGGCGACGTTCGCCTCGATCCTGGCGCGGTACTCCCAGTGCCGGATGAAGCGGTCGGGGAAGTTGTAGGAGGAGAGCCGTATCGGGGTGAGGCCGTCGGCGACGGGGATGCCGAAGTCGGGTGTGCCGTCGGCCTTCCAGTAGATCTTCTGGACGCGGGTGCGGCGGTTGGGGTCGTTGAGCGGGGAGCCGCTGATGTCCCTGTAGCCGCGGTCGTGGTAGACGAGGATGTCGGACTTGCCGTCCTCGGAGACCGTGAACTGGTTGTGCCCGGGGCCGTACTGGCTGGTGGCGGCGGAGCTGGCGAAGACCGGGCCGGTGCTCTTGGCCCATGACGAGGCGTTCAGCAGGTCGGCCGATGAGGACGCCGTCAGCATGCCCATGCAGTAGTTGGCGTCGGTGGCGCTGGCCGAGAAGGTCAGGAAGACCTTGCCGCCCCGCTGGATCACTGCCGGGCCCTCGTTGACCGTCTCGCCTCCGGCCGTCTCCCACGAGGCGGTCGGCCTGCTGAGCCTGACGGGTGTGCCGGTGATGGCCCACGGGCTGGACATCCGCGCGATGTAGAGGTTGGTGCCGCGGCCCACGGCCGGGTCGTTCTGCGCCCAGGCGAGATAGCGGGCGCCGTTCACGACGAAGGTCGTGACGTCCAGGGAGAAGGTGTCCAGCGGCAGCGCGATGCGCCCCTTCTCCGTCCAGGCCCCCGTGATCGGGTTCGCGGCCGTGCACTCCAGGACGTAGGGCCGGATCCTCCAGATGTCGTTCGCGGTGCCGGCGGCGAAGTAGACGTACCACGTGCCGTCGATGAAGTGGATCTCCGGGGCCCAGATGTGGGCGCCCATCTCGCCGGTGGCGTGCTTGGTCCAGATGGTCGTCTCGGCGGCCGACGCCAAGCCCTGGATCGTGGTGGCCCGGCGCAGCACGATCCGGTCGTACGCCGGCACCGTGGCGGTGAAGTAGTAGAAGCCGTCCGTGTGCTTGTAGATGTGCGGGTCCGCCCGCTGCTCGGCGAGGGTGTTCGTGTACGTCGCACCGGGTGACGCGGGCACGGCGGCGTGGCCGGTACCGGCCGAGACGCCGGTGACGGTGGCGGCGGCCGAGCCGGCGATCAGGCCGAGGACCGTTCGACGGGTGAGCGCAGGTCTCACGGAGGACTCCCTATGGTGCCGATATTTCGAACGCTGTTCGCAAACTCGGCCAGAACATAGATCCTGCACCTGCCCGGGTCAACGCTTCTGTCGCAAAAGGCGGTCCGAGGTCTGGAAGGTGGCGGAGGCGGAGATTCCGGCGTACGGGTTCGGTCAGGTCGGATGTATTGACGCACCCTGTTTCACCCACCTATTGTCTGCCCGATCTTACGAACATCGTTCTATATGTCGAACAACTCTGGCGGGACGGCGAGTTGGCTGCAGAGGCTTCCCGGCCGACCGCCAGGAGGGAACGCCGCCGAGCCGACAGGTGTCGCCGGGAACCGCCAACCGTCCTGCTGCGCAGCGGCCATCCGTGCTCGGATCAGCCGACCGCACCCTCCGGCCCCGCCGTCGCCACGGCAGAACGACAGGAGATGTGTGAAGGCCGTCCAGTACCCGTACGAAGCCAACGCGAGCACCAACGACGAATGGCTGGCGGAAGACGCGGGCAATGGCCGTGTCCGGCTCCTCAACCGCCACCGCGGTCTCTACTTCAGCGCCGGCAGTGCCCAGGGCGACCCGTTGGAACAACGCCCGTTCGACGGCGCCGGCCACAAAATGTTCACCGTCTCGCGATGCCCGCCCCGGAGGAAGAGTTGAAAAGAACCGTAAGAACGCTGCTCGCCCTGCTGGGCCCGCTGCTGCTGGTCATGCTGGGTGTTCCCGCCCTTCAGGGCACCGCCTCCGCCGCCGCCCCGCCGGCGGGGCAGGCCACGCGATACACGATGACCGCGTTCACCAACAGCAGTGAGTCGAACATGTATGTGTACGACTCGCCGGACGCCACCGGATTCACTCTGCGGAAGGGCCCCGCCTACACCCCGCCGTCCGCTCTGATCCGCGACCCCAGCATCTTCAAGCACACCGACGGCTCCTATTACCTCACTTACACCACCGACTGGACCGGGAACACGATTGGCTTCGCCCGGAGCACCGACCGGGTGAACTGGACGTTCCTGTACGACTACACGATCCCGATCAGCGGGCTGACCCGCACCTGGGCGCCTGAGTGGTTCATCGACACCGACGGCAGCGTCAACGTCATCGTGTCCCTGACGACGGCGAGCACCGCCACCCACTTCACCGCCTACAAGATCACGGCGACCAACTCCGCGCTGACCGCATGGTCCGCGCCCACCCAGCTGGCCGGCATCGGGCCGAACAACATCGACACCTTCGTAGTCAGGGTCGGATCCACCTACCATGCGTTCACTAAAAACGAGACGACCAAGTACATCGAGTACGCCACCGCCTCCAGCCTCACCGGTCCCTACACCATCCTGAAGACGGGCGACTGGGCCGGATTCGGCAGCTGGGTCGAGGGCCCGGCCCTCGTCCAGCTGGACAACGGTGGCTGGCGCATCTACTTCGACGGCTACCGCGAGGGGAAGTACTGGTACAGCGACAGCTACGACAACTTCGCCACCTGGTCCACGCGCACCGAGGTGCCCGGGCTGTCCGGCTTCATACGCCACGCCACCGTGCTGAAGGAGACGGTCCCCGGCGGTGTCACCCTGCCCACCAACACCACCAGGTCACTGGGGTCGGTCAACTACCCTGACCGGTATGCCGTGGTGCGCTCCGACAACCTCGGCTACATCGACCCGGTGAGCTCCGCCAGCGGCATCGCCGTCAAGCAGAGCGCCACCTTCACCGTCGTACCGGGCCTCGCCGACGCCAACTGCTACTCGTTCCGCGACTCCTCCGGCCGCTATCTGCGCCACTGGGACTTCCGGATCCGCTTCGACAGCAGCAACGGCACCGCCACCTTCAACAAGGACGCCACCTACTGCGCCCGCCCGGGCACAACCGCAGGTTCCGTCCGCCTGGAGTCCTACAACTACCCCGGCCGCTATCTGCGCCACTACAACTACGCGCTGCGCGTGGACCCCTACCAGAACACCGACACGTTCCGCGCCGACAGCTCCTTCACCGCGGTCACCCCCTGGGCCTGACTGTCCATCCCCGCCGTGGCGTCGCGGAACCCACCCACCGCCAATCGGAACACCTACAGGCGCGCGAGGGGGGAGCACGGCATGACGGTGACGGCGTCGGTGACTCTGGTGGGTTTCCGGCGGATTGCGGGTTCGGCTGCGCGACCCCCTCCCGCCTACGATCCGTCAGCAGTCGGCACACCAATGCGCGATGCCGCCCGCGCAGTGGGCGGCCGGCATCTCCCGGGAGCCGTCACGTCGGATCAGGGTCCGGCGGAAGGTCGCTTGCCGCGCGTTCTGTCGATGGCGACCCGAGTGAGCCAGCCGAGGCCCGCGGTGAAAAGCGGTGGCCATACGACCGGCCCGACGGAGTAGCCGACCAGTACCACCAGCGGGATCCATACGCGATGCACCGACTGGTAGAGGAGACCCGGTGGGCGGACCCCCGCCAGCCGGGCCATGTCGGGCAGCGCGAAGAACACCAGCGCGGCAGCTGTCGTCGGGAGGCCGTACTTGACGCTCTCGAATCCCGCGAAGGCGATCAGGAACAGTGCCAGAGCCCCCCAACCTGCTTTCCTCATCCAGCCCTTGCTGCTTTGAGCGCCTTCACTTGTCATGCCCTCAGCGTAGGCACGGGGCCCTGTCCGTCAGGCGCCCCCTCCGGGAACACCTCATCGGCTGAGCCGGTCGTCAGGTCCCGGGTGAGCCAGGTGCGGAACGTGTCCAGGTCGGTGCACGTCATGATCTGGCCGCATGTGGCTTTGCCGAACGGCAAGTCAGACGATCTTCACAGTGGACACCGGTCGACGACCAGCACGAGTAACTCTCCCGAGACTCATGCCAGACCCGTGATCGGCAACTTCAGATGCAACACCGCCATCGCCCGGCTGAAGTCGCTGGTCAACCAGATCACCGTCGACGTCCCCGACGCAACCGTCGTCGTCGCCTCCCTGGTCGTGTCCACCAACAGCCAGAAGGAGCAGTTCCGGGGAGGCCTGACCAGGCCACTCGCCACATCGTCAGCGAGGCGGAAGCGGCGGGCAGACACGTCGCCCACGTCGTCGACACGAGCAGCCTGACCACGGCCGACCCCTGCACCCCAACGACTCGGGCTACCCAAAGAGCATCAGGATCACGGCAACCCTTTGCGCGGCCTGTGACCACAAGGGATTGGATCCGGCCAGTTCGGTGGCTGGGATCCGGATGTACACGTGAACAGCACGCAAGGAGAACGCCTCCCCATGAACCACCCCACGAACGGTGGGCGCCGCGGGCGTCACCGCCGCCGCTGGACCGCAACTGGTCTGCTGCTCGGTGTGCCCGCTGTCCTCGTGCCGTACCTCCTGTTCGTGCAGGAGGACTCGGAGGCCGCGCTGTACCTCGACGCCACCGGGACCGAGCTCTTGGCGTGCAGCGGTGTCAAACGCCCTCGGCGGCCCAGCACGAAGGACTCGTTCGAGCCCTGAGCTGATCCGCATCCGCCCTGCCCGACCGCAGCTGCCACTACCTGCAGAACCTCAGCTTCGAGAAGCAGGTCATGGAGGCAGGCATGCCGAAGAAATCTCAACTGCGGTCAGGTGGTACGGGACAAGCATTAGCAGAATAGCGAAAACGCAGTTACGCGGTGGGGTCTGGTGCATCCGAGGTCCCACCGTTCGCAGTCTGTCAGCTCCGAAGCGGCTGCGGGCCTCCGTAGTGAAGGGCTGAAGCCCATGACTGAGGGGCACCAATCGAGACCCGACCCCGCTCGCGGCCGCCGCTTCAAGCCCCAGCGCCTCCACGCGGACAACCGTTCCGGAGGCGGCCCCCATGTGGGTAACAGCTGTTACCATGCTGGCATGGCGAAGACACAACTGGGCGCCCGCGTGGACGAGGACATTGCGGAACTCGCGAAAAAGCGCGCCGCCGACCTGGGACTGAGTATCGGGGACTACCTCGCGCGGCTGGTGCAGGACGACGCCAGTGGGCTGCGCGCCCGAGCGGTGGCGGCGGCCGCCCGCTTCCTGGCCGACCACCAAGCGGTCTTCGACGAGGCCGAACAGGCCCAGCAGGCACCCCGGGGAGCGCGCGCGGCTTGATGGACCTGCACATCGACGTTCCCTGGATCCTGCAGGTCGCCGAGGCCGCCGGCGCGGACGACCCGGCCCCCGACGACTACGGTGTCCCGGTCTCGGCAGTCGCCCGCCACCGGGCCGAGCTGTTCGAGCACCCCCTGTACGACGGCCCCTACGCCAAGGCCGCCGCCCTGGTGCACACCCTGGGCCGGTGCCGCTGGCTGGAGCGCTCCAACATGGCCGTCGCCGCCGCTTCTGGCCTCATGTACCTCGAAGCCGCCGGGATCTCCGTCAAGCCCGGCCGCGAGGACGCCATCGCCCTGAAGGACCTGCTCCTCGATCCCGCCTGCACAGCGGGGAAGATCGCCGCTCTACTGCGGACCTGGCCGACCACCACCTGACGTCCCAAGGCACGCCACCGAGTCCCAGGATCGGGCGGCGGGCGCAGCCCGCTCGCGCAGGGCGGTGACACAGGCGCAGGCCGCAACGGGACCGGCGGGGCGGGGGAGGGGGACATGGCTCATGGTGCGCAGGACTCCGTCCAGGGGGGCCCGGGCTCTGGTCGCAAAGTGGCACAGCCCGCAAGGCAGTTGGCCCTGCCGCGCAGCGGGCTGCGCGGCACACAGCCTTCCACGCTCCCGGCTCCGGCCGCCCGGCCCAGGCATACTATTTTTTCCGTTATGCGGCTTCCTGGCCCCGCAGATGTTCCCCGTCCGGCCACGAAATTAGGCACCCGCCGGCCCGCGCCCTCCGCTCCAGTGACGTCGTGAGCCGCACTGCGGGGCACACCCGCAGGTCTGCCCAGGCAGGCCCACGCGAGAGCACCGGGTGCACGCATCAGCGGGTGTCAGTGGCGTTTGGCACGATGGCGATCATGAGTCACAACATCGCGTACTCCACCGCGGACAAGGCCGACGTCCTGGCCTATCTGGGCAGCAACGGCAATCTGAGCGCAGACCGACTGCGCCGCCTGGAGTCGATGCGCAAGGCGGCGCAGGCCGCCCAGGACGACCTTGACCGCCAGGGCGTCGACTGGGGCCTGTCCGTCCCCGACGCCCTCGACCACCTCATTGCCGGGCGCGCAGACTCGGACGCACCGTGCGCGGGCAACGCCTACCACTGCGCTGTGCAGCACGTCATCGACCACAACGCGTCCGACCCGATGCACCTGGGCACCTACTCCAAGCCCTCGACGTTCTTCGGCCTGGTCGACGACGAGATGCGACGCCTCGGAGTCCCCGCCGACCTGCTGCCCCACGGTTACCTCTACGGCGGGCTGCCCGACGGCTTCCCGTTCATACCGCACCCGGTGGACGGCTACCCCGCCATCGGCCATCTGCCGCTCGCCAGGACCAAGCCCGCCGCCGAGGCCTACCGCGCCGTCCTCGACCGGATGCCCGCGGACTTCCAGTACGACGTGCAAGAGCTGATCGAAAAGCTCGAGACCGAGCACAACGAGTGGGAGTACGCCACGAAGAACATCGGCTGGTACACCCAGGACACCCTCTTCTTCAAACTCACCTGATCGACCGCCCTGCGGAGCGCTGGCGCCGTACGTGTCGTTGCGGCTGCCGAGACGGTGGTGCGGATGAAGCCGGCTCGCGCGGTGGGCGGGCGACTCCGATGTCGCAGTGGCGCCCATCGGCAGGGCTGCCCGGTTGACGGGGGCGTTCCTGTGGCCGCCGCCGTGCAGGAGAGGACGGGGCACCAGGCGTCGAGGTCTCCGTGTGACAGCCGGCCCATCTGGTGTTGGGGAGCGGGCCGCTGACCTGGAACAGCGGGTGCCCATGGCGCTCGGCCCGGCCCACTGCAGGAAGCAGTACCTTCCGAGACGATCGACACGGCGGCTGGCCGGCAGTGGGTGCGTCCGGCGCGATGAGCCGATGGTGGCAGCACCTGCCCAGTCCCCGCGACCTCCACCGGATGGTGCCCGGACGCGACGTCCTTTCCGTCTCCGGCGCAACGTCGCAGCCCAACTGCCACAAGCGAGCAAGACCTGTCCACGGGCTGCAGAGCCACTGCGCCGCCGCGACCACGGCCAACACCGCGGGACGCGGCGGATATTGCGGGGAGGCGATGCGGTGCGGAGGACTACGTGGCGAGAGACGAGATCGGCCACCCGGCGTTGATCGGCGGGCCCTGGCCGGTGATCGGCGTACGGATAAGCCGGGAGGACAGCAGCCCGCGGGCTGCGTCATGGCAGCCGGCCCCGCACGCCGTGCTGGAGGACGTCCTGCTGCCCTGTACTGGCCGGAGCTGGAGCGCCTCGCACAGATCGCCACCGGCCTGGCCCGGGCCCGCGTGTACGTCACCGACCTCGGCACCGCCGGGCCGGACCGGCCCCTCGTGCTGTGCCTGCGAGGAGCCCTCGGCGCCGTACAGGTGGACTTTTGGGTCGAGCCGCCTGAGGGTGAGGAATGCCTGGGCGGCGGTGACGAGGGTGACGTGGTGGTGCCAGCCGCGCCAGGTGCGGCCCTCGAAGTGGTCCAGCCCCAGGCCATGCTTGAGTTCGCGGTAGTCGTGCTCGATCCGCCAGCGCATCTTGGCCCACCGCACCAGGTCAGCGGCCGGTGTGGTGGCGGGCAGGTTCGATATCCAGTAGTCCGTGGGAGCGTCCTGGCCCTCTGGCCATTCGACGAGGAGTGTCTGGGCGGGCAGGACGCCGTCCCACTGGTTGCGGCCGCCGCCCGCCTCCTGCGCTGCGGCCAGTGACTGCTTGCCCGCGGGTCGCACCGTCAGCACCGCGAACCGCGAGGTCATCGCGCCTTTGCTGCCCTGCCTCCAGGTCACCTCGGTGAACCGCTGCGCACCCGCCTGCGTTGCGAGGACGCAGACGGCTCGCGGTGGGGTGCGGTAGCGGGGAAGGGTGGGCGGTCCCAGTCCGCCGTAGGCAGGCTGGTGCGGCTGGGCATCCTCCGGGTGAGCGACTTCCTTCCCGTTCAGGGCCAGGACATAGGACAGTCCTCGCTCCTGGAGACCGAGCCGGAAGGGGGTGCTGACGCCGTAGCCGGCGTCGGCGACCACGACAGGCGCCTTCAACTGCCGCTCGGCGAGTGTGTCCAGGAGGCCGAGCGCGAGACGCCACTTCTCCTGGTGCACCATGTCGTCGCTGGGGACTCCTGCCCTGCGGCATCGGTCCGGCTCGTCGGTCCATTCACGCGGTAGATACAACTGCCACTCCAACGGGCACGAGGCGGTGTCGGTGGCGGCATGGACACTGACCGCGACCTGGCAGTTCGCCCGCTTGCCGACCGCTCCGCAGTACTGGCGGGCCACCCCGACCGACGCCTTGCCGCACTTGGGGAACGACACGTCGTCGATCACCCACACCTCAGGGCGAATGGCCTCGCACAACCGCTCGGCGATCCGCTGCCTGACGGGCAGCGGATCCCACGGCGACTGGTTCACGAACTGCTGCAGGGCCTGCATGTTCCCGTCCGGCAGACGCCCGGCCATCGGCTGGATGGACTTGCGCCGCCCGTCGAGCATCAGGCCCCGCAGATAACACTCGCCCCGCCGCCGCTGATCCCGCCGCGGAAACGACCCCAACACATCGGCAACGAACTCCGCCAACTCGCCCCGGAGCCGTTCCACTTCCCCCAACCTCACTCCAGGAAGCTGCCCACAATCAGCCGAGATCACTCAACGTAACGAAGCACTACTAGGCACGCGGGCGTGACCGCGCACTATGCAGTCGCAACGCCCAAGAAGCGCAGCACCGCTAGGACGCGACGGTGATCGGCGTCGGCCTTGGGCAGGTCGAGCTTGGTGAAGATGCTGTTGATGTGCTTGGCGACCGCGCTCTCGCTCACCACCAGCTCAGCGGCGACGCCGGCGTTGGACCGGCCGCCTGCCATCAGTTCCAACACCTCCCGCTCGCGCGGTGTCAGCCGGTCGAGCGGATCGCTGTGCCGGCGCACCAGCAGCTGCGCGACGACCTGCGGGTCCAGCGCGGTGCCGCCGGCCGCCACCCGGCGTACCGCCTCGGCGAACTCCTCGACGTCGGCGACCCGTTGCTTGAGCAGATAGCCGACGCCCGAGGTGTTGGCGGCGAGCAGATCGGCGGCGTACCGCTCCTCCACGTACTGCGACAGCAGGAGCACGGCGGTATGCGGGTACTGGCGGCGGATCACCAGCGCGGCGCGCACTCCCTCGTCGGTGAAGCCGGGCGGCATGCGCACGTCGACCACGGCGATGTCGGGCCGGTGCTCCTCGACGGCTGCCACCAGCCCTTCTGCGTCGGCGACTTGCGCGCACATCTCGAACCCGGCCGCCTCCAGCACCTTGACCACGCCGATGCGCAGCAAGAGGGAATCTTCGGCGATCACGGCGCGCACGGCAGCTCCACGGTGATGACGGTCGGGCCCCCGGCGGGGCTGCGGCAGAAGAACGTGCCGTCGACGGACGCGACGCGCTTGGCGAGCCCGGCGAGCCCGGTGCCACCGCCGGCCGCTGCAAGATCCGCGCCGCCCGCGCCGTCGTCCGCGACGACCACCAGCAGTGTCTCCCCGATCCGCTCCACGGTCACGTCCGCCCGGGTCGCCTGGGCGTGTTTGACCACGTTCGTCAGGGCTTCGGAGACCACGAAGTACGCGACGGCCTCGACCGTGGGTGAGGGGCGCTGCGGCAGGTCCACCGCCACACCTACCGGGATCGGGAGGCGGGCGGCGACCCCGGACAGCGCGGCGTCGAGGCCGCGGTCCTCGAGGACGGCCGGATGCAGGCCGCGCACCAGGTTGTTCAGCTCGGCGATCGCCTCTTTCGCCTCGCGGTGCGCCTCGTCGATCACCTTGCGGGCGTCCTCCGGCAGGTCGCCGAGGGTGGCCCTGGCCAGGCCCAGGTTGACGGCGAGTGAGACGAGGCGCTGCTGTGCGCCGTCGTGCAGGTCGCGCTCGATCCGCCGCCGCTCGGCGTCGGCGGCGTCGAGCACGCCGGCCCGGCTCTCGGCGAGGTCGACGACCCGGCGGGCCAGCTTCTCCGTGCGGCTGGGGCCGAGCAGGATTTCGGCCGCTCGGGTCTCCAGCCCTACCAGAGCGCCGGTCAGACGGGGCCCGAGGAACAGCAGGGCGAGGCCGCCGGCGGTGATGTACGCGGCCTGCGTGGTGTACCCGAGGTCGGTGACCCGCCACTGCGGGGGCAGCGCCCAGATCCACACGTAGATGGAGGCGGCCACGAGAGCGGCGGCCCAGACGGCGAGGACGGCGAGGTCCAGGACGGCGAGCAGCGGGCCCGCCACGGCGTGGTAGCAGACCTGCCGCCACAAGGCCCTCGTGGTCAACCGGCGCACCGCCGACTTCCAGTTGCTTCCGGGCCCAGGTACGGCAGGGCGCGGGAGGTCCTTGCCGACGAGCGCCCAGTAGCGTCGCCGCTGTCCGACGGTCAGCAGGGGTGTCACCACGAGCGTGAGCAGCACGGGCAGCGGAGTCACGGCCACCGCGGCGGGCGCGCGCACCAATGCCGCCATCGTGCCGAGCAGCCAGAGCCACAGTGGCACCACGGCGAAGTGGAGCGGCAGGCCGGCGGCGACGAGCGCGGTCCGGTGTCCCGCCCTGCGGAACGGCCGGCCCAGCACCAGCTTCAGCCGCGTCGTGAGTTGCATGCGCCATACGGTAAAGCCGCAGGCCATCCCCGTGCCATGACGCTCCCGCCCGGTTCGGGGGTGCACTTATCTCCACCCCAGCTCGGAACCCTGCGTGACTGACGGCGCCCTGGTGTGCGGTGGAGGGTGGAGCACGTGAAGGGAAGAGCCGGCGGGGAGCGGGGGAAGACGATGCGTCAACTGGTTGCTTGCGATGAGGAGTTGGCCGGTGGAGAGGGCTTCGACGGTGCCGAGGTCATCCCGCTCCACGAAGAGGCGAAGGAGTCGCGCCCGGTGCGGGGCGTGCGGCGGGTCGGGTGGCTGCTGGTCGCCTGCGGGCTCGCCCTGCTGCCGTGGCTGTACGTGTTGGCCACCGGCCTGCAGGCCACCGCGACCACGGCGCACTGGCCGGTCGCCTGGGTCGGGCTCGACGCGCTGGAGGCGCTCGGCCTGATCGCCACCGGCCTCCTCGCCGTCCGCGGCGACCGGCGGCACGCCCTGGCAGCCGCCGCGACCGCAACGCTGCTTGTGGTGGACGCCTGGTTCGACACCACGACCGCCGCCCCGGGCGGCGACATCGCCACCGCGGTCGCCATGGCGCTCGGCGCCGAGCTGCCGCTCGCCGCGCTGTGCGGCCGGCTGGCGCTGCGGGCGTTGAGAGGTCGCGGACTCAGTGGCCCTCAGAGCAACCCACGGGATGTCGCACAGCAGCAGCGCCGACAACTACGTCAGCGCGACCGTCTACACGGCCTACGGTACCTGCCCCAGGTCGCTCCTCGACCAACCCGGCCCCAGCCACCTACGGCTAGACGACCAGACCCCTCAGGCTCACCGACCGTGTCATCCAAGGGACCCAGGCACCCGGCCCGACGGTCAACGACGCCAAGTACGCCTACGACTCCTCCGGCAATCCGACCTCCGTCACCGACCAGCAGTCGGAAACCGGCCACACCTTCACCGACCAGTAGTACTACAGCTACGACGCCCTCGACCGACTAACCGACGAACGACAACCGCGCCGCCAACCCGCTCACGTCCGGCACCCTCACCACCGCCGCGGGCTCGCACTGGCAGACCTTCAGCTACGACGCCATCGGTGACCGCCGTCAGAGCTACGACGCCGGCAAGAATCAGCGGGTGGAGCGACCGTGCAGGAGGCCTGTCATGCGCCCAACTCGCCATCTCCTGCACGGCAGTTCCTGCCGATACGCTGCCGGTCATGGGTGGCCTTGATGACGAGATCCGAGCAGCACGCGCCCGCGCCGACTCCTGGGCGAACGCTGACCAGCGGCGAGCCGAGCGGGAGCAGGGCGAGGCAGCGGAGGTCCAGCGGCTCCTGGCAGAAGCGGTAGAGCGCTTGAGGCCGTACGGCTCCGAGGTCTTCGTCCAGGTGAAGCCCGCGCTGTTCCGCGGCGAGTACACCGCCAACGGCCAGCGCTTCCGCCAGTTCGCACGACAGCGCTGCTGGCAGCTCTCCCGCCTCTCCGGCCGTCGGCGCGGTGAAGACGGCCAGATGGAAGACGATTGGATGGAATCGCCGATCCTGCTGCTGGCAGACGGCACTGCGGGCCGCTTCTGGCTGGACAACGACATCAGCCCCCAGCGCGAAGGGGAGTATGTGTCCTCCTACGCCCCGGACCCGCTCACGAAGGGCTCGTTCCTGGACACGTCGAACGGCGATCTGCCCTCACAGCTCAAGCGCCGCCTGGGCGAGGCCATCGTCAGCTACGAGCGCGCCGGGCGGTGACGGCAGGGCGGGACACCGGCGTGGACGTCCCGCCCTCCCGTCCCGTAGCTCACGCGGTGGCCGGCTCCGGCACTTCGAGGCACTCCGCGACCCGGCGCGCCATCGCGGCCACCTCCGGCGGGAACCGGTCCAGCGATCCGAGGTCGTCGCACAGCTTGGCCCGCAGCCCGTGCAGGCACGCCATCGTGAACAGCACCTCCGGATGGTCCTCAGGCCGCTGCGCAGCCTCCGCCTGGCGCTGCCCGCGGCCGTACATCATCCGCACGGTCCCGAGCTCGTTGGTGCCTGCGGGCGCCGCCTGACCGAGCAGGCCCGCCAGGTGCGCCCGGTCGTCCTCCTGCGGTCCGTCAGCCCGGCTTTGCTGCTGGTTGATCTGGAGGTAGCCGTTCAGGGTCTCCGGGTCCACGCCGACCTGCTCGCAGTACGCGGCAATCAGCATGGCCACGCTGTCCATGGTGTCGGCCGCGTCGGTGGCCCGGTACAGCGTCTCCGTTTCCAGTCCCGGGCGACGTCCGAGGCCGCGTAGCTCAGGACCTCCTGGCAGCGCTCGACAGCCTCATACACCAGCTGGTTGACCGCGCGGCGCATCGGCTCGGGCATCGGAGTGTGTTCCATGGCCGCACGCTAAAGGGGCCGCGCACCCGGAGACCGCTGTCACGGCCACTCGCTCACCCGGACGCAGCAGCACAGGCCTGAACGGCAAGAGGCCCCCGGCACCGCCAGGGGCATCGCCAGGGACGGCGGCTGGTCAGGGCAGGAAGTTCTGCTGCCACTGGAGGGAGTCCATGCTCAGCGCGGCGTCGGCGAGGGCCTTCGCGGACGGCGTCTTGAGCGAGGCGAGGCTGGTGTCGATCCAGTTCTGGGTGAGGCTGTAGCCCTGCTCCCGGTACTCCACCGCCTGCACCAGGCATTCGAGCTTGTCGGCGTCGCGGGCGACGATCGCCTCCGGGGTTTCGCCGGCCTCGTACTCGTCGACCGCGCTCTGTACCCCGGTGCGCACGGCCGGATGCGCGTTGGCGACCTGGTCGGCGGTCACCTCGCTGTTCGGGGCGGCCTTGATGTACTTCCGGCCGATGTGCGGGATGTCCCCGACCCGGGTCTCCTGGCTGTCGTGGAAGAGGCACATCAGCGCGACCCGGGCCGGGTCGACGCCTTCCATCATGGCGAGTACCGAGCCGATCACCCCGACGCGGAAGGAGTGCTCCGCCACGGATTCGGGGGCCTTGTTGCCGGTGAACCACCAGCCGGTCCGTGCGACGCGCTTGAGCACGCCCATCTCGGAGATGAAGCTCGCGGTGCCCTTGTGAGTGTCGTCGGCCATGCGGTCCTCCGGTGTCGGCGGTTGTGGTCGAAAACGTAATGGACGCGGGCCAGTTCGCGCCGCGATCTCGCGGACAGAGCGGTCCCGTCCAGGAGTTGGCCGGCCTGCTCGCGTAACGGGTCCGCGAGCGGCCCGGCGGCCTGCGCCAGCCATGGGAAAGCGGTCAGCAGCGCCCACAGCGAGTGCCCGTACAGGTCGACGTAGCCGGGCGCGAGGTGCAGCCCGCGGGCAAGTCCCCGCAGCAGGGTCACCGGATCCCACCCCGACAGGTCCCGGTTGCGCATGAACGCGTCGTCCGGCTGCGGCAGCGGCAGCGTCCCGAGCCACAGCGCCCAGTAGTTCAGGTTCGCGGCCTCCGCGGTGTCGTCGTCGGCCAGGGCGCGGTCGATGAAGTCCAGCAGCGGCTGCGGATCACCGAGGCGTGCGAGCGCGGTGGCGGTGGAGCGGGCCTCCGCCCAGTGCGGGGACCAGCCCCGCCGGGCCAGCACATCCTGGCGGCGGTGAAGGGTGTGCGCGGTCCACGCGGCCGCGTCCGGGCCTCGGTCGTACGAGGCGAGGTAGAGCGCCTGGCGGTGCAGCAGCACCCCGCCCTCGCCCTGCCGGGCCGCCGCCTCGGTCGTGCTCCGCAGGTGGTCGAAGAACACCGCCCGGTCCGCGGTCGCCAGCTGCGGCGCGGCGGCGACCGGGCCGCGCCTGGGGCGGGGTAATCGTCCGGCGAGCGCCGGCGGGACGGTGCCGTTCAGCGCCCAGGCCAGCATGTGCGCGGTGTCCCGGGTGTGCACCCACCCGGCCAGCGGGTGCGGCCCGCCGGCCTCATCCTCCAGTCCGGCTGCGATGATCCGGTCCGCGTCCATCGCCGCGTCCAGCCACGGCACCAGCGCCACGTCCGCACCGAGCGTCGGCAGCCGCCGCCGGAGCTCCAGCAGCGCCCCGGCCCGCATGTTCGCCAGCGGCCGCCGCCCCGACTCCCAGCCCTGAAGCGTCTCCACATCCACGCCCAGGGCCTCCGCCAGGCTGGCTTGTGTGCACGGGATCGACTCGCGGACCAGGCGCAGCACGAATCCGCTCACCACACCTGCTGATGTTCGCCTGGGCCTGCCCATACCGGCCTGCTCCCCGGTCGCCCTGCGCACCGAAACCCGTACTCACCGTCAGTCCTACCGCATCGGGCCCGCCCCTACCGTCGGGATGCGGTCGATGTCCGACGAATGAGACCGTGCCGCCCGCGACCACCGACCCGGCGAGGCCCCGATGAGCAGCACACACCTGGTCTTCCACGACTCCGACGGGCGCTTCGACACCGAACTGCCCCTCGACCGGGAGCTCCACAAAGCTCTGGTCAGAGCCGTGCTCGGGTGGACCGGCAACCCCGGTCTTCCGCCTGCGGACCTCCAGCAGATCGCCCTGCTGCTCACCGGCGCCGCTCGCACCGTCGCCGCCGACGTCCGTCGCGCCGCGGACCTGCTGCCTGAAGACCACGCCGCCCGCGCCCTCGCCGACGTCGTCCTCGAGGAAGCCGACCGGCGCCTGTCCGTCCCGGCGGAGTGCACCGCGCACTGCGCCCAGAGCCACGCCCGGCTCGTACGCGCTCTGTACGAGCGCCTGGACCGCCTCGCGAGCGTCGCACCCCAGGCCGTCACGGCCCCCTGAGACCCCCGCGCACCCGGCCGGGACCAGATCCCTCCGAGTGCGCGGCGCACCGGCACCACCGCCTGGCCCAACCCGGGCCGGGCGAGCACCACTCGACACCGAGAGGGGCACCACCGTGAGTACCGCAACGACCGAGCTGCGCCGGTTCCTGACCATCACCGGCCAGCGCTTCACCACCGGCCAGTCCGCACCCGAGATGTTCTCCCCGGCCGTCGACAAGGCGTGGCAAGAGATGATCGGCACCCCGGCCTACGAGGCCCTGTGCCTGGAGACCGCCGGCCAGCCGATCCGTCACGTCCCCAACAACGGCCACGGCCCGATCGCCTGGGTCGCCGCCTACGAAGAGGCGTACGGGCCGCTGCCGGAGATCTGGTTCACCGACGCCGACGGCAACGTCGACCAGGACGCCGTCGCCCGCTACCGCCAGACCGGCACCGTGGTCGCGGAGTGGGACTGCGGCCCCGCCGGCGGCGACGGCGACGACGTCGCGCCCGACCAGCCGGAGACCGCCCGCCGGTGACCACCGGCCGCACCAGCGCAGCGCTCCGGCCCACCGCCGGGGCGCTGCGCCTCGTTGAGGCCAGCACCACCCGGCCGACCTCCGTGGACATCAGCGGCTACGCGCGGCAGATGACCGCCCACTGCCCCTACCTCGCCCCTTCCCTCCAACAGGGTCTGACGACCTGGACGGTCTACCGCGCCGACGGCGACGCCGAAGCCGTCCAGGCGGAGCTCTTCCACGCGGGCGCTCAGGCAGCGGAGTGGCTGAGACCCTTGCTGAACCGGCCGCACGGCCTCCTGCGGTGCGAGAACATCGTCCTGTTGGGCGACGTACCCGGTGCCCGGCACCGTGACCTGATGGCCTGGCCGCACTGGGTGCTGAAGAACCTCTACGGCCCGGTCGGGGTGATGTTCGGCAAGTTCTATGCGGGAGAAGAGGAAGTCACCGCGGCTGGCCACCGGATCCCGGCCGCCCCCGCCTCGTTCCTCCCCGTGAGGGCCGCCGTCCGTCGCCGCGACCCCCGCTTCCTGAGCGCGACCCCCGACCTGGCTGCCGCGCTCGCCGCGGCCGACGACGACGGCCGCGACGTGTTCGAGCACATCCCCACCGAGTGGATGGAGATCCGCACATGGGCACAACACCTGCTCCCCCCGGCGAAGCCGTCGCCCTCCTCACCGGCCAGACCGGCGAGCCCACCGCCATCCACGTCCTGAGCGACCGGCGCGGCTCCCGGGCCTGGAAACTCCAGGGCCCCAAGCGCGCCGTCGCGCTGAAGGCCAACAACCCCGACGGCGACAACGCCCGCGACAAGGCCGCCGAGATGGTCCAGGAGGACGACCACCTTTGTCGCCTCACCGCCGCCGGCGCCCTCAGCCCCGACTACCGGGTGAGCGCCGGAACATGGGAAGGCGGCCGGTGGCTGGCCGTCAACTGGATCGACGGGGTGCCCCTGTGGCGGGCCCTCGCCCTCGCCCGCGGCCCGGAAGGAGACCGCGCCTCGGTCCGTCCCTGGCTCGCGGGCATCGCCCGAACCTGGACAGAGCAGCTCGCGCTCATGCACGCCGCCGGGTGGGCCCACGCCGACGTCCAGCCGACCAACACCCTCGTCACCCACGACGGCCACGCCGCCGTCATCGACTACGCCCTCGCCTGCGGCCCCGGCGACGACCGCCGCGTCCCCTACCGGGGAGCCCTCACCCACACCACCGCCCCCGAGCTCGCCACGCAGATCCTCGACACCCCCGCCGACACCCACATCCAGGCACAACCCTCCGCCGACATCTGGAGCTTGGGCGCCTCCCTGTTCTGGTGCTGGACCGGACAGCGCCCCGTCGCCTACGACGACGACCTCGACCGGCTGGAGAAACTGGCCGTCATCGCCCGGGGCGCCACCACCGCGCTGCACGACGTCCGGCCATGGCCCTTCCCCGAGTTCGAGGACGCCATCACCGCGTGCCTGGCCCCCGACCCCGCCGACCGGCCCACCGCGAAGGAGCTGACAGCCGCATGGTGACCCTGCGCGCCCTGGCCCTCGACGACGCCCCCGCCCTCACCCGCATCTACAGCGGGGCCTCCATCCGGCACACCACCGGCAAGCCCCTCACCCTCGAACAGGCCCACCACAAGATCCGCACGGCCCTCGCCCGAGCCGCCGAAACCCCGCGCGCACAGTGGAGCTGGGGCATTCTCCACGAGAACGACGTGATCGGCCTGATCTCCCTGCGCCGACGCACCCCGACCATGGGCACCATCAGCTACATCCTCCGGGACGACAGCTGGGGCCACGGCTACGCCACCCACGCCGCCCACCAGGTCATCACCGCCGCCTTCACCACCGCCGGCCTCAACCGGCTGGAGGCCATGCACCACCCCGACAACCCCGCCTCCGGCCGCGTCCTGGCCAAAGCCGGGTTCACCCGCATCGGCACGGCCGACCGAGACACCGAGACCGGAACCGTCCCCTACGAGCTGTACGCGCTGGAAAGCGGTGCCTGACATGAAGCTCAACGACCTCGGCCCGCTGATGGCCCGCCGCCAAGACGGCGGCCTCAGCTTCGACCGCTTCCGCGCAGACCCGGCACTGGCCGCCCTGCAATGGCCCAACGACGTCCTGGTGGGACTTCCTCTTCGACCACGGCGACAACGGCCACTTAGACCGTGTCCTACGTGGTGAGGCGGACGAGTCGTTTGTAGCAGCAGAGGGCGGCGGCGAGGCCGAGAAAGGCCAGGTAGTTGCGGGGATCGCGTTCGTAGCGGGGGCTGAGTCTGCGGTAGCCGGACAGCCAGGACATCGTCCGCTCGATGACCCAGCGGCGGCGGCCCAATCGTTCGCTGGACTCGATGCCTTTGCGTGCGATCCGTACTCCGATGCGCTTGCCGCGTAACCATTTCCGCAGGTCGGCGCGGTCGTAGGCTTTGTCCGCGTGGAGGCGCTGGGGCTTGAAGTGGCGGCCGCGATCGGGGTCGTGTCTCGTTTGGTGACCCTCGATCATGGGCTTCAGCCCTTCGCTGTCGTGGGTGTTGCCGGCTGAGACGCCGACGAGGAGGGGCAGTCCGTTCGCGTCTGACAGGACGTGCATCTTGGAACCCGGCTAGCCCCGGTCCACGGGGCTCGGACCTGTGTGTTCGCCCCTTTTTTTAGCGCGGACATGGGCGGTGTCGAGGACGACGCGGGTGACATCGACGAGGCCGGCGTCGTCGAGCTGGTGCAGCACGGCTTCGTGCAGCCGCCCCCAGACACCGGCTCTCGACCAGATCAGGAAGCGGCGGTGAGCCGTCGACTTCGATATGCCGAAACAGGGCGGCAGCTGCCGCCAGGTGCAGCCGCGGATCAGGACGTAGACGATGGCCGCGAACAGCGTCTCATCAGGCGTGTCCTGCGTTCCGCCGTCCTGCGGCCGCACCCTCGACGGAGGGATCAGCGGCTTCGCGATCTCCCACAGCCCGTCCGGAACAATCCAACTCCACTTACCCCGCCCCATACCGAGGTCAACGAGCCCTCACCACGTAGGACGCGGTCTTAGTGCACGACTACGGACACGTCGATCTGCGCGCCATCACCTGGAAGCTGGAGACGATCCCGGCCGCGGCCTTCCCCACCATGCCGACCGGCGAGAGCGACGCCGGCTGCATTGAGAGCTACGCCGCCGACCCGGTGCACTGGGTCAAGGTGCGGCCCCCGGAAGTCGGCCGGCACTGGGATGACCACGGGACGTGGCTGCGCCCGCCGCTCCTCATCGACCGGCGCCTCCTGGACCCGGCGGACAGCGGACTGCAGGTCCTGGAGGGCCGCACCCGCGTCGGAGTGCTGTGCGGCCGCCTCCGCGAGCAGCTGCGCGTCGCCCCGCACCACCAGGCGTGGGTGGGACGTTCGTGAGAACCTGCCGCGTCTCGCTGCGTACGCTGCGAGCACCGAGGTGTTTTCGAGGAAGAGCTGCGGATGACTGAGAAGGCGTCTGTGCCCGGGCCGCGCCGGGACCTGGCGATGCACAACGACTGGTGGGTGTCGGGCTGGGAGCACGTCCTGCCGCGTCAGGGCTTCCCGCTGACCATGCTGATCGGGACGGCATGCCAGCCCGGTTTCACCGGCTCACTGGCCGACCTGGTGCACGAGCTCTTCGACGGGCACTGGGACATGATCGGCGGCGACCTCGACGGCGCGCTCACCTTCTCCTGGCCGGATGAGGAATGGGACTACGAGGCCGCGCCGGAGGGCCGCGAGGCATGCGAGGCGGCCCGCTGGGAGCAGTTCAGCACCATGCTGACGGCCGCCGGCTTCCCGGTGCCCACCACCGTGCGGGATCTGTCCGAGCTCTACCTGACGTGGGGCCTGGCCCGCCGCGAGGAGACGCCGGACGGCACCCGGTGGTCGATGCCCGCCGCGCTGCCGCTGCCCGGCGACCTGCTGCCCCTGGACCCTGAACTCACCGAGCGCCTAGATGGGATCCGCTGGACGATGCGCACCGGTCCGCTGCTCGACACCCTCATCGACCACCTGGTCGACGATCTGGGTGAACCGGCAGAGACCCTCACCTCCCTGGACCGGCTGGCGGCAGCTACGGGCCAGGACGTCGACGACGTCCGGCTCGCTCTCGCGGAACTCGTGAAATCCGGCGACGCCCGTGTCCAGCGCGGCGAGGAGCCGGCCGACGCGGAGCGCCTGGAGGCCCACCGCCGCTTCCGCCTGGTCATGGACTGGGAGCACTTCCACGAGAACCGCATCCAGGTCAGCCGCGGGTGACTGAGGCCGTGCACGGCACCGTGGGGACCGGCGACACGCGTCTGATCGTGCTCCGCGGCAACAGCGCCTCGGGCAAGTCGTCCGTCGCGGCCGGCCTGCGCGAGAAGTTCGGCCGCAACCTCGCCATCGTCGCCCAGGACAACCTGCGCCGCATCGTGCTGCGCGAACGTGACCGGCCCGGGGCTGCGAACATCGGCCTGATCGACCTCACCGCCCGCTACGCCCTGGACAACGGCTTCCACGTCGTCCTGGAGGGCATCCTGTACGCCGACCGCTACGGCGCGATGCTCCAGGACCTGGTGCGCGCCCATCAGGGCGTCACACGCTGCTACTACCTCCACGTGCCCTTCGATGAGACGGTGCTCCGGCACGCGACGAAACCAGATGCCGAGTACCTTGCGCACGTCCACGAGGGCCACCTACGGGACTGGTACCGAGAGCAGGACCTGCTCCCCGACGGCCTGGAGACTGTCGTTGACGCGGCCAGCACCCTGGATGACACGGTCCAACAGATCCTCTCCGAGAGCGGCCTGGACGGCATTCTCCCGATCGACCGCTGAGCTTGTCATTTAACGTCTGGCCGCCGGAGGTGGCTCAGTCGAGCCAGATCAGCACTGCGTGACCGGTGGATGCGGCATCTTGGAAGAACTCTGTCAGGGGAGTAAACAGGTCGCGTGCCCACTCCAGTGAGGTGGGCGAGTCCCAGATTCGGGGGTAGATCTCGGCCTCGGCGAGTTCGGAGGGATCGACACCCTGGATGAGCTGGTCATACGTCGTCTGGCGCAGGGTGTCAGCGGTCAGCCGGACCCGATCTGGAGTCAGGTATTGCGGCGGTCCGTAGCCCCAGTCGTCGGCAACGAGGGGCTCCTCGCCGTGGACGATGTCGACCGGGAAGGCGGAGCGTCGCAGGAGGAAGCCGAGCAGATCCCATGTCTGGTGCGTGGTGAAGTGCCGAGCCTCGTTCGGTGCTGGCTCGTGCTCCTCCTGCGCGTCCTGAATCTTCTCGGCGAGGTCCAGAGCCCATTCGGGATTCTTGAGGGCACGGTCCAGTTCCGCAGGTGTGACGCGTAGGTACTCCCCGTTCATGCTCATGGGGCCGCAGCATACGGAGCAGATCTGGCAGCGGGGCTGGGCCCCAGGCCGCAGGTCACTCTGTTCGTCGGGGCTTGGTGCCCTTCTTGTCGTGGGCTGGCCGGGCGTATGCCTCGCCGGTGGCGAGGACTCGCCCGACCTCGTGGCGGGGTGCTAGCTAGGGCCGTGACCGCATAGGTTCACCGGTTTGGCGGTTAGAGCGCGAGTCGATGCGGTCACAACACCGGGCGGTTCCCTATCGCATCAACAGGCTCCTCCGGGACGAAATGCCCGACTCCGCCGGCACTTACGTGACTTGCGCCATAATCGGCCCGGTGAGGGACAAATTAGGACCCGGAGCAGTGCTGGCCGGTGGCCGCTACCGGATCGAGGTAAAGCTCGGCAGCGGCGGCATGGCCGACGTCTTTCGGGCCTACGACACGAAGCTCGCCCGGATGGTCGCCCTCAAGGCGATGCGGAACGGCCTGTCGTTTGATGACGGGTATCCGGCCCGGTTCCGGCGTGAGGCGCAGGCCATGGCCGCCATCAGCCATCCGCATGTGGTGTCGGTCCACGACATGGGGGAGGAGCCCGTCCCGTACATCGTGATGGAGCTCGTCAACGGTCGCAGCCTCGCCGATCTACTGCTCGAACGGCACGCTCTGCCGGTGGCACAGGCTCTCGATCTTGCCTCGCAGGTGCTGGCCGGGCTCGCAGTGGCCCACGTGCACCAGCTGGTCCACCGTGACATCAAGCCGGGAAACGTGCTGCTCACGGTGAACGGGACGGCGAAGGTGGCGGACTTCGGGATCGCCCGTGCCGCCCAAGGGGCGGGGACGGCCCTCACGCGAACCGGCCGGATGATCGGCACCCCGCACTACATGTCACCAGAGCAGGTCCGGGGCCGCTCCGACATCGACGGCCGTTCCGATCTCTACTCGGTCGGTGTGATGCTGTTCCAGATGCTCGCCGGGCGACTCCCCTTCGAGGCCGATTCCCACTATGCGATCGGCTACCTGCACCTCACAGCCGTCCCGCCCACCCTCGCCTCCCTGGGCATCGCGGTAGACCCAGCGGTGGAGGCGGTATTGGCCCGCGCCCTGGCGAAAGAGCCCGCCCACCGCTACCCGGACGCGGAAGCGATGCGTGCGGCGCTGCAACAACCTGCACGGGCGCAACAGCCACCCTTCGTGCCCCCGCGACCGCATCAGCCCCCGCGGCCCGTCGTCCCCCGCGGCCGGCTGTCACGCGCCCGCCGGCTACTCATCGCCCAAGCAGTTTGCCTGCTCGCATGGCTGCTAGGAGCCCAGACGTATGCGGCCTGGCTGGCGGTGTCCGGGGCCCTAGGGGCCGTCATCGTCGGACTGCCGGGGCTGTGGATGTCGTGCTGGGCGGCGCTGCGGCACGGCACACCACGGAGCCAGGCCGTCAAGATCAAGACGACTGTCGCCATAGTCCTTCACGGAGGAGTGGTTCTCTTCCTCCTGACGGCCATTGTGGTTGCGCTAGTGGCTCCAGGGGGGCTGTGATCGCACAGGTTCGCGCTCCAGCCGCCACCCCGGTGAACCTACCGACGTCGACCTGGTCGTCGCCGTCCGCGACGACTGGCTGCCCGCCCTGATGGGCAGTCTGGACGCGCTGATGTCCACCACCTTCGGCACGCTGCTGCCGGGCTGGCGGGACACCATCGTCGGCAATCTGGGCGGTGCCGGGTTCGTCTACCTGTTGCCGCACGACGGCCACCTGCTCCAGCTCGACCTGTACCTGTGCCCGACCAGCGCCGTCGGGGCGCTGCGCCGCAGGATCGGCCCCCGCCTGCTGTGGCGGGGCCCCGGCGCCGACGACACCGCCGACCCGGTCACCCAGCAGCGCACGGCGCAGCACCTCGCCCGCGCGGCACAGGCGCCAGCGGACTGCGGCCAACTGCTGGTCCAGGCGATGGTGCTGCACGCCATGCTCCGCAAGCGCCTGGCCCGGGGCCAGCAGTACATCGCCTACGGCCTTCTGCACGACCTCAACGCCACCTGCCGGGACGTCATCCGCACCGCGCTGGTCCCGCATTCCCGGCACCACGGCTGGTACCACCTGCCCGACGAAGTCGGCCGCACCGCCACCGGCCGAGAGTGCCTGACCGAGCTGACCGAGGCGCTGACCAGCCCGCCGGTCCCCATCGTGGCGCAGGCCGACGACGCCCTGGACCGCATCGTGCGCCTCGCGCAGCGGATCGCCCCGCACGTCACCGACTCGCTGACCAAGGAAATCACCGCGTACCGCGCCTACCAGCAGCACGAGGAAGGACTGGCATGACCCGCACCCCGCAGCCGCACTCGCGGAGCTGCTGCCCGACGACACCGAGGCCCTGGCCGGCCCGGCGCTGGCCGGGGTCCCGCTGGTCACGGCGGTATCCCTGCACACCGGTCTGCCCGCCGCCTTCCTGCGCCCGGCACCGAAAGACCACGGCACGTTGCAGCAGATCGAGGGCGCCGACCCGAGAGGCCGGCGAACCGCCCTGCTGGACGACACCGCCCGCAGCGGCACCAGTCTCCTGCGCAGCGCCCGCCTACTGCGCATCGGCGGAGCGCTGGTGGGCACAGCCGTGTGCGTCCTGGTGTGAGTGGGCGGTGGGGTGGCAGTGGGTGGGCGTCAGCGGGATCGCGGGGTGGATGTCCTGGTAGGGGGTGCAGGACGGGGCTGTGGTTGCT
>NZ_JBIARD010000001.1:1203090-1632639 GCF_042889585.1 Streptomyces sp. NPDC002566 | reverse complement strand
AACGCCGGATTCTCCTCCTGCGACCCCGGCCGGCTCTCCCTGCCCACCATCATGGACCCCGTCTACGGCTACCAGGTCACCAACGTCGAGGCGTCGATGTCGTCGCCCTCCTCGCTGCTGCACTGGACCCGCCGCATGATCGAGATCCGCAAACAGAACCCCGCCTTCGGACTCGGCTCCTACACCGAGCTGCCCTCCTCCAACCCGGCCGTCCTCGCCTTCCTGCGGGAGGCCTCCTCGGAGGACGGAGGGGACGACCTGGTGCTCTGCGTCCACAACTTCTCGCGCTTCGCCCAGCCCACCGAGCTGGACCTGCGCCGCTTCAAGGGCCGCCACCCCGTCGAGCTGTTCGGCGGCGTCCGCTTCCCCGCCGTCGGCGAGCTGCCCTACCTGCTCACCCTCGCCGGCCACGGCTTCTACTGGTTCCGGCTCGCCCGAGCCGCCTCCCGCGTCGGCCGGCGTCGGTGAGCGTGCGTCGAGGAAAGGACGCGTCACCATGCAGAAGACCGCATCTCTGAGCCCGGGCAGTGCCACCGGCGTCCGCTCCACGGGGACGCTGGGCGCTCTGCTGCGCGAGTGGCTGCCGCGGCAGCGCTGGTTCGCGGGCAAGGACCGGCCGCTCCACGACCTGCGTCTGCTGTCCATGACCGAGCTGTATCCGGGCTGTCTGCATCTGCTGGTGCAGACCGGCCAGTCGGGCGTGCCCTCGCCCGGCGGCACTCCCCCGCCCGGGGACTGCTACCAACTGCTCCTCGGCATCCAGCGGCACCAGTCCCCGCGGCTGGGGCGGGCCCTGATCGGCAGGGTGGAGGAGGGGGCGCTGGCCGGCCTCACGGTGCACGACGCGTTGCAGGACCCCCGGTCGGCGCAGCTGCTGCTGGAGCGTATGCGGCACCCCGGCTCCCTCGGGCCGCTGTGCTTCGAGTCCGACCCGTCGAAGCCGGTGCCGGCGGGGCTCGCGCCGCGGCTGATGGAGGCGGAGCAGTCAAACACGTCCGTGGTGTACGGCGACGCCTTCATCCTGAAGGTGTTCCGGCGCGTCCAGCCCGGTGTCAACCCCGACCTGGAGGTGCCGGTCGCGCTGGCCGGGCAGGGGTGCGGCCGGGTCCCGGCGCCGGTGGCGTGGTTCCGGACGACGCATCCCCTGGAGGCGACGCTCGGCGTGCTCCAGCCGTTCCTGCCCGACGCGTCGGACGGCTGGACCCTGGCACTGGACGCCCTCGCCCACGGCGACGAATTCACCGTCGAGGCGGAGGCGCTGGGCCGGGCCACGGCGGAGGTGCACACCTCCCTCGCGGCGGCGTTCCCGGGCGGTCCGCACGCCGACAACGCGCGGACGGCGGCGGGGATGACCGAGCGCCTGGAGGCCGCGGCGCACCATGTGGCGGCGCTGCGCCCGTACGTCCCCGGTCTGACCACCGCGTTCGAGGCGCTCGCCGTGTGCGATCCGGGCCCGCCGGCCCAGCGCATCCACGGCGACCTGCACCTCGGGCAGGTGCTGCGCGCCGGACAGGACTGGTTCGTCATCGACTTCGAGGGCGAGCCGTCCCGTCCGCTGGCCGAGCGGTGCAGCCCGCACTCCCCGGTGCGGGACATCGCCGGCATGCTGCGGTCCTTCGACTACGCCGCCCGGCAGCGCCGGCCCTGGCGGCCGGAGTGGGCGCGCGGCTGCCGGGAGGCGTTCTGCGCCGGTTACGCGGCGCGGGCCGGCTGGGACCCCCGCAAGAAGCACGCGCTGCTGCGTGCCTACGAAACCGACCGGGCCGTGTACGAGGTGCTGTACGAGGCGCGGCACCGTCCGGACTGGCTACCCGTACCCATGGCGGCGATCGAACGACTCGCCGTCCGAGGAGGCTGACCCATGGCTCTGCGCGACACCTCTCTGCCCGAGTCGGCCGGCCCCCGCCCGGGTGCGGCGCCCGCGCTGGACGCGGCGGACCGCGGCCGGCTGCTGGCGGGGGCGCACCACGACCCGCACTCCCTGCTCGGCGCGCATCCGGTGCCGGGCGGGATCGCCTTCCGGGCGCTGCGCCCGTACGCCCGGTCGGTGGCCGTGGTGGTGGACGGCGTGCGCACGCCGCTGGTGTCGGAGGGGGACGGTCTCTTCTCGGCGCTGCTGCCGCTCGACGCGATCCCCGCGTACACGCTGGCGGTGTCGTACGAGCAGGACGGGGCGGACGAGGCCGAGGTGCACGATCCGTACCGTTTCCTGCCCGCGCTGGGCGAGCTCGACCTGCATCTCGTCCGGGAGGGGCGTCACGAGCAGTTGTGGAAGGCGCTGGGCGCGGAGCCGATGGTCCATGAGGGGGTGGCGGGGACCCGGTTCACGGTGTGGGCGCCGAACGCCCAGGGCGTGCGCCTGGCCGCCGACTTCACGTTCTGGGACGGGACGGCGTTCCCGATGCGCTCGCTCGGCGCGTCCGGGGTCTGGGAGCTGTTCCTGCCCGGCGTGGGCGAGGGCGTGAAGTACAAGTTCGAGATCACCTCCCGCCACGGTCACCGTTTCCTGAAGGCCGACCCGATGGCGCGGTGCGCGGAGGTCCCGCCGGACACGGCGTCGATCGTGCACGCCTCGCACTACGAGTGGGGCGACGCGGAGTGGATGGCGCACCGGGGTGACGTCCCCGTGCACGAGGCGCCGTTCTCGGTGTACGAGGTGCACCTGCCTTCGTGGCGGCCGGGATCGGACTACCGCAAGCTGGCGGAGGAGCTCCCGGCGTACGTGAACGAACTCGGCTTCACACATGTGGAGTTCATGCCGGTCGCGCAGCACCCGTTCTCGGGTTCCTGGGGTTACCAGGTCACCGGGTTCTACGCGCCGGCCGCCCGGCTCGGCTCGCCGGACGATCTCAAGTACCTGGTGGACAGTCTGCACCGGGCGGGCATCGGCGTGATCATGGACTGGGTGCCCGCGCACTTCCCCAAGGACGACTGGGCGTTGGCGCGCTTCGACGGGGATCCGCTGTACGAGCCCGGGGACTCGCGGCGGGCCGAGCACCCCGACTGGGGCACCTTCGAGTTCGACTTCGGGCGTACCGAGGTGCGCAACTTCCTGGTGGCCAACGCCACTTACTGGTGCGAGGAGTTCCATATCGACGGGCTGCGGGTGGACGCCGTCGCCTCGATGCTCTACCTCGACTACTCGCGGGACTCCGGGCAGTGGACGCCGAACGTGTACGGCGGGCGGGAGGACCTGGACGCGATGGCGTTCCTCCAGGAGATGAACGCCACGGTGTACCGGCGCAACCCGGGTGTGGTGACGATCGCCGAGGAGTCGACGGCCTGGGGCGGGGTGACCCGGCCGACGGACAGCGGCGGTCTGGGCTTCGGGCTGAAGTGGAACATGGGGTGGATGCACGACTCGCTGGAGTACATCGCCAAGGAGCCGGTGCACCGCAAGTACCACCACCACGAGATGACGTTCTCGATGATCTACGCCTACAGCGAGAACTACGTCCTGCCCATCTCGCACGACGAGGTGGTCCACGGCAAGCAGGCGCTGGTGTCGAAGATGCCGGGCGACTGGTGGCAGCGGCGGGCGAACCACCGCGCCTACCTGGGCTTTATGTGGGCCCATCCGGGCAAGCAACTTCTTTTCATGGGGCAGGAGTTCGCGCAGGGCGCGGAGTGGTCCGAGGAGCACGGGCCGGAGTGGTGGCTGCTCGACCCCGGGTACGCCTCCGCGGGTGACCACCGGGGCGTGCAGCACCTCGTGCGCGATCTGAACACGCTCTACCGCGCGACGCCGGCCCTGTGGCAGCGCGACACCGAACCGGCGGGCTTCCGCTGGGTGTTGTGCGACGCCGCCGACGACAACGTGTTCGCCTTCCTGCGCCACGCCGCCGACGGCACGCCGCTGCTGTCGGTGAGCAACTTCTCGCCGGTGGTCCGCGACGACTACCGGCTCGGCGTGCCCGACGGGGTGTGGCGGGAGGTGCTCAACACCGACGCGGCGCGCTACGGCGGCGGTGACGTGCGTGTCGCCGGCCCGGAGGGGGACGTGCGGGCGCGGAACGGGGAGATCCGGCTGACGCTGCCGCCGCTCGCCACCGTGTGGCTGGCGCCGACGGGCGTGTGAAGGAGGCCCTGCGGGGCATTCGGGTGCGTACCCCCTGCAGAGAGGCTGTGAAGACGTGCGCACCGTCGGAGTGGAGGAGGAACTCCTCCTGGTCGACCCGGAGACCGGTGAACCGCGAGCCATGTCGGCCGCGGTTCTTGCCCGCGCCGAGCGGGACGAAGCCGAGGAAGGCGTCTTCGAGAAGGAACTGCACGATCAGATGCTGGAGTTCGCCACCCACCCGCAGTCGGGCATGGCGGAACTCGGCGAGGAGATCGTGCGCATCCGCGCGGAGGCGGCCCGGCACGCCGGGGAGATCGGCTGCGCCGTGGCGGCGCTGGCGACGTCGCCGCTGCCGGTGCTGCCCTCGGTCGGCATGAACCGCCGCTACCAGTGGATGGCGGAGCACTACGGCATCGCCACGCGTGAGCAACTGGTGTGCGGATGCCACGTCCATGTGTCGGTGGATTCCGACGACGAGGGCGTAGCGGTCGTCGACCGCATCCGGCCGTGGCTGTCGGTGCTTCTGGCGCTGAGCGCCAACTCGCCCTTCTGGCAGGGGAACGAGTCGGGGTACAGCAGTTACCGCAGCCGGGTGTGGGAGCGCTGGCCCTCGGCCGGGCCGACCGAGCTGTTCGGTTCGGCGGAGCGCTACCACCGGCGGGTGGCGGACATGGTCGCCACGGGCACGATCCTCGACGACGGGATGATCTACTTCGACGCCCGGCTGTCGGCGCGCTATCCGACGGTGGAGATCCGGGTGGCGGACGTCTGTCTGCACGCCGGGACCGCGGTTCTGCTCGCCACCCTCGCCCGGGGTCTAGTGGAGACGGCGGCGCGTTCCTGGAAGGCCGGGGAGGAGCCCGTCGACCACAGTGTGAGCCTGCTGCGGCTGGCCGGCTGGCAGGCCTCGCGCTCCGGGCTCACCGGTGAGCTGCTGCATCCGGCGACCATGCGGCGGGCGCCCGCCGAGACGGTGGTGAACGCCCTGCTGGACCACGTCTCGGACGCGCTGGCCGACAGCGGGGACCTGGAGCGGGCCCGCGAGGGCTGTGCGGCGCTGCTGCGCGACGGCAACGGGGCGCGGATCCAGCGCGAGGTGTGGGAGCGCACGGGCAGCCTGCGCGAGGTCGTGACGGCCTGCGTCAGCCACACCCAGGCCGGCGGGGCACACTAGGCCCCCGCCCGCCGGGAGCGGCGCTCAGAGGATCAGGAGCAGGGCGTAGGCCAGGAAGAAGGCCGCGACCAGTACGGTCAGGACGATGATCAGGGTGAGCGGGGCCTTGGCCCAGCCCTTGGTCGGGTTGTGCGTCTCGCGTGGGCCGGCCTCGGGCAGGCTGCTCTCCGCGGGCGGCGTCTCGCCGGGCGGAACGCCGCCTCCCGGTTCGAGACCGGTGCTGCGTTCGGGTTCGGGGTCGGGACTGATGTGGGTCATGTCCCCCGAGTCCCCCGACCTTCGAGATCATCAACGCGGATTACTAATCCGTTCGCGGCCACAAACGGTCCCGCCTGGGCTACATTCGACCACCGTCGATGACTGTCCTCATCGGCTGAGTCACACCCCGTACATGTCAGGAGCAGCGCATGCGCCACGTAGCCCTCGCTCCCCCAGCCGCCCCGCCCCTGACCGGAGGGCTCGCCGACAGCGTCTTCGAGACGGCGGCCCGCACCCCCGCGCTTCCCGTGCTCGCCCGCCGTTCCGCCTCCACGGGAGAAGAGGAGTGGGTGGAGGTGACGGCCCTCGAACTGCGGGACCAGGTGGTCGACCTCGCCAAAGGGCTCGTCGCCTCCGGGATCTCGCCGGGCCACCGTGTGGCGATCATGGCGCGCACCCGTTACGAGTGGTCGGTGCTGTGCCACGCCCTGTGGGCGCTGGGCGCCGAGGTCGTCCCCATCTATCCGACGTCCTCCCGCGACCAGGTGGAGTGGATCCTGCGGGACGCGGGCTGCGTCGGTGTGGTCGTCGAGGACGAGCAGAGCGTGATGACGGTGGGCTCGGTGTGCGCGAACCTGCCCGCCCTGCGCCATGTCTGGCAGTTGGACACCGGCGCGATGGACGAACTCGCACAGCTGGGCCGGACGGTGTCGATCACCTCGGTGGACTCGCTGCGCCGGATCGTGCTGCCGGACTCCACCGCGGTGGTCGCCTACACCTCCGGCACCTCGGGCCGCCCGCTGGGCTGCGCCCTGAGCCACCGCAGTCTGGCCGCGCCCTGCGACACACTGCTGGCCGGCTGGGGGCGGACGGCGGCGCCGGCCGGGAAGCAGGCCTCCGTGCTCGCCTTCCTGCCCTTCTCCCATGTGTACGGGCTGATGATCCAGGGGCTGTGTCTGCGCGGCGGCATCCTCATGGGCCACGAGCCCGACCTGAGCGCCACCGCGCTCGCCGAGGCGCTGCGCACCTTCCGGCCGACATATCTGTACGCCGTCCCCTCCGTGTTCGAGAAGATCTACAAGAACTTCCTGCGCACCGCCCAGCAGGAGGGCCGGGGCGCGGTGTTCGAGCGGGCCGCGGAGACGGCCCGGGACTTCGCGGCCGCCGTCGAACGGCAGCGGCTCGGCCGGGGCTCGGGGCCGGGCTTCGACCTGCGGCTCCAGCACGCCCTGTTCGAGCGCACGGTGTACCGCAGACTGCGTGCCGCCCTCGGCGGGCGCGTGCACCGCGCCACGTCGGGCGGCTCGCCGCTCCACCGCGACCTGTCCCTGTTCTACGAGGGCATCGGCATCTACGTGCACGACGGGTACGGGCTGACCGAGACCGCCGGCGGGATCACCATGCAGCCGCTCGGCCGGGAGAAGACGGGCACCGTGGGACAGGCCCTGCCGGGCAACGAGATCCGCGTCGCGGACGACGGGGAGATCCTGGTGCGCGGCCCGTCCGTGTTCCAGGGCTACATCAACGACGAGGGCGCAACCCGGGCCGCGCTGCGGGACGGCTGGCTGGCCACCGGCGACCTCGGGACGCTGGACGACGAGGGCTACCTCACCATCACCGGCCGCAAGAAGGACGTCATCATCACCAGCAGCGGCAAGAGCGTGGCGCCGGCCGCGCTGGAGCAGCGGCTGCGGATGCATCCGCTGGTGCACCAGGCGGTGGTCGTGGGCGACAACCGGCCCTGCGTGGGCGCGTTGATCACGCTGGACCCCGACTTCCTGGCGCACTGGCGCGGCGGGCTGGCGCTGCACAGCGACGCCTTCAGCCGGGAGGACCGGGAGGAGAACGCCCTGCGGGACGAGATCGGCCGGGCGGTGGCCGCGGCCAACAGCGCGGTGTCCCGCTCCGAGTCCATCCGCTGCTTCCGGATCCTCCCCCAGCCGTTCGACCAGTCCAACGGTCTGCTCACCCCGTCGATGAAGCTGCGCCGGGACTCGATCGTGCGGCACTACGCGGCCGAGATCGAGGCGATGTACCAGGCGCGCGCCCGGCCGCCCCGGCAGAGCCCGGTGGAAGAGGTGCTCAGCTGGGACGACGCCGACGACGTGTTCCGCTGACGGACGCACCCGGCGTGGCCGCGCGGTGGCCCGGCGTATCTCACATGCGGCCGTGGGGAGCCGGACGCGTAGCCTGCGCCGCCTCGGGAACCCTGTTGAGTGCGACGAGCAAGCTGCGGAAGAAAGGACGACGGCCCCGGCCACAGCGGGCCGCAACTACGACATGGCAACCGAGCCCCGTGGTAACGACTCACTGACCTCCTGGGCGATCCCGGGCCGCACCGCCCGATTCTCGGGCGAACCGCACGACGTGACGGGCGCGCGACTGGCAGCCGAGGAGTTCCTCCGTGACCTGTCACGGGTGTCCCGACCCGCGGCACCCGAGTACTGGCATGACATCGTGCTGATCGTCACGGAGCTGTCCGCGAACGCGGTCCAGTACGCGCCGGGTCCCTTCGAACTGCATCTGCGTCCCACGTTCGACGGCGTGCACGTCACGGTGCACGACACCAACCCCACTCCGCCGGCGCCCCGGCCGTTCCACCCCGACAGCGGGGGCGGCGGCATCGGCTGGCACCTGATCCACACCCTGTGCAGCCAGGTCAGTGTGGTCGCGGACGACAAGGGCAAGGACGTGCACGTCTTCCTGCCGTGGTGATTCCCGCCGTGCCGAGGGACCCGGGTGAGGACTCGGCTGAGGATCGGGTGAGCGGCGCGCGGGCGGCTCCCTGACGACATGCCCGTGACGGCATGCGAGCATCCGGGGCCCGCCCGCGCGGCCGTCGGCGGTCAGGCCGTGGTCGTCCCGTGCGGGGCCAGCCGGTGGTAGTACTCGGCCACGGCCGCCAGATACGCGGGGTCCATGGTCTCGCTGTCCGTAGTGAACCGGGGGGCCTCCTTGACCTGGTCCCCGGTGCAGGACAGCACGATGGAGCGGGCCTGCGTGTCGACGGACCGCACGACCCCCGCCGGGACCACGGCGCTGCGCCCGAAGAGCCAGACACCCGTGTCGACGACCAGGTGCCACATGCCGTGGTGGCCGTCCTCCCGTTCGACGTGGCCTATGGTGCGGTCGGCCGCCACCACGTCATACCCCGTCAGGTCCTCTCCCGCCGCATGCCCGCTGCCTGCCGGGTAGGACCAGATTCCGTCCATGGTCACGCTGCTCCCTTCTCGATTCCACACCCCGGATACCCGCGCCCCGCGCGGGCATTCGGCGGATTCGGCCGACGCCGGCGGCTGGTGCGTCCGCAGCGGTGTGGGGTGGGGAAGGAAGGGCACACGGAGTCCGTCCTTGATCAAGTCCGACGGTCCACGGCGGGCATTCACGAACGGAGTGAGCGGCATGAATGCCGTGACGGCACAGGCGAGAGAGACCACGGCGGAGCCGGAGGCCGCGGACGGCCTCCCGGAGGGGGTCCCGGTCGTCGAATCGCCCACCCAGGTCAGCCCGAGGGACGCGCGACAGCTCTCGCGCCGGTTCTTCGACCGGCTGGCCGTGCTGGAGGAGGGCACGCGCGAGCACCAGTACGTGCGCAACACGTTGATCGAGATGAACCTGTCGCTGGTGCGGTACGCGGCCTCCCGGTTCCGCGGCCGGGGCGACTCGATGGAGGACATCGTCCAGGTCGGGACGATCGGCCTGATCAAGGCGATCGACCGGTTCGAGCTGTCCCGCGAGGTCGAGTTCACCTCGTTCGCCGTGCCCTACATCGTCGGGGAGATCAAGCGCTTCTTCCGCGACACCAGCTGGGCGGTCCACGTGCCGCGCCGGCTCCAGGAGGCGCGGGTCGAACTGGCCCGGGCTACGGACGAGTTGCAGACCAGGCTGGGCCGGATGCCCACCACGCGCGAGCTGTCGCAGCTGATGTCGCTGTCCGAGGAGGAGGTCATCGAGGCCCGCAAGGCCGCCAACTGCTACACCTCCGCCTCGCTCGACGCCGCCCTCGTCGCCGACGGCGGCACGGACGGCGAGTCGGTGCTGGCCGACTTCATCGGCGTGGAGGAACCGGCGCTGGCGCTGGTGGAGGACTTCCACTCGCTGGCGCCCCTGATCGCCGAACTCGGCCCGCGGGAGCGGCGGATCCTGCATCTGCGCTTCGTCGAGGAGCGCACTCAGGCCGAGATCGGCCAGGAGCTGGGCATCTCGCAGATGCACGTCTCGCGGCTGATCAGCCGGCTGGTGAGCCGGCTGCGCACGGGACTGCTGGGCTCCGAGCTCGCCTGACTCGCGCGACCTCGCCACCGGGGGCCGGTACGGACCGCGAATCCTCTCCAGTACCCCGCATCGGGCCGTGTATGCCTGATGAGCGCCCGGTGGAAATCCTGTGTGCGCAAAATACGCGACGCTTTGTTCCGCCCCCGGCTCGTGGGTTAGCCTTCGGCGTATTTCTCTCGTCAGCGCACATCCGTGAACTGCGGAAATACACGCACGACGTGCGGTGCCGCCCACCCGGGCGGCCCGCGTTCCGAGCCCCCGCCGGGGGCTCCTGGGGAGCGGAACGAGGGTACGGATGACCAGCAACGCGACCGAGGTCGTCGACACGGTCCCCGGCGAGGAGCTCAGGCGGCTCCTCGCCGGGCTCACCGCCGTACGCGACGGCGACTTCGGCACCCGTCTGCCCGCCGACGGCGACGGGCTGATGGGCGACATCGCCACCGTGTTCAACGGCATGGTCGACCAGCTGTCCGTGTTCACCTCCGAGGTCACCCGGGTGGCGCGGGAGGTCGGCACCGAGGGCACCCTCGGCGGTCAGGCCGAGGTGCCGGGGGTCTCCGGGACGTGGGCGGACCTGACGGACTCCGTCAACGCGATGGCGGGCAACCTGACCACGCAGGTCCGTGACATCGCCCAGGTGGCGACGGCGGTGGCCAAGGGCGACCTGTCGCAGAAGATCGACGTGCCGGCGCGCGGTGAGATCCTCCAGCTGAAGGAGACCGTCAACACGATGGTCGACCAGCTCTCCGCCTTCGCGGGCGAGGTCACACGCGTCGCCCGCGAGGTCGGCACCGAGGGCCGCCTCGGCGGGCAGGCCCAGGTGCCGGGCGTGGCCGGCGTGTGGCGCGACCTCACCGACTCGGTCAACTTCATGGCCGGGAACCTCACCGCGCAGGTCCGCAACGTCGCCCAGGTGACCACGGCGGTCGCCAAGGGCGACCTCTCCCAGAAGATCACCGTGGACGCACGCGGCGAGATCCTCGAACTGAAGAACACCATCAACACGATGGTCGACCAGCTCTCCGCCTTCGCCGACGAGGTCACACGCGTCGCCCGCGAGGTCGGCACCGAGGGCCGCCTCGGCGGACAGGCCGACGTCAAGGGCGTCAAGGGCACCTGGCGCGACCTCACCGACTCGGTGAACTTCATGGCGGGCAACCTCACCGCGCAGGTCCGCAACGTGGCGCAGGTGGCCACGGCGGTCGCCCAGGGCGACCTCTCCCAGAAGATCACCGTGGACGCCCGCGGCGAGATCCTGGAGCTGAAGAACACCCTGAACACGATGGTGGACCAGCTGTCCGCCTTCGCCGACGAGGTCACCCGTGTCGCCCGCGAGGTCGGCACCGCCGGCAACCTCGGCGGTCAGGCCACGGTGCGCGGGGTGTCGGGCACCTGGAAGGACCTCACCGACAACGTCAACGTGATGGCGTCGAACCTGACGGGCCAGGTGCGCTCCATCGCCCAGGTGGCCACCGCCGTGGCCCGGGGCGACCTGTCGCAGAAGATCACCGTCGAGGCCAAGGGCGAGGTCGCCGCGCTCGCCGACGTGATCAACACCATGGTCGACACCCTGTCGGCGTTCGCCGACGAGGTCACCCGTGTCGCCCGCGAGGTGGGCACCGAGGGCCGCCTCGGCGGACAGGCGCACGTGCCCAACGTGGCCGGCACCTGGAAGGACCTCACCGACAACGTCAACTCCATGGCCAACAACCTCACCGGCCAGGTCCGCAACATCGCCCTGGTGACGACGGCGGTGGCCCGGGGCGACCTGTCGAAGAAGATCGACGTCGACGCCCGCGGCGAGATCCTCGAACTGAAGACGACCATCAACACGATGGTCGACCAGCTGTCCGCGTTCGCCGACGAGGTCACCCGCGTCGCCCGCGAGGTCGGAACCGAAGGACGCCTCGGCGGACAGGCCGAGGTGGAGGGTGTCTCGGGCACCTGGAAGCGGCTGACGGAGAACGTCAACGAGCTGGCCGGGAACCTGACCCGGCAGGTCCGTGCGATCGCCGAGGTGACGAGCGCCGTCGCCGAGGGCGACCTGACCCGCTCGATCACCGTGGAGGCCTCCGGCGAGGTCGCCGAGCTGAAGGACAACATCAACTCGATGGTGGGGTCCCTGCGCGAGACGACGCTCGCCAACCAGGAGCAGGACTGGCTCAAGACGAACCTGGCGCGGATCTCCGGTCTGATGCAGGGCCACCGGGACCTGCCCGTGGTCGCCGAGCTGATCATGGACGAGCTGGTGCCGCTGGTCGCCGCCCAGTACGGCGCGTTCTACCTCGCCGAGGACGGCAGGAAGGGCCCGGAGCTGCGGCTCGTGGGCGCCTACGGCTACCCCGACGACGACTCCCGCCCGACCCGCATCCCGTTCGGCCGCTCCCTGGTCGGCCAGGCCGCCCGCAGCCGCCGTACGATCACGGTCGACGAGCTGCCCGCCGGGTACGTCGCCATCTCCTCGGGGCTCGGACAGGTCGAGCCCAGCGCGCTGGTGCTGCTGCCGATCCTGTTCGAGGGCCAGGTGCTCGGCGTGATCGAGCTGGCCTCGGTCACCGCGTTCAAGGAGATCCACCGGGACTTCCTGGAGCAGCTCAGGGAGACCATCGGCGTCAACGTCAACACCATCGTGGCGAACGCCCGTACCGACGAGCTGCTCGACGAGTCGCAGCGCCTGACCGCCGAACTCCAGGCCCGCTCAGCCGAGTTGCAGTCGCAGCAGGAGGAACTGCAGCGCTCCAACGCCGAACTGGAGGAGAAGGCCTCGCTGCTGGTGGCGCAGAACCGCGACATCGAGGCGAAGAACCTCCAGATCGAGCAGGCGAGGCAGGAACTGGAGGCGCGGGCGCAGCAGTTGTCGCTGGCGTCGAAGTACAAGTCGGAGTTCCTGGCGAACATGAGCCATGAGCTGCGCACCCCGCTCAACAGCCTGCTGATCCTGGCCCAGTTGCTGGCCCAGAACCCCTCGCGCAACCTCACCCCCAAGCAGGTGGAGTACGCGGGGATCATCCACTCGGCCGGCTCGGACCTGCTCCAGCTGATCAACGACATCCTGGACCTGTCCAAGGTCGAGGCGGGCAAGATGGACGTCTCGCCGGAGCGGGTGCCGCTGCGTCAGCTGCTGGAGTACGTCGAGGCGACGTTCCGTCCGATGACGACGCAGAAGGGCCTGGACTTCACCATCAGCACCGCGGCCGGCGCTCCGGCGGACCTGCTGACGGACGACTCGCGGCTGCGTCAGGTGCTGCGCAACCTGCTGTCCAACGCGGTGAAGTTCACCGAGCAGGGCAGTGTGGAGCTGCGCATCGAGCCGGTGGCGCCGGAGGAGGTGCCCCAGGGGGTGATCCGGGGCGGCACGGTGGTCGCGTTCCGGGTCAAGGACACCGGCATCGGCATCCCGGAACAGCAGTTGGAGACCATCTTCGGCGCCTTCCAGCAGGCCGACGGCACCACCAGCCGCAAGTACGGCGGCACGGGTCTCGGGCTGTCCATCACCCGGGAGATCGCCCATCTGCTCGGCGGTGCGGTGACCGTCGACAGCACGCCCGGCAAGGGGAGCACGTTCACGCTGTACCTGCCGGTCGCCCGGGGCGACTTCGAGGAACTGCTCGCCGGCGGACGGCCGGTGGAGCGCGGTTCCGAGGAGCGGCCGGCGCCGCTGATGGCGCCCGCCCCGGGGCTGCCGCTGTCGCCGGGCGGGACCGGTGGTCGTCCGCGCCGGCTGCTCGTGGTGGAGGAGCGGCCGCGCGGGCTGCTGACCCTCGTCGCGGAGAGCGTCGTGGCGGACATGGCGCGCAGCCGGGAGGACGGCGCCCCGCCGCCGCCCGTGGACGTGGTGACCGCCGTGGGGGCGCAGGAGGCGGCGGGCGCGCTGGCCGCCGAGCCGTGCCACTGCGTGGTGCTGGAGCTGGGCATGCCGGACGCGGAGGCCTCCCGCTTCCTGGAGGCGCTCCAGGCCGACTCGGCGCTGACGGGCGTGCCGGTGCTGGTGCACAGCGGGCACCGGGCCGACCTGGCGCAGGAGGAGACGCTGCAGTCCCGTTCGGCGGGCCGGCCGCTGGAGTTCCTGTCCAGCCTGGACGAGCTGCGTGAGCGCATCACCCTGCACCTGTCGGCCGAGCAGCCCGGGGACGTGCTGGCGCTGGTCCGCCCGGACGAGCCGCAGCCGGTGGGCCCGCCGCCGGTCGACGACGCCGTCGTGGGCCGTACGGTCCTCGTCGTGGACGACGACGCGCGCAACCTGTTCGCGCTGAGCGGCATCCTGGAGCTGCACGGCATGCGGGTGCTGCACGCGGAGAACGGGCGCGAGGGCATCGAGACGCTGCGCAACAACCCGGACGTCGCGCTCGTGCTGATGGACGTGATGATGCCGGAGATGGACGGGTACACCGCCACCGCGGAGATCCGCACCATGCCGCATTACGCCGAGCTGCCCATCATCGCGGTGACCGCGAAGGCGATGCCCGGGGACCGGGAGAAGAGCCTCGCCTCGGGCGCCAGCGACTACGTCACCAAGCCCGTCGACACCCATGATCTGATGTCCTGCGTACGCCGCTGGCTGACCGTCTGAGAGCGCCCGCCCGCATCCGCCCCCGGACGTTCCAGCCGAGGAGTCTTCGCACGTGAGCATTCCCGAACAACCGCACGAGAGGAACGACGCTCCGGCCGAGGCCGGCCGCGACGGCGCGGCCCGGCCGTTCGCGGACGGGACGGCCGGCGTGTCGCCGTCCCCGGGGCAGGCCACCGCCGTCGCGTCGCGCGCGGACCGCTCCCCCGAGGGCCGGTCCGGTGAAGGCCGGGCCGGCGAGGACGGGGAGACGCCCACCCCGGTGGGCCGGCTCGCCGCGACCGTGGCACGGCTGCGGCGGGAGGTGCGGGCGGCGCAGGCCGAGGCCGAGGGCCGGGCCCTGGTCGAACTCGCCAAGGGCATCCTGGTGGAGCGGCTCGGATGCGGCCCGGCGGAGGCGGCCCGCCAGCTCACCGAGCTGGCCCGGCAGGCCGCGGTGACGCCGCTGGAGTTCGCGGTGGAGGTCATCAACCAGGCCGCCCGGGACCGCGTGTCGGAGGTGACCGACGCCTTCATCGCCACCGTCTCCGGCGTCGACGAGGGCCGCGCAGAGGGGCTCGGCGAGGGCCTCGGGGAGGACTCCGCGGCCGTGCGGCTGCGGGCCGCCGAGAGCGGGGCGCTCGCCGCGGACGACACGCAGGCCGTCGCCGACTCGCTGCTCCAGCACGCCCTGGGCCCGCTCGGCGCGGTGGCGGTGGCGATCTGGGCGGCCGGCCCGGACGGCTCGCTCACGCTGGCCGGCAGCGCCGGCTTCGCCCCCGCGGAGGCGGCGCGCTGGCGTTACGTCCCGCCGGACGTGGCCACGGTGGCCCGGCGGGGCCTGACGGAGCGTTCGGGGCAGTGGATCCGCTCGCTGGCGCACACGGGCGTGCCCACCATCGGCCGGCAGCTGCACCCCGACGGCGGCCGGGTCGCCCTGCCCGCGGGGACCGGCGGCCGGGTGCACGGCGTCCTGGAGATCGCCTGGCCCGCCCCGCTGGAGCCGCAGCCGCCGCAGGTGGTGCGCCAGGTGGAGGCGCTGGCCGAGCTGTGCGCGCACACCCTGCAGACGTACACGGACGCCGAGGGCTCCGACCGGGAGCCCCGGGTGCTGCCCGACGCCGCGGAGCTGATGGACCTGGCGGACGGGCTGCACGACCCGGCGCTGGTCCTCGTGCCGCACATCGACGCGTCGGGGCAGCTGGTGGACTTCCGCATCCAGCACGTCAACGACCGCTTCCTGGACCCGGCGGGCCGGCCCCGGGCGGTGGTCAACGGCGCCCTGATGCTGGAGGCGTACCCGATGTCCGCCGGCGGGAGCGACCTGTTCCAGCGCATCGAGCGCGTCTACGCCACCGGTGAGCCGTTCCGGGCGCGGCGGATGAGTCTGACCGCGCTCGTGGACGAGGTGCCGCTGTCGGCGGTCGCGGACCTGAGCATCAGCCGGCACGGCACGTGCGTGCTGCTGATCTGGCGCATCGAGGACGAGACGGCGCGGCTGGCGAGCCTGTTGCAGCACGCGCAGCGCCTCGGCCGCATCGGCGGCTTCGAGGAGAACGTGCTGACGGGCGAGACCACCTGGAACGGGCAGATGTTCGCCCTGTACGGGCGGGACCCCTCCGCTTCCCCGGTGCCGCTGGAGGAGCTGGGGGCGCACGCCCACCCCGACGACGCGGTACCCGTCGGGCGGTTCCTGCGCACGCTGATGCACCACCGGCGGCCGTCCTCGGCGGCCTTCCGCCTCCAGCGGCCGGACGGGGTGACCCGGCACATGCGGATCGTGGCCGAGCCCGTCCTGGACACCGACGCCCGGCTGGTCGCCGTACGCGGCGCCTACCAGGACATCTCCGCGCAGCACTGGACGGAGGTGGCGCTCGCCGCGACGCGTGACCAGCTGGCGCAGACCGAGCAGCAGGCGAGCGAGCGCAACCGGCTCACGCTTCAGCTCCAGCACGCGATCATGCCGCCGACGCACACGCCGCTGGCGGTTCCCGGGCTGCAGGTGGCGGTGCGCTACCGGCCGGCCGAGGAGGAGCAGCTGGTGGGCGGCGACTGGTACGACACGGTGGTGCTGCCGTCGGGGCTGGTGATGCTGTGCGTGGGCGACGTCGCCGGGCACGGCATCGAGGCGGCGACGTCCATGGTGGTGCTGCGCAACGCGCTGCGCGGACTGGCGGTGACCGGGGCGGGTCCGGGGCAGCTGCTGTCGTGGCTGAACATCGTGGCCCACCATCTGACGGGCGCCGTGACGGCGACGGCGGTGTGCGGGCTGTACGACCCGGTGCGGCGCACCCTGCGGTGGGCGAGGGCCGGCCATCTGCCGCCGGTGCTGGTGCGCGAGGCGAACGCGGCCCCGCTGCCCCTGCTGAAGGGGATGCTGCTGGGCGCCGTGCCGGAGACGGCGTACGAGGAGGACGAGGTCCAGCTCGCGGCCGACGACACGCTGCTGATGTACACGGACGGGCTGATCGAGCGGCGGGACCGGTCGGTGGAGGAGTCGCTGACGCATCTGCTGAGCGAGGCCCGCACGGCCGTGGCGACGCTGGACCAGCAGCTGGACCGGCTGCTCACGTACAGCAGGTCGGACACGGACGACGACACCTGCATCGTGGGCATCAGGCTGGGCTGACCGGGCCGCGCGCCGTCATGAGGGGTCCTCGCGCCGTGAGCGTCCGCATCAGGGCGCGGCGCGAGGACCCCTCAGGGGTTCCCGCGGAATCTTCGGTGCATGAGCGACGGGTTCGTGGGTATCCGCTCGTGCGCGGTGCGAGGCCGGGAGCGGAAGGCGAGGGGGGAGACGAGGCAGGGCCCGGTGTCGGCCGGAGGATCCGTCCCGACCGCGCTCGACCCGTACCGCAGTCACCCCCGGGCACGCGCCCGGACCGTCAGTTTTCGGAGGTACTCGTGTCCATCGCCCAGAACCCGTTGTCCGTCGAGGTCACCCTGCCCCGCGAGGACGTGGCCCTGGTCACGGTCGAGGGGCATCTCGACCTCGACACGGCGACCGAGTTCCAGGCCCATCTGGCGAACCAGCTCCATCACGGCAGGCGGCACTTCCTGCTGGATCTGTCCGCGGTGCCCTTCATGGACTCCTCCGGGATGAACATCATCCTGCGCGTGTACCAGGAGGCGCGGAACCTGCCGGGCAGTGTGCACGTGATCGATCCCACGCCGGCGGTGCGTCGGGTCCTGGACCTGACCGGGGTGAGCCTCACGGTGCCCGTGTCGGACAAGGTGGAGGACGCGTTGGCCCTGATCGACGGCCCGCAGCAGGCCTGATCGAGGGGAGCGGTGATCGTTTGACAGTCGTGCGGGCAGGCCAAGAGAGTGGGCCGGTCGGGGACCTGGTTAGGGTTGTCGTCCGGCAAGGGTCACCCCGCGTCACCGTCGTCTGCGGCGGTGACGGGGCAGTGGGACGCAGATGAGGAGCGAAGAGTGCCGGAGCACGAAGCGGCCGCGGAACACCGTACGCCGACGGAGGAGGTAGGGGCCTTCCTGGGCCGCCGCCGCGAGCAGATCGCCCAGCGGTGGGCTGACGAGTCCTTCTTCCGCACCGTCTTCACGGTGTCCCGGGACGAGGCGGTGGACGCGGGCCGCGCCGTGGTGGACGCCCTCGCGGACGTCGTCCGCTCCGGCCGGGTGGAGAACTCCGACAGCTCCGGTTTCGCCGCGATCCGCGAGCAGCTGTCCCGGATGACCTCCGCCCGCTCCCGGTTCGGCCTGAGCACGGCCCAGGTCTCCGGTGAGGTGGACGCGCTGCGGGCGCCCGCCGTGGACCTGCTGGTCGCCGACCTGGCCGACGCCTCCCCGGATCACGTGAGGGAGTGCAGCTCGACCCTCACCGTGCTGATGGGCACGCTGCGGCTGGTGGTCACGGAGACCGCGCTGACCGAGGTGCAGGCCCTCAACGACCGGCAGCAGCTCCAGCTGCTGGAGGTGGCCACGCCGGTCATCCGGCTGTGGGACGGCATCGTCGCCGTCCCCCTGATCGGCACGCTGGACAGCGCCCGCAGCCAGGTCGTCATGGAGACGCTGCTGGAGGCGGTCGTCGACCAGCAGGCCAAGTACGCGATCCTGGACATCACCGGTGTGCCGACGGTGGACTCGCTCGTCGCGCAGCACCTGATGAAGACGGTGGCGGCGGTGCGGCTGATGGGCGCCGAGTGCGTCGTCTCCGGCATCCGGCCCGCGATCGCGCAGACCATCGTCCACCTCGGTCTGGACCTCGGCACCGTGGTGACGCGGGCCGGTCTGGCCGACGCCCTGTCGTACGCCCTGCACGGGCTGGGCGCGGACATCGTGCACTCGGCGGCCGGCGGTGCGGGTCAGCGGTGAACGGCCATTTCTCCCCCACCGGCGGGGCAACCGTGCCGGTGCTCAGGCTGGGTGACATCCTGCTGGTCACCCTTCAGGGTGATCTGCACGACAGCACGGCGGAACAGCTCCAGCACGACATCGTGGAGGCGATCGCCCACAGCCGGGTCACCGGCGTGGTCATCGACATCTCCGGTGTGGAGATCGTCGACTCCTTCCTCGGCCGGGTGCTGGCCGAGATCGGGGCGAACGCCCGGCTGCTGGCCGCGCAGACCGTCGTGGCCGGTATGCGGCCCGCGGTGGCGATCACCCTGGTGGAACTGGGTCTGACGCTGCCGGGACTGCGTACGGCGCTGAGCACCGAGGCGGCGCTGGCGCTCCTCGGCTCGACGGGCTCCCCGGCTGCGCGCGGCCCGCGCGGGGAACCTCGGTGAGCGGGACGGCCGCGGGCGTCGAGGCCCGCCTGCCGATCCGCTCCGACATGGATCTGGCGTGGGTACGGCAGCATGTGCGGCAGGCCGCCGCCGCGCTCGGCTTCAGTCTGGTCGAGCAGACCAAGCTGGTCACCGCGGCCAGCGAGCTGGCCCGCAACACCCTCGTGTACGGCGGGGGCGGCGAGGTGGAGACCATGCGCGTCGCCGAGGGGCGGGTGCAGGGGCTGCGGCTGGTCTTCTCCGACCAGGGGCCCGGCATCGCCGACGTGGAGCGGGCGCTCAGCGACGGCTTCACCTCCGGCGGCGGCCTGGGCATGGGGCTCGGCGGGGCGAAGCGGCTGGTGCACGACTTCGCCATCGACAGCACGCCCGGTGCGGGCACGACGGTCACGGTGACCTCGTGGGCGGCCCGCCCGCCCCGCCAGCGCGAGGAGGTCTGATGCCCCGGGTGTGGGAGGTCCCCGTGCACGACTCGACGCGGGTGCGCGACGCCCGGGTGGCCGCCGAGGAGGCGACCGCCCTCGCGCGGCTCGACGAGTCGCGTGCGGCGGCCGCCGCGCTGGTGGCGACGGAGCTGGCGACCAACCTGCTCAAGCACGGCGGCGGCGGTCAGCTGCTCGTCGAGGTGGTGGCGCCTCCCACCGGCCAGGCGGGCGGCGTGGTGCAGATCGCGGCCGTGGACCACGGGCCGGGCATCGCGGACGTCGGCGCCGCGTCCGGCGACGGCTTCTCCACGGCGGGCTCGCTGGGCGCGGGCCTGGGCACCTGCCGGCGGGTGGCCGACGACTTCGACCTGCACAGCCTCCCGGGCCGCGGCACGGTCGCGCTGGCCCGGGTCGGCGCGAGCCGGCCGAAGACGTACACGCGTGAGCCGGTGCCGGCGCGGGCCGGCGGGGTGAACGTCCCGTTCGCCGGGAGCGCCTTCTCGGGCGACGCCTGGACCTTCGTGCGCGCCGAGGACCGGCTGACGCTGATGCTGGCCGACGGGCTGGGCCACGGCCCGGGGGCCGCCCGCGCGTCGAGCGCGGCGGTCGAGGAGCTGCACCGTTCGGCCCATCTGCGCCCGGCCGAGGTGCTGGGCCGCCTGGACGGCGCGCTGCGCGGCACTCGCGGCGCGGCGGTCGCGCTGGCCCAGCTCGACCTGCGGGCCGGGCGGCTCAGGTTCGCCGGCATCGGCAACGTGGGGGCGCGGCTGCGGGAGGGCGACAACTGGCGGCATCTGCTGTCCCGGCCGGGCATAGTGGGGGTCCACCGCCCCACGTCGCTGCCCGAGACCGAGGCGGCCTGGGGGGCGGACCGGCTCCTCGTGCTGCACAGCGACGGTCTGCCCAGCCGCTGGACGCCGCCGTCCGACCCACGGCTGCCCGCCATGGACCCGGCGGTCGTCGCCGCGGTCATCGTGCGCGACGCCAGCAGCTCCGCCCGCCCGGTGCGTGACGACACCGCCGTGGCCGTCCTGTCCCCGACCCCACCGGACCGCCCATGATGCGTACCTGGCAGATCACCACCGTCACCGACGCGGCCCGCGCGCGGATCGCCACCGCGCGCCTGGCCGCCGCGTTCGGCGTCGCCCCGCTGGAGCGCACCCGGCTGGCGAGCGCGCTCAGCGGGCGGCTGCGCCAGTGTCTGACGAAGGGCGGCGCGTGGCGGCTCACCCTGGAGACGTCGGAGGGCGTGCTGCGCGCCGAGATCGCCTCCTCCCCCGCCGCCGGGGAGCCGCCGTGGCACGTCACCGTGCCGTGTCCCGAGCCGGCCGACGCCTCGGTCCTCCACGGGGTGGCCGACGACCCGGCGGTCCTCGCCGAGGCCCTGCTCGGTGCGGACGAGGACACCGCCGTCGTGCTGGACAGACTCGCCGAGCAGGAGGAGCTGGTGCTCTTCCACCGGGAGGAGCTGCACCAGACCAACCAGGGCGTCCTGGCGCTGCACGCCGAGCTGGACGCGGCCGGGCGGGCGCAGCGGGAGGCCTTCGCGGCGGAGCGCGCGGCGCGCCAGGAGGCGGAGAGCGCCCGGCGCCGGCTGACGTTCCTCGCGGACGCCAGCGCGGCGCTGACGGCGTCCCTGAACCACGAGGAGATCGTGCGCCGGCTGCCCGAGCTGCTGGTCCCGGAGTACGCGCGCACGGTCGACGTGTGGCTCTTCGACGCCGAGGACGACCGGCATCCGCCGGCCCCGGGGACTTCGTCGTCAGCCGCGGCGGCGGTGGTCGCGGGTCGCACCGGACGGCCCCAGTACGCGGCCGACCACCCCGGCGGGCTGCCCGGCGTGGACGACCTGCCGCCGTCGGAGACGCACCCCGGCACGCCCGTGCTGTGCATCCCGCTGCCCACCCGGCACACCCCGCTGGGCGTGCTGACGCTGACGCCGCCCGGCGAGCGCTGGGACCCGGACGACGCGGTGATGCTGATCGAGCTGACCCGGCGGGCCAGCACCGCGCTGGAGAACGCGCGGCGCTTCGAGCACAACCGGGACATCGCCGAGACCCTCCAGCACGCGCTGCTGACGCAGTTGCCGACGATCGAGGGCCTGAACCTGTCGGCGCACTACCTGCCGGCGACGTACGGGCTGAACATCGGCGGCGACTGGTACGACGCGTTCCGGCAGCCGGACGGTTCCCTGATCACCGTCATCGGCGACGTGACCGGGCACGGGCTGCACGCGGCGGTGATGATGAGCCAGCTGCGCACCGCGCTGCGCGCCTACGCCGTCGACGGCGGCAGCCCCGGCGTGCTGCTGACCCGGCTGCACACCTTCCTGCACCATCTCCAGCCCGACCTGTACGCGACGGCGGTGATCGCCCGTTTCACGCCCGGCGACCCGGTGCTGACCTGGGCGGCCGCCGGACATCCGCCGCCGGTGCTGCGGGAGCCGGACGGCCGGGTGCGCACGCTGGGCGCCAAGCCGGGGGCGATGCTGGGCATCCCGCTGCGCCAGGAGATCGCCGACCACACCGAGCCCCTCGTGCCCGGTACGACGCTGGCGCTGTACACGGACGGTCTGGTCGAGCGGCGTGCGCAGGGCATAGACCCGGGCATCGAGCGGCTCGCGGCGGCGCTCGGCTCGTTCCGCACCGAGGAGCTGGACGCGGATCTGCGCGGTTCGGCGGAGCGCATCCTGCACCCGTTGCTGAGCGACTCCGAGCGCGACGACGACGTCTGCCTGCTGCTGTCCCACATCGACAGCCGTACGGCGACGGTGTCCACGGGGTCCACGGGGTCCTGACTTCACGAGCCCGAGGGGCCGTGACGGGCGCGATCGGGATGCGGCGAGGACCTCGGGGGGAGAATCGGCAAAACGTTCGTCTGCATGCTCCGCTCCACTGGCGCGAGCACTACGGTCGCGGTGGGATCGATCGGCGAGGTGCGAAGCGCCGTCCGGCGGGAACGCGCATGACGTCGAGGAAGACCGCCTGGAGCCGCAGAAAGGGATGGACATCGTGACACGACCCAGGATCCTGGTGGTGGGCGCGGGCTTCGCGGGAGTGGGGTGCGTTCGGCGTCTGGAACGCAAGCTCTCCCCCGGCGAGGCCGAGATCACTTTGGTGACGCCGTTCAGCTACCAGCTCTATCTGCCGCTGCTGCCGCAGGTCGCCTCCGGGGTGCTGACCCCCCAGTCGATCGCCGTGTCGCTGCGCCGCAGCAAGAAGTACCGCACCCGGATCATCCCGGGCGGCGCCATCGGCGTGGACCTGAAGTCGAAGGTCTGCGTCATCCGCACCATCAACGACGAGATCGTCGACGAGCCCTACGACTACATCGTGCTGGCTCCCGGCAGCGTCACCCGCACGTTCGACATCCCGGGGCTGACCGAGCACGCCTTCGGGATGAAGACGCTCGCGGAGGCCGCCTACATCCGCGACCACGTCATCTCCCAGCTGGACCTGGCCGACGCGAGCCACGACCCCGTCGAGCGGGCGGCGCGGCTGCAGTTCGTGGTCGTGGGCGGCGGCTACGCCGGCACCGAGACCGCGGCCTGCCTCCAGCTGCTCACCCACAACGCGGTCAAGCGCTACCCCCGGCTGGACCCGAGCCTGATCAAGTGGCATCTGATCGACATCGCCCCGAAGCTGATGCCGGAGCTCGGCGACAAGCTCGGCCGCAGCGCGCAGGAGGTGCTGCGCCGGCGCGGGATCGAGGTCTCGCTCGGCGTGTCCATCGCCAAGGCGGGGCCGGAGGAGGTCACCTTCACCGACGGGCGGGTGGTGCCGACCCGGACGCTGATCTGGACGGCCGGCGTGGTGGCGAGCCCGCTCATCGCGACCCTGGGCGCGGAGACCGTCCGCGGCCGGCTCGCGGTCACCTCCGAGATGTGCCTGCCGGGGCACGACGGGGTGTTCGCCCTCGGCGACGCCGCCGCGGTGCCCGACGAGGCCAAGGGCGAGGAGGGGGCGGTGTGCCCGCCGACCGCGCAGCACGCGATGCGGCAGGGCACGGCCGTCGCCGACAACGTCATGGCCGCGCTGCGGGGCCGGGAGCTGAAGCCGTACGCGCACAAGGATCTCGGTCTGGTCGTCGACCTGGGCGGCACCGACGCCGTGTCCAAGCCGATGGGCGTGGAGCTGCGCGGGCTGCCGGCGCAGGCCGTCGCCCGCGGTTACCACTGGATGGCGCTGCGCACGGGCGTGGCCAAGGCGCGGGTGCTGACGAACTGGACGCTCAACGCGCTCGCGGGCGACGATTTCGTCCGCACGGGCTTCCAGGCCCGGCGCCCGGCCAAGCTGAAGGACTTCGAGTACACGGACAGCTATCTGACGCCGGAGCAGGTGCGCGCGCACGTGGAAGGGACGCGGTCCGAGGCCGGCTGAGGAGGGGCGTGAACGGCTGAACGGCGAGGCGGGACGAGCACGGCGAGCGGGACGGGAGAGAGTACGGCGGCGTGAGGGCAGCGGCGACGACAGCGGTGGCGGCGACGGGACCCCGATCGCTCGGAGTGCGATGGCGGGACCGGGTCGTGGCGTCCGACCCGGGACTGCTGCGGCTGGCCGCGGGGCTGCGGACGGTCGGCGCGATCGCCCTCACGCTGGTCGTGCTCTCCCTGTCCGGCGGGGACGTCTCGCATCTGGTCGCCGGGGCCATCTCGGCGATGGTCGCGACCTTCGCGATCCGTGAGAAGCAGCTCGGCCCTCAGGCGGTCACCCTGGCGCTGGGGCTGCCCGTCGCGCTGGCCTCCGTGACGCTGGCGGCGCTGCTGAGCTCCCGTACGGTCGTCGGCGACCTCTTCTTCGTCGCGCTGATCTTCTGCGCGGTCTACAGCCGGCGGTTCGGGGACCGGGGCACGGCGCTCGGGCTGATCGGCTTCCAGGTCTACTTCATGGCGCTGTTCGTCGGCGTGACGCCGGACGGTCTGCCCGGGTTCTGGGCGACGATCGGCGTCGCCTTCGCGTGCAGCGCGACGGCCCGGTTCGCGCTGGTGCCGCAGACCCCGGCGGGGATCCTCGGCCGGTTGCGCACGGCGTTCCGGGCCCGGCTCGCCCAGCTCATCGACGCCCAGGCCGAGCTGCTGGACGCCGGTCCCGAGGACGTGGAGAAGGCGCTGACGCAGGTGCGCGAGGGCACCGCCCGGCTGCACGAGACGGCCATGATGATCCAGGGCCGGCTGGAGGAGGGCACCCGCGACGAGGCGACGGCACGGCTGGTGCAGCGCCGGGTCGCCGACGCGGAGATCGCCGCCGAGCGGCTGGGACTGCTGCTGCTGACGGCGCGCAGCGCCGAACGCGCGGACACCCTCACCCTGCACCTGCCCGGGGCGCCGGTCCCCGAGAGCGGCCGTCTGCCGGTGCGGGAGGAGGCGACGGACGTGCTGCGCCGTGATCTGCGGGCGCTCAGTCTGCTCGTACGGCATCCCGTGCGGGACGGGACGGGGCTGGCGCAGGTGCGCAACCGGCTGCTCGGGTACCGCGACGAGGAGAACCTGCCGATCGCGTCGCCGCCCGTGCAGGACGTCTTCCGGGGCATCGGCGAGGCGGCCCGCGCGGTGCTCGGGCTGCGGCTCGCGCTGGACGGACCGCAGGACGAGTCGGACGACAGCCCCGAGACGGCGCGCTCCCGGGAGGAGCTCGACGCTGAGGACGCCGCGATCGGCGGGGCGGAGGAGGCGGGGGACGCCGCCGACGGGCCCACCGGCCTGCGCCGGCCGACGACGCGGGCGGCCGTGCAGGTCGCGCTGGGGTCGTCGCTGGCCATCCTCGCGGGCGAGATGCTGTCCACGCAGCGCTGGTACTGGGCCGTTCTGACCTGCTGGATCGTCTTCATCAACACGGCGTCGACCGGCGAGATCCTGGTCAAGGGCTACCGGCGGCTGCTGGGCACGGTGCTCGGGGTGGTCGCGGGGATCGGGCTGACCGCGCTGGTCGGACACCACACATGGACGGCGTTCGCGGTGGTGCTGCTGTGCGTGTTCGCCATGTTCTACACGGCGCCGCTGTCGTACACGCTGATGTCGTTCTTCGTGACCGCGGCGCTGGGCGTGCTGTACACGCTGCTGCACACCTACAGCCTGTCGGTGCTGCTGCTGCGGGTGGAGGAGACGGCGCTCGGGGTGGCCTGCGGGGTGGTCGCGGCGGCGGTGGTGCTGCCGGTCCGCACGGACCGCCGTACGAACGAGCTGCTGACGACGGTGCTGGACCGGCTGGCCGACGTCACCTCGGCGGCCGTGGACCAGCTGAGCGGGGGCGCGCCGGCGGATCTGCTGGACCGGGCGCGGGACCTGGACCAGGCGCTGGCCGACCTCAGGGCGGCCACCCAGCCTTTGACGCACCCGGTCACCCCGCTGCGCACCCGGCGCGACACCGCCCGGTACGTCGTCGCGCTGCTGGAGACCTGCGCGTACCACGCGCGCTCGCTGGCCGCGACGGCCGAGCTGCTGCCCACCCATCCGTCGATCGCGGCGGACCCGCGGCTGCGGGGCGCTGGGCAGCGCATCCTGCACAACGTGGGCGCGATCGCCGACCGCGTGGAGGACGACCACAGCAAGGCCGAGGTGCTGACCGGGCCGAGCATCGCCTCCCTCCTGAAGCCCACGACGTCGACACCGCCCGGATACGCCCGGGTCACCGACCGCGTGCTGCGCCACCTGCAACGCCTGGACGAAGCGGTGACCGGCCTGGCACGGCCGCTGGGCGTGCCCGTCCAGCAGGAGCAGCCCTGACGCGACGGGACGGGCGGCTGGGCAAGGGGCCCGGCGTGGGGGGCCGGAGTGAGTCCTGCCCGGGGCCGGAGGACTACGGCCGCCAGGGCCGGGCGCCCGGGGTGAGGGCGGGTGCCGGACAGCGGGCCGGGCCGCGTGGGCTCACGACGGGCGGCCCGAGATGACGGGGTCGCCGGTCGGGCCGGGGCAGCCCGGGGGCGGGTCCGGGTGAGGGTGAAGGGGCGGGGACCGGTCTAGAAGTCCGTGGGGAGGCCGCTGGCTGCGGCGATGCCACGGAGTTCCTCGGTGTCGCTCTGCCGGCGGCGGATGCAGCCGGCGATCTCGGCCAGCCGGTCCGGGTCGGCGGCGGTCGCCGCGTCGGTGACCACCCGGACCGGTCCCGTCCCGTCGACCTGGATCTCCACCAGCTGGTTGTCGAGACGGCCGGTGACGGCCGTCGCGATGACCAGGGCGGCCTCGTCGCGGATCTCCTGGGGCAGGTCCTCGGTGTCCTGCGGATCCAGCGCGAAGTCCAGGGTCTCGGGGGATTGCTCGTCCAGTGCGCGCAGCGCGGGCGCGACGACCTTGAGCAGCATCTCGTAGTCCTCGTCGTCCATGCGGACGCGCAGGAGATCGAGGTACATGTCCACGGGCCGTCCGTCCGGCGGGAACTCGGATTCGTTCATTCCTCCCGGGTTCCCCGGGACCGCCGGGTTCAGACCTTGCGCCAGCGGGCCATGGCGAAAGAGAACAGCCCGAAGAGCACCAGCCCCGCGGCGACGCAGGCCAGCAGGCACGGGCCGGCCGGTGTGTCGGCGAAGGAGCGCAGGGTGTCGTCGAGGCCCTTGGCCTGGTCGGGCCGGTAGTCGACGGCCGCACGCACGGCGAAGACCCCCGCCGCCGCGAACACCAGGCCGCGCGCCGCGCCGCCGCCCACGCCGGTCACGTCCACCGCGCGGCGCACCGCCGGTGACATCTGCCCCATCCGCATCTTGTCGCGGTACTTGCGCAGCACGGCCCGGCCACCGATCCACAGGCCCGCCACGACGATCCCGATCCCGCCCGCGCCGACGATCCACTGACCGCCGGGCAGCTCCAGCACCCGGGCGGTGACGTCACGGGACTGCTCGTCGCTGGAACCTCCCCCGCTGCCCGACCCCGCGGCGAAGGCGAGGACGGAGTAGGCGACGAAGGAGTAGAAGGCGCACCGCGCCAGTGCCATCAGCCGCTTCTTGGGCTTGCGGCCCTCGGGGCCGACCGATCCGAAGACCACCTCGGACAGCCGCCACAGGGCCATGCCGACGAGGCCGATGCCCAGCGCCCACAGCAGAACGGACCCGAAAGGCCGCTGGGAGATCTCCGCGAGCGCGCCCTGCCGGTCCGCCTCCTGGCTCTTGTCCTCGCCGAAGGCGATCTGCAGCGCGAGCAGACCGACGAGCAGGTAGATCACACCGCGCGCCGTGAGACCGGCTCTGGCGGCCCCCTTCGTGACCGACCCCCGCGCCGCCCGCTCGGCCTGCGCCCGGCCGCCTCGCGCCATGGCACTCGCGTTCATCACTGAACCTCCCCTGAAAGACTCCGCGTTCGGATGCCCCGCCGACGGCCCGGCACACCCCGTCCGGTCACCGCTCCTCCACGTCACGCACACAGGAGCGCCCCCGCCGCAGGGTCAGTGGCTGCGGCGGGGGCGCTCGGGACGACCCTCAGGGCCCGGTCACGCGTACGCGTGGGGCCCGTCCTCCGTGGTCCGGCGGGGCGCGGCGTCCGCCTCAGCCGCCGCGGCGAGCCAGCCGCGGGCCGCCTCCAGGGCGAGGGTGATGTCACGCGTCCCGGTGGAGACGCACAGCGTGTAGGCGAGGTCCTGTGCCCTGGTGTTCCCCTCGACCGCTCCTGCCGCCGTCACCGCCTCGTACTCGTCGACGAGCTTGCGCAGCACGGCGGGGTGGGGCATCAGCATGCGAGCACTCCTTGCGGATCGGTGAAGCGGATCGGTATGTGGACCGGTGCGGGGCCGGTGCGTGCGGTGAGGGCCGTCGACGCGGCGTCAGCCACGGCCGTCACGGCGGCCGAGGGCCTCCTCGCGCACCATCGCGCAACTGCGGCTGATGAGGCGGGAGACGTGCATCTGGGAGATGCCCAGGCGGTCGGCGATGCGGCTCTGGGTCATGTCCTCGAAGAAACGCATGTAGAGGATGGCCCGTTCGCGTTCCGGGAGCCGCCGCAGGCTCTCCTTCGCGGACTCGCGGTCCACGACGACGTCGTAGGAGGCGTCGGGGCCGCCGAGGGTGTCGACGAGGCTGTAGCCGTCGTCGCCGGCCGGGAGTTCGGCGTCCAGCGACAGGGTGCTGAAGCTCTCCAGCGCCTCCAGGCCGGCCGCGACCTCTTCCTCGGTGAGTCCGGTGTGGGCGGCGATGTCGGCGGCCGAGGGCTCGGGGGCGCCGGGCGTCTGGGCGAGTTCCCGGCGGGCGAGGCGCACCTTGTTGCGCAGTTCCTGCACCCGGCGGGGCACGCGCAGGGCCCACATGCGGTCCCTGAAGTGCCGCTTGATCTCGCCGGTGATGGTCGGGACGGCGTAGCTCTCGAAGGCCCCGCGTTCCGGGTCGAAGCGGTCGACGGCCTTCACCAGGCCGAGTGCCGCCACCTGCCGCAGGTCCTCGATCGCCTCTCCCCGGTCGCGGAACCGGCCCGCGATCCGGTGGGCCATGGGCAGCCAGGCCTTGACGAGTTCGTCGCGGACGGCGTCCCGCTCGGGGCCTTCCTCCAGAGCGGCCAGCCGGGCGAACCGGCTCGCGGTGTCGGGAGCGTCGTCATGGTTCCGGCGCGAGGGGGTGGTGGTCGCGGCGGGCGTCGGGGCGGGTGTCACGGGACGGCTTGTCGACATGTCGATGAGCATGCGGAATCGCTCCTGAACGAGGATTTCAGGGACTGACCACGGGAGGGTCGCTGCCGGCCGGGGCATGCGAAGCGCCCCGAAACGGCTGTACCGCTCCCGCTGGCGCGCCTCCGGTCCGAAGCACGAACCTCCGTCTGCCCTACCCCCGGAGGAACAAACTCCGCGATTCTGAATGGTGTTCAGAGCGCCGGGTGAGCCGTCGCGGCCGTGCGGGTGAGGTGGGCCGACGACCCGTCAGAAGACGGGGACGACGGCGGTGATGCGCTTGCCGCCGGACGGCAGGTCGGACACCCGTACGTCCCGGGCCAGTCGGCAGACGATGGGCCAACCGCGTCCGCCGGACCGGCGGCGGCCCTGCTCGTCGACCGGGTCGACGGCCACCGGGAGCCGGTCGCTGCGGTCGCTCACGGAGACCCGCACGGCCGGCCCGTCGACGTCGACGTCGTACTCCGTGACGCCGCCGCCGTGGATTATGGCGTTGGTGGTGAGTTCCGAGGCGACGAGCAGTGCGTCGGAGAGGGCTTCCTCGTCGTACGGCCGGCCGGTGTCCGCGCGCCGTCCGCTGACCGCGCGCCGCACGGCACTGCGGACGTCGGCCGGCCGGAACCGGCCCGCTCGGTCGTCCCGGCCGGTGCCGGCCGACGTGTCCATGCGGTCGATCGAGTCCTTCGCACGCATCCTCTCGCTCCCTGAGTCCGTCCGACTGATGAGTCGTGATGAGTCCTGTTGTCCGCCACGGGCCGGGCCTCCGGCCCTTCCCGCATCACCGCCGGTGACGGCGACACCGTGACGACCGCTGCGAGGCGCGTCGCCACGGCGTCCGCGGCCCGCGCCGCGGACGGTCGCTGCGCCCGCAACGACGGGGCAATTCCCGGCCTCGCCGCTCGCGCCGCCGGCGACGGCGGTACACGCGCCCGGCCGGTCGCGGATCGCTCCGGCGGCGGGCCCGGCCCGTCACCGGCCGGAGAGGTTCCGCGGCTGACACGAGTCACTCGCATCGCCCGTGGACTTCTCCTCGGTCGTCGCGGAGCGGCCCGCGGCCGGCCTCGGGGCTCTCCACCGACGAGGCGGGCTGCCCCGGGCGGTCGCCACCGGCTCGAAGCCGGGATCAGGCCGACCCGGCGGCCGACCGGCCGTGGGGTGCGGCCCGCGGGCCCGGGCCGCCGTTCGTGCCGGCGACCTCTCCCCGGGGGCGGCGCTGCCCTCTACAGTTCGGCTGGCCGAAGCACGGCCGCCCAAACCTGCCGTTTCCGGCCGGACCACCAGATCGATGAGGTCATCGACGCGCCGCGTTTGGGTAGGGGGAGGTCATGACGGATGTCGTGGACTCGGATGAACTGTTGCGCCGCATTCAGCGGGCGAGGGCCTGTGCGCGGGAGGAGCTCAAGGACTTGCGCACCCGGAGCGAGGATCTGGTCCGGACCGATCCGGACGCGGCACGCGACGCGTATGTGAGGGGATTGGCCTACGAGGCCGTGGTCGACGTACTGGACGAGATCGTGACGCCGGGCCGCCACCCCGACACGCCCTGACCCGGCCGGGTGGCGAGGGACTCCGTCCCGGTTGAGGGGCAGGCACGCGGGAACCCGGTCGGCATGGCAGCCGATCACACCCGAGCACCCGTTCTGGAAGCCCTCGTCGCCTACCACCGCCAGGGGCGGCTGGCGTTCTCACCTCCCGGTCACAAACAGGCGCGCGGCGCCGACCCGCACGTGCGGGAGGTGCTGGGGGACGCGGTCTTCCTGGGTGACGTACTGGCGTCGGGCGGGCTCGACGACCGGCTCACCCGGGGCCGCGTCCTGGAGCGCGCCGAGGAGCTGATGGCGGACGCGGTCCACGCCGACCACACGTTCTTCTCGACCTGCGGCAGCTCCCTGTCGGTCAAGGCGGCCATGCTTTCCGTCGCCGGTCCGCACGAGAAGCTGCTGATCGGGCGGGACGCCCACAAGTCGGTGGTGTCCGGTCTGATCCTGTCGGGGATCGAGCCCGTCTGGGTCGAGCCCCGCTGGGACCCCGAACGGCACCTCGCCCATCCGCCGTCCGCGGAGAACTTCGCCAAGGCCTTCGAGGTCCATCCCGACGCCAAGGGCGCCCTGGTCACCACGCCCACGCCGTACGGCGCCTGTGCGGACCTGCGGGCGATCGCCGACGTCTGCCACGCCCGCTCACGTCCGCTGATCGTGGACGAGGCGTGGGGGGCGCATCTGCCCTTCCACCCGGACCTGCCGTCCTGGGCGATGGACGCGGGCGCCGACATCTGCGTCACCAGCATCCACAAGATGGGCAGCGGTCTCGAACAGGGCTCCGTCTTCCATCTGCAGGGCGATCTGGTGCCGCCGGAGCTGCTGCAGATGCGCGCCGACCTGCTGGGCACCACCAGCCCGTCGGTGCTGCTGTACGCCGGACTCGACGGCTGGCGGCGACAGATGGCGCTGCACGGTGAGGAACTGATGGGCGGGGCGCTGGAGTTGGCGGCGGAGGTGCGGGCCGCCATCGAGCAGATCGACGGGATGCACGTCAACGGCCGGGAGGACTTCTGCGGCCCGGGGCTCGCCGACGACTTCGATCCGCTGCCGGGTGTCATCGACATCAGCGAGCTCGGCATCTCGGGGTTCCAGGCGGCCGACTGGCTGCACGAGCACCGGGCCATGGACATGCACCTGAACGACCACCGCCGTATCGGCGCGCAGATCACCCACGGCGACGACCGGACGACGACCGGCGAGCTGCTCGACGCGCTGAAGGACCTCGCCCGCGCGGCGCCCGGGCTGCCCCCGGCGCCGCGGATGGAGGTGCCGGGCCCGGAGGGGCTGCGCATGGCGCAGGGGCTGCTGCCGCGGGACGCGTTCTTCGGCCCGGCCGAGCAGGTGCCGGTGTGGAAGGCGGGCGGCCGGGTCGCCGCCGAGATGATCACCCCGTATCCGCCCGGCATCCCCGCGGTGCTGCCCGGCGAGCGGCTGACCGAGCCGGTGCTGCGATATCTCACCAGCGGTCTTGAGGCGGGCATGAACCTGCCCGACGCGACGGACCCGAAGCTCGAGACGATCCGCGTCGTGACCCGCGAGGCGGAGTGAGCCGCGCCGTCCACGGGTAAGAGGCGCGAGACGCCGCGAAGTGAAACGGGTCACGCGACCGGGTTCGGGCTTGCGCTGACCGCCCCGCGATGGTTTACGGTTCATACATACGTGGTTCGCGAGGTCGAGCACATTCCCCCGCAGACCACCCCTTGATCGGCCCTGGCTGGCTTCCCCCGTCCAGCCAGGGCTTTTCCTTGCCCGCAGCCGGAAAGTCCGGTCCGCCGAGGTGCTCCCCGCACCCGTAAGGGCTCAAATGGGCAGTAGGGAAAGCCGGTCACCCCGGCGCACCCGGTACACCCGGAAGGCCCGGAGCGGCCGGGCCCATCGCCGGCGAGGAGTCCCCCGTCATGACCAAAGCGACGAAACTGCTGACCGCCCTGCCCCCTCCCCAGCGCCAGCGCCTGATGACCCTGGCGCGGGAGGTGTCCTTCCCGGAGGACTCCCGGATCTTCGAGGCGGGGGGCAGGGCCGACCGGTTCTGGGTCATCCGCTCCGGCGCGGTCTCGCTCGACCAGCAGGTGACGACCGTGCAGCGGGTCGTCGTCGCCACTCTCGGCGCGGGCGATCTGCTCGGCTGGTCCTGGCTCTTCCCGCCGTACCACTGGGACTTCGGCGCGGAGGCCTTCAGCCGTGTGCGCGCCTACGAGTTCGAGGCGCAGCCGGTGCTCAAGCTGTGCGAGGAGGACCCGGCGCTCGGCCTGTCCCTGGTGCGCATCGTGGCCGAGATCCTCGCCCACCGACTGGAGACGACCCGGGTCAAGCTGCTGGAGCAGTACGGAATGCACCGGCGCCGGGCCGTCTGACCGCGCTGCTCGAGGATTCGCCGGCTCAGGCGCCCGCGAGGAGCATGGCGCCGAGGCCGAGCATGGTGACGGCGACCAGTCCGTCCAGGACGCGCCAGGCGGCGGGCCGGGCCAGGAAGCGGCCGAGCAGCCGGGCGCCGAAGCCCAGCGCGGCGAACCAGCACAGGCTGGCCAGCGCGGCGCCGAGGCCGAAGGTCCAGCGCAGCGGGCCGCGGTCGGCGGCGACGGTGCCGAGCAGGAAGACGGTGTCGAGGTAGACGTGCGGGTTGAGCCAGGTCATCGCGAGGCAGGTGAGCACGGCCCGCCGGCGTGAGCCGGCCGCGTCCCCCTCCGCGTGCAGGGCGTCGCCGCCCGGCTTCAGCACCCTGCGCGCGGCTAGGACGCCGTAGCAGAGCAGGAACGCGCCGCCCGCCCAGCCGACGACCTTCAGCGCGCTCGGCCAGGCCACCACCAGCGCCCCCACCCCGGCCACGCCGAGGGTGATGAGCAGGGCGTCGGACAGGGCGCAGATGCCGACGACGGCCAGGACGGCGTCACGGCGGACGCCCTGGCGGAGGACGAAGGCGTTCTGGGCGCCGATCGCGACGATGAGGGACAGGCCGGTGCCGAAGCCGGCGGCCGCGGCGGTCAGAGCGGGGGTCATGGCGTCCACGCTAGGGATCCCCACATCGTAGGTACAGCTAAAGATCCTTACGTATCATTAGCGATCGTGATGATGGATCTGCCGTTGGACCAGGTACGGACGCTGCTCGCGGTGGTCGACGAGGGAACGTTCGACGCGGCAGCCGCCGCGCTGCACGTGACGCCGTCGGCGGTCAGCCAGCGGGTGAAGGCGCTGGAGCAGCGCACCGGCCGGGTGCTGCTGCTGCGCACCAAGCCGGTGCGGGCGACGGAGTCCGGGGAGATCGTGGTGCGGTTCGCCCGCCAGCTGGCGCGCCTGGAACGCGACACGCGCTCCGAGCTGGGCCTGAGCGGGGACGGGGAGCCGACCCGGGTGTCGATCGCGGTGAACGCGGACTCGCTGGCCACGTGGTTCCTGCCGGCCCTGGTCAAGGTCCCGCAGGAGCCGCCGCTCGCCTTCGAGCTGCACCGCGAGGACGAGACGCGCACGGCGGAGCTGCTGCGCAAGGGGCTGGTGATGGCGGCGGTGACCTCCTCCCCCGACGCGGTGGCGGGCTGCTCGGTGCGGGCGCTGGGCAGGATGCGCTACATCGCGGCGGCGCGACCGGAGTTCGCCGCGCGTCACCTGGACGGCGTACCGCTGGCCGAGGGGCTCTCCCGGGCGCCCGTGGTGACCCTCGACCGCAGCGACGAGCTTCAGGACACGTTCGTACGACGGCTGCGGCGCGGCCGGGGCGGCGCGGGACCCGTCCGGCACGCCGTGCCGACCTCGGAGGGCTTCGTGGACGCGGTGGCGGCGGGGCTCGGCTGGGGACTGGTGCCCGAGGTGCAGGCGGGCGCACTGCTGGAGTCCGGACGGCTGACGCCGCTCGCGCCGGGCCGCCACCTGGACGTTCCGCTGTACTGGCAGCAGTGGAAGCTGGACTCCCCCGCGCTGGCGATGGTGGCGCAGGCGGTGACCGCGACGGCGGCGGAGGCGCTGCGGAGCTGAGCGGGGCGCCGCCGGCCGGGGCGTGCGGCGGCCGGAGTTCTCGGCTCACCGGGTTGTGGAGATGTCGACTTCTCGGTAGGAGTGCTTGTCATGCGTGTACTGCTCGTGGGCGCCGGCGGTGTGGGCACGGCGATCACCCGGATCGCGGCCCGCCGTCCGTTCTTCGAGGCGATGGTGGTCGCCGACTACGACCGCGACCGCGCCACCGCCGCGGTCGCCGCGCTCGACGGCGACGCGCGCTTCTCGGCGGAACGCGTCGACGCCGGCGACGAGGACGCGGTGGCCGCGCTGCTCGCCGGTCACCGCTGCGACGTGCTGCTCAACGCCACCGACCCGAGGTTCGTGATGCCCCTGTTCCAGGCGGCGCGCACGGCGGGCGCCACCTATGTCGACATGGCCATGTCCCTGTCGCACCCGCACCCCGGGCGCCCGTACGAGGAGTGCGGGGTCAAGCTCGGCGACGCCCAGTTCGCACGGGCCGCCGAGTGGGAGCGGGACGGCGCGCTGGCGCTGGTGGGCATGGGCGTGGAGCCCGGCCTCTCGGACGTCTTCGCCCGGTACGCCGCCGACGAACTCTTCGACGACATCGAGGAGATCGGCGTCCGCGACGGCGCGAACCTCACCGTCGAGGGGTTCGACTTCGCGCCCTCGTTCAGCATCTGGACGACGATCGAGGAGTGCCTGAACCCCCCGGTGGTCTACGAGGCCGACCGCGGCTGGTTCACCACCGAACCGTTCAGCGAACCCGAGGTGTTCGACTTCCCGGAGGGCATCGGTCCCGTCGAGTGCGTGAACGTGGAGCACGAGGAGGTGCTGCTCGTGCCGCGCTGGGTGGACGCCCGCCGGGTCACCTTCAAGTACGGCCTGGGGCAGGAGTTCATCGACACGCTGAAGACCCTGCACCGGCTGGGGTTGGACCGCACCACCCCGGTGACCGTGCCGAGCGCGCACGGGCCGGTGCCGGTCTCCCCGCGTGACGTCGTGGCCGCGTGTCTGCCCGACCCGGCGACGCTGGGCGGGCGCATGCGCGGCAAGACGTGCGCGGGCACCTGGGTGCGGGGGGCGAAGGACGGCGCGCCGCGCGAGGTGTACCTGTACCACGTGGTCGACAACCAGTGGTCGATGGCGGAGTACGGCAGTCAGGCCGTGGTGTGGCAGACCGCCGTGAACCCGGTCGTCGCCCTCGAACTGCTCGCCGCCGGCGTCTGGTCGGGCGCGGGCGTCCTGGGCCCCGAGGCGTTCCCCGCCCGGCCCTTCCTCGACCTGCTGACGGCGTACGGCTCGCCGTGGGCGATGCGGGAGCAGTGACCGCGCTTTCTCGCGGATGTTGTTTCACGGCCGCCGGGCCGGTCACCCGATCCGGGAGCAACTCTTCCGGAAACGCACACGACATTGATCGCAGGTGACTTTCCATGGACGACTGGCGACAGCACGCCGAGTGCCGCCGCGAGGACCCCGACCTCTTCTTCCCGATCGGCACCACGGGCCCGGCACTCCTGCAGACGGAACAGGCCAAGGCGGTCTGCCGACGATGCCCGGTGCAGGAACCCTGTCTGGAATGGGCGATGGAGACCGACCAGACCCTCGGCGTCTGGGGCGGCACGAGCGAGAACGAACGACGCGCTCTCAAGCGCCGTCTCCGGGCCCGGCAACGAAGCTCCTGACCCCGCGACACGCCGGGTCCCGGGCTGCCCGCGTCTCATTCGTCGTGGGGTGCCGCCGCCGCGGGCAGGCGCAGGGTGAAGACGCTGCCGGCGCCCGGTGTGCTCGCCGCTTCGGCCGAGCCCCCGTGAGCGTCCGTCAGCTGGCGGACGATGGGCAGGCCGAGCCCGCTGCCGCCGGTGCGCCGGCTGCGTGACTTCTCCACGCGCCAGAACCGCTCGAAGACGTGCGGCAGGTCTTCCGGCGCGATGCCGGTGCCGGTGTCGGCGACTTCGAGGACGACCTGGTCGCCGTCGCGCCGCCCGGTGAGGGTGACCGTGCCGGCGGGCGGAGTGTGGCGTACCGCGTTGGTGACGAGGTTGCCGAGCGCCTGCCGCAGCCGCACCGGGTCGGCGTCCAGCCACCCGGCCCCGCCGGTCTCCGCTCCCGTCCGCAGGGTGACACCCGCCGCCTCGGCGGCGACCCGGTGGGCGGCGGCGACCTGGGCGAGCAGTTCGTCGACGGCGACGGGCTCACGGTGCAGGCGCAGGGTGCCCGCGTCGGCCGCGGCGAGGTCGCGCAGGTCGTCGATGACCCGCTGGAGGACGAGGGCCTCGTCGTGCAGCGCGCCGAGCAGTTCGGCGTCGGGCTCGACGAGGCCGTCGCGGGTGACCTCCAGCCAGCCGCGGATGTTGGTGAGCGGGCTGCGCAGTTCGTGCGCGACATCGCTGACCAGTGCCTTGCGCTGGGCTTCCAGGCGTTCGCGGCGTTCGGCGAGGTCGTTGAAGGCCTCGGCGAGGATGCCGGTCTCGTCCCGTGTGGTGACGGGGACCCGGACATGCCGGTCGGGCGGTTGCTGGGCCGCCTCGGTGAGGGCGCGCAGGGGCCGTACCAGCCGGGTGGCGACGACGGCGGTCACGGCTACGGTGACCGCGAGCACCAGCCCGGCCGCGCCCACGACCTTCGCCTTGTTCGCCGGGGACATGTTCCAGCGGGGTCCGGTGGCGCTGTCGCCGCCGCCCAGGAACAGTTCGGCGACCGGGGCGACGTAGGGGTCGAGCTGGGCGCGGCGGGCCTGCCCGAGACAGCTCTGGGCCGCGCGCACCGCGGCGGCCTCCCCCTTCATGACCAGACCGGGCCCGGGCCCGGGGGTCCGGGGTGTGCCGCCGGTGAGGGCGGGGGCGAGGAACAACTGCCTGCCGAAGGCGGGCTCCTCGCGGACGAGACACTGCTCGACCTGGCGCTGGAGCGCCGTCAGCGCCTTCTCCTCCGTGCGGGTCAGCGAGTCGTAGAGCCCTGCGGAGCACCGCTCGGGCACGTACTCGGGCGCGGTGCCGTCGGCCGCGGTGAGGACCGTACGGCCGGACGGGGTGCGCGTGAGGACGGTGTCGATGCCGTGGCCGGTGAAGCAGCCCTGGAGTTCGCCGGCCAGGGCGTCGACTCGCGCGCGCTCCTCGGAGGTGAGCCGGTAGGGGCCGACCACCCGCGGGTCGGTCCCGCTGAGCTGCGCGCCCGGTTCGCTGTAGGTGTCGGTGCGCAGCGGGTCGACGGTGGCGGCGGCGCGCGGCGGCAGGGAGGCGCCGGGCGCGGCGGAGTCGGCGATCGGCGTGCGGTCGGTGGTGGTCAGGGCGATCCGGCGGCCGGTGCGCGCGGAGAGGTCGCGCACGGTGGCCCGTACGCCCGTCCAGTCGGGGTGGGTGGCCGCGTAGCCGCTGAGGCGGGCGAGGATGTCCATGTCGTCGGCGAGAGCCTGCCCCTGTTCCTCGCGCAGCGCGCGGGTGGTGGTGGCCACCGCGAGCCAGGCCGTCGCCGCGACCGAGCACACGGCGATGAGCACGGACGCGATCAGCAGCCGGACCAGCAGACGCTTGCGCAGCGGTATCCGGGCGCGGCGGGTGTGGGAAGGGCCGCCGCCGGCGTCGGGTGCGGCCTCGGCGCCGGACGGGTCGCGCCGCCGCTTCACGCACGGCCGCCGCTGAGTTTGTAGCCGACGCCGAAGACGGTGAGCAGCCGGACGGGTCTGCGCGGGTCGGCCTCTATCTTGCGGCGCAGGTTCATGATGTGCACGTCGACGGCCCGTTCGGTGGAGGAACGGTCGAAGCCACGGGTGCACTGGAGCAACTGCCGCCGGGAGAAGACCCGGTCGGGTTCACCGGCGAGGGCGAGGAGGATCTGGAACTCGGCGGGCGTGCAGTCCACGGGTTCGCCGTCGCAGCGCACCTCGTGCCGCTCCGGGTCGACGGCGATGCCCGCGGCCCGTACGACGGGGGCCTCCCGGCGGCCGTCGGCGGTCCGTCCGCTGCGGCGCAGGACCGTGCGGATGCGGGCCATCAGTTCGCGCGGGCTGTACGGCTTGGTCATGTAGTCGTCGGCGCCGAGTTCCAGGCCGAGCAGGACGTCCTCCTCGGCGGCGCGGGCGGTGAGCATCAGCACCGGGACGTCGTCGCTCCGGCGCAGCACCCGGCACACGCCGAAGCCGTCGATGACCGGCAGCATCAGGTCCAGCACGACGAGGTCGGGGCTCTCGCGCCGCACCGCGTCCAGGGCGGCGGAGCCGTCGTGGACGACGGTGGCGGTGTGGCCCTCGGCGAGCAGGGAGCGGCGGATGAGCTCGGCCTGCATGGCGTCGTCCTCGGCGACCAGTACATGTGCGCACACGCGGCGGTGTCCCCCTTCGGTCGACGGTTCTCGGTTCAGCGGGCCGGCCGAGCCCGCCCTCGAACCGCCGGCCGGGGGTGTGCGGTGCGTCGTCCTGGGGTCGAGGGTGGCCGCGAGATATGAGGAACCGGTGAGTTTCTAGCGGGAGTTCGTCCGGATGTTCGGCTTGTCGGGAGCGTACAGCCAGGTGTGGAGGAGGCCGCTGAGTTCCTTGCCGGACACCTGTTCCGCGAGGCGTTCGAACTGGGCGGTGGTGCCGTGGCCGTGGCGGTGCCGGTCCGCCCAGGCGCGCAGGACGCGGAAGAACGCGCGGTCGCCGACGGCGGTGCGCAGGGCGTGCAGGGCCATGGCGCCGCGCGCGTAGACCGGGGTGTCGAAGATGTTCCCGCCGCCGCCGGGGGCGCCGGGCGGGAACGCCCACAGGTCGTCGTCGGCCGGGGTGGCGTACAGGGCGTCGAAGGAGGCCTGGGCGCTCTTCCCGCCGTGCTGCTCGGCGTAGAGCCATTCCGCGTAACTGGCGAAGCCCTCGTTGAGCCAGATGTCCTTCCAGGAGGTGAGGGAGACGGAGTCGCCGAACCACTGGTGGGCGCTCTCGTGGACGAGGGTGGCGATGTCGGGGGCGCGGTCGTACACGGGCCGGGTCTGGGTCTCGAGCGCGTACCCGGCCTGGGGGGCGCGGTCCACGATCGCGCCGGCGGCACGGAACGGGTAGCGGCCGAAGAGTCTGCTCTCCCAGTCCAGGACGGACGGGAGTTGCCGCAGGACCGGTGCGGAGGCGGTGGCCTCGCGGGGGTCGACGGCGTTGTAGACCTTCACGCCGTCGCGGGTGGTGAACTGCTGGACCTGGAACTTGCCGATGGTGGCGGTGGCGAGGTAGGCGGCCATGGGTTCCGTCTGCCGCCAGCGGAAGGTCGTCCGTCCGTGCGCGGTGCGCTTGCCGAGGAGGACGCCGTTGGCGACCGCGGTGCGGCCCTCGGGGACGGTGAGGGTGAAGTCGTAGGACGCCTTGTCCCTGGGGTGGTTGTTCGCCGGGAACCAGGTCATGGCGCCCTGGGGTTCGCCGGCGACGAACGCGCCGTCGTCGGTGGGGATCCAGCCGTCGAGGGAGCCGTCGGGGTCGGTGACCGGGCCGGGGACGCCGGAGTAGGTGACGGTGACGCGGAACCGTTCGCCGGCGCGCAGGGCGCGGCGCGGGGTGACGACGAGTTCCTGGCCGTCGCGCCGGTGCCGGGCCCGGGTCCGGTCGACGGTCAGGCCGGTGACCTTCAGTCCGCGCAGGTCGAGGTCGAAGCGGGTGAGGCGCTGGGTGGCGCGGGCGGTGAGGACGGCTCTGCCTTCGAGGCGCCGGGTCCGGGGGTCGTAGTTCAGGGTCAGGTCGTAGTGGTCGACGTGGTAGCCGCCGTTGCCGGCCAGCGGGAAGTAGGGGTCGCCGACGCCGGGCGCGCCCACGCCGCCGGCCGCGAGGGCCGGGTCGGCCGCGGCGAGCAGCGCGGTCACGGCGAGGGGTACGGCCGCCAGAAGGGCGGGGCGTCTGCGGGGGTGGATCACGTGCGCTCCTTGGGGGTGGCGTGTGAGCAAACGTGCTCAGACTAGGCATCCGTCGGGGCCATTTCCCCCTTGGACAGGTCAAGTTCGGCCGCGTCGCCGGCCGTGCGGAGTCGTTCGCGGCAGTACGCTCCCGGCACGGTCCCCGTCGACGAAAGGCCTCGCCCGTGAGCGTCCGCGTGCGTCGCGTCTACGACCCGCCCGAGCCGGACGACGGCGTCCGCGTCCTGGTCGACCGGCTGTGGCCGCGCGGCGTCTCCAAGGACGCGGCGCGGGTGGACGAGTGGCCCAAGGGCATGACCCCCTCGACGGAGCTGCGCCGCTGGTATCACGCGGGCGAGGGCTCCTACGAGGAGTTCGCCCGCCGCTACGAGGCGGAGCTGGCCACCCCGGAGGCGGCTGAACTCCTCTCTCATGTGCGCGACTTGGCGGGCGCGGGCCCGGTGACGCTGCTGACGGCGGCGAAGGAGCCGGACCGCAGCCACGCCGCCGTCCTGGTCCGCCTCCTGGGCTGAGCCCCGCGGCCGTCGCCGCGTGGCCGGCCCGGGGGCGCGTTCTCGCGTGGGCGTCCTCAGCCCGTCTGGGCCGCCGCCGCCCGGCCCGCCGCGCGGCCTGAGAAGAGGCAGCCGCCGAGGAAGGTGCCCTCCAGGGCGTTGTAGCCGTGCACGCCTCCGCCGCCGAAGCCGGCGACCTCGCCCGCCGCGTAGAGGCCTTCGATCGGCCTGCCGTCGGCGCCCAGGGCGCGTGAGTCCAGGTCGGTCTGGATGCCGCCGAGCGTCTTGCGGGTGAGGACGTGCAGCTTGACCGCGATGAGCGGTCCGGCCTCGGGGTCGAGGACGCGGTGCGGGGTGGCGACCCGGCCGAGGCGGTCGCCGATGTAGCGGCGGGCGTTGCGGATGCCCTGCACCTGGGCGTCCTTGGTGTAGGGGTTGGCGATCTGGAGGTCGCGGGCGCGGATCTGGCGGCGCAGGTCGTCGGCGTCGAGGAGCGCCTTGTCCGTGAGGGCGTTCATCTTCTCGACGAGCCGGTCCAGGGTGTCGGCGACGACGAAGTCCGCGCCTTGGTCGACGAAGGCCTGCACCGGGCCGGGCGCCCCCTTGCCGAGGATGCGGTCGCGCAGGAACGCCTTGCGGTCCTTGGCGGTGATGTCGGGGTTCTGCTCGGAGCCGGAGAGCGCGAACTCCTTCTCGATGATCTTGCGGGTGAGGACGAACCAGGAGTGGTCGTGGCTCGCGAGGTCGTCGGCGGTGCGCAGGTGCCGGAGCGTGCCGAGGGTGTCGTAGCCGGGCAGGCAGGGGTCGGGCAGCCGGCGGCCGAGGGCGTCGAACCACAGGGAGGACGGGCCGGGCAGGATGCGGATGCCGTGGCCCGGCCAGATCGGGTTCCAGTTCTGCAGGCCCTCGGTGTAGTGCCACATGCGGTCGCGGTTGACCAGGCGTACGCCGGCCTCGGCGCTGATGTCGAGCATGCGGCCGTCGACGTAGGCGGGCACGCCGGTGACCATCTCGGCGGGCGGGGTGCCCAGGCGCTCGGGCCAGTGGCGGCGGACCATCTCGTGGTTGGCGCCGATGCCGCCGCTGGTGACGACGACGGCCTGGGCGGTCAGCTCGAACTCGCCGATCGCGTCTCGGTTGGAGGCGACTCCGCGCGGGGAGTCGTCGGGCGCGAGGACCGTGCCGCGCACGCCGCGGGCGGCGCCGTCGGACAGGACCAGTTCGTCGACGCGGTGGCGGTGGTGGAAGGTCAGCAACCCGTCCCCGGCGGCCTGCCTGGCGTGGCGGACGAACGGCTCGACGACGCCGGTGCCGGTGCCCCAGGCGATGTGGAAGCGGGGCACGGAGTTGCCGTGTCCGTCGGCGCGCAGGTCGCCGCGCTCGGCCCAGCCGACGGTGGGCAGGAAGCTGATGCCGTGTCCGGCCAGCCAGGACCGCTTCTCCCCCGCCGCGAACTCGACGTAGGCGCGCGCCCAGCGCACCGCCCAGGAGTCCTCGTCGTCGGTGCGGTCGAACTGCGCGCTGCCCTGCCAGTCGTTCCAGGCGAGGTCGAGGGAGTCCTTGACGCCGAGACGCCGCTGTTCCGGCGAGTCGACGAGGAACAGACCGCCGAAGGACCAGAACGCCTGGCCGCCGAGGTTGGCGGCGTTCTCCTGGTCGACCAGGGCGACCCGTCGGCCCCTGCTGGTGAGTTCGTGCGCCGCTACGAGGCCTGCGAGGCCCGCTCCGACGACGATGACGTCCGCGTCCATGGCGACCGTTGCCCTTCTTTGTTGGTGGGGAGCCGTTGGTGGGGAGCCGTTCTTTCCCCGGTCATCGCGGGGTGCCGCTGCCGTCGGTCAGCAGCGCGGTGAGCAGTTGCTTGAGCCAGGCGCGGGCGCCGTCGACGTCCTTGTCCAGCAGCAGTTGGGTGGTGACCCCGTCGTACGCGGCGACCACCGCGTGGGCGGCCGAGTCGGCGTCGCCGAGCACGGCGGGCAGCGCGGCGCGGCCGCGGGCCCGGGCGAGCCGGTCGGCGACGGCTTCGCGCAGCCGGGAGCGGTGTTCCAGCAGGGTCTGCGCCACGGCGGGGTCGCGGGCGGCGTGGACCAGGAAGTCGGTCTTCACCAGGAGCCAGTCGAGGTCGAGGAGGAGCACCTCGGTGACGCGGTCCACGGAGGCGGGCACGTCGAGGTCGGGTCCGTCGCCGGCGAGGGCGTCGGCGACCTGGCGGGCGATCAGGTCCGCGCGCTGCCGGTACAGCGCGAAGAACAGTTCGTCCAGGCTGGCGAAGTTGGAGTAGAAGGCGCCCCGGCTGTAGCCGGCGGCCTCGCAGACCTCCTCGATGGAGACCCGTCCGAAGCCCTTCGCGGCGAACACCAGGAAGGCGGCGTCGAGCAGGTTGGCGCGGGTGCGCACCCGGCGCTTGGTGACACGCCCGGCCGCCTGCTCCGCCGGGTGCTCCGCCTGCTCCGCCGCCTGCTCTTTCGTCATGGTGTCGGACCTCCGTTCGATACGCGAATGTATCGGATACACCGATGTATCGAAAGGGCCTTCGAGCAAGACGCCCAATCGGGGGATCTTGCGATGGAACACACTTTCGATTCAGGAGTACGCTGGACGCCATGACCAGGCACCTCCAGGGTTCCCTCTTCGACCAGACCGACGAGTTGCGCCTCGGCTCCCTGGACGGGATCCGCCGGACGGCGCTGGACGCGGGCGCCTGGATCGACGTGCTGCCGGGCTGGCTCGCCGGCTCGGACGCCCTGTTCGAACAGCTGGCCGCCGACGTGCCCTGGCGGGCCGAACGCCGGCACATGTACGACCACGTGGTGGACGTCCCCCGGCTGCTCGCCTTCTACGGGCCGGACGACCCGCTCCCCCACCCCGTCCTGGACGAGGCCCGCGCCGCGCTGAACGCCCACTACGCCGAGGAGCTGGGCGAGCCCTTCGTCACCGCCGGCCTGTGCCACTACCGCGACGGCCGGGACAGCGTCGCCTGGCACGGCGACCGCATCGGCCGGGGGTCGCGCGAGGACACCATGGTCGCGATCCTCTCCGTCGGGGCGCCCCGCGATCTGCTGCTGCGCCCCGTGCACGGCGGCGAGACCGTACGGCGGCCGCTCGGGCACGGCGACCTGATCGTCATGGGCGGCTCCTGCCAGCGGACCTGGGAGCACAGCATCCCCAAGTCCACCCGCGCCACGGGCCCCCGCATCAGCATCCAGTTCCGCCCGCGGGGCGTGCGCTAGCTCCGCCGGGGTCTGCTTTGCTGTCTCCCGTCAGGTACGGACCTCACCCCACGGGACGAGCATGCGGGCAGACGTACGGCAAGTGGCGGACGGCGCCTACCTGGTGCACGGCGGCGAGACCAACTGGGTGATCCTCACCGAGGGGGACGCGGTCACCCTCATCGACACCGGCTACCCGGCCGACCGGGAGCGGCTGCTCGACTCCCTCACGCAGGTGGGCGGTTCACCGGAGGCGATCGTGGCCGTGCTCGTCACCCACGCCCACAGCGACCACCTGGGCTCCGCCGAGCACCTGCGCACGGCCCACGGCGTCCCGGTCCTCCTGCACCCGGCCGAAGTCCCGCACGCACGGCGGGAGTTCCTCCAGCAGGTGAGCGTGGGCACGGTGCTGGCCAACGGCTGGCGTCCCGGTGTCCTGCCGTGGGCGGTGCACGCGCTGCGCTCCGGCGGCACCGAGCGGCACCCGGTCGCCGCGCCCGAGCCCTTCCCCGCCGCGTCCGGCCCGCTCGACCTGCCGGGCCGGCCCGTGCCCGTGCACACCCCCGGCCACACCGACGGCCACGCCGTGTTCCACCTCCCCGAGGCGGGCGTGGTGGTCTCGGGCGACGCCCTGGTCAGCGGGCACGCCACCTCCCGGCTGAAGGGCCCGCAACTGCTGCCCGCGATGTTCCACCACGAACGGGACCGCGCCGTCGCCTCCCTGGACGTGATCGGGGAACTTTCGGCCGACGTGCTGCTGCCCGGGCACGGCCCGGTCCACCGGGGCTCCGTGCGGGAGGCGGCCGACCGCGCCCGGGAACGCGCCGTCTAAAGTCGGGCCATGGCTTTGCAGATCAGCGCCACCAACCCGGAGCACCCGGCCCTCCTGCTGGAGCTGCCCTGGCACCTGCCGCTGGAGGAGTGGCCCGAGGACATCCTCGTGCCGCTGCCGCGCGGCATCTCGCGCCACGTGGTGCGCTACGCCCGCGCCGGCGCCGAGGTGATCGCCGTCAAGGAGCTGGCGGAACGCCCGGCGCTGCGGGAGTACGAGCTGCTGCGCGACCTGGACCGGCTGAGCATTCCGGCCGTCGACGCGCTGGCCGTCGTCACCGGCCGCGCCGACCGCTCCGGCGGCCCGCTGGAGTCGGTGCTCGTGACCCGGCATCTGGGCGGCTCGATGCCGTACCGGTCGATGTTCGAGACGACCATGCGGCCGGCCACGATGCACCGGCTGATGGACGCCCTCGCGGTGCTGCTGGTGCGGCTGCACCTCGCCGGGTTCGCGTGGGGCGACTGCTCGCTGTCCAACACGCTCTTCCGGCGCGACGCGGGCGCGTACGCCGCCTACCTGGTCGACGCGGAGACCGGCGACCTGCATCCGCAGCTGAGCAACGGGCAGCGCGACTACGACCTCGATCTCGCCCGGGTCAACATCAGCGGCGAGCTGCTCGACCTGGAGGCGTCGGGCGCGCTGCACCCGTCGGTGGACCCGGTGGAGTTCGGCATGGAGATCTGCGCCCGCTACCACCGGCTGTGGGAGGAGCTGACCCGCACCTCCGTCTACCCGGCGGGCAAGTACCACTACATCGAGCGCCGCATCCGCCGCCTCAACGAACTCGGTTTCGACGTGGCCGAGATGCAGATCGAGCACTCGCCGGGCGGCGACTCGGTCACCTTCGTGCCCAAGGTCGTCGACGCCGGCCACCACCAGCGGCAGCTGCTGCGGCTGACGGGCCTGGACGCCGAGGAGAACCAGGCCCGGCGGCTGCTGAGCGACCTGGAGAGCTGGATGGCCACCCAGGACGACTACGCGCCCGGCGACCCCCTCGCCGCCCGCCCCGAGGTGCTCGCGCACCGCTGGGTGCGGGACGTGTTCCGGCCGACGGTGCGGGCCGTGCCGGTCGAGCTGCGCGGCTCCATGGACCCCGCGGAGATCTACCACGAGCTGCTGGAGCACCGCTGGTTCCTTTCGGAGCGGGCGCAGCACGACATAGGGCTCGACACGGCCGTCACCGACTACATCGAGAAGATCCTCCCCAAGGCGCGCGAGACGCTGGAGCCGACCCTCCCGCAGTGATCCCGCCCGCTCAGTCGTGCGGGACGACGGCGACCGGGCAGTCCGCGTGGTGCAGGACGCCGTGGGCGACGGAGCCGATGCGGGCGCCGACGGCGGTGCGGTGGGCGCGCCGGCCGACGACCATCAGCTGGGCCCGCCCGGACACCGACAGCAGCACCTGGCCCGCGCTGCCGATCTCCACGTGCTCGACCACCGGCACGTCGGGGAAGCGTTCCCGCCAGGGGGCGAGGGCGTCGGTCAGCGCCTTGCGCTCGTAAGGCTCCAGGCCGCCGGCGTCGTCGAGGAGCTTGAGGGAGGCGGGGCTGTAGGAGAACAGCGGCGGCAGCGTCCAGGCGCGGACGACGCGGACGGAGGCGCCGCGGGCGGCGGCCGTCTCGAACGCGAACCGCAGGGCGGGCGCGCTGTCCTCGGGGGCGCCCTGCTGGCCGACGACGATCTCGTGCCCGGCGACCTCGTCGCTGGGCTTGTCGCCGGCGCGGACGAGGACGACCGGGCGGGTGGCCTCGGCGATCACCTGCTGGCCCACCGAGCCGAGCAGGAACCCCACGACGGGGCCGTGGCCTCGCGAGCCCAGCACCAGCGTCTCGGCCTGCGCGACGGCGTCGGTGAGCGTGTCGACCGGGTCGCCCTCCAGCACGTCGGTGGTGACATCGAGGCCCCGGTGCCGTGCGGCGACCTCCGCGGCAGCCTGCTGCACCTCGGCCCGCACCCACTGCTCCTGCGCGTCCCGGTCGGCCAACTCGGCGGCCGTGTCCGGCTGGAACCGCCAGGCGTGCACCACCCGCAGCGCCCGGTCCCGCCGGACGGCCTCCCGTGCCGCCCAGGCGAGCGCCGCGAGGCTCTCTTCCGTCCCGTCGACCCCTGCCGTGATCGGGCGCGTCATCCCGCTGCCTCCTGAGTGTCGTCGTCGATCGTGCCCGCCCAGTCTTCACCACCGCCCGGCCGGCCGGACGCCCGGAGCGGGAACGGGCGCCGCGCACCCGGCGAGACCTTGCCCGAGAGTGCCGGGACCTGAACCAGGGGCGCACCCTCTCCCCCGGCCCCGCAGCGGTCCGGGGCGATCGAACATACGATGGCTGGAGCCGGCGCGGGGCTTGCCGTGCGGCGCGTTCTGACCGTTCTCGGGGTGGAGACGTATGGCACAGGCCGCCGAATCAGCGCGGACCGTCATCCTGACCGTGGACGACGACCCGGGGGTCTCCCGCGCCGTCGCCCGTGACCTGCGGCGTCGTTACGGCGCCGGGTACCGGATCGTGCGCGCGGAGTCCGGTGAGTCCGCTCTGGAGGCGCTGCGGGAGCTGAAGCTGCGCGGGGACCTGGTCGCCGTGATCCTGGCCGACTACCGGATGCCGCAGATGAACGGCATCGAGTTCCTCGAACAGGCGCTGGACGTGTACCCGGGCGCGCGGCGGGTGCTGCTGACGGCGTACGCCGACACAAACGCGGCGATCGACGCGATCAACGTCGTCGACCTCGACCACTATCTGCTCAAGCCGTGGGACCCGCCCGAGGAGAAGCTCTACCCGGTGGTGGACGACCTGCTTGCGGCGTGGCGGACGAGCGACCACCGGCCGGTGCCCAGCACCAAGGTGGTGGGGCACCGCTGGTCGGCGCGCTCCTCCGAGGTGCGGGAGTTCCTGGCCCGCAACCAGGTGCCCTACCGCTGGTACTCCTCCGACGAGCCGGAGGGGCGGCGACTGCTGGCCGCGGCGGGGCAGGACGGGCAGCGGCTGCCGCTGGTGATCACCGCCGAGGGCGCGCCGCTGGTCGAGCCGGACGCGCCCGAGCTGGCGTCGAAGGTCGGCCTGGCGACAACGCCGACGGCCGACTTCTACGACCTGGTGGTGATCGGCGGCGGCCCGGCCGGGCTCGGCGCGGCGGTGTACGGGGCCTCTGAGGGCCTGCGGACGGTGCTGGTGGAGCGGTCGGCGACGGGCGGGCAGGCCGGGCAGAGCTCGCGGATCGAGAACTACCTCGGCTTCCCCGACGGCGTCTCCGGAGCACAGCTCACCGACCGGGCGCGCCGTCAGGCGACGAAGTTCGGCGCCGAGATCCTCACCGCGCGCGAGGTCACGGGGCTCGACGTCAACGGGGCGGCGCGCGTGGTGCGGTTCTCCGACGGCTCGGCGATCGCCGCGCACAGCGTGATCCTGGCGACCGGTGTGTCGTACCGCGAGCTGCGGGCGCCCGGCCTGGAGGAGCTGACCGGCTGCGGGGTGTTCTACGGGTCGGCGCTCACCGAGGCGGCCTCCTGCCAGGGGCAGGACGTGTACATCGTGGGCGGCGCCAACTCCGCGGGCCAGGCGGCGATGTACCTGTCCCGGGGCGCGAAGTCGGTGACGCTGCTGGTGCGCGGCCCCGACCTGACGGCGTCGATGTCGTACTACCTGATCCAGCAGCTCGGTGAGGCGCCCAACATCTCGGTGCGCTGCGGCACGGTCGTCGAGGAGGCGCACGGCGACGGCCATCTGGAGCGGCTGACGCTGCGGGACGTGGAGAGCGGGAAGACCGAACTGGTCGACGCGCAGTGGATGTTCGTGTTCATCGGCGCGGCCCCGCTGACGGACTGGCTGGACGGCACGGTGCTGCGCGACGGGCGCGGGTTCATCCTGGCGGGGCCCGACCTCACGCCGGACGGGCGGCCGCCGGCGGGCTGGGAGCTGGACCGGCCGCCGTACCACCTGGAGACCAGCGTTCCGGGCGTGTTCGTGGCGGGCGACGCGCGTGCGGAGTCCGCGAAGCGGGTCGCGTCCGCCGTCGGAGAGGGAGCCATGGCCGTGATGCTCGTGCACCGGTATCTGGAGCAGTCGTGAGCGGGCGGGCGATGCCCTGCAGCCCGGGCGAGATCGGCGCGCTGTTCCTGTTCGAGAAGCTCTCCCCGGAGCAGCTGGGACGGCTGTGCGCCGAGGGGCGGGTGGAGAAGTTCGACCCGGGGCCGGTGTACGCGGAGGGCGACCCGGCGACCTGCTTCTACGTGATGATCGAGGGCACGGTGGTGCTGTCCCGCCGGGTCGGCGGCGACGACGTCGAAGTGGTGCGCTCCTCGCAGCGCGGGGTGTACTCCGGGGCCATGCAGGCCTACCTCGGGGACCGGGTGCCGCAGGTCTACACCAACTCGATGCGGGTGACGGAGCCGACGCGGTTCTTCGTGCTGCCCGCGCAGTCGTTCGCGGACGTCATGCAGGAGTGGTTCCCGATGGCCGCGCATCTGCTGGAGGGGCTGTTCTTCGGCACGAAGAACACCCAGCGGGCCATCGGACAGCGCGAACGGCTGCTCGCCCTCGGCTCGTTGTCCGCGGGGCTCACGCACGAGCTGAACAACCCGGCCGCGGCGGCGGTCCGGGCCACGGCGACGCTGCGGGAGCGGGTGGCGAAGATGCGGCACAAGCTCGCCGTCATCGCGCAGGGCTCGTACTCGCCGGAGACGCTCGCGGAGCTCATCGAGATCCAGGAGCGCACCGCCGAACGCGTCGCGAAGGCACCGGCGTTGAGCCCTCTGGAGGCCTCCGACCGGGAGGACGAGCTGACCGACTGGCTCGACGACCACGACATCCCGGAGGGCTGGCGGATCGCGCCGACATTCGTGCAGGCCGGGCTGGACGTGGACTGGCTGGAGCAGGTCGCCGCGGCGGTGGCCGCCGACATCCTGCCGGGGGCGATCGGGTGGCTCAACTACACCGTCGAGACCGAGCTGTTGATGGACGAGATCGACGACTCCACCACCCGCATCTCCCATCTGGTGGACGCCGCCAAGCAGTACTCGCAGCTCGACCGGGCCCCGTACCGCGTCGTCGACGTCCACGAACTCCTCGACAGCACCTTGCTGATGCTCTCGGGCAAGATCGGACGGCGCATCGAGGTCGTCAAGGACTACGACCGCGGGGCGCCGAAGGTGCCTGCGTATCCGGCGGAGCTCAACCAGGTGTGGACGAACCTCGTCGACAACGCCGTCTTCGCCATCAACAGCGCCGGTGGCGGCGGGACGTTGACCGTGCGGACGGCGCGGGAGGCGGACCGGCTGCTGGTGGAGTTCCGCGACACGGGGCCGGGCATCCCGCCGGACATTCGGGACCGCATCTTCGACCCCTTCTTCACCACCAAGCCGGTGGGCGAGGGCACCGGGCTGGGCCTGGACATCTCCTGGCGGATCGTCGTCAACAAGCACCACGGCGGCATACAGGTCGAGTCCGTGCCGGGCGACACCCGCTTCCAGGTCCTGCTGCCGCTGACGGCGCCGGATCCGGAAGACGCCGGGCCCGACCCCGAGAACGTGATCAGCGAGGACAGCGCATCAGCGGAGGAGCCCGTATGACCGACGCCCACGCCATCGACCCGGACGTCCCGCCGAGCGGCGCCGGCTGCGTCGAGTGCGACGCCGCGGGCGGCTGGTGGTTCCATCTGCGGCGCTGCGCCTCCTGCGGGCACATCGGCTGCTGCGACTCCTCCCCCGCACAGCACGCCACCGCCCACTGGAAGGCGACGGGGCATCCCCTGGTGCGCAGCTTCGAGCCGGGCGAGGAGTGGTTCTGGGACTACGGCGCCCAGGAACTGTTCGACTCCGGGCCCGAACTGGCCCCGCCGGTCAGCCGTCCGGAGGACCAGCCGGCGCCGGGCCCGGCGGGCCGGGTGCCGGCGGACTGGGCGCGCTCGCTGCACCGCTAAACCGGCGGCCTCCGCGCCTGAACCGACGGCCTCCGCGCCGAACACCCGGGCGCGCACGCCCAAATGATCGCTTTCTTCCGTCCCCGCGCACATACTGGGCCGACCACGCGCGGTGATCCATCGGTCACCAACTGCGCTTCGGCCGCGGAGATGTGACGGGACGGGAAGCATGTCACTCGGGGTGTTCGGAAAGTTCACAAGGGCGGCACTGTGTGTGTCGCTGGGGGCCGCCCTGGCCGCCCTTCCGGCGGCTCCCGCGCAGGCCGCGCCGCCGAAGCCCGATCTCACCGGGCTGCGGGGCGTCCTGCGCACGGCGGTGGGCCAGGGCGCGCCGGGGGCGGCGGCGCTGCTCGACGACGGCGGGAGTGTCCACCGGCTCGCCGTGGGCGTCTCGGACCGGAAGACGGGCCGCGCCCTGACCGCCGGCGACCGCTTCCGCATCGGCAGCGTCACCAAGGTGTTCTCGGCGGTCGTGCTGCTGCAACTCGTCGACGAGCACAGGCTCTCCCTCGACGCGCCGGTCAACCGCTATCTGCCCAGGCTGCTTCCCGACAGCCGGATCACCGTCCGGCACGTGCTGAGCCACCGCAGCGGTCTGTACGACTACAGCAACGACATGTTCGCCCGGAGCGTGGCCGGCTTCGAGGCCGTGCGCGCCAAGGTGTTCACCTACCGTCAGCTACTGGACCGCTCACTGCGCCGGCCGCGCACGACCGCGCCCGGCGGCGCGTACTCGTACTCCAACACCAACTTCGTCGTCGCCGGGATGCTGATCGAGAAGCTCACCGGGCGCCCGGTGGGCGCTGCGTACCGGAGCCGGATCATCGGCCCGCTGAAGCTGCGGGACACCTTCTACGTGCATCCGGGCACCGCCATCCCCGGCGTCCACACGCGCGGCTACCTCACCCCCGACGCGCCGGCCACCGCGCTGGTCGACGCGACGCGGCAGACGGTGTCCTGGGCGCAGAGCGCGGGCGCGCTCATCTCCAACCCCCGGGATCTCACCACGTTCCTGGCGGCCCTGCAGCGCGGCCGGCTGACCTCGGCGGCGTCGCTGGCGCAGATGCGGCGGTGGACGCCCGCGGGCGTCCATCAGGCGTACGGGCTGGGGCTGCGGCGGCGGGACCTGTCGTGCGGGGTGTCCGTGTACGGGCACACGGGCGCGGTGCAGGGCTACTACACGTACGCGTTCACCTCGTCGGACGGCCGCCGCAGCCTGGCCGCGCTGTCCAACGCCTCCAACAGCTCCCGCGTCCACAACACGATGCTGCGCACACTGGAGTCGGCGTTCTGCGGTACGGGCAGGCGCACCCGCACAGGCAAGGACGACGCCCACCGGGGCGCCGTACCGCCGTACGAGCGGCCTGAGGACATGCCGGGGAGTGCGGAGGCCGAGCCGGGCTCGCAGCCGGCCGCCGCCACGCCGTAGGGCTGACGCCGGGCGGGTGATCTGCGCCTCACAGGCAACCCCGCCCGGGAGGCCCGCGTCTTGATCGACGACAGCGGAACACGACGACTCCACCCCTCCCCCCGCGGGGGTACGGGGCTGAAGTCCGCTGCACTATACATGCCATGTATACACAGAGTGTATACATCATTGCCGAAAGGACGCGATGTACGGCAAGGCTTTCGCCCCGGAGTACCAGGGCGCCCTCACCACCCTGTCCGTGAACTCCTCCCTGGTCGACGTACTGGCCGCCGGCACCGAGCGGTTGGCGGCGGCGGAGCGGGCCGGGGAGCACGCCGAGGCCGCCCGTTCCGGCCTCGCCGTGGCCGAGGCGCACCGCCGGCTGGGGCAGGTGCGGGAGGCGGACCGGGCCTGGAAGGCGAGCTACCGGGCCGCGCGGGACGCCGACGACACCGCGGCGATGGCCTGGGCGCTGTGGAGCGGGGGCACCCTGGCCCGGCAGCGCGGCTCGTTCCCGCTGGCCCGGCGACTGCTGGCGCTCGCCGCGGAGCTCGGCGAACACGCCGGGGACGTGGTCGTCCGCGGGTACTCGCTGGCCGGGCTCGCGGAGACCGGCCGGATACAGGGGGACTACGAGGCGGTCGGCAGGCTGCACGAACAGCTGCTCGCCGAGGCCCGACGGCGGGGCGAGGCGCGCCACACGGTGTGGGCGCTGGAGGGCATCGCACAGATGCACCGCAACGCCGGCGCGTACGACACCGCCTACGCGCTGTTCGAGGAGGCCGCCGAGATAGCGGGGCGCGCGGACGACCGGCGAGGGCACGCGTGGGCGCTGCGCGGGCTGGCCGACATCGTCTCGGCGCGCGACGGCGACGTGGAGCGGGCCCTCGCCCTGCTGTCCGAGGCGGAGACGACGTGCCGGACGATGAACCTGTCCAGCGCGCTTGCCTACAACCACAAGATGCGGGGCAACGTCCTGTACCGGGCGGGCCGTTACGCCGAGGCGCGGGAGCTCTACGAGCTGGCGCTCGACGAGTTCGGCGCGATGAGCGAGCCGCGCGGGGAGGCACTGGCCCGGCTCGGCCTGGCCAAGTCGCTGGCCCGCCTGGGCCGCGACCGCGCCGAGACGGCGGCGGAACTCGCCGAGCTCGCCGGACGGTTGGAGCGGATCGGCCTGCGGCACGCGCGCGAGATGGTGGCGCGGGCGCAGAAGGAACTCGGCCTCGACGCGGAGGCCGCGCGATGACGACCTCCTCCCCGACCGCCGCCGCACCGACCGCGCCGGCCTCGATCCTCGATCGGTGCCGCACCCTGGTCCGGCCCGCGCTGACCGAGGCCGTGGGGCGGCTGCACCCCTGGGTGGGCGAGATGGCGGCGTACTCCCTGGGCTGGTGCGAGGTCGGCGGGGCGCCCGCCGCCGCCTCCGGCGGGAAGGGGCTGCGGCAGGCCCTGGCGGTGCTGGGGGCGGAGGCGGCCGGCGCGCCCGCGCGAGCCGGGACGGCCGCGGCGGTCGCCGTGGAGCTGGTGCACACCTTCTCCCTGCTCCACGACGACATCATGGACGGTGATCCGACGCGCCGGCGGCGCCCCACCGTCTGGAAGGCCTACGGCACGGGTCCGGCGGTACTCGCGGGCGACGCCCTGTTCGCCCTGGCCGTGGAGACGCTGGCCGCGGCTCCGGGCGGCGCGCCCGGCGTACGGCTGCTGTCGGCAGCGCTCACCGAACTCGTCCGCGGGCAGGCCGACGACCTGCTGTTCGCCGCCCGCCCCTTCCGGGGACCGCAGCGGGTGCTGCCGCACGAGTACCGGGCGATGGCCGAGGGCAAGACGGGCGCGCTGCTCGGCTGCGCGGCCGCGCTGGGCGCCTCCCTCGGCGGCGCGCCGGAGACGACGGTGACGGCGCTGGACCGGGCCGGCCGGCATCTGGGCGTCGCCTTCCAGATCGTCGACGACATGCTCGGCATCTGGGGCGACCCGGCCGTCACCGGCAAGCCCGTCCACGGCGACCTGCGCGAAGGCAAGAAGACCTTCCCGATACTGGCCGCCCTGGCGGCCGCGACCCCCGAGGCGCGTCGGCTGGCCCGGCTTCTGGAGTCGCGGACCGACCACGCCGAGGCGGCCGCCCTGGTGGATCTGGCAGGCGGCCGCGCGGCGGCCCTCGCCGAGGCGCGCCGCCGGACGACCGCCGCGGAGGCGGCCCTCACCGGCGTCCCGCTGCAGGCGAGGGCCGCAGCCGACCTGCGGTCACTGGTGGACTTCCTGGCGCGGCGCGAGGTGTGAACCGCGGTTGACCGGGGCCGCCGCCACGCGAAAGGGTGCGAAGCGGGCACGCGGAGCGCGCGCCCCGGTGAGCGCGTAACAGGAAAGGTGGTCGCCTTGGCCGGCATCCCCCACGTCGACGAGGTCGCAGAAGGCTCCGGCATCCTCGACGTCTCGGCCGTCGAGGCCATGGCGGAACGGATCGCCGGGCACGTGCTGCGCACTCCGACGCTGCCGAGCCCGGGTCTGTCCGCGCTGCTCGGCGCTCCCGTCACCGTGAAGCTGGAGTTGTTGCAGCGCACCGGCTCCTTCAAGGCGCGTGGGGCGACGGCGAAGCTGCTGTCGCTGAGCGAGGCCGAGCGGGCGGCCGGGGTGGTGGCGGTGAGCGGCGGCAACCACGGGATCGCGGTGGCGGTCATGGCCGCGGCGCTCGATGTGAAGGCCACGGTGGTGATGCCGCGGACGGCGCCGGCGCGTTCGGTGCGGATCGCCGGGGAGGCGGGCGCGTCGGTGCGGCTGACGGACGGCATGGCGGAGGCGTTCTCCCTGGTGGACCGGTTGCGGGAGGAGGGGCTGACGCTCGTCCACCCGTTCGACGATCCGGCGGTCGTCGCCGGTCAGGGCACGGTCGGCCTGGAGCTGGACGAGGACGCGGACGACGGCCTGACCGATGTCCTGGTGAGCGTCGGGGGCGGCGGGCTGATCTCCGGCGTCGCGGCGGCCCTGCGGGCCCGTCGGCCCGGGGTGCGGGTCTGGGGCGTGGAGACCGAGGGCGCGGAGGCGATGTCCCGGGCGCTGGCGGCGGGCGGCCCGGTGCCGGTCGAGCTGTCGTCGGTGGTGTCCACGCTCAGCGCTCCCGCCGTCTCGCGGTTGACGTACGACCATGTGGCCGCGCTGGTGGGCGAGGTGCTGGTGGTGCCGGACCGGGAGGCGGTGCGGGGGGCGGTGGAGTTCGCCGAGCACGGCAAGGTGTGGGCCGAGCCGGCCGCCGGGTGTCTGCTGCCGGCCGCCCGGCGGGTGCTGGAGCGGGTCGGGGACGAGGCCCGGCTCGGATTGGTGGTGTGCGGGGGCAATGCCTCGGCCGCGGACATCTCGTCCTGGGTCGAGCGGTTCGGGCTGGAGTGAGATAGGAAAAACCCGCCGGGCCCTCCGTCACGCCAATCCGCGGCGGCGCGGCGAACGTGTTTCCGAAGGCCGCCCGAGAGCCGTCCGGGGTTGTTTACCGCTGGTTACACCACTGGACGACCCCAGGTAATTTCCTTTCGTCGTACATATGCTCGGCCTTTTTTGAATGAAAGACAGGAATCGTGGCGGAGTCGCGGTTCTTTTGAACGCAGCCCCTCTCGGCCGCCGTACCACTGGGAAAGGAGAACTCCGGCGGTTCAGCGAAGGATGGCCATGGTCAAGGCGCATGTCTCCAGGAACGAGCTGGTCGCCGGGCGGTACCGGCTGCTCGACGTCGTCCACCATGAGACGAACCGCGTCAGCTGGTACGGGGAGTACGAGGGGGACCCGGCCGGACCCCGGCCGTGCCTGGTCACCCGGATCGGACTGCCCGAGGGCCAGAACCCGGAGGACGCGCTCCGGGCCGCCGACCGCGTGCTGCGCATGTCGCAGACGATGGCGGGGCTGTGCCCCGGCCGGGTCGCCACCGTCCTCGACGCCCTGCCTGAGGACGGCGCCCTGTGGACCGTCACCGAATGGATCGACGGACTGCCGCTCGGCCAGCTCATCGAACAGAAGGGCGCCTTCCGGGCGGCCCGCGCCGCCGCCATCGGGCTGGAACTGCTCGACGTGCTCGAGGCCGCGCACGGCGAGGGCATCACCCACGGCGAGCTCAGCCCCGGCCAGATCTACGTGCGGGCGCGCGGGCCGGTCGTCGTCACCGGGTTCGGTCTCGCCGGCGCGACCCTCGCCCCGCGCCTGGCCGCCCCGGCGTACGCCTCCCCGGAGCAGGCGCGGGACGAGCGGATCGGCCCGGCGGCCGACCTGTGGGCGCTGGGCGCGATCCTGTACACGATGGTCGAGGGGCGGCCGCCGTACCGGGACCGCGACCGGCCCGAGACCACGCTGAAGGGCGTGGACCGGCTGCCGCTGCGCACCCCGGTGCGGGCGGGCGCGCTGGCGCCGACCGTGCAGGGGCTGCTGCGCAAGGACTCCCGGGAGCGCCTGACCCGGCCGGTGGTGCGCCAGGCCCTTGAGCGCGCCCTGGACGAGGACCCGCACACGCCGCCGGCCGAGACGCGGCTGCCCCGCGCGTACGCCGCCGCAGGGTTCGGCGGGAGCCGGTGGAGCGGCCGGACCGTGACCGCGGGGGCCGCGCTGGCCGTCGTCGCGGTGGCGGTGGCCGCGCTCGCGGCGACCGGACGGCTGCCCGGCACCGACGGCTCGTCGTCCACCGACGCGCAGAGCGCGCCCAGCACGGCCCCGAATGCGCCGGGCGGCGACGGCGGCAGGGCGACGAGCGCCCCGGCCCCGGCGCCGCCCGCGCCCTCGACGCCGGCGACGTCCGCCCCGGCGTCGCCTCCCGCGGCCTCGCGGGCCCCGTCGCCCAGCCCCAGCCCCAAGCCCTCCGCGACCCGCACCACCGACGCCCTGCCGGCCGGGTTCCGCGTCTACCGCGCCCCCGAGGGCTTCTCGGTCGCGCTGCCGGGGAACTTCAAGCGGGTGGACACCACGCGCTCCTCCGACCTCGCCTACCGCGTGACCTTCGGAGCGGCGGGCGACCCGCGCACCCTCGCGGTGACCTACAGCGAGGTGCTCGGCCCCGACCCGGTGGCCGTCTGGCGGGAGACCGTCGAGCCCGGGCTGCGCAAGACGGACGGCTTCCGCCGCATCGGCGACATCGAGGCGACGACGTACCAGGGGTACAAGGCGGCCGACATGGAGTGGGTCATGAACGTCCACGGCAAGCAGGTGCGGGTCTTCGGCCGGGGCTTCCTCATCGGCGACCACCGCGGCTTCTCCCTGCGCTGGACGACGCCCGCCGCGGACTGGGACAAGGCGGCGAACGAGCAGGCCCTCGCCGCGTTCCTGAAGACCTTCCGGGGCACGTCAGCCTGAGCCGCGCGGCGCCGGGCGGGCGGGCGCGCGCATCCGGCGCAGCGGTCCGGCGTGCAGGGGCCGCGTCGCCCAGCGGGCGGTGAAGGTGCGGTCGGCGAGCGAGCAGGACACCCGCAGCCGGTGCGGGGTCTCCAGGAAGACGGCGTCCACGGTGAGGACGCCGGCGTCGGTCCAGCCGCCGCTCACCGCGACGGGCAGCGGCTCCTCGGCCACCCGCCAGCCCTCGTGCCCCGGGCGCAGGAGGGTGCGGTGGCCGTCCTCCTCCAGGGTCAGCGTCCAGCCGTCCCCTTCGGCGGTGACGACGGCGCGGGTCAGGCCCGGCTGGTCGGCGCAGACACCGCCGTACGGCGTGAACCGCGCGCCCTCCCACTCCCCCGCCCGCTCGGGCGGCGCGGGCTTTCCGGCGGCCGGCGGCAGGGCGAGGTCCGCGAGCCGCTCGGCGAGGGCCGCGTCGGCGCGTTCCCGGCCGGTGAGCGGGCCCGGCCGGAACGCCGGCAGGAGGTGTTCCCAGACCAGGTCCAGCAGGGCCTGCATGTCGTCGGTCGCGGCGGTCGTCGCGATCACCGCGTCCTGCTCGGGCAGCACCAGGCAGAACTGCCCGTACGCCCCGTCGCCTCGGTAGCCGTGCCGGGAGCGCCAGAACTGCAGGCCGTAGCCCCGGTCCCAGTCTGACCGGTCGCCGTCGCCCATGGCGCCCGCCGTCGGGATGTGCGCGCGGGTCGCCTCGGCGACCCACTCGGCGGGCAGCAGCCGCTCCCCCTGCCACCGGCCTTCGCGCAGGTACAGCAGGCCGAGCCGGGCGACGGCGTCGGTGGCGCCGTGCAGGCCGCTGAAGCCGAGCTCGCGGCCGGAGCGGTCGCTCACCCAGGCGACCTCGCCGATGCCGAGCGGATCGAGCAGCCGGGGCCGCAGCCAGTCGGTGAGCCGGGCGCCGGTGACGCGCTGCAGGATCGCGGCGAGGGTGAAGGTGGCGGGCTGGTTGTAGGCGAACACCGTGCCCGGCTCACGCTCCGGCGGCAGCAGCAGGAAGCCCCGGACGAGGTCGTCGGGGTCGAGCGCGCGCGCCCGGTCCAGCGTCTCGCTCTCGTGACCGCTCGCCATGGACGCCACGTGCCGCACGCGCAGGGCGCGGCTGCGCGGGTCGGTGACGTCCGCGTCGAGTTCCGGGAAGTACCGCAGCACCGGGTCGTCGAGCCCGATCAGCCCCTCGGCGACGGCGAGGCCCGCGGCCGTGGACGTGAAGCTCTTGCTGAGCGAGTACAGCAGATGGAGGCGGTCCGGTGTGTACGGCGCCCACCAGCCGGCGGCCACGACGTGGTCGTGCCGAAGGATCATCAGGCTGTGCGGTTCGACGACCTCGGAGGCCTCGACGGCGTCGAGGAACGCGTGGACGCCGTCGGCTTCCACGCCCTGGGCGGACGGCGGGCTCACGGGCAGGGGGCGCGCGCTCATGAACGCATCCTTTCGCACGGGGCGGGTGCCTATCGACGTCTTTTCCGCACCGCCGGCGGCCTGTTTCCACCGTCGCGGGCCGGGGACTCGGGGCGCATGGTGCGAATCGGATACACGATGATGACCGAACAGGCAGGCCCGCGGGAGCTGGTCGACCATGTGGTGCGTGCGGAGGAGGTCGGTTTCGACTTCTCGGTGACGTCGGACCACTACTTCCCGTGGCTGCGGTCCCAGGGCCACGCGCCGTACGCGTGGAGTGTGCTGGGCGCCGCTGCGCAGGCCACGTCGCGCATCCCGCTGATGACGTACGTGACGTGTCCGACCTTCCGCTACCACCCGGCGGTCGTGGCGCAGAAGGCGGCGACTCTCCAGTTGCTGTCCGAGGGCCGTTTCCGGCTCGGCCTCGGCTCCGGCGAGAACCTCAACGAGCATGTGGTGGGCGGCGGTTGGCCCGCCGTCGACGTACGGCACGAGATGCTGGAAGAGGCCGTGGAGATCATCCGCGCGCTGTTCGAGGGCAAACACGTCACGCGGCACGGCACCCACTTCGACGTGGAGTCGGCGAAGCTGTGGGACCTGCCCGAGCAGCCGCCGGAGATCGGCATCGCGGTCTCCGGTGAGCAGTCGTGCGAGCTGGCGGGACGGCTGGGCGACCTGGTGATCGCGACGGAGCCCAAGGCGGACCTGCTGGAGGCGTTCGACCGGCACGGCGGCACGGGCAAGGCGCGCGTGGGCCAACTGCCGGTGTGCTACGACCGCGACCGGGAGGCGGCGGTGGAGCGGGCGCACGCGCAGTTCCGCTGGTTCGGCAGCGGCTGGAAGGTGAACGCCGAACTTCCGCACCCCGACTCCTTCGAGGGGGCGACCCAGTTCGTCAAGCCCGACGACGTGTCCGCCGCGATCCCCTGCGGCGACGACCCCGAGGCCTTCGTCGAGGCCATACGCCCGTACGCGGAGGCCGGGTTCACCGAGGTGGCCCTGGTGCAGATCGGCGGCGACTCGCAGCCGGCGTACCTGGACTGGTCCGAGAAGACGCTGCTGCCGGCGCTGCGCGACGCGTTCGGCTGACGTGCTCCGGCCCCCTGCCGGGGCGGGCGGGGGGCCGGTCTTCGGAGCTCAGCTCTCAGCGTTCAGCGCTCAGCGCGAGGAGTAGCGGTGGCGCGTCCACAGCGGCACGCCGAACCAGAACACCAGGTACCACACGACCACGGCGGTGACGAGGTAGGGCACGAAGCCGTCGTGGGTCGCGACCCTGAGGATCAGCAGCAGGGACGAGGTCATGGTGGCGAGCAGCAGCATCAGGCCGACGAAGGTCATCCGGGAGGCCCAGACGACGGCCTGCGGCTTGACCTGGCGGCCGGAGACGAGCCGGTGCAGGGAGACGGGGCCTATGAGGGCGCCGGTGGCGCAGGCGCCGAGGACGACCGTCACGATGTAGATCACCTGGTCGATGTCGGCCAGTTGCGCGTAGCGCGGGGTGAACACGACGGTGAGCAGGAAGCCGAAGAGGATCTGGACGCCCGTCTGGGCGACGCGGACCTCCTGGATCAGCTCCCCCCACTTCCGGTCCGCTCTCTCCTCCTCGGTCTCGTCGCGCCCTCTGCGCCGGTCGACGCCCGCTGACGTGTCCGTCACCTGTTCCTCCCCGGATGTTCCATGACCGTTCAGGTCTCCTGTCCGGCGAGTACCCCCTGATCGGCGTTTTCTTCCGCCCGGCTTCCCGGGCGGCAGGGCGGGGCGGGGTGCGGGGGACGGGACGGTCGCAGCGGGGCGGTGCGGCTACCGGCGTCGCGGCTACCAGCGTCCTTCGACGTGCTGCCGGATCCGGCGTTCGTACAGTTCCCGGATCGCGGCGAGCGTCTCGCCGGGGAGGTCGGGCAGCTTGGCGGCGGCCGCGTTGGCGCGGGCCTGCTCGGGTGAGCGCGCGCCCGGGATCACCGTGGTCACGCCGGGCTGCTGGACGATCCAGCGCAGGGCCAGCTGGGCCGGGGTCCAGCCCTCGGGGGCGAGGGCGGCGAACTCGGCGGCGGCGCGCACCCCGGTGTCGTAGTCGACGCCGGAGAAGGTCTCGCCCTGGTCGAAGGCCTCGCCGTGCCGGTTGTAGGTGCGGTGGTCGTTCTCCGGGAAGACGGTGGCCTCGGTGTACTTGCCGGACAGCAGACCGGAGGCGAGCGGGACGCGCGCGATGACGCCGACGCCGGCCTCCCGGGCGGCGGGGAGCACCTCGTACAGCGGTTTCATCCGGAACGGGTTGAGGATGATCTGGACGCTGGCCACGCCCGGGCGGGCGATCGCCGTGAGGGCCTCCGCGCAGGTCTCCACGCTGACGCCGTACGCGGCGACGCGCTCCTCCTCGACGAGGGTGTCGAGGGCGTCGAAGACCTCGTCGGACGAGTAGACGGGGGTGGGCGGGCAGTGCAGCTGCACCAGGTCGATGCGGTCGACGCCGAGGTTGCGGCGGGAACGGTCGTTCCAGGCGCGGAAGTTGTCCAGGACGTAGTTCTGGGGGATCTGTTCGACGCGGCGGCCCATCTTCGTGGCGACCAGCACATGCAGGTCGGGCCGGCCGCTCAGGAAGGCGGCGATGGTCTGCTCGCTGCGTCCGTCGCCGTAGACGTCGGCGGTGTCGAAGAAGGTCACCCCCGACTCGGCCGCCGCCTCCAGAACCGTGAGGGCCTCCTTGTCGTCGACGTCACCCCAGTCGGCGCCGAGCTGCCAGGTGCCGAGACCGACGACGGATGCGTGCTGATGAGACCTGCCGAATTCGCGCTCGTCCATGGCGCAAGTCTGTCACCCGCGCGCCCCCTGGAGCGGACCGGCCGCGGCAGGGGGCGCGTACGAGGGGTCGCGCGCGGAGAGCGCTTGCGCGGGGGTCACTCGCGGGAGGCGAGTTCCCGGGCGTGCGCGGTGCGGGCGAGCCGGGGGCCGAGCCAGCGCTTGAGGCGGCGCAGCGACTCCAGCTGTCCGGCGGCCCGGTCGAGCCGGTAGTACAGCTGGGGCGGGACGTGGGGCAGCAGGGGCGAGTGGCGCTGGCCGAGCAGGGCGAACATCCGCTCCGGGGGGAGGCCGATGTAGCGGTCCAGGTTCTCGTACCACTGGGCGCTGTAGCGGGCCGCGCTCTGCGGGGAGAGCAGCTCGGACCGGCGTACGCGCTCGTACCGGGCGAGGGCCTGCGGGAGGTCGGGGCACTCGCGCAGGGCGGCGGCCAGCGCGAAGGCGTCCTCCAGGGCGAGGGTGGTGCCGGCGCCGATGGAGTAGTGGGTGGTGTGGGCGGCGTCGCCGAGGAGGACGAGGTTGCCGCGGTGCCAGGTGCGGTTGGTGAGCGTGCGGAAGTTCAGCCAGGAGGTGCTGCCGTCGGCGGCCGCGCGCCCGGTCAGGGGGTGGCCGTCGAGGATGTGCGCGAAGAGCTTCTCCAGCCGGGCGAGCGCGTCGCTCTCCGCGGTCCCGCCGGGCTCGCAGGCGCGGTCGAGGCCGAGTCCGGCGAGGGTCTCGGGGCCGCACTCGATGACGCAGGTGCTCCGCTCGTCGCTGAAGGGGTAGCCGTAGCACCAGATCCAGCCGTGGTCGGTCTCGACGAAGGCGAAGGTGAAGGAGTCGAAGACCTTGGTGGTGCCGAGCCAGACGTAGGGGTTGCGGCCGGGCGTGAGTTCGGTGCCGAAGTGCCCGGCGTGGTGGGTGCGCAGGGCGCTGTGGACGCCGTCGGCGGCCACGACGAGGTCGGCGTCGGGGACGTTCGCCGCGGTGATCTCGTGGTCGAACTCCAGGCGTACGCCGAGGGCGCGGGCCCGGTCGGCGAGGATCTCCAGCAGCTTGTGGCGGCCGATGCCGTGCCCGGCGTCGCCGGGCTGACGGGTCGACAGTCCCCGTACGTGGGCGACTCCCTGGGTCCAGCGGACGGAGCTCTCCTCGACGGCGCGGGCCGACTCGGGGTCGTGGGCGTGCAGCCGGTCCAGAAGCGCCCGCCAGTAGGTGACGCCCCAACCGTAGGTGGATCCCTCCGGGTTGCGTTCGTAGACGGTGATGTCGTGGGACGGGTCCTGCCGTTTGAGCAGGATCGAGAGATACAGGCCGGCGGGCCCGCCGCCGACACAGGCGACCTTCACGCACACCCCTAGGTATTACCGGACGCGGTCAGTTGACGACGCAGGGTAGCAACGGTCGAGGGGTGCCTTAGAGGGGCCGACTGCCGGATTCCGTCAGTTTCCCCACGTGAGCCACGCCACCGCCAATGTCGCGCCGCGCCAAAAGTCCCCCGAAAGAGTGGTGCGGAAGGCAAGGAATTGCCCCTTCCGCCCGGCACGGCATCCACTCGGCGACAAGATCATCTTCATTCAAGATTGCACGACATGTGATTACTTGTCCTGATCGCAGCCAACCGATCTTGAGGGATTACCCCGGTTCCAGGACCTGCGGATAGGCATGCGGAGTCCCCACCGCAACGCACCTCAGGAGGTCCCGCATGCCCGAACTCAGCCGTCGCCGCGCGCTCACCGCCGCGGCCGCCCTCGCCGCGACCGCCGGCGTCCAGACCGTGGCCCGCGCAGCCACCCCCGCCACGGCGGGCAACGCGCACACCACAGGCACAGCCTCCCTCCCCGGCTCCCCCGCCGCCTTCGACGAGGTCTACAAGGGCCGCCGGATACAGGGCCGTCCGACGGCCGGGGGCGGTCACCACGGCGGCGGCCACCACGGGGGCGGCCACCACGACGCGGGTTACGAGGTGCTCGTCGACGGGGTCCCCCTGCATGTGATGAGCAACGCCGACGGCAGCTGGATCAGCGTCGTCAGCCACTACGACCCGGTGGCCACCCCGCGCGCCGCGGCGCGGGCCGCCGTGGACGAGCTGCGGGGCGCCCCGCTGCTGCCGTTCCCCGCCAACTGACCGTCCGTCCCGCACCTCTGGAGCCTTCGCACATGACCGTCCGCAAGAACCAGGCGTCCCTCACCGCCGACGAGAAGCGCCGCTTCGTCGCCGCCGTCCTCGAACTCAAGCGCAGCGGCCGCTACGACGCGTTCGTCACCACGCACAACGCCTTCATCGTCGGCGACACCGACAACGGCGAGCGCACCGGCCACCGTTCACCGTCGTTCCTGCCCTGGCACCGCAGATTCCTGCTGGAGTTCGAGCGGGCGCTCCAGGCGGTCGACGCCTCGGTCGCCCTGCCCTACTGGGACTGGTCCGCGGACCGCACGGCCCGCGCCTCGCTGTGGGCGCCGGACTTCCTCGGCGGCACGGGGCGCAGTGTCGACGGCCGGGTGATGGACGGGCCGTTCGCCGCGTCCACCGGCAACTGGCCGATCTCGGTGCGGGTCGACGAGCGGACGTATCTGCGGCGTGCGCTGGGGGCCGGCGGACGCGCGCTGCCCACGCGCGCCGAGGTGGACTCGGTGCTGGCGATGCCGACGTACGACATGGCCCCGTGGAACAGCGGCTCGGACGGCTTCCGCAACCATCTGGAGGGGTGGCGGGGCGTGAACCTGCACAACCGCGTCCATGTGTGGGTCGGCGGGCAGATGGCGACCGGAGTCTCCCCCAACGACCCGGTGTTCTGGCTGCACCACGCCTACATCGACAAGCTGTGGGCCCAGTGGCAGCGCCGGCACCCGGGGTCGTCGTACGTCCCGGCCGCGGGGACGCCGAACGTCGTCGACCTCCGCGAGACCATGAAGCCCTGGAACGACACCTCCCCCGCCGATCTCCTCGACCACACCCGGCACTACACCTTCGACACGGACTGACCTTCGACGCCAAGTGATCGCGGGCACGTGGTTTGCCGCACCGCGCACGGGTACCCGGGCGACACGTACCCGCAAGCGAGCGAAGGAGGAGACGACTGTGACGAAGGTCGAGGAATCCATCGAGGTCAGCGTGCCCGTGCACACGGCCTACAACCAGTGGACGCAGTTCGAGACGTTCCCCGAGTTCATGAGCGGGGTGGAGCGCATCGAGCAGCGCACCGACACGCTCACGCACTGGGTGACGGACGTGAACGGCGTGCACCGGGAGTTCGACGCCGAGATCACCGAACAGATCCCCGACGAGCGAGTCGCGTGGACGACGGTCGCCGGCGACTCCCGGCAGGCCGGCGTGGTGACCTTCCACCGCCTCGACGACGAGCACACCAAGGTGATGCTTCAGCTCGACTTCGAGCCGGAGGGCCTGACCGAGACCATCGGCGACAAGCTCGGCTTCGTCAAGCGGCAGACGAAGGGCGACCTGTCGCGCTTCAAGGAGTACATCGAGGAGCGCGGCCGCGAGTCGGGCGGCTGGCGCGGCGTGGTGACCTGACCGGTGCCGCGACGCCCACCCGGCGTGCTCAACCCGCCGACGCGGTACGGCACTCCGGGTGGCCCCAGCCCTGATCGTTCTTGGCGATCGGCTCCCCCGCCGCGTACGAACGCCCGCACACGCAGCGGCCGGGGAACTTGGCCTTGATGGTGCGGGCGGACGAACCGCCGGGCCGCCGGGGGGACTTGCCCCCGGCGCCCTTTCGGCGTGCGCCGCCGCCGGTTGCCGGGGTGTCGGGCGAGGGCGGCGGCTCGGGCGAGCCGAGGTCGCTGCCCGCGGCCTGCTGGGCGCTCGCCGCCTGGCTGGCGGCCCGGTCGGCGAAGTCGTTCAGCGGGTCGCCGTCGACCTGGTGGGCCGGCACATAGCGGAAGTCGACCGAGCGGCCGTCGAGCAGTTCGTCGATGCGGACGACGAGTTCCTGATTGGCGACGGGCTTGCCGGCGGAGGTCTTCCAGCCGTTGCGCTTCCAGCCGGGCAGCCAGGTGGTGACGGCCTTCATGGCGTACTGCGAGTCCATCCGGACCTCGAGCGGCACACCCGGGTCGGTCGACGCCAACAGGCGCTCCAGGGCGGTGAGTTCGGCGACGTTGTTGGTGGCCCTGCCGAGCGGGCCGGCCTCCCAGCGGACCGGGGTCCCCGAGTCGTCGGACACCACCCAGGCCCACGCCGCCGGCCCCGGGTTCCCCTTCGAAGCCCCGTCGCACGCGGCCACCACACGTTCACGCATGCGCACGATCATGCCATGGTCCGGTGCCGGCCCGGCCCCGCGCCCGGCCCGGACGGGCACACCGTACGGCCAGGGCTATCACACCTCGGTGGTCCGCGGGGGCTCGCCCTCGGTGGTGGTGACGTCGATCACCGACAGGTTCGCGCCCTGCGGGTCGCTGAGGGCGGCGAACCGGCCGAACGGGGTGGTCATGGGGCCGAACCGCAGGACGCCGCCGAGCTTGGTCGCCCTGGCGACGGCGTCGTCGCAGTCGGGGACGGTGAAGTAGACGTTGATGTAGGAGGGGACCTCGGGCGGGAACTCCTCCCCCATCCGCATCCGGCCGAGCAGCGGGCGATCACCGAGGTCGTAGAGGCGGAAGTCCATCTCCTCGCCCTCCATGCGCTGTTGCCGGTAGCCGAAGACGGCGGAGAAGAACGCGTCCGCCTTCTCCGGCTCGCGGGTGAAGACCTCGCTCCAGGCGTACGCGCCGGGCGTGCCCATCGCCTCGAAGCCCTCGTGGGTGCCCGCCTGCCACACCCCGAAGACGGCGCCGCTGGGCTCGCGGGCCAGGCACATGCTGCCGAACTCTCCGACCCGCATCGGCTCCATCAGCAACTCCCCGCCGTTCTGACGGATCTTCGCGGCGGTGACCGTCGCGTCCTCGGCGGCGAGGTAGAGGCACCACTGCGACTGGCCCTCCTGGCCGGGCATGGGCGGGACGACGGCGGCGACCGCCTTGCCGTCGGCGTAGGCCTGCGTGTAGTTGCCGTACTCCGACGACGACTCGCCGAAGGTCCAGCCGAGGACCTCGCCGTAGAAGCTCTTGGCTCCCTCGATGTCGCTGAACATCGCGTCGGCCCAGCAGGGCGCTCCCTCGGGTTGCACGGCCATGGCGGCGCCCCTTCCGCAGAGGTGGATCGTCCGTTCCCTCACGCTATCCACCCGCCTGCCGCCCCGCGCGCCGAACGGCCCGGCCGGGCCGGAATCCTTCGGACGGCGGGGACGAGCGGCGCGTCGGGGGCGAACCGCGGTTCGGCTATTCGCCGGCGTAGGCCTTCTCCAGGGCTGCGATGTCGAGCTTGCCCATGGTGAACATGGCCTTCATGGCGCGGGCGGCGTTCTCGCCGGGGCCGTCGATCATCTCCAGGAGCCGGCGGGGGACGACCTGCCAGGACAACCCGTACTTGTCCTTGAGCCAGCCGCAGGGGCCGGGCTCGCCGCCGCCCTCCAGCAGCCTGCTCCAGTAGTGGTCGATCTCCGCCTGGTCGGCGCAGTCGATCTGGAAGGAGACCGCCTCGTTGAACGTGAACTCCGGGCCGCCGTTGAGGGCGACGAACTTCTGACCGTTCGCGGTGAACTCGACGGTGAGCACGGTGCCGGGGACGCCCGGACCGGCCTCGCTGTAGCGGGTGACGCGGCCGACGCCGGAGTTCTCGAAGATCGACACGTAGTGGTGGGCCGCTTCCTCGGCCTGGCCGTCGAACCAGAGGCACGTGGTGAATCCGTCGGTGGTCATGGGGTCCTCCTGGAAGGGGGCGGGCGCGGAGCGCGGTCATCAGTGTCGACCGGTCCGCGCGCCGGAACTCATCGGCCGCACCGCGCGCCGCCCCCCGAACGGGTCAGGCGGCCAGGGCCAGCCCCCGGTACGGCGCGGCGCTCGTCGCCGACGGGGCCGAGCGCCTCGACGGCGCGGCCGCGGGGCGGGAGCGGTGGCTGCCGAGGCGGACCGGTGCCGCGGGCGGCGGCGCGAGTTCGCGCTGCGCGCGGGCCAGGAGGTCGCCGAGGCCGAGGCCCAGGGCGTGGGCGGCGGCCGCGAGGACCTCCGAGGAGGCCTCCTTGCGGCCGCGCTCCACCTCCGACAGATACGGCACGGAGACGCGGGCCGCGTCGGATACGTCCTTCAGCGTGCGGCCCTGGGCCTGGCGCTCGCGGCGCAGGACCTCGCCGACGAGGTCACGCCAGAGCGGCTCGGCAGCGGGGCGCAGCGGAATCACACGGGCCGTGTTAGGCGCTTGATTGTTCACCCATACAGCCTAGAATCGTCTCTCGCCGGGGACAGGTCCCGGCGTTCCGCCCAGAGGGGAAACGGAGCGCGGGCCACCGCCCCGGCCGGTGTTCCGGCCCGTTTCCGGAACCGGTTGGGCATGGGTCGGCGAAGTCGGGGTATCCGCTCCGCAAGCAGGCCCTCGGCGTCCCGGCCCTCTCCCGGACCGGGCACAGCACACATCGAACCGTGACTTCCGGACTTCCGTGGGAGAGGCAATGCACACCGCCGTGATCGGGTCGCAGGCACAGGTCGTCGAGGACACCGCCCAGGCCGGCACGCGCCGTGCGCCGCTCCCGGAGGTCGGTGACCCCCGCTGTGTGGCCCCCCAGGACGCCCGGGAGCTCTCCCGCCAGTTCTTCCGCCGGCTGGCGGAGCTGGAGGAGGGCACGCCCGAGCGCCAGTACGCGCGCAACACCCTCATCGAGATGAACATGTCGCTGGTGCGCTTCGCGGCCGGGCGCTTCCGGGGCCGGGGCGACGACATGGAGGACGTCGTCCAGACCGGCATGATCGGCCTGATCAAGGCCATCGACCGGTTCGAGCTCTCCCGTGAGGTGGAGTTCACGTCGTTCGCGCTGCCGTACATCGTCGGCGAGATCAAGCGGTTCTTCCGGGACACCACCTGGGCGGTGCACGTGCCGCGGCGGCTCCAGGAACTGCGCGTGGAGCTGGCCAAGGCGCGCGACGAGCTCGCCGGCCGCCTGGACCGGGAGCCGACGGTCGCCGAGCTGGCCACGCTGATGAACCTCCCGGAGAAGGAGGTCGTCGAGACGCAGATCGCCTCCAACGGCTACAACTCCTCCTCCCTCGACGCGGCGCTCACCGGCGACGGCCCGGAGCACGGCGAGGCGGTCCTCGCCGACTTCATCGGAGTGGAGGAGGACGGGCTGCGGCTCGTGGAGGACTTCCAGTCGCTCGCCCCGCTGATGGCGGAGCTCAGCGAGCGGGACCGGGAGATCCTGCACATGCGGTTCGTGGAGGAGGCCACCCAGGCGGAGATCGGCGAGCGGCTCGGCTGCTCCCAGATGCACGTCTCCCGTCTGATCAAGCGGATCATCGCGCGGCTGCGCCGCGGCATGCTGGGCGAGCTGGGCTGCGCCTGAGCGAAGCGGCGGTCGCGGCGGCGTCAGGGCCGGCCGTGGACGAGGCGGGTGCCACGGCGTCCGGGCCGGCCATGAGTCAGGCGGGAGCGGCGGCGTCCGTACCTCGCCCGGGCGAGGCGGTCGCGGGAGCGGCGGCGGGGGTCACCCGGCGAGCGTGAGCCGGGCGCGTACCCGCTTGCCGACGGGCACCCGTTCGGCGGTGACCTCCGCCGCGACCGCGTGGACGATCTCCAGGCCGTGCCGGCCGATCCGCTGGGGGTCCTTGGGGTAGCGCAGGGGCAGCGCGTCACTGCTGTCGTACACGGCCACCGACACGACGGCGTCCGTGCCCTCCAGCTCCAGGATGTACGGACCGTTGCTGTGGCGTTCGGCGTTGGTGACGAGTTCGCTGACGACCAGCATCAGTTCCCCGTTGAGCCGCTCGTCGACGGCGGCGCACCACTCCGTGCGGAGCTGGTCGACGAAGTGCGCGGCGAACTCGCGCGCCTCGGCGATGCAACCGGGCTCGCCGGTGTAGTGCGCCGCTCGCCGGAGGGGTTCCACGGGTACGTCGAAACCAGTCGGTATCACTGCCCCGTCCAGGTGCTCGATCATGCGTTTCTCTCTAGGAGGCCGGACTGGCCGGACGCTGCTGCACGAGAGCTCGTACCCCGTACCGCGCGACGCAGTCCACCCGTTTGTGCGGCGGCCGCATGGAGTGGCTCACAGCGACCGGCTCACAGGGTGGGCCCACCGGTGGCGGAGTCCGGGGGCACCTGGGGAGTCACGCCGTGTCCGGCCGAGGAGGGCGCCGAGTCGCTGGGCGCCTCGGTCTGCGGGGGAGGCTCGGGCGACGGTTCCTCGGTCTCCGGTGCGCTCTCCGGTTCACTCTCGGGCTCGGGCGTCGCTTCGGACGACGGCGGTGGCTCGGAGGGCGGCGATTCGGGCTTCTCGGGCGATTCCGATCCGGGGCCGGGCGGGGACGGGGCGGTGGACGGCGAGCCCGGGCCCTCGGACGGTGAGCCGCTCGGCGAGAGGGCGCTCGGGGAGGGTTCGGGCGTGGTCGCCGGGGGCTTCGCGGGGCGGTCCTTGTCGCCGGTGTCGCCGCGGTCCCGGGTGAACCAGGCGTGGGCGGCGGCGTCGTAGAGCACGAACGTCTCGACGACCTTCGCCGACGGTGTGATCACGACGACCTTCGAGGCGTCGTAGCCGGGCCAGGGTTCGCCGGTGATGCGGGGCGTGGTCCGCTGGGCGACGGGCGGGGTGAGCGGGTTGCCGCAGGCGCAGCGCACCCGGGGCACGCCGCGCGCGTCGACGAGGACGGCGGTGCCGCTCTGCAGGACGGCCTGGTAGGGGGTGGCTCGGCCGTCGCGGTAGCCGTGGTTGGTGACGCGGGTGTCCATGCGCAGCCGTACGGGGGTGAGGGAGCGCAGGTAGGCGGGGACCGCGGCGGGTCCGACGCCGGCGACGGAGGCGAACGCGCTGTTCTTGGCGGGCTCCGCCTTGAGCGCGGCGATCTGTTTCTCCACGTCGCAGGCGGCGACCTTACGGGTGCCGCCGTACAGGCCCGGGGTCGCGCCGTCGACGCCCCGCAGGGTGTTGGCGGGCGGGGAGGCCGGGCCCGACGGGGTGGCGGAGGCGGTCGGGGTGGGCGGGGCGGAGCTGTCGTTGACGGTGGACCCGGTGAAGGGGTCCGGGCCGGTCGCCCCCGCCGGCTGGAGGAACACCTCGCCCTGGCTCGCGGGGGCGGCCCCGCCACCGCCGCCGCCCCGGGTCAGGGTCACGACGAGGGCGACGACCACCGCGACGACGAGGGCGGCGGCGAGCAGTGCGGTGCGGGAGGCGTGTCTCCACCAGGGGCGGCGCGGTCCGGGGCCGCCGGCGGACGAGCCGCCGGGAGGGCCGCCCCCGAAGCCCCCGGGCGGCCCGGGCGGGGAGGGCGGGGGCTGGGACGGGCCGGACAGGGGGCCCGACGGCGGGCCAGTGGGGCGGGGCCCTGCCGGGCCGTCCGGGGGTTCGACGCTCACGAGCACTCCCCACCTGCGCGGCTGCCCCGCGCGCTGTCTGCGGCGGCACTGTCGCCCAGGGCAGCGCTATCGGGCGAAGTGCACCTCTTTGATCCACATCATCCCCATTGTGTGCTCCGGTCGTGCGCCGCCCGCAAGCGGACGCGTCCCCGGAGGGACGCCGCGGGACGCGGACGGCTCTCCTGGGCGCGCGCGGGCCGGTGGGGGTGCTTAGCGTGGCAGCGTGAGCCGGCCCACCCCCTCCCACCAGGCAGTCGCCCGTCGTCACGGCTGGGTGCAGGCGCTCGGCGTGGCCCTGGCCGCGCTGGTCGTCATGGGCGTCGTGGCCGCGCTCGGGCTGTGGGCGGCGGGGGCGGCGGATCTGCCCGACGGGGCGTTCCCCCGGGTGGTCGCGGCGACCGTCGTGACGGCCGTCGGCGGCACGGTCGAGCTGTCCGGGGACGCGGGCGGCATCGCCGACACGCAGGCGGGGCTGACGGTGATGCCGCTGTCGGTGACGCTCGCCGGGGCGCTGGTGGCGGCCGCCGGGTTTCTGTGGCCGCTGCGTCATCGCGCGGTCGCCGGGGCGGCGGAGCTGGCGGGCTGGGCGGCACGGATCGCCGTGGTGTTCCTGCTCGGTCTGCTGGCGGCGGCCCTCGCCGCCCGCCAGACCTTCGCCGTCTCGCTGGGCGACGACACGCTGACCGACCTGGGCGAGGTGTTCGGTGTGGCCCCGCGCGTCGGCTTCACGGCGAACGTGCCGCTGACGCTCGTGGTGGGGCTGCTGTGGCTGGCCGGGGTGCTGGTGCTGGCCCTGCTGGCGTCGCGCGGGGCGCCGCTGCCGGGCCGTCTGCTGCGCTGGCGGGAGCCGGTGCGGCCGGCGGCGTCGGCGATGGTGGCGCTGCTGCTCGCGTGTGTGGCGCTGGGCGTGCTGGCCGCCCTCGTCGCCGCGGCGAGTCGCGGTCATCCGGCGCGCACGGCCGCGGTGGTGCTGCTCGGGCTGCCCAACCTGGTGTGGCCGGCGTTCACCATCGGGCTCGGCGCGAGCTGGGAAGGGCGGGTGCAGGGGCCGTTCGGGCTGCCGATGCCGCCGGTGCTGGACGAGGCGCTGCGCGGTTCGGACACCGCGACGCTGAGTCTGAGCACGCTCGCCGAGCGGGACGGCCGGGTGTGGTGGCTGGTCGTGGTGGACGCGGTGCTGCTGGTGGGTGCGGCGTCCCTGATGGCGGGCCGTTCACCGGAGCGGACACCGCTGTGGCGGCACGCCGTGCGGATGGGCGTCGCGTTGACGGTGACCGTGCTGGCGATCTGCCTGCTGGGGCGGGTCTCGGCGCATTACGGCCTGTCGCTGTTCGGGATCAGCGACCTGGGCGGCGAGGGGTTGTCGGGGGACGTGTACCTGCGGCCCCGGCTGTGGACGGCGCTGGTGCCGGCCTTGCTGTGCGGGGTGGCCGCGGGATTCCTGGGCGGCCTGCTGGCCCGGGCGGCGCGCCGACGGGACGGGGCGACGCGGGCACGTTGACGCCTGGACGGGCACGTTGACGTCTGGACGGCGCTGGAGGCGCGCTCAATGGCGGGCCCCGATGACCGGGGTGGCCCAGGGGGGTGGTGGGGGCGGGGGATGGGGGTGGGGCTGGGTCGGGGGGTGAGGTGGGGAGTGGGAGGCGCCGGCGGTGCGCAGGGCGGCCACGAAGGTGAGGCAGGTGGGGTGGCGGTCCTCGGCCGTCTTGGCGAGGGCCCGGGCGAACACCTCGTCGACGGGTGGGGGCAGGTCGGGGCGGAGCTCGGTCAGCGGGGTCGGCTCATCGTACTGGTGGGCCCACAGCAGGGCCATGTCGTCGTCGCGCCGGAAGGGCGGCCGGCCCGCGAGGGTCTCGTAGACGACGCAGGCGAGCCCGTAGACGTCGCAGCGGCCGTCGACCGGGCGGCCGGAGATCTGCTCGGGGGCGACGTAGTCGAGGGTGCCGACGAACTGGCCCACGCTGGTGAAGCCGGTGAGGGACAGCGACTTCTTCGTCAGGCCGAAGTCGGTGAGGTAGACGTGCTCGGGGTGGTCGCTGTCGGTGCCGCGCGCGACGAGGATGTTGCCGGGCTTGACGTCCCGGTGGACGAGCCCGTGCTCGTGGGCCGCGTCGAGCGCGGAGGCGACCTGGGCGGCGATGCGGACGGCGGACGGCAGCGGCAGCGGGCCCCGGCTGTCGATGAGGTGGCGCAGGTCGCTGCCGGGGACGTAGCGCATGGCGATGTAGAGGACGCCGTCGGTCTCGCCGGCCTCGAACACGGGCACGATGTGCGGGTGGTCGATCGCCGCGGCCACCCGGGACTCGTGGGTGAACCGTCCGCGGAAGGTGTCGTTGCGGGCCAGTTCGGGCGCGAGCAGTTTGAGGGCGACCGTGCGGTCCAGGCGCAGGTCGCGGGCGCGGTAGACGACGGCCATGCCGCCGCGCCCGATCTCGGCCTCGATGCGGTAGCTCGCCACCTCCCGGCCGACCAACGCGGACGGCCGGCCGGAGAACAGGCTGGACTGGCGGCTCATCGGGGTTCGCCCTTGGGGGTGACGACCCGGGTGGGGGCGTGCCCGAGGTCCTCGGAGGCGGTGGCGGCGTGTCCGGCGTCCTCGGGCGGGGCGGGCGGTTCGTCGGCGGCGTAGGTGCTCAGCCCGGTGCCGTCGCCGTACGCCCAGCGCTCCTCGGCCGGGTCGTACAGCCACATGGACTCGCCGTCGACGACGACCCCGATGCGCAGGCCGCTGGTGCGGCGGCGGAAGGCCTCCCCGTCGAGCCCGCCGCCGGCGAGTTCCTCGACGGCGGCCCGGTAGCGCGCCAGGGCCTGTTCGGCGCGGCCCAGCAGGGGGCGGGGGTCGGCGACGGCGCCGCGGGGGGCGTCCGTGCCGGGCGGGTCCTGGGGTACGGCGATCAGACGGCGGCCGTCCACCCAGGCCGACCAGCCGTTGGCGCACAGCACGTGCCCCCAGTCGCCGCGCCGCTCGGTGAGCCGTACGGGCAGCAGCGCGTCGAGGGGGACGGTCGGCCGGGCGGGGTCGGGGGCCTCCCAGGCGGGCATCCCGTGCGGGGGGACGACGTGCGTGGGCAGGAAGCCGGGGGTCGCCATCGCATCGCCTACTTCCGCATCACGGCGGGCTCGTGCCGGCGCAGCAGACGGGAGACGACGAACCCGAAGACCGCCGACAGGACGAGGAGCATGCCGATGTCGAGGAGCCACACGCCCGCCGAGTGCGCGAAGAGCGGGTCGCCGGTCAGGTGGCCGGGGACGATGCGGGCGAGGTCCAGGGTGCCGGCCATGGCGGCGAACGCCCAGCGCGATGGCACCAGCCACGCGAGCTGCTCCAGGCCGGGCACGCCGTCCAGTTCCAACAGCGCGCCGCAGAACACCACCTGGACGATGGCGAGCAGCACCAGCAGCGGCATGGTCACCTCCTCCTTGCGCACGAGCGCGGAGACGAGGAGGCCGAGCATCATCGCCGTGAAGGACAGCAGGGCGACGGCGAGGGTGATCTCGATCAGCGGCGGCATCAGCACGCCTTCGCCGCCGGGTGCGCCGAGGTCCACGCCGAGCAGGGCGACGAGCGTCAGGACGACGGCCTGCACGATCGTGACGGCGCCCAGGACGACGATCTTCGACATCAGGTACATGGATCTGGACAGGCCCACCGCGCGTTCACGCCGGTAGATCGTGCGTTCCTTGACGAGTTCGCGCACGGCGTTGGCCGCGCCGGTGAGGACGCCGCCGACGCACAGGATGAGCAGCGCGTTCATGGCGGTGTCCCGGGTGAGCCGGCCGCCGGCGAGGGCGCGGCCCATGGCGCCCATCACGAACGGCAGGGCGATCATGATGATCAGGAAGGTGCGGTCGGCGAGCAGCGCGGCCGTGTAGCGGCGGACCAGCGTGCCGAGCTGGGCGATCCGGCTGCGGGGCCGGGGCGGCGGCAGCATGATCACGGGGCCTTCGCGGTCCAGGTGCGGCTGGGCGCTGGAGTTGGCGACGTAGTGCCGGTGGAACGCCGAGTCGCGGTACTCCCCCGCCCAGTCGCGTTCCCGGTCGCGTTCGAAGGCCTCGAACGCCTCGGGCCACTGGGTGAAGCCGAAGAAGGCGAGGGCGTCCTCGGGCGGGCCGTAGTAGGCGACCTTGCCGCCGGGCGCGAGGACGAGGAGCCGGTCGCACACGTCGAGGCTGAGGACGCTGTGGGTGACGACGATGACGGTGCGCCCGTCGTCGGCCAGACCGCGGAGCATGTGCATCACCGAGCGGTCCATGCCGGGGTCGAGCCCCGAGGTCGGCTCGTCGAGGAAGAGCAGCGACGGCTTGGTGAGCAGTTCGAGGGCCACGCTGACGCGTTTGCGCTGGCCGCCGGAGAGGCTGTGCACGGGCTGGTCGGCCCGCTGTTCCAGGCCCAGTTCGCGCAGGACCTCCTCGACCCGCTCCCGACGCTCGGCCTTCGCGGTGTCCTGCGGGAAGCGCAGTTCGGCGGCGTAGGCGAGGGCGCTGCGCACGGTGAGCTGGAGGTGCAGGATGTCGTCCTGGGGGACGAGGCCGATGCGCTGGCGCAGTTCGGCGTAGTCGCGGTAGAGGTCGCGGCCGTCGTAGACGACGGTGCCGTGGTCGGCGGGGCGCTGGCCGGTGAGGGCGTTGAGGAGGGTGGACTTGCCGGCGCCGCTGGGGCCGACGACGGCGAGCAGGCACTTCTCCCCCACCGGGAACGACACGTCGTCGAGGAGGACCTTGCGGCCGTGTTCGACGGCGACGGTGAGGTCCTGGACGTCGAGGGAGACCTCGCCGGTGTCGACGTACTCCTGGAGTTCGTCCCCGACCAGGCAGAACGCCCAGTGGCCGATGCCGACGATGTCGCCGGGGCCGATCGGGGCGGCGGTGACGGGCAGGCCGTTGAGGTAGGTGCCGTTGTGGCTCTCGAGGTCGGCTATCTCGTAGCCCCCGTCGGGCAGGGCGCGCAGTTCGGCGTGCCGGCGGGAGACGACCAGGTCGTCGAGGACGAGGTCGTTGTCGGGGGCGCGGCCGATGCGGACGGTGCGGGCGGGCAGCGGGCGGACGCTGGTGGGGTGCCGGAAGGTGCCGGTGAGCGCGGGCTCGGAGACCGCGGCCGGGCCGGGCGGCTCGGAGGCGGGGTGGTCGGTGAGCAGGACGCTCGGGCCGTCGTCGGGGCTGCCGAAGCGCAGGACGCTGCCGGGGCCGATGTCCGAGACGCGGACGCGCCGGCCGTCTACGTAGGTGCCGTTGGTGCTGTCGGCGTCCAGTACCGTCCAGTGGTCGCCCTCGGGGCGCAGGACCGCGTGGTGCCAGGAGACACGGGCGTCGTCGAGGACGATGTCGCTGAGCGGGTCGCGGCCGACGTGGTAGTCGCGGCCGGGAAACATCACTGTGGAACCCGTCTCGGTGTTCAGGACGAGTTCGGGAGCCGTCGAGGCGAACGGGCGCTCCACCATGACCGGATTCTATCGATTCGCCACCAGGTGCGCCCATTCGGAGTACGAGGCGGTCGTCAGCCGACGGGGACGAACAGCGCCGGAACGGTGCGCTGCATGCGCAGGGCGTCGACCGACTCGGCGAGCAGTTCGTACTCGGTGGTCTCGTCGCTCACGGCGATCCGCACCAGCCGGCCGCCCGCCAACTCGTCGGCGACCAGTTCCTGTCGGCCCGGGTCGGCGCACCAGGCGCGCAGCAGACGGGGCACGTCGGCGACGGTGTCGGCGACCGGGACGAGGGCGCCCGGCGGGAAGGCCTCGTCGTCGGGACTGGGGTCGAGCCGTTCGGCGATCCAGGAGGCCCGGTCGCGCAGCCACCACAGGGCGAGGGCCAGGGTCGGGGCCCGGTAGGTGCCGAGCGGGACGCCGATGCGCCGGCCGGCGCAGACCCCGTATGCGGTGACATGGCACAGGAATTCGTCGTGCACGACCTTCTCCCCCGTCGCTCGCCTGCCGGTGCGGCCTCGCTTTCCGTGCGGCTCCTGTGGGGTGAACTGCCCCTGACCTTCGAGTATGTTCACATCTAAAACACTGTCACCACGACATTCCGGCCAGTCTCCTGGCATATTCCGTGGCGTTCATGGCCGAAAGCGTTTGCCGACCGGGGGCGGGGGAGGTCGCCGGTACCGGGGCGCGCTGCGGGAGTTGCCCGCCGGCCTGCGCGGACGCGCGTGCGGGAGCCGGGCGGGGCCGGGGCTCGGGCCGTGGTGGGGCGGAACTTCGTCGACTTCTTACGGACCCGCGGGCTTGCCAGGACCCGCGGGACCGTCGGGGGACGTCGGTGAGGTCGGCGCACGGTGACGCCTTCGGCGGTTCAGCCGCTGATCACCGCGTCGATCCGGGCCAGTTCACCGGCCTCGAAGTCCAGGTTGTCCAGGGCGCCGACGCTGTCCTCGATCTGCCGGGCGCTGCTCGCGCCGACCAGGGCGGAGGTCACACGCCCGCCGCGCAGCACCCAGGCCAGCGCCATCTGGGCGAGGGACTGGCCACGGGACTTGGCGATCTCGTCCAGTGCGCGCAGCTTGCCGACCAGTTCGCCGGTGAGCTTGTCGGAGTTCAGGAACGGGCTGTCGCTCGCGGCCCGCGAGTCCTCCGGGATGCCGTCGAGGTAGCGGCCGGTGAGCACGCCCTGCTCCAGCGGCGAGAAGACGATGGAGCCGACCTGGAGTTCGTCCAGGGCGTCCAGCAGGCCGCCGGTCTCGGGCCGGCGGTCCAGCATCGAGTAGCGCGGCTGGTGGATGAGGAGCGGGGTGCCCAGCTCGCCGAGGATGCGGGCGGCCTCCCGGGTCTGCTCCGCCGAGTAGTTGGACACGCCGACGTAGAGCGCCTTGCCCTGCTGGACGGCCGAGTGCAGCGCGCCCATCGTCTCCTCCAGCGGAGTCTCCGGGTCGGGGCGGTGCGAGTAGAAGACGTCGACGTAGTCCAGGCCCATCCGCTTCAGGCTCTGGTCCAGCGAGGACAGCACGTACTTGCGCGAACCCCACTCGCCGTACGGGCCGGGCCACATCAGGTACCCGGCCTTGGTGGAGATCACCAGTTCGTCGCGGTAGGCCGCGAAGTCGGACTTCAGGAAGCCGCCGAGCGCGGTCTCGGCGGCGCCGGGCGGCGGGCCGTAGTTGTTGGCGAGGTCGAAGTGCGTCACGCCGAGGTCGAAGGCGCGCCGCAGGATCGCCCGCTGGGTCTCCGCGGACCGGTCCGGGCCGAAGTTGTGCCACAGGCCGAGCGACAGTGCGGGGAGCATCAGGCCGCTGCGTCCGGTGCGCCGGTAGGGCATGTCCGCGTAGCGGTCGGGGTGTGCGGTGTACAACGCGACTCCAGGAAGGGTTGGCTCGGACGCCGGGCGGGCCGACGGGAGCGTCGGCGTGGCGGGGTCCGGGTGGTCGGTGCTTCTCGTGAACGCCCGGTCCACTCTGTCGCGACCTGCGGGTAGTGGTCCAACAGAAGAATCCGATGGTATTCAGCGGATACGCTTCTCAATCATGGAACTGCGCCACCTCCAGCATTTCGTCGCGGTCGCCGAGGACCAGCATTTCACCCGGGCCGCCGAACGCCTCATGGTGTCCCAGTCGGGCCTGTCAGCCTCGATCCGGGCGCTGGAGCGGGAGCTGCGGGCGCCGCTGTTCGTGCGTACGACCCGCCGGGTGACGTTGACGGAGGCGGGGCGTGCGCTGCTGGCGGAGGCGCGGCGGATCCTGGCGCAGGTGCGGGCGGCCCACGAGGCGGTGGCCGCCGTGCAGGGCGTGGTGCGGGGCACGCTCGCGGTGGGCACCGAGCAGTGCATCGCGGGCGTGCACGTGGCGGGGCTGCTGGCGGCGTTCCGGCGGCGGCACCCGGACGTGGAGATCCGGCTGCGGCAGTCCGGATCGGGCGCGCTCGCCGAGGAGGTAGCCGCCGGGCGGCTGGACCTGGCCTTCGCCTACCGCACCCGGGCCGACAGCGACCAGCTGCGCTCCGTCCCCCTGGCCGGTGAGCCGATGTACGTGCTGTGCCATCCCGACCACCGGCTCGCCGGCGGCCCGGCGGCGCTGGGCCCGGCCGACGTCGCCGGGGAGGTGTTCGTCGACTTCCACCCGGACTGGGGGCCGCGCCGGGCCACCGACGCCGCCTTCGCCGCGGCCGACGTCCACCGGACGGTCGCCCTGGAGGTCAACGACGTGCACAGTCTGCTGGACCTGGTGGACGAGAACCTCGGCATCGCCGTCGTACCGCGCCACTTCCGGCACAAGCGGACGGCGCTCACCGCGCTGCCGCTGAAGGGCGCGGACGAGGTGGTGTACGAGACGGTCGCCCTGCTGCCGCCCCCGGAGGCGACCAGCCCCGCGGCGCGGGCGCTGATGGCGCTGCTGGAGACGGGCGGCGGCGAACGGCACGGCCTCGGGGACGGGTGAGCGGGGGCGGCTGCCGGGGCGGACGGGCGGGGCCGGATCGGAGGCGGGCGGGGCCGGATCGGAGGCGGGTGCGGGCGGGGCCGGATCGGGGGCGGGTGCGGGCGGGGCCGGATCGGGGGCGGGTGCGGGCGCGGCCGGATCGGGGGCGGGTGCGGGCGGGGTGCGCGATGGTGGACGTATGCACGCCAAGGACATCCTCATCGACGCGTACGGCCGGGTCCGGGAAGAGGTCCACGCCGCCGTCGAGGGCCTGGACGCCGACGAGCTCAACGCCCGCCCCACCGCCGAGACCAACTCGGTGGCCTGGCTGGTCTGGCATCTCACCCGCGTCCAGGACGACCACGTCGCGGACGCCTTCGGGCTCGACCAGGTGTGGCCGTCCCAGGACTGGGAGAAACGGTTCGGCCTGGACCTTCCGCGCCTCGACACCGGGTACGGCCACAGCGCGGCGCAGGTCGCCCGGGTGCGGGTCGACTCACCCGCGCTGCTGACCGGCTACCACGACGCCGTCCACGCGCAGACGCTCCAGGCGCTGCGCACGATGACTGCGGCGGACCTCGGGCGGATCGTGGACGAGCGCTGGGACCCGCCGGTCACGCTGGGCGTGCGCCTGGTCAGCGTCCTGTCCGACGACCTCCAGCACGTCGGACAGGCCGCCTATGCGCGCGGGCTGCTTCAGAGCGCGGTGGCGTAAGCCGGCAGGACGACGTCCTCGATCAGGGCGTTGCGCTCGTCGAACGGGACGAACGCGCTCTTGAGGGCGTTGACGGTGACCGTGCGCAGGTCCTCGACCGTCCAGCCCGCCTCCTCGACGAGGAGGGACATCTCGCGGGTCATCGTGGTGCCGGAGACCAGGCGGTTGTCGGTGTTGAGGGTGACGCGGAAGCCGAGGTCCTTCAGCGCGGTGATCGGGTGCTCGGCGATGGAGGACGCGGCGCCGGTCTGCAGGTTCGAGGTGGGGCACATCTCCAGCGCGATCCGGCGGTCGCGCACCCAGCCGGCCAGCCGGCCGAGCTTGCCGCCCGCGAGGTCGGGGATGTCGTCGGTGATGCGCACGCCGTGGCCGATGCGCTGGGCGCCGCACACGTGGAGCGCCTGGTGGATGCTGGGCAGGCCGTGGGCCTCGCCGGCGTGGATCGTGAACGGCACGTTCTCGCCGCGCAGGTACTCGAAGGCGTCCAGGTGGTCGGCGGGCGGGAAGCCGTCCTCGGCGCCGGCGATGTCGAAGCCGACGACGCCCGCGTCCCGGAAGGCGACGGCGAGGTCGGCGGTGGCGCGGGTGCGGTCGAACATGCGCATGCCGCAGAGCAGGGTGCCGACGCGGACCGGCGTGCCGGCGGCGGCCGCCCGGGCCATGCCGGCGGCGAGCCCCTCCTGGACGGTCTCGACGACCTCGGCGAGCGTCAGACCGCCCTTGAGCATCAGCTCGGGGGCGTAGCGGACCTCGCCGTAGACGACACCGTCTGCGGCCAGGTCGAGGACGTACTCCTCGGCGGTGCGCAGCAGCCCCTCGCGGGTCTGCATCACGGCGAGGGTGTGCTCGAAGGTGGCGATGTAGCGGACCAGGTCGCCGGAGTCGGCGGCCTCGACGTACCAGGCGGCCAGCTCGTCCGGGTCGGTGGTGGGCAGGGTGTGGCCGACGGCCTCGGCGAGCTCGACGACGGTGGCGGGACGCAGTCCGCCGTCGAGGTGGTCGTGCAGGACGGCCTTGGGGAGCCGGCGGATCAGGTCGGCGTCTACGCGCGTAGCGGTCATGGTGTGCGGTTCCTCGGGCGTGGCGGGAGGGAGGTGGAGAGGAGCGGGAAGGGCGCGGGGGCTCAGCCGGCGGGCTGGAGCAGGTCCCAGCGGTTGCCGTACAGGTCCTGGAAGACGGCGACGGAGCCGTACGGCTCGTGGCGGGGCTCCTCCAGGAAGGTCACGCCGGCGGCATGCATCCGGGCGTGGTCGCCGGCGAAGTCGTCGGTGTGCAGGAAGAAGCCGACGCGGCCGCCGGTCTGGTCGCCGACCCTGGCCCGCTGGGCGTCGTCCTTGGCGCGGGCGAGCAGCAGCCCGACGCCGCCCTGACGCTCACCCGGCCGCACGACGACCCACCGCGACCCGTCGGGCCGCGGCTCGTCCTCGACGAGCCGGAAGCCGAGGGCCTCGGTGTAGAAGCGGAGCGCGTCGTCATAGTCGTCGACGACGAGGGTGACCAGGGCGATGTGTGCCATCGGGACCTCTCGGAGGGGCGATTGACGGGAGAGGTTATACGTAAAACTCACCGGACGCCAGTCGTGCCCGGGGCGGGCGGAGGCGCACGGTGCGGCGGCCGGTGGGGGCGGGCCCGACATCGCGCGCGGGTCGGGGTGACGCCGCGACACCCGGAGGGCGTGACCGGGGTGGCCGGAGGGCGGGACGGGGTGCCCGGAGGGCGTGACCGGGGTGCCCGGAGGGCGTGACCGGGGTGCCCGGAGGGCGTGACCGGGGTGCCCGGAGGGCGTGACCGGGGTGCCCGGAGCCGAGCACCGCCCCCTACGGGTCGGACGCGTTCTGCGGCACAGGTACCGCGACTCGGGCCCGCCGAGCAAGCACGGATCACCCGATGACACGCGGCCCGCCTCACCGCCCCGACCCCGCAACCACCCGCCACAGGAGGCCACTTAGACGAGGAAAACGCAACTTCGACATGGTTCGCAGAGGCGGCTACCTTCACCTGGTCCTCGGCTGTCGGCCACGGCCGCGCAGGAGTTCCTTCAGGCTGAGCCGGCCGCGACGGGATGCGTCGGCCACGCATCCTCGCCCCACGCGTAAGCCGCCCCACCGGGTCCACGACAGGCCACCCACCAAGGAGAGACGCATGCCCCGCCTCGCGCTGTACACGTTCGGCGTCCTGAAGTCACCGCTCGCCGATCCCGGACGTCTCACACGGGAGTTCTACGACAGCGGTGATGCCGTCTACCGGCAGATCAGTCAGTACCCCGGGTACCTCGCGCACGCCGAAGCGGCAGACGGTGAGCGGGGCATGCTCTTCGGGGCCGACTGGGGCGCGTGGGGAGAGTTCGCCGTGCCGGCCTGGTACGGCAAGGGCCGTACGGCGCACACCACCGCCCTGGCCGCGACCCTCTCCCTCTGGACCGGCCCGCGCCCCGCCTTCGAGGCCGTCTACGCCGGCCCGCACCGCGAGGCGCTGAACAGGCGTCACGACTGGTTCGAGAGGACGGAACACCCGACGCACGTGCTCTGGTGGGTCTCCGACGCCGTGACACCCGTCTGGCAGGACGGGGTTGCCGGACTGGAACACCTCCACGCTCACGGCCCCGCGCCGCACGCCTTCACCTTCCGCCACTCGTTCGCCCCGGACGGAACCGCGACGGCCAGGAGGTGATGCCGGCTTGCCCTGCACACGAGGACGGCTTTCGGCTACCGCGGTGCCATGGCTTTGAGCCAGTCCTCGACGGCGACGACTTCCGCCCACTGCGGGAACAGCTTTTCGGTGAGCATCCGGTGCACTTCGGGGTCGGTGTCGAGGCAGGCGTCCGCCAGGACGGTGACGCCGAAGTCCAGATCGATGGCGTGCCACAGGGTGGACAGCACCACGGCGCTGGTGGCGATGCCGGTGAGGACAAGACTGTCGATGTCGCGAGCCCTGAGTACCAGGTCGAGGTCGCTGCCCGAGAAGGCGCTCCCCCGCCTCTTGGTGACCACGACGTCGCCTTGCCGGGGCGCGACGTCGTCATGGATCTCGGTGCCGGGCCGGCCCTCGGTGAACAGGCCGGCCCGCACGGCGTTCGTCATCACCTTGTTGCGGGGGCTGACTTCCCGATCGCCCGGCCGTAACACGAGCACCACGTAGATCACGGGGATCCCGGCAGCCCGCGCTCCGTCGATCGCCCTGCGCAAGCGCGGCAGATATCCCGAACCGTCGTCCGCGATGGCCACGACGTCCCGTTGGACGTCCATCACCAGAAGTGCACTGTTCGCCATGCTCGCCGTCCCTTCTCCGCGAGGAAACAGGAGCAAGTCTGATGGATCGACCGAGCCGTGGTGGGGGTTCAGGAGATCTTCATCAGCGCCGCGCCGCAGTGCACCCATGACGGGTGTCAGTCGACCCCGATCCGCAGGCGCCATCTCAGCTCAGGGGCTTGTCGAGGACCGCCTTGCGGTGGCTGAAGGTCTCCAGTGAGTAGCGGCCGTGGTAGTTGCCCGTGCCGCTCTCGCCCACGCCGCCGAAGGGAAGGTCGGAGACGGTGAGGTGGGCGAGGGGGAGGCCGTGGCCGAGGCCGCCGGAGGACGTCTCGGCGGCGACGCGGCGGCGGGTGTCCTCCGACTCGCTGAAGACGTACAGGGCGAGCGGCTTGTCGCGGTCGTTGATGAAGGCGATGGCCTCGTCGAGGCCGGAGACGGTCAGGATCGGCAGGACGGGGCCGAAGATCTCCTCCCGCATGACGGGCGACTCGGGGTCGACGTCGGCGAGGACGGTCGGCGCGATGTACTTGGCGGTGCGGTCGCTGTCGCCGCCCACGACCGTGCGGCCCGAGTCCAGGAGGGCGGTGAGCCGGTCGAAGTGGCGCTCGTTGACGATGCGGCCGTATTCCTCGCAGGCCTGAGGGTCCTTGCCGTAGAGCGCCTCGACGGCGGCGGTGAGCGCCGGTTCGAGGGCTGCGGCGGTCTCCGGGTCGGTCAGGACGTAGTCGGGGGCGACGCAGGTCTGGCCGGCGTTCAGGAACTTTCCGCGGGCCAGCCGGTCGGCGACCACCGTCAGGTCGGTGTCCCGGTCGATGAACACCGGTGACTTGCCGCCGAGTTCGAGGGTGACCGGGGTGAGGTGCTCGGCGGCGGCGCGCATCACGACGCGGCCGACGGTGCCGTTGCCGGTGTAGAAGACGTGGTCGAAGCGCTCGGCGAGCAGCGCCGTCGTCTCGGGGACGCCGCCCTCCACCACGGCGACGGCGTCGGTGTCGAGGTAGGCGGGCAGCAGCCGGGCCAGGGCGGCGGAGGTGGCGGGGGCCAGTTCGCTGGGCTTGGCGACGACCGCGTTGCCCGCGGCCAGGGCGCCGACCATCGGGGAGAGCAGGAGCTGGGCCGGGTAGTTCCAGGGGGCGATGACGAGGACGACGCCGAGCGGGTCGTACTGCGTCCAGGCGGTGGCGTCGTCGCCGAGGTGGGCGGGGACGGGGGCGGGCTCGGGGCGCAGCCAGTCGTCGAGACGGTCGAGGGTGTGGTCGATCTCGCGGACGGTGAAGTCGATCTCCGTGCGGTAGGCCTCGGTGCGGCTCTTGCCCAGGTCGGCGTGGAGGGCGGCGGCCAGTTCGGGGCCCTGTTCCGTGAGCATCTCGCGCAGCCGGCGCAGCTGCCCCGTGCGCCATTCGACGGGCTTGGTACGGCCGGTGCGGAAGGTGGCGCGCAGTCGGGCCACGGTCGCCGCGGGCTGCTCGGGGGTGTTGCTCATGGGTGCCTCGCTGGGTGGTTCGGATCCGGGGCCCTGGGGCGGGCTCCGGCTCGTCGTACGGGTGCGTGTTATTGGATGTAATGGCCAACCATCTTCGCGTGCCCCGCATTCCCGCACTCACGCATCGGTTTCCGGGGTCGGTCCGGCCTCCGCTCCAACGGCGGCCCCGCATCGGACGCCCCCGCATCGGACGCCCCCGCGCCAGGCGCCCCGCACCCCGACCGGGAGACCCGCGGCAGACGCCCCGCACCCCGACCGGAAAGAGCCGCGGCAGGCGCCCCGCACCCCTGACCGGAAGAATCGTCCGCATGACCGACGCCCCGCACCCCCTCGTCGCCGCCGCCCGGCGGCTCGCCGACGACCTCCTCGCCCCGCACGCCGAACGCGTCGACCAGGAGGGCGTGCCCCTGAGCCATCTCGCACAGATCCGGCGCTCGGGGCTCCTCGGCATCAACGCCCCGGTGGCGTACGGCGGTTCGGCCGCGCCCGCGGCTGTCGCACGGGAGACGGCGGAGATCCTCGCCGGGGCGTGCTGTTCGACGTGGTTCGTGCAGACGCAGCACCACACACCGGTGCTGACCCTGGCGAAGGGCGAAGGCCCGGCGCGCGAGCGCCTGTTGGGCCCGCTGGCCCGCGGGGAGCTGCTCTCCGGGGTCGCCTACGCCCATCTGCGGGCGCATCCGAGGACACCCGTGCGGGCGACCCGGGAGCGCGGCGGCTGGCGCTTCGACGGAACCGTGCCCTGGTACACGGGGTGGGGTCTGAACGACGTGATGCTGCTGGCCGGAGTGACCGAAGCCGACGAGGCGCTGTTCGTGTTCGTCGAGGCCCGCGAGCAGCCGGGCCTGACCGCCTCCGAGCCGATGCGGCTCGCCGCCCTGACCGCCGCCCGGACCGTCTCCCTGCGCCTGGACGGGCTGCGGGTGCCGGAGGAGGCGGTCGCGCTGCGGACGCCGTACGAGCGGTGGGCGGCGGCGGACCGCCCGAAGACGGTGAGCGCGAACCCGGCCGTCTTCGGTCTGGCGCGGGCCGCCCTCGCACTGCTCGACGAGGACACCGCCGCTCCCCTGCGCGCGCGTCTGGCCGACGTCCGCCGCCGGGCCTACGCCCTGGCCGACCGCCCCGACCCGCAGGAACGCGCGGCGGAGCCGCTGGAGCTCAGGACGCGGGCGTACGAGATCCTCCAGGCGGCCACCGTCGCCGCCGTGGTGTCGGGCGGCGGCCGCTCGATGCTGCTGACAAACCGGGCCCAGCGGCTGGCGCGCGAAGGCCTGTTCCTCCTCGTCCAGGGGCAGACGCGGGAGTCACGGGCCTCCCACCTGCGGGCGCTGGCGAGCTGACCTCGCAGGGAGCTCAGCTCGCGAACGGCACCTGCGCCGAGGGGGCGGTGTCGACGCGGAAGGGGTGGCGCCACACGCCCTGCTCGGCGAGGATCGGCAGCACGCCCTCCCCGAACCAGTACGCCTCCTCCAGGTGCGGGTAGCCGGACAGCACGAACTCCTCGATGCCCAGCTCCGCGTACTCCCGGATCCGTTCGGCGACCTCCGCGTGGCTGCCCACCAGCGCGGTGCCCGCGCCGCCGCGGACCAGTCCGATCCCGGCCCACAGGTTGGGGTGGATCTCCAGCCCGTCCCGGCCGCCGCCGTGCAGCGCCAGCATCCGCCGCTGCCCCTCGGACTCGCTGCGGGCGAGCCCGGCCTGGACGCTGCGTACGGTCTCGGGGTCGAAGCCGTCGAGCAGCCGCCCCGCCTCCGCCCACGCCGCCTGCGAGGTGTCCCGGGTGATGACGTGCAGCCGGATGCCGAACCGCAGCCGGCGCCCCTGCTTCGCCGCGAGCCCCCTGATCCAGGCGATCTTCTCGGCGACCTGGGCCGGCGGCTCGCCCCAGGTGAGGTAGACGTCGACGTGCCGGGCGGCGACCTCGCCGGCGATCGGCGAGGAGCCGCCGAAGTACACCTCGGGCACCGGGTCGGGCACCCGGGCGAGCCGGGCGTCCTCGACCTGGAGGTGCTCGCCGTGGAGGTCGACGGTCTTGCCGTCCCACAACTGCCGCACGATGTCGAGGAACTCGCCGGTGCGGCGGTAGCGGTCGTCCTTGTCGAGGAAGTCGCCGTAGGCCCGCTGCTCGTGGTTCTCGCCGCCGGTGACGACGTTCAGCAGGAGCCGTCCGCCGGACTGCCGCTGGAACGTGGACGCCATCTGCGCGGCCAGCGTCGGGGAGACCGAGCCGGGCCGGAAGGCGACGAGGAACTTCAGCCGCTCGGTGTTCTGGCTGACCATCGCCGTGGTCAGCCACGCGTCCTCGCACCAGGCGCCGGTCGGGGTGAGCGCGCCGACGAAGCCGAGGTCCTCCGCGGCGCGGGCGATCTGGCTCAGGTAGGCGACCGTCGGCGGGCGGTCCCGTCCGGAGGCGGTGGCGGGGGTGCCGTGGCCGCCGCCGACGACATGGCGGCTGTCGCCGTTGGTGGGCAGGAACCAGTGGAAGGTGAGGGACACGTGGGGTCTCCGATCGGGGGGCCCGCCGGCGGGCGGGGCGTGAGGGCTACAGCAGGCCGTGGCGGGGCGGCCGGGTGCCGTTGAGGACGTACCGGCCGATGTGCTGGATCTTCCAGTGGGCCGGATCGTGCAAGGTGTGGGTGCGGGCGTCCCGCCAATGGCGGTGCAGGTTGGACGAGTCGAGCGCGGAGCGGGTGCCGGAGACCTCGAACAGAGCGCTCGCCGTGTCCACCGCCGTCCGTGCCGCGTGCGCCTTGGCGGCGGCGACGGCGACGGACGCCTCGGCGGCGGTGTCGTCGGTCAGGTCGGCGCGCGCCGCGTCGACCGAGCGGGCGGCCTGCGCGAGGAGGGCCTCGGACGCCCGCAGCTGGACGGCGAGTTCACCGAAGCGCTGGATCAGCAGCGGGTCCTCGGCGGCCGTCTCCACCCCGCTCTCGAACCACGGGCGGCTCTTGGTCCGCACGAACTCCGCGGCCTCGGCGAGGGCCCCCGACGCGATGCCGGCGTCGATGGCGGCGTGCAGCAACTGGGCGTACGCGCCGTGGAGTTGCGGCCCCTCGAAGGTGAGGTGATGGGGCAGGACCCGGTCGCCCGGGACGGCGACGGATTCGAGCCTGACCGTCCCGCTGGCCGTCGTCCGCTGCCCCATGCCGTCCCAGTCGTCGACGACGGTGACGCCGGGCGCGTCGGACGGCACGTACGCCACGTGCAGCCGGTCGTCGTCGGCGCGGGCGAGCACCGGTATCCAGTCGGCGAAGAGGGCGCCGGTGCAGTAGTGCTTGACGCCGTCGAGCAGGTACGAGCCGTCGGGCCGGCGCCTGAGGCGGGTGCGGATGTGCTGGACGTGCCGGGTGCCCGCCTCGGACTGGGCGTTGCCGAAGCGGCGGCCTGCGAGGAGTTCCGCGAAGAAGAACTTCCGTTGCTCAGGCGTTCCCTGACGGCGGATCACGTTGACGTAGGCGAAATGGCTCTGCGGGATCTGGGCGAGGCTGGCGTCGGCGGCGCCGAGCAGCCGGAAGACCTCCGCGAGGGTCCGCGCGCCGACGTCCGCGCCGCCGTGCTCGGCGGGAACGGTGACGGCGAGCAGCCCGGAGCCGGAGAGACGGTCCAACTCGGCCCTCGGCAGCCGTCGTTCGGCGTCACGCTCGGCGGCTCCGGTACGGAACTCCTCGGCGAGGGCGGCGGCCACGGCGAGGGCCTCGGCGTCGTCGGCGATCACCCGGGCGGGCGGTGCTGTCACGGTCGCCTCAGCTCGCCGCGGCCAGGTGGGGCGTGCGGCCCAGGACACCCGAGAACTGGTCGAGGACCTGGCCGAGGGCTTCCGCGGCGGCCGGGGCGAGAGTGACCGAGCCGTCCTCGTGGGCGGTGATGTCCTTGTCCAGGGTGAACCAGCCCTGCACGATGTGGGCCGCGCCCATGGAGTTCAGGACGGGCCGCAGCGCGTAGTCGATGGCCAGCACATGGGCGACGGAGCCGCCGGTGGCGAGCGGCAGCACGGTCTTCCCGGCGAGCGCGTACTGCGGCATCAGGTCGAGGAGCGCCTTGAGGACACCGGAGTAGGACGCCTTGTAGACGGGGGTGCCGACGACGATCCCGTCGGCGCGGGCGAACAGTTCGGTGGCCTCGACGATCGCGGGGTGGCGGAAGTCGGCGCCGAGCAGGGCTTCGGCGGGGACGGTGCGCACGTCGAGGGGGATCACCTCGTGGCCCTGTGCGGCGAGCCGCTGGTCGAGGTGGCGCAGCAGACGGCCGGTGCGGGAGGAGGCGGAGGGGCTGCCGGAGACGGACAGGACGGTGGCCATGGGCCCTCTTTTCAGGTGTGGTCAGGCGTGGGCGGGGACGGAGCGCGGATCCCGTGTCTCCTCGTCCGGGAGCGCGGCCTCCAGCTCGCGGACGAGGGGCAGGACACGCCTGCCGAAGTACTCGACCTCCTCGTGGTAGTGGAGGAAGCCGAGGAGGAAGAGGTCGACGCCGAGCCTCTTGTAGGCGACGATCCGTTCGGCGATCTGCTCGGGGGTGCCGATCAGGCCGGTGCGGAAGCCGTCGTTGTACTGGACGAGGTCCTCGAAGGTGGAGTCCTGCCACATGCCCTTGCCGTCGGCGGTCGACCGGCCCGCCTGCTTCACGGCGTCGCCGAAGCCCGCCACCGCCTCGCTGTCGGCCTGCGCGACGATCTCCCGGAGCGTCTCGCGGGCCTCGGCCTCGGTGTCGCGGGCGATGAGGAAGGCGTTGAGGCCGAACTTCGGCGCGGTGCGGCCTGCTTCGGCGGCGGACCGGTGGACGTCCGCGATCTGCTCGGTGACCCCGTCGAAGTCCTTGCCGTTGGAGAAGTACCAGTCGGAGACGCGGCCGGCCATGGCGCGGGCGGCCGTGGAGTTGCCGCCCTGGAAGATCTCGGGATGGGGGCGCTCGGGGGTGTTGAGGGGCTTGGGCTTGAGGGAGAAGTCGCGCAGCCGGTAGAAGTCGCCGGCGAGTTCGGTGTGGTCCTCGGTCCAGATCTGGCGCAGGGCGCGGATGAACTCCTCGGAGCGGCGGTACCGTTCGTCGTGTTCGAGCCAGGGTTCGCCGAGGGCGGTGAACTCGCCCTTGAACCAGCCGGACACGACGTTGACGGCGAAGCGGCCGCCTGAGAGGTGGTCGGCGGTGGCGCCGAACTTGGCGAGCACGCCGGGGTGCCAGAGGCCGGGGTGGACGGCGGCGATGACCTTCAGCCGCTCGGTGGCGAGCAGCAGGGCGAGGCTGAAGGCGGTCGACTCGTGCTGGTACTCGGCGCCGTAGCTGGCCATGTAGCGGACCTGGCTGAGGGCGTAGTCGAAGCCGTTGTTCTCGGCCAGGACGGCGAGTTCGCGGTTGTACTCGTATCCCCAGTCCGTGCGCTGCTCGATCTTGCTGGTGACGAGTCCCCCGCTGACGTTGGGGACCCAGTAGGCGAACTGCAGGGGCTGCACGGGGTGTTCTGGCGCGGCGGACATGCGGGCTCCTGTCACGGAAGTTTTCGGGCACGCCGAATTCACACGGTGCGCGATTCACGAGGTGCGCGGGCGCGAAAAAGCCCGGGCGGGCACGGGAATGCCCGGACGCATCGAATTCAGGCGGGAAAAGGGAAAAGCGCGGCGGTTCTCGCCGGAGAAGGGGGAATCAGGCCGCGCTGCGACAGGAGGCGCTGGAGACGCGCGCGAGGTCGACGTGGCGTCGCCGCGTGAGGTCCAGTCGCATCTTCATGTCGTAGAGCCTGGCAGCCGTCCGTCCGGGCCGTCAAGGCAAACCCGACCGGTCTCGTATCGCGGACCATTGAATTTCACGAAGGCGTGACAGGGAAACCCTTGAACCGGGAGGGAATGGGCGCGCATGGTGCCGGGGTGCGAACAGAACAGCTGGAATACATCGCGGCGGTCACCCGGCTCGGTTCACTGCGCCGGGCCGCCGAGGAACTGCGCCTTTCGCAGCCCGCGTTGAGCGAGACCGTGCGGAATCTGGAGCGTGAGCTCGGCGTGGACCTGCTGGAGCGCAAGCGGTCCGGCGCCACGATGAGCGCCTCCGGCCGTGAGCTCCTCCCCCACATCGTCGATGTGCTCGACGCGGTGGACCGGCTGCGCTCGGCGGCGGGCGAGCAGCACCGGATCAGCCGCATGGTGCGCGTCGGCACGGTGAACGCGGCGACCGTGCCGCTGCTCGTCCCTGCGGTGCGGGACTTCCGCGCCGAACATCCCCTGACGCAGGTGGAGGTGGTGGGCGCCCAGCAGACGGACATCCACCGGGGGCTGCTGGAAGGCGGGTTGGACCTGGGGCTGGTGAACCATCTCGACGGCGACGACATGCCGGCCGAGTTCGATTCCACCGAACTGCTGCGCGGCCGGCCGGTGGTGTGCGTGCGCCCGGACAGCCCGCTGGCCGCGCGTGCGGAGGCGTCGGCGGACGACCTGCTCGACGTGCCCCTGATAGGGATGCGGTCCGGGTATGTGATGCACCGCTATGTGCACCGGCTGCTCGGCGGCCGGGCTCCGGCCTTCGCCTACTCCACCGACGGGGCGGAGATGGGCAAGCTGATGGTCGCCGAGGGGCTCGGAGCGACGGTGCTGCCCGACTTCAGCGTCGTCGGGGACCCGTTGGAGCGGCGGGGCGCGATCGTGTGCCGGCCGATCCGCGGGGAGGACACCCGGGTGCTGCTGATGCTGCGCCGGCGCCGCGCGCACTCCGTGCCGCAGGCCGCGCGGGACCTGCACGAGGTGTTCGTGCGGACGGCGCGCGGCCTGGCGACGGCCGGCCGCTGAAGGGCGGTCCGGCTCGGCTTGTTCACTCCTCTTCGCCCGCCGGCACCACGACGAGGAACGCGTCCGACTTCAGGTCCATGACGACGGTCGCGGGCTCCCCCTCGGCCCGCCGCCGCGCCGCGTACTCCTCCGCCGGCCACGATCCGCGCGGAGCTCCCGCAGGAAAACGCTCCAACACCTTCGCGCCCATAGCGGCAGACACCTCCAGTTCCGACCCCGATGGCTCACTGTCTCCTCACTTGCTGTCTCCGCGTGTGCCCGGGATCGGCGCGAGCATGTTCAGGTGCGTGCGGCGAGGTCCGGGTCGCCCTCGGCGCCGGAACGCGCGGGGTCGGCGGCGCGGCTGAGCCGTCCGGGCCACCAGGCGCGCCGGCCGATGTCGCGCACCAGGGCGGGCACCAGCAGCGAGCGCACGACGAGCGTGTCGAGCAGGACGCCGAAGGCGACGATGAAGGCGATCTGGGCGAGGAAGGCCAGCGGGATCACGCCGAGCGCGGCGAAGGTCGCGGCGAGCACCACGCCGGCGGAGGTGATGACGCCGCCGGTGGTGACCAGTCCGCGCAGGACGCCTTCGCGCACCCCGTGCCGCAGTGACTCCTCGCGGACCCTGGACATCAGGAAGATGTTGTAGTCGACGCCCAGCGCCACCAGGAAGACGAAGCCGTACAGCGGCACGGAGGGGTCGGTTCCGGTGAAGCCGAGGACGTGCCGGAAGACGAGGCTCGAAACGCCCAGCGTGGCGAGGAAGTTCAGGGCCACGGTGGCGACGAGCAGGGCGGGCATCAGCAGCGAGCGCAGCAGCACGGTGAGGATGAGGAAGATGATCGCGAGGACGGCGGGGACGATGAGGGCGCGGTCGCGTTCCGCCGTGCGCAGGGTGTCGTACTGCTGGGCGGTGTAGCCGCCGACCAGGGCGTCCGCGTCGGGCACGGCGTGCAGGGCGGTGCGCAGGCGCGCCACGGTGTCCCTGGCCGCGTCGCTGTCGGCGGCGGCGTCGAGGGTGACGTCGACGCGGACACGGCCGTCGACGACCAGAGGCGTCCCGCCGGGCCGTCCGGACGCGGCGACCGGGGCGGCGGAGGCGACGCCGTCGGTGGCCTCGGCGACGGCGACCACGCGCCCGGCGCGTGCGGCGTCGGCGATGACGACCGTGGGGTTGCCGGCGCCGCCGGGGAAGTGCTGGGCGAGGGTGCTCTGGGCGGCGACGGAGGGGGCGTCGTCGACGAAGGTCTCGTCGAGGGGCACGCCCCGGGAGGCGAGGGTCGGGGAGAACGCGGCGCAGGCGAGCAGGCAGGCCAGGGACACCGCCCACACCTTGCGGGGCGCCCGGTCGACGAGCGCCGCGATCCGCTGCCACACGCCGGTGCCGGCGCTCGGGCGGGCCGGGCGGGGGGTCGCCGGCCAGTAGGCGGCGCGGCCGAGGAGGACCAGCACGGCGGGCAGGAAGGTCAGGGTGCTGACGACGGCGGCGGCGATGCCGATGGCCCCGACCGGTCCGAGGGCCCGGTTGTTGGTGAGGTCGCTGATCAGCAGGGCGAGCAGCCCGAGGGCGACGGTCGCGGCGCTGGCCACGACGGCGCTCCAGGAGCGTCGCAGCGCGGCCCGGGCGGCCGTGAACCGGTCGGTGCGGGCGGCTGCCTGCCGGGGCATCAGTTCCTCCCGGTAGCGGGCGGTGAGCAGCAGGGCGTAGTCGGTGGCGGCGCCGATCACGAGGATGGACAGGATGCCCTGGACCTGTCCGTCGACGCGCACCACGCCGTGGTCGGCCAGCGCGTAGACGACCGCGCAGGCGAGGCCGAGGGAGAACACCGCGCCGAGGATGATCACCAGGGGGAGCAGCAGGCTGCGGTAGACGAGCAGCAGGATGACGAGGACGGCGACGAGGGCGACCGCGAGCAGCAGTCCGTCGATGCCGGCGAAGGCGTCGGACAGGTCGGCCTGGGTGGCGGCGGGTCCGGCGAGGTGGACGGTGGTGCCGGGGACGCGTTCGGCGGCGGCGCGGACGCGGTCGAGGGCGGGGGCGAGTCCGTCGCCGAGGTCGGGGCGCAGGGGGACGACCCCTTGGACGGCCTTCCCGTCCTGGGAGAGCAGGGCGGGCGAGGCCCGGCCCGTCACGCCGGGGGCGTCCGCCAGGGAGGCGAGAGCCCGGTCGGCGTCCGCACGCCGGTCGCGGACCGTGCCGCCCCCGTCCGACGTCCATACGACGATCGCGGGGAGCGCCTCGTCCTGCCGGAAGGCCCGCTGCGCGGCGATCACCTCGGTGGACTCGGCGCTGCGCGGCAGGAAGGCCGCCTGGTCGTTGGTGGCGACCTCGCCCAGGCGCCCGGCATAGGGGCCGAGGACGCCGCCGACGCCGAGCCAGACGGCGACGAGGAGCAGCGGGACGAGCCAGCGGGCGCGTCGGCGTGTGACGGACATCGTTCTCCCACGGAAGGTGTCTCGACGACTGGCAGTCCCTCGGCGATCGAGGGATCGCGTCGCTCTCTCGACAACTGACAATCTCAATGATCGAGTTACTTTGCTGGCGATCGTAACCGGCATCTGTTCTTCCGCCGGCGGCCGGCCCCCGGATGCGGGAGTTCGAAGCCGTTCCTAGCGGACGGGTGGCGTGACCTCCGCCAGTTCCTCGCTCATCGCCGTGAGGAAGCGCAGCACCACCGACAGCTCGTCCTCCGTGAAGCGGGTGCGGGCGGCCTCGGTCGCCTGGGCCAGCGGCCTGAAGTAGGTGCGGGCGGCCGACCGCGCGTCGGCCGCGTAGTGCAGATGGACCACGCGGCGGTCGGCGCTCTCGCGCACCCTGCGGATGTGCCCCGCGCGCTCCAGCCGGTCGACGCAGGCGGTGACGGCCCCCGAGGTCAGGCCGAGGTGCTCGCGCAGCCGCTTGGGCGTCATCGGCTCCTCGGAGTCGAGGATCGCGGCCAGCGCCTGGACGTCCGTCGCGTGCAGCCCGTGGTCGCCGGCGAACCCGTGGACCAGCCGGTTGATCTCGCCGTTCATCCGCCGCAGCCGTACGGCGAAGGCGTGCAGGTCGGTCGCCGCCGCGGGCGTGTCGTCGTTCGCTGTGGCCACGCGGTCAGCGTAGTCGCTGACCGCGGATCACCCGATCGTGCGCACGGCGCCGGGTCGCCGCATCCGCGGGCGGCCCCCGGGTGGAAGCGATACCGAGGGGGCCCGCCGACATGTGAGGACCGACGACCCATGACCGCAGACGGCCGCGGCGCCGAGGCGCCGCTCTGCCTGGTGACCGGTGCCACGGGGTACATCGGCGGCCGGCTCGTCCCGGAGCTGCTGGAGGCGGGGTACCGGGTGCGCTGCCTGGCCCGCTCGCCGGAGCGGCTGCGCGACCACGAGTGGGCCGGCCGGGCCGAGGTGGTGCGCGGGGACGTGACCGACGCGGAGTCGGTCGGGGAGGCGATGCGCGGCGTGGACGTCGCGTACTACCTGGTGCACGCGCTGGGCACGGGCGCGGACTTCGAGGCGACCGACCGGCGGGCGGCGCGGATCTTCGGGGAGCGGGCCCGCGTCGCCGGGGTGCGCCGGATCGTCTACCTGGGCGGGCTCACCCCGGCGGGAGTGCCCGAGCGGGAGCTGTCCCCGCATCTGCGCTCCCGCGCCGAGGTCGGCCGCATCCTGCTGGACTGCGGCGTCCCGACGGCCGTGCTGCGGGCGGCGGTCGTCATCGGCTCCGGCTCGGCCTCCTTCGAGATGCTGCGCTACCTCACCGAGCGCCTCCCGGTGATGGTCACCCCGAGCTGGGTGCGCACCCGGATCCAGCCCGTCGCGGTACGGGACGTGCTGCGGGCCCTCGTCGGCAGCGCCGGTATGCCGCCGGACGTCAGCCGGGCCTTCGACATCGGCGGGCCCGAGGTCCTCACCTACCGCGAGATGATGGCCCGTTACGCCGCCGTGGCGGGCCTGCCCCGGCGCGTCATCGTGCCGGTGCCGGTGCTCACGCCGCGCCTGTCCAGCCACTGGGTGGGCCTGGTGACGCCGGTGCCCGCGTCGATCGCCCGGCCGCTGACGGAGTCGCTGCGGCACGAGGTGGTCTGCCGCGAACACGACATCGCGCGGTACGTGCCCGACCCGCCGGGCCATCCGGTCGGCTTCGACGAAGCGGTGCGACTGGCCCTGAAGAAGGTGCGCGACGCCCAGGTCACCACCCGCTGGTCCTCCGCGTCCCTGCCCGGCGCCCCCAGCGACCCGCTGCCCACCGACCCCGACTGGGCCGGCGGCAGTCTCTACACCGACGAGCGCGAACTGCCCGTGGACGCCTCCCGGGCTGCCCTGTGGCGGGTCATCGAGGGCATCGGCGGGGACAACGGCTGGTACTCCTTCCCGCTCGCGTGGGCGGTACGGGGCCGGCTGGACCGTCTGGTCGGCGGGGTGGGCCTGCGCCGGGGGCGGCGGGACGCGGCGCGGCTGCGGGTCGGCGACTCGCTCGACTTCTGGCGGGTCGAGGAGATCGAACCCGGGCGGCTGCTGCGGCTGCGCGCCGAGATGCGGCTGCCGGGCCTGGCCTGGCTGGAGATGCGCGCGGAGTCGGACGACGCAGGCCGCACCCGCTACCGGCAGCGCGCGTTGTTCCACCCGCACGGACTGCTCGGCCAGGCGTACTGGTGGGGCGTGTCGCCGTTCCACGCGGTGGTGTTCGGCGGCATGGCCCGCAACATCGCCCGGACGGCGGCCGCCACGTCCCCCGAGAGGGCGCCGGCGCCATGACGGCGGATCCGTACACGGGCCCGAACTGCCGTCCCCCGTACGGGTGGTGGCGTCTCTTCCTGTTCCTCCCGCATCCGTGGGCCGCGCCGGGGCGGAAGAACCGAGCGGCCCGCCCGTCTCACCCGGAGTCAGCGTCATGAACGTCTCGGTCGTCCTGTTCACCTCCGATCTGCGTCTGCACGACCATCCGCCGCTGCTCGCGGCGCTCGACGGGGCCCGCGAGGTGGTGCCGCTGTTCGTGCGCGACCGGGCCGTGGACGCCGCCGGGTTCGCCGTCCCCAACCGGCTGGCGTTCCTCTCGGACTGCCTGCGGGACCTGGACGCGGGGCTGCGCGAGCGGGGCGGGCGGCTCGTCGTCCGCTCGGGGGAACCGGTGGAGCAGGTGTGCCGGGTGGCGGCCGAGGCGGGCGCCGACGAGGTGCACATGTCGGCCGACGTGAGCGCGTACGCGAAGCAGCGGGAGGAGCGGCTGCGGCGCGCCCTGGAGGCGGAGGGCGTGCGGTTGCATGTGCACGACGCGGTGACGACGGCCGTCGCCCCCGGCGTGCTCACACCGTCCGGCGCCGACCACTTCGCCGTCTTCACGCCGTTCTACCGGCACTGGTCGCAGAAACGGCTGCGGGATCCGCTGGGCGCGCCCCGGACTGTGCGCGTCCCGGACGGCGTGGGCTCGCAGGAACTGCCCTCGGACAAGGGGACCTCGCCGGGGCTGGCGCCGGGCGGCGAGAGCGAGGCCCGCCGCCGGCTGACGGCGTGGCTGCGCGACGGGATCGCCGCCTACGAGGACCGGCACGACGACCTCGCCGGCGACGGCACCTCCCGGCTCTCGCCGCACCTGCACTTCGGCGCGCTCTCCCCCGTCGAGCTCGTGCACCGGGCGCGCGCGGCGGGCGGCCCGGGCGCCGGGGCGTTCGTACGGCAGGTCGCCTGGCGCGACTTCCACCGCCAGCTGCTGGCGGCCCGCCCGGACGCCTCCACCGCCGACTACCGCACCCGGCACGACCGTTGGCGCACGGAGCGCACCGCGCGCGAGGACATCGAGGCATGGCGGGAGGGCCGTACCGGCTACCCGGTGGTGGACGCGGCGATGCGGCAGCTCCGGCACGAGGGCTGGATGCACAACCGCGGCCGGCTGCTGACCGCGAGCTTCCTCACCAAGACGCTGTACGTGGACTGGCGCATCGGCGCGCGGCACTTCATGGAGCTGCTGGTCGACGGGGACGTGGCGAACAACCAGCTCAACTGGCAGTGGGTGGCGGGCACCGGCACGGACACCCGGCCCAACCGGGTCCTCAACCCCGTTCTGCAAGCGAAGCGTTATGACCCGGACGGCGCGTACGTACGCCGCTGGGTGCCCGAACTGGCCGGGATCGACGGCGCGTCGGTGCACGAGCCGTGGAAGCTCCCCGCGCGGGAACGGGCCGCTCTCGACTACCCGGACCCGCTGGTCGAACTGCCCGAGGGGCTGGCCCGCTTCCGCAAGGCGCGTGAACGGGGCTGACAGTCAGGGAGTTGCAGCTCGGACGGGACGTTCGCGGGCGCGGCTGTCACCGGCCGGGCGGGAGGGCCGGTGATCCCGGCCGTGCTCCCGTGAGCAGGTTCAGGGCCTCGTGCAGTCCCGCCGGCCGGGGCATGCCCTGGACCGGGCGTCCCGCCCAACCGGGGCCGCCCAGCACCACCGTGGGGCTGCGCCGGGCGCCGCTGACGCCCCAGCGGGTGTCCGCGAGGTGCCGGGCGAGGGCGGTGCTCGCCGTGGAGCGGGACTGCGCCCACAGCACCACCGCGGACGGGCCGAGCCTGCGGACCGCCGCCGTCAGCGCCTCCGCCGGCACCGCGGCGCCGAACATCCGCGCGGGGACGCCGAGTCGGGCGAGCCCGGCGTTGAGCGCCTCCAGCGGCAGCGTGTGCTGCTCACCGGGCACGCAGGCCAGCATCACCGCGCCGGGGGCGGTGATCGGCTCCGTGAGCGGCCGGGCGGCGCGGCGCAGCACGGTGGAGACGTGCCAGGACAGCAGGTGCTCCACCTCGATGTAACGGTCGTCGGAGGACGCCCACTTGCGGCCCACGGCGTGCAGGGTCGGCACCATCACCTCCTGCCAGGCGACAGTCAGTCCGTGCCGTTCGACGGCCTCGCTCAACTGGTCCTCGACAGCGGGCGCGTCGAGGCGTACGGCGGCTCGGGCCAGCCCCCGGCACTCCTGGCGCACGTCCCGTCCCAGCGGGAGCGCCCCGGCCGCGCGCGAGCGGCCGACGGGCGGCTCGGGCGACCCGGGGCGTTCGGAGTGCTCAGGGTGCCCGGCGTGCTCGTCCGTCCAGCCAATGGGCGCCGTGGTGTCGTCCGCCGGGTATCCGCCCGTCTCGCCCGCCTTCTTCGCCGCCCTCGCCGCCTCCGCGGGCGGCACCCCCGCCGAGGTGAGCCGGCACATCGCCTCCAGGACGGCCACGTCGTCGTGCCGCCAGCGGCGGTGCCGGCCGTCGGCGCGGACGGCGGGGCCGATGCCGTAGCGGCGGTCCCAGGAGCGCAGCGTGGTGGGCGCGACGCCCAGCCGGCGGGCCAGCGCGCCGGTCGTCAGGGCCGCGTCCTCGGAGGGGGGCGTGGTGCTCGGAGGTGTGGTGCTCATACCTCGACGATACGACGCAGGAACGACGCATGTTGAGTGATCGACGCACCGCTTCGCACGATGGCGTCCACCGGGGGCCACCCCGGTGGACGTCCGCACCGGCCTCGCGGCAGGCCGCCCGATGTGTCAGGAGCCGTCGCCATGAGCCCGCTCGCCATGATCACGCAGCCGATCGCCCCCACCGCTCCGCGGCCCCTCGCCGAGGAGTCGCTGCCCGACGAGGAGGTGGCCCGGCGTCTCGTCGCCGGGGAGGAGGCCTTCCTGGCTGTCGCCTACCGACGCTGGTCCGCCCTGGTGCACGCGCTGGCGCTGCGCTCCCTGGGGGACGCGAAGGAGGCCGAGGACGTCACCCAGCTGGTGTTCCTGGGCGTCTGGCGCGGCCGCGCGGGGTACCGGCCCGAGCGCGGCACGTTCGGCGCCTGGATCGTCGGCATCACCCGCCGCAAGATCGCCGACGCGCTCTCCGCACGGACCCGCCGCCGTGATCTGGTCGCCTCGGCGGGCTCCGACCTCGCGCTCGCCGACCCCGCCCTCGACCGCCCCGAGACCTCGCTCGACCGCGTCCTGCTCCACAGCGAGCTCGCCCGGCTGCCCGCGCCGCAGCGGTGCGTGCTGCGGCTGACCTTCTACGAGGACCTCACCCAGACGCAGATCGCGGCACGCACCGGCTGGCCCCTGGGCACGGTCAAGAGCCACGCCCGGCGGGGGATCCACCAGCTGCGCAGGCGTCTGGGTCCGGAGGTGCGGGACTGAGTACGCGCCCTGTTCCGACCTCTACACATAAAGGCTGAATAAGCGCAAAATGAACCTGCGCGGCGCTCACCGCACACCGCACCAGACGCGGTCAGGCCTGCAAGTCAAAGGAGACGAGTCATGGCCAACGTCTCGCCCACGAGAGGCGACATGTCGACTCACCCGGATGTCTCCGAGATGCGGACGAGGTACGACCGCATGCTCGGCGGCCGTGATGTGGCGCTCGTCGACGGACCGGTGTTCCTGCTCGGTCTGTACTGCGCCGTGTCCCCGTGGACGGTCCACTACAGCGCCGGCCAGCCCGCGCTCATGACGCACAACCTGATCGTCGGCATAGCCATCTGCGTGCTGGCGCTCGGGTTCACGGCGGCTCCCGCCCGGATGTACGGGCTGAGCTGGGCCATGTGCGCGCTGGGCATCTGGATGATCATCGCCCCGTGGGTCGTCGGATCCAGCCCCGACGCCGGTGTCGTCGTGAACAACGTCATCATCGGCTGCCTGGCTCTGATCCTCGGGCTGATGTGCGCCGGCACGGCGGCGAAGAGCGTCCCCAGGTCGTAAGCGGACCCCTGGGGCGTCAGGCCCTCCCCCGCCCACAGGTCATCACACCCGCACAGGAGGAAAGGCGACTCGGCCGGTCCGCGGTGGCGCGGGCCGGCCCGGTCGCGTCACCGGCGCGCCGGCGGCCGGTGGACGTACGGCGTCGTCGTGGTCAGGGCGGCGAAGCCGAGGCGTTCCAGGATGGGGCGGCTCTGGTCGGAGGCGTCGACCTGGAGGTAGCGGTAGCCGCGGTCGGCTGCGATCCGGGCGCGGTGGGCGACCAGCGCGCGATAGACGCCGCGGCCGCGCCAGGCGGGGGCGGTGCCGCCGCCCCACAGGCCGGCGAAACCCGTGCCCGGGATCAGTTCCATGCGCGCCGAGCTGACCGGCTCGTCGCCCGCGAGGGCGACCACGGCGACGGTCTCGTCCGGGGCGATGTCGAGCCGGGCGAGCATCCGGTCGCGCAGCCACGAGCCGTCCCTGCCGAACGCCTTCTCGTTCGCCTCGACCATGAGGTCGACGCCGGCCCGGTCGGTGACGGGGACGATGCGCATCCCCTCGGGCGGCGCGGCGGCGGTGAGCTGTGTGTCCGTCTCGGCGATCATCAGCGTCTCCTCCGGCTCTGCGGTGAACCCCGCCGCCGCGAGCCGCCGTCCGAGGTCGGCCGGACGGTCGTGACCGTAGAGCTTCCACTCGAACTCGTGGCCGAGGCCGGTGAACCAGTCGATCTGCTCGGCGATCGCGGCGTCGACGTCCGCCGCGGACATGCCGTCGAGGCCGGACCAGAGGACGCCGTTCCAGCCGTCGGCGGAGGCGATCTGCCGGACCACGCTCCCGGCGCGCTCGACACGGGCGTCGGGGCTGTCGGGGCGGGCGCCTTCGCGCATGTCCCGGTCGTACAGGGCGAGTGTCGCTGCGTGATCCATGCGGGTACTTCAGCAGGCCGGTGCGGCTGTCTCAACGCAATTAACGTACGGGGCGCGACGAGACGGAGCCGGCGGTCAGTCGGGGATGCGGATCTTGCCGAGCCGGGCCGTCACGGCCGGGTCGCGATGGTCGAAGAACTGGGACACTCCGGTGTCGAGAGCGGCGATGGACGCCATCTGCTCGTCGGTGAGCTCGAAGTCGAAGACGTCGATGTTCTCCCGCATGCGTTCCGCGCGGACCGACTTGGGGATGACGACGACCTCCCGCTGCACGAGCCAGCGCAGCACGACCTGCGCCACGGACCTGCCGTGCTCGCCGGCGATCCCGCTCAGCACCGGGTGGGTGAAGAGATCGTTGCGGCCCTCGGCGAAGGGCCCCCAGGACTCGATGCGCACACCGCGCTCCCGCATGAGTTCCTGGTCGGCGGTGCGCTGGAAGAACGGGTGGGTCTCGACCTGGTCGACAGCGGGCGGGATCTCGTTGTTGTCGATCAGGTCGACGAGCCGGTCCGGGTAGAAGTTGGACACCCCGATGGCCCGGGCGAGCCCCTCGCGATGGATCTCCTCCAGGGCGCGCCACTCGGCGTACACGTCGCCGTAGGGCTGGTGGATCAGATACAGGTCGACGTGGTCCAGGCCGAGCTTGTCCAGCGAGACGCTGAAGGCCCGCCGGGCGTTCTCCTCGGCGGGAGCGTCCTGGATCCACAGCTTGGTGGTGACGAAGAGCTCCTCGCGCGGAACGCCGCTCCTCCTGACGGCCCGGCCGACGGCTTCCTCGTTCTGGTAGGCGGCGGCGGTGTCGAGCGAGCGGTAACCGGCGGCGAGGGCGTCGGTGACGGCCTGCTCGGTCCGCTCCGGCGGGATCTGGTAGACGCCGAACCCGAGGATCGGCATCTCCACCCCGTTGCCGAGAGTGACGCTCCGCATGACACTGCCCTCCGCCCTGCCCCCGCCCTGGACACGACCGCCGCCGGGTGGAGTTCCCCCCGGGTTCCACGGCCCGAATGATTCAGACGCACCGACGGCCTTCGTTCCGTGTTCCGAGGGGCCCGGTCATTCCGGGTGGGCCACGGCATCCCTGTGGAGTTGTGCCGCTGCCAGGAGGGACAGGGCCGGTTCCGCCCGGCGCAGGGCCTTCACCGCTGCTGTCGAGTCGAGGGGGCCCGTGAAGCCGGCGGCTGCCAAGCGGGTGCGGACCCATTGTGCTCGGAGGCGGGGTTCCGAGACGGCCGCGGTGGACTCGACGAGGGCTGCGGCGCGTTCCAGGCCGGGGCGGTCCTCGGGGGAGGCGTCGGCCAGGGCCTTGCGCAGGGTGTCGGCGATCAGGTCGGAGTCCCGGAGGACCAGGACGACGTCGTGTTTCTTGTTCGGTCCCAGCAGGGGTGTCATGGGCGTCATCGTCGTCACCATGTCGCTCAAGCGGCAAGGGACTTGAGCGTTTTCAGAGGCCCGTGCGGCCGCCGGGGCTCCGCCGCCGCCGCTCAGGGGGCGTACGGCGCGGTTTCGCCGCGGGGCTCGCGGTAAACGGGAAACGCATGTCCGAAACGCCACACGGCAGTCACGCCAGGCCGCCGACGCCCGCGGAGCGACGGGCTCGGCTCAAGGAGTCGCCGTTGCTGCCGGCGGCCGTGCTCGTGCTGATCCTCACGGCCGCGGCGGCCCTGTTCGCGGGTTCGTACACCTACTCGATGGCGGATCCGACCCCCCACTCCGTGCCCCTCGCGGTGACCGGGGCGTACAAGGAGCCCCTCGGCCGGAAGTTCGTCGTCGGCATGGAGGAGGCGCTGAACGCGGGTGTGAAGGTCCACCTCTACGACACGCCCGCCGCGGCCCTTACCGCCGTGGAACAGCAGCGCGACTTCGCGATCCTCGACGTGCGCGACCAGGGGCGCTCCGTCGTGCTGGACCTGTCCTCGGCGTCCGGCGCGTCGGTGGCGGAGGTGCTGGCCAAGGCCGCTCCGGCGGTGGGCGGGAAGACGGGGGCCGCGGTCACCGTCCGGGACGTCAACCCGCTCCAGGAGGGCGATCCGCGCGGCCTGGCGATCTTCTACGTCTCCCTCGCCGCCGTGATCATCGGCTTCGTCGGAGCGATCCAGCTCAGCGTGCACGCCCGGGCCCTCACCCCGATCGAACGCATCGCCTGCACCGTCGTGTACGCGCTGCTCGGCGGGTTCGCCATCGCCGCGACCGTGGACTGGCTGCTCGGCGCGCTGGACCTGCCGTTCGTCGAGTCGTGGCTGATCCTCGCGCTCACGATGTTCACCAGCGGCATGGTCTTCACCATGTTCAACACGCTCGTGGGCCGCTGGGCGATGCTGCCGACATGGGGCCTCATGGTCCTGCTGGGCAACCCCTCCTCGGGCGGCGCGGTGTCCTGGCCGCTGCTGCCGTCCCCGCTGGGCGTGATCGGCCGGTGGCTGCCGCCGGGCGCCTCGGTGAACGCCCAGCACACGGCGGTGTACTTCGCCGGGCACCAGCACGTCTTCCCGTTCCTGGTGCTCGCCGGGTGGGCGCTGGTGTCGTGCGCGGTGTTCTGGATCTGGCGGCACCGCCATCCCGGCGGCCGGGAGACGGCACCCGCGCACGCCGCCCCGTGAGCGCCGGGGGACCGCCCCGCGTTCCGTGTCCCCGACGCCGAGTGACGTGCGCCCTCGTGGGGAACCCGGTCACCGTCTGTGTCGTGTCGGTCAATCTGTCTGGAGAGGACCATGAGTGTGCTGCGTCTGGTCGGTCGTCCCCTGCTCGCCTCGATGTTCGTCTCGGGCGGCCTGGGCTCCCTGCGGGCGCCCGAGCAGGTCACTCCGGCCGCCGAGCCCGTCGTACGGCCCGTCACCGACCGGGTGACGGCTCTGCCCGACCGCACCGAGGAGGTCGTACGGCTCAGCGGTGCCGTGCAGGTGGCCGGCGGACTGCTGCTGGCCACCGGGCGTGTCCCGAGGGTGGCCGCGCTCGCGCTCGCCGCGACCCTCGTACCGACGACCCTTGCGGCGCACCGGTTCTGGGAGGTGAAGGACCCCGAGGAGCGGGCGCAGCAGCGCATCCACTTCCTGAAGAACGCCTCCATGCTGGGCGGTCTGCTGATCGCGGCCGCGGACACCGCCGGCAACCCGTCCCTCGCGTGGCGGGGCCGGCACGCCGCCCGGGACGTGCGGCGGGAGGCGCGGCTGGTGCGCCGGTCGGTGCGGGCCGCCGCCCGTCCGGCGGCCAGGGCCGGCGCGGCCCGCGCACGGCTCCCCCACTGAGCGGTCGGCGAACCGAACGGCCTGCGGCCCCTGACCACGTCGGACGTGGTGAGGGGCCGCAGGCCGTCGCGCGCTGTCCGTGTGTCAGGCAGCGGTGTGAACGGCGGTGGCGGTGCCGAGGCCGAGGCCCTCCGGCGAGGCGACGGCCAGGACGTCGGCGCACACGCCCACGAGCGGCGTCTCCACCTGGAGACCGCCGGACCCGACGGCGGCGAGGCCGGCGGCGGCACCGGCGCCGGCGAGGCCGTCCAGGTCGGAGTCGGACAGCTCGACGGTGTCCACCTGAGCGGGGAGGTTCATCACTCGCGGTTCCCTTCACGTTCTTCCATGGCAGGAGTCCGCCGGACATCCCAGGTGGGACGGTCCCCGGCGACTCCAGGACGCGAGGATCCAAGCACGCCGGACGGAGCGGGGACCAGCCGCTCGGCGGCCGCCCGGGCGCGTCGCGCCGCCCCGCTCCACGGGTGTGACCACCCGGTGAGCGAATGCCGCGCGGCCTTCACAGTCCCTCCGCCGAGGCCGTCGTACGACCGTCGCCGGACAGGCCGGCCGGCCGGTGCGCGCAACCCTTGCCGCCGGTCTCGACAGGGTCGTCACAAGCGGTCCAGGTCTCGTCCGCCCGATGCGACCGCGGTGTGAGGGATTCCCGGATTTTCCGCCCCCATCGGGTGCGCACACCCCGGCCGGCGCCGTACGGGGCAGGATGCTCCCGTGCCCTTCACCTTCCGGACCGATGAGGAATCCCGCCGCGGGACGGCCGCTCGGACCCGTTGGGCGGCCGCCGCGGCCGCACTGGGAACGGTCGGCGCGGGGCTCGGGCTGCGGGCCGTCGCGGCGGGCGAGGTGGCGAAGTACGGCGGGGACGCGCTCTACACGGTGCTGGTCCTCACCCTCGTCGTCCTCGCCGCGCCCCGGGCGACGCCCCTCGCGGCGGCGGGCACCGCCCTGGCCGTCAGCTGGGCGGTGGAGTTCCTCCAGCTCAGCGAGGTCCCCTCCGAGCTCTCCCGGCGCAGTGTCCTCGCCCGCCTCGTGCTCGGCTCCACCTTCAACCCGCCCGACCTGCTCTGGTACGCGGTCGGCGCGGCAGCGGGGTGGCTCGCCCACACCGCGCTGCTCCGGGCGACGGGAGCGGTGGTCAGTGCCGGCTGAACTGGGCTCCCGTGGGCTGCAGGACGTCGGGACGGACCGGCAGGGCGCCGATCTCGAGTCGTTCGCCGTAGATGTCGGTGACGCGCAGGGACTTGCCGCAGCCGGCGCCCTGTTCGGACAGGAAGTAGTTGAAGTCGGCGCGGGGCAGGGCCCGCCAGCCGCCGTCGGCGGCGACCTCCAGCCGGGCCACGGGGTTGCGGTGGCCGACGACCTGGATGCCGCACCAGTACGCGCTGGACCCCGTCTTGTAGCGGACGGAGATCTTGTCGGAGGTGCTGGGGCTCAGCAGGCTCCAGGTGACGGAGAGTCGGCCGGCGGAGAGGTCGGCGAGCTTGGCGAACGCCTGCTTGCTGAGGTCGACCTGCCCGGGAGCGCAGGGCAGCGGGCACTCGTTGGTGACGCGGACCGTGACGGACGCGCCGGCGGCCGTGCGGACGACGATGTACGCGCCGCACGCCTTCGCCGACTCGTAGTCGGTGTGGTTCATCGCCGCGACCATGAGGTCGTCGGTCGGGCCGTACAGGCACGCCCCGTTGCCGTCACCCGCGTCGTAGTGCGTGGCGAGCCCGGCGTAGGAGACCCCGGGGCGGATCCGCCCGGCCGAGGGCGTGTCGGCGGCCGTCGCCCGGGAGGCGGCCCGGGCCGACGCGCGCGCCGTGGGGGACGCCGACGGGGTCGCGGAGGCCGTCGTGCTCGGGGTCGCCGTCGGGGAGGGGGACGCGGACGGGGAGGGTGCGGCCGGCGCGGTCGGGGACGGCGGCGTGGGCCGGGATGCGGCGGAGGCGACGGCGGCCCGGCCCGCGGCGCCCGCCCGGGATCCGGCTCCGGCGTCCGTGTGGGCGCCGGGGCCGGACCGTACGGTGATCACCAGGTAGACGAGCACGCCCAGGGCGGCCAGCGCCGCGGTCGTCATGGTCCACAGTCCGCGCCTGCCGGGGCGGCGTCGCGCGGCGTGTCTCGTAGCCTTCATGTCCGTCCGTTCGAAAAGTGCGGGTAGACGTCTCGCCCGTCAGTCGCCGCCCGGGGCGCGGAGGTTGCCGCCGTCCTCGAAACTTTTCGGGCCCGCCCGGCGGCCCTCGCCTCGGGCGGCGCGGTCGTCGACGTCGCGTCAGCCGGCGCAGCCGCCGGGCCGCGCACCACCTGGGTCGTCCGCGCCCCGGCCGGTCGCCTCGCGGAGCGCCGGGCCGCGCGCGACGCCGGGAGGTCCGCGACACTGGGAGGACTCAGCGGTCCTCGCGTGGGCGTGGGCGCGTGGAGAGGAGCGCTCATGGTGAGGCGGCCCTCGCTGCCCGAATCCCGCAGGGCCGGCCGGCGGGCGGCGCGGGTCACGGCGGCCGCGGCGGCGGGGTTCTACCCGGCGCTGTACCTGCTGGACCAGCCGGTCATGGCGATCTACGCCCTGTTCGCGCCCATCTCGTTCGGCGTCCTGTCACCGGTGCCGGGCTCCGGCCGCCGGCGAGCCCTGACGCTGCTTCGCGCCTTACCGGCCGCCGCCGCGCTGACCGCGCTCGGCACCGCGCTCGCCGTGGCGACCTGGCCGGCCGTCGCAGGCATGGTGTTCGTCGGCTTCGCGCTGACCTTCCTCGCGGCGTGCGGTCCGCGCCTCGCGGGCACCGTCCCCGGACTCCAGCTCTTCTACATCCTCGCCTGCTTCCCGCCGTACGCGCCGGACACCCTGCCGCAGCGGCTCATCGGGCTCACCGCCGGGACGCTGCTGCTCGCGCTCGGCGAGGTGCTGCTCTTCCCGGAGCCGGCTGAGCCGTCGTACCGCGTGCGGCTCGCCGACGCCCTGGACCTGGCGGCCCACGCGGCCGGTTCGTTCGCGGGCGCCGGCCGCAGCAAGGGGACGGACGTCGGCCTCGCCGCCCGGCTCAAGGCGACCGGACGGAGTCTGCGCTTCTCCCAGCAGCCGCCCGGCGCGCGACCGACCGGCGCGGGGCACACCGACCGCGCGCTCGCCCAGGCCGGCTCCGCGACCCGGCGGCTCCTGGACCTGCTGGCCGGGCTCGCCGGGCTCGCCCCCGACCCGGCCGACTCCGCCTCACGGGACCTGCTGCGCGGCATCGCGTCGACGTGCGCGGCGACGGCGGACGCCCTGCGTGGGGCCCGGCCTCTCGCCGGGCCCGAACTGATCGAGGAGATGACCGCCCAGTTCCTGGCCGCGCGCGGCGCCGCCCCCGACGCCCGCGCCGCCCCGTCACGCGCGTTGCTGCTGCGGCAGTCGACGGTGCTGACCTCGGCGGTGTCGGCCGTGACCGTGCGCGCGGCCGCCCTCCTCGCGCTCGGCGGGCCCCGGCCGCTGTTCGGGCTGCCCCGGGCGCAGTTCTGGTACGCCGCGACGCCGGCGGTCCGCCTGTGGGCGCTGCGGATCCTCGGCAATGTCACGCCCCGCTCGGTCGTCTTCCAGAACGCCGTCCGCACCGCGCTCGGGCTGGGCCTCGCCCGTCTGGTCGCGGGCTCACTGGAGCTGACGCACGGCTTCTGGGTGCTGCTGGCGGTGCTGACCCTGGGGCGCACCACGGCGGGCGCCACCTGGTCCGTGGTCCGCTCGGCCGTCGCCGGCACCCTGGTCGGCGCGCTCGCCGCCGGCGTGCTCCTCGTGGGGGCGGGCGACGCCACCGACGTGTACGCCGCGCTGCTCGCCCCGGTGATGCTGCTGGCGTTCACCGTGGGGCCGCTGGGCGGGCCGGCCTGGGCGCAGGGGCTGTTCACCCTGGTGGTCTCCACGGCGTTCGCCCAGCTCGCGCCGGTGACCTGGCGGCTCGCGGAGGCGCGGATCGTCGACGTCCTGACAGGAAGCGCGGTGGGGCTGCTGTGCGGGGTGCTCGCGTGGCCGTCCGGGGCGCGGGCGGAGATCCGGCGCAGTGTGGCGGCGCTGTTCCGGTCCACCGCGCCGCTGGTGCGGGCCACCGTCGCGGCCGCCGCCGGCGAGGGCGGCGTACCCGGCCCCCGGCACGGCGACACGGCGGAGGAGGTGCGCACGGCGCAGCGCCGGCTGCGCATCGCGGAGGCGGTGTACGCGCAGTACCGCACCGAGTTCTCGCCGCGGCCCGCCGGTGAGGGGCCGGACTGGCTCGCCGCGCTCAACTTCGGGTCGCGGGTGCTGGTGGGGGCGCACTGGCTGCCCCGCACCGACAGCATGCGGGATCTGCCGCCCGCCGCGCTGCGCTGGCTGAGGGCGGCGACGGACGAGGTGGAGGCGGCGGCCCTCCGCGCGGCCGGCTTCCCGGCGGACGGCCTGCACATCAGCCTGCCGCCTCTGCCGCCGGATGTCGCGGCCCGCACCTCGTGGAGCGTGCTGCCCCTGCTGACGGACATGGAGGTCTGGTTCGAGGCGCTCACCACGGACCTCGAGGCCACCACGGACCACCGCCCGACACCGACGACCGGACGCCCCGCGCGAGCCCGTGAACGGTGGCACACCCGTCAGCGGACGTAGGTGTCGCAGAGCTGCCGCACGGAGGGCGACACGGGCGCCTGATGGGACCAGCCGCACACGGTGCGCAGGTCGTAGTCGGTGTACGGCGGCTGCGCGGTGCGCGGGGTGCCGGACCGCCGGCGGGGCGCGCCCGGGGCCGGCGCGCGGCCGGGAGCGCGGGCACCGGTCCGGCGCCGGTTCGGCTCGGGCGCCTCGCGCGCCGCCCGCTTGCGCGGCGGGGTGTCCGGCGCGGCTTGCCGGGGCCGGGGCGTCCTGAGGGCGCTGGGCGTGGAACCGGTGCCGACGAGCGCCGACCGGCCGGTGGGCGGGCCGTCGGTCCGGCCGGCCGGCGGTCCGGGCGCGGACGTGCGGACGTCGGCGGCGGCGCTCCCGGTGGCGGGCCGCTGCGGTTCGTCACGGGGCACGGCCACGCAGCCCCCGGCGAGCAGTCCGGCGGCCAGCACCGCCACGAGGGAGAAGGGCACCGCCACGAGGGAGGAGGAACGACGCATCCCCCCACCCTGCCGCCGGGGAACCCAGCCCGGGGCCGCAATCGGCCCTGATCACCGGCACGGGTGACACCGGCCTCGCCGCGCGATCGCGGGCCCCGGGAAACCGTTGATCTGCGCACCCTTTATGACCGACTTATGCTGATCTGGTGAGAGCTCGGGCACTCGAAAGCCGGTCAGGAACCGGCGGGAAGCGGGCTTCCATGGCTGAGCGATTCAAAAGGGCGGGGTTGATCGGCGAATTGTCGGCCGAGTTCGCCGGCACCATGATCCTCATTCTCTTCGGTTGCGGCGTGGTGGCCCAGGTCGTCGCGGGCGGCGCCCTGACGACACCGCCCGGCGGCCTCGGAAACCACGACAGCATCTCCTGGGCGTGGGGCCTCGGCGTCACGCTCGGCGTGTACGTCGCAGCCCGGCTGAGCGGCGCCCACCTGAATCCTGCGGTGACGGTCGCGCTGGCCGCGTTCAAGGGGTTCCCGTGGAACAAGGTGGCGCCCTATGCCGTGGCCCAGACGGCCGGGGCCTTCGTGGCGGCGCTGATCGTGCGCTGGAACTACACCGAGGCGCTGGCGAAGGCCGACCCCGGTCACACCATCAAGACCCAGGGCGTCTTCTCCACACTCCCGGCGAACGGCAATCCGAACCTGCCGGTCCACGAATGGGGGGCGTTCCGTGACCAGATCATCGGCACCGCGATCCTGCTGCTGCTGATCCTGGCCATCACGGATCTGCTGAACACGCCGCCCGGCGCGAACCTGGCGCCGTTCATCATCGGTCTCGTCGTCGTGGCCATCGGCATGGCCTGGGGCACCAACGCGGGCTACGCGATCAACCCGGCGCGTGACTTCGGGCCGAGACTCGCCAGCTTCATCACGGGCTACGGAACGGCATGGCGAGATCAGTACGGGAACTTGTACTTCTGGGTTCCGATCATCGCACCGCTGATCGGCGGCCTGCTCGGTGCGGGCCTGTACAAGGTCCTGGTCGGCCACTTCCTGCCCACGGCGGAGCCGGAGCCCCCCGGCCGTGTCCCGGCGCCCGAGGAGTGACGATCCCCGCGCCGAAGGACCCCATCCCGGCACCCGAGGTGCTGATCCCCGCAACAGAGGCGGTAATCCATGGCTGACTTCGTGGGCGCGGTGGACCAAGGGACCACCAGCACCCGTTTCATGATCTTCGACCACTCCGGCAACGAGGTGGCGAAGCACCAACTGGAGCACGCCCAGATCCTCCCGCAGTCCGGGTGGGTCGAGCACGATCCGGTGGAGATCTGGGAGCGCACCAACTCGGTGATCCAGAACGCCCTGCGGCACGGGAACCTGTCCCCGGAAGATCTCGCGGCGATCGGCATCACCAACCAGCGCGAGACCACCGTCGTGTGGGATCCGCGCAACGGGCGCCCCTACTACAACGCCATCGTCTGGCAGGACACCCGCACCGACTCCATCGCCGCCGCGCTGGAGCGCTCGGGCAAGGGCGACGTCATCCGCCGCAAGGCGGGCCTGCCGCCGGCGACGTACTTCTCCGGGGGCAAGATCCAGTGGATCCTGGAGAACGTCGACGGGGTGCGCGAGGCCGCGCAGCAGGGCCACGCCCTCTTCGGCAACACCGACGCCTGGGTCCTGTGGAACCTGACGGGCGGTCCCGACGGCGGCATCCACGCCACCGACGTGACCAACGCCAGCCGCACCATGCTGATGGACCTGGAGACCCTCGACTGGGACGACGAGCTGCTGGGCTTCTTCGGCATCCCCCGCGAGATGCTGCCCACCATCAAGCCGTCGTCCGACCGCGAGGCCTACGGCGTCACCCGCACCTCCCGGCCCCTGCGGGCGGCGATCCCCATCGCGGGCGTGCTCGGCGACCAGCAGGCGGCCACGGTCGGACAGGTCTGCTACGCGCCGGGCGAGGCGAAGAACACCTACGGCACCGGCAACTTCCTGGTGCTCAACACCGGTACGGAGCTGGTGCGTTCGCAGCACGGGCTGCTGACCACCGTGGCGTACCAGTTCGGCGACAGCCCGGCCGTGTACGCCCTGGAGGGGTCGATCGCGGTGACCGGGTCGGCGGTGCAGTGGCTGCGCGACCAGTTGAAGATCATCTCCAGCGCGGCGGAGAGCGAGAGCCTCGCGCGCACCGTGGAGGACAACGGCGGCGTGTACTTCGTGCCCGCGTTCTCCGGTCTGTTCGCCCCGTACTGGCGTTCCGACGCGCGCGGCGCGATCGTGGGCCTCGCGCGCTACAACGACAACGGTCACCTGGCCCGGGCGACGCTGGAGGCCATCTGCTACCAGAGCCGTGACGTGGTCGAGGCCATGGAGCAGGACTCCGGGGTGCACCTGGACGTGCTCAAGGTGGACGGCGGCGTGACCGCCAACGACCTGTGCATGCAGATCCAGGCCGATGTGCTCGGCGTGCCGGTCAGCCGGCCGGTCGTCGCGGAGACCACCGCGCTCGGCGCCGCGTACGCGGCGGGGCTCGCCACCGGATTCTGGCGGGACACCGACGAGTTGCGGACCCACTGGCAGGAGTCCAAGCGGTGGGAGCCGCAGTGGTCCGAGGACCGGCGGGCGCAGGGCTACGCCGACTGGAAGAAGGCGGTGGAACGGACGCTGGACTGGGCCAAGGTCGAGTGACGCGCACCCGGCTACGACGCGACCGCCGCTCCCCCTGAGCGGCGGTCGCGTCGTCCTTCGCTTCCGCGCGCCGTCACACTCCGCTCACCGTCGCCGCCCCGCGCCCGGCGGTGACGCGAGCACGCTGCCCGTGGCCGCAGTGGACGACTCGACCGGCGAGGCCGAGGGCCTCCGTCTCCGCGAGGAAGGCGGAGAGCGGCGAGCGCATCACGGTGTAGTCGCCGTAGTGGACCGGAAGGATCAGCCGCGGGTCGAGCCGCCGGGCCAGTTCCGCGCCCTGCGCGCCGTCCATGGTCACCACGAAACCGCCGGGCAGGCGGGTGCCGCCGAGATGGAGGACGGCGAGATCGGCGGCGGGGAAACGGCGGGCGATCTCGTCGAGGCCGTCGTGGACGAGGGTGTCGCCCGAGACGTACAGCCGCAGACGGACCGGTCCGCGGGCGGGGCCGAAACTCCAGCATGCTGCCCATCACGGGCGGCAGCAGCCCGCGGAGCACGGGGTTGCCGGCGTGCCGACCGGGCAGCGCCGTCACCCGCACCCGGGCGTCGCCGTGGCGCAGGGTGAGTCCGTGCCACGTGCGCAGCCCGGCGGTCCGGGAGAAGCCGTGGACGACTCTCAGCCGGCGTGCGGCGTGCGGCGTGGTCAGCACCGGCACGGTGTGGTCGAGGAGACGGCGCGCCCGGCGGTCCCAGTGGTCGCCGTGCAGGTGGGACAGCACGATCCCGTCGAGACGGGGGAGGTCGCCGGCGTCCACGGCCGGTTCGGTCAGACGGCGGCTCAGCAGTCCGTACCCGAGGTAGGCGTACTGCCCCCGGTGAAGGAAGTTCGGGTCGGTGAGCAGGGTGAGCCCGCCGTAGCGCAGCAGCACGGTCGCGTTGCCGACGAAGTGGAGATCGAGTGCGTCGTCCGGGGTGTCGTCGCTGTTCATGGCCATGCCCGTCCAACCCGTGCGGGTGCTGTGCCCTGGTTCACGGAGTACCCGCGCCCGCCGAGCTCACTCGACGGCAGGCCTGCCCGGGGAACCGCTCGGCACTGAACGGCGGCGCCGTGGGCACTCGCCGGCGCATGACATCTTCGCCTCGTTCTCCGCACTCTCCCCTCACACTTCCCGACCAGACGCTCCCCCTGCTGGCGGAGGGCTACGCGTGGCTGCCCAACCGCATGCGGGAGACCGGGGGCGACGTGGTGCGCACCCGGCTCGCGGGGCGACCCGTGCTGGCCCTGCGCGGGCCGGAGGCGGTGCGGTTCTTCTACGACGAGCGGCACGTGCGGCGGCACGGCGCGGTCCCGGGCCCGGTGCTGAGCACCCTGTTCGGGCACGGCGCGGTCCACACGCTCGACGGGGACGCGCATCGCGCGCGCAAGGCGCTGTTCCTGCCCCTGCTGGAACAGGACGCGGTCACCGGCTCGGCGAAGGAGATCGCGGCGGCCTGGGACGAAGCCGCCCCCTCCTGGGCGGGGCGTGAACACGTCGTGCTGTTCGACGAGGTGAGCCAAGTGATCACCCGGGGCGTCTGCCGCTGGGCGGGCGTCCCCCTCGACGACGGCGAAGCGGAGCGGACGGCGCGCGATCTGATCGCCATGGTCGACGGGTTCGCCACGCTGGGCCCGCGTCACCTGCGGGCGCGCCGGGCCCGCGGTCGTCAGGAGGCCCGGCTGGCCCGTCTGGTGTCGGACGTCCGTTCGGGCGCAGTGGAGGCCACGGCCGGCTCGGTGCTGGATGCGGTGTGCGGGCACCGGGACGCCTCCGGTGAGCCGCTGGAGCCGCGGACGGCCGCCGTGGAGCTGCTCAACGTCATCCGGCCGACGGCCGCGGTGACCTGGTTCGTGGCCTTCGCGGCGCACGCGCTGCACCGCCGGCCCGAGTACCGGGAGCCGCTGCGGGACGGCGATCCCGCCTTCGCCACCGCGTTCGTCCACGAGGTGCGCCGCTTCTACCCGTTCGCCCCCTTCGTCGGCGGCAGGGCGGTGACGGAGCTGTCCTGGAAGGGCGAACGGGTCCCGGCGGGCGGGCTCGTGCTGCTCGACGTCTACGGCCAGAACCATGACGCGCGCTGGTGGGAGGAGCCGTACGCCTTCCGCCCGCAGCGGTTCCTGGGCCGGCCGATCGAACGCGACGTGCTGATCCCGCAGGGCGGCGGCGAGCCGCGGAGCGGGCACCGCTGCCCGGGCGAACGCGTCGTCATCGGCGTACTGGAGGCGCTGGCCGTGCGCCTGGCCCGGCTCGAGCACACGGTGCCGGAGCAGGACTTGAGGATCTCACTGCGGCGGATCCCGGCGCGACCGCGCAGCGGTGTCGTCCTCGCCGACGTGCGTGTCCCCGCAGGCGATTCGTGAGACGCGCCGCCCCGGTTCACACACATATGACTATAAGACATGTGTTATTCAGTCATGCACACACATACACGGCGCACCGTGCTCGGTGCATCGATCGCGGCCGCCGGTTCGGGAGCCCTGGCCGGCTGCTCCGGGACCGGCCCCGACTCCCGGTCGGCGGCCGGTCCCCGCGCCGGGGCCGACCGTCCCTCGGCGGCCGGCCCGGCCGCCGGCGGCGGTCACGCCGGCGGCTTCGTCCCCAAGGGGCCAGGGGGGTACGTGGACCCGTCCGGTCCCGAGGTGCTCGCCGCCGAGGCGGCCCGCGGGTCGGGACCGGTCCGCGAGGTCAGACTGACCGCCGTGGAGACCGCCCTGGACCTCGGCGGTCTGACCGTCAGATCGTGGGCGTACGGCGACACGCTGCCGGGCAGGGAGATCCGGGTCCGCTCGGGCGACATCCTGGACGTCACGCTCGCCAACCACCTGTCCGAGCCGACGACGCTGCACTCGCACGGTCTGCGGCTGCGCTGCGACATGGACGGCGTGCCCGGCCTGACGCAGTACTCGATCAGACCCGGCGCGGACTTCCACTACCGCTTCGCGGTGGCGTACCCGGGGACGTACTGGCTGCACTCCCACTCGGGCATGCAGCTCGACCGCGGTCTGTACGCCCCGCTGATCGTCGAGGACCCCAGGGAGCCGCTGTCCTACGACAAGGAGTGGGTCGTCGTCCTGGACGACTGGCTGGACGGCGTGAACGGCTCCACCCCGGACGCCGTGCTCTCCGAACTCCTGGGCGGCAGGGCGGCGCCCATGGACATGGGCGAGGAGCTCGCCCACCACCACGGCCCGGGCCACGGCCCCGCCGCCGGCGCCCGGTCGTCGTCCGGCGGCTCCGCCGGCCCGTCCCGCATTCTGCGGCACTCCCGCAGCCGGATGCTGCACAGCCCGGGCGGCCACGTCGACTACCCGCACTACCTCATCAACGGCCGTCTGCCGCAGGCCCCTTCGGTCTTCCAGGCCCGCCCCGGCGACCGGATCCGGCTGCGCATCATCAACGCCGGCGGCGACACCGCGTTCCGGGTGGCGCTGGGCGGCCACCGGATGACGGTGACCCACACCGACGGCTATCCGGTGGAGCACAAGGAGACGGACGCGCTGCTGCTCGGCATGGCCGAACGCTACGACGTGCTCGTCACCGCCCAGGACGGGGTGTTCCCGCTGGTCGCGCTGGCCGAGGGCAAGGACGCCCGGGCCCTGGCCGTGCTGCGCACCGGCAGCGGCGGGACCCCGGGGCCCTTCGTGCACCCCGACGAGCTGGACGGCAGGGTCGTGCCGGCCCGGCGGCTGGTGCCGGCGGAGTCCGTGGCCTTCAGCGACCGCGAGCCGGACCGCGAGATGCGCTTCCGGCTCACCGGCGGCATGGAGAAGTTCGACTGGGCCATCGACCACCAGCCCTACTCCGTCGAACAGCGCCACGCCGTCCGCGAGGGGGAACGGGTGCGGATCACCGTCATCAACGCCACCGACATGTGGCATCCCGTGCACCTGCACGGCCACACCTTCGCCCTGACCGGCATCGACTCGGTCGGGACGCGCAAGGACACGGCGATCGTGCTGCCGCACCGCAAGCTCGTCTTCGACTTCATGGCCGACAACCCGGGCCTGTGGATGCTGCACTGCCACAACCAGTACCACTCGGAGTCCGGCATGATGACCGTCCTCGGCTACAGCAGATGACGGGCGCCGCCGGCGCCTCGGGACAGGAGGGCCGGCCCCGCCCGGCCCTCGCTCCGGGCGTCGTCACGGGGCCCGGAGCTCACTTCTTCCCGCGCTTCTTCAGGGCGGACGGCTTGTGCACAGCCGTACGGCCGGACTTGTCGCTGCGCACCTCGTACTGGGGTTCGTCCGGGGAGGCGTCGACGGTGCGGCCGGCGGCCTTCGTCCGCTCGGTGATCTTCTTCTCCACGGTTCCGGTGGTCTCGGAGCCGTGACTGCTCCAGGCGACCTCGTCGCCCTTCGACGGCTCCTTCTTGCGGCTGCTGCCCTTGGCCATGGCTGCGCTCCTCATGACGGCGGTGCATCCTCCGGGGCCGCGACGGGCGCGGCGCCCTCCCCTCCACCGTGCGGGCCGTCTCCGCGCCCCGCACCCGCGGGGCGCAGGCTCAGCCGCGCAGCGCGCTGTGCAGGCGGATCGTCGTCCCGTCCTCGAGGGTGGACCGCAGCTCGACGAGGTCGCAGAGCTGGTGGGCCAGCCACAGGCCGCGGCCGCCCACCTGGGAGGCGTGGGGCTGCATCCGGCCGGCGAGGGGGTCCGCGATGTGGCCGCCGTCCCAGAACTCGCAGATCATGCGGTCCTCGTCGACCCAGGTCCGCAGCACGCCCCGGCCGCCGCCGTGCTTGATGCTGTTGGCGGCGATCTCCGTGGCGGCGATGCTCAGTTCGCGCAGCCGCACCCCGTCGAGACCGTTGCGCTCGGCGCACTCGGCGATCCGGGCGCGCACCGCGGCGAGGTCTCCCGCCCCGTACGGCAGTTCCTCGAACGGGTCACAGGGGCTGCCCAGGTGCTCGAACGCGTAGGCGGCTTCGGCGTCGTAGCCCTCGCTGGGCCGGCTGCGGCCGTCCTCGCGCAGCTCGGGGTGGCAGCGGGCCATGGCCGTCAGATCGACGTTCGTGCCGTCGGTGTCGTAGGGGCACAGCAGCCACCAGGCGGGGCTGTCGGCGAAGGCCTTGTTGAGCAGCCACTCGTGGTAGCGCAGTTCCCGGACCTCGGCCTGGCTGTGCGCCTCCTCCCAGCTGGACTCGCCGATGCCCCGCACCGGACGGCCGTCGGCGGCGTGCTCGTGGATCCATCCCTGCCAGGCGGCGATGAGCCGCCCAGGGTGGTGGGCGACGGAGTCGGTGTCGACGAAACGGACGGTCGACAGTTCGGGGAGTTCGGCGCGCAGCAGCGACACCTTGTGCTGCGGGACGGCCACGACGACGGCCTCGTCGCCGTCGAGCGCCTCGTGGATGAAGCCGAGCGTGCCGTCGAGGAACGCCTCGCGGCCCTGGTACGGATACAGCTCGTGCCGGTAGCCGGAGCCCTGGTCCCGGGTGTCGCCCGGGGTGCGGTCGGTCATGGGGAGATCACCACCGGCACCTCCGGCGCGGCGAAGCCCGACAACTGCCAGCACAACCGCACGGTCTCGTTGGCCCCCTCGATGATCACCTGTCGGTCGGGAAGGTACCGGGCCGCGTCGGCGAGTGCGCTCATCCCCGCCGCGTCGAAGAACTCCACCTCGTGGCACATCAGGCGCACCACCGGGGCGTGGGCGACGAGGTTGCGCAGCACCGCGCCGAACGCCGCGGCACCCGCGGAGTCGATGACTCCTGTCACCGTCCAGTGTCCCTCTCCGGTCCTGAACACCCGGAACTCGGGTGCTGCGGGTCGGCTGCCCACGTGGTGCGGATGCACACACGTCACTTGATCGAGAGTGGGCGGGTCCCAGTCGGCGGGGCGGTAGGTGCACAGGACCATGGCGCCGCTGTCCGCGGCGAACTCCTCCAGGTCCAGTTCGCTCTGCAGCATGCTGTCGGGAGGCGCGCCGGTGCGGTCGGCCGTGACATGGCGCAGGATGCGCAGGGCGCGGAAGCCCTCGCGTCCGGCGTTCTCGGCCTCGCGGCGCACCGCGGCGAGCAGCGATCCCTCCAGCCGCGCGGGATCGATGAGCACGGGGGCCGGGGTGTCGGGGAGGCGGCGGGCGGATCCGCCGTCCGCTCCGACGATGACGACCTTGTCGCCGAAGAGCGCGCCGTCGGCGACGAAGGCGCGGCTGCGCTCGCCCGCGGTCTCGGCCGGTTCCAGAAGCTGGCAGACGTGGTCGCCGCTCTCCACCTCGTCCAGCGTGGCCAGGCCTCGCGTCGCTCTCACCGGTGTTCCTCTGTCACATGGCTCACCTTATAAGCCGTCGGCCCCGGCCGGCGGGGGCAGGTCAGACGGCCGCCCGCCGGGTCCGGGCCTCGGCCGCCCAGGCGCGGACGACGGGGGCGCAGCGTTCGGCGAACTCCTCGTAGTCGGCGGGGGTGTTGTAGACGTGGGCGGACAGCCGCAGGTATCCGGCGCCGGCGAAGCTGGTGAAAGCGGTCTCGGCGCCCAGTTCGGCGACGGCCCGGTCGCGCAGGGCGTCGGCCTCGACCCGCGTGGCGCCCAGGCCCTCGGGGAGCGGGACCAGGCGCATCCCGGGCACCGGCATGCCGACGTCGGCTGCGGCGGTGTCGTGGGCGTCCGGGCCGGCGAGGGCGGCGGCGACGACGTGGGCGCCGTGGTCGGCGAGGTCGTCCATGTAGCGGCGGGCCGTGTCCCAGCCCCAGACGCGGTCGACGAAGTCGAGGGCCGTGGGCGCGGCCAGCCAGTTCGTGGCGTCGACGGTGCCCTGCTGGTCGAAGCGCTCGGGGAACGCCTCGCGGGCGTTCCAGGAGTCGATGAGGGGGTGCAGTTCGGCGCGCAGCGCTCCGCGGGCGACGAGGGCGGCGGTGCCGCGCGGGGCGCACGCCCACTTGTGCAGGTTGCCCACCCACGCGTCGCAGCGCAGTCCGTCCAGGGGCGCGGCGAGGAGGCCGGGGGCGTGGGCTCCGTCGACGAGCAGGGGGACGCCCCGCCGGGCCGCCTCGGCGGCGACGCGCTCGACGGGCATCCGGCGGGCGGTGGCGGAGGTGATCTGGTCGAGGACGATCAGCGCCACGTCGTCGTCGACCTCGGCCATGACCGCGTCGTACGCCTCTTCGGCGCCGGCCGCGAGCGGCACCCGCGCGGTCCGCACCCGGCCGCCCCTGCGCCGGGCGAGCCGCTCGGCGCCCATGGTGACGGCGCCGTAGCCGTGGTCGGTGACGACGACGTCGCCGCCGGGCCGCGCGGTGAGCGCCGCGTACACGACGCTCGCGCCGGCGCTCGCGTTCGGGACGAGCGCCAGGTCGCCCGCGTCGACGCCGAGGTGGCCGGCGACTTCGGCGCGGGCGGCGGCGACCCGGGCGGGGAGTTCCGGGAACCATTTGACCGGCGCGCGTTCCATCTCGGCCCGCAGCGCGTCCTGCCGCTCCTGCGCCGCGCGGGGCACCGCGCCGAAGGACCCGTGGTTGAGGTGCAGCATGCCGGGGTCGAGACTCCAGGCGAGCGCGGCGGGCCGCCCGTCGGGCAGCAGCAGGGGGCGGGGCGCGGTACGGGGGCGAATGCGGGTGCCGGTGTCGGTCACGTGGCTCCTGTCGGCGGCCGCGGCGGGCCGTGGCTGGGCGGTGGCTCGGGCGGCCTGCGGCCTGGGCGGCGGCTCACGATACCGGTGCGGGCGGGGTGCGACGGGGCCGGCGACGGCCGGGTGGGCGGCCCGGGACCGGGGCCCTGGGCCGCCGCCGTGTTCGGCCGGCTGCCCGGTTGTCCGGCTTCATGCCGCTTCCGCAGGGTAGACGCTGTCCCAGCGGCACCGATCGAGGGAGGGAAACACCGTGGACCGATCAGCGGTGCGTGCAGTGGGCTGGGCTCGTGCTCTGCCGATAAACAGCTCCGTCAAGGAGGCGCGTGACTGGGCCCGCCGGCACCTCGACACGCTGGGCTGGGCCGACGACGACCCACAGACGGTGGACTCGGTCCTGCTCACCGTCTCCGAGCTGGTCACCAACGCCCACCGGCATGCGCGCAGCAGCGCCCAGCTGGTCATGACCTGGGACAGCCGGTGTCTGCACATCGCCGTCCACGACGGGTCGCCCGACCTGCCGAGCCCGAAGCCGCCGAGCACGGAACGCGTCGGCGGGCGGGGCATGATGCTGGTCGACGCGCTCGCCGACAGCTGGGAAACCCGCCCCTGCCCCCACGGCAAGACGGTCACGGCTTGCTTCCGCCCAGCGGAATCCGCACTGTCCTGACCCGACTCACCGGACGGCATCCAGCCGGACGCCCGGTGGGGCACCCGGCGGCCCCTGGAGCCCGGTGCGGGCCGTGCACCCAGCTCGCCCGTTCAGGGCCGCACCGATCGCTTCAGGCTCTCAGTCGAAGATGTCCAGGACATCCGGCCAGGAGCCGCCGTCGCCGGAGCGGGCCCGCATGGGGCGCGGCTCGGGGTAGGTCGCCGCTGCGGCCCTGGCGCGGACCATCTCCGGCCCGCCGCACGCCGCGACCGCGAAGTCACCGAAGACCTTGCCGAATGCGGCCGGGTCGCGGAACTCCACGCCGTACGCCCGGCCGTTCCGCAGCGGCACCCACACCACCCGGTCGAACCGAACCCACTCCAGCACCGGCTGGGCGTCCGCGGTCGAACGCCCCTCCAGCCAAAGCCGTGCCACGTGCAGCAGGTTCACGTCCTGCATCGGCAGCCTCTTTCGCCGCACCCGCAGTTCGCGCGTCGTCAGCTTGATCCGCTGGTCCTTCTTCGGATACCAGACGACGCCGATCCCGAACGGCGCCCACAGGAGGATTCCGATCAGCGGCCAGGCCAGAGCGTCGCCCCACGACCGGAGCAGCCCTCCGTCCAGCAGGTACAGGGGGCCGAAAACTGACGCCCACTTCGCCGTCATCCGCCAGAACCCGGTGCCCTGCCGGTACAGGACCCGACGCTTACTCGTCACAGTCATGCCGACACGCGTCCACGGCCCAGCCGGTCTGCCGGCCTCTGCCATGGGGCGCGCGCCGACGACACCGGCTCCGTGCCCACCGTCTCACCGTCGAGAGACCGTGTCTCCTCAGTCATGCGAGACATCTTGCCCGCCTCAAGATCGTCGCGGCCGGAGATGCTCAAGCACGGAAGTCCAGCATGCAGAAGACTTTGTCGTAGCGTTGTTCGCCGACGGCGACGAAGTCGGGGAGACGGCCGTATTCGGTGAAGCCCAGCGACCGGTAGAGGTGCAGGGCGTTGGCGTTGTCGCCACGGGCGTCCAGAGTGAGGACCTCGACACCCGCCTCCCGGGCGTCAGCGATCAAGGCAGCGGTCAGCGCCCGGCCGACGCCACGACCGTGGGCAGTGGCATCCACCGCGATCTTCTCCAGATCGGCGTGAGGCCGATGGGTAGGTCGGGCGTAGCGGAGCCAGTACCCCAGCCCGACAAGTCGACGGCCGAGGTATGCCGCACGCAGGGCCGCGTCCCCGGCCTGCGCCGCCGCGACGACGTGACCGAGGAGTTCCGCCACCTCGTCCCGGGCGGGTGGCTGGATCCAGCCCAGCGCGGCGCCTCCGCTGACCAGGTCCGCCAGGATGCGGTGGGCCGACTCCGTGAACCCGGCCTCCAGCTCCGGATCGGCGGCCAGCTCCATGGCGCTGAGGAGGGCGAGCTCAGTGGTGACGCCGCAGGTCATGGCCTCGTTCATGCCCCGCAGCGTAGACCGGCCGGAGGCAGGCCCGCCGAGACCTCACGCCGGCTTGCCGGGACTCGTTCGGCGGGAGTGGCCGCCAGGTGCCCCTGACGGCGGCAGGGTTGGATCAAGAGGCCCGGGGAAGCAAGCCTGTGTGCTGCGGCACCACTTCACGAACGCCTGGCGGTGAACCGATGTGCTGGAGTGCGACGGCCGATGTGGTCGCGGGGGTCGGCGTGTGTGCGGTCGGGGTGGCTTGTGCGGCGCGGGTTCGGCGTGCGGCGGAACTGCCGCTCGCAGCGCTGCCGTTGTTGCTGGGGGCCCATCAGCTGGTCGAGGCGGTGTGTGTGGGCGTCGGACGGGGGGCGGGGGCCCGCCACCGTCGTCTGGGCCGTCATCGCGCTGCCTCTGCTCGCGGTGTGGGTGCCGGCGGGGACGCTGTGCGCCGCGCCGCCGCGGGCCCGGCGCCGGCTGCTCGTCCCGCTGGCGGTGGGCGTGGTCACCGCCGCGGCGCTCGGGTACGCGCTGGCGACCGGTCCGGTGACGGCCGAGATCCGCGGGCACACCGTGGGCTACGCCGTCGGCCTCTCCCACCCCGCACTGCTTGTCGCGGGCTATCTGGCGGCCACCGTGGGGGCTCTGCTGCTGTCGGGCGACCGGTGGCTGGTGGGGCTCGGAGGCCTGGTGGCGGTGGGCGCGGCGGGGTGCTGGGCGCTGTGGGCGGCTGGAGTTCGTGTCGACCTGGTGCGCGGTCGCGGCGGTGTGCTCGGTCGTGCTGTACGGGTGGACGCGCGAGCGGTCCGCCGTGGCGGGAACCCGGGCGGGGCGGGAGGCGTTGCGTGGATGAACGGGGCGGGCCGGCCGGCCCGGCGGCGCCGGACGGGCACTGGAGCCGGTGCCGGGCAGGGCGCCCGGACCGGCGCTGAGGAAACGGGGACGACATGGCGAGTGACAAGGCGCGGAAACTGTTCGAGGCGCTCGACCTCGACGCGAACGGCACGCTGACGCGTGAGGAAGTGATCGTCGCGCTGCGGAGAAAGGGCCCCGTCCTGGCGGCCTGGGGCGACCTGCCGTTCTGGGCCGTGGGCGACGCCGACGCGTCCTCCGCGCTGTTCGACGCCGCCGACCAGAACGGCGACTCGGTGCTGACGCTGGAGGAGTTCGCCGCGGTGGTCGACCGCCGCTTCGGCTGGCGCTGAGCGGCCTCGCCGAGCGCGCTCGCGCTGCTCCCGTATGGTCCGCCCCGCCGGGTGGTGCGACGCTGGAGGGGTCAGTTTCGCTGGAGGGGGTGCCGGGAGGGCCGATGGGACGGGACGTCCCGGCGATGGTCTTCACCCGCGAGGACCGCCGCCGGTACCGGATCAAGATGCAGGACTGCCTCGACGCGCTCGCGCAGATGCTGCGTGACTCCCGCTTCGAATCGGAGCGGCCCCGGGTGGGGCTGGAGATCGAGCTGAACCTGGTCGACGGCGAGGCCGAGCCGGCGATGCGCAACAGCGACGTGCTGGAGGCGATCGCGGATCCGGCCTGGTCGACCGAGCTGGGCCGGTTCAACCTGGAGATCAACGTCCCGCCGCGGCGGCTGACGGAGGGCGGCCCGGAGTCCTGGGAGTCCGAGATCCGTGCCGCGCTCAACCACGCCGACGAGCGTGCCAGGACGGTCGCCGCCCGGCTGATCATGATCGGTATCCTGCCCACGCTGCGGCAGGAGGACGTGGGCGAGGGCTCGCTGTCGGAGAACCCGCGCTACCGCCTGCTGAACGACCAGGTCTTCGCGGCGCGAGGCGAGGACCTGCGGATCGAGGTGGACGGCGTCGACCGGCTGCGGACGTACGCGGACACGATCACCCCGGAGGCCGCCTGCACCAGCACGCAGTTCCATCTCCAGGTCTCCCCCGAGGAGTTCGCCGGGTACTGGAACGCGGCGCAGGCCACCGCCGGCGTACAGGTCGCGCTCGCGGCGAACGCGCCGTTCCTGTTCGGCAAGGAGCTGTGGCACGAGACGCGGATCCCGCTGTTCGAGCAGGCGACCGACACCCGCCCGGAGGAGATCAAGGTGCAGGGGGTGCGGCCCCGGGTGTGGTTCGGCGAGCGGTGGATCAACAGCGTCTTCGACCTGTTCGAGGAGAACCTGCGCTACTTCCCCGCCCTGCTGCCGCTCTGCGACGAGCAGGAGCCCAAGCGCACGCTGGACGAGGGCGACATCCCCGAGCTGGCCGAGCTGACCCTGCACAACGGGACGATCTACCGGTGGAACCGCCCGGTGTACGCCGTGGCCCACGACATGCCGCACCTGCGGGTGGAGAACCGGGTGCTGCCCGCCGGGCCGACCGTCGCGGACACCCTCGCCAACGGGGCCTTCTACTACGGGCTCACCCGCGCCCTGGTGGAGGAGGAGCGGCCGGTGTGGTCGCGGATGTCCTTCGCCGCCGCCGAGGAGAACCTGCACATGGCGGCCCGGCACGGCATCGAGGCGCCGCTGTACTGGCCGGGGATGGGCGAGGTGCCGGTGCCCGAACTCGTCCTGCGGCGGCTGCTGCCGCTGGCGCACCGCGGGCTGGAGCTGTCCGGCATGGACGCGTCGTGGCGGGAGCCGCTGCTCGGCGTGATCGAGCAGCGGTGCGTGACCGGCCGCAACGGGGCGGTGTGGCAGAAGGAGATGTTCCACCGGATCGAGGCGGCCGACCACGCCGGCCGGCACGAGGCGCTGCGCCGGATGACGCAGCTGTACATCGACTACATGCACCTCAACGCCCCGGTGCACACCTGGCCGGTCGACTGACCCGGCCGGGCGCGTGCGGGCGACGAGGAAGGGGCCCCGCCGCCTGGGGCGGGCCCCCTTCCACGACCGCGCGGGTCAGTAGCTGGACGTGCGGCCCTGGTACGTCCGCGCGCCGCTGTCCCACTCGCCCTTGGCGTAGGAGGTCACGTTGACGTCGTTGACCATCCGCGTGTAGCAGCTGGAGCCGCCGGCCGGCACGGAGCAGGTGTACTCCCGCCCGTCGGAGTTGCGGTGGACGGTCGCGAACGGGGTGAACTGGCCGTTCCCGTAGCTCGCGCGGGAGATGCGCGCCCAAGCCGCCCGGCAGCTCGGGCTGTAGCGCAGCTCCACGTACGCCTGGCCGAGCCACACTCCGCCGACGGGGGACGTCGCGTCGTCCCCGCAGTAGGTGTCGGGATCCTTGCCCTCGCAGGACGAGCCGTAGCAGCTCGCGGTGGGGGCCGCGCTCGCGGGGGCGGCGACGGCGGTGCCCGCCCCGGCCATCAGCAGGACGGACGCGACCGCGGCCCAGCGCCGAAGGTTCATCTTCTGTCTCCTCTTGGGGTGTTCTGCGTCAAGGCCGCCGGGTCCCTGCCGAACCCCGTACGACAGGGACCCGCGCGCAGCCGATATGACGCTTCGTCAGGGTCTCGTCCGGTGGGGCTGGTTCGTGCGGCGGAACGCCTGACGACCTGCGCCGTGAGGATCTACGGTGGACCTTGCGAAAACCTTGTGACGGCAGGCGGTGGGCCGGCGCGTCACCGTGAAGAACCATCGGAGGACAATTGGAAGCCCGGCGTCAGCGGTGATACTGCACTTGCTCGGCCCCCTGGAACTGCGGGTCGCGGGGCGCGTGCGCGAGGTGGGGCAGCCGCGCCGGCGAGCGGTCCTCGCGGCACTGGCGGCGGACGCGGGACGGCCCGTCCCGGTGGACGCCCTGATCGACCGTGTGTGGGACGCCGACCCGCCCGGCGGGGCCAGATCGGTCCTGTACGCGCACATCAGCCGGCTGCGCCGGCTCCTGGACGACGCCTCGGCCGAGGACCACGGGCGGAAGGCGGAGGGGGCCGCGCTCCGCATCGCCAAAGCGTCGGGCGGCTACGTCCTGGAGGGCGACGACGACGCCGTCGACCTGCTGCGCTTCCGCGCGCTCCTCGCCCGGGGCCGCGCGTGCCCCTCGGCGGCGGAGCGGGCCCGTGTCCTTCGGGAGGCGCTCGGCCTGTGGCGGGGTGCGCCGCTGCCGGAGCTGTCCGGGGCGTGGGCCGAGCGTGTGCGGGCCGTGTGGAGCGGCGAGCGGATCGAGGCGGCGCTCGCCTGGGCCGGGGCGGTCCGGCACGAGGGGAGACCCGAGGAAGTGCCCGCCCTGCTCGGTCCGCTGGCGGCCGAGCATCCCCTGTCCGAGCCGCTGGCCGTGATGCTCGTCCGCGCTCTGGGCGAGGCCGGCAGGACGGCGGAGGCCGTGCACGCCTACACCACCGTCGAGCGGCAGCTGGCCGACGAGCTGGGGGTGGGCCCGGGACGCGAACTGCGTTCGGCCTACGAGGAGTTGCTGAGCGAGAGGGACGGCGGGCAGCCGCCGCCGGCCGCGCCGTGCCCCGTACCCGCCGCGCCTCCCGTCGCCGCCGCTCGCGTCCCGGCGCAACTCCCGATGGACGTACGTCCTTTCACCGGCAGGGACGATCAACTCGCCGACCTGACAAGGCATCTGCTCGACGCGGAGCACGCCTGCCGGACGGCGGCGGTCGTCGTCTCCGCCGTCTCGGGCACGGCCGGCGTCGGCAAGACCGCGCTGGCCGTCCACTGGGCGCACCGGGTCCGCGACGCCTTCCCCGACGGTCAGCTCTACGTCGACCTGCGCGGCTACGACCCGCAGGAACCGGTGTCCGCCGCGCAGGCGCTCGCCGGGTTCCTCACCGCGCTCGGCGTCCCCGGGCCGGAGATCCCGCTGCGGCTCGACGACCGGGCGGCGCGCTACCGTACGGCCGTCGACGGACGGCGGCTGCTCGTCGTCCTCGACAACGCCGCCTCCGCCGCGCAGGTCAGACCGCTGCTGCCGGGCAGCCCGGCCTGCCGGGTGCTGATCACCAGCCGGGACTCGCTGGCGTCGCTGGTGTCGGTGCACGGAGCGCACCGGGTGGTCCTCGACGCCCTCTCCCCCGACGAGGCGACGGCGCTGCTGCGCACGCTCGTCGGGCCTCGCGTGGACACGGAGCCGGCCGAGGCCGCGGCGCTGGCCGAGCAGTGCGGGCGGCTGCCGCTGGCGCTGCGGGTGGCGGCGGAGCTGGTGCTGTCGCGGCCCGCCGAGCCCCTGGCCGCGCTGGTGGCCGAACTGCGCGACCGCAGACGGCGGTTGGACCTGCTGGACGGCGACGGGGATCCGCGGGCCGCGGTGCGGGCCGTCTTCTCCTGGTCCTACGACCGTCTGCCCGAGCTGCCCGCCCGGCTGTTCCGGCTGCTGGGCCTGCACCCGGGGCCGGACGCCGACGTCCACTCCGCCGCCGCCCTGGCCGGCGAGTCCGCGGACCGCACCCGGCGGGCGCTCGACCTGCTGGCCGGGGCGCACCTGGTGGAGCGCACCGCTCCCGGCCGGTACGGCATGCACGACCTGCTGCGGGCCTACGCCGGGGAGCTGGCCGTCCGGCACGACGCGGCGCCCGACCGGGACGCCGCCCTGGCCCGTCTGCTGGACCACTGTCTGGCGGCGTCCGCCGCGGCCATGGACCTGCTCTACCCGGCCGAACGGCACCTGCGTCCCGTGGTGGACCTGCCGGACGCCGGCCTCCCGCCGCTGCGGACGCCCGGGGAGTGCCGGGCCTGGCTCACCGCCGCGCAGCCCACGCTGGTGGCCCTGTGCTCGCGGACCGAGGAGCCCGGCCCCTCCGGCCACACCGTGCGGCTCGCCACCACCCTGCACCGGCACTACGAGCGCTGCGGGCACTACGCCGACGCCCTGGCCGTGCACACCCACGCCCTGCGGGCGGCCCGGTCGGCCGGCGACGCCCGCGGCGAGGCCGACGTGCTGGTCTGCCTGGGGGCGGTGCACCGGCGGCTCGGCGACTACGACAGCGCCCACCGCTGCCACGACACCGCCCTCGCGCTGTGCCGGCGTGTCGGGTACCGCACCGGCGAGGCCCGGCATCTGACCAACGTCGGCGTGCTGCACGAGCTGCGCGGGCAGTACCGGGAGGCCGCCGACCACCACGAGCGGGCGGTCGGGCTGTTCCGCGCGGAGGGCGACGCGCACGGCGAGGCGGACGTGCTCAACAACCTGGGCATCGTGCACGAGTTGCTGGAGGACTACCAGGCGTCGATCGAGCGGTACCGCAGAGCGCTGGACCTGTACCGGTCGACGGGTCACGCGCTGGGTGAGGCCAGCGCGCTCGGCAACCTGGGCATCGTCGTGGCCCGGCTCGGCGACCATGCGTCCGCGGCCGGGTACTTCGAGCGGGCGCTCGCCCTGTTCCGGCGGCTCGGCAACACCGGCGGCGAGGCGCACGCGCTGTCCAACCTGGGCGACGCGTTCAGCGGACTCGGCCGGTACGAGGAGGCCGCCACGCACCAGGACCGGGCGCTGGAGCTGTTCCGGCGGACCGGGGAACGCTACGGCGAGGCCGGGGCCCTCAACGGTCTGGGCGAGGCGCTGCACGGGGCCGGGCGGCACGCCGAGGCCCTCGACGCGCACGCCTCGGCGCTGGAGGTGGCGTCGGGGATCGAGGAGCGGGAGGAGCAGGCCCGCGCCCACGTCGGCACGGCCGCGGTCCGGCAGGCGCTGCGGGATCCGGAGCGGGCCGAGCACCACCTCCGGGCGGCGCTGGCGCTGTACACGGCACTCGACTCGCCCCGCGCCGACGAGGTGCGCAAGGCGCTGCTGCTGGTGCGGGACGCCTGAGGGGCCCTCGCACCGCGCTCGTCCGGCCGCGGCCCGGCACCGCGTCTCGCCGTGTCACCGCAGACGCCTCCTCCCCCGCCCGCTTCCCACCGCCATGCACCAGACTGGGGAGCGCAAGCGCAGTTCGTGTCCGTCGGCGTCGTGTCGCGCGGGCCGTGCCCCGGGAGGAAGCGACAGCGTGATCATCTTCGGCACCAAGGGATACCTGTACCAGCTCGCCATACTGACCCTGGTGTGCGGCCGGTGTCACAACCCCGCCGCGCACACGCTCAGGAAGCGGGTCACGAAGTTCACGCTGTTCTTCGTGCCGCTGTTCCCGATCTCGACGAAGTACCTCACCCAGTGCACGTTCTGCGGCGCGGAGCAGAAGGTGGGCCGGGAGCAGGCGGAGCAGCTCAGCGCGCAGAGCGCGGGCGGCCCGGCGTACGGGCAGCCGCAGCACCGGCAGCCGTACCAGTCGTAGCGCAACCAGCGGTCGTGACGGTCGCGACGCCCGCCGCGCGAAGACGACGTGCTGACCGTGCAACCATCGCGCCGCCCGGATTGTCCTGTCTGGTATCAGACACTTCGGAATCCCCGGGGGACACCATGGTGCGAAGCAGAACCGTCTGGGCGGCCGCCGCCCTCATGACCGCCACGCTGGCCGTGGCCGTGACGCCGGCCGAGGCCGTCCCGGCCGCCGCCCCTCGGGCCGCCGCCGCCTGCCCCACCGGCTGGGGCAGCGTCGCCAAGACGTACTCCGCCGGCACGGCGGACTCGGTGACGAACGTCAGGACCGGACGCCACGACTGCTACGACCGGTTCGTGGTGGACGTCCCCGGCGCGGCGAGCAACGAGCTCGGCTACTCCGTCAGGTACGTCGACCGCCTCTTCCAGGACGGTTCCGGCCGTCCGATCCCCGTCGGCGGCGGCGCCGTTCTGGAGGTGCGCGTGAACGCGCCCGCCTACGACGTGGACACCGGCACGCCCACCTATCCCGGCCGGGTCGCCCAGCCGCTCCCGGGCGTCGACCTCACCGGGTACGGCACGTTCCGCGACACCCGCTACGCCGGCAGCTTCGAGGGCGTCACCCAGCTGGGGCTCGGGGTGCGGGCCCGGCTGCCGTTCCGGGTGCTGAGGCTGGACGGCGCGCTCGTCGTGGACGTCGCCCACTCCTGGACCGCCGCCCGCTGACCCGCCGCCGTCGCCCCTCGCCCCCGACCGCCTGCCGCCCGGGCCGCCCGTCGCATCGGGCGACCCGGCGCGGGTACCCGGGGAGACGGGACGCTCCACGGCGCGCCGGGAGGAGGCCGAGGGGACATGAGACTGACCGGAGCGGGCGTGGCCGGCCCGAGGGAACGGCTCGGCAACGGCCTGTTCATCCGCGTCGCCGGGCCGGACGGCCCCCGCAACCGCGCCCGTATCCACGACACGCCCGGCCCGCGCTGGTTCGGGCCCGAGCGGCCGGTGCGCCGGGTGCACGGGGATGCCTCGATGTTCATCGGCGGCCTGTCCGCGCTGCTGCTCCAGTCGCTGCACCCGCTCGCGATGGCCGCCGTGGCCGCCCACTCCGGTTTCCGCGGCGACCCGTGGGGGCGGCTCCAGCGCACGAGCACCTTCCTGGCGACGACGACGTACGGCACCGCCGAGCACGCCCAGCAGGCCTGCGAACGGGTCCGCGTCGTCCACGAACGGGTGAGGGGGGTGACGGACCTGGGCGAGGAGTACCACGCCTCGGACCCGCGTCTGCTCGGCTGGGTCCACGCCGCGGAGACCGACAGCTTCCTGCGCGCCCACCAGCGTTACGGCGCACGTCCGCTGACGGAGGAGGAGTGCGACGGGTACGTCGAGGACATGGCGCGGGTCGCCGTCGCGCTCGGCGTGCCCGATCCGCCGCGCAGCCGGGCCGCGCTCACCGAACGGCTGGCCGCGTACCGGCCGGAGCTGAGGGCAACGGCCCAGGCGCGGGACACCGCGCGCTTCCTCCTGCTCAGCCCGCCGATCCCGCTCGCCGCCCGGCTGCCGTACGGGGTGCTCGCCGCGAACGCCGTGTCGCTCCTGCCGGACTGGGCCGCCCGGGAGCTGCGGCTGCCCCGGCTGCCGGTCGTCGACGGCCTGTGCGTACGGCCCCTCGGCCACGCCATGACGGCCACGGTCCGGTGGGCCATGGCGCCGGCGCGGCGCGCGGCGGCGGCTCCCGCCACCTGACGGGGCGACGGGCCCGCGAGGCGAGCGGGAGGGTGCACCCCTGTCCCCCGTTCGAGCAGGGGGCCCGGCTCCGGCGGAAACTGCGTCAACTCTCCTGTACAGCTTGGCGTTTGGTTTCCCCGAGGCGGTCCGCGGCCGCGTCCGGCCGCCGTCGGGTGTCACCCGGGTGAGCGCCTTGAGTGGTGGCCCGCAGGCGTGTGGCTGACGGTGGATCACGTCAGGCCGGTACGAGTCAGCTGACTGCCTGCCAGCTGCCCGGCTGTGACGGAAGGACTCACAGATGCGCTCTGCCCGCATGCTCTTCGCCACCGCGGCGGCCTCGGCCGTCCTCGCCCTCACCACGCCCGGCGCCGCCTTCGCCGTCGGCGCGTACGACCACGACGACTCCTCCTCCTACAGCAAGGAAGCGGACAAGGACAAGGACAAGGAGCACGGCAAGGACGAGGAGAAGGGCTCCTGGTCCAAGGACAGCGAGAAGGACAGCGACAAGGACAAGGACTCGTGGGGCGGCGGCCACGGCAAGCCGGACGGTGGTGTCCACACCGGTGGCGGCGCCCTGAGCCTCACGAACGACGACGAGTGGAAGAGCAAGGACGACGAGTACAAGAGCAAGGACGAGGAGAAGGGCTCCTGGTCCAAGGACAGCGAGAAGGACAGCGAGAAGGACAGTGAGAAGGGCAAGGGGTCGTGGGGCGGCGGCCACGACAAGCCGAACGGTGGGGTCCACACCGGTGGCGGCGCGCTCGCCGCGCCTGGCGTGACCACGAGCGGGCTGGCCGCCCTCGCGGTCGTCGGCGCCGGTGTGTACGCGGTGCGCCGCCGGAAGACGGCGGGAAGCGCGGCCTGAGCCGTGCAGGGTGCGATAGCAGCCGTGGCCGCCACCGTGCACGTGTGGCGGCCCGGCCGCCTTTCCGGCCGCCGTTCACGGCGGCCGGGTCCCCGGCCCGTGTCCGTGGCCGTGTCGCGCCCGCCCCGCCCGCTCCGTCCACCCGTCCGTCCGCTCCGCCGCTGTGCCCAGTGAGGTGGTTTCCCGATGACAGCCAGTCCTCCCTCCCTCGCCGGCGCCGAGCCGACGCCGCCGGTCCAGGGGTCCCGTGCCGGAATGACCGCGCTGTGCGCCGTGGCGGTCCTGGCGGTGGGGCTGAACCTGTTCGGAGGCGGTGCCACACCGCCCGACGCCTCTCCCCCGCCGTACGCCCCGCCGCCCGTCCGCGTCTCCGCCGCGCCGACCGCGCCCGTCGGCAGCCCGACCGGCAAGCGGCTGCCCCGTTCCCGGCCGGTGCGCCTGCTGATCCCGAAGATCGGCGTCGACGCTCCGTTCACTGACCTGAGGATCGGTCCCTCGGGGCACCTCGAAGCGCCCCCGCCGAACGACACCAACCTGGTCGGCTGGCACGTCGACGGCGCCTCGCCCGGCGAGGCGGGCACCGCGATCATCGCGGGGCACGTCGACACCAAGACGTCCCCGGCGGTCTTCGCGGGGCTGAGCGAGTTGACCGAGGGGGACGTCTTCCAGGTCAAGCGGGCCGACGGGCGCAAGGCCTCCTTCGTCGTCGACGACACGCAGACCTTCGAGAAGGACGACTTCCCGAGCGAGCGCGTCTACGCCGACACCCCGCAGGCCCAGGTCCGGCTGATCACCTGCGCCGGGGACTACGACCGCGCGGCCAAGGACTACACGGCGAACCTGGTCGTCTTCGGCCACCTTCTCTGAGTCTGGCGCCTCCTCACGGCGTGCGGCTCCGGTCGGAGGCGGGCCAGACGTAGGGCAGGTCGTCGGGGACGCCCGGGAACAGGGGGGCGTAGAACCCGGGCTCCTTGCGCACCAGCGCGGACCGGTGGCTGCGGTGGAAGGCGGGGTCGCCCAGCCACGGCGGCAGGTCGCCGGCCTCGGCCAGCCGCCGCTGGGTGCGGACGACGCCCGCGCCGCCGCCCGGCCCGGCGAAGCCGGCGACCAGGGAGGCGGCGCAGGTGTCCGCGCGGCCGGACGCCGTCCACACCCCGCACACCTCCAGGCCGTAGCGCACCAGCGCCTCCTCGTACCCGGTCCACATCCGCACCGCCGGGTGGTGCCGCCAGCCGTAGCCGGCGACCGTCAGCCCGCGCAGCACCTGGAGGGCCTCGACGCGCTGCTTGCCCAGCCGGCGCGGGTCCAGGACGGCGGCGGACCGGGTGAAGTCGGAGTACGGCAGGAAGGTCTGCATGGTCTCCCGTCACACGAGCACGGTCCTCCGCCGCACGAGCGGCCTCCGTCAGACCAGGATGAACCGCTCCCAGGCCCGGTGCTCGCCCAGGAGCCGGGTGACTTCACGCACGGCGCCGGCTCCGTCGGACGCGAGGACCACGCCCGGCGCGTCGACGGCGATCCCGCACGCTTCGAGGGCGCTCTCGCCGCCCGCCCAGGCCCCGATGGCCTTGCCGTGGCGGAACGCCTCCGACAGCAGCAGGGTGACGCGGGGGTCGGCCGCCGCCTGCCGCGGGGCGGCCGGGAACGCCTTGGCGTCGCGGGCGCCGAACGCGTCGCCGCCGATCGAGGGGGTCCCGGCGAGGAGCAGGGCGTCGAACTCGACGGACCGGGCGGTGGCGTAGGTCCGCTGGACGGTCACCGCCCCCTCGCCCGAGCCGAGGACGCCGCCGGTCGGGGCGACGACCAGCGGGACCATGCCCGCTTCGAGGACCGCGTCGCGTACGGCCCGTACGCCGTCGAGGTCGCTGTCGGGTGAGGCGACGACGCCGATGATCCGGCCGTCCGTGGGCCAGGTGCGGCCGAGCTGGGAGAGGGCCGGGCTGGGCTCGACGTCGGCGAGGGGCACGGTGGGCTCGGGCGCGGGGAGGCCGAGGCCCTCGGCGACGGCCGCACACAGCTCGGGGTCGATGTTGGCGAGCACCTTCAGGCCGCGTTCCTTGATCGCCTGCTCGTAGCACTTGCCCAGTTCGAAGGTGTAGGCGCCGATGATGTGCTCGCGCTCCACCGGGGTCATGCTCAGCCAGAACCGGCGGGGCTGGCTGAAGTGGTCGGCGAAGGACTCGGGGGCCTCACGGACCTTGGTGGCCTCCGGCACCCGTACCGGCGTCTCGATGAACGCGCCGCCGTCCGCGCCGGCGGTGAACGGGCAGCCGCCGTCGAGGGAGTTGGGCCGGTAGGGGGCGACGCCCCGGTGCACGGCCGTCTGGTGCATGCCGTCGCGCAGCATGTCGTTGACCGGCGCGTGCGGGCGGTTGATGGGCAGCTGGGCGAAGTTGGGGCCGCCGAGGCGGGTGATCTGGGTGTCCAGGTAGGAGAAGAGACGTCCGGCGAGCAGCGGGTCGTCGGTGACGTCGATGCCGGGGACGAGGTGGCCGACGTGGAAGGCGACCTGCTCGGTCTCGGCGAAGTAGTTCGACGGGTTGCGGTCGAGGGTGAGCAGGCCGACCGGCTGTACGGGGGCCAGTTCCTCGGGAACGAGGTTGGTGGGGTCGAGCAGGTCGATGCCCTCGAAGGTCTGGTCCGGGGTGTCGGGGAAGGTCTGGATGCCCAGCTCCCACTGCGGGTGGGCGCCCGCCTCGATGGCGTCGGCGAGGTCGCGGCGGTGGAAGTCGGGGTCGACGCCGTTGATGATCTGCGCCTCCTCCCACACCAGGGAGTGCACGCCCAGCTTGGGCTTCCAGTGGAACTTCACCAGTGTCGTCGCGCCCTCGGCGTTGACCAGGCGGAAGGTGTGGACGCCGAAGCCCTCCATCGTCCGGTAGGAGCGGGGGATGCCCCGGTCGGACATGTTCCACAGGGTGTGGTGGGTGGCCTCGGTGTGCAGGGTGACGAAGTCCCAGAACGTGTCGTGGGCGCTCTGCGCCTGCGGGATCTCCCGGTCGGGGTGGGGCTTGCCCGCGTGGACGACGTCGGGGAACTTCACGGCGTCCTGGATGAAGAACACCGGGATGTTGTTGCCGACCAGGTCGAAGACGCCCTCGCTGGTGTAGAACTTGGTCGCGAATCCCCGGGTGTCGCGGACGGTGTCGGAGGAGCCGCGGGAGCCGAGCACGGTGGAGAAGCGCACGAAGACGGGCGTCTCCTCGTCTTCGGCGAGGAAGGCGGCCTTGGTGACGGCGGACGCCGTGCCGTAGCTCCGGAAGACGCCGTGCGCCGCCGCGCCCCGGGCGTGGACCACGCGCTCGGGGATGCGCTCGTGGTCGAAGTGCATGAGCTTCTCGCGCAGGTGGTGGTCCTGCAGCAGCACCGGTCCGCGCGGGCCCGCCTTGAGGGAGTGGTCGGTGTCGTGCAGGCGGGTGCCCTGCGCGGTGGTCAGATGGCTGCCGGACTGCGCGGTGCGCGCCTGGTCGGCGCCGGTGGGCTGGCCGGTCGGCGAGACGGTGTCGGGGCCGCTCTGGTCGTGCTTGGGCCGGAGCGGCTCCCGGGGCCGGGTGGGCTCCGCGACCGGCGGGGACTGCGGGGCGGGCTTGCCCGGGACACCCCCTTCCGGGCCCGCGCCGTCGCCGTGAAGCGTGTCGGCGATCTTGTCCGCGGCCCGCTTGAGGGGGTTGGTCTCGCTCATCAGCACATCCTTCGCGTCTTGAGGCTGTCCGCCGTGGTCGACAGGACGTCCGCTCACCGCGCTGTCGAAAGCCGGTTCCACGTCCGCCCGCCGCCGGGTCCCCGGCCCGGGCCGATACGAAACTCCCTGGCGGGGCGGGGACTCGGGACGGCGCCCTCGGCACGCGGACACGACTGCGCCCCCGCCGTGGCCTCGGTGGCTTCGGCGGGGGCGCGTCGCGAGTGGCCGTCGGAGGCGACGGCGGGCCGGGCGTCAGTTCACCGGCCGGGGCCGGAGCGGTGGGCGCCTGCGCCTGCCCGGGAGTCCTGCTGAATCCGGTACAGCTCCTGGGACGTCGTGATCAGTTCCTTGCGCTCCTCCTTCGAGCCCACCATCGGCTGGGAGCCGTTCAGGGAGACCTGCGCGCTCTCCGGCAGGAACTTGACCGTCACCAGGCCGATGACACCGGCCAGCATCAGGTAGTAGGCGGGCACCATGTCGTCGCCTGTGACGCTGACCAGCGCCTCCGTGACCAGCGGCGTGGTGCCGCCGAACGCGGCGACGGCGAAGTTGAAGCCGATGCCCATGGCGGCGTAGCGGACGGCCGTCGGGAACAGCGCGGGCAGGGTGGCGGCGCTGGGCGCGGCGAAGCAGGCCAGCAGCGTGGAGAGGATCAGCACGCCGAGGATGGGCGGCCAGGTGCCGTCCATCTTGATCAGCAGGAAGGACGGAACGGCCAGCACGATCATCGCGGCGGCGGCGACACCGTAGACCGGGCGTCGTCCGATCCGGTCGCTGAGCCGGCCGATGAAGGTGATCAGCAGGACGATCCACAGCATGCCCACGAGCACGAGGACGTCGGCGGAACCGCTGGAGCGGTTCAGGGTCTCCGTCTGGTAGGTGGGCAGGAAGCCGGTGACCATGTAGTTCGTGACGTTGTACAGCAGCACCAGGCCCATGCAGATGAGCAGCGGCCGCCAGTGGTTCTTGACGATGGTCTTGAACTCGCCGCCGGCGGACTCCTGGGCGAGGCTCTTCTCGTGGTCGTCGAGCTGCTGCTGGAAGGCGGGCGACTCCTCGAGCTTGAGCCGCATGTACAGGCCGATCACGCCGAGCGGGCCGGCGATGAGGAACGGCAGACGCCAGCCCCAGGAGAGCATCTGGTCGTCGGTCAGGGCCAGGTTCAACGCGGTGACCAGGGCGGATCCCAGCGCGTAGCCGACGAAGGTGCCGAAGTCGAGCCAGCTGGAGAGGAATCCGCGTCGCCGGTCGGGTGAGTACTCGGCGACGAAGGTGGTGGCGCCGCCGTACTCGCCGCCGGTGGAGAAGCCCTGCACCATGCGGGCGAGCAGCAGCAGGATCGGGGCGGCGATGCCGATGGTCGCGTAGCTGGGGATCAGACCGATGGCGAAGGTGCCGACCGCCATCATGATCATGGTGGTGGCGAGCACCTTCTGCCGGCCGAGCCGGTCGCCGAGCGGGCCGAAGACGAGGCCGCCGAGGGGGCGCACGACGAAGGCCGCGGCGAAGGTCGCGAAGGAGGAGATGACCTGGGCGGCGGGGGACGCGCCCGGGAAGAAGACCTTGCCGATGGTGGCGGCGAGGTAGCTGTAGACACCGAAGTCGAACCACTCCATGCAGTTGCCGAGCGCCGAGGCGCCGACCGCGCGCTTGAGCAGCGGCGGCTCGACGACCTGGACGTCGTCCTCACGGAAGGCGCGCTTGGTGCGGCGCAGCCGGCTCAGGAGGTCCTTGCGGACCTGTACGGGCAGCTCCTCGACGGTGTCGTCCGCCGTCGGCGTCGGCTTCGGGTCTGGTCGCCCTTCGGACATGACATCGGACACAGCGGTACCTTGGCGCCTTTCTCAGTGGGGAGATGTGTGCTCTGAAAGGGAGGTGGGGTTTCGCGGGGACGCGTGTGTGCACTTCGGCGGGGGTGACGCGGCGCGGAACGCGACGGGGGCGGTGCAGACCTCCCCAGGCAGCACCGCCCCCGCTTCACATCACCCGTCCGTGCTTGTGCCCGGCGATCGCGCGATCACACGGTCACGTGTCCGTTGTCACACTCGCGCACACGCGGGCGGCCCGGCCGCCCTCGAATGTAAGGGCGGCCGGGCCGGAACGCGCAGGTCAGGCGGTGGTGCAGACGGCGCCGTTCAGGGTGAAGGCGGTGGGGGCCGTATTGGCGGCGCCCTTCGCGCCGATGAAGCCGACGGTGACCGTGCCGCCGGCGGGGACGGCCGAGGTGTAGGAGGCGGCGGCGACGCTCACCGTGCCGCCGGTCTGGGTGGGAGTCCCGCCCCACATGCTGCTGACGGTCTGCCCGTCGGCGAAGGCGAAGCGGAGGGTCCAGCCGTCGACGGGCGCGGTGCCGGTGTTGCGCAGGGCGATCTCGCCCTGGAAGCCGCCCGGCCACTCCCCCAGCACGCGGTAGCGGACGGAGCAGGCCGCGCCGGGGGTGCCGCCGCCCGGGGTGGTGAGGGTCACCGTGGCCGAGCGGGGCGAGCGGTTGCCGGCGGCGTCGCGGGCGTAGACGGCGAAGGTGTACGCGGTGTTCGGGGTGAGGCCGGTGAGGGTCGCGGAGGCGGTCGTGGAGGAGGCGGCCGGGGTCTCGGCCCCGCCGCTGATCCGGACGACGTCGTAACCGGTCACGCCGACGTCGTCACTGGCGGCGCTCCAGGTGAGGGTGGCGGAGGTGGCGGTCACGGCGGAGGCGGCCGGGGCGCCGGGGGCGGTCGGGGGCCGGGTGTCGCCCGGGCTGCCGCCGCCGAAGACGGTGGCTTCCTCGGCGGTCCGGGCGATGCCGTTGACGCCGTGGAAGACGCGCTGTCCCCAGGCGCTCAGCTTGGCGGGGTCGAAGCCGATGGACAGGTCGAGGGCGGGGTCGGTGTTGCCGCTCCACGACCAGGCCAGGTAGCCGAGGTCGAGCTGCTCGGCGGCGGCCATCATGGTGTCCTCGTCCGGGTCGCCCCACTGGTCGGCGGGGCCGCCGAACTCGCCTATGAGCAGCGGGAGTCGGGCGTTCACGAAGGCGTTGAGGTAGTCGGTGATCTCCGCCGCGGTGTCGTAGACGCTGTACATGTGGATGGAGAAGATGAGGTTGCCGGTGGGGTCGGCGTCGTACACCGAACGGGCGTTGGCGCGCATGACGCCCTGCCAGTCCTGGCCCCAGTTGGGGGCGTCCACCATGAGGGTGTGCTGGAGCCCGGCGGCGCGCAGTTTCTTCACGGCGGCGACGGTGGGGGCGGTCCAGCCGTCCGGAGCGGTGTTGCCCCAGGGCTCGTTGCCGAGGTTGACGATGACGTAGTTCTCCTCGCCGGCCAGCACGCTCTTGAGGCCGATCCAGTAGTCGGCAGCCTGGTCGAGGGTGCCGGCGGCGGCCTCCTCGCCGTAGCCGGTGGTGTCGTGCACCTCCAGGACGCAGATCAGGCGGTTGGCCTTGCACTGGGCGATGACGGCGGCGACTTCGGCGGGGGTGTTCTTCGTCCAGCGGTGGCCGTCGGCCAGGACGACCCGGACGGTGTTGGCGCCCAGCGCCTTGATGTCGGCGAGGGACCGGGTCTGGTTCGGGTACCAGGTGTACGCGTGGTTGACCCCGCGCATGACGAAGTCGTTGCCGTTGGCTTCGAGCAGCCGGCCGTTGCTGATGTGCAGGCCGGTGGCGAGGGTTCGGGGCGCAGGGCCGATCTCGGCGGACCGTGCGCCGGCCCGGGCGGCGGCCTGTGCGGCGACGGGGGTGAACACCCCCACGACCAGGGCCAGCCCGAGCAGGGCGGCCAGCCAGGTGAGGAAGCTCGTGGGTGCGGTGCTGTGTGCTCTTCTCACTGCGACTCCAGGGGAGTGGGCGCCGGAAAACGCGGGGCAGCGGTGGGGGGAGACCTGGGAGCGCTCCCATGAAGCCATCTATGCCAAGTACACGTCAAGCCGTTGGGCGAGAGGGAGAGTTGCGAAAAGCGGGTGTCGTGAGGTCGCGTTCCGGTGGAACCCGGTTCCTGTCAACGACGCCCGCCGATGCCTCCGGGAGGCCCCGTGTCCGTCATGTCCGACTCCGATGACGTCTACCGGCGGGTCCGTGCGGAGGTGGGCGCGCGGGCCGACGCGATCTGGGAGGTGGCGGCGGCGCTGCACGCCGATCCCGAGTACGCCTTCGACGAGCGGCGGGCCGCGTCCCGGCTCACGGGCGAGCTGCGCCGGGCCGGATTCGAGGTGCGGGACGGTGTGGCGGGGATGCCGACCGCGTTCACCGCGCGGTGGGGCGAGGGGCGGCCGGCGGTGGCGCTGCTGCTGGAGTACGACGCGCTGCCCGGCCTCGGCCACGCCTGCGGCCACAATCTCATCGCCGCCGCCGGTCTCGGGGCCGCGCTGGCCGCGCGGGCGGTGCTCGGCGAGGGCTCAGGGGCCGCCGGGACCGTGGTGGCGGTGGGCAGTCCGGCCGAGGAGGGCGGCGGGGGCAAGGTCCTGGAGGTGGAGGACGGGGTCTTCGACGACGTCGACGCCGCCCTCATGTTCCATCCCGGGGTCCACGACTGGGTCCGTGCGCCGCTGACCGCTCAGGAGCAGTACCGGGTGGGCTTCCACGGCCGGGCCGCGCACCCCACGGGCAACCCCACGGAGGGCGTGGACGCGCTCGCCGCGCTCGTGGAGCTGTTCAACGTGCTGTCCGCGCTGGGGCGGCGGCTGCCTGAGGCCTCGCACGTCCAGGGCATCGTCACGGAGGGCGGCAAGGCGACGAACATCGTGCCGGAGTACGCGGAGGGCCGGTTCGGGCTGCGCGCGGCCACGACGGAGGCGCTGGACGAACTGGCCGAGCGGCTGCGCACCTGCGCGCAGGGGGTTGCCCTGGCGACGGGCACGTCATGCATGATCGAGCGGGCCGGGGTGCGGTACGAGCACTTCCGGGACAGCGGGGTGCTGTCGGGGCGCTTCGCCGGGCATCTGGCGCGTGCGGGGATCACGCTCACTCCGCCCGCGCCGGGGGTGTACCTGGGTTCGTCGGACATCGGGAACGTCAGCGGGCGGGTGCCGGCGATCCACCCGTTCGTAGCGATCATGAACGAGGACGGCTCCGACCACACACCCCAGTTCGCCGAGGCGGCGGCCTCCGAGCGGGCCCGCCGAGTGCTCACGGCGACGACGGAGGCGCTGACGTGCACAGCACTGGACGTACTGAGGGACGCACCGCTGCGTGCCGGGGCATGGGCGGAACACGGCCGCGCAGGGTGAGCGGGGCAGGTGGGGTCAAGGGTCCGGAGGTGTGGGCTTCTTCGGGGGGCGGGTCGGCGGTTCGCCTGCTGTGAGGTGTTCGAGGACCTCCACCAGTTCCTGGCAGGCCCGTTCCACCGAGCGGCGCGTGTTGCGCTGCTCGGTGATCACCGCGGAGAGGAGCAGCGCGGTCAGGGCCATCGTCCCGTTGAAGGCCTGGAGCTTGATCATCACCTCGACCCGGGTGAGCCCCTCGAAGGGGCCGGACGCGTCGGTGGCCGCGACAGTGGCCACGACGGAGGCGGCGAGGGCGCACAGGATGCTGCCGACGAGCTGGAAGCGCAGGGCGGCCCAGATCAGCAGCGGGTAGACCAGGAAGAGCAGGCTGAGGCTGCTGTAGGCGGCGAGGGGGACGACGGCGACGGTGATGAGGACGAGGCCGGTGGCCTCCGGCCAGCGGGACAGGGGCGGGCGGTGGCGGGCGCCGTGGAGGAGGAGCAGCACCGGGGTGACGAGCAGGACGCCCATCGCGTCGCCGACCCACCAGGCCAGCCAGACGGGCCAGAAGGCGCTCGCCGCCAGCCGGTCGAAGAGGACCAGGACGCCGACGCCGACGGTGGCGCTGAGCAGGGTCGCGGTGAGGGCGGCGAGGAAGACCAGCGCCAGGCCGTCCCGCAACCGGGCGAGGTCGTTGCGGAAGCCCACCTTGCGCAGCATCAGGTAGGCGCAGACGGGGGCGGCCGTGTTGCCCAGGACGTTGAAGATCGCCATCGGCCGGAGCGCGGTGATCGACATGATGACGAGCAGCGATCCGAGGGCGATGCCGAGGGTGGACCGCAGCCCGAGGACCAGCAGGCAGGCGACGGCGACGCCGGAGGGCGGCCAGATGGGGGTGAAGACGGCTCCCTCGACGACGAGCTGCCGTACGAGGCCCAGTCGCCCGGCCGCGTAGTAGGCGAGGGCCACCGCCGCCGTCTCGACGGCGAGGACGCCCGCGCGGCGCAGTTCGCTGGTAGCCACCACAGCAGCCATGAGACACCGGGGCGGCCCTGACGGCGAGGCGAGCGCCGCGGCTGACCGGCCCTATGGCTGAACGCGGGGCGCCCGCGGGCCGAGGACGCCGTCGTGTCCGACGACGAGGACGGCCGCGTCGTCCTCGTGTCCCACGCGTTCGGCGCCCCGGATGACGGCGGCGGCGAGGGAGCCGGCGTCCATGCCCGCGACGGCGGCGACGCCGGCGAGCCGTACGACCTGGTCGAGGCCTTCCTCGACGCTCAGTGAGGGCCCTTCGACCACGCCGTCCGTGAGGAGGACGAAGAAGCCGCCCTTGGTGAGCCGGTAGCGGGTGACCGGGTACGCCACGTGCTCCAGGACGCCCAGTGGCGGCCCTCCCTCGTCCTCGGCGACGCCGGACCTGCCGTCGGCGGTGGCCCACACGCAGGGGATGTGACCGGCCCGGGCGCTCTCCAGCAGGCCGGTGACCGGGTCGAGGCGCATGAAGGTGCAGGTGGCGAAGAGGTCGCTGCCGAGGGAGAGGAGCAGCTCGTTGGTGCGGGCGAGGAGTTCGCCGGGCTCGCCGGTGACGGAGGCCAGCGCGCGCAGTCCGACGCGCACCTGGCCCATGAAGGCGGTCGCCTCGATGTTGTGGCCCTGGACGTCGCCGACGGACAGGCCGACGCGGCCGTCGGGCATGGTGAAGGCGTCGTACCAGTCGCCGCCCACGTTGAGGCCGTGGCAGGCGGGGGCGTAGCGGACGGCGAGGCGGACGCCGCGGGGCGTGGGCAGGTCCCTGGGGAGCATGCCGCGCTGGAGGGCGATGGCCAGCTCGACGCGGGTGCGTTGGAGTTCCGCGCGTTCGCGCGCCTGGGCGGTGAGCGATCCGAGTCTGGCCAGCAGCTCGTCGTCTTCGTCCGTGGTGCGCTTGCGGGGCATGGATCACCTCGGAGGGACGGTTGCCCTTTCGGGGCGAACGCCACCATGGGACGTAAAAGCGTCATCTTTTACGTCTAATGGATGATAGCGACCCGGGCGGCGGCCCGTGGTGTCGTGCAGTCGCCACCACGGCCCGCCGCCCCTTGACCCCGGTCAGCCGCCGAGCGCCGCCATGACCACGTCCTTCGCCTCCTCCTGCACCTGGGCGAGGTGGTCGGGGCCGTGGAAGGACTCGGCGTAGATCTTGTAGACGTCCTCGGTGCCCGAGGGGCGGGCGGCGAACCATGCGTGGTCGGTGGTCACCTTGATGCCGCCGAGGGCCGCGCCGTTGCCCGGGGCCTCGGTGAGCACACCCGTGACGGGGTCCCCGGCGAGGGTGTCGGCGGTGACCTGCGCGGGCGAGAGCTTGGCGAGCAGCGCCTTCTCCTCGCGGGTCGCCGGGGCGTCGACGCGGGCGTAGGCGGGCGCGCCGAAGCGGGCCGTCAGCGCGGCGTAGTGCTCGGAGGGGGTCTTGCCGGTGACGGCGGTGATCTCGGAGGCGAGCAGCGCCAGGATGATGCCGTCCTTGTCGGTGGTCCACACCGAGCCGTCGCGGCGCAGGAACGACGCGCCCGCCGACTCCTCGCCGCCGAACCCGAGCGAGCCGCCGGCCAGGCCGTCCACGAACCACTTGAAGCCGACGGGCACCTCCACGAGGCGGCGGCCGAGGTCGCCGGCGACGCGGTCGATCATGGAGGACGACACCAGGGTCTTGCCGATCCCGGCGTCGGCGGGCCACTGCTCGCGGTGGGAGTAGAGGTAGGAGATGGCGGCGGCCAGGTAGTGGTTGGGGTTCATCAGGCCGGCGTCGGGGGTGACGATGCCGTGCCGGTCGGCGTCGGCGTCGTTGCCCGTGGCGATCTGGAACCGGTCCCGCTGGTCGATGAGGGAGGCCATCGCGTAGGGCGAGGAGCAGTCCATGCGGATCTTGCCGTCCCAGTCCAGCGTCATGAACCGCCAGGTGGGGTCGGTGAGCGGGTTGACCACGGTGAGGTCGATCCGGTGCTGCTCGGCGATGCGGCCCCAGTAGGCGACGGAGGCCCCGCCGAGGGGGTCCGCGCCGATGCGGACGCCGGCGGCGCGGATCGCGTCGAGGTCCAGGACGGCCGGGAGGTCGGCGACGTAGGCGCCGAGGAAGTCGTGGCGGCCGGTGCCGGGGGCGGTGAGCGCCCGCGCGTAGGGGATGCGGCGTACGTCCTTGAGGCCGGCCGCGATGATCTCGTTGGCCCGGTCCTGGATCCAGGAGGTGGCGTCGGAGCCGGCGGGGCCGCCGCTGGGCGGGTTGTACTTGAAGCCGCCGTCGGCGGGCGGGTTGTGCGAGGGGGTGACGACCACGCCGTCCGCGAGGCCGGCGGTGCGGCCGCGGTTGTGGGTGAGGATGGCGTGCGACACGGCCGGGGTGGGCGTGTAGCCGTCGGCGCTGTCGATGAGCACCGTGACGTCGTTGGCGGCGAACACCTCCAGGGCGGTGACGCGGGCGGGCTCGGACAGGGCGTGCGTGTCGGCCCCGAGGAAGAGGGGGCCGTCGGTGCCCTGGGCGGTGCGGTACTCGCAGATGGCCTGGCTGGTGGCGGCGATGTGGTCCTCGTTGAACGCGGTGTTCAGGGAGGAGCCGCGGTGCCCCGAGGTGCCGAACGCGACCCGCTGCGCGGGGTCGGCCGGGTCGGGGTGCAGCGCGTAGTACGCGGTGACCAGCCTGGCGACGTCGACGAGGTCCTCGGGGCCGGCCGGCCGACCCGCTCGTTCGTGCTGCATGGTCCGTTCCTCCGCATGAGTGTGATCCGTCGCTCGCCGTCTCATCTTTCCTCGTGACGGCGGGGGCACGCGAGGGGGGTCGGCCGGCCGGGCGGGGGACGCCGTGCGGCGCCCCGGTCGGAAAGCCCGCGGTTCAGACCTCGGAGTCGATGCCGGTGACGACCGCGGGACCCAGTGGGGCCGCTCCGTCGTCGAGTCCGGCGTCGCGCAGGGCCGAGTCGGCGAGCTCGCGCGCCTCCTCTTCGGCGTGGGGGACGCTGTCGGCCTCGACGGTGAGGCGGATGGTGAAGGTGCCGTCCTCGTTCACGGTGAGGGCGTCGAGATCCTCGGAGGCTCCCATCCGGGTGCGGTGCGGGTCGGTGGGGCGCAGACTGCGGCTGAGGTGTGCTCGGGTGTCCTCCTCGACGGTGGTGGTGAACGTGCCGGGCACGGTGATCACGTAGGTCGTCATGGTGGTCCTTTCCTCGGATCCTCTCCCGCGTACCCAGACCTGGCGGGCGGCATGGCCCGTCCCGGGCGGGGACGGGCCGTGCCGCGGTCAGCGTCTGCCGCGGACCGACCAGCCGCTGCCGACGCCGGCGAGGTGGAGGGCCAGCAGGGTCAGGCCGAGGAGCATGACGTTGACGGAGGTGAAGGCGTCATTGGTCGAGATCTCCGCCGCGTTGATGAGGAAGGCGATGAAGAACGCCACTGCCGCGATGATGGCGAGCACGGATGTCCGTCCCTTCGGTCGTGTGGATGCGCTGTGTGGTGACTTGGTGTCCCTGTTCCCGGATGCCCCCGAGCGGGCGGTGAACACGGCTCGCGGTGGGCGCAGTTAGCGGCGTTTCTGAGTAGCCGTACTCAGGCGCGGGTGGGTGGCCGCCGGGAGACTGAGGGCCACCGCGCTTCGCGCAACGCCCCGAGTGGAAAGGCCTTGTCGTGCTCACTCGCGCCGCCTCCGTCCTGGTGCCCCTCTTCGGACGCCTCACCGTGACCAGCGAACTGAGGATGCGTCTGCCGGCGGGGACCATCTTCGCCGCCAACCACGACTCACTGGCCGACCCCGCGGTCGTCCTGAGCGCGCTGCGCTCGCTGGGCGTGGAGCCGGTCGTGATGGCCGCGGCGGGGCTGTGGCGGGTGCCGGTGCTCGGCCGGGCGCTGGCCCGCGAGGGGCACATCCCGGTGCACCGCCGCTCGGCGCGCGCCGCGCACGCGCTCGACGCCGCCGCCGAGGCGCTCGCGGGCGGACGGCACGTGCTGCTCTACGGCGAGGGCGGGCTCCCGGGGCGCAGGGACGCCACCCCCGGCCCGCCGGAGGCGTTCCGCACCGGGCTCGCGCGCCTCGCGCAGGTTTCCGGCGCGCTGGTGGTGCCCGTGGGCCATGTCGGCGCCCGCCGGATCTCCTCGGGCTCCACGGCGAAGCAGCTGGCCGGCGTCCTGACGGCCCCGGTGCGCCGCCCGCGCTGCCACGTCCACGTCGGAGCGCCGCTCAGACTCCCCACCGAGGCCGACACCGGTACGGCGGCGGCCCGCCGGGCGGTCACGGTGGCGTGGCGTACGGCGGCCCGCGCGGTGGGCGACCGGGAGGCACAGCTCCACCTCGTCTGACGCCGGCCGCCCAGCCCTCGGGAAGAAGAGACGACTCGGGGGCCTGACGGCCCCTCAGTGCGTCCGGCCCTCAACTCGTAGGCGGCGGCGCCGTGCTGGAGCGCAGGACCAGGCGGGTCGGCACCAGGGTGGTCCCGTGTTCGGGGCCGTCCCGGCGCATCTTGCGCAGGACGGCCTGGACGCAGAGGCGGCCGACCTCGGCGAAGTCCTGGTGGAGCGTGGTGAGCGGGGGCTGGAAGGAGCCCGCCTCGGGGATGTCGTCGAAGCCGATGACGCTGACGTCCTCGGGGACGCGGCGTCCGCGTTCGTGCAGGGCGCGCAGCAGGCCGAGCGCCATCTGGTCGTTGGCCGCGAAGACGGCGGTGCAGTCCTCGCGCGCGGCGATCTCCAGGCCGGCCCGGTAGCCGGACTCCGCCGACCAGTCGCCCCGCACGACGGGCGGCGCGGGGCGGCCGGCCTCGGTGAGGGCGCCGCGCCAGGCGTCCGCGCGGCGCTGGGCGGCGAAGGAGCCCTCGGGGCCGGCGAGGTGCCAGACGGTGGCGTGGCCGAGGTCGAGCAGATGCTGGACGGCGGTGCGGGTGCCGCCGGCCTGGTCGGTGTCGACGACCGTGTAGTGGCTGCCGGCGTCGGAGTCGACGACCACGACCTGGACGTGCGGCGGGAGGGTGACCGTGGCCGCGTCGAGGAGGTGCACCTCCATGATCACGATCACCGCGTCGACGGCGAGCTCCTCCAGCCGGGAGAACGCGCCGCGCACCTCGTCCTGGGTGGGGACGGCGACCGGCAGCAGGGTGACGGCGTACCCCTCGGCGGCGGCGGAGGTCGCGATGGCCTCCAGGGTGCGGACGTTTCCGGTGGTGGAGAGGGTGAAGGTGATGACGCCGATGGTGCGGAACTCGCCGCGCTTGAGGGCCCGGGCCGCGCTGTTGGGGCGGTAGCCCAGCTCCTTCATCGCCGCCAGCACCTGCTGCCGGGTCTCCTCGTTGACGCCGGCGTAGCCGTTGGAGACCCGGGAGACCGTCTGGGAGGAGACGCCCGCGAGGCGGGCCACGTCCGCCATGGAGGCGGTGGTCCGGCGCCGCGACCGCGTCCGCCGCGCGGCGACGCCCGCCGCGGGCAGGGTTTCCGGCAGCCCGGAGACGCGCCCGTGAGCGTCCCCGCCCGGGCCCCGCGCCGTCCCGGTCTCGTCCGCCCGGGATCTTCCCGCCATCTCCACTGCGCAGCCCGACCTTTCTTCCACCGCGGCACCCCATGGTCTCCCCGCGGTCTCCCCAGAGGACCCTTGACCATGGTTATCGGGGCAGTGTAGACATGCCGCCATCAGATGTTTACGTAAACATAACAGGCGATCGCCCCTTTCGCGGCGCTGATGTTTGCGTAAACATCCTGGCGGTGCGCGCAGCAGGCCGGCGCGGCGCCGCGGGCTCCAGGACGGGACGAACGAGGAACGACATGACGACGCTGCAACCGCCGGCGGCCGCCGCACCACGGCCGGCTCCTCCCCCGGCGAGACGGGACCGACGCTCCTGGGCGGGGTGGGGGTTCCTGGGTCCCTTCGTGGCCGTGTTCGCCCTGGTCTTCCTGGCCCCGATCGGTTACTCGATCTACCTCAGCCTCTTCCGCGACCAGCTCATCGGCGGCACCACCTTCGTCGGCCTGGACAACTACACCCAGGCCCTGAAGGACCACCAGTTCTGGGACTCCCTGGCCCGCGTGGCGCTCTTCCTCGCCGTCCAGGTGCCGATCATGCTCGGCATCGCCCTGCTGGTGGCCCTCGCGCTGGACAGCGGGCGGCTCTACGGCAAGAGCTTCTTCCGCATCACGATCTTCCTTCCGTACGCGGTGCCCGCCGTGGTCGCCACCCTCATGTGGGGCTTCATGTACGGCACCAAGTACGGCCTGGTGGGAGACGTCAACGAGGCGTTCGGCGTCTCGCTGCCCGACCCGCTCTCCCCCGACCTGGTGCTGGCCTCCATCGGCAACATCGTGACCTGGGAGTTCGTCGGCTACAACATGCTGATCTTCTACTCTGCGCTGCGCGTCATCCCGCACTCGCTGTACGAGGCCGCGGAGATCGACGGCGCCGGGCAGATCCGCGTGATCACCGCGATCAAGCTGCCGGCGATCCGGGGCGCCCTCGTCATCGCGACGATCTTCTCGATCATCGGCAGCTTCCAGCTCTTCAACGAGCCGAACATCCTGCGCCCGCTGGCCCGCAACGCCATCACCACGGACTACACCCCGAACTTCTACACGTACTCGCTGTCCTTCAACGGCCAGCAGCACAACTACTCCGCGACGGTGGCCATCATCATGGGCCTCATCACGATGGTGATCGCCTACGTCGTGCAGCTGCGCGGCATGCGCAAGGGAGCGTGACCCGATGAGCAGCCCTCTCACCACCGCCTCCCCCACCCCGGCCGTCGCGACCACCGACGCCCCCAAGGCCGCCCCCCGGCTGCGCGGGCCGCGCCGGCACAGCGTCCAAAAGCCGCGCCGCAGCGTCCTGTTGACGGTGCTGACCTCGCTGATCGTCCTGTACACCGTGGTGCCGCTGATCTGGCTGGCCGTCAACGCCACCAAGACGCAGGCGGGTCTGGCCGACTCCAGCGGTCTGTGGTTCAGCGACGACTTCGCCCTCTGGGACAACATCCGCGACACGTTCACGTACGACGACGGTGTGTTCGGCCGCTGGCTGCTCAACACCCTGCTCTACGTGGTGCTCGGCGCGGGCGGCGCCACCTTCCTCGCGGTGCTGGGCGGTTACGCGCTGGCGAAGTTCGACTTCCCCGGGAAGCGCGGCGTGTTCGCCGTCGTCATCGGCGCGGTCGCCGTCCCCGGCACGGCGCTCGCGGTGCCCACATTCCTGATGTTCAGCAAGATGGGCCTCACCGACACCCCGTGGGCGGTGATCATCCCCTCGCTGGTGTCCCCGTTCGGCCTGTACCTGATGTGGGTCTTCGCCTCCGAGGCGATCCCGACCGAACTGCTGGAGGCCGCCCGCATCGACGGGGCCGGCGAGGCCCGCACGTTCTTCCGGGTCGCCCTGCCGCTGCTGGCCCCCGGCATCGTGACGGTGCTGCTGTTCACGACCGTGGCCACCTGGAACAACTACTTCCTGCCGCTCATCATGCTCAAGGACCCGGACTGGTACCCGCTGACCCTGGGGCTGAGCGCCTGGAACGCGCAGGCCGAGACCATCGGCGGCGAGGTGATCTTCAACCTGGTGATCACCGGTTCGCTGCTCACCATCCTGCCGCTGATCGCCGCCTTCCTGCTGCTGCAGAAGTACTGGCAGTCCGGTCTGGCCGCCGGAAGCGTCAAGGAGTGACCCCGCGGCCCGGCGGCCGCCCCTGAGCCCCCCATGGCGCACCACTGCCTCCCACGCACTTCACCCTCACACCCTCACCCACCACCAAGAAGCGGAAGCACCTCCATGCACAGAAGGACCAGCCGCGCGCTGCGTGGCCTCGCTCTCCTCTCCACGCTCGCCCTGGGCGCCACCGCCTGCGGCGGCTCCGACGACAGCTCGGACCAGAAGGCGGTCTCCGCCGGCGACGTCAAGGCCGCCCTGGAGAAGGGCGGCACGGTGACGGTGTGGGCCTGGGAGCCCACGCTGAAGACGGTCGCCGCCGACTTCCAGAAGAAGTACCCCAAGGTCAAGATCAACCTGGTCAGCGAGCGGTCCGGCGACAAGCACTACACCGCGCTGTCGAACGCGATCTCGGCCGAGAAGGGCGTGCCCGACATCGCCCAGGTCGAGTACTTCGCGGTGAGCCAGTACTCCCTCACCAAGGGCCTGACCGACCTCAAGCCGTTCGGCGCGGACAAGCTCGCCTCCAAGTACACCCCGGGCCCGTGGAACGCGGTCAGCGAGGGCGACGCCGTATACGGCCTGCCGATGGACTCCGGCCCCATGGCGCTGTTCTACAACAAGAAGGTCTTCGACAAGTACAAGATCGCCGTCCCGACCACCTGGGACGAGTACGTCGAGGCCGCCCGCAAGCTGCACAAGGCCGACCCCAAGGTCTACATCGCCAACGACGCGGGCGACGCCGGCTTCACCACCAGCATGCTGTGGCAGGCCGGTTCGCGCCCCTACAAGGTCGACGGCACCAAGGTGAAGGTCGACTTCGCCGACGCGGGCGCCAAGAAGTACACGGACACCTGGCAGAAGCTCCTCGACGAGAAGCTCCTCGCGCCCGTCAACGGCTGGACCGACGACTGGTACAAGGGCCTCGGCGACGGCACCATCGCCACCCTGGCCTCCGGCGCCTGGATGCCCGCCAACTTCGTCACCGGCGTCCCGAACGCCAAGGGCGACTGGCGCGCGGCCCCCATGCCGGCCTGGACCAAGGGCGACAAGGCGAGCGCGGAGAACGGCGGCAGCTCGCTGACGCTGCCCACGCTGGGCAAGAACAAGGAACTCGCCTACGCCTTCGCCGAGTACGCCAACGCCGGTGACGGCGTGAAGACCCGCGTCAAGCAGGGCGCCTTCCCGGCGACCACCGCGGAGCTGCAGTCCACCGAGTTCCAGTCGACCAAGTTCGACTACTTCGGCGGCCAGGAGGCGAACAAGATCTTCGCCGAGTCCGCGGCCAACGTCGCGAGCGACTGGTCGTACCTGCCCTTCCAGCAGTACGCCAACTCGATCTTCAACGACACCGTCGGCAAGGCCTACGTCGGCGGCAAGAAGCTGACGGACGGTCTGAAGGCCTGGCAGGACGCCTCCGTCAAGTACGGCAAGGAGCAGGGCTTCACCGTCGAGTAGCCCTCGGCACGCAAGTCCGCCGGGCGGCGCGGCACGTCGGCCGCGCCGCCCCCGCGCACCCCCATCCGGAAGGACCGCCATGATCTCCACCCTCCAGTCCCGCATGCTGCGCGGGGCGGACGGTGACCCCGCCCCGCGTCTGGCCTACGGCGCCGACTACAACCCCGAGCAGTGGCCCCGGGACGTGTGGGAGGAGGACGTCCGGCTGATGCGCGAGGCCGGCGTCACCGTCGTGTCCGTCGCGATCTTCTCCTGGGCGCGCCTTCAGCCGGGCCCCGAGGAGTGGGACTTCGGCTGGCTTGACGAGGTCATGGACTTGCTGCACGCGGGCGGCATCGGCGTCGACCTGGCCACCGCCACCGCCTCCCCGCCGCCCTGGCTGACCGCCGCCCACCCGGAGATCCTGCCGGTGACGGCGAACGGCGAGACGCTGTGGCCGGGGGCGCGCCAGCACTGGCGGCCGACCTCGCCCGTCTTCCGCGAGCACGCCCTGCGCCTGGTCCGCGAGATGGCGAACCGCTACAAGGACCATCCGGCGCTGGTCGCCTGGCACGTCTCCAACGAGCTGGGCTGCCACAACGTCTACGACTTCTCCGACGACGCGGCCCGCGCCTTCCGGACCTGGCTGCGCGCCCGCTACGGCACCCTCGACGCCCTCAACCACGCCTGGGGGACGGCGTTCTGGTCGCAGCGCTACAGTGACTGGGAGCAGATCCTGCCGCCGCGGCTCGCCGCCTCGCACCCCAACCCGACCCAGCAGCTGGACTTCAAGCGGTTCTCCTCCGACGCGCTCAAGGACCATCTGCGCGCCGAGCGGGACATCCTCCGCGAGATCACCCCGGACGTGCCGATCACCACCAACTTCATGGTGATGGGCGGCACCAAGGGCATGAACTACCCGGAGTGGGCCGACGAGATCGACTTCGTCTCCAACGACCACTACGTCCACCCCGGCCCGCAGGACCGCGACGAGCTGTCCTTCTCCGCGAACCTGGTCAGCGGCATCGCGGGCGGCCGGCCCTGGTTCCTGATGGAGCACTCCACCAGCGCCGTCAACTGGCAGCACGTCAACGTGGCGAAGCGGCCCGGCGATCTGGCCCGCGACTCGCTGCTGCACGTGGCGCACGGCGCGGACGCGGTGTGCTTCTTCCAGTGGCGGCAGTCCGCGGCCGGCGCGGAGAAGTACCACTCGGCGATGGTTCCGCACGCCGGCCCCGACAGCGACCTCTTCCGCGCGGTGCGTGACCTCGGCGCCACCCTCAAGTCCCTGGCCCCCGTGGCCGGTTCGGAGCGGGAGTGCGCCGCCGTCGGCATCCTCTACGACTGGGAGTCGTGGTGGGCGAGCGAGCAGGACTCCCACCCCACCGCGCTGCTCGACTACCGGCAGGAGGCGCTCGACTGGTACTCGGCGCTGCTCGCCCTGGGCGTCCGCGCCGACCTCGTCACCACCCGCGCCGACCTCTCCCGGCACCAGGTGCTGATCGCCCCCGTGCTGCACATGGTGCCCGCCGAGCTCGCCAAGGAGCTGACCCGGTACGCCGAGCAGGGCGGTCACCTCGTCACCACCTACTTCTCCGGCGTCGTCGACCAGAACGACCATGTCTGGCTGGGCGGTTACCCGGGCGCCCTGCGCGAGCTGCTCGGCATCCGCGTCGAGGAGTTCGGGCCGCTGCTCGACGGGCAGAGCGTGGAGCTGGACGACGGCGGCACCGGCACTCTGTGGACCGACCAGGTCGACGTCGCCGACGACGACACCGAGGTCCTCGTCCGCTACCGCACGGGCACGCACGCCGGCCGGCCCGCCGTCACCCGCCGGGTCACGGAGCGGGGCTCCGCCTCCTACGTCTCCACCCGCCTCGGCGTCGACGGGCTCGTCCCGCTGCTGCCGCGGCTGCTGGAGCCGGCCGGGGTGCGCAGCGAACTGCCGGCCGAGCTCCGCGGACGGGTCGAGCTGACCGTCCGCCGAAACGCCTCGGAGCGCTTCCTGTTCCTGGTCAACCGCACCGACGCCGCGGTGCCGGTGACCGCTCTGGACGGCGAGGTCCTGCTCGGCGCCCGCGACGAGGGCGGCGCGCTCGTCCTGGGGCCGCGCGAGGTCGCCGTACTGCGCCGGCCCGCTGGCTGAGCGCGAACGCGCCCGCACCACCTCGCAGCACCCGCACCACCTCCATGACTCCTCGGCGTGGGCACGGCCTCCGTGTCCGCGCCGGGGGCCATCCCCTCCCGCTCTGGCGGCGGGAGGGGCCCACGCAGCGACCGCACCGCAGTTGGGAGCACAGATGGCACGCCGTATCCGCAGCAGACGGTCCCTCGGGGCCGCGGCACTGACCGCCCTGGCCACCGGGGCCGCCCTGCTCAGCGTCCCCGCGCAGGCCGAGGCCGCCTCGTCGGTCACCGTTCGGCCGGACCCGTCGTACCAGCAGGAGAGGTTCGAGGGCTGGGGCACCAGCCTGGTCTGGTTCGCCAACGCCACCGGCGACTACCCGCCGGCGATCCGCGAGAAGCTGGCGAAGCTCCTCTTCGACGACGACGGCCTCGCGCTGAACATCGCCCGCTACAACGTCGGCGGCGGCAACGCCCCCGACGTCAGGGACTATCTGCGCGCCGGCGGCGCCGTCGAGGGCTGGTGGAAGGCCCCCGCGGGCACCACCCGCGAGGACACCGACTGGTGGAGCGCCGACGACCCGGCCGACTGGAACGCCGACGCGGACGCCACCCAGCGCTGGTGGGTGGACCGCATCAAGAAGGACATCACCCACTGGGAGACGTTCAGCAACTCGCCGCCCTGGTTCATGACGGTCAGCGGCTACGTCTCCGGCGGATTCGACTCGGGCGCCGATCAGTTGAAGACCGAGTCGGTCGACGACTTCGCCGCCTACATGGCCGGCGCGACCAAGCGGCTGGAGCGGGCGCACGGCATCAAGGTCAAGACCGTCGACCCGTTCAACGAGCCGAACACCACCTACTGGGGCACCCGGCTGGGCGCGGACGGCCGGCCCGTCGGCGGCCGTCAGGAGGGCGCCCACATCGGGCCCGGGCTCCAGCAGAAGGTCCTCGCCGCGCTGGACCCGGCGCTGAAGAAGGTGAAGACCAACGCGCGGATCTCGGCCATGGACGAGACCAACCCCGGCATCTTCGCGCAGAACTGGAACTCCTACTCCCAGGCGTCGCGCGACCTGGTCGACCAGATGAACGTCCACACCTACGGCACCGGGCAGCGCACCACCGTGCGCGACCAGGCCAAGGCCGCCGGCAAGACGCTGTGGATGAGCGAGGTCGAGGGCGACTGGGGCGACGGGCAGAGCTTCACCGACATGCGCCCGGGCCTCGGCCTGGCCCAGCAGATCGTCAACGACCTGCGTGAACTGGAGCCCAGCGCCTGGGTGTTCTGGCAGCCGGTCGAGGACTACGACAACATGAAGCCGGGCGGCGAGTCCGCCAAGGGCGGCAACTGGGGTTCCATCCAGCTCCCGTTCAGCTGCACCTCGAAGGACACGCTGCAGAGCTGCCCCATCCACACGAACACCAAGTTCGACACCGCCCGCAACTTCACCCACTTCATCAAGCCCGGCGACCGGCTGATCAAGGTCGACGACACCTCCAGCGCCGCCGCCGTGACCGCGGACGGCAAGGGCCTGTCGCTCGTCCACGTCAACAGCACCGCCGAGGCCCGCACGGTCACCATCGACCTGTCGAAGTTCCGCAAGATCAGGGACGGGGCGACCGTCACCCCGGTCGTCACCAGCGCCGACGGCAAGCTCCAGGAGAAGGCCCCGGTCGAGGTCAGCGACGGCAAGGCCTCCTTCACCGTGCCGGCCCAGTCGGTGACCTCCTTCGCCGTCACCGGCGTGTCCGACGCCGCGAAGGACGCCCCGGTGGTCCGCGAGGGCCGCACCTACACCCTGACCGGCGTCCAGAGCGGCAAGGCGGTCACCGTCGCGCCCGACGGCACCTCCCTGGTCATCGGCACGGCCAACGGCTCCGCCGCGCAGCAGTGGCGGCTGGACGCCCGCTACGGCGCCACCGACGGCGCCCGTCAGCGGTACGTGTTCGCCAACCCGGCGCAGGGCAAGCGCCTCGCCGTCCGGGGCAACGTGCCGGTGGTCGAGCCCGACACCGGTGTGCGCGACGCGGCCACCGAGTGGATCCTGTCCACCACCGGCGACGGCACCTGGACCCTGGTGAACCCGGCGAGCAGCCGTGTCCTCGAGGTCGGCGGGCAGGCCACCGACGAAGGCGCCGCCGTGACCACCTGGCAGCCCAACTCCGGCGCCAACCAGCGCTGGAAGGTCACGGACGTGACCGCTTCGGCGAAGGGCACGAACGCCTCCTGACCCGCGCGCCCGCAGCGCCCTGAACGACCCGCGCCCGCACCGTGTCCCTCACGATGCGGGCGCGGGTCGTGGCGGGTCAGGCCTTGCGCGGGCGGGCGCGGGCGGCCGCGCGCCACAGCTCCGGCAGGCTCTCCTCGCGGGCCTCCGCCGCGGCCTGCTCCCGGCCGTACAGCAGACCCCAGGTGAAGCCGGGTTCACCGGCGGCGTGGGCGGCCACCGCGTGGCGGCGCAGGGCGTCGCGCGCGACCACGCCGTCATGGTGGTCGCCGAGCGCCTTCTGCACCGACTTGACGGTCTTGCTCAGGCGCTTCGCCGGCTTGCCGAGGGCGGGACGGGCCGCCTCGGCGGCGTAGCGCAGGCGCTTGGCCTTCTTGCGGGCCTCGTGGAGCGCGGCGTCGCGCTCGGGGCCCGCGGGCGTGCGCAGCGCCCGGTCGACCCGGTCCGCGAGCCGGTCGAACTCCTTGCCGAGCGCCTTGGGCAGCGCCTTCGCCGCCTTCTTGGAGGCCCCGGCCCGCAGGGGCGGGTCGGCGACGATCCGGTCCAGCGTGTCCAGGAGGGCGACGTACCGGGGTGAGGACAGGGCGGCGAGGCTGCGTTCGCGGGCCTCGGCGGCCTTCGTGACGTCCCAGGCCTGGAGGCGGGCGGAGACGGGGCCGAGGACCAGTTCGCCGGGCAGCCGGTCCACGCCCTCGCGCAGCCGCTGGGCCAGGACCTCCTGGTCGCGCTCGGCGCCCAGCTCGCCGCCGAGCCATCGCAGGTCGGCCCGGACGGGATCGGTGACCTCGCGGTCGACGAGGGAGCGGTAGCAGCGCAGGCAGCTGCGCAGCCGGCGGCAGGCGACCCGCATCCGGTGCACCGAGTCGGGCAGGCCGCGCCGTACCGCCGGGTCGAGGTCGACGAGGGCGCGGACGTGCTCGGTGAAGTAGGCGTGGAACTCCGCGCCGGCGGTGCCCGGGCGGGGGCCGGAGGCGGTACGTGGCGCGCTCTTCGGGCCGGAGCCGCCGGCCGCGTCGGCGGCGGTGTCGCTCAGCGCGCGGGCCAGTTTGGACGCGGACCCCGAGCGGGTGAAGCCCTCGGCGCCGAGCGCGTTCTCCACGCGGTCCAGCAGGGCGGGGTCGCCGTGACCGGCCGCCAGTTCGACCTCGAGCTCCGCCCAGGAGGCGTGGCCGCCCTCCGGGCGCAGCGAGTCGGCGTCCACCCGGTCCAGGGCGACCTCCGCGAGGACCGTGCCGTCGGCGTCCACGAGGTCGCGCACGCTGCGCCGGGAGCGGATGCGTACGACGGGCTGGAGGCGGGCGCCGCGGGTCCGGGACAGCGCCAGCTCGCGCAGCCGCTCGGGGACGCCGTCCTGGAGGGGGGCGCGGATCTCGTCCCGGTCGTCGCCGGGCAGCGGCAGCTTGAGGTGCCAGCCGGCGTCGGGGCCGCCGGTGCGGCGGCGCAGGGTCGCGGCGGAGCGGGCCAGCCGCAGGTCGTCGGTGTCGTAGTACACCGCGTCCAGGTCGTGCGCGCCGCCGTCGACGAGCGAGAGGCCGGGGCTTTCGGCCCTGGCCCGCTTCTTGCCCTTGTCCTTGCTCGTGCCCTTGGTCTTGTTCTTGCCGTCGGCGCCCTTGCCCTCACGCGACAGGGCGGCCAGCGTCGGAAAGCCGCCGGTGTCCGGCACCTCGTACTTCCGTTCCGTCTCCCGCGTCGACTGCGTCATGTCTCCCCGGTAGACACAATGGACGAAATCAAACCTCCCGGGCTCCGGCCGCGCCGGGGCCCGGCAGATCGACGGGGCCGCTCGGCGGTACGGCCGCCGGGACGCGCTCCAGGACGCCGCCCGCGAAGACGTCGTACAGCGGCAGCGTCTCCAGGTGGACGTAGCCGATGTGGCAGTCGCAGACGGCGAGCGGGCAGGGGCGGGGGCGCAAGGCCGCGCGGTAGGTGCCGTCGTAGAGGTTGCCGAGCGGGGTGCGCACGAAGTGACAGCGGCGGACGGCGCCGTCGCCGTCGACCGAGATCACGCTCTCGCCGGTGCGGCAGGGCAGGCCGGCGCTGGTGTGCGGATGGCGGCTGTACGGGAACAGGGGGTCCAGGGCGGTCCAGGCGTCGGCCTCGGCGTCCGTGTACGTGTGTGCCTCGGCCGCGTTGATCCACAGGTAGACGTGCTCGGGCAGGGCGGCGCGGAGCCTGCGGGCCTCGTCGAGGTGCTCGGGCAGGCCGACGACGCCGACGCTGAAGCGGACGCCGCGTTCGCCCAGGTCGCGGCACTTGGCGAGGAAGCGGTCGTAGCGGGTCTGGCCGGGGTGGTAGGTGCACCACAGGGCCAGGGTGTCGGCGTCGGCTTCTGCGAGCCAGTCGGTGCGGCAGCTGAGGTTGGTCTGGATCGCCACCCGGCGGATGTGCGGCTGGTGGGACAGCTCGGCAAGGGTGCGCCGGTACCAGGAGCGGACCAGACCCTCGCCCCACGGGGTGAAAAGGACCGACAGCCGGTCGCCGCTCTGGTCCGCGGCCCATCGTGCGAACCGTTCGAGGGCGGCGCGGTCGGCGCGGAGCTGGTCGCCGGTGTCGCGCCGCTTGGCGAACGGACAGTAGGGGCAGTCGTAGTCGCACGACGCGAGAGGGCCGCGGTACAGGAGGGTGAGGTCCATGGCGGGCCGGTCACTTCCTGTCGTAGGCGGTCATCGCGGCGCGCACGGCCTGGGAGAACAGGGCGGGGCCGACGGCGTCGGAGTGGGCGAGGCCTTCGGGGGTGAGCCGCAGGGCGTCCGGGGCGTCGTCCGCGAGCCAGCCCCGGTCGCCGAGGCGGGCCAGTTCGGGGCCGAAGTCGCCCGCGGGGTCGCTGCCGAAGCGGGCCCGGTAGTCCTCCAAGGGCAGGCCGTCGGCCTGGAGGAGGGACTGCAGGAGATGGCGGCGGCGGGACTCGTCCCCGTCCATGCGCCGGCCGTACTCGGCGCGGGCGAAGTCGGCGGCCGGCCGCGCGACGTAGTCGTCGACGATCGCGCGGATCTCGTGCATGCCGACGGCGTAGTCGAAGGAGTAGTGCAGGCCGGCGGTGTAGGAGCGGGCGCCGCAGCCGAGGCCGATCATGCCGTCCGTCTGGCAGGCGTAGTCGTCCGCGCCCTGGTGCGGGGCGTCGGCCCGGCGGAACATGCGCATGGACTGCTGGGTGTAGCCGTGCGCGAGGAGGTGGTCGCGGCCGGCCCGGTACAGGCGCAGCCGCTGCTCGTCCCAGGCGGAATCGGGGCCGGTGCGGCGGCGGTCGAGACCGGTGAGGGGGCGGACGTAGAGGGGATACAGGTACAGCTCCTCGGGGCGCCAGGCGAGGGCGGCGTCGAGGGAGTGCCGCCAGGTCTGCTCCGTCTGGCCGTCGATGCCGTAGATGAGGTCGATGTTGAGGACCGGTATGCGGGATTCGCGGACACGGGCGAGCGCCGCCTCGACGTCGGCGCGGCGCTGCGGGCGTACGGCGGCCCGGGCCTCGGCGTCGACGAAGCTCTGGACGCCCAGGCTGAGCCGGGTGGCGCCGCGCTCGGCCAGGACGCCGAGCCGGTCGGCGGTGGCCGTGGCGGGCGAGGCCTCCACCGAGAGGGGAACCGCCCGCAGGTCTGCGCCCATGCGGTGCTCGGCGATGTCGCACAGCCGGGTCAGTTCGGCGGCGGTGAGAAAGGTGGGGGTGCCGCCGCCGAAGGCGGCCGTGGCGAAGCGGACCTCGTCGTCCTCCCCCAGCGCCTCCCGTACGGCGCCGGCCTGCCGTTCGAGCGCGTCGAGGTATGCGCCGGTCAGGCCTTCGGGAGCGCCGATGCGGGTGAAGAGGTTGCAGAAACCGCAGCGGACCTCGCAGAACGGGATGTGCAGATAGAGGGAGAGGGCGTCCTTGGGTTCGGCCGCCCACAGGTCCCGCAGGCGGGGGCGGTCGATCAGCCTGCGGTACGCGGTCTTGTGGGGATAGGCGTACACGTAGTGCTGGTAGGGGCCGGCGAGTTGGGCGGTGGTCATCGTGCGGCCTCGGCTCGGTCGAGGAAGAAGTGGGTGTACGGCACGGTCCACACCGACTCATGGCCGAGGCGGTGGCCGGTGTAGCCGTCGTCGCCGTAGGCGGTGCCGTGGTCGGAGCAGACGATCGCGAAGCAGCGCCGTCTGCTGCTCGCGGCGGCGAACAGCCGGCCGATGTGCCGGTCGACGTATTCCAGCGCGGCGGCGTGGGTGGCCCGGCTGTCGCCGGCCTCGCGGGTCGCGCCGGGCAGGTGGAACCAGTTCGGCTGGTGCAAGGCGGAGACGTTCACGAAGAGGAACAGCCGCTGTTCGGCGGGGAGGTCGCGGACGACCTGTTCGGCTCGGGCGATCTGGTTCTCGAAGGAGTGGGGCGAGGTGACGCCGAACTCCGGTTCCCAGTGGGAGTCGTGGAAGAGGCCGGGCAGCACCGAGCCGAGCGGACCCTGCCGGTTGAAGAAGCCCACGCCCCCGATGCAGACGGTGTGGTAGCCCGCTTCGGCCAGGCCGGAGACGAGGTCGGGGGTGTCGAAGACGAAGGTGCCGCTCGCGGTGGTCTCGCTGCCCGCGAACTTCGCCGCGAACAGCCGCGGGTGGGGTCCGGGGACGGCCGGGGTCGGCAGGAAGCCCGCGAAAATCGCCTGGTGCGAGGCGTAGGTGAAGCTTCCCGGGGCGTGCCGCTTCTCCCAGCGGCCGCCGGGCAGATGACGGGCGAGGTTCGGGATGCGGCCGGCTTCCGCCAGCTCGGCGGCCACGTCGTGGCGCAGGGTGTCGAGGGTGACCAGGAGGAGGTCGTGGCTGCCGACGACGTCGTTCATGTCGGGCTCGCCGGGCAGGTCGGGCAGATCGGGCTCAGGCATGGGTGGGTCCTGTTCTGTGCCGGTCACGCAGTACGGCGGCGATCTGGGCGGCGTAGGTGTCGAGGCCCTCGGCGCCGCTGCCGGGCAGGCCGGTGAGGCGGGGCAGGAGGTCGCCGAAGGCGTTGACCTCGCCGACGGCGGCCCTGCGCCAGCCGATCGCGGGGAGCAGGTCGACGCCGACGCAGAGGGTGCGGGGGAAGCAGGCGGCGGCCCGCTCGCACACGCCGAGCAGGTCCGGCCAGCTCCCGCCCGCCGCCTCGACGGCCCGCCGGGCCGCGTCGAGGTCGCCCCGGCTGCCGCCGAGGTGGAGGTTGGTCATCGGCGAGCGGCTGGTGCGGACCACGGCGTGAGTCGCCCGGCCGGCCACGACGACGACCCTGAGGTCGGCGGCACGGCCCGCCTGGGAGGCTTTCGGCAGCCAGCGTTCCAGGTGCAGCCCGTCCGGGGCGAGCGCGTCGACGATCGCGGCGACGTCCCGCTCCCGTGCGTAGCGGCGCACTTTGAGGGAGTTGTACAGGCTGCCGTCCGGGGCGAGTTCCACGGACGTGGTGGCCCGGATCCGGCCGGCGCCGCCCGATTCCACGGCGAGCACGCCGGAGGCGGACGATCCGTGCGCGGGCTTGACGAAGAGCCGGGGCATACGGTGCTCCCGCATCAGGGCCCGCACGTCGTCCCAGCCCCGCACGGGCGCGGTCCCGGGGCCCGAGGTCGGCGAGGCGGGCACCGGCACGTCCGCCGCGTCCAGGACGGCATGACAGCGGCGTTTGTCGAACAGCACGGCGAGTTCGCCGGGGTCGTCGAGCCGGACGCCGCCGCGCAGACCGCGCAGCGCCGCGGTGAACCCGGCGTACCAGCGGGCGGAGCCCTCGACCCGGGTGGGATCGGATGTGCCGCGCCACTGCCGGTCGACGTCGGCGTTCTCGCCCGGCGAGTCGATCCGGACGGTCTCCCCGGCGTCGAACCGCGCCCCGCCGTCGCGCAGTACGTCCGTCCAGGCCACGATCCGCGGATCGGGCAGGCCGGCTGCGCGCACCGCGTCGGCGAAGAGGGTGACGCGGCGGTTCTCGGGGTTGCCGACGACGGCGAAGCGGGGCGCCCCGCCGGCCGGGGCGGACATGTCGGCCGTGCCGCGGCGCACGGTGGACGGGTTCACTCCCCCACTGCGACGAAGCGCCACACCGTGCCGTCGTCGTCCTCGTCGTCTTCGGCGTCCTGCCGGTCGAGGTCGACCTCGACGCCTTCGGGCGTCAGGGCCTGCCGGATCCGCTCCTGGAGGGGCTCGCTGATGTAGTGGTGGTGCAGGTCGAGTTTCCTGAGGTGGGTGAGCGGCCGGCCGGCCAGGAGGGCGGTGGCGCCCTCATCGGTCAGGACGCCCATGGACAGGTCCAGGACCTCCAGCCGGGCCACCACCGGCGCGACGGCGACGGCCGCGGCGACGGCGTCCTGCATCTCGCTGTTGCGGAGGGCCAGGTGGCGCAGCCGCGGCAGCCGGTCGCCGGACAGGATCGGATCCAGGTCGGCCGCCTCGCTGTCGCCGCCGTACTCGGCGGTGCCGAGCCACAGGTCCAGGTGCTCCAGCGCGGGCAGTTCGCTCGCGCCGACGCCGCGCACGACGCCGGCGGGCAGGCCGCCGGTCTGTATGACCAGCTTGCGCAGTCCGGTGTGCTTGACGGGCGGGAAGCGCAGCTCCGAGCCGCCCCGGACGCCGAACTCGGCCAGTTCGGGGAAGGCGTCGAGCAGCGGCGTGACGTCGGTCTGGTTGATCCAGGAGATCTCGCACTCCTCCGAGACCATGTCGCCGACGAACAGCGCCCGTAGCGCGGGGAACCGGTCGCGGGCGGCGAGCAGCGCCTCGAGGACGGCGGTCGGCTCGGTGTCGTAGGCCTCCTGCCAGGCGCCCACGATCAGGGCGCGCACGCGCGTGGTGTCGACGGCCGCGCAGAAGCGGGCGAACGCGGCCGTCCAGTCCTCGTCGGCGTCGTACACGTCGCTGGTGATCCGCCAGGCGACCGCGTCCGCCTCGGGCAGCCCGCCGGCGTCGGGGCCGGGGAACGTGTGGGCGGGCAGCCGGTACAGCTCCGAGAGGTGGTCACCGATGGTCATACGGCCGCTCCTGTGGAGGACGAGGGTGCGTGGTGTGGTGATCGCAGTTGTACCAACTGCCACTGACAACGCCGGGAGCGGGGCGGCTCGTTGCCGGCCGGGCTCAGGTCCTCTGCGGGCGGGTGAGGATGTCGGTGACCTGGTCGCTCACCGTCGCCCAGGCGAGCGGGGCCAGGGCGCCCAGGTCCGTGCGGCGCAGGGCGGTGACGGTGTCCTCGGGTGTGGAGCGGCAGGGGGTGGTCTCGCTCAGGACCTCGTAGCCGTCGCGGACGGCGACCCGCAGGCGTCGTCCGCCTTCGGCGTCGGTGTGCACGGCGGCCGCCACGACGAACGGCGGCGGGCCGCCCGCCTCGCCGGCGAGCTTGCGGTAGCCGCTGACCGCGGGCTCGTCCCACTTGAGGTCCAGCAGGAGGGGCCGCTTGGCCACGACCTCGGCGAGGTCGGTCTCGTACACCCGGTCGGGTTCCAGCACGGTGGCCCGGGCGTCCAGGACGAGCGCCGCGGGCAGCAGACAGCGCAGCGTGCTGCCGACGATGTTGCCGCCGACCGTCGCCGTCCGCCGCACGGCCCCGGTGCCCACCGTGGCCGCGGCCCTGCGCAGCACCTCCGGCACGTCCTCGCCGATCCGGCTCAGCACCACCGCCGCGCCCAGCGTCCCCCGTCCGACCACGTTGGCCTCCGGCACCTCGCGCAGCGACATGGCCTGCTGCGGGAAGCCGTCCCGCTGCCAGGTCGCCCACACGAGGGAGGCCCCGCCTATCGGCACGGCCCCGGCCGCCAGGAACTCCTGGGCTTCGGACACGGAGGTGGGAAGACGCAACCACACGACGACCGACCTGCCTTCCCTGTACGTCGGCGGCCGCGCACCCGGTGTGTGGCCGCCGCTTGATCGCGGACGGAGGGATTCTCCCCGGGCGGCCGGGGGCGCATACAGGGCTCATCCCTCGATTCATGCGCCCCTGGGCGGTGTTGCCCGTTCCAGGCCTGCCCGGAGGGGGCTGTCGCGTCCCCGGCGAGTGCGCTCCCCCGCACCCCCGCACGCCCCCCTCTCCCTTTCCTTCTTTTCGTATCGCGGGGGTATCGATTCGGCCAACGCCGCTACGGTGGATCGGTATTCACCACCCCGTCCGTCAATTCACCTGCGACGACGCGGAATTCAGGTGTGAACACTTTTCGGGGGGCCGAACATCTGTGGACCAGAGAACGATTCCGACGCGTGTCGGCCCGTATCAGGTGGCGCGATTCCTCGGCCAGGGCGGCATGGGTTCCGTATATCTGGCGCACAGTCCGGGCGGCCGGCCGGTGGCCGTGAAAGTGGTCCGTCCCGAACTCGCCAGGCAGCCCGTTTTCCGTAAGCGCTTCGCCCGTGAGGTGGCCGCCGCCCGGGCGGTCAACGGCGCGTACACCGCGCCGGTGGTGAACGCCGACACCGACTGCGACGAGCCCTGGCTGGCCACCGTCTTCGTCTCCGGCCCCTCCCTGTGGGAGGCCGTCCGGGCGAACGGCCCGCTCACCGCCCGGGAGACGAGGCGGCTGGGGGCCGGACTGGCCGAGGCGCTGCTCGACATCCACGCCGCCGGGATCGTCCACCGCGACCTCAAACCGCACAACGTGCTGATGGACACGGCCGGTCCACGGGTCATCGACTTCGGCATCGCCCATGTGCCGGCGCTTCCCTCGCTCACCGATCCGGGCGCCGTGCTGGGCACCCCGCACTTCATGTCCCCGGAGCAGATCACCGGCAGAGCGCCGACCCCCGCGAGCGACGTCTTCGCCCTCGGGCTGGTCCTCGCCTTCGCGGCCGGCGAGCGCAGTCCTTTCGGCGCGGGGAGCAACGCCGAACTGCTGTACCGCATCGTGAACGCCCCGCCCGACGTGCGGTCGCTGCCGGACGGGCTGCGCACCCTGGTCACCACCTGTCTGGCCAAGCGCCCGGCGCAACGGCCCACCCCGGCCGAGCTCCTCGACGCGCTCGGCCGCCGCTCCGACGGCCCCGGCGTCCCGGCCGGCGTCCGCCCGACGTCGGCGCCGCCTGCGCCGCCCTCGGCGCCCCCGGGAGCGCTGTCCGAGACGATCCCCGCGGCGGGGCCGTGCGCCCCGACGCTGTGGCAGCCGCAGCCCCGGCACACCGACCTGGACCTCGCCCGCAACGCGCACGCCGTGCTGGCGGACGGGCTGACGGACGCCCTGCTCCTGGAGGCGGCCGGCCATGTCTGCTGAGCCCGACGCCCGCACCGCCCCCCTTCTCCTCGACGCCGAGTGGAGCCGCCTGGCCGCCGGCTGGGCCTCGGCGAGCGGGATGGACGTACGCGAGGAGCCCACGCACATGACGCTCAGCATGACCCACCGCCCGGCGGGAGCCGACGAGCTGGAGGTCCGGCTGACCACCTCCCGCCGCTTCCTGGTGGCGTTCATGACCAACGGCCGCGGCCTGGCCCCGGGCGAGCTGGCGCGCGGCGCCGCCGCGGCCAACGCCTGGAACACCGAGCAGCTGACGCCGACCCTGTCCGTGTGGAACGTCCGCGGCACACGGCCGCACTTGGGAGGCGTGTGCACCCTGCCCCTGTCGTGCCGGCTGAGCCAGGAGGACTTCGACGCCGTCGCGTCCGGCTGGATCGACCAGGCCGTGACCATGTTCGCCCGATGCCGCGAGGTCTTCCGCCTGTGACGCGTCCCGCACCCACGCCGCACCCCTCCCGCAGCACGCCCGCGGGCCGATCCCGCCGTACGCCGCCGCGCCGCTCCCGCCCGGCCCCGCGCCGAGGGCGGGCCCGGTTCGTCGTCCGCCGGCTGCTGCTGTGCGCCGCGCTGCTCGTCCCGTCGCTGGTCCTCGGCCTCGCGACGCGGTCCGGCGCGATGCAGCCGGAGCCTCCGCCGCCGTCCGTCACCGCGACCACCCGCGCGGCGAGCGGATGCGCCCACACCGACTTCACCCGGTCGATGCGGTGCTGGGGGAACGCCGCCGCCGGCGGTGAACGCTCCATCGTCGTCACCGTCTCGGCGCCCCAGTCCCTGGGCGGGGAGCCCGGACTCGACGCCGTCGCGGACGCGGTCGAGAAGCTGCGCGACAAACTCGTCGTGATCGTGCCCGACGGCGTCAGCACCGGCTCCGGCGGCACTCTCCTGCTCGCCCTCGCCTCGCACCGGATCGTCGGCGAGCACAGCTCGATCAGCCCGCTGGGCGTGGCCGAGCACCGGCGTCTGACGGACCTCAACGGCTGCCCGCCCGGCCGCTTCTGCGACACCGTCCGCAGCCGGCCCCTCAGCGGCGGCGACCTCGTGCGGCGCGGGCTGGCCCAGGACGCGCGCACCTCCGTGTTCACCGCGGGACCGGCGCGTTCCACCGCCCCCGCCGATCCCGGTGCGAACCCGTCGGACGGCGGCGGGGCCGGCGGTGTGCCCCCTGCGGACGTGGAGGCCCAGGACGACGCGTCGGGTGACTCGTTCGCCGTGCTCCTCGTCGTCGGCGCGGTTCTCCTCTGCCTGGTGACCACGCTGGGCCTCATGGTCCGCAGGACCGGAGGGGCGACGGAGGCGGCGCACCGCCGCCGGTCGCCGGCCCCGTCGGCCTCCCGTCGGGAGCCGACCTCGCGACGGCGGCAGTCCACCGCCCGCCCGGGGCGGACCCCACGGCCACCGGAGACACCCCCGGGCCGGGAGCCGACCGCACGGGCATCGGAGACGACCGCCCGCGCGCAACGGTCCGCTCCGCGACCGGAACCCGCCCACCCTGACCCGCACCGGCAGCCGGCGACCGTCCCGGACACGCCGACAGCGGCAGCGGACCGTCCCCCCGCACAACCGCCGCGGGTGCAAAGGGCCATGACACCGCAGGCGGTGACGCCGCGGTCCGCCGAACTGCCCACGATGCCCGGCCCGGCCGCCGCGTACCGGTCCGGCGTGGTCCGCACCGGCCTGCGGCCGCAGGGCTACGTGGACGTCGACGGCCTGCTGTACCGGGCCGGTTGGGGCGGCCCGGGCGAACCCCCGCCGCCCGGGCGGCCTGTGCGCGTCGTCCAGGACGGCGCCGGCGGACTGACCGCGCATCCCGCCGCGCCCGACGACGATCTGATGCGCACCACGTCTGACTGAACGTCAGCAACCGCACCCCCGGCGACAGCGACCCACAGAGGTACTTCCATGCACGACGAGCGTTCGCGCAGTGTTCCGCTCTACTACGACGACATCGTGCCCGACGGCAACGCCCAGCGGCAGCCGCTGGTGCTGTGCCTGGACACCTCGATGTCCATGGCCGACGCGCCCATCACGATGCTCAACAGCGCGTTGCAGGAATGGGTGCGCGATCTGGGCACCGACGTCAACCTCGCCCACAGCGTCGAGGTCGCCCTCATCACCTTCGGCGGGCGTGAGGTGTGCGCCTGGCGGGGCGCCACCGTGCTGCCCGACGCGGCCGACCCGGACGCCTTCGTCGCGGCGCACTCGTTCCGGCCTCCGCTGCTCCAGGCCGGCGGCGTCACCCTGATGACGGACGCCCTGCGCACGGCCGTACGGCTGGTGGCGGCCCGCAAGTCGGCGCTGCGGCAGGCCGGTCACCAGTACTACCGGCCGCAGATCTGCCTGATCACCGACGGCCAGCCCACCACGAGAGAGGGCCACCTGACCGACGACTGGAAGGAGGTGGTGCCGCTCCTCGCCGAACAGCAACGGCGCAAGAAGTTCCGGCTGTTCGCGATCGGCGTCGGCGGGATCACCCCGCGCGGCGAGGAGGTGCTGCGGGCCATCGCGCCGAAGTACTACGCCCGGCTCCAGGGATTCCCCTTCCGTCAGGTGCTCCAGATGATGTCGGCGAGCGCCGGCGCGCAGGACAAGGGGGACGGCGAGGAGATCTACGAGAAGATCTTCGCCCGTTTCACCAGTCAGCGGTCCGCGTGGAACAACGGGTGAGCGGCATGACGCACCCCCCGGAGTGGCGGCTGCACGGGCTGAGCGTGCCCGGCCACCGGCACCGCAGCGACAACCTCCCCTGCCAGGACGCCTTCGTCTGCCACCAACCCGGCCCCGACACCTTCCTGCTCGCCGTGGCGGACGGGGCCGGCAGCCGCCCGATGTCCCGTGAGGGCGCCCGACTGGCGGTGAGGCTCGCCCCCTCGGCGTTCCTTGCCACGCCCTCGCTGCCCAGGGAGCCCGACGACGTGCGCCCGTTCCTGCGGGACCGGTTCAGGCTCCTGAGGGCCGAGTTCCTTCAGTTCACCGGGCCGCGGCACGACGACTACGCGACCACCCTGACCGTCGTCGTGCGCACGCGGCACTGGCTCGGCTACCTCAGCGTCGGCGACGGGTTCGCGATGCTGCGCGCCGGGACCTCCGACGGGCAGCCCCTGTTCCATCTGCTGCCCCAGCCGGCCCCGGTCAGCGAGTACAGCAACGAGGCCTTCTTCGTGACCTCCGACGACGCCGCCGAACGGCTGGAGACGGCCTGCGTCCTCGACGACGGCATCACCGGGATCCTGCTGTCGACCGACGGGCTCACCCAGGCCGCCGTGGAGTCCCCCGGCAACGACAACCGGCGCGCGAAGCACACCTTCGTCTCCAAGGTGCTCGGTGCGATGGAGCGGCCGGACGTCCCCGACGACGAGGAGGAGGCCGAACTGACCCGGCTGCTGCACTCGCGGCGGCTGGCCGCGGACAACGCCGACGACAAGACCCTCGTCAGGGCGGTCAGAAGCTGATGGACCAGGTCTACATCGAAGGTGAGCCCACCCCGCTGGAGAAGGAGCCGCTCGCCAGCGGCGGGCAGGCCGCCGTCCACGCCGTCGTCGGCCGGCCGGAGCGGGTGGTGAAGATCTACCACGAGCCGCCCGGCCCGGAGCAGCAGCGCAGGCTGGCCGGCATGATCCGGATGTCGCCGCTGACCGGCCGGGCCACCGACGGCCGTCAGGCCCCCGAACTGGCCTGGCCGGCGGCGCTCGTCCGGGACGCCGAGGGCGCCGTCGTGGGGTACGCCATGCAGCGCTTCGCCCAGCCGGCGCACGTGCCGCTCGCGGCGCTGTTCGACCGGCGCAGCAGGGCCGAGTGGTTCCGTCCTGAGCTCGACTGGCGCTTCCTGCTGGGCGTCGCCTGGAACCTCGCCTATCTGACGGTCCGGCTGCACAGCGAGGGCATCGTCGTCGGCGACTTCTCGGCCCGGAACATCGTCGTCGACCGGGACGGCTTCGTGACGTTCCTGGACTGCGACTCCATGTCCTTCGACGACCCCGGGGACGGCACCCACTACCCGTCGGAGATGCACACGCCCGCCTACAGCGCGCCCGAGCGCTTCACCCGGGGCACGGCCTCACGGGCCAGTGACAGCTTCGCCCTGTCGGTCTGCGTGTTCCAGCTGCTCACCGGCGGCACCCACCCGTTCGCCGGCCACCTCAAGGACGCCGGCTCCGAGAGCGTGTCGATGCGCAGCCGTATCTCCGGCGGCGTCTCGTACGTCAACCAGCCCGAACGGGTCGTCGTGCCGCGCGGCACGGTGCGGCCGGGGGTCCTTCCGCCCGCCCTGTTCGACCTCGCCCGGCGGACCTTCGGCACGGGGCCGTCGGACCCGGCGGCCCGGCCCACCGCGATCGAGTGGTTCGAGGCCCTGGAGAGCACCCGGAGCGCGGTGTCGTCCTGCGCCGTGCGCACCCATCACACCTACGCCTCCCACCTCGTCACGTGCCCGTGGTGCGAGCGGCTCGCGCAGCGCCATACCGACCTGTTCGACTCGGCCCCCGTTCCGCTGCCCCCGCCTCCGCCCGCCCCGCCGGCGCCGACGCTGCCGCCGCCCGCGGGGCCGGACGCCTCGACGGCCGTCCTGCTGTGGTCGCTTCTCGCGCTCTTCGTCCTGTGCGTGCTGGTGCTGGCCCTCGCGTGAGGACGCGCGCACGGACGCGGACCCGGCAGGCGCGGGCGGTCCGCGCAGGGCACCGGCTGCCGTTGCTGCGCCACGCCGACGGCCGCCGCTCCAACGCCGTTGCGCCGAAAACCCGTTGCGGCGGCCGCCGCTCCCCCGGACCCTGGCCCCATGTCCTACGTCCTGCGTGCCGCCACGCTCACCGACGCGCCCGCCGTCACCGACCTGCTCAACGCCGTCGACCTGATCGAGATCGGCCGGCCGGAGACGGACCTGCACACCGTCGAGGCGGACCTGAAGCACCCCGAGGTCGATCTGGCGCAGGACTCCTGGCTCGCCTTCGACGGGGACCGGCTGGTGGCCTACGGGCTGCTGTGGGACGAGTCGGGCGGCGAGCGCGTCGACATCGACCACTACGTCCTGCCCGAGCACCAGGAGGCCGGGCGGCTGCTGCTGGACGCGATGGAGTTGCGCGCGCTGCGCAGGGCCAGGGACAACGGCGCCGAACGGGCCGTGGTGCACCTGAACTTGAACGTGGCACCCACACTCGACACCGGTCTGCTCCGGGAGCGCGGCTGGTCCGTCGTACGGCGCTACCACGTGCTGCGCCGGCCCGTTGACCCCGTCGAGGACCGGGCCCCGGAGCCGCCCGCCGGGATACGGATCCGGCCCTGTGACTCGGAGGCGGACCGCCGGCGCGTCCACGAGCTGTACCAGTCGACGTTCGCCGAGCACTTCGACTTCCAGCCGCGCGGCTACGAGCAGTGGCTGCACGACATCGACGGGACCGCCCTGGACTGGTCGCTGGTGTGGATCGCCGGCACGGACGACCTGGGGGACGCCGGGTTCCTGCTGGCGCGTGACGACCGGGAGGCGATGGGCTGGATCCGCGGCATCGGCGTCCGGCGCGAGTCCCGGGGACAGGGTCTGGCCGGGCTGCTGCTGCGGCACGCCTTCGCGGCGTTCGCCGCCCGGGGCCGGGACACGGTCGGCCTGGGCGTCGACACCTCCAACGAGACCGGGGCGCCGCAGCTCTACGCCCGCAACGGGATGACCGTGCACTACGCCGTGGACACCTGGGAGGCGGTGCTGCGGTGAGCCGCAGCCTGTCGCGCCGCCGCTCGCCTCAGCCGCCGGCGCCCAGCCAGGGCCCCGGATCGGCGTAGTAGCCGTCGTAGACCACCTCGAAGTGCAGGTGCGGGCCGGTGGACAGGCCGGTCGAGCCGGCCCGGCCGACGAGGGTCCCGGTGCGCACGCTCTGCCCGACCCGCACGTCCAGCGCGGAGAGATGGCTGTACGTCGTCTCCAGCCGCTTGCCCTCGATGGTGCCGTGGTCGACGACGACCCGGTTGCCGTACGCCTTCGTCATCGCGGCGAACACGACCCTGCCGTCCCGCGCGGCCGTCACCGGGGTGCCCAGGGGGGCGGCGAAGTCCACGCCGGTGTGCAGTTTCGTCACGCCGGTCAGGGGGTGCCGGCGCGAGCCGTACGGGGAGGTGACGGTGAGCGCGGTCAACGGCGCGGTGAGGACCGGGCCTCCCGCCGGGCCGGTGTCGCTCTGCGGCTCCTTGTCGAAGGCCCCGTAGCGCGGCAGGAGCCCTTTCACCTCGGCCAGGTAGGTCAGCGCCCCGGCCGGGACGCGGCCGGCCCGCTTCACCGCGTCCGTGCCCACCGCGTACGCCGCGAGGGTCAGGTCGACGAGGTCGCCGTTCACGGTGCCCTCGGTGCGCAGCTCGGTGACCTGCTGGGCGAGGGAGCAGTCCTGCCGGCCGAGGGCCATGACGGCGTCGGCCGGGTCTCGCGGCGAGGACTTCCCGTTGCCGTCGTCGTCGCGGCCCCAGCTGCGCCATTCGCCGTCGGTGAAGCCGGCGATGCCCTGTTCGCCCGAGGCGCCGGTGTCGTCGCGCCAGCCGGAGAGCTGGTCGATCTGGGCGGCGAGGAGCGCCGGGGTGACCACCGTGCAGGCCCCGGCGGCCTTGCGCAGCCAGGGCCCGTACGTCTCGTTCACGCCGCCCGCCGCGCTCTGTCCCGAGCCGGCGTCCGGTGAGCCGTCGACGGGGAGACCGCCCGTCAGGGCGAGGACGCCGGCCACCGCGGCGAGGGTCAGCAGGCCCGGCAGCACCAGCAGGGTGACGGGGCCCGGGCCCCGCCGCGTCCTGCGGGGCGGGGACGGGACGGACTCGGGGAGCCGGTCCTTGGGCGCTTCGGCGGTGTCGCCGTGCGGCGGGTGCGGTGGTCGCGGTACGTGCGGCCGGGCCTCGACGGTGCTGTCGTCGCTCACGCCACCAGCCGTCGCGGGGAGATGCGGTTGCTCACGGGCGGACGTTAGCGCGGGGCGCGCCCGGCGTCATCGGACGCGGAGGCAGAAGGCCCTGTCCCCGGGGGCAGACCTGCCCCGTCCGCGCGGCCCTCCCGGTCTTCGGCGGAGGGGCCCGGCGGAGGACCGCCGTAGGGGTTCTGCTGCGGCCCGGGGTACGGGGCGTGCGGTCCGCCGGTGTGCGAGGTGTGCGGCGGGCCGCCGTACGGGGTCTGGTGCGGCACGGGGTACGGGCCGCCGTACGGATTCTGGTGCGGGCCGGCGTGAGGAGCGTGCGGGTACGCCGGGTACGGGGCCGGGTGGCCCGCGTACGGGACGTACGGGTGCGGGGGAACAAGTGACGGGGCCTGGGCGGTGCGGACCGGCGGGCGGCGGCGGGCGAGCCACAGGACGACCGCCGCGTAGAGGAGCATGCCGGAGACGTCGACGAGCACGACCTGCCACGGGGAGTCGGCGGCGGTCTCGTCGCTCTTGAGGCCGTCGACGATCGCGGCCGAGAAGCCGAAGGCGAACAGGTTGTTCACCGTGTGCAGCGCGATGCCCGCCTCCAGTCCGCCGGTGCGCACGCTCAACAGGCCCGCGACGACGCCGAACACGACCAGGTCGGCGAAGCCCCACGGGGTTCCCCACCCGTGGGCGGCGGCGAACAGCACCGCCTGCGGCACGACCGCCACCCAGGGCCGGCGGAGGAACGCGCCCGCGGTCTGGGTGAGCCAGCCGCGGAAGACGTACTCCTCGGCGGCGGCCTGGAACGGCACCAGCACGAGCAGCACGGGCATGGCGGACAGGAAGAACCCCCAGCCCGCCCAGCGCACCGGCTCGTCGTCCCCCGGCAGCAGGAACATCACGGCGCCGGTGACGACGCTGACGGCGAGGGCGGCCAGCATGTACGTGCCCAGCAGGCGCAGGCGCAGACGGCCGGTCACGGAGGAGACGGTGCCGGCCGGCCGGTCGCCGATCCAGCGCACCGCGAGCAGGACCACGGGGATCGCCACGGCTATCGCGACGAGGTCGACGGCGGTGCCCGCGACAGGGCCGAACTCCGTCATGCCGTCGCGGTCCACGGGATAGTCCCGCACGGCTCCCCAGACGTCGGCGAGGCCGTACACCAGGAACAGGGTGAACATGATGCCCACCAGCAGGAACAGCGTGCCCACGAGCGGCCGCCACCATCGGTGGCGGACTGATATTCGGGCCAGGCGATGGTAGGCGAGCGTCTCGGAGTGCCGCGGGTCGGGTGCGGGCGGCGCCGGGTAGGGCGGGTACGTCGGGCCGGCGGGCGGAATCGTCATGCGGCGAACTCTCTCAGGGGTCGGCGCCCGGCATCGGCACCGGGAACGAACGGGGCGTCACCCATCTGAACGGACCGCCCGTCCACGAGTTCCCGCCCCGCCCGGCCCGGACACCCGGCGCCCACCGACCGGCCGGCGTCGATGCCCCTCGGGGTCGCGCTATCCGACCTCGACCAGCAGGTCTCCGCCCTCCACCTGCTGGATCCTGTTGATGGCGAGCCTGCTCACCCGGCCGGCCTTCGGGGCGGTGATGGTGGCTTCCATCTTCATCGCCTCGATGGTGGCCACGGTGGCGCCGGCCTCCACCTCGTCGCCCTCGGCGACCGTCAGCGTCACCACGCCCGCGAACGGGGCCGCGACATGGCCGGGGTTGGAGCGGTCGGCCTTCTCGGTGACCGGGACGTCGCTGGCGGCGGCCCGGTCGCGGACCTGGATGGGGCGCAACTGGCCGTTCAGGGAGGACATCACGGTGCGCAGACCGCGCTCGTCGGCCTCGCCGATCGCCTGGAGCTCGATCAGCAGCCGCACACCCGGCTCCAGGTCGACGGCGTACTCCTTGCCCGGGCGCAGACCGTAGAAGAAGTCCTTGCTGTCCAGGACGCTGGTGTCGCCGTAGGCCTGGCGGTGGGTTTCGAACTCGCGGGTGGGGCCGGGGAACAGCAGCCGGTTGAGGGTGGCGCGGGGGGACTTCTCCAGGCCCTCGCGGTCCTCGGCGCTCAGTTCGGTGACCGGCTTGGGCTCGGCGCGGCCCTGGAGGGCCTTGCTGCGGAACGGCTCGGGCCAGCCGCCGGGCGGGGTGCCGAGTTCGCCGCGCAGGAAGCCGATGACGGAGTCGGGGATGTCGTAGCGGTCGGGCGCCGACTCGAAGTCCTCGGGGCTGACGCCGGCGCCGACCAGGTGCAGGGCGAGGTCGCCGACCACCTTGGACGACGGGGTGACCTTGACCAGGTGGCCCAGGATGCGGTCGGCGGCCGCGTACATCGCCTCGATGTCCTCGAAGCGGTCGCCGAGGCCGAGCGCGACGGCCTGGGTGCGCAGGTTGGACAGCTGTCCGCCGGGGATCTCGTGGTGGTAGACGCGCCCGGTCGGGGAGGCGAGGCCCGCCTCGAAGGGGGCGTAGATCCTGCGGACGCCCTCCCAGTAGGGCTCGAGGTCGCCGACGGCCTGGAGGTCGAGGCCGGTGGGGCGGGCGGAGTGGTCGGTGGCGGCGACGAGCGCGGACAGCGACGGCTGGGAGGTCGTACCCGCCATGGAGGCCACGGCGCCGTCGACGGCGTCCGCGCCGGCCTGGATCGCGGCGAGGTAGGTGGCGAGCTGGCCACCCGCGGTGTCGTGGGTGTGCAGGTGCACGGGCAGGTCGAACTCGCGGCGCAGCGCGGAGACGAGGGTGGCGGCGGCGGGGGCGCGCAGCAGGCCGGCCATGTCCTTGACGGCGAGGACGTGGGCGCCGGCCTCGACGATCTGCTCCGCGAGGCGCAGGTAGTAGTCGAGGGTGTAGAGGCGCTCGTTCGGGTCGGACAGGTCGGAGGTGTAGCAGAGGGCGACCTCGGCGATCGCGGTGCCGGTCTCGCGTACGGCGTCGATGGCGGGGCGCATCTGGCCGACGTCGTTGAGGGCGTCGAAGATGCGGAAGATGTCGATGCCGGTGGCGGCGGCCTCCTGGACGAAGGCGTCGGTGACCTCGGTCGGGTAGGGGGTGTAGCCGACGGTGTTGCGGCCGCGCAGCAGCATCTGGAGGCAGATGTTGGGGACGGCCTCGCGCAGGGCGGCGAGCCGCTCCCAGGGGTCCTCGGCGAGGAAGCGCAGGGCGACGTCGTAGGTGGCGCCGCCCCAGCACTCCAGGGAGAGCAGGCCGGGCAGGGTGTGGGCGACGACCGGGGCGGTGGCGAGGAGGTCCTTGGTGCGCACGCGGGTGGCCAGCAGGGACTGGTGGGCGTCGCGGAAGGTGGTGTCGGTGACGCCGATGGTCGGGGACTCGCGCAGTTGCCGGGCGAAGCCCTCGGGGCCGAGGTGGATCAGGCGCTGGCGGGAGCCGGCGGGCGGCTCGCCCTGGGGCAGCGGCGGCAGCTTGGTGGTGGGGTCGATCAGTTCGGGCCGTTCGCCGTGCGGCTTGTTCACGGTGACGTCGGCGAGGTAGGTGAGCAGCTTGGTGCCGCGGTCGGCGGAGTGACGGGCGGTCAGCAGGTGCGGGCGCTGCTCGATGAACGAGGTGGTGACGCGTCCGGCCTGGAAGTCGGCGTCGTCCAGGACGGCCTGGAGGAAGGGGATGTTGGTGGCGACGCCGCGGATGCGGAACTCGGCGACGGCGCGCCGGGCGCGGCCGATCGCGGTCGGGAAGTCGCGTCCCCGGCAGGTGAGTTTGACCAGCATCGAGTCGAAGTGGGCGCTGATGTCGGTGCCGGCGTGGGTGGTTCCGCCGTCGAGGCGGATGCCGGAGCCGCCCGGGGAGCGGTAGGCGCTGATGCGGCCGGTGTCGGGGCGGAAGCCGTTGGCGGGGTCCTCGGTGGTGATGCGGCACTGCAGGGCCGCGCCGCGCAGCCTGACGGTGTCCTGCGACAGGCCGAGGTCGGCGAGGGTCTCGCCGGAGGCGATGCGCAGTTGGGCCTGGACGAGGTCGACGTCGGTGACCTCCTCGGTGACCGTGTGCTCGACCTGGATGCGGGGGTTCATCTCGATGAACACGTGGTTGCCGTCGCGGTCGAGGAGGAACTCCACGGTGCCGGCGTTGCGGTAGCCGATCTCGCGGGCGAAGCGGACGGCGTCGGCGCAGATCCGGTCGCGCAGCCCGGGGTCGAGGTTGGGCGCGGGCGCCATCTCGATGACCTTCTGGTGGCGGCGCTGGAGCGAGCAGTCCCGTTCGAACAGGTGGATGACCTCGCCCTGGCCGTCGGCGAGGATCTGCACCTCGATGTGGCGGGGTTCGACGACGGCCTTCTCGAGGAAGACGGTGGGGTCGCCGAAGGCGGAGGCCGCCTCGCGGGACGCGGCTTCGACGGCCTCGCGGAGCTGCGCCGGGTCCTCCACGCGCCGCATGCCGCGCCCGCCGCCGCCGGCGACGGCCTTCACGAAGACCGGGAAGCCGATCTCGTCGGCGGCGCGGACCAGTTCGTCGACGTCGGTGGAGGGCTGCGAGGAGCCCAGCACCGGCACGCCGGCGGCGCGGGCGGCGGCGACCGCGCGGGCCTTGTTGCCGGTCAGCTCCAGGGTGCGGGCGTCGGGTCCGACGAAGGTGATGCCCGCTTCCTCGCAGGCGCGGGCCAGTTCGGGGTTCTCGGAGAGGAACCCGTAGCCCGGGTAGACGGCGTCGGCGCCCGCTCGGCGGGCGGCGCCGACGATCTCCTCCACGGACAGGTACGCGCGCACCGGATGTCCCGGCTCCCCGATCTCGTAGGCCTCGTCGGCCTTCAGCCGGTGCAGCGAGTTGCGGTCCTCGTGGGGGAAGACGGCGACGGTGCGCGCGCCGAGCTCGTAGCCGGCGCGGAACGCCCTGATCGCGATCTCGCCACGGTTGGCGACCAGCACCTTGCGGAACATCCTGGAATCCCTTCAGCCTGCCGGTGACGGCACCATCGTGTCGGTGCGGTCACCTCAGTGCCATGTGAATCAGGCCACTCGGCTCAGCGTGCCGACCTGTGCTCCATACGGGGTAGAAGGGGCCGGCGCTCAGGGTGCGGCGGTGGCGGCCGTGCGGTCCGGCGTCCCCGGTAGGCACCGCTCTCCTGACCTCTGTCGCCAACTCGTCGCGAGAGAGGGCGCTTTGAAAGGACACCAGGCGTTGTTCGGCAGGTCGGACATCGTTCGAGATCTATTGACGCCGCGCCACAGCCCGCCTGACACTCTCGCAACACCCACGTCACACAGCTGAAACGGCGGGCCCCATGACGCACATCCCCCCACCCCGCAGCAGGGCGAGACGCCGCGCGAAACGGCTCGCAGGACTCGTCGCCGGTTCCATGCTCCTCGGGCTCACCGCGACGGCGGCCCCCGTCCAGGCGGCCGAGAGCGCGGACGTCACCGACGGGCTGGCCCTCTGGTACAAGCTCGACGGCCCGTCCGGCGCCGCCGACTCCTCCGGGCACGGCCGTGACGGCGTGGTCCAGGGCTCCGCCGACTGGTCCCGGCCGGGCGAGGGCCTCGGCTTCAACGGCGCCGACACCTACGTCAAGGCGCCGAACGACCTGATGAAGGGCATGGCCTCGATCACCGTCTCCACGGACGTGCTGATCGACGCCACGCAGAGCGCCCCGTACTTCCTCTACGGCTTCGGCAACACGAGCGGCGGCAGCGGGAACGGCTACCTGTTCACCACCGGCAACTCCTTCCGCACCTCGATCGCCACCGGCAACTGGTCGACGGAGCAGACCACCAAGCCCGCCGACTCCCACAATCTCACCCGCGCGGTGTGGAAGCACATCGCCTACACCCAGACGGGCAGCACCGGCGTCCTGTACGAGGACGGCGTCGAGGTCGCCCGCAACACCGCGGTGAGCACCACCCCGGGCGCCATCGGCGCCGGCGCCACCACCGCCAACTCCATAGGCAGGTCGCTCTATTCGAGCGACAAGCTGTTCAAGGGCCGGATGCGCGACTTCCGCGTCTACGACCGGGCGCTGGCCGCCTCCGAGGTCGAGCGGCTCTCCCTCCCCGTGGCCACGCGGGGCGTCGCCGACGACAAGGCCGCCCTCACGCTGGGCGACACCGCCGCCGTGACCGCCGACCTCGACCTGCCCAGGACGGGCCCGGCGGGCGGCTCGGCCATCACCTGGGCCAGCGACGCCCCGGCCGTGGTGTCCGCCGCCGGCAAGGTGACCCGCCCCGCCGCCGGCGAGCCCGACGGCCACGCCACGCTCACCGCGACCCTGAAGAAGGGCACGGTCACCGCCACCCGGTCCTTCGACGTCACGGTCCTCGCCGCCTACGACGACGCCGCCTCCGTCCGGCAGGCCGCCGAGGCGCTCACCGTGCACAATCTCGGCGACGCGCGCGGCAACCTCTCCCTCCCGGCGTCCGGCGCGTACGGCACCTCCGTCTCCTGGACCTCCGCGCGCCCGGACGTGGTCTCCGCCGACGGCGTGGTCCGCCGGCCCGCGCACGGGGCCGGCGCGACCGCCGTCGAACTCACCGCGACCGTCACCAAGGGCGCGGCGAAGGCGACTCGCGCGTTCACCGCGAAGGTCCCGGAGCTCCCGGCGCCCGCCGCCCTCAAGGGCTACCTCTTCAGCTACTTCACCGGCGAGGGCACCGCGGACGGCGAGCAGGTCTCCTTCGCGCTCAGCAAAGGCGACGACCCGCTGAAGTGGCGGGAGCTCAACGACGGGCGGCCCGTGCTGACCTCGTCCCTCGGCGAGCGGGGTCTGCGCGACCCGTTCATCATCCGCTCCCCCGAGGGCGACAAGTTCTACCAGATCGCCACCGACCTCAGGATCTACGGCAACGGCGACTGGGACGCCGCCCAGCGCACCGGCAGCAAGTCCATCATGGTGTGGGAGTCCACCGACCTCGTCCACTGGACGGACCAGCGCCTGGTGCGGGTCTCCCCCGACAGCGCGGGCAACACCTGGGCTCCGGAGGCGTTCTACGACGCCGAGCGCGGCGAGTACGTGGTGTTCTGGGCGTCGAAGCTGTACGCCGACGCGGGGCACACCGGCGACACGTACAACCGGATGATGTACGCCACCACGCGTGACTTCTACACCTTCAGCGAGCCCAAGGTGTGGGTCGACCGTGGCTATTCGGTCATCGACTCCACCGTGATCCGGCACGACGGCGTCTACTACCGGCTCTCCAAGGACGAGCGCAACAACAGCTCCTCCACGCCCAACAGCAAGTTCGTCTTCGAGGAGAAGAGCGACTCGCTGCTGAACCTCTCCTGGGAGCCGGTCGCCGAGGGCATCGGCAAGGGCGCGATGAACGCGGCCGAGGGGCCGCTGGTGTTCAAGTCCAACACCGAGGACAAGTGGTACGCGTTCCTCGACGAGTTCGGCGGACGCGGTTACATCCCGTTCGAGACGACCGACCTCGCCTCCGGCGTGTGGACCCCGTCCACCGGCTACGAACTGCCCGCGCGGCCCCGGCACGGCACCGTCCTCCCCGTCACCCAGGCCGAGTACGACCGGCTGCTGCGCGCCTACCAGCCCGACCAGCAGGTCACCGACGTCGAGGACGTGAGCGTCGGCACGCGCGTCGGTCAGGCGCCCGTGCTGCCCGCGACGGTCGTCGCCGGGTACGCCGACGGCGTGCGCCGGCCCGTCGCGGTCACCTGGGACGCCGTCCCCGCCTCCGCGTACGCCCGGCCCGGGACCTTCACCGTGGCGGGCGTTCTCGCGGACGGCTCCGCCACCGCCGTCCGCGCCCAGGTCACCGTGTCGGCCGAGGGCCCGGACACACCCGCCGACCTGCTCCTGCACTACACCTTCGACGAGACGTCCGGCAGCATCGCCCGTGACGTGAGCGGCCACGGCCTGCACGGCGCCTACGAGCGCACCCCCGCCTTCGGGACCGGCGTGCACGGCGGCTCGTTCGCGATGTCCGGGGACTTTGCGACCTCCCCGTACGTGAGGATCCCGAACGGACTGCTGAAGGACGCCGGCAGCGTGACGGTGTCGACGTACGCCAAGTGGAAGGGCGGCGCCGGCTTCCAGTGGCTGTTCGGGCTCGGCCCCGACAGCGACAAGTACCTCTTCGCCACCCCCTCCAACGGCGGCAACAGCCTCTACTCGGCCATCACCACGGCGAGTTGGGCGGCGGAGTCCAAGCTGACGGCGGGCTCCCCGCTGACGCCCGGAGTGTGGCGGCATGTGACGGTCACCCTCGACGGCGCGACCGGCCGGATGGTCCTCTACGTCGACGGGGTGGAGGCGGCCCGCACGACGACCGCCGTCAAGCCGTCCGAGCTGTACGACGCGGCCAAGGGCCAGAGCGGTTACATCGGCAGGTCCCTGTACGCGGCCGACCCGTACTTCGGCGGCGAGGTCGACGACTTCCGCGTCTACGGCCGGGCTCTGTCGGCCGAGGAGGTCATGGAGCTCAGCGGCAACACCGCGGGCATCGCGAAGGCGACGCACCCCGCGCTGAAGGTCGACGCGATCGTCGACGACGCGGGCGGCCGGATCACCCTGCCGATGAAGGAGGGCACCGATCTGAGGGCGCTGGCACCGGAGTTCACGCTCGCCCACGGCGCCGCCGTCAGCCCCGCGTCGGGCAGTGTGCAGGACTTCAGCCACCCGGTGACGTACCAGGTGACCGGCTCCGACGGGAAGAAGCGCACCTGGACGGTGTCGGCGCTGGTCATGCGGACGCCGGTGCTGCCGGGTCTGAACGCCGACCCCAACATCGTCCGCTTCGGCGACACCTTCTACCTCTACCCGACCACCGACGGCTTCGAGGGCTGGAGCGGCACGCAGTTCAAGGCCTACTCCTCCACCGACCTGGTCCACTGGAAGGACCACGGCGTCATCCTCGACCTCGGGCCCGACGTGTCCTGGGCGGACAGCAGGGCCTGGGCGCCGACGATGGCGGAGAAGAACGGCAGGTACTACTTCTACTTCTCCGCCGACGCCAACATCGGCGTCGCGGTGTCCGACTCGCCCACCGGTCCCTTCGAGGACCCGCTCGGCCGGCCGCTGCTGAAGGCGGGCCTGCTCAGCGGCCAGATGATCGACCCGGCGGTCTTCACCGACGACGACGGCCAGTCGTACCTGTACTTCGGCAACGGGCACGGATACGTCGTCCCGCTCAACGCGGACATGACCTCATTCGACGCCTCGAAGATCAAGGACATCACCCCGAGCGGCTACAACGAGGGCTCCTTCGTCGTGAAGCGCAAGGGCGTCTACTACCTCATGTGGTCGGAGAACGACACCCGGGACGAGAACTACCGCGTCGCCTACGCGACCGGCTCCTCCCCCTACGGCCCGTGGACCAAGCGGGGCGTGATCCTGGAGAAGGACTTCTCCCTGGGAGTCAAGGGCACCGGCCACCACTCGGTGACACAGGTGCCCGGCACCGACGACTGGTACATCGCCTACCACCGCTTCGCGATGCCCGGCGGTGACGGCATGCACCGCGAAACCACCCTGGACCGGCTGGAGTTCGACGCGGACGGCCTGATCAAGAAGGTCGTGCCCACGCTGACGGGCGTGGACCCGGTGGGCATCGCCCACGCCGGCGCGGACGCCACCGGGACGGAGGGAGCGGCGATCGCGCTCACCGGCACGGTCTCCGGCGCCGGCGGCGCCAAGTGGACGCTCCAGGCCGGCGCGCCCTGCACGCTCGCCGACCCGGCCTCCGCCCGCACGACGCTCACCTGCACCGACGACGGCGTCCACACGGCGACCCTCACGGCGGGCCGCAGCAGCGACACCGTCACCGTCACGGTCGCCAACGCGGCCCCGGCGATCACGGCGGCCGCGGCCGCGCAGTCCCCGCTCCCGGTCCGCCGGCCGGCCGTCGTCACCGCCACGTTCACCGACGCCGGCGCGTCCGACACCCACACCTGCACCGTGGACTGGCGGGACGGCACGAAGCCGGCCGCCGGCCAGGTCACCGCGACCGGCTGCCGCGCCGAGCACACCTACGCCCGGCCGGGCATCCACCGCCCCGTCGTCACCGTGACGGACGACGAGGGGGCGACGGCCGCCACGACGCTCCCCGAGCTGATCGTCTACGACCGGACCGCGGGCCCCGTGGTCGGCGCGGGTCTGTTCGACTCCCCGGCGGGCGCCTACCCGGCCAAGCCGGCACTGAAGGGCCCGGCGTTCTTCTCCGTCGCCGCCGGCTACCTGCCCGGCGCCACCGCCCCGGCCGGCTCGGTCACCTTCGACTTCGCCCCGGCCGGCCTGACCCTCCGCTCGACCGCCCTCGACTGGCTGGTCGTCACCGGCGACACAGCCGTCCTCCAGGGCTCCGCGACCCTGGGCGGCAAGAAGGGCTACACCTTCCGCGCCACGGCGACGGAAACCCCGGGCGCCTTCGCCCTCCGCGTCTGGAACACCACCACAGGAGCCGTCGCCTACGACAACACCCCCGGCACCAGGACCCACGCCCTCCTGACCGTCGGCCTGTAACCCACACCCGACACCGCACGGGCCCCCGCCGTTCCGGCGGGGGCCCGTCGCGTGCTCAGCCCGCCGGGATCGCCAGCAGGGCCGCCAGTGCCTCGGTCGTGGCCGGGTGGTGGGTGAGGAGGGCGGTTCCGGGGGCCTCGGGACGGGGGGTGGTCGAGGTCGCCCAGGTGCCTGGGTAGGCCAGGTGGGCTGCGAGGGCGTCGCAGGTGGCGGGGTGGCTGGTGAGGAGGGCCAGGGGCTGGGTCGTGCCGGGCTCCGGAGCCGGGGGCAGGGCCGGCTGGTGGTCGTGGAGCCAGGGCGGGGTCCAGGCGTCCAGGTCCTGGAGACCGGGCGGGAAGAGGCGGGCGGCCTCGCGGATCAGGAGGGGGGCCAGCTCGGCGCCGTCGGCGCGCAGGGTGGTGATGAGGGTGGGCAGCCAGGGCAGCAGGACCGGGTCGGGGAGGCGGGCGAAGGCGTTCGACACGGCCTCCACGACGAAGTCGGCCAGCGCGGGCACCGGTTCGAGGGCGTGCAGGAAGCCGCTGAGGTAGCGCGGGTAGGCCGGCAGCGCCAGCGGGTCGGCCAGCAGGGCGTCGCAGCGGGAGCGCAGGTCCGGCCGGGACAGGGTGCCCAGGTGCGTCCGGGCCGCCCACAGCAGCGCCGTCCTGGACGGCTCCTCCGGGTGGCACTGGGCCAGGGCCAGTTCGAGCTGGGCCCTGTCGCAGCCGAGGGAGAGCGCGAGGTGCTCCATGCCGAACAGGAAGCCGAGCATGGCCCCGACCTGGCGCACGGTGGCGTCCTCGTCGGTGAACGCCGTGGGCAGCAGCGTGCAGTAGTGCGCGTAGCCGGTCTTGACGAACGACTCGATCCACGGCGGCAGCACCGGTTCGCTGGTGCGGTAGTGCGTCAGCAGTCTGCGGATCCGGCGCAGGACCTCCGGCGCGCCGTCGACGCTGCGCTCGCCCGACAGCACGTCGAGGGCCCGGGTGCCGAGTTCGTCGGCGAGGCGGCGGCTGCGCAGGTAGAGGATGGCGTCCTCGACGGTTTCCAGGACCTGGGCGGCCGTGGCCTGCGGGGCGTACGCCGTCCGCCGCAGCCGCTGCTCGAGGACCTGTTCGATGCTGACGCCCTCGTAGCCGAGCTCGATCAGGGCCCGCTCGTGGGTGCCGAGCGCCAGGTCCCACGACTCCTGGATGGGGCGCTCGCCGAAGCTGCGCTCACCCATGACGATCCGGGCCGCGCCCTGGGGCAGCAGACGGCGCAGCATCCACAGCACGTCGGAGCAGCGCTCCAGCTCGGGACGTGCGGCGATGTCGAGCAGGGCCCGCTGGACGCCCCGCTGCTGCAGTCTCAGGCCGAGCGGGGCGAGGCGGTCGTGCACGTCCCGGGCGAGGGGCGGCAGCGCGTCGTAGCCGACCCGGCCGATCCGGTCGCCGCCCATCATGATCTCGACCAGCCGGCGCACGTCCCGCCGCCCCGGCACGGCGTCCTTCTCGATGCAGGTGATCGCCGCGTCCTGGAAGTCGTACGGGGTGGGCTTGACGCGGTCGCGCATCCCGGCGAGCAGGATGGACGTCTCGAAGACGGCGATGGCGTCGGCGGTGGAGGCGAGGTAGCCGCTTCGCCGGGCGGCCCGCACGATGTCCACGGACCAGCCGAGCAGTTCGGCCTCGTCGAGCGGGTCGAGGGCGGGCGGCCGCTGGAGGAAGCCGGTGAGCCGGTCGGCGGGTCCGCTCGCGGACGCGGGTGCGGGGGCGGGGAGGGCCTTGCGCGCGCGGGTGCTCTTCTTCGCGCCCGCCTGGCCCGCCAGCCGGTACGGCTTGACGCCGGTCCGGTCGAGGTTCTTCGCCCACTGGGTCGCCGCGATGGACACCGAGCCGGCGGCCAGGCCGAACTGCGCCTCGATCGCGGCGTGGCTGGACGGGATCAGCCCGTGCAGCCACTTGGTGGGGGTGCGCGGGGTGATGGTGAAGGTGTCGCTGCCGTGCACGCCGAACTCGGCGACCCGGCTGGCCGCGTGGAACGCGCCGCACACGTACAGGCAGTCGGCGGGGTCGGTCCCGGTGGCGGCGAGGTGTTCGCGCATCCGGGTCCACATGTACCGTTCGCGGTCCTCGTCGACGCGCACCTGCCGCGCGTCGCCGGGGGCGAGCCGCCGGAAGAGGCTGCCGATGAGCAGCATGACCTGCCGGTAGGTGTCGTGGTCGCCGTCGCCGAGGGGTACTTCGACGTACTGGTGCCACCACTCCGACCAGTGCCGCACCCGGCCGTGGCGCAGCAGGTGCTCCTCCAGTTCGGCGAAGCGGGGCCGCAGGTCGCCGATCTCCACGCCGACGGCGTCGCCGTGCAGGGCGCTCTCCTCGTCGGCGGGCGGCGCGTCGGGGTCGGTCCCTTCGGCGGGCGGCGTCTGCCACTGGAAGACGTGGTCGGAGGAGCGGTCGACGAGGACGAGTTCCACGCCGGGGGTGTCGAGGGCGTAGGCGATCGCCTGGTACTCGGCGGACGCCTCGGTGACGGGGGCGACGACCGACAGCGGCGACCAGTCGGCGGGGAAGCCGTCGACCTCGCCGGCGAAGGCCTGGACGGCCACCGGGAGGCGGCAGTTGCGCAGTTCGGTCAGGAGCGGCGCCATGTCCTCGCACAGCTCCAGGTAGACCGCCTTCGGCTGCTTCTCGCGCAGCCGGCGTGCCATGGCGAGCGCGGACGCCGGTGAGTGGTGGCAGACCGGGAAGATCTCCAGCGGTTCGCGCACGGCGCGTTCGACGTCGTCGACGATGCCCCGCAGGATGCCCTCCAGGGCGCCGGGTCCGTCGGCGAAGGTGAGGGCGGCGTCGTGGAGTTGGCCGCGCAGCGCGTCGAAGGCGCCGCCGCTCGTGCCGCCGTTCACGACAGGGTCGCGATCGCGTCGCGGCCGCCCTCCAGGAACTCCGGCCAGGAGCCCCCTTGTTCCTTGCTGCGGGGTTCGACGACGCCGTGCAGGTACTTGTTGAGGATGGCGAGGTCCTCGGGCTCGCGGCGGGCGAGGGAGCCGACGAGGGAGGAGGCGAGGGTGTGCGCGGTGAGGGCGCGCTCGCCGAAGAAGTTGCTGTGCAGGATGGCGTCCTCCAGGACGCCGATCTGTTCGGCCGTGGACAGCGCGGACTCCAGTTTCTCGTCGTCGCTGCCGGCCGCGGCGGCGGAGGCGCGCAGGTCGGCGAAGCTCTGCAGCAGCACGTCCAGCAGGGTGGGCGGCACGTCCAGGTCGATGTGGTGGCGGCGCAGCAGCTCCTCGGTGCGGAAGCGGACGATCTCCGCCTCGCTCTTCTTGTTCGTCACCACGGGGATGCGGACGAAGTTGAAGCGGCGCTTGAGCGCGGAGGACAGGTCGTTGACGCCCCGGTCGCGGCTGTTGGCGGTGGCGATGACGGAGAAGCCGGGCTTGGCGAACACGATGTTGTCGGAGTCGCCGTCGCCGCCGAGTTCGGGGACGGAGATGTACTTCTCCGACAGGATCGAGATCAGCGCGTCCTGGACGTCGCTGGTGGACCGGGTGAGCTCCTCGAAGCGGCCGATGGAGCCGGCTTCCATCGCGGTCATGATGGGTGAGGGGATCATCGACTCGCGGGACTGTCCCTTGGCGATCACCATGGACACGTTCCACGAGTACTTGATGTGGTCCTCGGTGGTGCCGGCCGTGCCCTGCACGACGAGGGTGGAGTTGCGGCAGATCGCGGCGGACAGCAGCTCGGCCAGCCAGCTCTTGCCGGTGCCCGGGTCGCCGATGAGCAGCAGGCCGCGGTCGGAGGCGAGGGTGACGATGGAGCGCTCTACGAAGCTGCGGTCGCCGAACCACTTGGGCGCGATCTCCCGGTCGAGGCCGTCGGCGCGCTCGGAGCCGAGGATGAACAGCCGGACCATCTTGGGCGACAGCCGCCAGGAGAACGGCTTGGGGCTGTCGTCGACCGACTCCAGCCAGTCCAGTTCCTCGGCGTACTTGATCTCGGCGGGGGCGCGCAACAGGTCGGACATGTGAGGGCCTTTCACTTCGATGAGGGCGGTTGCCTAGACGAGGGACGACTTGAGCTCGTGGACGAGCTTGCGGACGTGACCCGATATCAGCGGTGTGCCGAGGGCCTTGAAGCGCTCCCGGAACCAGGGGTTGACCTCCTGCCGGCCGGAGCTGGTCACCGAGCCGACGGGAATGAACTTCACCCCGGAGCGGTGGACCTCTTCGATGCCCTCGAAGAGAGGCTGCGAGCGGTCGAACTCGTAGAAGTCGGAGATCCACACCATCACGGTGTTCCGCGGCTCGGTGATCTTCGGGCGGGCCATGGCCATCGCGACCGGGCCGTCGTTCCCGCCGCCCAGCCGGGTGCGCAGCAGCACCTCGAACGGGTCGTGCACCCAGGGGGTGAGGTCCAGCGCCCGCGTGTCGTACGCGATGAGGTGGACGTCGACCTTCGGCAGTCCGGCGAAGATCGAGGCGAGGATGGTGCAGTTGACCATGGAGTCGACCATGGAGCCGGACTGGTCGACGACCACGATCAGCCGCTGCGGTGTGGTCTTGCGGGCGGTGTGCCGGTAGTAGAGGCGGTCGACGTAGAGCCGTTCCTCCTCCGGACTGTAGTTGGTGAGGTTCTTCCAGATCGTGCGGTCGAGGTCCAGGTTGCGGTAGACCCGCTTGGGCGGGACCGAGCGGTCGATCGCGCCGACGGTGGCCTTCTCGACCTGGGTGCGCAGCACCTCGGCGACCTGGTCGACGAAGCGGCGGATGAGCGACTTGGCGTTGGCCAGGGCGACGCCGGACAGGTTGCTCTTGTCGCGCAGGAGCTGCTCGATGAGTGACATGCTCGGGGTGAGCTGTGCGGCGAGCGCGGGGTCGGCCAGGACTTCGCGCAGCCGCATGCGCTGGACCAGGTCGGCCTCCAGGGCGCCGAGTTCGGGTCCGATCTGCGGGACGATCCGGCTGAGGTCGGGCGTACCGGTGCCGCCGCCGGAACCGGTGGGGCCGGGGCCACGGCCGCCGTTGCGGCCGCCGCGCAGGTCGCCGGGCGCGCAGCCGAGGGCGCGCTCCAGCCAGCCGGCGTCGGACTGCCAGCGCGCGAGCTGTCCGGCGCTGACGGATCCGCTGCCGGTGGCGAAGACGTTGAGCAGCACCTTGGACACCAGGGCGGCGCGCCGCACCTCGGCGGGCCGGTCGCGTCCGGCGCCGGCGTCTTCGTCCTCCGCGCTTTCCGGCGGCTCGGGGGCCATCAGGCCGTCGAACTCGGCCGCCAGGGCCGGGTGGCGCTGCACGATCGAGTCGACGGAGGCCCTCGGGTCCAGCAGTGCGGCCGGCAGGCCGAGGTCCTTGACGACGGCGAGGCTCGCGGACTCCAGCGCGGCCTGCTCCTCGGGGTCGAAGAGACGGGCGAGCAGTCGCCAGTAGACGACCTGACGTCGGTTGTCGTGCGGGGCCGCCTCGCGGGGGTCCTCGTGCTCGACGGTGGGCCCGGTCGCCTCTTCGTTCATGGGCTCGGTCATTTGCGCAGCAGCCTCCCCGCCCGCTCCCGCAGCACGGTGACCGCGTCCGTCGCGGCCTTCTCCGCCCTGACGCCGGCCTTGTCGGCGGTGCCGCCGGCCCACGCCCCGGCCTGGACGGTCACGGTCTTCTTCCGCACGGTGGTCTCCACGGCGAGCGGCTGGACGCGGAACCGTCCGTCGTCCCAGCGGAGCAGGCCGAGGCAGGCGCCGGAGGCCTCGACGGCCTCGGGGGTGAGCGGTCCGGCGGCCGGTATGCGGTCGGTGTCGACGGCCAGGGTCCGACCGGCGACGATGAAGGCGAGCGTGTCGCCGTCCCGCCGGACGTCGTAGCCCTCCAGGAAGACCGGTTCGGCCAGCCGCGCGGGGTGCCGGTCCAGAGGCGGCGTCGGCGGGGCGGTCGCGGTCGGCAGGGCGACGCGGGCGGCGGCGAACGCGTCGGCGCTGTCGCCCGGGCGGGCGCGCTCGTCGTCCCAGAGCAGGTCGCCGCCGTCGGTGAGGGGCATGTCGGTGAGGTCCATGGCCCGGCCTTCGCCGAGGGCGGCCAGCAGCGACAGATGCGGGCGCAGGAGCTGCCAGACGCCGGCCGCGACGACCGTGTCGGGCTTCGGCGCGGACACGCCGGCGCGGACCAGGCGGGGCGGGCCGCCGTCGGCGGGTTCGAACACGGCGTGCACCTGGGCCTGTGCGGCGGTGGCGTGTTCGTGCAGGTCGACGCCGAGGGGCAGCAGTCGCCCGGTGGCCGGGGCCACGGCTGCCGGCTCGGCCGCGCCGGGCCGGGTGAGCAGCAGGGCGCGCGCCCACAGGTCGCCCCAGCGGCGTGCCGGGAACCGTTCCTGGCCGGCGCCGGGGCAGGAGGCGGCGAGTTCGGCGGCGAAGCCGTCGAGCAGCGTGGCCAGTCGGCGCAGGGCGGGGTCGGGGAGCATCGCGGAGACGATCGGGGCGGCCGCGCCGGCGAGTTCGTGGTCGAGGCCCTGCCAGCCGGTGCGGGCGAGGTCGGTGAGCCAGGTGCGGGCGGCCAGCAGCAGGTTGACCGTGCGCTGCTCGCCCGGTTCCGCCGCGGCGCTTTCGCCGCGGGTGCGGCCGGTGGCCTCGTCGACGCGGGCCGTCAGCGCGTCGTGGGCGGCGCCGAGCAGGGCGGTGCGGGCGGCGGCGAGGGCGAGGAAGTGGTCCTCGCTCGCGGCTCCGGCCGCCGCCTTCTCCGCCGCCTCGGCGACGCGGTCGGCCAGGGGTGTGCCGGCGACGGCGCGGGCGAGTTCCGCGAGGTCGGCGGCGCGGGCGGGCTGGGGGCGCAGCAGGCCCCCGGTGAGGGCGCGGTCGAGGGCGTCGACCGCCGCCAGGGCTTCGTCCAGGCCGTCGACAGGCTCGGCGAGGTACGCGGGGCCCTCTTCCTCGCCCGGGCCGCTCTCACGAGCGGCGTCGTCCGTCGCTTCCGCCCTGGTGGGCGCGAACCACTGCATCTCCGGCAAGGGGGTGGTGGCGGGCGCGAGTTCCAGGTAGGCGAGGTGGCGCAGGAAGCGGCTGAAGACGGGGGCCGCGAGCGTCTTCCCATCGGCCTGCGGGGGCCGGGCACCCGTCATGGCTGAGGTGAGGGACGCGGCGTCGCGCTCCGTGCCGTCGGCCGTCTCGACGCGCAGGTACCGGGCGACGCGCCGGGCGCCGTACTGCAGGACCGCCTCGGTGACCAGGGCGCGGATGTGGTTGCAGAACGAGCCGCGCGCGCCCCCGCACGGGCGGTTGTTGTTGGTGCTGCACGCGAACGCGTAGCTGCCGGCGGCCACCGACGACACATACACGCGTTCGATGTCCGAGCCGCTGGAGACGACGCCCTGGAGACGTCCGTCGGCCAGCTCGACGAAGGGGACCTTGGCGAGTTTGCGCGGCCGTGCGGGCGGCACCACCCGGGCCGTGCTCGACTTCTCCCAGTCAGACAACGCACCATCTCCTTTGCGCGCACAGCGGTGTCACGCCGTGTCGGCGCAGCACAGGGGGACTGTCACGCCCGATCCGGCGCGACAAGAACGAAACTACCGGCCACCACTGACAACGCCCCGGCGACGGCGGGCGCGGCATCCTTCGCGGTCCGCGCGCTCTCTTAGAATTCGCATGATCACGCCCGGGGGCGCGGAGGGGGCGTGACGGTCAGAAGGGGCGGGGTTGAGCGGGGAGCGGACGGCGTTCGGGGCGCTGTTGAGGGAGTTGCGGCTGTCCGCGTCGCAGACCATCGAGGGCCTGGCGGAGGCGTCGGGGGTGAGCGTGCGCGGCATCGGGGATCTGGAGCGCGGGCGGCGGGCGGCTCCGCAGCGGCGGACGGTCGCCGCGCTGGCGGACGGTCTGGGTCTGGACGAGGCGCTGCGGGAGCGGCTGCTGTCGGCGGCGCGGGCCGGGCGCACCGCCGGGTACAGCCCGGTGGGCGTGCGGGCGTTCCCGCGCGGCATCGACGACTTCGTGGGCCGCGAGGAGGAGCTGGGGCGGCTGGCGCTCCTCGCCGGCGGCGGACGCGACCGGCCGTCGGGGGCGGCGGGGCCTCCGGTGGTGGCCGTCTCCGGGGCGCCGGGCACGGGGAAGACGACGCTCGCGCTGCACGCCGCCCGGGATCTCGCCGACCGTTTCCCGGACGGGCAGCTGGTCGTCGACCTGCGGGGCACGGACGACGATCCGCCCGGCCCGGCCGAGCTGGTCCTCGGTGTGCTCAAGGCCTTCCAGGTGGCCGACCGCGACCTCGTCAAGGCGGGCCCGCAGGGTCATGTGGCGCTGTACCGGCGGCTGTCGGCCGAGCGGCGCTGTCTGCTGGTGCTGGACAACGCGCGTGACGAGGGGCAGGTGCGGCCGCTGCTGCCGGCGGCGGGCGGGGGCATGGTCGTGGTGACCAGCCGGCGGATGCTGACCGGGCTGGAGAGCGTGCACCGGCTGCCGTTGGGCGAACTCAGCCCGCGGGAGGCGGCGGCGTTCCTCGCCGCCCTCGTGGGAGCCGAGCGCGCCCAGGCCGATCCGGCCGCTCTCGCCGAGGTCGCCGAGCGGTGCGGGCATCTTCCGCTGGCCCTGCGGGTGGCGGGCAACTGGCTGGCCACCCGCACCGGTTGGACGGTGCGGCGGCTGGCGGACCGGCTCGCCGCCGACGAACGGCGGCTGGACGCGCTGGCCGCCGGCGACGTGCGCGTGGACGCCGCCTTCGACCTGTCGTACCGCCAACTCACCCCCTCCGCCGCCCGGTTGTTCCGGCGGCTCGCGCTGGTGCCCGGTCCGGACGTCGGGGCGGCCGGCGCGGCCGCGCTGACCGGGCGGCAGGTGTTCGACGCCGAGGACACCCTCGAGGAGCTGGTCGAGGCGGGGCTGCTGGGCACGGACGGCGACCGTTACCGGCTGCACGACCTGCTGCGGCTGTACGCCCGTTCCCGGCTGGAGGCCGAGGAGAGCGCGACGGAGGCCGGGGAGGCGCGGGCGGCCCTGTACCGGTGGCTGCTCGACACGGCGGTGGTCGCGGGCCGCTGGTTCGAGCCGGACCACGGCGCTCCCCCGCCCTCGTGGCGGGGCACGGTCGACCTGTCGGGCGCCGAGCCGGCCCGCCGGTGGCTCCAGGCCGAGGGCGCCAACTGGCTGGCGGCCCTGCGCGCCGCCGCGAGCGCCGGGGAGCACGCCACGGTGGTGGAGGTGGCCGAGGCGCTGCACTGGTTCTCCGACCAGTGGATCTTCTGGGGGCACTGGCCCGAGGTGTTCGGCGGCGCCGCCCGCAGTGCGCGTGCGCTGGCCGACCCGGTCCTGGTGGCGACGCACGTCAACTATCACGCGTGGGCGCTGCTCCTGTGCGAGGGCCGTCCCGGGGACAGTCTGGCGACCTCCGCCGAGGCCCTCGCCGCAGCGCGGGGCGCCGGGCACACCGGGCAGGAGGCGTGGGCCCACCTCTACCGGGGCTGGGCTCACCGGCAGTTGGAGGACCTCGCACCGGCCGCGGAGCATCTGTACCGCGCGGCCACGCTGTTCGAGGCCGTCGGGGACCGCCACGGCAGTCTCCAGGCCCAGTTGGGGCACGGGCTGATCCTCCGGGACCAGGGTCTGACGGAGGAGGCCGTCGAGGCGTACACACGTGTGCTCGTCTTCCTGGAGCGGTCCGGCGACCGGCTGGAACCGTACATCGCCGACACGGCCCGTATCTCGGTGCACGCGGGACTGGGCGGCGCCCACGCGGCGGCGGCACGGTGGGACCGGGCGGTCGACCACCTGAGCACCGCCGCGGCGATCTGCCGCCAGAACGGCAACGTGGCGCTGGAGAGCCGCCAACTCCTCCTGCTGGGAGAGGCGTTGCTGTCCGCAGGCCACCCGGAAGAGGCCCGGGAGGCCTTCACCCGCTGCGTCGGCCTCGGCCCCGACGCCGACCCGAAACCGGTCGCGAAGTCCCGCTCCCACCTGGATCGCCTCGCGGGCCTCCCGTAGGCCCGACTCACCGGCGCCGACGGGCACTTCCGCCTCGCCGGTGACGCCCGCGCTCCCCCGCCGCCGTCCTCATGCCGCCGCAGCGCGAGGACGCGGGCGGGGGAAAGCCGGGTGTCACCGGCGAGGGGGGATTCCCTCGTCGTGGTGCCATCCTCGGCCCTCTCGCTCCCCCGCGTCTTGTCCCGGAGCGCACCTCGCTGTCCCCACAGCGCACAACGCCCGCGGACCGGCGCCGCCTCGCGGTTTCTGCCTGCTTCCTGCCTGGAGGCCGATCGGGGCCGCTGCTTGGCTGGAAGCGGCGGGGATCTCCGGGCCGCAGCGTCGCCGCCCGCCCAGGCCATCGGCAGCACGGCGGCAACGGGTCCTACCCGGCCCTCGCCGCCCACGCGCGCCCCCTGGCTCCGAGGCTCCGCCGGTACCGCACAGGTGGAGAGGAGAACCAGGTGACCCTGGTGCTGACGACGGCTTCGGTCCCTGACGGGGACCAGCTCGCGTACTGGCGTGAAGCCCTGAACCGGACGCTGGGGCCCATGTCGGTGACCGCGCGCGGCGACGGGCCGTTCCGCGGCCGGATCGCCACCACCCGCCTGGGCCCGCTGCGGGTCTCCTCCCTGGACGCCGACCCGCAGCGTGCCGGCCGCACGCACCGGCACATCGCCCGGGCCGGCGCGGAGCACGTGGTGGTCGGCGTCCTGACGGCGGGCCGGGCGACGCTGGTCCAGGACGGCCGGAAGACCGACGTCGGCACGGGCGACCTCGTCGTCTACGACACGACGCGCCCGTACTCCCTCGACTGCCCGGAGCCCTTCTCCGCCCGCGTCGCGCACATGCCCCGCCGGATACCGGGGCTCGGCGAGGAGGAGCTGCGGCAGGTCACCGGCAGCGCGTTCGCCGCCTCGGAGGGTCCGGCCGCTCTGCTGGTGTCGTTCCTGACGGCGCTGACCTCCTCGGCGCCCGCCTGCTCCCCGGCGGTCGCGGCGCGGCTGGCCGCGAGCGTCGTGGACCTCTTCGGCACACTCGTCGACGTGCGGACGGGGCAGGGCGCGGAGGGGGACGCCGGCGCGCACGAGCACCTCGTCCGGCGCGTCCGCGCCCATATCGACGGCCACCTGCGCGACCCGGAGCTGTCCCCGCACACGGTCGCCTCCGCGCACCACATCTCCGTGCGCTATCTGCACCGGCTGTTCGAGCGCGAGGGCGTCACCGTCGCCCGGCTGATCCAGCAGCGCCGGCTGGCGGAGTGCGCCCGTGAACTGGGGCGCCGGGACGCGCCGGCGCCCACGGTGTCAGCGGTGGCCCAACGCTGGGGCTTCGCCAACCCCGCCCACTTCAGCCGGGTGTTCCGCGGGGCCTACGGCGTATCACCGCGCGAGTGGCGCGGACGGGACGCGCACGGCGGTCAGCCCGGTCACGGCGGGGGCAGTGGGCGGGACGCGCACGGCGGTCAGCCCGGTCACGGCGGGGGCGGTGAGCGGGACGCGCACGGCGGTCAGCCCGGTCACGGCGGGGGCGGTGAGCGGGACGCGCACGGCGGCCAGCCCGGTCACAGCGGACGCAACGAGCGGGACGCGCACGGCGGCCAGCCCGGTCACGGCGGGGGCGGTGAGCGGGACGCGCACGGCGGCCAGCCCGGTCACGGCGGGGGCGGTGAGCGGGTGTCACGCGCCGCACAGTCCGGGACCGGCGTCGCGCCACCCCGGGGCTGACCGCCCTGGACGGCCGCTCAGGCAGGCCCCCGCGGCCTCACAAGGAGCCCGCCGGATCGCTCCTCAGGCGGTCCGCGCCGCCCGGGAGGAGCCCGAGCCCGTGGCCCGGATGCGAAGGAGCGTCAGCGCGACGAGCGCCGCGCCCGCCGCCCCGGCCACGAGGGCGCGCTCGCTCGCGGACCACCGCGCCGCCCGGCCCCGGAGGGCCACGCGCTCACCCCTCCAGGCCCCCACCGAAAAGACCGACGCGGCGGAGCCGACCGACCCCGCGGACAGCACACTGCCGACCGAGAAGACCGACAGGGAGCTGCCGACGGAGCCGAGGGACAGCGCACTGCCCACGGACCCGACCGAGAGCACGCTGCCCACGGACCCGACGGAGAGCACACTGCCCACCGAGCCCACGGACAGGAGGGAGTCGACCGAGCCGATCGAGTACGCCGGCGTCGTCGACCGGCACGCGCGCCCGGAACCGTCGGCAGGATTGCGGATCGTCATACGCCGATCCTGTCAGAGCGCCCGCCGTCAGGCACCGTGCTCCCGGCCCGGACGGCCCGGCCGCCAGCCCTTCTTCGGCCAGTCGCGGTACGGGATGCGGGCCAGTTCGCGGACCTCGCCGACGGTGCTCCACTCGTCGCCGCCGAGCCGGGCGAGCGGCCGCAGCCGGCGGATGTCTGGGTGACCGTCGACGAGGACGTCCTCGTCGACGACGGCGTGGACGACCTGCCCGAGGACGAGCGTGGAGTTGCCGATGCCCAGGGTGGAGTGCAGTCGGCACTCCAGGGCGACCGGGGAGGCGGCCACGCGGGGCGGGGCGACCCGCAGGGAGGGTTCCCGCTCGATGCCGACGGCGTCGAACTCGTCCTCCTCCGCGGGGAAGTCGACGGCGCTGGCGTTGATCTGCTCGAACAGCGGCTCGGGGGCGAGGTTGACGACGAACTCGCCGGTGGCCTCGATGTTGCGGAGCGAGTCCTTGCGGCCCACGGAGGTGAACTGCACGATCGGCGGGTCGGTGCACGCGACGGTGAAGAAGGAGTGCGGGGCGAGGTTGGCGGTGACGCCGTCGGCGGACAGGGTCGACACCCAGGCGATGGGCCGGGGCACGACGACGGCGGTGAGCAGCCGGTAGAAGGCTCGCGAGCCCAGGACCTCGGGGTCGTGATCGATGCGCATGCCAGCCAGTTCTACCCGATGCCGGTGCGGACGCCGGAAGCGACTCCGGCCCCGGTCGCGTTGCGGCCGCTGCCGGGTTCAGCCGTCGGGGTGGGCGGTCCCGTCGTCGTCCGGCGGAGGCTCCGACCGCACCTTGGCGACCGCCGCCGCGATCTTCTCCTGCACGTCCTCCGCGGGCGGCGACCCCTGGACGGCGGCGACCAGCTCCCCCGCGAGCTGGTGGAGCTTGGTGTTGGTGTGCTGGGAGGCCTCGACCAGGACCCGCCAGGCGTCGTCCGCGCTGAGCGTGAAGGACGCCATGAGGATGCCGCGGGCGAGGTCGATGGCCGGCCGGGTCTCCATGGCCCGCCGCAGCTGGACCACCTCGATCCGCAACTGCTGCTCGACGCCGTCCGGGTGACGGGGGCCGTCGGGAGTGGGGGCGGGGGCGGTGAACAAGGTGTCCGTGGCGGTGAGGGCGAGCAGACGGGCGACGACCGGGCCGGCCGCCCGGAGCGCGACCGTCTTGCCCTGCTCGAGCCCCCGCTCGCGTGCACCGAGCAGCGCGTTGAGGGCGGAGCAGTCGCAGAAGTCCACCTCGCCGAGGTCCAGGTCGACGCCGTCGGCGGCCTCCGCCAGCGCCGAGCGCAGAACGTGCGCCAACCGCTCGCAGGCGTCCAGGTCGAGCTCCCCGCGCACGGCGACGACGACGCGGTCACCGTCCGGCTGGAGGGTGAACTGCGGGCCGCGCACCGCCGGAGCGCGGGGCTCGGAGCGTGCGGGGTCGCCCGTCTCCTCCCGTACGCAGCCGTCCCCGACAGCGGGGTCCGCCTCGTACGCAGCCTCAGACACGACCGCCTCCCCCGGTCACCCTTGCAGTGACACCAGATTCGCCCGGACGGCTGTCATACGTCAACCGATACATGAAATCGAGTTCCGGCGTTTCTATACATGAATCCTCGTCGTAGAATCGCCCCATGGAGGGAGTGCCTGAGCCGCATACCGGATGGACGTTCCTGACCAATCACGCCCGCGTGCTGGCGGTCATCGCCGACAACCGCACCGCGCGGATCCGTGACATCGCCGCGCACTGCCGGCTGACCGAACGTGCCGTCCAGAAAATCATTTCCGACCTGGAGCAGGACGGCTACCTGTCCCATCGACGGGAGGGACGCGGCAACACGTACCGGATCGAGCCGGGCAAGGTGCTGCGGCACCCGGCCGAGGCGGGGCTCACGGTGGCGTCCCTGCTCTCCCTGCTGATCCAGGACGAGGTGACCCGCATCCGCCGGCCCGAGCCGGAACCGCCCGGCGACTGAACCCCGTCCGACTCCGGGGGCACGCCCCGCCGCCCTGCGGCCCGCCGATACGGCCGGAATCGTTCGGGCCGCCCCCGGCGGGCCGCGGCCGCGCGTATCGGTCAAGTCGGGGCGAGCCAAACTTGGTTGCCGCCGGAAGAGACGAATGTCACGAATACGTATCGGACATTTAACGCTTCAATCTTCACACCAGGCACACAAGTTGGTTAGGTTGACGCCAGGCCGCACGACCGACTCCGGCGAACCCCGCCGGGCCGCGCGGCCACCGCCGAGTCCGTGGCACCAGTGGTACGGCCGGAGCCGGGGACCGATCATCCCCGGGGTGGACAACCGACCGTCCCACAGGGCGGCGAGCGCGGAGCGCCCGGTGCACGGGCCGCTCGCAGCCACCGCCCACTCGGCCGGCGGAGCACGGAAGGAGTACGTCTTCCATGGCGACGGATCGCACCCGCCCCTCGGGCAAGGGTTCCGCACGCATCGAGGACGCCGGCACGCCGAGCCGCGCGGAGATCCAGCAGCGGATCACCTCCCTCTACGACCGGGCGGAGAACGACTCGGGCACCTTCAATGCCACCCGCGCCATGAACAACGGCCCGCGCCGGACCGTCACTTCCGTAGCCAACAGCCCGCGCCGCGGGTCGGGCGACCCCTCGCTGGAGGCTGTGGCCCGGCAGTGGTTCGACGTGGCGCGCAACAAGATCGGACCGGTCACCGCCGCCGTCCTGCCCGCCGACCGCATGCCCGAGCGCCCCTCCCGTCCGCGTCCGCAGGAACCGGCGGGCTCCGAAGCCCTGCGGGAGTTGGAGGCGGCCGCGCGGGAGCTGTCGTCCAGACGTGAGCTGGAGGCCGGCGACCGGCAGCCGCCGGAGCTGACCGGCCGCTCCGTCGCCGCGCTGCCCGCCGTGCCCTCGCCCCGGGAGGAGCCCAAGGCTCTGCCGGCCGTGCCCGCCCAGGCCCCGGCAGCCCTTCCCTCCGGGTCCGCTGCCGCTCCCGCCGCGCCTCAGTCCTCGCTGCGCACGTCCAAGGAGCAGATCCGGCGCAAGCTCGACACCGCCCGTGAGGTGCTGGCTCGCGGTATCGCCCAGTCGACGGCGGCCCGCCCGGCCCTCGAGGCACCCCCGGCCGCGCAGACCTGGGACACCGGGGAGCTGCCCTCCTACCGGACGGCCACGACGAACACCTGGGACGGCCGCCAGACCGACGGCCCCACGACCGGCACGGGCCAGTTCCCCACGGTCGGCGGCCCCGGTACCGGCCAGATACCCACCGTCAACCCGACCAGCACGGGCCAGTTCCCGACCGTGGACCCCACCGGCACCGGCCAGTTCGCGGCCGTGACGACCACCGCCACGGGCCAGTTCCCCGCCGTCACCGCGACCGGCACCGGCCAGTTCCCGGCCGTCGGCGGCCCCAGCACCGGCCAGATACCGACCGTCAACCCGACCGGCACGGGCCAGTTCCCGACCGTGGACCCCACCGGCACCGGCCAGTTCGCGGCCGTGACGACCACCGGCACCGGCCAGTTCCCCGCCGTCACCGCGACCGGCACCGGCCAGTTCCCCGCCGTGGGCACTCCGGCCGCACCGGCAGCGCCGCCCGCCGCCCCGTCGGCCCGTGCTGCCGACCCCGGGCTGGGAGCGCCCGTGGGCGGGTTCCCGGCGCCCGAGACGGGCATCCTTGCGGCCAGTTACGGCGACCTGCTCGCGCCCCCGGCCGCGGGACTCCCGCCGCAGCAGCCGCAAGCCGCCGCCCCCGCCCAGGGGTTCGTGCTGCCGACCCCCCAAGTCCCGCTTCTCACCACCTCGTACGCCCCGGCGACTCCCGAAGTGACGTTGCCGACGCCCGAGTACGCCCCCGGAATGCCCGCGGCCGCGCCCGGATACGCACCGAACGCCCCGCAGACCGCCGCGCCCGCGTTCGCGACCCCTGCTCCTCAAGCAGCGCCCCCGGCACCCGCGTTCGCAGCCGCCGCGCCGCAAGCCGCTCCCCCGGCACCCGCGTTCGCCGCCGCGGCCCCTCAAGTCACGCTTCCCGCGCCCGAGTACGCCCCGCAGGCCGCCGCGCCTGCCGTGTCGGCCATGCCCGCCGTGCCCGCGGCCCCCGCCGGCGTCACCGCTCACGCCACCGGCGCCGTCTACCTCAGCAGGGCGGAGAAAGCGCTCGCGTTCGCCCGGGCGCAGTTGGGGCGGCCGTGTGTGTGGGGTGCGACGGGACCGGAGTCCTACGACTGCTCCAGCCTCACCCAGGCCGCGTGGCGGGCCGCCGGCGTGACGCTGCCGCGGTCGGCCGTGGACCAGGCGCGGGCGTTCACCTCGGTCGCCCTGGACGACCTGCGCGCCGGCGACCTCGTCTTCTTCCACGACGACCTGAACCACACGGGCCTGTGCACCGGCGACGGCATGATGATCCACGCACCCGGTCCGGGCGCGCGCATCCGCGAGGATTCCGTGCACAGCCTCGGCGAGGGAGCGCTGCGCGGCGCCGTACGCCCCGCCTGAGGACCTGTCCCGGCCTGGGGACCCGCTCCGGGCCGCCGGCAGCGGGACGGCCGCCGCACGCCTCGACACCGGCTGCGGCGGTGCACAGCCGGGGGGCGGTCGGGAACCGGACTCAGCGAGCCGCCGAGTCGGCGCGCATCTGCTCCCTGCGGGCGTTGTTGTAGGCGCGCAGGAGGTGCTTGGAGACCGCGCAGGGCACGGTGTCGAAGTGGCACTGGCGGCAGGTGCGGGCGTGCTCCTCGTAGGTGGCACGGGCCTGCTGCAGGGCTTCCTCGGGAGAGGGCATGGGAGTCCTCCGATCAGATACGGCGATGACCCAGGCGTGGGCTACTGACGAGTAGGTATACCTGGAATTGAGAGTGGATCATGTTACTGACGGTAGTGGAAACTCTGATTCCGGCCGCTTCCGACGCCCCGGTCCCGACAAAGGCCTGATTTCAACGGGTCGATGGGCGGACCGGCCGCGCGGCACCGTGAGCAGTGTCACTCTCCGTATAGCCACGCACTCCCCGCTCCGCCCCGTTGTGAGCCCCCGTCAGGAATGCGACGATGCGCGTCCGGGCGCACACCGCAACCGCGCACACCACACCCACGCACGACATCCACGTCCACGACATCCGCCCGAACGACGGGGAGGCCCGACTTGACCGGTGAGCACGACGCACGACGCGCCGCGGCGGTGTTCGACGCGCTGGGATCCGCGTACGAGAAGGCGTTCGCGCACTCCGCCCCGCACCGGCGGTCGCTGGAGTGGCTGCTCGGGCGGCTCACGCCGGGCAGCCGGGTGCTGGACGTCGGCAGCGGGACGGGCCGGCCGACGGCCGCCACCCTGGCCGCGGCAGGCCATGGCGTCCTGGGCGTCGACGTCTCCCCCGTCATGGTCGACCTCGCCGCCCGGCAGGTCCCTCAGGCCGCCTTCCGCTGCGCCGACGTACGGGAACTGCCGCTGGAGGAGGGCTCGTTCGACGCGGTCTGCGTCTACTTCTCGCTGCTCCAGCTGGACCGCGCCGAGCAGGCCGCCCTGATCGGCCGGCTGGCGCGGGCGGTGCGGCACGGGGGCAGCCTCGTGCTGGCGACCGTACCGCTGGACGTGGAGGGCGTGGACGCCGTCTTCATGGGGCAGCCGGTGCGGGTGACCAGCTTCGCCGGCCCGGACCTCGTCGAGACGGTGACCAGGGCCGGCCTGACGGTGCTGGCCGAGGAGAACGCCCTGTTCACCCCGGACCACCCCGAGGCCGTCCCCGAGCCCCATGTGTTCCTGCACTGCGAACGCCCCTGACCCAGGGGCGCCCGCTCAGTCGTCGAAGCGGGCCGCCACCGCGAGGACCAGGGCCGCCGAACCGGTGCCCAGCAGCGCGCCGGCCACGACGTCGCCCGGGTAGTGCACGCCGGTGTGGACGCGCGAGTAGCCGACCGCGCAGGCCAGCAGGCCGAGCGGGACCGCGGCGGCGGGCAGGCCCGGGCCGACGGCCGCGGCGAAGGCGACCGCCGAGGCGGTGTGCCCGGACGGGAAGGACGCGGAGTCCGGCATCGGCACGTGCCGCCCGGGGAACGGCGAGTCGACGGCCCGGTGCGGGCGGGGGCGGCGTACCAGCCGCTTGCCGAGCAGGTTGGCGCCCGCCGAGGCCACGCCGATGGCGGCGACGCCCAGCACGGCGGCGCGGCGGGTGCGTCCGCCCCGCAGGGCGAGGCCGGCGGCGACCGCGAAGGAGATCTTGGAGTGGTCGGCGGCCCCGGACAGCCGGCGCAGCGCGGTGTCCAGGGTGGGCGTCCTGGTCACCGTGACCGTCTCGTACAGGGCCCGGTCCAGGGTGGCCAGGTCACGGACCAGGCTCACGGCGGAGAACTTCGGCGAGCGGTCAGACATCGTAGGAGTCCTTGATCGTGCGGGGGTCGGGATGGCCGAGGGCGAGGCGGACGATACGCCGCCAGTCGACCGCGGGCGGGGCGTAGGCGGCGCCGGGCCGGTGCCGGGGCACCCGGACGCGGAGCACGCCGGCGCGCACCGAGCAGACGACCGGCGTGGGCAGTTCCAGGGCCTCGCCGTCGACGGCGACGGGGATGCGGTCCCGGTCGGCGTCGACGGTCACGCGCAGGGAGGTGAGCGAGGTGATGCCGCTGGCCCGCTCGCCGAGCAGGGCCAGCTCGGCGGCCTGGGCGGCGCTGTCCACCCGTACCCCGATCACGCCGAGGAGACCGGCGTCCAGCCGGGGCCGGCGGCCGCCGCCGAGCGGGTCGGCGCGGGCGTAGGGGTTGTTGCTGACGAGGAGGGCCTGCGGGGCCTGGACGCGGGAGTCGTCGGTGCGCACGTCCAGGGTGGCGCCGCCGTCGCCCGCGAGCAGCTCGGGCAGGTGTTCCAGCGCGGTGGCGGCCTTGGCGTCGCGGTATTCGGGGCTCTGCACGATCTCCGCGTACGCCCCGAAGGACACGGTGTTAACGAAGGGCCGCCCGCTGACGTCGCCGAGGTCGACGCGGAGTTCCACGCCCTCGGTGAGGGCGTCGAGGCTGCGCACGGGGTCGGTGCGGTCCAGGCCGAGGTCCATGGCGAAGTGGTTGCGGGTGCCGGCGGCGATGACCAGGAAGGGGACGCCGTGTTCGGCGGCGACCGCCGCGACGAGCGCCTGGGTGCCGTCGCCGCCCGCCACGCCGAGCAGGTCGGCGCCGTCGGCGATGGCCTGCCGGGCCACCGCGGTGGGGTCGACGTAGGTGTCCTGGCCGAGAAGGATCACCCGGGCGCCGAGCTTCTCCGCCTGTTCGACGAGGCCGAACCGCTCGACCTTGCCGCCGCCCGACCGCACGTTCATGATCAGCACCGGGCGGCGGGGCCGCGGCGTCCTGCGGGTGTGCATGCCGCGCGGGCGGCGCAGGAGGCGCAGTGCGGTCCGCGCGGAGGCGAGAGCGGCCGCCCACAGCGCGACCGCGCCCACGGCGACCACCCACAACCCCGACGCGGCGTACAGCACCAGCACGGCGATCGGGGCGGCGACGGCCAGCAGGGCGCCGAGCAGCCGGGCGCCGCCGCGCCGGGCCAGCATCCACCACACACCGGCCCCGGCGACCGCCAGCCCGGCGAACCCGATGAGCAGGACCAGCCAGCCGCCGGATCCGGCGCCGGCCGCGACCACCGCCGCGCAGCCGGCGAGCATCAGCAGCGCGAGCCGCGCCCAGCCGCGGGCGCGGCCGATCCCGGTGGACGGCCGGGCCTCGGCCTTGGGTCTGGTGGCACTCGTCTCGTTCACCCTGCGCCTGCCATGGTCCGAGCCCCCTGTTTCAAGCTGTTCGGCATGAAGGATCTTCGCGGCCGTCCGGCTCGGACAGCGCTGTCGATCAATTGTCCATGGCGCAGCAGCCGTCCGTCTCGGCGGGCCCGGCGCCGACGCCGTCGAGACGGCAGAAGCAGGACGCCTTCACGGGGACGTCGGCCACGGCGGCGGCGAACTTCAGTTGCTGGGCCACGAGCCGCGCCTCCTCCCGCTTGCCGAGGCGGACCAGGCACTCGTGGAGGCCGTGCAGGGACCACACGTTGCCGGGGTGCTGGGAGGGGCGCGGCAGCAGGTCGTCGAGGCCGAGGTCGGCGCGGTAGACGGCTTCGGCCTCCGCGATGCGGCCCCGCTCCAGCAGCAGCGCGCCGTACGCGTGCCGGGTGGGCTGCATCCATCCCCACGGCTCGTCGTAGGGGAGGCCGTCGTCCAGGGCGATCGACCGTTCCAGGGCGGCGAACGCGGCGTCGTGGCGGCCCTTGCGGTACTCCAGTTCGCCGTCGAGCATGGCGGCGGCGATGGCGAGGATGTCGGCGCAGGTGTTGTTGAAGAGCATCCGGGTCTCGGGCACCCGGGCGACGGCCTCGTGGAACAGGGTCCGCTCGTGCTCCGCCTCCTCGACGCGGCCGGTGGCGGAGAACGCCACGCCGCGCGCGTAGTGCCGCATGGCGGTGGTCATGCAGTACAGCCGCGGGTCGGAGGGCGCCGGCAGGTCGAGGACGTCGGCCCAGCGGCCGAAGCGGATCAGCACGTGCGCCCGCATGGTGAGGAAGGCCTCCAGCCAGTCCGCCATGGGCGGGCTCTCCACCCGCAGCAGTTTCTCCGGCAGGGCCGCCTCCAGCTGGGCGGTGGCGTCGAGGGCGACCTGGGACCGGCCGAGGAACATCGCGCCGTAGATCCTGAAGTGGTGGTTGTGCGCCCGGTAGAGGGTGTAGAAGTTCATCGCCCCGGCACGGGCGAGGTACCTCTCGTCGGCGGCGATCGCGCGCGTGTTGTCGGCGACGACCGCCCGGTAGTCCCCGCACAGCACCTCCAGGTGGGAGGGCATGTGCTGGAGGTGTCCGGCGTCGGGGACGAGGTCGCGCAGCCGGTCGGCGACGGACAGGGCGGCCTCGGGGGCCGGCGACATCTCCATCAGGTGGATGTGGAAGTGCAGGACGCCCGGGTGGTCGAGCGCGCCTTCGGCGGCGAGCGCCCGCTCCAGGACGGCCTTGGCCTCCAGCGTGCGCGCGCCCTCGGCGGGCTCGCCCGTGCGCAGGTCCCACAGCTGCCAGGGCGTCAGGTTCATCAGGGCGTCGGCGTACAGCGCGGCCACGTCGAGGTCGTCGGGGGCCAGTTCGTGGACGACGCGCATGGCGTCCGCGTACGGCGGGTTCCACACCGAGCAGTCCTCGGCGGGGCGGTCCTGCGGGTAGCGGGCGCGCAGCGCGCCGATGAGGGCCCGCTCCACGGGACTGGCGCCCGCGGCCGTCTCGTGGGCCTGCTCCACGGCGGCGTGGGCGCGGGCGACCGTGCGGCGCAGGTCCTGGTCGTCGAAGAACTCCCAGGGCTTGTTGTAGTTGGGGCCGAGCGCGTACGCGATGCCCCAGTACGCCATGGCGCAGTCGGCGTCGGCGCGGGCCGCGGCCTCGAAGCAGGCGACGGCCTCCTCGTGGTGGAAGCCGTACGACCAGACCAGGCCCCGGTCGAACCAGCGCTGGGCCTCGGCCGACGAGGTCGTGACGGGCCGGCCGTAGGAGCCGAGGTCGTAGTCGTAGCCGTCGGTTGGTGTGTGGTCCATGGCGCTCCCCTGGTCGCGCTGCGCACCGACCTCCCGGAGCCAGTGTCGCTCGGAGCGGCCCGTGGGGTCACTCCGAGCGACATATACCGTGCGGTCCGGCGGTGGGCGGCCACTCGTGTGCGGGTGCACCCGAACGCGCCGCCCCCGACGGGAGCCGCGGGCGCCTCAGTGGCGGCGGCTCGCGGCCCGGCGCAGGACGACGAAGCCGCCGATCACGAGGAGCCCGCCGGCGGCCGCGGGCCACAGGCTGGCGCCGGTGTCGGCCAGGCCGCCCTGGGCCTGCGGCGCGGGCAGGACGGGGGTGTCGCCCGCGTCGGCACCGCCCACAGCGCCCGCGACGATGGAGCTGTCCGAGATGTCCGAGCTGTCAGCACCGCCGGTGACGGCCGCGGGCGCGGCCTGGGTGGGAGCGGTCGCCGGAGCGCCGACCTCGCCCTGGCCTCCGCCGACCGCGGCGGGAGCGGACGCGGGGGGCGCCTGGGTCGACTTCGCGGTCGGCTGAGTGGCGGAACGGGGCTCGGCGGTGCGGGGTTCGGTGGTACGAGGTTCGTCGGTACGGGGTTCGGCGGTACGGGGCTCAGTGGTCCGGGGGGTGTCGGCCTTGCCCGTGTCGGCCTTGCCGGTGCCTGCCGTGGCGGCGTCGGTGCGGGGGTTCTGGGCGGGGGGCTGCTGGTTGTCGCCCTGGCCTGCGGCGTTGCCGGCGTTGTCACCGTTGCCGGTGTTGCCGTCGTTTCCGGCGTTCCCGTCGTTGTTCCCGCCGCCGGCGTTGTCGTTGCCACCGGCGTTGTCGTCGCCGGCGTTCCCGCCGTTGTCATTGCCGGCGTTCCCGCCGTTGTCGTTGTCGTTGCCGCCGGCGTTGTCGTCGCCGCCGTTGCCGTTGTCACCGCCGCCGTTGCCGCCGGCGCCCGCGCCGCAGGTGCGGCCGTCGTTGATGCAGTCGACCATCTCGTTCATCAGCTTCTCGTCGAAGACGTTGATGAAGTCGCCGTGGTCGGTGACCGCCTTGTGCAGCTGCTCGGGGAAGGAGTCCACCGCGAACAGCGGGGTCGTGCGGCCGCCGTCCTGGAGGCTGGGCGCGTCGACGTCGTAGACGATGCGCTGCACGAGCTGCGGGATGGCCCGGAAGCCGGCCGGGCAACTGCCGTCGGCGGCGGCGAACGCCACGTGGGTGCGGTGGTTGGCGCTGTCGATGTTGGCGCCGTCCCAGCAGCTCTGGAAGCGGAAGGTGCGCACCACGTCGCTGCCGTCCGGGCAGAGCGGGTACTTGTCCTTCAGCTGCCGGTCCTCGAAGCCCGTGCAGCTCCAGGACGCGTTGGCGTTGGCCGTGCCGTTGACGAACGCCTTGGCGTCGCCGGTGATGATGCGCAGCAGCCGCGGCATGGCCGTGACCTCGGACCGCGGGTTGCCGACGAAGGTGAGGGTGACGTCCTTCGGCGTGACGATCTTCCCGGCGTTGCCCTCGATGCCGCCGCCGGGCGAGTTGGCGTCCCGTTCCTGGTCGCCGTTCTGCAGGCGCAGGACGGGCCAGTAGTAGGTGGACTTGTCGCCCTGGTCGACGCAGGTGGTTGCGGCGTTCGCCAGGTCCTCGTCGGAGGCGAAGGCGTCGTTGGACTGGTTGCCGATGTAGTCGTGGAAGTGGTGGGCGCCGTTGGAGACGCCCGGGGCCACGATCACGTTGTCGGAGTTGAACAGACCGTTCGCGTTGACGCCGCAGCTGGAGGTGAAGGTGCCGCCGGAGGGGCCGGAGCCGGGGTCGGCGGGCTGCTGCGCGGGCTGGACGGCGGTGATGTCGGTGAAGTCGGCGGCCACGGGGCCGTTACCGGCCTGGCCGCCGTTGCCCTTCCCGCCGTTGCCGCCCTGCTGACCTCCGCCGTTCTGCTGACCGTCGCCCTGCCCCAGGTTCTGACCCTGGCCCTGGTTCTGACCCTGGTCCTGGCCCTGGTCCTGGTCCTGGCCCTGATCCTGGTTCCGGCCGTCGCCGCCCTGGTCTCCCTCGCCCGCGCGGTCGTCAGCGGTGCGCAGTGAGCACGCGGCGAGGTCCGAGAGGCCCTCCGGGCGTCCGCCGGCACGGTCGAGGGCGTTGCCGATGCGCTCGATGGTGGCGGCGCGCTTCTCCTTCAGCGGGTTCATCACCGCGTTGTCGGCGAAGCCGGCGTCCTGGCGAACGGCCTGCGCGTTGTCCTGCAGTTGGCGGTAGGCGGCGGCGATCTGCTCGTCCAGCAGGGCGAGTTCGCGGTCGACGTCTCCCGAGGCCTGCTCGGGCACGTTCGTCAGCCGGTTGCCGACGTCGGGGCAGTCGATGGTGACGGAGCCCGAAGTCCAGGGCCCGCCGGCGCCGTCCTCGCTCGCGGAGGCGTAGACGTTCGCGGCCATCAATCCGCCACCGCCCAGAATCAACGCGACCGCGGCGAAGGTCGCTCGCCTCCCGCCTGTCGGGCGTCTGCGGCTGTTGTGTCCCACGGAGTGCTCCAAAGCTTCGTCGGCGGCCAGGGCATGGAATCCCCCCGGCCCAATACGCAGCCGGACACAGTTGTGTTCAACAGAAACAGAAATTCACAGTAAGCTCTCGGCGGAAAGCGCTGTCTACCCAGGTCGCAGCCTTTTCGCCGATTCACGGGCGCGCAAGGCCCGGACGCCGGACACCGGTCCGCCCCACTTTGCTGACGACCCGTCAGGTACCGTCCTCGGCCCAGAGTTCAGAGCTGTCGCAGACGCGCGCTCCCATGTTCCGCTCCATCATCTGCAGGGCGGCGTCGGCGAGATCGGCGTGGATGTGGGCCACGGCGTCGCTGGGCACGATCACGTTCAGATGGCGGATGTGGGCGTCCAGGGCCGAGTACAGGACGCATTGTTCGGTGACCTGGCCGCAGAGGACGAGCCGGTCGATGCCCTCCTGGTGGAGGAGATAGCCCAGCGGGGTCTCGAAGAAGATCGAGTGACGGGCCTTCATGACGAACAGGGAGTCGTCGTCGGGACGCAGCGGTTCCACGAGGTCGGCGTGCGGTCCGGAGAGGGCGGCGTTGAGAAGCTCGCCGTGGTGGGAACGCCACTGGCCGAAGTTGTCGTTGACGTAGACGACGGGGACGTCGGCACGGCGCGCCCGCTCGAGGAGTCCGGCGATCACCGGGACCGTCTCGCGCGCGGACGGCAGAAGCAGCTCGACGTCCTTGTGGTCGTAGGTGTTGATCATGTCGATGAGGATCAGTGCGGTCTTGCCCATGCCGGATGGGTCCCCTCATCGGGCCTGCTGGATCCCGGCCGGGGTGGACATGGGGGAAGTCGGCGCCGGCCGGGAGCGGACCGGGTCCCCGGGAGGGCCAGGTCCGCTCCACCACCGTAGAACGATCAGCCCCGGTCCGCCCGGTGAGCGCGGACCGGGCGCTTCGACCCCTGAGGGGTCCTGACCGTCGTCAGCGCTGTTCGCGGAAGTCGACGTGCCGCCCGACGACGTGGTCGTACTTGCGCAGGACCAGACGGTCGGCGTCGTTGAGCCGGTTCTTGCGGGTCACGTAGGTGACCCCGGTGCCGGCCGTCGACCTCAGGGTGACGACGGGGCGGGCTGTGCTGCGTGCCATGGGTGCCTCCTCTCACCGGCATCGCCCTCATTGAGCGGGGCATGCCAGTCATGGGCTGCAACAGCGGACTCTGGGCCGGCATTCCCGGTGCGCTCGGCGCTCCCGGCAGCTCGGGGTTCCCGGCGGCTCGGCGCACCGCGGCCCAGGCGGCCCGACGCTCCCAGCAGCTCGGCGCACCGCGGCCCAGGCGGCCCGGCATTCCCGGCGCTCCCGGCAGCTCAGCCCACCGCACGACCCAGGCGGCCCGGCATTCCCGGCGCTCCCGGCAGCTCAGCCCACCGCACCACCCAGGCAGCCCGGCGTTCCCGGCAGCTCACCTCGGCACCCCCCTTCGCGCCTCACCCCCGCCCCGTCGTCATCCGCGCCGCGACGAGGTGGAGCGCCGCCGCGACCAGCAGGGCGCCCGTCAGCGACCGCGCGCCGATCGCACCGCCCGCGGCCGCGCCCAGCGCGAACCCGGTGATCTTCGCGCTGGCCCCCGTGGTGAAGACCTGGCCGCGCAGCCGCTCCGGTGTCTCCCGATGCCGTACGGCGAACAGTCCGGCGAGCTGCGGCCCCTCACCGGCGCCGATCGTCAGGGCGGCGGCCACGACGAGGGCGGCCGCGAACCCGTCCCACGCAGCCGCAGGTCCCGCTGCCGCCGCCAGTGCGACCCCGGCCGCCTGGAGCAGCGCCCCCGCGCGCATCACCCGGACCGGGTCCACATCCGGCGCCCGACGCGCGTGGACGGCGTTCGCGGCGAGAGCAGAACCGGCGGCGAGGGCCGGCAGCAGAGCCCCGTCGGCCGCTCCCCCGAGGGCGCGCTCACCCAAGAGGGGGACGCAAGCCGTCAGCGCGCCCTGCCCGACGGCGGAGACGACCGAACCGAGGGTGACCGCGGCCAGCACCGGACGCGCGAGAACGTACCGGGCGCCGACGAGGACACGCGCTCTCAAGGAACCTTTTCCCGGGCCCCTTTCGGCCTCGGGCGGAGCCACGGACGCGGCCCGCCCGACACGGGCCTCCGCGGAACCCCCGGAACCCCCGGAACCCCCGGCGCCACTCCCCGCCGACCGCAGCGCGGCCGGGACCGCCGCGCAGATCAGGGTGACCGCCGTCGCCACCGCGGCCTGCGCGTTCGACAGGCGGGCGACGAGGGCCGCGAGGAACGGGCCGGTCAGGCTCGCGGCGTCGAACGTCATCGCGTCGAGGGCGGCGGCACGGGGCGTCGTCGTGGGCATCCGGGTCGTCCAGCCGGCGGACAGCGCCGGGCCCGGGAGCCCGGTGAGGACGGCGAGCAGAAGGGTGACGGGGAACGGAAGGCGGTCGAGGGTCAGCAGGACGGCCGTCAGACCCAAGGCGTGCAGGGCGAGGGCCGCCGCCAGCAGCCGGCCCGGCCGCTCGGTCCGGTCCAGGAGGACGCCCAGGACGGGCCCGCCGACCGCGGCGGCCACCGTGGCGGCGGCGAGCAGCACGGACGCCCGGGCAGCGGAGCCGGTGACGGCGTACGCCGCGAGCAGCAGCGCCGGCCCGGCCATCTCGTCGCCCGTGCGGGCGGTGAGGGCGCCGGTCAGATACCAGGACAGTGGGTAACGCTTCTTCACCGACTGGACGTTACGTCGGTAACTCAAACCCTCTCAACATGCGTTACATTGCTCGTGTGCTGCCCCCCACCGACGACTGGTCCACCCGGCACTCCGTCCTCGCGGTCGCCCGCCGCACCGCCGACCTGCTCAACGTCCTCCCCGAGGAACGCGACGAACGTGGGGAAGGCGAGGAGCGCGCCGACCCCGACAAGCCGAACCTGCCGTCAGAGCCGCCCGGCCCCGCTGCCGTCGCCGCGGTCGCCGAGGTCCTGCGCGCGCACGGCGAGCCCGAGCCGCTCGACCTCACGCCGGACGACGTCGACGGGATGCGCGCCGCGGCCACGCGCCTGCGTGCGGTGTTCGCCGCGCGGGACGCCGACAGCGCCGCGGCCGTGCTCAACGGGCTGCTCCGCGAGCACACGGGCGCGCTGCGGCTCACCTCCCACGCGGGGCGCACCCCCTGGCACCCGCATGTCGACCGCGCGGACGACGGGCCGTGGGACGAGTGGTTCCTCGCCTCCTCCTGTCTGGCGCTGACGGTGCTTCTGTGGGACCGTCAGCGGCCGCCCGGCCGGGTGTGCGCCTCGCCGTCCTGCGACCGCGTCTTCATCGCCCAGGGCAGCGGCCCCGACCGCCGCTACTGCTCCCGCCGCTGCGCCACCCGGGAACGCGTCGCCGCCCACCGCCGCGCCGCCCGCTCCCCCGAGCCGAGCTGAATGGTGAGGCGCGCCCGCACGGCAGACGTCTACCCTGCCGCCATGCCCCAAGGGAAGACCGCGTACGTGTGCCTGCCGTGCCGCGCCTCGTACAAGCAGCAGTACGGCGTCGAGCGTGAGCGGCGCTGTCCGCGCTGCGCCCGCGTGTTGATCCACGCGGGCTCGGCGTTCGCCCCGCCCCGACGGCGGGACAAGGACGCCTGGCGGGCGCTGTCCGTCGTGCTCAACGCGGGCATCGGGTTCCACAAGAGCTGCTGCGGCGGCCCCGGTTGGCGGCCGCGCAGCCTCCGCGAGGTCAAGGAACGCACCGCGTACGCCCACCGCACCGGCATGCCGATCGCCCGCGCGCTCCTGCGCTACGACGTGTGACCCCGTACCGGGACCCCGCCCTCGGATACAGTGCTCCGCCGGTATCGAGAGGAGAACAGCGGTGCGCTTCGGGGTGGGGAACGGGTTGCGGGGGCTGGCAGTCGCCGCCGTGCTGACGGGGTTGACGACGGGATGCGGCGAGGAGGGGAAGGGCTCGGCCGGGAGCGAGGTGTCCGCCGGGGCCTCCGCTGCGGCGAAGCCGCCGGCTGCCGGGCCGGCCGCGGCGGCGAGCGGTGGCAGCGTGGGCGCGGACGGTTCCGCCTGTGAGCTGCCCGTCACCTTCGACACGGCGAAGGCGTGGAAGGCGAAGGCCGTCGCCGCCGCCGACCAGAAGGGCGACACGGGCAACGCGCTGGCCGACGAACTCGCCGACGCGCTCCTGCACCAGGGGCCCGTCACCATGGCCTGCGAGATCGACGCCAAGCCCGCCGGGAACATCGGCTACCTGCGGGTCTGGACCGGCAAGCCGGGCGGCGCCGACGCGCGCACCGTGCTGGAGCAGTTCGTCGCCGCCGAGCCGGGCTCCGGCAAGGCCAGGTACAGCGCGTTCAAGGCGAGCGGACTGACGGGCGCTGAGGTCGAGTTCCTCACCTACAGCAAGATCATGGAGGAGTCCAAGAAGGAGCGGGCCCTCGCCGTGACCACGCCCGACGGCCCGGTCGTCCTGCACCTCGGCGGTCTGGACACCGGGGAGCACGAGGCGATGCTCCCGGCGTTCGAACTCGCCAAGAGGACGCTGAAGAAGACGACCTGACGAAGCGACCGACCGCGGCCGGGCCGCGGCGGCGATGTCCGTGAGGGCACCGGCCGTCGCGGCCGCCCCCTCAGCGGCCGAGCAGCTCCCGCATCCGGGTGGCCGCCCGTACGGCCGCGTCGGCGCAGCAGTTGTTGAACAGCGCGTGCACCCGTTCGGCCCGCGCGGCCAGCGCCCGCACCCTGGGCACCCACTCGCGCAGCTCGTCGTCGCTGTACTCGTGCCGGAAGCGGTCCTCCTTGCTGCCCGTCCCCCAGGCGCTGCTGCGGCCGTGGAACCTCACGACCGACAACCGGCCGGAGGTGACGGGGGTGACGGGCGGGATCGCCGAGGGCAGCGACGGCTCCATGTCGACGGCGACGGCGGCGAACCCGTACGAGCGCAGCAGTTCGGCCGTCTCGGCCTCCCGCTCGCCGCACCACCAGTCCGGGTGCCGGAACTCGACGCTGACCGGCCAGCCCGCCGTGCGCTCGGCGCACTGGGCGAGGATCTCGCGCGCCCGGACGCCGGGCCGCAGCCAGGGCGGGAACTGGAACAGGACGGCGCCGAGCCGCCCCGCCTCCCGCAGCGGCCGGATGCCGTCGGTGAACCGCCGCCACACCTCGTCCAGGGTCCTCGGGTCGCGCGGGTCGCCGGGCAGCCCGGCGGGCAGGACGGCGGACCGGGTGGGGTGACCGGTGAGCAGGGAGAAGGCCTTCACGTCGAACACGAACCCGTCGGGGGTGCGCTCCGTCCACAGGCGGCTGTTGCGCTCGGAGGGCAGGGCGTAGTACGTGGAGTCCACCTCGACGACCGGGAAGCGCTCGGCGTAGTGCCGTAACCGCCCCTCCGCGTCCCGTCGCCCGGTCGGGTACCAGCCGCTGCCGACCAGCGCGCGGTCCGTCCAGGAGCAGGAGCCGATCAATATCTCACCCATGGCGGGCGGTTACCCCGGCCGGCGGCGCGCAGACGGACGGCTTCGGGACGCCGGCGGCGCACCGGGATGCGCGCCGCCGTCGGTGTGGCGCATTCTTGCTGTGTCGCCCGCGGGGCGGCGCAGGGACGAGGTGGCGATGACTGCGAGCGCCGGGGACGAGCGGGAGCCGCCCGGGCCGCCGGCCGCGTTGCTGGCCGAGGTCACGGCGGAGGCCCTGTGCGCCGCGCAGGGGTACGCCGCGGGCGTGTACCTGTGTTCCCGCAGCCCGCGCATGCTGCGGCTGGCGGTCCTCTCCGGCCTGCCCGGGCCGTTGTTCCGCCCGTGGTGGCGGGTGCACCTGGAGCGGCCGTTCCCGGTGGGCGACGCGCACCGGCTGGGCACGCCGGTGGTGCTGGCCAACGCCACCGAGGCGATGCGCCGGTACCCGCAGTTCGCGGCGGGGCTGCCGTTCCAGTTCGGGACGCTCAACGTGCCGGTCGTGGCGGAGGGCCACGCCTTCGGGGTGATGACCGTCCTGCGGCCCGCGGCCTCCGACGCCGGGGAGATCCAGGAGCAGGTTGAGCGGCTCGCCCGGGTGGCCGACTCCCTGGCGGCGGCACTGCTGCGGTCGCTGCCGGAGGGCAGCGCCGTGACCTGGGACGACGAGCCGCTGTGCGTGCGCCCGCCGGCCGCCGGCCCGGCGCCGGGGCGGGTGGGGCGCCTTACATGGGACCCGGCGGGCGACTCCGTCACCACCGACGAGTGTGCGCGCGTCCTTCTGGGTCTCGCGCCGGACCGGCCGCCGGACACCCTGAGCGCGCTGTCCCGTGCCGTGGACCCGGTGGACGCCCACCGGCTGCCGGGGCTGCTGCGCGAGGCCGCGCGGGGCAGGCCGCCGCCCCGGCCGGTCCAGGTCCGCACCGCCCACGGGGGCGTGCGGCTGCTTCAGCTGTGGGCGCCCCCGTCGAACGCGCCCACACCGGTCAGCGGCGTCCTCATCGACCCGGCCCCCGGCTCGCTCGCCGACGGGGCGGCCGACCTCCTGCCCGAGGGGGTGTTCTGCCTGGACCGGCTCGGGCTGGTCGTCTACGCCAACGCGCGCGCCGCGCACCTGCTGGGCGTGGAACGGACCCGGATGCTGGGCCGGTCCCTGTGGGACGCCGTGCCCTGGCTGGGCCAGCCGGCCTGCGAAGAGCATCTGCGCGGTGCGCTGCTGTCGCCGGAGGCGGTGCACTTCCACATCCGCCGGCCGCCGCCTCCGCCCGCGGAGGGCGGCGACGCCGGCGCGCGGTCCGGTCCACGGCCGTACGAGGGCGACTGGCTGAGCATGGCCGTCTACCCGGGGCCGGACCTGCTGACCTGTACCGCCGTTCCGGCCAGCCGCGTCCCGCACGACCCGCGGCGGCCCGCGCCCGCAGGGGTGACCGCAGCGGCGGCCCAAGGGGTCGACGGTGCGGTGCCCGACGCAGAGGCGGACGTCCCGGCGCCGGACGCGGCCGCCTCGACGGCGCCGGCGTACCGCCCGATCGTGCTGGCCATCGCGCTGACCGAGGCGGTGACGGCCCGACAGGTGTCGGCGGTGGTCATGCAGGAGCTGCTGCCCGCGTTCGGCGGCCGCCGGCTGGCCATCTACCTGCTCCAGGAACGGCATCTGTACCTGGCGTGGGAGACCGGCTTCCCCGAGGGTTTCCTCGCGCCGTTCGAGGGAGTGGGCCTGGACGCGCGGCTGCCCGGCGTGGAGACGCTGACCACCGGGCGGCCGCTGTTCTTCGACTCGATGCGGCAACTGGCCGACGCCTACCCGGGCATCCCGCTGGACGCGGAGGTCGGCGCCCGCGCGTTCCTGCCGCTGATCGCCTCGGGCCGCCCGGTCGGCTCGTGCATCCTCGGCTTCGACGGCCCGCGCAGCTTCGGCTCCGAGGAGCGCACGGTCCTGACCGCGCTGGCCGGTCTGATCGCGCACGCGATGGAGAAGGCCCGGCGCTACGACACCGAGGCCGCCCTCGCTCGCGGCCTCCAGCAGGCGCTGCTCCCCCGGCGGCTGTCGCAGCACGCGGGCGTGGAGACCGCGGGCCGCTATCTGGCCGGCACGGAGGGCATGGAGGTGGGCGGGGACTGGTACGACGTCGTGGAGGCGGGCGACGGGCTCGCCCTGGTCATCGGGGACGTACAGGGCCACGGAGTGCAGGCGGCGGCCACCATGGGCCAACTGCGCAGCGCGGTACGGGCGTTCGCGTTGGGGGACCGGCCGCCGGAGGAGGTCATGGGCGGCACCAACCTGCTCCTCATCGACCTCGACCCCGGCCAGTTCGCCAGTTGCTGCTACGTCCGTCTCGACCCCGTCACCGGTCTGGCGCGGGCGGTGCGCGCCGGGCACCCGCTGCCGTTGCTGCGCCACGTCGACGGCCGCACGGAGGTGGTGGACCTGCGGGGCGGGGTCGTCCTCGGGGTGGACCCGCGCGCGCACTACCCGGTGACGGAACTGCGCCTGGATCCCGGCGCGATCCTCGCCCTGTACACGGACGGGCTGGTGGAGCGCCCCGGCCAGGACATCGACGACGGGGTCACGGACCTGCGGTCGGCTCTCTCCGCCGCCGGTGCGCCCGGCCGCCCGCTGGCCGAGGTGGCCGACCGCCTCACCGCGGCGCCACGCCGAACCGCCGACCGCCCCGACGACATAGCCCTCCTCCTGGCCACCCGCCTCCCGGCGCACCGCACCTGACCACCCCACACCAGCACGCGCGAACCACCCCGCCGGCACCCCGCGCAAACCCCGTCGGGCCCCCACAAGATCACCGTCATCCGCACGAGGCGGCCACGACCACCCGGCGCCGTACACACCTCGCCGCCCGCGCAACCCGCACCCACCCGCGCAAACCGCCCCTCGCCCGCCTGGCCGCACGGGACGGCCGGGCACGCCACAGTCCTTCACGCTGCGTAACGCCCCTCGCCTCATTCGGCCGGGCAGTGTAGACATGGCACATGGTCCGACTCCTGGGGCGATCGGATGCCCGGCCGGCCCGTCGTCCCCGGGACCCGAAGGGGCGGCGCACGCCGGAGACCGCGCTCGGGCGGCGCAGTCTCGCCGCGCAGGTGTTCGTCCTGCAGGTGGTCGTCGTTCTGCTGCTCGTCGTCGCGGCGGTGGTCGCGCTGGTGCTCCAGGCACGGCACGACACCACGCAGGAGGCCCGCAACCGCTCGCTCGCCGTCGCCCAGACCTTCGCCAACTCACCCGGGATCGTCGCGGCGTTGCGCAGTCCCCACCCCACACTCCTTCTGCAGCCGCGCGCCGAGGAGGCGCGCGAGGCGGCGGACGTCGACTTCATCGTCGTGATGAGCACCGACGGCATCCGCTACACGCACCCCAAGCCGGACCGCATCGGCAAGAAGTTCGTGGGGTCGCTGAAAGCGGCGCAGGAGGGCGGCACGATCGTCGAGGAGATCGAGGGGACGATCGGCCGGCTCGTGCAGGCGGTGGTGCCGGTGAAGGGGCCGGACGGCAAGGTCGTAGGCCTGGTGTCCGCCGGCATCACCACGGCCCGCGTCGGCGGCAACGCCGACCGCCAGCTGCCCCTGGTGCTGACCACCGCCGGCGTCGCCCTCGCCCTGGCCATGGGCGGCACCGCGCTGGTCAGCCGCCGGCTGCTGCGGCAGACGCACGGTCTGGGCCCGCGGGAGATGACCCGCATGTACGAGCATCACGACGCGGTCCTGCACGCCGTACGGGAAGGGGTCATCATCGTCGGCGGGGAGGGCGATCTGCTGCTCGCCAACGACGAGGCGCACCGCCTGCTGAACCTGCCGCCGGACGCCGAGCGCCGCAGCGTCCTCGCCCTGGGCCTGGACGCGGACATGGCCGCGCTGCTCGCCTCCGGGCGGACGGTCACCGACGAGGTGCGCCTGGTCGGGGACCGGCTGCTGGCGATCAATCAGCGGCCCACCCACGTGGCGGGCGGTCCGGCCGGCAGTGTCGCCACGCTGCGCGACTCCACGGAGCTGCGCGCCCTGTCGGGCCGGGCCGAGGCGACCCGTGAGCGTCTGGATCTGCTGTACGCGGCCGGGGTGACCGTCGGGACCAGCCTGGACGTGTCCCGCACGGCGGAGGAGCTGGCGGAGCTGGCCGTGCCGAGGTTCGCCGACTTCGCGGCGGTGGACCTCTTCGACGCCGTGCTGGAGGGCGAGGAGCCGGACGCGCGGGCCACGCTGCGGCGCACGGCGATCAGCGCGGTCCGCAAGGGCGCTCCGCTGTACGCGGTGGGTGAGCGGATCCGGTTCGTCGACAGCGCACCGCAGGCGCGCACCCTGCTCTCCGGGCGGGCCGTGCTGGAGGCGCGGCTCAACCGGGCGCCGGGCTGGCGGGCGCAGGACCTGGAGCGGACCGAGCAGGTCGTGGAGTTCGGCATCCACTCGCTGATCACGGTGCCGGTGCGGGCGGGCTCGCTGTTGCTGGGTGTGGTCAGCTTCTGGCGGTCGGAGCGGCCCGCGCCGTTCGATCCGGAGGAGGTCGTCCTCGCGGAGGAGCTGGTGGCGCGCGCGGCCGTGTCCATCGACAACGCGCGCCGCTTCACCCGGGAGCACGGCATGGCGGTCACGCTGCAGCGCAGCCTGCTGCCGCGCAGCCTGCCCGAGCAGGGCGCGCTGGACATCGCGTACCGCTATCTGCCGGCGCAGGCCGGCGTGGGCGGCGACTGGTTCGACGTGCTGCCGCTGTCCGGCGCGCGGGTCGCGCTCGTCGTGGGGGACGTCGTCGGGCACGGGCTGCACGCGGCGGCCACCATGGGCCGGCTGCGCACCGCCGTGCACAACTTCTCCTCCCTGGACCTCGCGCCGGAGGAGCTGCTCGGGCTGCTGGACGAGTTGGTGGCGCGGATCGACCAGGACGAGACGACGGACGGCGGCGCCGCCCCGGTCACCGGCGCGACCTGCCTGTACGCCATCTACGACCCGGTGTCGCGGCGGTGCTCCGTGGCCCGCGCCGGGCATCCGCCGCCGGCGCTGGTGCATCCGGACGGCCGGGTGGAGTACCCGGACGTGCCGGCCGGTCTGCCGCTCGGGCTGGGCGGGCTGCCCTTCGAGACGGCCGAGCTGGAGCTGGCGGAGGGCAGCCGGCTGGTGCTGTACACCGACGGGCTGGTGGAGGACCGGGGGCAGGACATCGACACGGGTCTGGAGCGGCTGCGCACCGCGCTGGGGCGGGCCGACGGCTCCCCGGAGGAGACCTGCCAGACGGTCCTGGAGTCGCTGCTGCCGGCCCGCCCGAACGACGACATCGCGCTGATCGTCGCCAGGACCCGGGCGCTGGGCGCGGACCGGGTCGCCGAGTGGGAGGTCCCGATGGACCCCGCGGCGGTGGGCGAGGTGCGGGCGGCGGTGGCGCGGCAGCTGGCGCGGTGGGAGCTGGAGGAGCTGTCGTTCACGACGGAGCTGATCCTGAGCGAGCTGGTCACCAACGCGATCCGCTACGGCGGCGGTCCGGTGCGGGTGCGCCTGCTGCGGGACCGTACGCTGATCTGCGAGGTCTCCGACACCAGCAACACCTCGCCGCATCTTCGGTACGCGGCGATGACGGACGAGGGGGGCCGGGGTCTGTTCCTGGTCGCCCAGCTCACCGACCGCTGGGGCACGCGCTACACCCCCGAGGGCAAGGTGATCTGGGCGGAGCAGCCGCTGCCCTGAAGGTCATAAATGATGCTTATGAGTCCATAGACCGGACCCCCGTACCGAGTAAGGTATGCCTCAGTTTAGGCTTCCCCCGAGTCGATCTGTCGCCGCTCGAAGGGAACCTGATCATGCCCCGCCCCCTGCGGGTAGCCATCGTCGGAGCCGGCCCCGCCGGGATCTACGCCGCCGACGCGCTGCTCAAGTCCGATGTGGCCGCCGAGCCCGGTGTGTCCATCGACCTCTTCGAGCGGATGCCGGCCCCGTTCGGACTGATCCGTTACGGCGTGGCCCCGGACCACCCCCGGATCAAGGGCATCATCACCGCCCTGCACCAGGTGCTCGACAAGCCGCAGATCCGCCTCTTCGGCAACGTCGACTACGGCACGGACGTCAACCTGGACGATCTGCGCGCCTTCTACGACGCCGTGATCTTCTCCACCGGCGCGATGGCCGACCGCGACCTGCCGATCCCGGGCGTCGACCTGGACGGCTCCTACGGCGCGGCCGACTTCGTCTCCTGGTACGACGGCCACCCGGACGTGCCGCGCACCTGGCCGCTGGAGGCGGAGAAGGTCGCCGTCCTCGGCGTCGGCAACGTCGCGCTCGACGTGGCCCGCGTCCTGGCCAAGACCGCGGACGAACTGCTGCCCACCGAGATCCCGGCCAACGTCTACGAGGGACTGAAGGCCAACAAGGCGCTGGAGATCCACGTCTTCGGCCGCCGCGGCCCGGCGCAGGCGAAGTTCTCCCCGATGGAGCTGCGGGAGCTGGACCACTCCCCCAACATCGAGGTCATCGTCGACCCGGAGGACATCGACTACGACGAGGGCTCGATCCAGACCCGGCGCGGCAACAAGCAGGCCGACATGGTCGCCAAGACGCTGGAGAACTGGGCGATCCGCGATGTCGGCGAGCGCCCGCACAAGCTGTTCCTGCACTTCTTCGAGTCGCCCACGGAGATCCTCGGCGAGGATGGCAAGGTCGTCGGCCTGCGCACCGAGCGCACCGTCCTGGACGGCACCGGCAACGTCAAGGGCACCGGCGAGTTCAAGGACTGGAGCGTCGGCGCGGTCTACCGCGCGGTCGGCTACCTCTCCGAGAAGCTGCCCAAGCTGCCCTGGGACCTCGACTCGGGCACCGTCCCGGACGAGGGCGGCCGCGTCATCGAGGAGAGCGGCGCGCACCTGAAGTCGGTGTACGTCACCGGCTGGATCCGGCGCGGTCCGGTCGGCCTGATCGGCCACACCAAGGGCGACGCCAACGAGACAGTGTCGAACCTGCTGGCCGACTTCGCGGGCGACCGTCTGCAGACCCCCGGCTCTCCCGAGCCTGAGGCCGTGGACGCGTTCCTCGCCGAGCGTGGCGTCCGCTTCACCACCTGGGAGGGCTGGTACAAGCTGGACGCCGCCGAGAAGGCGCTGGGCGAGCCGCAGGGCCGAGAGCGCGTGAAGATCGTCGAGCGTGAGGACATGCTGCGGGAGAGCGGCGCGTGAGTCCGTACGCGTATCCGTACGCGTAGAGGAGAAGGGGTCCGGAGGCAGTCGCCTCCGGGCCCCTTCTCCGTGCGGCTCAGCCGCCGCCGTCCTCGCGCGGGTGGGTCTCGATGACCTTGCCGTGCACGTCGGCTTTCAGGTAGGCGCTGCCGTAGTCGTCCGAGAAGTAGACGTTGACCGTGGGGTCGGAGCCGAAGACGGTGGAACCCGGGTCGACCAGCAGGTAGCGGTTGACCGGCTGCGGCACGTGCAGTGTCCGGCCGGCGCCGGCGAGCAGCGCGGCCACGGCGTTCCAGTCGAACGCGGCCAGGTCGACGGGGATGTCGCCGTTCATGACGGTGCCGCCGGGCCCGTCCTTCACCGCCACGTCGCGGCCGCGGTAGATGTACCGGTCGTAGAGCTTCGGGCGGCCCTTCACGGGCGCGTCGGCCAAGGCGTAGTCGTCGTAGACGATGAGGCCGGTGACCTTGCCGCCGCCCATGGCGTCGGTCAGCTTCGCCGTGGTGGTGCGCAGGCCGCCGGCGGTGAGGAGGTGCACGTCGCCGTCGCCGTCGGTCGCGTCGGCCTTGGCCGCGCCGGGTGTGGCCGCCGCCTCGGCGCCGTGCGACGCGGTCGGCCCCGCCGCGCCGGGGGACGACGAGTCCGTCCCGGCGGCGCGGTCGTCCCGTCCGCCGAGTCCGGGCAGCAGCGTGTACCCGAGCACACCGGCGAGGACCACGCCGACGACGCCCGCGCTCCCCGCCGCCACCCGGCCGCGGCGCGACCGCGCGGGCCGGACCGGGGGGCTGACGGTCCTGCCGCCGGCGCCGGCCCAGGGCGCGCCGGGGTGCGAGGGGGCCAGGGGGTACGGCGGCGCGGGGGCGGGCCCGGTCGGGAACGCGCCGGGGGTGGGGGGCGCGAGCGGATAGGAGGTCGCGCCGGGGACGGGCGGCGGGGGTGCGACGGGGGCGCCGGGGGCGCCGGGACGGGGCGTTCCCGCTTCCGCCGCGGTGGTCAGCATCCGGTCGACCCGGTCGGCGTCGGGGCGGCTGCGCGGGTCCCTGACGAGGAGGGCCGTGAGGACTCCGGTCAGGGGGCCGGCGCGGCGCGGGGCCGGCACGTCCTCGCCGAGCACGGCGGCCAGCGTGGCCAGGGTGCTCGCGCGGCGCAGCGGATGGTGGCCCTCGACGGCGACGTAGAGCAGCATGGCCAGCGACCACAGGTCGGCCGCCGGACCGCCCTCCTTGCCGCTGACCCGCTCGGGAGCCATGAAGTCGGGTGAGCCGATGACGGCGCCGGTGGCGGTGAGCCCGGTGAACTCGTGTACGGCGGCGATGCCGAAGTCGGTGAGGACGGGCCGGCCGTCGGGCCGGAGCAGCACGTTGGCCGGCTTGACGTCACGGTGTTCGATGCCGACGGCGTGCGCGGCGCGCAGCGCGGACAGCAGCTCGCGGCCGAGCCGTGCGGCGTCCACGGGGGCCAACGGTCCCTGCTCCAGGCGGTCCTGGAGCGAACCGCCCGTCACCAGCTCCATCACGAGCCACGGATAGGTTCCCTCGCCGCCGTCGACGATGTGGTGGATCGTCACGACGTTGGGATGGTGGACGCGCGCCAGCGCGCGAGCCTCCCGCAGGACGCGCTCACGCAGGACACGCGCCCCCTCGGGGTCGTGCGCCGCCAGCGCAGGATCCGGGGGCCGTACCTCCTTCACCGCCACGTCGCGGTGCAACGCCAGGTCGCGGGCGCGCCAGACCACGCCCATGCCCCCGCCGCCGAGCCGCTCGACCAGCTCGAACCGGCCGTCGACCACACGTCTGCCGTAACCCCCTGTGCTCATAAGGGGGAGCTTAGGGGTATGCCGTGTGGACGGGCGCGTCGGCCAGAGGGAGCAGGGCGCGAATGGTATGCCGGGGCACGGGCATGCTGTGAACGGGGTCACTCCCGGCGGACCGTGCCGGAACCAGCCCGGGTGCCTCCCCTTCCCGTCTGCTCGCCTCCCACGAAGGACATGTGGTCTTGGCTCTCATGCATCCTGAAGCCCCGTCAGCCCGCCGTCCCGGGCGTTCCTGGACGATCCGCGTGGTCGGGCACCGGGACCGCACCGCGTCGGTCACCTGCTCGTCGGCGTGCTCGATGCCGCCGCGCTCCCGCGACCTCACCGCCCTGCGCCGTTTCGCTGAGGCCCACGCCGCCGCGCACGCGAAGGCGGCGGCGGTGCGCCACGACGCCGCCTGCTGGTGCCGCCACGAGCGGTGCGCGCTGCACGAGGGCGTGCGGGTCGCGTGCGCGGGGTCGGTGGTGCTGGTGTTGCGGCACAACCCGGCGGTGGGCCAGGTGTGGACGCTCAGCGAAGTGTGCTCGGCGTGCGCCCCGTTGATGACGCACACGCGTGTGCTCGGCCGGGCGGCGCCGCCGCGCCAGGAGGCCGCCGCGGGGCCCGGACGGCGGGCGCCGGCCGAACAGCCGGCGGTGTCCGACTCCGACACGGCCGCACCACCGCGTCTGGTGCCGGGCGGCTTCAGCGCGCCGGCGGCGGGGCCGACGTCCGGCGCCGGCCTCGAGCGGCCTCCCGCCAGGCGGCGGGGCGCCACCCGGGGCAGGGGCCGCGAGTCCTGACCGAGCCCTGACGGCGTGAGGGTGAACGGGCCGGGCGGAGTCGTGATGGATGCAGGACCCTTCAGGCCGTTCCGCCTTGTTCCGGTCCTCGTTGGACGCGGAACTGACGCGGGATGCGCACCGGTAACGCGCCCAGGGCCCGTAACGGGGTGACCGCGGGGGGATCCAGTGGCGGGGCGGGACGGCCGGGCGCGAGCCGGGACGCCATCAGCCCGGCGATGCGGGCCCCGCTGCGCCGGCCCTCCAGGTGCAGGCGGCCGACGTTGGCGCGGTCGTCGGCGAGCAGGGTCAGCACGGCGGAGGGGCCGGCCGCGTACGTGGCGACGTAGCCGTCCGCCCCGCGCACCAGGAGTTCGCAGAACTCGCCGCGAGCCGTGAGGTCCACCATCCGGTACCCGACGCCGAGCGCCGCCGCGGTGAGGGCCGCGAGGCTCTCGGGCTGGACGCCCGGCATGTCCTGGGCGAGGACGAGGCCGTCGACGCTGGCCGCCAGCGCCCCCGTCAGCTGGGGCATACGCGCGCGCAGCCGGTTCAGTTCGTTCAGGACCTCGGCCTCGACGGCCATGACCAGTCTCCTTCCGGCGCGTTGCCGACGACCACGACAGCCACCGCCCCGCCGGCACACCGCGCCACGAGACCGCACAGCCGTACCGAGAGCGTGATCCCGAGGTTACGGAAAGTACGGTGCGCGGGTGGCGCCTTTGGCATTTTCCTCCGGAAAAACCACACGGCACAGCCCAGCCGACCCTCAACTCGGCCTCCTGGAGGCCCTCTTCGCAGGTCAGGGCAGAGCGGACCGCCGGTCACAGGGTCCGGCCGGAGGCTCGATTCCGGGCGCTCGGCCCGTTCACGCGTAGGCCCGTTCACGCGTAGGCGCACTCACACGTAGGCGCGCTCACGCGTCAGCGCGTGCTTCGCGTCGGCCGATGCGCCGCCAGACCACTCGCTGGAACCTGAGCGTCAGCACGCCTGTCGCGATCAACAAAAGGATGTTGGTGAGGATCCCCACCGCCGCGAGGACGCCCGCGATGACCAGGTAGACGTAGAAGCTCGGCCCGTGGACGCCTTCGGAGCGGATGCGCGCTTCGACCTCCTCCCAGACCGGCGCGTGTGCGAGCGGGCCCAACTCCCGTCGCTCGACCTCGGCGGCGGGGCCGGAGAAGGCGATCTCCACCGGTTCGATGACGACGGACCCGCGGTGATGCAGGCCGAGTTCCCGCAGTCCGCGCAGTACGGCGTTGGCCCCGCCCGACAGCACGTCGCACTCGATCGCGTCGCCGTCGGGACGGCGGACCGAGGCGGGGTGGACCACCAGGTTGAACACGAACGGATCGCCGCTCAGCACACCGACCGCCCGGGGCGCGAGATCAGGGGGGCTCACCAGCCGGAGGTGGATCATCCGCATGCGCGATCTCCCTGCTGTGGCCGACGGCGGCCGAGACGCCTCGGCGAGTACGCGTGCACCTGTCCGGCCCCTCCCCTGGCCCGGCCGGGCCGGCCACAGCCAGTAACCCCCGCCCGGGCGGCCCCGGCAAACCGAGCGGCACGCGCCGGACACCGCAGGCCGCCACGAGTGCGTCGTGCGTTCGATGTGACAGGCGTGACAGGGGTGCCCGATAGTGGAGGCAGGGGGCTCCCCACAAGTTCCGGAGCATCCATGGACCGCTATCCTCCGATCGCCGACCACGGCCTGGTGGGCGACTTGCAGACCGCCGCGCTCGTGTCGTCGCAGGGCGTCGTCGACTGGTTCGCCGCTCCCCGGTTCGACTCCCCCAGCGTCTTCGCCGCCCTGCTCGACCACGACCGCGGCGGGTACCTCCGGCTGGCCCCCGAGCACCCCGAGGGCACCTGCAAGCAGCTCTACTATCCCGACACCGCGGTCCTGGTCACCCGGTTCCTGTCCCCGGACGGCGTGGGAGAGGTGCTCGACTTCATGCCTCTGAGCGAGAGCGGCACCGCCACCGACCGGCACACTCTGGTCCGTCTGGTCCGTGTGGTGAGAGGGACCGTCGAGTTCACCCTCGAATGCCGGCCGCGCTTCGACTACGGCCGGGCCGAGCACAAGCTCGAACTGCGCGACGGAGAAGCGGTGTTCCGCGCCGACGGCATCGACGGCCACTTGCAGTGCACCTTCCCGCTGGAGCGCGACGGCCAGGACGTGCGGGGCCGGGTGACACTGAGCGCCGGCGAGTCCGGCGGCGCCGTGTTCACCGTCTGCGCTCCCGGCGGCGAGGCGCCCGAGGCCGTCACGGTCGACGGATTGACCGGACACTTCGCGCGAGTCGCGCAGTTCTGGCGCGACTGGCTGCGCCAGTCCCGCTACCGGGGCCGGTGGCCCGAGCTGGTCCACCGCTCGGCCATCACCCTCAAGCTCCTCACCTACGCTCCCACCGGCGCGCTGGTCGCGGCCGCCACCATGGGCCTGCCCGAACAGGTCGGCGGGGAGCGCAACTGGGACTACCGGTACACCTGGATCCGCGACGGGGCGCTGTCCGTACGGGCCATGCTGGACCTCGGCTTCGCCGGCGAGGCCATCGCCTTCGTCCACTGGCTGGTGGACCGGCTGCGCGAGCGCCAGGGCAAGGAGGAGCCGCTGCAGACGATGTACCGGATCGACGGCGACCCCGACCTGCCGGAGGAGACGCTCGACCACTTCGAGGGCTACCGCGGCTCCGCGCCCGTCCGCATCGGCAACGGCGCCGCCGACCAGCTCCAGCTGGACATCTACGGCGAGGCCCTCTACGCGGTGGCCCAGAGCAACGAGCTGGCGCAGCAGGCCACCGCGGAGGGATGGCGCACGGTCGCCAACGTGCTGGACTGGCTCGCCGACGCCTGGGACCGGCCGGACGAGGGCATCTGGGAGACCCGCGGCGGCCGCAAGGACTTCACCTACAGCCGGGTGATGTCATGGGTGGCCTTCGACCACGGACTGCGCCTGGCCGAGGTGTCCCGCAAGCCCGCGAACGTGGACCGGTGGCGGGCCGCGAGGGACGCCGTCTTCAACCAGGTCATGGAACGCGGTTGGAGTGACGAGGAACGCGCCTTCGTCCAGCACTACGACGACGACGTCCTGGACGCCTCGCTGCTCATCATGCCGAGCGTCGGGTTCATCGCCCCCCGGGACAAGACCTGGCTCTCCACGCTCGACGCGATGGACCGCAGACTCGTCTCCGACAGCCTCGTCTACCGCTACGACCCGGCCGCGTCGCCGGACGGACTGCGCGGCTCCGAGGGCACGTTCAGCCTGTGCACTTTCCTCTACGTCGACGCGCTGGCCCGGGCCGGGCGGCTGAACCAGGCCCGCTACACCTTCGAGAAGATGCAGACCTACGCCAACCATGTCGGCCTGTTCGCCGAGGAGATCGGGCCGTCCGGTGAGCAACTGGGCAACTTCCCGCAGGCGTTCACCCATCTCTCCCTCATCAGGGCCGCCATCACCCTCGACAAGGCGCTCGACGCGGTGGACGGGCGCTGATCCATGGCGACCCGAGCCCGTCCGACAGGCCAACACCGGTTGTCCGCAGCCGAGTTCGACGTGCTGTACCGGCGACTGGCCGCCCGCGCCGACTGGGCCGGGGGCGAGCGGGGTGCTCTGGCGGCGCTCACCCCCGCCCGGGTGCTGGCCGCCGCCCGCGAGGTGCGCACCGGCCGGACGGTCACGATGGCCGCGCCGGTGCAGACCGATTCCGGTCCCGACGATCCGGAGCCCGCGAGGCACCGGATGAGCGCGTGGCCCCGGCAGCACGGCGAGGACGCGGGCGGCCTCCACTTCGCCAGGGACCGCTTCGCGATGAACGTGCACGGGGACGCCGACAGCCACGTCGACGCGCTGTGCCATGTCGTCTACGAGGGCACACTGCACGGCGGCGTGAGCGCGGACACCGTCACCGCGGACGGCGCGGACGCGCTCTCGATCGACACGGTCCACGACGGGATCGTCGGACGCGGCGTGCTGGTGGACGTTCCGCGGCTGCGCGGAGTGCCGTGGCTCGAACCGGGAGAGCATGTGACGGCCGACGACCTGGGCGCGGCCGAGAGCGCCCAGGGGGTCCAGGTGCGCGGCGGGGACCTGCTGTTCGTCCGGGTCGGTCATCGCCGGCGCCGGGACGAGCTGGGCGCGTGGCAGGCGGCCGGCGCCCGCGCGGGACTCCATCCGTCCGCGCTGGAGTTCTTGGCGGACCGCCGGGTCGCGGTGCTCGGGAGCGACGGGAACAACGACACCGCGCCGAGCTGCGCCGAGGACGTCGGCTACCCCGTGCACGTGCTCGCGATCCACGCCATGGGTCTTCTGCTGCTGGACTACCTGCAGTTCGAGGACCAGGCGCCGGTCTGCGCGGCGCGGGAGCGCTGGTCGTTCCTCTGTGTCGTCGCTCCGCTGCGGCTGCCCAACGCCACCGGCTCGCCGGTCAACCCGATCGCCGTCCTGTGAGGTCCCGCGGAACCGGGTCAGGTGACATGTCATGGGTACAGCTCGCGCGGCGCCCACCGTCGTCGTGGTCATGGGCGTCGCGGGGTCGGGCAAGTCCACCGTGGGCCGGCTGCTGGCGCAGCGGCTGGGGTTGCCCTTTCTGGAGGCGGACGACCTCCACCCGGCGGCGAACCGGGCCAAGATGGCCGCGGGCCGTCCGCTGGACGACGGGGACCGCCGGCCCTGGCTGACGGCGCTCGCCGACTGGGTCCGGGAGGCGACGGATTCCGGCCGGGGCGGTGTGATGGCGTGCTCGGCTCTCAAGCGCGAGTACCGCGACCGGTTGCGCGGGGCGGGCGCGGGCGTGTGGTTCCTGCACCTGGCGCTCGACCGGGCGTCCGCCGCACGGCGGGTCGCAGCACGCGCAGGCCACTTCATGCCGTCCGCGCTGGAGGACTCCCAGTACACCGATCTGGAGCCGCTGCGACCCGACGAGGCGGGAACCACCGTCGACGCGACGGCCGCCCCGCGGGTGATAGTCCAGGAGGCGGTGGAACGCTTGCCGGGCGGCGGGTGAGGCGGTGGCCTGCCGGTGCTCCCGAGTCGCCGATCCCCACCTGGCCCCGTAGCGTCGAAGTAGGTCCGGGTAATTCCATCCGCCCTGGCGGGCGTTACTGCACACGGGACTCGGCATGGCTGACGACCACTACGACGTCATCATCATCGGCACCGGAGCGGGGGGCGGAACGCTCGCCCACCGGCTGGCCCCGACCGGCAAGCGGATCCTCGTCCTGGAACGCGGCGGCTACCTGCCGCGGGAGCGGGACAACTGGGACTCCACCGCCGTCTTCGTCAAGGGCACCTACCGTGCCCCGGAGTTCTGGCGTGACAAGCACGGCGACGACTTCCCGCCGGAGGTCAACTACTACGTCGGCGGCAACACGAAGTTCTACGGCGCCGCCCTCTTCCGGCTGCGGCCCGAGGACTTCGGCGAACTGCGCCACCACGACGGCCTCTCACCGGCCTGGCCGATCCGCTACGAGGACCTGGAGCCGTACTACACGCAGGCCGAGCAGCTCTACCTGGTGCACGGCCGGCACGGCGAGGACCCTTCCGAGGGTCCGACGAGCGGCCAGTACCCGCACCCGCCGGTCGAGCACGAGCCCCGTATCCAGCAGCTCAGCGACGACCTGGAGAAGCGGGGGCTGCACCCCTTCCACCTGCCCGTCGGCGTGAACCTCACCCAGGACGAGAAAGGCGACGCCACCCGTTCCAGCGCATGCATCCGCTGCGACCGGGTCGACGGCTTCCCCTGTCTGCTGGGCGCCAAGTCCGACGCCCAGGTCATCTGTGTCGACCCCGCGCTGGAACACGACAACGTCACGATGGTGACCGGTGCCCAGGTGCGGCGGCTGGAGACCGATCCGACGGGACGCACCGTCACCGCGGCCGTCGTCGGACGTGAGGACGGTACGACCGAGCGGTTCAGCGCCGACATCGTGGTGGTGGCCTGCGGTGCGGTCAACTCGGCTGTGCTGCTGCTGCGTTCGGCCAACGACAAGCACCCGGGAGGTCTGGCCAACAGCTCGGGCGTCGTGGGCCGCCACTACATGCGGCACAACAACCTGGCGCTGATGGCGGTGTCCAAGGAGCCGAACTCCACCAGGTTCCAGAAGACCCTGGCGCTGCACGACTGGTATCTGGGCGCGGAGGACTGGGAGTTCCCACTGGGCGGCATCCAGATGCTGGGCAAGTCCGACGCCGCCCAGATCCACGGGGAGGCCCCGCGCTGGGCCGGCGCCGTCGCGCCCGACATGCCGTTCGAGACGCTGGCGCACCACGCGGTCGACTTCTGGCTGTGCGGGGAGGACCTTCCGCAGCCCGGGAACCGGGTCACCCTCGACGAGGACGACCGTGTCCGTCTCACCCTCGACGAGAAGAACAACGTCGCCGGGCTTCACCGGCTGCGGCACGAACTGCAGAAGATACTGGGGCACTTGGGCATGCACGAGCACCATCTGCTGTCGCACAGCATCTACTTGCACAAGGGCATGCCGATCGGAGCCACGGCACATCAGGCGGGCACCGTGCGGTTCGGTGACGACCCGAGGACCTCGGCACTCGACGTCGACTGCAAGGCCCACGACCTGGACAACCTGTACGTCGTGGACACCAGTTTCTTCCCGAGCATCGGCGCGGTGAACCCGTCGCTCACCGCCATCGCGAACGCCCTGCGGGTCGGTGACCGCATCGCCGCGCGGCTGAACTGAGGCGGCGATGACCGCGGCCGGCCGCCCGTGCGGTGGCCGGCGGAAGGCCGTCAGTAGTCGTCGCCGGGCACGCCGGCGGCTCCGGTCTCGGCGTCCGTCAGCGCCTCCAGGTCGCCCATGGTGTCGAGCCGGTAGAGCAGCACCAGCGCCGGGCCGACCACCACGACGGCGATGACCGTGACGATCGCCAGCCAGCGCAGGGTGTGCGGGGCGCCCGCCCCCTGGGTCACCGTCAGCGAGGTCGGCAGCAGGTAGGGCCGCTGTGCGAAACCCCAGGCACAGACGGTCAGGGCGACCGCCGCCACCGAGGTCCAGCGGGTCGGGCCGTGGGACCGGCGCAGCAGGAGCAGCACCGTGGCAAGCCCGCACACCGCCGCAAGGATCACCAGCGCCAGTCCCCAGCCGCCGGTGAGGCCCTTCCAGACGTAGGGCGCGTCGTCGTGGGTGACGGGCAGGGCGACGAGCGCGAGGACGACGACGGCGGCGAAGGCGCACAGCGCGCGCACCCTGAAGTAGGAGACGAGGTCCTCGCTGCCGTACCGCCGGGCGTCGGAGGAGAGGAAGACCGCTCCCAGGAACGCGACGGCGGCGATGGCGAGCAGTCCCGTGAGCACGGACGTCGGATTGGCCCAGGCGTCCGCGGAGGCGGCGGTGCCGGCCCTGACCCGGCCGGAGGCGATCGCGCCGAGCGCCGCTCCGAGGAAGAACGGCGTGAGCAGCGAAGCGACGGCGAACATCGCGCCGTAGACCCGCCGTTGGGCCAGCCGGTGGGTGGGTTTGCGCAGGGCGAACCCCGCTCCCCGGAGCACAAGACCCACGGCGGCGAGGGCGAGGGGCAGCCACAGGGCGGTGAAGACGGCCTGGAACATCGTCGGGAAGCCGGTCCACATGACGACCAGGACGAAGATCAGCCAGACGTTGTTGGTCTCCCAGACGGGCGCCATGGCGTGGTCGATGAGCCAACGGGGCCGCCGGCCGCGTTCCGTTCCGCCCGCCAGCAGGTCCCACAGGCCGGCTCCGTAGTCGGTGCCCCCGGCGCAGGCGTAGGCGGCGATCGCGAGCACCATGACCCAGGCGGCGAGTTCGGCCATCATGGCGCGCCTCCCGGGGAGCGGTCGGGCTCTTGTCCGGGTGCGCCCCGGGCGGCCGCGGGCTCGGGCTCCCGGGGGCCGTAGGGCGTGTCGGTCTCGGGGGCCACGGGGCCGGACCCGGCGGCACGGCCCTCGTCGGCGATGCGCCAGCGCGTCCGCATCTTCAGGACGACCGCGAGGAACGCGCCGAAGACGGCCGCGTACACGACGACGACGATGCCGAGCATCGCCCACAGCGTGGCGGGGCGGGTGGAGGTCACCGCCTCCGAGACCCTCATGTGCTGGTAGACGATCCAGGGCTGCCGGCCGACCTCCGTGGTGATCCAGCCGCACTCCACGGTCACCAGGGCGGCGGCCCCCGCGACGGCGGCGCAGCGGAAGAACCAGCGGCTGCGGGGCAGGTCCCGCCGCCGCAGCCAGCACCAGCCGTACCAGAGGGCGAGCAGGATCAGCAGGCTGCCGATGGTGACCATGATGTCGAAGGCCCAGTGGGCGATGGTGGCCTGGACGGCGGTGGGGCGGTCGGCGGCCGGTACCGACGTCAGCCCGGTCACCTGAGTGCTGGGCTTGAAGCCGGCGAGGATGGAGTCCAGTTGCGGGATCTTCAGCCCGCCCACGATCGTCCCGTCGCTCTTCAGCCGGCCGAACATGTACTCCGGCACATGGGTGTCCGTCTTCCAGACGAGCTCCGTCGCGGCGAACTTGACGGGCTGCTTGTGGAAGACGGCCCGGGCGGCGGAGTCGCCGAGCATGAACTGGACGGGCGTGAGGATCGCCGCCACGGTGAACGGCACCGTGAAGCCCAGCCGGTGGTAGCGGTCGCGGCGTCCGCGCAGCCAGCCGACCGCGTACACGCCGGCGACCACGTAGGCGGCGGTCAGGAACATCGCCGCGACGAAGTGCCAGTACTCCGCGCCGAAGATCGGTGTGAAGACGGCTCGCCGCACGTCGACCTGGACGGGATCACCGTGCGCGTCGAGGGTGAACCCCCGCGGGGTGTTCATCCACGAGTTGGCCGCGATGATGCCGAACGCTCCGAGCAGGGCGGTCAGCGGCAGCGGCGCGGCCAGCCAGAAGTGGGTCCACGGCTTCAGCCTGCGCCAGCCGTAGAGGTAGACCGCGATCAGCACGGCCTCCAGGAAGAACGCCCAGGCCTCGACGCCGAAGCCGAGGCCGAACACATCACCCCAGCGGCCCAGCATCCCGGGCCACAGCAGGCCCATCTCGAAGGAGAGGACGGTGCCGGTGACGACGCCGATGGCGAACTGGACCGCCATCACCGCCGACCAGCGCCGCGCCAGGGTGAGGGCGACGGGGTCCTCGCGGCGGAGCCCGCGGTGGTGCATCAGCAGGACGAGGAACGGCAGCGCCACGCCGAACGGGACCAGCAGGATGTGCATGCCGAGGGTGAAGGCCATCAGCTCGCGCGCCGGCAGGAGTTGGGGCGGGGTGTTCGCCAGAAGGTCCGCTGTGATGGGCATCTGCGCCTCGGTGGTCGGCCCCGCGGGACACGGGAGCGAGGGTAATGACGGCGGGTCAGGTCATCGCCCGGCGGGGAGTGACGTGGTCCTCCGGGGCGTTCAGCCGCCGGTGGCGAACCCGGGGAAGAGCGTCATTCCGCCGTCGACGTAGAGCGTGGTGCCGATGACGTAGTCGAGCAGGTCGGACGCCATGGCGACGACGGCGTCGGCGATGTCGTCCGGGTCGCCCACCCGGCCGTACGGGATGAGGCGCAGCAGGTCGGCTTCGGCGGCGGGGGTGGACCAGGCGTCGCGGTTGATCGGGGTGCGGATGGCGCCGGGCGCGATGGCGTTGACCCGGATGCGGTGCGGGGCCAGCTCCTGGGCGAGGGTCTGCATCAGCATGGACACACCTCCTTTGGAGGAGGCGTAGTTCACGTGCCCCGCCCACGGGATGATCTGGTGGACCGAGCTCATGCAGATGATCTTCCCGGCCGCCCGGGACACCTCCGGCACCACGCCGCGCCGCATGAACTCCTTGGCGGCCTCGCGGGCGCACAGGAACTGGCCGGTCAGATTGACGTCGATGACCTTCTGCCACTGGGCGAGCGTCATGTCGGTCAGGGCGGCGTCCCGTTGCAGGCCCGCGTTGGCCACCATGATGTCGAGGGTGCCGAACTCCTCGACCGCCCGGGCGACCATGGCGACCACCTGGTCCTCGTCGGAGACGTCGGCCTCGTGGGCGTAGGCCTGGACGCCGAGATCCTTGATCTGCCCTACGACGTCGTCCGCCTCCTGCGCACCGGTGACGTAGTTGACCACGACGTCGGCTCCGGCCCGGCCCAGAGCGACGGCGGTCGCCAGGCCGATGCCCGAGTTGGCGCCGGTCACCAGGGCCTTCTGGCCCTTGAGCAGCGGCACGGACATCACTCGGTGGTGTTCGTCGGCCTTCTCTGCCATCACGGTCTCTCCTTCGCAGCTCCGAGGACTGTCGCGCGTCCGGCTTTGCGACGAAAGCACCCCGGGTCGCGACGAGGAGAGCACGGCACGCCGCGCGCCCGCTCACGTCACACGCTCGGGCTACGGGTCGTCACGGCAGGCGGCAGCCGGACGGCGAGACGGGGCCGCCTGCCGGTCGGATCAGCCGGAACGGCCCGCCGGGGAATCCGGCGGGCCGTCGGTCGGGGCGGTTGTGCGGGTGAGGGTGCGGGTCAGCGGATCACGAACGTCGTCATGCTGCGGCCGGGAAGTGTGGCGGTGAAGCCGTTGTTCGAGACGGCGGTCGCGGCCTGGGGTGCGACGTTCCGGCTCGCGTCGGTGAGCCAGGACGCGACGCCGGCCGCGGTGCCGTTGGCCAGGGTGAAGCGCTGACTGACCGCGGAGGCGCTCTTGTTGACGACGACGGCGACCGTGGAGTTGTCACCCCGGTACGCCGAGACGTACACGTCCGGCAGCGGCTTCGCCGTCGCCTCGACCCGTGTGTGGCCGGGCCGGACGAACCTGGCGAAGTGCGCCATGGCGGCGCCGCGCTTGCTGATCCTGCCGTCCTCGCGCATGGGGCCGTAGCCACGCCGGATGTACCACCAGATGTACGCCTGGAACTCGGCGTCCACCATGGCGCGATGGATGTGCTCGCCCACGTCGAGCGCCTGGGGCCAGAGGTCAGCCGAATCGGTGCTGTTGGGGTGGTAGACCTCGGTCATCCAGAGTTCCTTGCCCGCGCCCTTCTGCTTGAAGAGGGGGTAGGGGAGGTTCCCGAACGGCGTGCCGTAGAGGTGGGCCCCGATGATGTCCGTGTTGGCCAGCGCCACCGGGTCGTTGAGGATCGGGTCCGAGGCGTTCTTCAGGTACTGGAAGGACTCCGGCGCGATGACCCTGGTGCTGATCACACCGGCGTTCTCCCGCAGGAAGCGGACCATCTCGGCGGGGGTCCACCAGGTCCAGTCATGGGCGTAGTCGGGCTCGTTCTGCACCGAGATGCCGTACAGGTTGACGCCGTTCTGCCGCATGAACACGGTGAAGTCGTTCAGGTGGGCGGCGTAGGCGGCGTACATGGTGTACCGCAGGCGCTTGGCGTCGGTCTGGCTGCCCCGGACGAAGGTCTCGACCATGGTGGCGGGAGGGTTCCACGGCGACGCAATGACCGTCGCCCCGAGTTCGACCGCGCGCTTGGCGGTCGCCAGGTCGCGGCTCCAGGCCGACCGGTCCTCGGGGACGGGGATCCGCAGCAGGGAGAAGCCCAGCCGACCGTCACCGTTGCCGAAGGCCGTGTCCCGCTGGGCGGCGGTCAGGTCGCCGATCCAGGCCGAGTGGGTCATGCCGCCGAAGCCCCGGATCGTCTGGCGCCGCGCCGAGGGGTCGATGACCGCCGTGGCGGCGATCGTCGCGGCGTCGGCCTCGGCGGCTCCCGAGGCCGACGCGGCGGCGGCGAGGATCGGCAGGGCCCCCATCGTCGCCAGGACGGTCCTCCGGCTTGGTGTTCTGTGCTCGCCGCTCGCGGGCTCGTTCCGACTCTGGGCCATGTCCCCTCCTGGTGGCAGCCGGCTCGGGAGCGCGGCTGTGGGAGCGCTCCCAGACGTCTGACATAGTGTCAGGAGAGCGGGTGCGGCGCACCGGTCGTGCACGTGGAATCCTCGCCTCAGCGGTGCCGGTCCCCGTGGGGCGGAGGACGGGAGTGGCCCAAGGGGGCAGATACCTCGGACCGGCGTCCGGCTCAGCCTTCGGCGGCCGCCAGGAGTCCGGGCAGGTCGCGCATGTCGTCGAACACGACGGTGTCCGGACCTTCGAGTCGTGAGGCCGGGGTGAGGCCGCCGCAGTATCCGAAGGCCCGCATCCCGGCGGCCCGCGCCGCCCGCACCCCGTACGCGCTGTCCTCGACGACCACGCACCGCTCGGGGCGTACGCCGAGGGTGCGGGCGGCGTGCCGGAAGAGATCGGGGGCGGGCTTGCCCCGACGCACGTCGGCCGCGCTGAAGACGCGGTCCTCGAAGTGGTGGAGCAGACCGGTGAGCGTCAGGCTGCGCCGGATGCCGGCGTGTCCGCCGTTCGACGCCACGCACACGCCCGTGGCGAGACGCTCCAGAGCGTCGGCCACGCCGTCCACGGCGGTGAGCTCGGCCTCGATGGCCTCCTCGTACAGATGCTCGTACCGCTGCTCCCAGCCCTTATCCAGCCGCCGGCCGAGCCGTTCCTCCACGGCCGCGGTGTACACCTCGGTGGACGACCCCACGAACCGCTCGACGATCTCCGCCTCGGTGAACGCGCACCCCAGCTCGGCCATGACCACCGCGTCGACCTTGACGCAGATCCGCTCACTGTCGACGAGCACACCGTCGCAGTCGAAGATCACCAGCTCGACGGGGCTCCGCATCATGATCGTCAGGTTAGCCGAGGGTTCGTTCGGGGGAACAGGGCCCGCCCCGACGCGGATGGTGGGCGAGCCCTGTTCGCCGGGTCGATTCTCCGGGGCGGGGGGTGGAGGGGGCCATGGGTGCGCCCGGGGGCGCAGTGGTGAATCCCTCACACCCCGTGTGAGGGGCGCACACCCCGAGGGGCGCCACTCTTGAGGGAGCGCACTCCGTGAGGGAGCGCACGCGTCGCGCGCCCGGCGCGCGGGCCGGTGCTTCCATCGGGGCGCGTGACGCGCCGCCCGGTGGGGAAGGCGCACCCTCAGCGGGCCCCGGCGGCATGCCGTGGACCCCGCTTGATCGCCCACCCGCCGTCGACGACGATACTGGCAGCCGTACGTCGTCACCCCGCCCTCCGAATGGACTCATGCTCACCTCCCCGCCCGTCCCGCCACCGACTCCCTCGACGGTGTGGCTCGCCCGCGGCCGTCACACCGGACCGACCGCGCCGGACGTCCTCCGCAAGCACCTGCAGTCCCTCAAGGACGACGGGACGGTCCTGGACTTCCATGAGCTGTCCGGGGCCGACGCCCCCGCCGGGGAGCTCGCCTTCGAGGCCCGTTGGGTGCTGCCCGGCGACGTGACCGTCCGCGCCCGGCTGACGCTCGCGGAGTGGTCGGGGCGCGGGCAGGAGTGGACGCTGGTCGCGGAGGCGGAGCGGCCCTGGGACCTGCGGTGGCCGTCGCCCGCCGAGATGTTCTGGCCGTGGGACGCCGACACCCCGTGGGGCCAGGAGACGGTCACCGGCCAGCGCTACCTGGACATCAACCCGCTCCCGGACGACGACAAGGACGTCAAGCGCACACTGCGCGGCGCCCTGCGCGACACCTGGACCGTTCACGTCCTGGTGCACGAGGCCATGACCCCCGACGAGCGCGGCCGCCGCACGCTGGTGCCGCTCCTGCCGCCGGGCCTGCACCACCGCGTGGTCGAGCACCGTGCCGCGCCCCACCAGCTGCGCACCGTGAACTGGGCGCTGCGCGACGCCGGGGTGGAGCTGCCGCGCGGCGGCGCCGTGGTGCTGCCGGGCTCCCCCGCCCCGGACGGCTACGACGGCGCGGACTACTCGGTGCGCAACATGTTCCTGGACGGCACGCATCCCGCCGAACTCCTCGACGCCATAGGGAGGTTCGCCGATCTGCCCCGGCCGCTGCCGGACGGCGGCGAGGCCGCGCTGACCGTGCTGCGGGAGCAGTGGCAGCTGCTGACCCTGGAGGAGGAGCTGGCGCGGGAGCGGCAGCTGGTGGCGATGTACTCCGAGGCGCTGGAGGCGATGACGCAGTCCCGGGACCTGTACCGGGAGGCCGCCGAGCAGGCCCACGAGGCGCTCGCCGCCTACCGGGAGGCGGCCGCGGCCGGCGAGCGCGCCCAGCCGCAGGCCAGGGCGACCGGGTCGCCGTTCCAGCAGCTGGGCCGGACGCTGGAGCGGCTCAAGGTGACGGCCATGGGCCTGCGCCCCCTGCCCGCCCCCAGGTCCACGACCACGGGGCAGGAGGCGCACGACGAGCAGGCCGGCCCCGCCCCGGACGCCAACTCGCAGGCCCCCCGGGAGGCCTCGGAGGAGGGCGCGCCGGGCGGCGTGCACGAGAGCGTGAAGGAGCACGCGCCGGAGCTCGCGCCCGCGACGGAAGCCCCGGCGCGGCAGCAGGCGGCCGACCGCTAGGGCGGCGGCGGGCGACCTTCGCCTGACGGGGCGAACGTCGTATTCCGGGGCACCGGCGGCCCCGGGCCCCGGACGGCCGGGTACCGGCGTCCCAGCCGTTCCTCGCACCCGTCACCCACCGCGACCGCCCCTTCACCCCTCGCGCCCGTTCCCGAATCCTGACCCGTCCCGGGGTGTCGGTCCGCGTCTGCTGGATACGCGGTCCCCACGGCAGCGGCAGCACGGGTCTTCCGGAAGGGGTCCGGTCATGGACAGCGAGCACGACTCCGCGGGCGGCGGTCCCGCGGCGCCTCCCCACCCCCACCGGTCGACCACGACCCTGCGCGTCAACGGCAAACCGCACACCCTCACCGTCGACCACCGGCGCGTCCTGCTGGACGTGCTGCGGGAGGACCTGGAGCTCACCGGCGCCAAGAAAGGCTGCGACCACGGGCAGTGCGGCGCGTGCACGGTCCTGGTGGACGGACGGCGGGTCAACAGCTGTCTGCTGCTCGCGGTGTCCCTGGACGGCTGTGACGTCACGACCGTGGAGGGGCTGGCCGACGACGGCGAGGGACCGCATCCGTTGCAGCGGGCGTTCATGGAGCGCGATGCCTTCCAGTGCGGGTACTGCACGCCGGGGCAGCTCTGCTCGGCGGTCGGTGCCATCGCGGAGGCGGAGGCCGGTCATCCCTCGCACGTCACGGACGCGGGCGCGCCGGCCGGGCCCGTCGCGTTGAGCCGGGACGAGATCCGCGAGCGGCTGAGCGGCAACCTGTGCCGGTGCGGGGCGTACCCCCGTATCGTCGACGCGGTCGAGGACGTGATCCGGTGAAGCCCTTCGCCTACGTACGGGCCGGCAGCCTCGCCGAGGCGGCGGACGCCTACGCCGCGCACCCGGGCGCCCGCTATCTCGGCGGCGGCACCAACCTCGTGGACCTGATGAAGCTCGGCGTGGAGCAGCCGTCCGCGCTCATCGACGTCACCCGGATCCCGATGGACGAGGTGACGGTGCTGCCGGACGGTTCGGTGCGGGTCGGGGCCCTGGTCCGCAACAGCGACCTCGCCGCGCACCCCCGGATCCGGGAGAGCTACCCAGCGCTGTCGCAGGCGCTGCTCGCGGGCGCGTCGGGGCAGTTGCGCAACGCGGCGACCACGGGCGGCAATCTGCTCCAGCGCACCCGCTGCCCGTACTTCCAGGACGTCTCCAAGCCCTGCAACAAGCGTGCGCCGGGCAGCGGGTGCGGCGCCCTGGAGGGTGTGCACCGCGACCACGCGGTGCTCGGGTACTCCGAGCAGTGTGTCGCCACCCACCCGTCGGACATGGCCGTCGCCCTGGCCGCGCTGGACGCGGAGGTGGAGCTGTACGGGCTCGCGGGGGTGCGCCGGGTGCACGCGGCGGAGTTCCACCGGCTGCCCGGGGACCGTCCGGAGCTGGACACCGTCATCGAGCCGGGGGAACTGGTCACCGGCGTGGTGCTGCCCGCGGCGACGGCCGGGCTGCCGTCGGCGTACCGCAAGGCCCGCGACCGGGCGTCGTACGCCTTCGCGCTGGCCTCGGTCGCCGCCGTGCTCCAGGTGCGGGACGGCGTGGTGGCGCACGCGGGGATCGCGTTCGGGGCGTTGGCGCACCGGCCCTGGCGGGCCCGGAAGGCCGAGGAGGCGCTGCTGGGCGCGGCCCCGACCCGGGCGGCGTTCGAGCACGCCGTCGACCTCGAACTGTCGGCTGCGCGGCCCCTGCGCGACAACGCGTACAAGGTGCCGCTCGCCCGCAACGTCGCCGTCGACGTCCTGACGCGGCTCGTGCCGCCGGGACCGCCGGGGGACGGGCCACGAGTGACGCACGGGGAGGAATCATGAGCGGCGCGGCGGTGGGCGCCCCCGTCGAGCGGCGGGAAGGGCACGAGAAGGTCACCGGGGCGGCTCGCTACGCGGCCGAGTTCGCCTCCCCGGGGCGGTTGTTCGCGCGACCCGTGCCGGCGACGGTGGCGCGGGGCCGGGTGACGGACGTGGACGCCTCCGAGGCGCTGCGGCTGCCGGGCGTCGTCGACGTGCTGACACACGAGAACGCGCCGCGTCTGGGCGAGCCGGACGACGCGACCCTCGCCGTCCTCCAGGGCCCGGAGATCCCGCACCGGGGCTGGTGTGTCGCCCTGGTGGTCGCGGAGAGCCCGGAGGCGGCCAGGGAGGGGGCCGCCGCCGTGCGCGTCTCCTGCGCGCGGGAGCCGCACGACGTCATCCTGTCGGCCTCGCATCCGCGTGCGTACGTCCCCGAGAAGGCGAACGGCGGGTATCTCGCCGTCACCGAACAGGGCGACCCGGAAGGGGCGTCGGCGGCTGCGGCCGCCCGGGTGGACGTCGGCTACCGGGTGCCGCCGCTGCACAACCATCCGATGGAGCCGCACGCCAGCACCGCGCAGTGGGACGGCGAGCGGCTGACCGTGCACACCTCCAGCCAGGGCACCACGACCGTGCGGGCGGTGCTGGCGGGGTTGTTCGGTCTGACGGAGGACCGGATCACCGTCACCGCCGAGCACGTCGGGGGCGGCTTCGGCTCCAAGGGCACGCCCCGGCCGGACGTGGTGCTGGCGGTGATGGCCGCCCTGCGCACCGGGCGTCCGGTCACGGTCGCGCTGCCCCGCCGGTTCCTGCCGTCGACGGTGGGGCACCGGGCGCCGACCGAGCACCGGCTGCGGCTGGGCGCCGACGCGGACGGCCGGCTGACCTCCCTCGTCCACGAGGTCGCCACGCACACCTCGCGGATCAAGGAGTTCGTGGAGCAGGCGGCGACGCCGGCGCGCGTCATGTACGCCTGCCCGGCCATGCGCACGCTGCACCGCGTGGTGGCCCTGGACGTGCCGACGCCGTCGTGGATGCGGGCGCCCGGGGAGGCGCCGGGCATGTACGCGCTGGAGTCGGCTATGGACGAGCTCGCCGTCGAGCTGGGCATGGACCCGGTCGAGCTGCGGGTGCGCAACGAGCCGGAGACCGAACCGGAGAGCGGACGGCCGTTCAGCAGCCGGCATCTCGTCGAGTGCCTGCGCGAGGGCGCACGCCGGTTCGGCTGGGAGGGGCGCGACCCCAGGCCGGGCATACGGGCGGAGGGGCCGCTGCTGATCGGCACGGGGGTGGCCGCAGCGACCTACCCGGTGCTGGTCGGGCCGTCGACCGCTTCGGCGCGGGCGCTGCCGGACGGAGGTTTCCTCGTCGAGACGAACGCCACCGACATCGGCACGGGCGCCCGAACGGTGCTCGCGCAGATCGCCGCCGACGCCCTTGGCGTCACGCCGGAGCGGATCCGGATCCGGGTCGGCAGCAGCGACCTGCCGTCCGCGTCGCTGGCGGGCGGTTCCTCGGGCACCGCGTCCTGGGGCTGGCCGGTGCACGAGGCGTGCACCCGGCTCGCGGAGCGCCTGGCCGGCCGCCCCGGCCGGATCCCCGAGGAGGGGCTGGTCGAGCACGCGGACACGGCAGGGCGGGCGGACGCGAAGTCCCCGTACGCCCGGCACGCGTTCGGCGCGCACTTCGCCGAGACGGCCGTGGACACGGTGACCGGCGAGGTGCGGGTGCGGCGTCTGCTGGGCGTGTACGCGGCCGGGCGGATCCTCAACTCCCGTACCGCGCGCTCCCAGTTCGTCGGCGGCATGACCATGGGTCTGGGCATGGCGCTGACCGAGGGCAGCACCGTGGACGCCGCCTTCGGCGACTTCGCCGAGTCGGATCTCGCGTCGTACCACGTGCCCGCGCACGCCGACGTGCCGGACATCGAGGCGCACTGGATCGAGGAGCACGACCCGCACCTCAACCCGCTGGGCGGCAAGGGGATCGGCGAGATCGGCATCGTGGGCACGGCCGCCGCGATCGGCAACGCGGTCCACCACGCCGCCGGCGTACGGCTGCGGGAACTGCCGCTCACGCCGGACCGGGTGCTGGCGGCGATGAACTCTCTGTGACCGAGCGGCGACGGCCGGGTCGGGGGCAGGCGAGCTGAGCGAACCCGGGGCGGAACCGGCCGTTGCTCCACCTTCGCGCCGATCATCAGACATTCCCGATCATCGGACATTCCCGACGACTCGGGCGCGGCGCGCGTGTGACGTCCGCCTCACCGGCTACCGTCCGGCCCGGTCGCCGATCCGCCGTCCGGTCATCGCGATATTCCCACCGGAAAGGGGGAATTCGGGACTCGAGTAGGGGGAATTCGACAGCCGGGGGGAACCCGAGCAGGGGGAACAGCGGACACCGCGCGTCGGACCGCGCACAGGGAGGGCCCGTGGATACGACCACCACGCTCGTCGCCGTCGCGGCGCTGCTGGCGGCCGCACTGTTCGTCGCGGCCGCCTGGGTGCTGATACGCCTGGTCAGGACCCGTCGGGGCCTGCGCAGGGCGGGCCTGCCGACAGGGTCGCGCTGGGTGTTCTGGGGTGCGATCGCCTACTTCCTGCTGCCGGTCGACGCGCTGCCCGACCCGGTGTATCTCGACGACATCGGAGTCCTCCTGCTCGCCCTGCGGTCACTGCGCCGGACCCCCGGCGACTCCCCCGACGGCACGCCGGACGGGGCCGGGGCCGTCAACTGACCGCGCCGGAAAGAATTTTGGGCTTTTTCAGGACCCATCACCCCAGCTCAGCTCCCTGTGCCGGACCCGGAATCCGTGATGATCACGGAGAGTAAGGAAACCAAGCACCCGTTCGATTCGTATAAGTCACTGAAGGTCGCACCACCAGCGGGCCCGAGTGACGTCGCACAGCGGCACCGCTTGATCGAGGCAGTACCGACGAGGGAGAAACCGATGCAACCGTTCGCGCTCAACTACGCACGCCCCGCGGCGGAGTTGGAGTTCGCAACTCCGTACGCCTACGACCCCGGACTGCAGTTGAACGTGCTCCTGGACGGCCGGATCGCCGCTCGTGACCACGCCCTGCTGAGAGAACTGGGGACGACCACCTCGACAGCGGGGTCCAAGACGCACTTCGACGACTGAGCGCGGGCCACGAACATGACCGTGCTCATCATGACCTGCGAAGAGGACGTCACGGCGGACATGGTGGTCGTCCACCTGAACGCCGCCGGTGTCCCCGTCGTACGGCTCGACCCCGCCGATCTCACGCACACCGTCGCGCTCTCCGCGGAGTACGTGCACGGAGCGTTCCGGGGCCATCTGTCGTCCGCCGGACGGCTGGTGAGTCTCGACTCGCTGCGGTCCGTGTGGGTCCGCCGGCCCGGAACGGCCGCGGCCCGGGCACCCCAGCCGTCCGCGTGGCTCACGGAGGAGGCCACGCAGGCGCTGTACGGGATGCTCCGCGGCAGCGGGGCGCGCTGGATGAACCATCCGGACGCGGCCCGTCGGGCCCGGCACAAGCCCTGGCAGCTGCGGCTCGCCCAGAGCAGCGGCCTGCCCGTGCCGGCGACGCTCATCACGACCTTCCCGCAGGCGGCCCGGGACTTCGCGGAGCGCTACCCGGACCTGGTGGTCAAGCCGGTGTCGGGGGCGCATCCGCAGGACCCGCCCCGGGCGGTGCCGACCACGCGCGTCCCGCCCGGCGCCGACTTCGCCGCCGTCGCCTACGGCCCCACGCTGCTCCAGCGCCGGGTCGCCAAGCGGGCCGACATACGGCTCACGGCGGTGGGCGACCGGCTGCTGGCCGCCCGCAAGGCCACGGACCCCGACGGCGATCCCGACGCGGTGGACGTGCGCTTCGCGCCCTCGACCGAACCGTGGCGCCCGGTCGAGGTGCCGCCACGGCTCGCCGACTCCGTGCGGACGTATCTGCGGGAGGCCCAACTGACCTACGGCGCCTTCGACTTCGCCGAGGACGCCGACGGCACATGGTGGTTCCTGGAGTGCAACCAGTCCGGCCAGTTCGGCTTCGTGGAGGTGGAGACCGGCCAGCCGATCGCCCGCACGATCGCGGAATGGCTGGCCGGCCCCGACCCGGACAACGGCTCCCGGCACGTGGACTGCTGCGGGGCGGCGGTTCCCTGAGTCGCCGTCACCGGATTCGGCGGCGATGAGCGGCCCGGCGCGACGCCGAGCCCCCACCGGATCACCTTGCGCGCGGGCTCAGACGGCTACGCAGAGCCCGCTGTCCTCGTCGGTCCCCCGCTTCGGCCCCGGGATCGCCGGTCCCCGCATCGCGGCGGCGAGCAGCTGGTCCGCCGCGTCGACGGCCTCACGCACGTCGGAAGTGCCCATCAGCACGCACAGCGTGTAGGTGACGTCCTCCAGTTCACGGGCCGTCTCCGGCCGCTCCTGCTCCGCCTGCGCGATCTTCAGCGCCGCGAACCGGGTCAGCAGCGTCCTGACGGCCTTCGGGTCCGGAACGATCACGAGCGCCCCTCTCTCCAGGTGTAGTGGGCAGCGTGTGCCCGGAAGTGGGCGAATCATGCGCACCGGAGGAACAAATCACCTTTCGGGGGCACAATTTCAGCCACTTGGCCGTGCGACGGAGCGTCAAGCGATGTCCTGTGGAGGGATCAGCAGCGGCCGTTCAGGTGCTCCGCTTCCGTCCATCCGGTCCACGGGCACCGTGACGGTCCCTATTCTCGACCCCGTTCAGGCGACAGACGTCGCGCGCCGCCCCGGACAGCGGGAGAGCAGACTGGTGCAGGCAGCCCCCGACGAGCCCCCGTCTTCCGGCGAACTCCCGTCGCCCGAAGAGGAGTCGAACCCCGAGGACACATCAGCAGCACCCGCGGCTCTGCGGGACCTGCTGGCGTTCGAGGACGGGAACGCCCTGCGTCTGCTGTGCGCGCCCGCGGGGGACGCCGTCGTGCACCGGATCGCCGTCGGCATGGACGACCTGGCGCCCGGCCGGCCCGGGACGCTGCTGCTGGCGGTGGGCGCCGCACCGGACGCCGCGACCGTGCGCGAGGCGGCGCTGCGGGGCGCCTGCGCCGTCGTCCTGGGCGAGCCGCCCTCCGCGGCGGCGACCCTCGACGCCGCCCGGGAGGCCGGTCTCGCCCTCCTCGTGCGCGAGGGCGGGGTCCGCTGGGCCGAGGTCGCCGGGCTGCTGCGGTCGGCCCTGTCCTACGCCCGGGCCGGACTCGAGGACGCCGTGGACGCCGGGGACGCCGGGGACGCGGTGCGCGGACCGGAGGCGATCCCCTCGCTCGCGGCGCTGGCCGCACGGGTGGCCGCGTACGTGAAGGGGTCGATCACGATCGAGGACACGCGGTTGCGCGTGCTGGCGCACTCCGCCACCGGCCCCGGCGCCGACCCGCTGCGCCGCGCGGTGATCCTGGGCGGCCGGGTGCCGGACTGGCGGGTCGCCGAGCTGCGCCGCAGCGGTCTGCTGCGGGCCCTGTGGACCGCGCGGGACGTCCTGCACCGTCCCGCCGACGGCGACACGCCCGAGCGGCTGGTGGTGGCCGTCCGCAGCGGGCGGGAGGTGCTCGGGTCGATCTGGGCCGCCGCGGACGGCGCGGCCCTCGCCCCCGACGCGGCGCGCCATCTGCGCACGGCCGCCGGTCTCGCCGCCCCGCTGCTCGTCCGGGAGCGGCTGCGCGAGAGCGGCACGGCCCACCGCCGGGAGAGCGCCCTGCGCGGGCTGCTGCACGGCCTGGGGGACCGCCGTACGCACGCCTGGTCGCTGGGACTGTCCCCGGACGCGCCGTGCGCGGCGGTGGTGGCCGAGCGGGAGCCGGCGCGGGCGGACGACCGCGCGCTGGAGGTGCTGGTGCTGGAGCTCGCCGCGCACCGCCCCGGCACCGGGGTGCTGCGCGACGGCGACCGGCTCGCGCTGCTCGTGACCGGTGACGCGTCGGCCTCCGATCACGAGGCCGCCGTCCTGGCCGTCGTCCGCGAACTCGACGCGGCGGTGTCGTCGTCGCCGGACTGCGCCCCCGTGTGGCTGGGCGTCGGCCCGGTGGGGCCGCCGGAGCGGGCCGCGGAGTCCTACGACCGGGCCGTGCTGGTGATGCGGGCGCTGCGGGAGCGGGAGGCGCGGGCCGCGGCGACGGGAGCGCCCCGCCCGGCCCGGTACGCGGACGCCGCCGGGGCGGGTGCGGCAGTGGAGACGCTGCGGATTCTCGACGCGGTGCGGCCGGTCTGGGAGTCCGGCGAGGGCCCCGTGCACGAGCTGATCCGGGCCGACCTGGCCGGCGGCGGGGAGCTGGTGCGGACCCTGGCGGCGTACTTCGACACGGGGGGCGACGTGACGGCGGCGGCCGGGCGGCTCGTCGTGCACCCCAACACGCTGCGGTACCGGATCGTCCGCCTCCGCGAGCGGGACGGGGTCGACGTGGACGATCCGGACACACGGCTGCTGCTGACCCTGGCGGCGCGTCTGGCCACCGCTTCCCCGCCTCCGTGACGGCGGCGGGGAGCCCTTTGTGCGGGTACACGAAGGTCGCCGTCGTCTTTGTGCGGCCGGCCGAAGACGCGGAGCCCGCCCCGGGGCGAACCTGGAGGTACCGCCCGGGCCCGGCGGCGCCCCGTCGCACCGAAGCGAAGGAGACCAGGACGTGTCGATCCCCACCGAGACCACCCGCACCACCGCACCGGCCCCCGACCGCACCACCGCGGGCGGGGTGACGACCGCCGACGTCGCCGCGGCCGTCCGCCAGGCCGTGGCCGACGGGCTGCTCGGCGCCGACCGGCCGCTCGCCGGGTTCCTCGACGTGCGGGGCGTGCGGGACAGCGTCGCCGGACTGCACGAGGCGTTCGGGGACGTCCCGGACGTGCTGCACACCTTCGCCGCCAAGGCCTGCGCCCTGGTGCCGGTGCTGCGGCTGCTCGCCGAGGCGGGCATGGGCTGCGAGGTGGCCAGCCCCGGCGAGCTGCGGCTGGCGCTGGACGCGGGGTTCCCGCCGGCGCGGATCGTGCTGGACTCGCCGGCCAAGACCCGGGCGGAGATCCACGAGGCGCTGTCCCTGGGCGTCGCCCTCAACGCCGACAGCCTGGCGGAACTCGAACGCGTCGACGAGCTGCGGCCGACCGGCTCCTCCTCCGTCATCGGGCTGCGGGTCAATCCGCAGGTCGGCGCGGGGGCCATCGGGGCTATGAGCACGGCGACCGCCCACTCCAAGTTCGGTGTCGCCCTGCGCGATCCGGGGGCCCGCGAGCGGGTCGTCGAGGCGTTCGCTCGGCGGCCGTGGCTGACCCGGCTGCACGCGCACGTCGGCTCGCAGGGCTGCCCGCTCCCCCTGATCGGCAGGGGGCTCGCCGCGCTGCACCGCCTCGCCGAGGAGATCGACGCCCGGGCCGGCCGCCGGCAGATCACCAGCCTCGACCTGGGCGGCGGGCTGCCGGTCAACTTCGAGGACGACTGCGTCACCCCGACCTACGCGGCGTACGTCGCCGCGCTCACGGCCGCCGAGCCGGCCCTGCTGGACGGCCGCTACCGGCTGGTGACGGAGTTCGGCCGCTCCCTGCTCGCGAAGAACGGCTTCCTCGCGGCCCGCGTCGAGTACGTCAAGGAGGCGGGCGGCCGCCGCGTCGCCGTCACCCACGCCGGCGCGCAGGTCGCCACCCGCACGGTCTTCATGCCGCAGGACTGGCCGGTGCGGGTGAGCGCGTACGGCCCCGACGGCACGCCGAAAAAGGGGCCGGCGCTGCCGCACGACGTCGCCGGGCCGCTCTGCTTCGCCGGGGACGTCGTGGCGCACGAGCGCCCGCTGCCCGAGCTCGCCGAGGGCGACTGGGTCGTCCTGCACGACACGGGCGCCTACTACTTCTCGGCGCCGTGGGCGTACAACAGCCTGCCGCGGCCCGGTGTGTACGGCTGTCTGCGGCGGGAGGACCGCGTCGAGTTCGCCACCGTGCGGACGCCGCAGACGGTGCGGGAGATCTCCGCGGAGAGCGGGCTGGCCCACGCGAACGCCCTGGTGAACGGCTTCGGCTGACGAAGTCGCCCCCGCGCAGGCATCAGTGGGCCGATTCGAGGCACCCGGTCTCCGTCGTCTGACGAGGAGAGAGTTCCGTGCTGTGGGTCGCCGTACTGCTGCTGCCGCTGCTGTCCGTACTGATCGCGGTCATGGACCGTGTGGAGGATCATCTCTACTCCCCCGCCCCCGCCTCCGTCCCCGACCGGGCCAAGCGCCGGCACGCCGCGCGCAAGCGGCATCTGCGCCTGGTCCGGGGCGGGGCCGAGGGCGGCGAGCCGGCCGTCGACGGGCCGGCGGAGGACGTCCGGGCGGAGCCGCGGGCGGCCTGAGGGGCCCTCGCACTATGAGCGTCCGACCAGGACGGGCATAGCGCAAGGGCCCCTCAGGGGCCGCCCCACCGATCCGGACGCCCCCCGGGGGTGTCCCGCGGCGCAGGCCGTGTGCGAGGCTCGCACACGGCCTGCGCCGTTTTTCGTACGCCGCCGGCCGTGATGTCGACCGGCAGCAGGGAGAGTCAGCGGGATGCGCATCGGTCTGCTCGGCACCGGCCCCTGGGCGCACATGGTGCACGCCCCCGTCCTGGCCGCGCACGACGGCCTGGACTTCGCCGGCGTGTGGGGCCGCCGCCCCGACGCGGCGAAGGAACTGGCCGACGCGCACGGCGTCCGCGCCTACGACGACGTCGACGCGCTGCTCGCGGAGGTGGACGCGGTGGCGGTGGCGCTGCCGCCGGACGTGCAGGCGGAGCTGGCCGTGCGGGCCGCCGGGGCCGGGTGTCATCTGCTGCTCGACAAGCCCGTCGCCACGACGGTGGCGGGCGCGCGGGCGGTGGAGCGGGCCGTACGGGAAGCGGGGGTCGCCTCGGTGGTCTTCTTCACCACCCGGTTCCTTCCGGAGCCGGAGGCGTGGATCGCCGAACAGGCCGCGGCCGAGGGGTGGTTCACGGGGCGTGCGCAGTGGCTGGGCGCGGTGTTCTCGGCCGATGACCACCCCTTCGCGACGCCGTGGCGCCGGGAGAAGGGCGCGCTGTGGGACGTGGGTCCGCACGCGCTGTCGGTGCTGCTGCCCGTCCTGGGCGAGGTGCGGCGGGTGGCGGCCGCGGTGCGGGGTCCCGGCGACACCGTGCAGGTGGTCCTGGACCACTCCGGGGGCGCCTCCAGCACCATGACGCTGAGTCTGACGGCGCCGCCCGAGGCGTCGGGCACGGCCGTCGAGGTCCGGGGCGCGGCGGGGGTGGCTCGGCTCCCGGAGAGCGCGGCGGGCGCGGCGGTGGCGCTCGGCCGGGCCGCGGACGCGCTGTGCGCGGCGGCCGATGGGGGCCGTCCGCACGCCTGTGACGCGGCCTTCGGCCTGCGGGTCACCGAGGTGCTCGCCGAGGCCGAGGCCCTGCTGGGCGGCGGCGCGGGCTGAGCATGGGCCGGCCGTGAGCCGGCCGTGGCCGGACACACGGAGACGCCGGCGGATCCGCCGGCGTCTTGCCGAACCGGCGTGCCGACCGGGCGTGCCGCTGGGGCGGCCCGGTCGGGCACGTCGTCACTGCGAAGGGACCGTCAGGCGTGCCGGTGCGAGCGCCGGTTGCCGGTGACGGCCCGGTAGAGGACCAGCAGGATGAGCGATCCGACGATCGCGGCGATCCAGGTGGACAGGTCGAAGAACCCGTCGATCGAGTCCACCCCGAAGATCACCTTGCCCAGCCAGCCGCCGAGCAGACCGCCGACGATGCCGATGAGCATGGTGACGATGATCCCGCCCGGGTCCTTCCCGGGCAGCAGCAGCTTGGCGATGGCACCGGCGAGCAGGCCAATCAGGATCCAGGCGATGACGCCCACGGTTCCTCCCATGTCCGTGCGAATACTTGTATGCCTTCCGGATGCACCAGCACGGCGTCTCCAAACCTGTCAATGCCCCCGGAGTGTGATCTGCGTGGCCTCCGGATGCAGGGTCCGCTCCCGCGATGAATGGTGTTAGTGGGCCCGCCGCGCCCCCGGCGGCCGCACGGGCCCGAAGCAGCCCTCCGGACCGAGGAGCACACCATGTCGACCTCACAGCCCGGCGCCTCCGGGCCGTCCTCCGACCGCGTCACCCCCGACGCCCTGCTCCACACCCGCACCGGCACCGATGTGTCGCCGGAGGACATGGTCCTCGCCGCGGGCCGGGACCTCACCCCGCGCAACCTGGAGTGGGCGCGGCGCAAGCTCGACGAGGAGGGCCCCAACGCGATCGAGAAGCTGCTGCCCTGACCTGCGGGCCCCTGGGGGGTGCGGGCAGCGCGACGGCCCCGTCGCCTGCCCCTGAGGAGCAGGTGACGGGGCCGCCCAGGCGACTCCCCTACGGGGGCTCAGGGCAGGTCGCGGTCTTCGACGACGTGGACGGCCGCCTCCTCCGCGCCCGCGGCGCCGCCGTCGATGCCGACGTCCGTGGCGGTCTCCTCCTTGGTGGCGTCCGGGTGCGCGCCCTCGTCCGGGGCGACCAGCCGGCCGGCGCGGGCGTCGCCCGCCTCGGGGTCGACCGGCTCGCCCTCGCCCCCGGGGAGGTCGCCGACGCCGTCGCCCGCGGGCGCCTCGACGTCGGGGACCTCCTGGGCGAGGCGCTGGTCCAGCGTCTCGCCCTCGTGCTGCTCGGCCGCCGTGGTGCCGTACTTGGTGACGCCGAGCGGCTTCTCCGGCGGGGAGTAGCCCTCGTCCAGGGTGTCGTCGTAGGTGCGTTCGTCGAGCGCGTCCTGAAGGTCGAGCGGCGCGGCGTCCTCCTGCTCCTCGTTGGTGCCGGTGGGCTGGTAGGCGTCGTCGGCCGTGGGCGCGTCGTTCGCGGGGTTCTCGGGCTCCGTGGCCATGGTGCCTCCCTGGGCTGCTGCGACGGTTGCGTCGCCTGTGATGGTCCTCGTTGTGCCGTTCGGGTATCCCCGCCACCCGTGGCCCAACCCCGTCGGCCGTGCCCGGCCGCCGCCGGAGCCCGGGCCCGGCGCCGGGAGAGAATCGGGGCATGCCCCTTCCTGACGAGCCCCGCCGTGTCGCCCTCCTCGGGGGCGGCTTCTCCACCGACTCCGACGGCGTGCTCGACGACTGGGTGCTGGGCCTCGCCCGCCGGCCGCGCCCGAAGGTGTGCTTCGTGCCGACGGCGAGCGGCGACGCCGAGGGATACGCCGAGCGGTTCCTCGCCGCGTTCGCCGGGCGGGAGTGCGAGCCGTCCGTCCTGCGGCTGTTCCGGCGGGAGGCGGACGATGCGTCGCTGCGCGCCCACCTGCTGGAGCAGGACGTCGTGTATGTGGGCGGGGGCAACACGGCGAACCTGCTCGCGGTGTGGCGCGTCCACGGGGTGGACCGGCTGCTGGTGGAGGCGTACGAGCGCGGGACGCTGCTGTGCGGCATCAGCGCGGGCGCCAACTGCTGGGCGCGCGGCTCGCACACCGACTCCTTCGGTCCGCTGACCTTCCTGCCGGACGGGCTGGGTCTGCTGCCGGGTTCGGTGTGCCCGCACTACGACAGCGAGCCGGGCCGCCGGCCCTCCTACCTCCGGGCGGTGGCGAGCGGCGCGCTGCCCGCGGGGTGGGCGCTTGACGACGGGGCGGGCGCCCTGTTCACGGACGGCGCCGTGACCCGGACCGTCGCCCGGGCGCCGGGGGCGCACCTGTACCGGGTGGAGCCCGACGGGCGGGGCGGTGTCACCGAGACGGTCTTGGGCCCGTGAGGCACGCCGGCCGAGCGTGACATGAGTCGCCTCATCCTTGGCCGCCCCCGGCGGGTCGTGGGGCGAGGTGCAGGTCCAGGCCTGCCGAGGGGTGGCGGGTCCAGGTCCGGGCGTAGCCGGGCGGTGGGCCGCCCGGCGGGGAGAGAGCGGCCGTGGGGACGCGGCGGGCGGTGCGGAGGATGCCCGACTCGGTGGTGTCGGCGTTGTTGCCGCTGGTGGCGGCCGAGGAGCAGCCGGCGTAGAAGGCGACGGGGATGGCCTCGGTCCCGGTGAGCAGACAGGGCGGCCGTACGCCCAGCCGGTGCAGGTCTGCCGCGGTGCGCGCCCAGTCGAGGCGGTCGGCGGCGGTGCGGTCCACCAGGCGGTCCAGGACGACGTACTGCACCGCCAGATGGCCCGTCAGCAGCAGGGCGGTCACGACGGCGGCGGCCGGGCGCCATCGGCCGTCGGGCCGCGTGACCAGGTGGAACAGTGCGTCGGCGACCGGGATGGCGAGCAGCGCGTAGACGGGCTGGAGGAAGCGGGGCGCCGCGTAGCCGATGAGGAACAGGTACGGCAGGGCGGCGGTCGTGGCGCAGACGAGGAGGAGCAGCGTGGGCGCGGTCCGCCCGGCCCGCACCGCGACGGCGAGGCCGGCGGCGGCGAGCAGCGGCAGCAGGACCCACCAGGCGGTGATGACCGGGTTGGGCAGCGGCCCGGTGCACGGGCGGCACAGGGCCCGGCCGATCAGGGCGCGCATCTGGTCGTCGACGGCGAGGTTCCGGCCGAGCCCGCCCTGGATGCGGGAGCCCTCGGCGAGCCGCCGCAGGGGGCCGCCGTGGCTCGTGTACGCCTCGATCACCCACTGGCCGACGCCGGTCGCCAGGCCCCCGGCGAGGAAGAGGGCGGCGCGGACATGGCGGCCCGCCAGGGCGAGGGCGAGCAGCGGCGGCGCGATCCAGACCGCGTCGGTGGGCCGCATCCACGCCATGAGCGCCGCGCCCGCGGCCACGCCCCACAGGGCGGCCCGGTCGCGGTGGTCGGCGCGGGCCCGCAGCAGGCAGCCGGTGCAGGCCAGGGCCCCGAAGGCGACCCACTGGTTGGGCATGGCCGCCGGGCCGTAGAACAGGGTCACCCACAGGGTGGCGAAGAGGGCGCCGGCGAGGGCCAGGACCCGGGCCGGGAACAGTCCCCGCCAGACGCGCAGGGCGAGGTACAGGCCGAGGCCGGACAGCAGCGCGAGGTAGACGCGCAGCAGTGCCGTGGAGGTGGACCAGGAGGCGACCGGCGCCACCAGCAGGGTGACGCCCCGGGCGCGGGGCGCGCTGAAGAACGCGGGCGGGGCCTGGGCGGAGACCTGGCTGACGTACACGGTCTCGTCCCAGCCGAGGCCCAGACCGAAACCGGGGCCGAGGGTTCCCACGCCGGGGACGACGAGGATGAGTTGGGCGAGCGTGAAGGCGGCGGCCACGGCGGCGAGCGGGCGGACGCCGCGCGTCCGGCGGATGCCGGGCTGGTTCGCCGGTGCGCCGCGCTGCCGACCTATCGGCAGGGCGTTCGTGCCGTGGGCCATCTGCACCCCTCGTTCCGGACGCGGGAGAGCCGGGCAGTCCCGGATCCGCCGCGCGGGGGAATCCCGGGGTCGCGGAACGGAGAAACAGCGCGAACCGCGAGAAACACGATCAAAGTAACCCGGTTCGGGCGGAGGCGCAGGGCGGAGATCAGCCCGGGTGCCGCACGCCCGGCGCCCCGCCGGTGACGGGCGGGACACCGGGCGGGGCCGGTCGGCGGGGCGGGCGGTCAGCCGGCGCGCGGGGCGCGGTGCGGGGGCTGTTCGGGCGCCGGGCGGGACCGCTGCGGCGGCACCGTGCGCGCCACGGGGCCGTCGCCGTTCAGGGTGAGCGCGCTGCCGTGGTGGTGGATCGTCAGCGCGTCGCCGGACAGCAGGGTGTAGACGGCCTTGTCGGGGCCGACCTCCACCCGCAGCCGGCGGCCCCGGACCTGGATGCAGAAGGCGAGGCGGCTGAACCGCTCGGGCAGCCGGGGTGCGAAGCGCAGGGTGTCGCCCTGGCGGCGCAGCCCGCCGAACCCGGCGACCAGGGCCGTCCAGGTGCCGGCGAGGGAGGCGATGTGCAGGCCGTCGCGGGTGTTCTGCTGGAGGTTCTCCAGGTCCATCAGGGCGGCCTCGGCGGTGTAGGCGTAGGCCAGGTCGAGATGGCCGGCCTGGGCGGCGACGACGGCCTGCCCGCACGCCGACAGGGAGGAGTCCCGCACGGTCAGCGGTTCGTAGTAGGCGAAGTTGCGGGCGACCTGCTCGTCGTCGTACTCCTCCTCGAAGTGACTGCCGCAGAGGTACATCGCCAGCACCAGGTCCGCCTGTTTGACGACCTGTTTGCGGTAGAGGTCGAAGTACGGGAAGTGCAGCATCAGGGGGTACTGGTCGGCGCGGGTGCCGGCGAAGTCCCAGCGCTGGTAGCGGGTGAAGCCGGCGTGCTGTTCGTGGACGCGGAGTTCGTCGTTGTACGGGATGTGCACGGCGCCGGCGGCGTCCCGCCAGGCCGCGCTCTCCTCCTCGTCCACGCCGAGCGCGGCCGCCTCGCGCGGGTGGCGTTCCACCACGTCGGCGGCGGCGAGGAGGTTCGCGCGGGCCATCAGGTTGGTGTACGTGTTGTCGTCGGCGACGGCGCTGTACTCGTCGGGGCCGGTGACGCCGTCGATGTGGAAGACGCCGTGGGCGTCGTGGTGGCCGAGGGAGCGCCACAACCGGGCGGTCTCCACGAGCAGTTCGACGCCGGTCTCCGCCTCGAAGCCGGTGTCGCCGGTCGCGGCGACGTACCGGACGACGGCGTCGGCTATGTCGGCGTTGACGTGGAAGGCGGCGGTGCCGGCCGGCCAGTACGCGGACCCTTCCGAGCCCTCGATGGTGCGCCAGGGGAACGCGGCCCCGCGCAGGCCGAGTTGGGTGGCGCGCTCACGGGCGGGGGGCAGGGTCTGCTGCCGCCAGCGCAGCGCCTCGGCGACGGAGTCGGGCGCGGTGTAGGTGAGCAGGGGCAGCACGAACGTCTCGGTGTCCCAGAAGGCGTGGCCGTCGTAGCCGGAGCCGGTCAGGCCCTTGGCGGGGATGGCGCGGCCCTCGGCGCGGGCGCCGGCCTGCAGGACGTGGAAGAGGGCGAAGCGGACGGCCTGCTGGATCTTCTCGTCGCCGTCGACCTCGACGTCGGCGCGCGCCCAGAAGTCGTCGAGGTAGGCCCGCTGGTCGTCGAGCAGGCCCTGCCAGCCGCTGTGTCCCGCGGCGGCGAGGGCCGCTTCGACCTGGTCGCTCATCGCGGGCCGGGAGCGGACGCCGGACCAGCCGTGCGCGACGAGCTTCTCCACGCGGAGCGTCTCGCCGGGCTCCAGCACGGAGGTGACGGTGAGCCGGGCGACGTCGACGTTGCTCTCCGCGCTGGTGGTGGTCCGCTCGGGGCCGCTGATCGTGTGGTCGGCGGCCACCGCGACGCGCAGGCCGCTGCGTTTGGTGCGGTGGACCAGGCGCAGCCGATGGTCGGCGGCGACGTCCTCCTCGGGCTCCAGCGGCGACTTCAGGGCCTTCGCGGCGCGCGGGTCGCCGTCCGGCTCGGGCACGCTCTCGTTGGCGACCAGTTCGGACTGGATGACGACGCGTGAGCGGCTGTCGACGGCCTCGACCTCGTAGGCGACGGCGGCGACGGCCCGCTGGGTGAGGGAGACCAGCCGGGTGGAGCGGACCCGGACGGTGGACCCGGCCGGCGAGGTCCACTCGCAGGTGCGTTCCAGGACGCCGCGGCGCAGGTCGAGGACGCGTTCGTGGGAGACGAGGCGTCCGTAGCGCAGGTCGAAGGGCTCGTCGTCGACGAGGAGCCGCATGATCTTGCCGTTGGTGACGTTGATGACGGTCTGCCCGGACTCCGGGTAGCCGTAGCCGGCCTCGGCGTAGGGCAGGGGGTGCACTTCGTGGACGCCGTTGAGGTAGGAGCCGGGCAGGCCGTGCGGTTCGCCCTCGTCGAGGTTGCCGCGCCAGCCGACGTGCCCGTTGGACAGGGCGAACACGGACTCGCTCTGGGCGAGGACGTCGAGCTTGAGGTGGGTTTCGCGCACGCACCACGGCTCGACGGCGTAGGAACGGTCGGTGATCAAGCGTCTCCCCCCAGGTCGGCCAGGTCGGCCAGGTCCTTGACGACGATGTCGGCTCCGTGCGCGTACAGGGCGTCGGTCTGCCCCACCCGGTCGACGCCGACGACGTAACCGAAGTGCCCGGAGCGGCCGGCGTCCATGCCGGCGAGCGCGTCCTCGAAGACGGCGGCGTGGGACGGTTCGACGCCGAGGTCGCGGGCGGCGGCGAGGAAGGTGTCGGGGCGGGGTTTGCCCGGCAGTCCGCGTTCGGCGGCGACCACGCCGTCGATCCGCACCTCGAACAGGTCCTCGGCGTCGATCGAGCGCAGCACGTCGCGGGTGTTGGCGCTGGACGAGACGATCGCCGTGCGCAAGCCCCGGTCGCGGACGGCGGCGAGGTAGCGCAGGGTGCCGTCGTAGGGCTCCACGCCCTGGGTGCGGATCTTCTCCAGCAGCAGGTCGTTCTTGCGGTTGCCGAGGCCGTGGACGGTGGGCGCGTCCGGCGGGTCGTCGGGGCTTCCCTCGGGCAGGGTGATGCCGCGTGAGGCGAGGAAGGTGCGGACGCCGTCGGCGCGGGGGCGGCCGTCGACGTACTCGTCGTAGTCGTGGGACGAGTCGAACGGACGGAAGCCGTCGCCGTCGCGTTCGCGCAGGAACGCGTCGAACGCCTCCTTCCATGCGGCCGCGTGCACCACGGCCGTCCGGGTGACGACCCCGTCGAGGTCGAAGAGGCAGGCCTGGATGGTGCCGGGGAGTCCGAGCGTCGTCGTCATACGGGTTCCCGTTCCCTGGCACGGGGCCGCCATCGGTGTGGCGCGCGCCACATCGGCATGCCGGCGGGGGCGCCTCGGTCTCAGTCGTGCGGGAAGGAGTGGTGTTCGTGGGCGATCACCCAGCGGCCGTGCTCCTTGCGCAGACCGAACGTCAGGCGCAGTCGCAGCGTGGGCCGTTCGGCGAGTTCCTCGGGGGTGCCGCAGCGCAGCAGCGCGTGGGCGTAGGCCACGTCCGCGCCGGCGACGACGTCCAGGGTGTCGATCTCGAACCGGGCGCCCAGCGCCTGCCAGGCGAAGAACGGCGGCCAGAGCACCCGGTAGGCGGCGAGCCCCCGGATGCCCTCGTGGGGCGGGGTGACGTAGTACAGCAGGAGGTCCTCGGCGTGGTCGGCGAGGACGGCCTGGATGTCACCTTTGTGCACGGCCTGGGCCCAGCGGGTGATCAGGGCGCGGATCTGCTCGTCGTCCTCCGGCACGTACTCCTCCTCTCCCCCTACGGGTCTCCTACCAGGGGACTGTGACACTCTGCTGTGTGCTCACTTTCGACGAACTGCTGACCCGTGCCCGGGGACTCGTCCGGGGCGGCGAGCGGGCGTTCCTCGGGATCGCCGGCAGCCCGGGCTCGGGCAAGACGACCCTCGCCGAGCGGCTGGTGCGGGAGCTGAACGGCGGCGGGCCGTGGGCGGCGCATGTGCCGATGGACGGCTTCCATCTGGCGGACGCCGAGCTCGACCGGCTCGGCCGGCGCGGGCGCAAGGGCGCGCCGGACACGTTCGACGCTGCCGGGTACGCGGCGCTGCTGCGGCGGCTGCGGGAGGAGGCCGGCGGTGACGAGGTGGTGTACGCGCCGGGCTTCGAGCGGGTGCTGGAGCAGCCCTTGGCCGGCGCGGTCCCGGTGCCGCCGCAGGCGCGCCTGATCGTGACGGAGGGCAACTACCTGCTGCTGGGCACGGGCGCGTGGGCGCGGGTGCGGGCCGCGCTGGACGAGGTGTGGTTCTGCGAGACGGACGAGGAGGAGCGGGTGCGCCGGCTGGTCGCCCGGCACGAGGAGTTCGGCAAGGGTCCCGCCGAGGCGCTGGCCTGGGTGCTGGGCACGGACCAGCGCAACGCCGATCTGGTGGCGGCGACCCGGGAGCGGGCCGATCTGGTGATCCGTCCCGGGTTCTGACCGAGCGCCTCCCCCGCTGCCGGCGCGCGGTCAGGCGGGGAGCAGGGTCAGCTCCGGTTCGCCGTGGGCGTCGTCGGGGCCGAGTACGGCGGTGAAGCGGGCCGTCCGTACGGTGATCCCCTCCGGGTTCCGTTCGACCCGCACCGTGAGCGGGTCCGAGGTGCCGTAGCGCACGGCGAAGACGTGCAGGTCGTCGGGGGCGTCGGGGACGGGTCCTGCCTCCAGGGCGGTGGAGGCGACCAGGTGGCTCCAGCCCTCGTCGGGGTTGCCGTAACCGCGCGGGTCGGCGGCGAGGGCGAAGGCGGCCTGTTCCTGGGTGACCTCGCTGCGGGCGTCGAAGCGGTCCGGGCCCCGGCCGTCGGGGTGGGTCAGCCGCAGGGGGCCCGCGGAGGCGACCGCCACCTGGGAGGTGCGCCGCACCCGGTCGCCGTCGTCCTCCGCGTAGGGCAGGCCGGCCAGCAGGTACGGCGTGCCGTCGAGGCGCTCCACGGCGACGGTGGTCCACAGGGCCGCGCCGTCGGTGACGTACAGGGAGCGCACGTACCGCAGGACGTGGTCGCGGCCGACGACCGGCTTGGTGACCAGTTTGGCGGTGAGGTCCCCGGCGCGCAGGTCGCGGACGCGGACCTCGCCCATGGGGCGGCAGAGCAGGAAGCCGTCGGTCACGGGGCCGAAGCCGTGCTGGCGGCCGACCGCGGCGGGCAGGCAGTAGGCGCCGCCCGCCTCGACGATCGCAGGGGTCATCCGGTCGTCGAAGGCCACGGAGACGGTCCCGCAGCGCAGTTGGTGGCGCACGGTCCGGGTGGAGGGGGTGCGCTGCCAGCGGCTGTCGTCCTGGATCTGCCAGACGAGCATCCACGCGAAGTGGCCGTCGACCCCGCCGTCCGGCTTGACCGCGTACCGGGCCCAGCGGCTGTCGCCCCGGTAGCGGCCGAGGTCGGCGCCGATGCGCTGACCGAAGTAGCGCAGGCCGAGGACGGACTCGAAGGCGGAGTGCTGTTCGCTGTAGCGGGGGCCGCCGTTGTCGAAGCCGCCGCCGGTCAGCCGGGCGTCGATGTAGCGGGCGAGCGTGTCGCCGTCCTCGGCGAAGACCTCCTCGCCGCTGACCCGGTGGGCCTGTGCGAGGAAGGACAGCGAGATCGGGCCGTAGTTGTTGTCGTAGGCCCCGCCGTGCTCGGGGGGCAGCAGGGCGCCCCGGTCGCGGACCCGGTGGGCGCGGATCTCGTCCGTGTACAGCCGCAGCGCCCGCGCGCGGACCGCCGCCGCCTGCTGCGGGAGGTGGCGGGCCAGCATCAGGCCGCCGACGACGCAGCCGATGGCCTGGTTGCCGGCCTCCTGCGGGTTGAAGAAGGTCGCCTCGGTCAGCCAGCGCCAGTAGCCGTGGCCGAGCAGCGCCAGGTCCCGCCGCTGTTCGTCGTCGAGGAGGCCGTCGGCGAGTTCCAGCACGTTGACCAGCTGGAGCAGCGCCCACACGGTGCTGGGCCAGTCGCCGATGGGGTGCGCGCCGGGTTCGAGCACGTAGCGGGCGTACGGCAGGCGGGAGTCGCGCAGGCGCAGGTTGGGGTAGCCGGGGTTGTCCTCGGTGTAGACCCGCTCGCGCAGGTGGAAGGCGAGGCTGCGGCGCACCGCCTCCGGCAGCCTCGGGTCCTTGCCGCGCTGCCAGGCGAGCGCGAGGAGCGAGGTGATGCCGAGGGAGGTGTCGCCGATGTCGTCGTCGCAGTCGGGGTGTTCGAGGTTGCCTTCCGGCGTGATGCGCCGCAGGGCCTGCTCTACGACGTCGGCGAGGACGGCGTCGTAGGCCTCGGGCGTGTCCGGCAGGTCGTGCAGCGGGCCGCGCTGGTGAGGGAGGTGCACGGGTACGGTCAGTCCTTCAGTCCGGCGTTGATGTCGGCGCCCATGACGTAGCGCTGGAAGACCAGGAAGACGGCGATCAGCGGGATCATGGAGATGACCGACGCGCCCAGCAGGACCGACCAGTTGATGTTCTGCGCGCCGACGATGCTCTGGATGCCGATCTGCACGGTGAACTTGTTGGGGTCGTTGAGCATCAGCAGCGGCCAGATGTAGTCGTTCCAGCGCCACTGGAAGGACAGGATGGCGAGGGTCAGCATGATGGGCCGGGAGAGCGGCACCATGATCCGCGCGAAGATGGCGAGTTCGCGGGCGCCGTCGATGCGGGCGGCTTCCACGAGTTCGTCGGGCACCGTCAGGAAGAACTGGCGGAACATGAAGCATCCGGTCGCGGTCAGCACGGCCGGGAGGATGATGCCGGCGAAGGAGTTGTAGAGGCCGAGGTTGCGGACCACCAGGAACTCGGGGGCGAGCATGACCTCGCCCGGCAGCATCGTGGTGGCCAGGATGCAGACGAAGAAGACCTTGAGCCACTTGTTGTCGTACTTGGCCAGCGCGTACCCGGTGCAGCAGCTGACCCCCACCGTGAGGATCGTCGTGATCACGCACACGATGGCCGTGTTGATGAAGTACTGGGAGAAGTTGGCGCTGTCCCAGGCCGCCTTGAACCCCGTGAGGGTGGGGTTGTGGGGAACCAGCGTCAGCGGATAGGAGAACAGGTCGCTGGCCGGCTTGAAGGCGCTGAGGACGAACCACAGCACCGGCAGTCCGTACAGGCACGCCATGATCCACAGCAGGGTCGTCGCGGACACCGCCTGCCGGAGCCCGCCGGTGGCCGCCTTGGGGGGCCGCTTCCTGACGACGGGCTGCTCGGCGTCGGCGTCGAGCGGGCGGGGCATGTCTGTGGTTGTCATCGGTTCTCCACCCGCCGGTTGACGATCAGCTGGACGATCGCGACGGCCATCAGGATGAGCATGAGCACGAACGACGCGGCGCTCGCGTAGCCGATCTGGCCCCGTTTGAATCCGGTCTCGTAGATGTACTGGACGAGCAGGTTGTTCGAGGTGCCGGGTCCGCCGTTGTTGAGGGCGACGAACACCGGGTATTCCTTCATCGCGTTGATCGTGTTGAGCAGGATGACGATGAACGAGGTGGGCGCGATGCTCGGCAGGGTGATGCTGAAGAACTGGCGCCAGGGGCCGGCGCCGTCGAGCGAGGCCGCCTCGTAGTACGACACCGGCACGTTCTTGATCGCGGCGATGAACAGCAGCATCGAGAAGCCCGTCCAGGCCCAGGACGCCGCCATCACCACCACGAGCAGCGACAGGTCCGCGTTCGACTGCCACGGGACGGCGCTTCCGCCGAACTGCTCGATGATGTAGTTGACGAGCCCGAAGTTCTCGCCGAACAGCCACCGCCACAGCACGCCGACGACGATGGGCGACAGCAGCCACGGGATGAAGAAGATGACGCGGGCGACCGACGCGCCCTTGGCGTGCTTGCTCACCAGCAGGTTGGCGGCGAGGAGCGAGACCGCGAAGTTCAGCGGCACGAAGAGCACGGTGTACAGCAGCGTCCGGCTCAGCGCGTCGTAGAACGTGGAGTCCCCGAACAGGTTGTGGTAGTTGTCCAGCCCGATGAACTGGAACGCCCCGACACCCGTGTAGTTCGTGAACGAGTAGAGAAGCCCGATCACCGCCGGCCAGACGAAGAACAGCGAGAAGAGCACGACGTTGGCCGCGATGAGGACGAGCGGCGCGAGGGTGTACTTACTTCGTCTCCTGGCCGGGCTCGCGGGCACGTCCGAGGCGCGTTTTGTCATCTTGCAGACTCCGTGCTGGGGGTTGGATTGCTGTGGGCTCGTGCCATGAGCCCGGCGTCACCTGGGCGCCAGGGCCGGGCGGCGGTGTCTCGGGGTCCACCGCCCGGCCCTGTGGTCTGCGATCAGCCGCCGACCTGCTGGTTGTAGCCGGCGACGATGTTCTCCAGCGCCTTGTCGGGCGACTGCTGGCCGTTGATCGCCTTGCCGAGCTCCGTCTTGGTCGGGTCCTCGGTGAGGCTCTTGCCCTTCAGCACCCACTCGGTCTGCGCCGTGTTGAAGTAACCGGAGATCGGGGCGTAGAGCGGGATCGACTCGTTGTACAGCTTGAACGCCGCCTGCGCCGCCGGGGAGGTGAAGGGGTACTTCGGGTTCAGTCCGCTCTCGACCGGCAGGAACCCGGACGCCTCGCACAGCGCCTGGTAGTGGGCCGGCTCGTACAGCCAGGACAGGAACTTCGACGCGGCGGTGGCCGCCTCGCCGTTGTTGTTGAAGCCGACCGTCAGGCCGCCGCTGTTGACGTCGCTGGCCTGGACGGGCTGGGCGGGCGTCGGGACGCTCGCCCACTCGAACTTCTTGATGCTCTCCGCGAAGGCGGGCACCTGCCACACGCCGGACCAGTAGGCGACCACGTCACCGCTCTGGAACATGGCGGACGGGTCGGCGCCGGACGTCCACACCGACTTCGGCATGGTCTTGTCGTCGTTCCAGCCGACGAAGGTGTTCACGGCCTTCTTGGTCGCGTCGTCCACCGAGAACTTGCCGGAGGAGTCCGCGTGGACGTACTTGCCGCCCATCTCGTAGACCATGGCGCGCAGCCGGGACGGCGACTGGTCGAAGGTCAGGGAGTACTTGGCCTTGGTCTTCTCGCGGACCGTGTTGGCCGCCTTGATGAAGTCGGTCCAGGTCCAGGTCTTCTGCGGCGAGGCCGGGAAGGTGACGCCGGCCTTCTCGAAGAGCGTCTTGTTGATGTACAGGCCGGACGCGGTGACGTCCGAGGGGATGGCCAGCACCTTGCCGGAGGAGTCCTTGGCGAGGAAGTTGGCGTTGATCTTGTTGCTCTTGTTGTTGGCGATGGAGCTGAGGTCGATCAGCTTGCTCGACCAGATCGGGTCCAGCGCCGGCACGGTCGCCACGTCGGGCAGGGAGTTCGCCTGCGCGGCGTTGTGCAGCTTCGTCGGGTAGCCGTCGTAGGGGATGTTGACGAGCTTGATGGCGACGCCGGTTTCCTTCTTGTACTGCGCGACCGCGTTCTTCCAGCCCGCGTCCTGCCCCGGAACCGTGGAGATCCAGAACGTCAGCGACTTGGCGTTGCCGCCCGAGTCGGAGCCCGACCCGCAGGCGGAGAGCAGAAGGGCACCTGCCGTGGCCACGGCAGCGAGGGGAACCACACGGCGTATGCCGCCGCGGCCGAGTCGGCGGGAGCGCCGCACACCCACACTGGTCATTTTCGATCCCTTTTCGTCGTACTGGACGGAGCACGGCGCCAGCCGAGGCGGCACGGGTGCAGTTTGCAGGTGATGTCGCTTTCCGGGGGGCGCGGCCTCGCCCGGCCGCAGCCATCCTGACGGGTGGGATCCCCGGCCGCCGTGGCCGTCGTCACGCGAGCACGCCCTCGCGTGGCTGCCGTACCTCGAAGTACGGGCGGGACGCTCACCCCGAGTCGGCGTCCCGGCCGACTTAGAAAGCGCTTGTCCGGACATTGGCAGACCGAGTCGGAGGCCGTCAATCCTTCGCCCCCGCCGCTTCGGTCACGGTTTGGACTCCCCGGGCGACGGCGAGCCGCGCCGCCCCCACGACGGTGCCGAGATCGCCGATCGTGCTGCTGACCACGTCGGTGGGCCAGCTCAGCCGCTCCAACTCGGCCCGGACACCGGGCAGGAGCTGCGGGTCGGCGCCGGTGCTTCCGCCCAGCACGATCAGGCCGGGATCCAGCACGGCGGTCACGGCGGCGGTCAGCCGGCCCACGTCGACGGCGTGACGGTCGACGACCGCGCGGGCCGCCCGGTTCCCCTCGCCGGCGAGGGCCAGGAGCCGCTCGGTGGTGCGCGGGCAGGGCCCGTCGGCGTCCGCCCAGGCCTCGGCGGCCCTGCGCAGCAGGGAACGCGCCCCGATGTACTCCTCCAGCGCCTCACGGCGCGGCTCACGGCCGTCGTCCCAGGGGTAGGGCAGCCGGGCCAGCTCTCCGGCGGCGCCGTTCGCCCCGCGCAGCACCCGGCCGCCGACGACGATGCCGAGACCGATGCCCACGCCGATGCGCAGGTAGCCGAAGGTGTCCCGGCCCCGGGCGGCGCCCTCGTGGAGCTCGGCGAGCGCCGCGCAGTTGACGTTGTTCTCCAGGTGGACGGGGACGTCGGGCGGCAGCGCGACCCGCACGGCGTCGAAGACGGGGCCGGCCTTGGCGGTCGCCGGGCGCATGCCGCCGCCCTCCCGCGCGGTGACGTCGCCGACGGCGACGACGATGGCGCGCAGCGGGGCGGCGCGGGGCAGCGCTCCGAGCGCCTCGCGCACCACGTCGGCGGCGTCGGGGCGGGGGCCGGCCGCCTCGGCGAGCAGCGCGCCGTCCAGGGCGCAGCCGCGCACCCGGGTCAGGGCGGGGCCGAGGTCGACGGCGAGCACGGTTCCGGCGGCCGGGCCGAGGCGGTAGACGGCGGCGGAGCGGCCCGTGCCGCTGGAGGCGGTGCCGGAGTGGGCGGCGAGCCGGGCGCTCTCCAGCTCCGCGACGGCGGAGGACACCGTCGGCTTGGACAGGCCCGCGAGGGTCGCGAGCTGCGGCCGGGTGGCGGCGCCCGCCTCGGCGAGCACGGTGAACACGGCGCCCGCGCTCTCGGTCAGGCGGGGGGTCCTTGCCACGTCGAGTTCCACACTTTCCCCACTCAGGTGATGGGCCGCGCTCCCGGGGGCGGTAGCCCTCGCGGGACGCGGGTGACGGGATGCCGTGACGCCGGCGGGCCGCGGCGGACCGTGAGATCCGGCCGGCGGGCGGATGCGCGACGCACTCTTGACGCACTGTACTTCGTTAGTTAACTTCCTAACGAACGTCACGGTACTCGCCTGCCGTGGTCCGTCAGAAGCCCGTCCCGGGGCTTCCCTAGTTCTCCGCACCTCTCCCGGCACGGTTCGCCCACCGTCGCGGCACATGGCTCCATCGCGCTCCGACGAAAGAGGATCCGTGCAGGACTCTCCCCCCGCGTGCGCCCTCGTGGTCGGCATCGACGTGGGCGGCACCAAGACCCATCTGCGCGCCCTGGCGGGCGACACGACGGTGGCCGAGCTGGTCCGTCCGAGCGAGGGCTGGCGCCCGCACGACCCGGTGGCCGCCGCCCGTTGGCTGGCCGCGCTGATCGCCGACGCCCTGCCGGCGGGCGCACGCCCGGCCGCCGTGGCCGTCGGCGCTCACGCCTGCGAGACGGAACTCCAGTGCGCGCGGATCCGCACCGCGCTCGGACCCCACGTCGACGCGCCCGCGCTGGTCGTGGGCGACGCCGAGCTCCTCGTCCCCGCGGCGGGCCTCGACAAGGGCGTCGGCCTGGTCGCCGGCACCGGTTCGGTGGCGGTGGGCCGGCTGTCCGACGGCAGGTCCGTCCAGGTGGGCGGCTGGGGCGCGGTCCTCGGCGACGAGGGCGGCGCGGCCGGCCTGGTCCGCGAGGCGGCCCGCGCGGTGTGGGCCGCGCACGACCGCGGGGAGGAGCCCGACGCCCTCGCGCGCGGGCTCACCGGCGCGTTCGGGGTCGCCGAGGTGCCGGGGCTGTGCGCGGCCCTGGAGGCCGCCTCGTCCCCGTCCGCCGAGTGGGGCCGGCACGCCCCCGCCGTCTTCGCGGCCGCCGCCGAGGGCTCCCGCCTCGCCGCGACCGTGATCGCCGAGGCCGGCCGCTCGCTCGCCGCCCTCGTCGCCCGGCTCGGCGCCCGTGGCGTCCCCGTCGGCGACGTGGTGGTGGCGGGCGGCACGATCCTCGCCCAGCCCGCCCTGTACGACGCCTTCACCACGGCCCTCGCCGAGTCCTTCCCCGGCACCCGGACCCACCCCCTGAGCGCTCCTCCGGCCCAGGGAGCGGTGGCGCTCGCGCGGACGCTGCTGTGAGGGGCGGCGCCCGGGCTGCGGGCGCCCCGCCGGTGGTCCGGGCCGGGCGGGGTCCGCCCGTTCATCTGCGGGACATGTCGCGGTCGTCGGGGCCTTGTCGGTGGGACACGGCCCGGCCGTAGATCTTCGAACGCACGCACCCTCCGGGCTCACGGGTCGTCAGAACCCGCGGCAGCGCACCGGATCAGCACGTCCCCCCTCCACGGCCGTACGGCCGCAGAACTGAAAAGAGGCACACCCATGCCGTCTACCGACGGGCACCGCGTCATCTCCCCCGTGGACAGGAGGGGCTTCCTCAGGACGTCCCTGGGCGGGGCCGCCGCCCTGGTCGCCGCCCCGACCCTGCTCACCTGGCCGGCCGCCGCCGGCGCGAAGGCCGCGACCGCGCCGCTCCCGTTCGCGGACGACTACAAGACGAACGTCCTCGCGAACCTCACGCCCGAGACCAACGCCGTGGTGCGGATCCTCGGCGGCATGGCCCAGGTCTGGAAGACCGGCGCCGCCTGGAACACCGGCACGCCGCTGCGCCCCGACGTGCTGCGCGCGAACATGCGCTACTGCGCGCGCCTCACCGACTCCCGCACCGAGGCGCAGGCGAAGGAGGCGTTCCTCTACGACCGCCAGCACCAGAGCTACGCGATGATCGGCGGCCTCGGCCCGCTGGCCGGCCTGTACAGGGCGGGCGCCAAGGCGGTCACGTCGATCACCAGCGCCCCGGACACGACTCCGCCCGCCAAGATCGACGACTCGGTGCCGGCCGACGCGCCCGCCGGTTCCGCGCTGGGCGCCGGCTCCCACACCTCCGACCTCGGCCAGGTGGCCAAGCTCGTCGACACGCTGCGCGGCCCCTACGCCTCCGGCAACCCGGGCAAGTACGCCTTCCAGTACCCGCGACCGTGGCGCATGAACGAGGACAGCGAGGTCGTCGACACCGGCAGGACCGACGCGCTCGGCTACCCGGTCTACGACTCCGAGGTCAAGGTCGCCCCGCAGCTGCTGCGCCAGCGCAGCGCCTCGCCCGTCGACGACGGCGGTTTCCCGAGCGGTCACACCAACGCCTTCCACCTGGCGGCGCTCGCGTACGCGTACGCCGTGCCGGAGCGGTTCCAGGAGCTGGTGACGCGGGCGCTGGAGCTCAGCCACACCCGGATCATGTCGGGCATGCACTCCACCGTCGACGTCATGGGCGGCCGGATCATGGCCACGGCCCTCGCCGCGGCCACGCTGGCCGACCCGGCGAACGCCGAGCTGAAGGCCGCGGCGCGGGCGCAGGCGCTGGCGTACTTCACGCAGCGCACCGGCACGACCGCCGACACCCTGTTCGCGTACGCCCACTCCGACGCGGGCGACCCCTACGCCGACCGGGAGGCCAACGCCCGCGCGGTCGAGCCGCGCCTGACCTATGTGCTGCGGCGGGAGGGCGGGGACGAGCCGCTGACCGTTCCCAAGGGCGCGGAGGCGCTGCTGGAGACGCGGCTGCCGTACCTGTCGGCGGCGCAGCGCCGGGAGGTGCTGCGCACCACCGCGCTGCCCGCCGGGTACGTGCTGCTGGACGGCTTCGAGCAGTGGGGCCGGCTCAACCTGTTCGCGGCGGCGGACGGTTACGGCGCCTTCGACTCCGATGTGACGGTCACCCTGGACGCGGCGGCCGGCGGCTTCCACGCGGCCGACGCCTGGCGCAACGACATCGACGGCCGGGGCTCCCTGACCAAGCGGGGCACCGGCACGCTCACCCTGAGCGGCGACAACCGCTACCGCGGCGGCACGGTCGTCGAGGACGGCGTGCTGGTCGCCGCGTCGGCGCGTGCGCTGGGCCGCGACGACGTGCGGGTGGCGGGCGGGACGCTGCGCGTCGCGGAACCGGCGCAGGTGCACGGGGTGTTCGCGCAGGAGGCGGGCACGCTGGAGTCGACGCTGCGGGCGGACGCGCGGCAGGCGGCGCTGACGGTGACCCGGCGGGTCGTGCTGGGCGAGGACAGCGTGCTGTCGCTGCACGTGGACGCGGAGCACGCCCCGGCCGTGGGCAGCACCCTCCGTGTGATCGACGCCCCGGCGCTGCGCGGCCGCTTCGCCCGGGTCGAGCTGAACTCCGAGACGCTGAGGGCCGTACCGCTCTACACGGCGGACGGTCTGTCGGTACGCGTCGTGAAGCGGTGACGCCCTGACGGCGGGGGCGGGGGCCCGGGTCCACCGGCGCCGCACCCGCCCCCGTCCGCAGCGCCCCCGGCGGTCCCCGTGCCGTTCTCCCCCGGGCCGCCCGCACCCGCCGCTCACGACCCCGGTCCGGCGTGGTCCGTGGGCTATGTTGAGCTTCGTGGGAGACAAAGGAGGACCACCGGTGCCATCGCCTCAGCAGGCACGCGCACAGGCATCCACGATCACCTCGGGCAGGACCGGTCCGCAGACGGAGGTGTCCGCGACGTCCCGGCTCCGGGCGCTCTTCGACGGGCCCCGGCTGTCGCCGGGTCAGCGGCGCATCGCGCAGTACCTGATCGAGCACATCACCGAGGCCGCGTTCCTGTCGATCACGGATCTCGCGGACCGGGTGGGCGTCAGCCAGCCGTCGGTGACCCGGTTCGCGGCGGCGGTCGGCTTCAGCGGGTATCCGGCGCTGCGGGAGAAGCTCCAGTCGATCGCGCTGGGCACCCTGGCCGGCGGCCCGGCGGAGGTGAACCGGAGCAACGAACTCCAGGCGGCGGTCGACGCGGAGATCGAGAACCTGGAGAACCTGCGCCGCGACTTCGCCGATCCCGACCAGGTGATCGACGTGGGCCGGCAGCTGTCGGACTCGGCCCCGCTGACCGTGCTGGGCCTGCGCATCTCGGTCTCGCTGGCCGAGTACTTCGCCTACGCCGCCCGGCGGGTCCACCCGGACGTGCGGCTGGTGACGCGGGGCGGCAGCGTCGCCTACGACGCGCTGCTGCAGTCCCGGGAGGCCGGCGGCACCTGGGTGCTGGCGTTCTCGATGCCGCGGCACGCCCAGGAGACGCTGACCGCCGTACGGGTCGCGCGCGGCGCGGGGCTGAAGGTGGCGCTGGTGACGGACCTGGCGCTGGGGCCGATCGCCGACGAGGCCGACGTCACCTTCGCCACCGGGACGGGCTCCCGTCTGGTCTTCGACTCCTACGCCGCCCCCGGTGTGATGGCCTCGGCGCTGCTCCAGGCCATGACCGACGCGGGTCCGGAACGCACCCAGGCGCGGCTGGAGGAGTACGAGCAGATCGCCGAGCAGCACCAGTTCTTCCTGCCCGAGTAGGCGAACGGGCGCGGAGGCCGTCCGCCGCTGCCCCGCACTCCCCGGTCATGGAAAACACGCAGAGGGATCATTGCGGTCATTTCGCGCATGAATGTTTTCATACGCCTTGCAAAGCGGACGGCATATATAAATACTGCTCCACGGCTCCACCGGCCCCCCGAGGGCTCACGAACGGACACCTGAAGCCGCCGTCCCCTACCCACGTCGGCGCGAGGGTGCCCGGGGCCTCGCCGGTGGCGGGGCCCTGTGGCGGCCCCGGTCCTCCCCTAGGCCGGGGCCGCCCCACACGTCGGACCACCCGTCCGCCACGACGCCGCACACCCGGAAGCGATGATCATGCCCCTGACGACGACGCGCATCAGCCCGGACTGGCCGTGCCAGGTCAAGAACCCCGGCAGCTACGACTGGGAGCGCTCCGCGGCCAAGTGGCTGCGCGAACTGGTGCCCGCGCGCTACGCCAGCTACCCGGCGCTGCTGCGGCACCCGGTCCTGCTGGCCCGCCACGCGCAGATCCAGGTCCAGCACGAGATCCGGGTGGCCCGCACCGCGCTGCAGACCGCGCGCGCCGACCTGCCGCGGCTCGGCATGCCCGAATCCGTCATCGAGCACACGATCAAGCTCTACGCGGCCGAGGTCATGCAGCTCCAGCACATCGCGCGCAGCGTCCGCGCCGTCACCGAGGCACTCGTGGAGCACTCCCCCGGACGCTGAACGGCATCCTCCGCTCCGGCCCCCGTGACGGGATAGCCGCCGGTGACAGGGTTGCCGCAAGACCGCGATCAAATGCGGTTGCATGTGCCATGCTCGTGCCGTGACGAGCGAATCCGCCCGGCCCGCCGAGTCCGGCGCCATGCCCGACATGGCGGCCCTCACCCGGATCGTGGCGCGCCAGCGGGCCGAGATGGACCGGCTGCAGAACCTGGCGGCCACCTCAGCGGTGCTGGAGCGGGCCAAGGGCGCGGTGATGGCGCTGACCGGCTGCTCCCCCGACGCCGCTCAGGAGGAGCTGCACCGGCGGGCGAAGGAGGCCCGGCGGACGCTGCTGGAGGAGTGCTGGGTCACCCTCGGCGGGCTGGGCCGGAGCGCCGCCGGCGCCGAGGCGGCCGGGGACGACGCGTTCGCCGGCCGCCGCGAGGAGAAGCCGGCGGCCTGGGACCCGTACCCGCCGCCGGACCAGGAACCGGCCGACCCCGCCGGCCTCGGCCGGCTCGCCAAGGCGCTTGTCCACGTCGGCGGCCCCCAGGACCTCGCCCGCTGTCTGCTGGAGCACCTCGCCCCCGGCGCCGACGCCGACGCCGTCATGATCTTCGCTCGGCTGCCCGGCGGCGGCCTCGAACTCGTCGGCCACGCCGGCGTCGACGACGTGCTGGCCGGGCAGTGGAGGCAGGTGCCGCCGCTGACCGGGATCGCCGCCCTCGACGCGCTGGAGTCCGGCGAGCCGCGCTGGCTGGAGAACCTCCGCGAGGACCGGCTCCGCTACCTGCTGATCGGCGACCCGCCCGAACGGTGGCCCAGCCGGGCCTGGCTGCCGGTGACGTCCGGGGACTCCGCCGACGTCGCCCTCGGCGTACTGCGCCGCCGCGAGGGCCCCTTCACCCCCGAGGTCCGGCAGCAACTGCTGTCCGCCGCCCGGTTGGCCGCCGGCGCGCTGCGCACCTTCGGGCCGCGGCAGCACCCGACGCTCGGCACGGTCCCCGACTCCGTGCAGACGGTGTTCGACCGGCTGCCGGTCCCCGCGGTGCTGCTGTCCCCCCTGCGCACCCGCGCGGGCGACGTCGAGGACTTCCGCGTCGAGGCGGCGACCGCCGGCGCGTTCGACGCCGTCGGCCGCTGCGGGCGCGAACTGCTCGGGCTGCGCTTCCTGGAGTGCTGGCCCAGCGTGACCGAGGAACCGCTCTGGCAGGGCTGCCTGACGGCGCTGGCCTCCGGACAGCCCTTCGAGAGCGAGCCGTTCGCCCGGCAGCAGACCGTCGCCGGCACGGGCGAGCTGGCGACGGTGTCGGCGCGCGCCGCGCGGCTGGGCGACGGACTGGTCGTCAGCTGGGTCCGGCACGACCCCTCCGACCGGCAGGAGCAGCGGCTCGCCGACGTGCAGCGGCTCGGCAACCTCGGCTGGGCCAACTGGAACCTCGTCACCGGCGAGATGAACTGGTCCACGCAGGTCTTCGCCATCCTCGACCGCGACCCCGCGCACGGCGCCGTGCCCCTCGCCCAGCTCCCCGGCCTCGCCCTGCCCGAGGAGACGCCCCTGCTGACCCGGGCCATCACCGAGCTGGTGCGGGAGGGACGGCCGTGCGACGTGCCGTTCCGCATCCTGACCCGCCAGGGCGTGCGGCATCTGCGGGCGGTCGCCGAGACGGTGTCGGACGTCCACGGCAGGCCCGTCGAGGTGCACGGCTTCCTCCAGGACCTGACCGCGCAGCGCAGCGCCGAACTCGCCCTCGTCGCCAGCGAGCGGGCGATCCTCACCCAGCACGGCGTGCTCCAGGCCGAGCGCACCATGGCCTCCCGCCTCCAGGACGCGCTGCTGCCGCTGCCCAGACGGCCCGTCCGGGTGGCCGGGCTGCGCGTCGACCTCGCCTACCTGCCCGCGCAGTCCGGCCTCAACGTCGGCGGCGACTGGTTCAGCGCCATCGAACTGCCCGACGGCGACGCCCTGTTCGTGGTGGGCGACGTCGCCGGGCACGGCATGGACGCCGTCGCCGCGATGGCGCTGCTGCGCTTCACCGCCAAGGGCATGATCATCACGGGATCGTCGCTGACCGGCGCGCTGGTCCGGCTCAACGCCCTGCTGCTGCACTCCCGCGACCCGCACGGCACCGCGACCATGATCCTGGCCCGCTACAACCCCGCCCGGCGGCGGCTGCTGTGGGCGCAGGCCGGGCATCCGCCGCCGCTGCTGCTGCGCGACGGGGAGGCCCGCTACCTGGCCCGGCCCCACGGCATGCTGCTCGGCGCGCGCGACAACCCGCACTACGAGGAGGCGGAGTGCCGGCTCCGCCCGGGCGACCGGGTCGTGCTGTACACCGACGGGCTCGTCGAGCGGCCCTCGGAGAGCATCGACCGCGGCCTGGAGCGGCTCGCCGACGCCGCCGTCGCCTCCGGGGCGCTCGGCCCGACGCAGCTGGGCGGTCTGCTCGGCGCGATGCTGGAGCCCGAGCGGCGCGACGACGTGTGCGTGCTGGACATCCGGGTGCCGACGGACGAGGAGGAGGCGCCCTAGCGGTCCTCGCGAGCTCATCCGGTGCGTGATTCCAGATCGCGGCGGGTGTCGTCGCCGTAGACGCCGCTCTCGTCGCCGCGGATGCCGTACCAGAGCTGGAAGCGGGCCACCGCCTCGGTGAGGACGCTGTCGTAGCGGCCGTCGGTGGCGCCGCCGTCGTAGACGTTCGGGATACGGCGCAGCCGCTGCTGCAGGTCGGTGACCTCCGCTCCGGTGTCGCCCTCGCGCAGGGTGCCGGCGCCGTCCGGGTCGGCCGGGGCGGACGGCTCGGGCGAGGCGATCGGGGCGCTTCCGGCGGCCGTCGGCGCGGGCGCGGCCGGGGCGGACGGCGGGGGCTGCGCGGCCGCCTGCTGGGCGCGGCCGGGCAGCAGCAGGGCGCAGGCGAAGCCGACGAGGGCCGCGGCGAGCACGGCGAGCGAGACGATGGCGATCCGGTGCGGGCCGGCGGTGCGGTCCCGGTCGGGCCCGGCGAGCCGGTCCGGTCGGGGCTCTCTGGGCGGCCTGCGCGCGTCGGCGGCGGCGCGCCGCCGGGACGGACCGACGCGCCCCCGGGTCGGCTCGACGCGCTCACGCCGGGAGGCGCGGCGGCTCACCGGCGGGATCTCCTCGGTGTCCGCCTCGGCTCCGGGCTGTCGCGGGGGCGGCAGCGGGACCGCCTCGTAGAGGTCGGCGTCCTCGGTCATCTCGCGGAACATCTGCGCCAGAGCGTCGGTGTTGCGCGGTCGCAGCACCCGGATGGGCTCCAGGACCTCGCGCTCGTAGGGCTGTCCGGGTCCGTCCGGTGTCGGCACGCTCTCTCCTTCCGGTGGTCCCCGGGGAGAGATACGGGCGCGCGGCCGAGGGGGTTCAGCCGGGGGTGGCGGGCCGGCCCAGGAAGCGGTGCAGGGAACGCGTGAGCGCGGCGACGAACGCGTCCCGGACGTCCTCGCCGAGGGCGTCCAGCGACAGGTACGGGTTGAGGTCCTCCAGCTCCACCAGCAGCAGCCCGCCGTCGGGGGCGCGGCAGGCGTCGACGCGCTGGACGCCGTGCGGGAGGCCGCTCCAGTCGATGAAACGCCGGGCGAACCCCACGTCCTCGGGGGTGGGCTCGTACGGCTGGAGCCGCCAGCGGCGGTCGGGGTCCGGGGCGTACAGGGCGTACTGGAGCTCGTCGTCGACGAAGTAGAAGGAGACCTCGTAGGCGAAGTCGACGTACGGCTGCACGAGTAGGGTCCCGTCGGCCGCCTCGGTGAGGGTGTGCAGGGCCTCGGGGCCGAGGACGCGCAGGCCCACGGAGTCGGCGCCGTGCTTGGGCTTGACGACATAGCGCTCGCTCACCGGCAGGCGGTCGAGGTCCTCGACCCGGTCCACGGTGGGGACGACCGGGAAGCCCTCGGCGCACAGGTCGAGCAGGTACTGCTTGCCGGCCATGTCCGCGCGGCCGGTGAGCGGGTTGTAGACCCGGGCCCCGGTGGCCAGGGCGCGCTCGCGGAAGGCGTCGTAGGCCTCGCGGTACCCGAGCACTGGCCCGCTGTTGCGGACGACGACGGCGTCGAAGGCGTCCATCAGCGCGGCGGCGTCCAGCGGGTGGCACAGGGCCAGGTCGAAGTCGGCGCGGAGCCGGGAGGTGAGGAAGACGTCCTCGTCGCCGTAGCGCCGGCCGCGGGCGGGGTAGGCGAGGTCGGTGACGTAGAGGAGACGGGCACGGGCGGCGGGCATGCGGATGCTCCTCGGACGGCGGCGGGGTGGTCCGGGAAGCGTACGTGGCGGGGCGCGGGCGGGATGAGACGGGCGGCGGGCACGGGACGGGCGGGACGTACGATGGCGGGTGGGGACCGGGGTGTGGGCCCGGTTCCGCAAGACCACCCCCCTACCGTCCGCTGAAGTCTCCTGAAGGGCTCGCGACTCCCGTGACCACCGCAACACTCCTTGACGGCAAGGCCGCCGCGGCCGACATCAAGAGCGAACTCGCCCTCCGTGTCCAGGCGTTGAAGGAGCGCGGGATCACCCCGGGGCTCGGCACGATCCTGGTCGGCGACGACCCGGGCAGCCGCTCCTACGTCGGCGGCAAGCACCGGGACTGCGCCCAGGTCGGCATCGCGTCGATCCGCGTCGAGCTGCCCGCCGACGCCTCCCAGGCCGACGTCGAGGCCGCCGTGCTGCGCCTGAACGCCGACCCGGCCTGCACCGGGTTCATCGTGCAGCTGCCGCTGCCGGCCCATATCGACACCCACGCCGTGCTGGAGCTGATCGACCCGGTCAAGGACGCCGACGGCCTGCACCCGGCCAGCCTCGGCCGGCTGGTGCTGGGCATCGCGGGCCCGCTGCCCTGCACCCCGCGCGGCATCATCGACCTGCTGCGCCGCAACCATGTGCCCATCACCGGCCAGCAGTTCTGCGTGATCGGCTGCGGAGTGACCGTGGGCCGTCCGCTGGGCCTGATGCTGACCCGTGCCACCGAGCACGCCACGGTGACCCTGTGCCACGAGGCCACCCAGGACGTCGCCGCCCACACCCGCGTGGCGGACGTCGTCGTGGCCGCCGCCGGTGTGGCGCACCTGGTCACCCCGGACTGGATCAAGCCGGGCGCGACCGTGCTGTCCGTGGGCCTCACCCGCACTGTGGAGGGCATCCTCGGCGACGTCCACCCGGACGTGAGCGACGTCGCCGGGTCGTTCGCCCCGCCGGTCGGCGGTGTGGGCCCGATGACGCGGGCCATGCTGCTGACCAACGTCGTGGAGGCCGCGGAACGGCAGTGAGCACGACGGCCGGGGCACTCGGTTCCCCCTCCGGAGGGAACCGAGTGCCATCGGGGGCGGGCGGGTGTTACGTTCCCTGCCATGAGCGCCAGTGACCGCAGTGACCGCGCGGAGCAGGCCCCCCCGAAGCCGCCGATGCGGGACGCGCTGGTGGCGGCGGCCTTCCGGCTGTTCCTGGAGCGGGGTTACGAACAGACGACCGTCGACGACATCGTGGCCCTCGCGGGGGTCGGCCGGCGCTCCTTCTTCCGCTACTTCCCCTCCAAGGAGGACGTGGTCTTCCCCGACCACGAGCGCTGCCTGGCCGACATGACCGACTTCCTGGCGGCGAGCGGCGACACCGACGAGCCGGTGCGCCGGGTGTGCGACGCCGCCCGGCTGGTGCTGCGCATGTACGCCGAGAACCCCTCCTTCTCCGTGCAGCGCTACCGGCTCACCAAACAGGTGCCGGGGCTGCGCGCGTACGAGCTGTCGGTGGTGTGGCGCTACGAGCGCGCCCTCGCCGAGTATCTGCGCGCCCGCTTCGCAGGCCGGGCCGACGGGAGCCTGCGGGCCGACGTGATCGCCTCCGCCGTGGTCGCCGCGCACAACAACGCCCTGCGTTCCTGGCTGCGTTCGGACGGGCAGGGCGACGCGAGCGCGACGGTGGACCACGCGCTGGGGTATGTGCAGTCGGCGTTCGGCGGGGCGCCCGCCGCCCCGGTTCCCGAGGCGCCCGGCACGGCGGGCGGGGTCGCGGGCGCGTACGACGCCGACGACGTGGTCGTGGTGGTGTCGCGGCGGGGGGCTCCGCTGTGGCGGGTCGTGCAGGAGATCGAGACGGCCCTCGCCCGGGACTGAGCCGGGCCGGGGCCGTCCGCGAGCCCCGGATATTGGGGGTACGCAGTGCCTTTACGAGTGGCACTGAGTGCCATACGCTGAGCGCGTGCGCGGTGGCACGGTGAACCGCGCACGTCCGTGCACGGGTGATCCGAGCACGTGGATTCCGGCCTATGTGCAGGGAGTTGACCAGCGTGTACCACCACTCAGGAAGCGCCGTTCAGCCGGCAGCCGGCTCCTCCGCGGGTCTTCTCGACCGCCGGGGCACGGACACGGAGGCGATCTGGTTCCAGCGCTGCACCTGGTGCGGCACCGCGATGTACCACCGGCTGCTGTGTCCGGTGTGCCAGGGCAGCGAGCTGGTGACGGAGCGCAGTGAGGGCGTGGGAACGGTCCGTCACGCCACGGTGGTGCACCGCAACACCCCCTCCGCCCGCAACGTCTCCCTGATCGAGCTGGCCGAGGGTTTCGTGGTGCGCGGCAGGGTCATGGGGCCGCTGATCGGCGTCCACAGCGGCGACCGCGTCCGGCTGTCCACGGCCAAGGACCCGGTCCGGGGCGAGCCGGTCTTCCAGCTCGTCGACGAGCCGTACCGGGGCTGGCACTGACGCCGGCTCAGCAGGTCCGCGCCCGCGGGCGGCGGTGACCGGATCCTTGCGGTCCCGCCTGTTCGATTCCGCGCCGCAGGCAACCCGCAGGCGTGATCGGGGTTCCTCCGTGACACGAGGAGCCCCTGACACGGAAGGGGCTCCCGCTCTCACCCTTCAGGAGTGGACCCTTGATCCGTGCCCGGCGAACAGGTGTCGCCGTCGCGGCCGCGCTGGCGGCCCTGGCGGTAACACCGGGACTGGCGCAGGCCAGACCCCCGTCCGAATCCACGACGCCGACCACGTCGGCCGACCGCTCGCTGCCGCCCGGCTGGCGGATCAGCGGCCAGGGCGCCGCAGCCGAGCTGGTGTGGCGCTCGCCCACGCGCGTACCCGCCGGCGACGCCCGGGTGGAGTTCCACGCGGCGAACCGGCTGCTGGGCGTGCCCAAGCCGGACAAGGACGGCCGCACGTTCCGGCTCGCCCTCGACGAGGTGGCGGGCGCCCCGCTGAACGAGCTGAGCGTGGTGGCCGCCGGCCGCCGCCTGGACGCGCCCGCGGGCGACCCGGCCGCTCCGGGCCGGCGTTCACGGGCCGCCGTCCGGCCGCCCGCCGCGCTGCCGGCGAACTCCGTCGACCCCGGCGTGCCGGGCGCGTACCGGACCGTCACCGGCGAGTACACCCTCGACCCGGTGAAGCTGCCCGGGTTCGCCGCCCCGGTGGAGATGCAGGCCGTCGTCGTCGCGCCGAAGGGAGCGACCGGCAAGCGCCCGCTCGCGCTGTTCCTGCACGGCCGGCACACGACCTGCTTCAAGCCGGACGACCCGGAGTTCATCTCCATCGAGTGGCCCTGCCCGACCGGCACCCAGCCCATCCCCTCCCACAAGGGATACCTCAAGGACCAGCAACTGCTGGCCTCCCAGGGCTATGTGACGGTGTCGATCTCCGCCAACGGGATCAACGGCCAGGACGCGGAGGTCGACGACGCCGGCGCCCAGGCTCGGTCCTCCCTGGTCCGGCAGCACCTCGCCCGCTGGGCCGGCTGGGCCGCGAACCCGGCGGGCGCCCCCGCGGCCGTCCGCGAGGCCCCGAAGGCCGACCTGTCGCGTGTGCTGCTCGTGGGCCACTCGCGCGGCGGCGAAGGCGTCAACCGCGCCGCGATGGACAGCCTCTACCCGGCGCCCGCCGCCCAGGACGGCTACAAGGGCCCGGTGCGCTGGAAGATCCGCGGCACCGTCCTCATCGGACCGACGATCTTCGGCCAGAATCCGGTCGCGGACGTGCCGTCGGCGACGATCCTGCCGGGCTGCGACGGCGACGTGTCCGACCTCCAGGGCGAGGTGTACGCCGACGGCACGCGCGGCGTCAGCAAGGGCGCGGCGCTGCACAGTTCGCTCTACATGGTCGGCGCGAACCACAACTACTTCAATAGCGAGTGGACCCCCGGCACGGCCGCGGCGCCCGCCTGGGACGACTTCTCGGCGGACGGCGACCAGCCGGACCCGGTGTGCTCGACGGGCGCCGCCACCCGGCTCACCGCGGACCAGCAGCACCGGGCCGGCGCGGCCTACATCGCCGCCGCGGCCCGGCTGTTCGTGGCCGGCGACGACCGGGCGCGTCCGCTGCTCGACGGCTCCGGCCGGCGGGCCCCCTCCGCGGACCCCGCCCGCGTCCTGAGCCACGCGGTCGGAGCGCGCCGCACCGGCGGCTTCCTTCCCGACGGGCCGGTGAGCGTGACCGGCGCCCGGCTCTGCTCGGCCGTCGCCGTCGACCCGGCCGCCGCCTGTCTGGACCCGGAGCAGGAAGGAAGCTCCCCGCACTTCGCGTGGTGGGAGACCGCGCCGGAGACCGGCCGCCGCGCCGTGGCGCTGGACTGGTCCGCGCCGGGTGCGACGGCCCGTGTGCGGCCCGCCGCGCCGCTGTCCCTCGCGGGCTCGCGGGAGTTGGCGCTGCGGGTCTTCGTGCCCCCGAACACCACCGGCACCCGGCTCGACGTGGCCGTCACCGACGCCGCCGGACGGCGGGCCGCGCTGGGCGCCGTACAGGTGGACGGGCTGCCGGGCAGCAACCGCACCTCCTCCTACTGGGCGCGTGAGGTGCGTGTCCCGCTGACCGCGGCCGTCCGCGCGAAGCTCGACCTGCGGCACGTGAAGTCCCTCGATCTGACGCCGCGTTCGGCGTCCGGGAAGGCGTGGCTGATGGACGCCTGGGGCTGGGCGCCCGGCACCCCGGCGGTCCACGCGGCGAAGCTGCCGCGCGTCGACGTCGGCCGCACGATCGTCAAGGAGGGCGACTCCGGCACCCGCACCTACCGGATCCCGGTCGAGATCTCCGGGAAGGGCACCGGGAAGGTCCGCGTGTACGTCCTCGACCCGGACACCGGGCGCGGCACGGACAAGCTGGTCACGATACGTCCCGGCGGCAACGCCATCGACGTGCCGGTCCAGGTGAAGGGCGACACCCTGTTCGCCTACGACCGCCGTCAGGACATCGCCGTGAAGGCGGTCGAGGGCGCCGTCGTCGGCTCCCACCGGGGCGGGGTCACCGCGGAGAACGACGACCCCGAGCCGAAGGTCACCGCGACGCCGGTCGCCGACCGGGTGACCGAGGGGCAGGCGCTGTCCTGGCGGCTGACGCTGTCCGAGGCCGCCGGCGTGGACGTGGGGCTGCCGATCGAGCTGACCCAGGTCGAGGGGGGCGCGGAGCTGTCCACCCAGGACCTTGACCCGAAGTGGCTGCTCGACCAGGGCGTCGAGGCGGATCCGGAGCGCCCGCTGTCCGAGGCGCTGTGGCTGTGGCTGGACGTCCCGGCCGGGACCACGAGCGTCGACCTGACCGTGCCGACGGTGGCCGACCAGGTGGCCGAGCCGGCGGAGTCGCTGCGCATGCGGCTCGACGACTTCGATGGCGTCCCCCGGCCCGACGCGCCCCCGCTGACGGGCACGGTGCTGGACGCGTCGTAAGGCGCGCGTGCGGGGGCGTGGTCCGCAGGGCCCGCCCCCGCACCTCACAAGGTGACGCGGATGCCCACCGTCCCCTTCGTCCCCCGGCGCAGCCTGCTGCCGAGCAGCGTGAGGCGGCCGATGAGGCCGTACTTGCGGGCGACCAGCGAGCGGTAGCGCGCGGTCGTCGGCGCGTCGCAGACCTGGGCGGTGGCCGGCGTCTGCCTCCCGGTCGGGCGGCCGCGCACGTCGCAGGGACCGACCAGGACGTCGGCGCGGGCGCGGATCCGCTTGACCTTCCAGGAGTCGGCGGCCGTCCACACGCCGAGGGCGTCCCCGTCGCGCACCACCCACACCGGGGTGGCGACGGGCGTTCCGTTCTTCCGGTAGCTGGTGAGCAGCAGGTACTTGCCGGCCGCCAGCGTGTCCACCACCGTCGCGTCCATACCCCGCAGTGTAGTAAGGGGACCGGGATGACTGCGGGTCCAGACCCGAAAGCCTGAACGGGTGGCCTGAATCTCACGCACCGTGCACGGCCGTGAACTCAGCGGTCTAGATTGACGGTTGACCCGCGCGCCTGAACCGTGCGCCGGGACGCCCGTCCGACCGTGCCGTCAGCACCACAGGAGCAGATCCGTGACCGAGCACCCGACCGCCGTCGGCGGCCACACGGCGCAGTCCTCACGCGAGCGCATCGACACCTCGCGGGCGCACACCGCCCGGATCTGGAACTACTGGCTGGGCGGCAAGGACAACTACGAGGTCGACCGCGCGGCCGGCGACGAGATCCGCCGGCTGCACCCCGGCATCGGCGAGTACGCCCGCGCCGACCGGCTCTTCCTCGGCCGCGCCGTGCGCCACCTGGTGACCGAGGCCGGGATACGCCAGTTCCTCGACATCGGCACCGGGCTGCCGACGGCGGACAACACGCACGAGGTCGCACAGCGGGCGGCGGCCGACTCACGGGTCGTCTACGTCGACAACGACCCGCTGGTCCTGGCGCACGCCCGCGCCCTGCTGGCGAGCACCCCGCAGGGCCGCACCGACTACCTGGACGAGGACCTGCGCGACGTCGACGCGATCCTCCGGCACGCCGCGCGCACGCTGGACTTCGAGCGGCCGGTGGCGCTGATGCTGCTCGGCGTGGTCATCTTCCTCGGCGACGAGGAGGACCCGTACGCCCTGGTGCGCCGCCTGATGGAGGCGCTCCCGCCGGGCAGCCACCTGGTGCTGTCGCACACCGTCACCTCCCCGGCGATGCCGGACGTGGACGAGGCGGTGCGGTTCTGGAACGAGCACGGCACGCCCAGGCTGACCCAGCGCACGCCCGCGGAGGTGGCCCGCTTCTTCGACGGTCTGGAGTTGCTGGAACCGGGTGTGGTGTCCTGCTCGCGCTGGCGCCCGGAGACGTCCGGCGGGGCGGAGCCGGACGAGGTCGCCATGTTCGGCGGAGTGGCCCGCAAACGGTGAAATGATCACCCTCCGGGTGAACGCTGCGGAGCCCGGGCCCGTATGGAGAGAAGGGCGCTCAACGACCGGAGGGCCCCGCGGTGTTGACACCGCGCGTTCTGGTTCGGGAGCCATGCATGAGGCACGTACGACGGCGGATCGTCCGGCGAGTGACACGGCTGGCGGCCGTCGGCGGACTCGTCGCGGGAGGAGCCATGATCACCCAGGCGGCCATGGCCGGTGAGCCGCCCGTCACCTCGGCGGTGGCGGGCGACACGGCGCGGTCCGCCGACAGCACCGGGGCGAACCTGGTGAAGACGCTCGGCACCTCCCGCACCGCGGGCACATGGATCGACGACGAGGGACGGCCGGTCGTGGCCGTCACCGACGACGAGAGCGCGGCCGCGGTCCGCAAGGCGGGCGCACAGGCGAAGGTCGTCGGGCACAGCATGAACGAGCTGAAGTCGGCGACGGCGGCGCTGCGTGCGGCCCCGAAGGTGCCCGGGACCGCATGGGTGCTGGACTACCGGTCGAACCAAGTGGTGGTGCGGGGCGACAAGACCGTCTCCGCCTCCGACTGGTCGCGGCTGACGAAGGTGGCGTCGGGCATCGGCAGTTACGTCCGCATGGAGCGCACCTCGGGCACCTTCACCACCCGGGTCAACGGCGCGCTGCCCATCCTGTCCACCGGCGGGCGCTGCTCGGCGGGCTTCAACGTGACCAACGGGTCGAACGACTTCATCCTCACCGCCGGCCACTGCGGGCCCTCGGGGGCCGCGTGGTTCGCCGACAACCAGGGCAACCGGGCGCTGGGCAAGACGGTCGTCTCCAACTTCCCCGGCGCCGACTTCTCCCTGGTGCAGTACTCGTCGGGCGAGGCCGGCGAGGGCGCCGACGTGGTCGCCATCGGCAACGGCAACGGGGTGCGGATCACGGGCGTGGGCGACGCGGCCGTCGGCCAGCGGGTGTTCCGCAGCGGCAGCACGACCGGGCTGCGCGACGGCGAGGTCACCGGGCTGGACGCGACGGTCAACTACCCGGAGGGCTCGGTGTCCGGGCTGATCGAGACGACCGTGTGCGCCGAGTCCGGGGACAGCGGCGGGCCGATGTTCTCCGAGGGCATCGCGCTCGGCATCACCTCGGGCGGCAGCGGCGACTGCAACACCGGGGGGACGACGTACTTCCAGCCGGTGACGAAGGCGCTGGCCCAGCTGGGCGTGCAGTTGATCGTGGCCGCGCCCTCCGACGCCCAGAACGGCACGTCGGCCGCGCCGAACGGGGACGGCTCCCAGCCGACGTCCGCGCCGACGGGCGCCGCGGGGGCCGGTTCGGGCGGGACCTCGCCGGGCTCGACCACGCCGGCGACGGGCAGCACCAGCGGTACGACGCTGGCGTCGCGCCTGGTCGACCCCCGTAACGTCGGGCCGGGCCTGCTGGTGATCGCGGGAAGTCTGGTGGCGCTGGCCGCGACGCGCTACTTCCGGGCCGAGCAGGACCGCAAGGCCTACCAGCGGTACTACTCGACGACCTGGGGATGAGTGAGGCGGGGCGGGCGGGGAGCGCCGGCCGGGCGGTCGGTCAGACCGCCTGGCCCGCGCTCGGGGCAGCGGCGGCCCACTCCAGGACGAGCCGCTGGTACTCCTCGCGCTGCTCGCCGCTCAGTGTCCCGCCCGATCGGAGCCACAGGGCCCGGATCTCTTCGTTGACCTCTTCAGCCGATCGCTCGGAGAGGCGTTCAACAGTGGTGGACATGATGTGAATCTTACGGGGTCGGAGGTGAAGGCAACGTGAGTAATACCTGAGTTAAATGGACAAAGCGGACGTGTCACTGATCACGTCCGCCTCGTCACCTTCTCGACCCGTTCGTCCGGCCGGTCACGTCCCCGGCTTGCGCCCGTACACGAAGACGTCGTCACCCTTGCGCAGCAGCGACCAGTACTTCTGCGCCGCCGTCTTGGTCATGTTGACGCAGCCGTGCGAGCCCGGCGGGTTCCACATGCTGACGCCGACCGAGTGGAAGGCCTGTCCCCCGTCGAAGAACTGGCTGTAGGGCATGGGCACGTGGTAGATCGTCGACACGTGGTTGATGTTCCGCCAGTAGATCTTCTTCAGGCCGGTGCGGGTCTCGTACCCGTTGCGGCCGGTGCGGACCGGGACCGGCCCGTAGACGAGCTTGCCGCCGTCCTGGATCCAGCTGAGCTGGAGGGTGAGGTCGACGCAGGCGATGCGGCCCTTGTTGGTCGGGCACTTGCCGGCCTTGTTGGGCTTGTTGCCCACGGCCTTCTGCTTGTTCATCAGGTCCATCACGCCCCAGGTGACGGGTCCCGCGTAGCCGATGTTCGGCGTGATGCCGTGCTTGTTCTGGAAGGCGCGGATCGCCTTGCAGTCGGCGGCCGACTGCTTGCCGTCCACGGGCCGGCCGAGGAACCTCTCGACCTGCTTCTGGTACGGCCCGGCCTGCGTCGAACAACTCGCGGCCTGCGCGGGCGTGGTGCCCAGCGCGAGCGTCAACGGCGCTATGAGCCCCGTCACCCCGAGCACCACGGCCCCTCGTCTGCGTATGTCCCCCATGACTGCCCTCTTCTTCCTGGCGTGTTCGGCCCTCTCGACTTACTGGACAGATGGACGGCCCCGGCGGTTGTAGTCCGGTGCGGGCTGTGACGAAACGGTGAAGTTCGGTGGATGCGCCACCAGGCGGCGGGTGGACGGCAGCGGCCCGGTAGCGTGCCCGCATGTCCGCGTTCATACAGCAACTGCCCGCGCTCGTCGGTGTGGTGATCGGCGCCCTGGGGTCGTATCTGGCGCTGGCGCGCAGTGACCGGGAGCGGTTCCGGCGCGAGCGCGCGGCCCGTTGGGAGGAGCGGCGGCTCGCCGTGTACGCGGACTACGCGCGGACGTTGAAGAAGTCGGTCGTGCTGACGTACCGCGTCGCCGCGCACCTGGGCGAGGACCCGCATCCGCACCCGATGTCCCCCACGGAGGCGGAGCCGCTGATGGCGGAGGCGACCGACGGCCGCGACCCCACCGGCGAGGCGCTGCTGATGCTGGGCAGCCATGAGGTGGTGGAGCGGGCCCGGGTGTGGGTGACCGTGGTGATGGAGATGGAGCGGTTCGTGCGGGCGGCCACGCGGGACGCGGCGGCCTGGCCGGCCCTGCTGGAGCGGCAGCGGGCCGCCCGCGAGGGCTACTACGCGGCCGTGCGGGAGGACCTGGGGCTGCCGCCGGGGCATCCGGCGCGCTGGCCGACGTTCCCGGCGGCGGAGGGCTGAGCGGCCGCGCCCCGCGGTCGCCGGCCTCGGGGACCGACGGAACGGTCAGTCGCTCGGCGGGCCGGCGCAGCTGTGGCACGCCCCCGCTTCAGATGCGGATCACGATCTTTCCGCGTGTGCGTCCGCGCTCGGCGTGCGCGTGGGCGTCGGCGATCCGCTCCAGGGGGTAGGTCTGCTCGATGCGGGGTGTGTAGCGGCCTTGCCGGCCGAGTTCCGCGGCCGCGGACAGGAGGGTGGAGTCGTTCTCCGCGTTGACCACATGCGTGCCCAGGCGCTGCCCGCCCGCGTGGTCGGCGACCGTCGCGACGCGCGTCGGGTCGCCCGTGATCGCGACGAGGTCGTCCAGGGATCCGGAGGCCGCGGTGTCGAGCACGACGTCGACGCCGTGCGGAGCGAGAGCGGAGAGACGCTGCGCGAGGCCGGGGCCGTAGGTGGTGGGAACGGCGCCGAGAGAGGTGAGGAACTCGTGGTTGCGTTCGCCGGCCGTCCCGATCACGGCGGCGCCTTGTGCCACGGCGATCTCGACCGCCGCGCTGCCCACGCCTCCGGCGGCGCCCTCGACGAGAAGGGTGCGCCCCGCGAGGGAGCCGAGCGCGTTCAGGCCGCGCATCGCGGTCACGGACGCTAGACCGGCGCCCGCGGCCTGCTCGTCGTTCCACGTGTCGGGGGTGTGGGCCCACGCCGAGAGGATGACCAGCTCTGCGGTTGCGCCGGTGACACCGCCCAGCCCGAAGACGCGGTCGCCGATGCTCACCCCCCGCACTCCGTCGCCGACTTCGTCGACCACGCCGGCGGCGTCGCGCCCGGGAACGGCGGGCAGCTCCAGGGGAAGCAGCCGGCGCAGGGCGCCGGCGCGCAGCTTCCAGTCGATGGGATTGACGCCGGCCGCCGCGGCGCGGACACGTATCTCACCGGGTCCGGGGTGGGGCTCGGGGGCCTGCTCGATCACCAGGCCCTCCGCTCCGCCGTATTCATGGAAGCGGGCTGCACGCATAATGTCCTGCCTTGCCTTTACAGGTCGAGATGACGGTGTCGGAATACCTGCCGTTGAGTCGATGCTCCGGAAGATATCCAGAAGGTCGGTCACCATCTGGATACCAAGACCGGAGACGGGAGATCCTCGATGACGCAACGGCCGCCGCTGCCACCCGACTTGTTCGACGAGCTGTGCCCGTCCTCGCTGCTGCCCTTCCGCTTCGGCGACAAATGGGCGCCCCTGGTCGTCCGCTGCCTGGAGGACGGACCGCGCAGATACTCCGAACTCCGCGTGCCCCTGGGCCGCGTCAGCCCGAAGGCGCTCACCCAGTCGCTCCGCGGCTTGGAGCGGAACGGGTTCGTGTCACGCACGGTGCACGCCGACCCGAAACTGCGGGTGGAGTACGCGCTGACACCACTGGGCCGCAGCACGCTGGAGCCGCTGGCCGCCGCGTGCCGATGGGCGACCGAGCACTGGGACGAGCTGCTCGACGCCCGCGAGGGCGGCATCTCCTCCATCGGCTGACCCGAACCTGCGTCAGCGCGCGCCGCGCCGGAATCTCGGCGAGCTTCGCGTACGCCGCGGCCTGTTCAGCCGGTCGTCGGCCGCAGCCTCTCCGCCAGGGCCTCCTCATCCGGCACGAACCACAGCTGGCGGCCCTGACCGGCCTCGTACACGAAGTCCCGCAGGGCGGGGCTGTCGGCGACGTGCCGTGAGACGTCGCCGACGACGGCCAGCCGCAGCCGGTAGTTCGCGAACTTCTGCACGACCGCCCCGGCGACCCCGGACCGCAGCTGGAAGAACGCCTCCCCCAGCCTCTCCACCGGCACGGCGACGAGCTGGGCGTCCTGCCCGTACGCGTCCCCGATCAGGTCGAGCGCCGCGCTCTCGCCGTCGATCACGGGGCCGTCGGCGGCGCAGCGCAGGACGCGGGTGTCATGGAGGGTCACGAGCGTGTCGGTGGCTGTCATGCTCGCGATCCTAGGGTGGTCGGTGCGCTCAGTGGCCGCGTTTGATCCATTCGCCCAGGTGCGGGGCCTCGGCGCCGATGGTGGTGGGATCGCCGTGGCCGGTGAGGACCTTCGTCTCGGGCGGCAGCGTCAGCAGCCGGTCCCTGATGGAGGCGATGATCGTCGGGAAGTGGGACCAGGAGCGGCCGGTGGCGCCGGGGCCGCCCTGGAACAGGGTGTCGCCGGTGAAGAGCACGCCGAGCCCCGGGTCGTGCAGGCAGACCGCGCCGGGCGCGTGCCCGGGGGTGTGCAGGACGGTGAGGTCGGCGCCGGCGGCCTCGATGACCTGGCCGTCGGCCAGATGGCCGTCGGGCTCGCGGTCGGGGTGGGTCAGCTTCCACAGCGGCAGGTCGTCGGGGTGCAGCCAGATCGTCGCGCCGGTGAGGTCGGCGAGGGCGGGGGCCGCGCCGACGTGGTCGTTGTGGGCGTGGGTGCACACGATGGCGGTGAGCCGGCGGTCGCCGACGGCCGCGGCGATGGCCTCGGCGTCGTGGGCGGCGTCGATGACGACGACCTCGTGGTCGTCGCCGACGAGCCAGACGTTGTTGTCGACGTCCCAGGTTCCGCCGTCGAGGCTGAACTGGCCCGAGGTGACGAGGCGTTCGATGCGGGCGGACATCACAGCACCACCACCGAGCGCAGCACGTCGCCGTGGTGCATCCGGTCGAACGCCTTCTCCACCTCGTCGAGTTCGATCGTCTCGGTGACGAACGCCCCCAGGTCGAGGCGGCCCTGCTGGTGCAGGTCGATCAGCATGGGGAAGTCCCGGGAGGGCAGACAGTCCCCGTACCAGGACGACTTCAGCGATCCGCCGCGCCCGAAGACGTCCAGCAGCGGCAGTTCGAGCTTCATCTCCGGGGTGGGAACGCCGACCAGCACGACCGTGCCGGCGAGGTCGCGGGCGTAGAAGGCCTGCCGGTAGGTCTCGGGGCGGCCGACCGCCTCGATGACGACGTCCGCGCCGAAGCCGCCGGTCAGCTCGCGGATCGCCTCGACCGGGTCCGTCTCCGCGGAGTTCACGGTGTGCGTGGCGCCCATGGTGCGGGCCTTGTCCAGCTTGCGGCCGTCGATGTCGACGGCGATGATCCGCGCCGCGCCGGCCAGCCGGGCGCCCATGATCGCCGCGTCGCCGACCCCGCCGCAGCCGATGACGGCGACCGAGTCGCCGCGGCCGACGTTGCCGGTGTTGATCGCCGCGCCGATGCCCGCCATCACGCCGCAGCCGAGCAGTCCGGCCACCGCGGGCGACACCGACGGGTCGACTTTGGTGCACTGGCCGGCGGCGACCAGGGTCTTCTCGGCGAACGCGCCGATGCCCAGCGCGGGCGACAGTTCGGTGCCGTCGGTCAGGGTCATCTTCTGGCGGGCGTTGTGGGTGTCGAAGCAGTACCAGGGGCGGCCGCGCAGACAGGCGCGGCACTGGCCGCACACCGCACGCCAGTTGAGGATCACGAAGTCGCCCGGGGCGACGTCGGTGACGCCCTCGCCGACCGACTCGACCACGCCGGCCGCCTCGTGTCCGAGGAGGAAGGGGAACTCGTCGTTGATCCCGCCCTGCTTGTAGTGCAGGTCGGTGTGGCAGACGCCGCAGGCCTGCACCTTCACCACCGCTTCGCCGGGCCCCGGGTCGGGCACCACGATCGTCTCCACCCGCACGGGCTCGTTCTTCCCCGGTGCGATCACTCCGCGCACTTCCTGCGCCATGGTGCGGCCCCTTTCATCGGCGGCGGTCCGTCCGCTTCCGACCCTACGGGGCACTGATCGGTCCCCGCACGGCGATCGGGGCAGGTCACCTGAGTGCGCCTCGCGGGGCGCCCGCCCTCGCGGGGCGGGCGCGCCGGGGTCAGGCCTGGACGGCGGGGAGGAGACCGGTGACGGGGGCGACGAGGTCGGTGACCTGGTGCAGCTCGCCCAGCCGGCGCAGTTCGTTCACCTTGTTCAGCTCGTTCAACTGGCCGGACACCGGGGGCAGTTCACCCCGGTGCTCGGCGGGGATGTCGCTCTCGGCGATCGAGTCGAGTAGGGTCATCGGGCTGAGTCGGCCGCCGGCCGGGGCGTCGGCCGCGTTCGCCATGGGCGCGGCGAGGCCGGTGACCCCGACGGCGAGACAGGCGGCGGCGACGATGCGTCGAGTGGAGATCATGCCCTCAGCAACGGCGGGGACGACCGTCGGACACGGGTGCGGGGCGCCGCTCACCCGACAGGCGGACGGCGGTGTCCCGCGCTTGCCGGGTCGGGACGGACGGAGGAGTCTCGAAGTGAGGGCCCGGCGGGCCCGCCCCCTGGGTCCGCGGTCCTCACGAGGAGGTCACCATGGGCACCGCGGCAGGCTCCGCCTTCGACACCGAGACCCTGCGCAGGGGCGTCGAGGGGAACACCCCGGCGACGCTGCTGTCGCTCTACGCGGACGACGCGGAGCTGCGCGTCGTGGACCGCAACAGCCAGCCCAGCCGGCCCACCGTCCTGCACGGCCGTGACGAGATCGCCGGGATGCTCGACGACGTCTACAGCCGCGACATGACGCACCGGCTGGAGGACTGCGTCATCCAGGGCGACCGCGCCGCCTTCACCGAGTCCTGCGAGTACGCGGACGGGGTCCGCGTGCTGTCGGAGTCGATGCTCACGCTGCGGGAAGGCAAGATCGTCGGTCAGACGATGATCCAGGCCTGGGACGAGTAGGGGTGGTCGCCTCGGGCGCGGCTCCGGATGGTCCCGGGGCGGTGCCCGACGAGGGTGCGCCCGTCATGAGGCGGCGGGGGTCCAGCCCCGGGGGCGCAGGATGCCCAGGAGCTGGCGGACGAGTTCGTCGACGACCTCGTCGAGGGTGGCGTCGACCCAGCCGGCGCTCCAGTCGTGCAGGAGTCCGTTCACGCTGCCGATGAACGCCGTTGCGGCCAGGCGGTAGTCGCGGGGCGCGGCCTCGCCGCGGGCGGCGGCCTCGGTCGCCTCGGCGCAGATCAGGTCGACCCAGCGGGCCCGGCGGGCCAGGCGCTGTTCCTCCAGGCGCGGGCTGACGCCGACGATCTCGACGAAGGTGATGCGGATGCGGCGCGGGTCGCCGGTGACGTCGCCCGCGTAGGCGCGGAAGATCGCGGTGACCCGGTCGGCGAGGGGCAGGTCCCGGGCGGCGGCGAAGGCGGCGACCACGGCCTCCTCGGCCCGGTCGTTGACCTGGAGGTGGAGCGCCGCGAGGACGTCCTCCAGAGTGCGGAACTCCTCGTAGAACTGGCGGGTGGACAGCCCGGCGGCCTCGCTGAGCGCGGCGACCGTGGTGCCCCGGTAGCCGGGGGCGTCGCCGAACAGGTGCAGGGCCGCGTCCAGGAAGCGCCGGCGCCGCTCGGCCTGCCGTTCGGCGGCGGTCTTGCCCGCGTACCGTCCCGTGGGCGCCCTGAGCCTGCCCGTCACGCATCCTCCTTCGTCGCCGTTCCGCTCGATTTTGTCGTGCCCATGGTCTTGTGGTGAAGGCCCCCTCTTCCTTACTTTCCAGTAAGTCAATTTGAACGCAACGGTGTTCAGATTCGGGCGGGCTTCGCGCGCGCCCGCGCCCCACCCCCACTCAGAGGAGAGAGCACCCATGCCTGCCAGCAGAACCAGGCACCTATGCTCCGTGGCCGCCGCCCTCGTCCTGACCGTCACCGCCCCCGCCGCCGCGACCGCCGCCCCCGCCGCTCCCTCCGCGGCGGCGCTGCGCGAGGTGATGTTCGTCGGCAACAACTGGGAGGGCACCGCCGACGTCATCCGGTCCACCGGCGACTTCGCGAGGATCGGCCGGATCGACGTCATCCCCGACAAGGACGAGCGGATGGCGGAGATCAACGCCGACCCCGTCCGCTGGATCGCCTTCATGACCATCCGCAACAGCGTCGGCGAGGGCCACGACCAGTTCGTCGACGACATGTACTCCACGCCGGACGGCTCCTCGGTGGTCGTCTCCCGGCCGAGCTTCGCCGACGTCGTCTCGATCGACCTCGCGACGGGGCGCGTCAACTGGCGGTTCGCCGTGTCGGGTTACCGCTCCGACCACATGGCCGTCTCCCCCGACGGCACGCGGGTCGCGGTCTCCGCCTCGACGTCGAACACCGTGCACGTCCTGGACATCCGGACGGGCCGTCAGCTGGGTTCGTACTCCACCGGAGACAAGCCGCACGAGAACATCTTCAGCAAGGACGGCAAGCAGATCTGGACCATGTCGATCGGCGAGGTGAACAACGCGCTCGACGCGCCCTGGCTGGACTGGACGAAGGGCGACCGGCGCATCACCGTCGTCGACGCGACCACGTTCAAGCAGGTCAAGGTCATCGACATGCGGCAGCGGCTCGACGCGATCGGCCTCAAGGACTACTCGGACGCCGTCCGCCCGGCGGTGTTCTCGCCGGACGAGTCCAAGCTGTACTTCCAGGTGTCGTTCTTCAACGGCTTCTTCGAGTACGACGTCGCCACCGACCGGATCACCCGGACGAAGACCCTGCCGAAGAACCCGGCGACCAGCGACGACCGCACCACGTTCGTCAACGACTCGCGTCACCACGGCCTGTCGATGAGCCCGGACGGGGCCAAGCTGTGCGTCGCCGGCACCATGGACGACTACGCGACCGTGGTCGACCGCGCGACCCTCCAGGAGGGGCCGCTCGTGACCGCCTCCAAACCGTACTGGGCCACCGTCAGCGGGGACGGCAAGAGCTGTGTGATCTCCGAGAGCGGCACCGACCAGGTCACCGCGATCGACTTCGCCACCGGACGCAAGGTCGTCTCGGTGCCGGTGGGCGACCACCCGCAGCGCGTCCGGCTGGGCCATGTCGCCGCCGACTGGACGAGCCCCGGCAACTGACGGGCCACGCGGCCCTGACGGCGCCCCCGGGGTGATCCCCGGGGGCGCCGTCGGTTCACCCCAGCTTCTGGGCGACCCACGCGGACAGTTCGGAGCGGGCCGCGGACAGCAGGGCCGCGGAGGGCGCGTTCGCCCCGTTGGTCACCAGCGCGTAGTGGACCGTGGCCGTGCCGGGCGCGGTGAGCAGCAGCCGGCGGCTGCCTGCGCCGCCGGGTTCCGGGGCCGCGCCGACCGGCGTGGCGGTGGTATACGCGGGCGGGGCGTGCACCGCGGCGAGGTCGGAGACGACGGTGGTGGACGCGGTCGGGAAGGAGGCGGGCAGATGGAGCTCGGTGGGCGCGGTCCCGCCGGCCGAGCGCCAGACGAGCAGGCCGTACTGGCCGGAGCCGACGAGTTGCGCCGTGTTCGGCAGGGACGCCGGGACCGGGTTCCAGGTGAGGGTGGTGGAGCCGTCGCGTGAGCGGTCCTCGTAGGTGAAGGCGAGGGTCGCGCCGCTGGTGGCGGCCGGGTAGACGCGGTCCAGGAGACGGGCGTCCTGCCGGAGCGCCGCCCGGCCGGCGTCGTCGAGGCGTACGGCGGAGAGGTCCTCGTCGTTCCAGGCGTCGCCGGTGGTGAGCACCTTGTCGGGGTTGCCGTTCATCGGCTCGCGGTGGCGGCCGTTGTAGATGTCCCACTGCCATTGCTGGCCGGACAGGACGGGACCGGAGGCGGCCGGTGTGTTCCACCAACCCGCCCCCTTCACCCGGGAGTCGAGCGCCTGGTACATGGCCTTGAGGACGCTCGGCGCCTTGTCCGCGACGGTTCCCGCGAGGGGGTGGCCGAACTCGCTGACCACGGCGGTGGTGCCGGCCGCCGCCGCACGGGCCTGGACCGCGGCGAAGTCGCCGGCGTACTGGCCGTCGGCGGCCTTGCCCCACATCAGGATCCCGGAGATGGCCTTCTGGTCGTAGAAGTGGGTGTTGAGGACGTAGCGGGAGCCGAGCGCGCCCGCGTCGAGGAGGCCGCCCTCCTGCTTCTGGGAGGCGATGTTGGCGTTCCAGAAGAGATTCGGCTCGACGAGGGCGGGCTTGTCCTGCCAGCCGGCCGCGTCCATCCGGGCCCGGAACCTCACATAGAACGGCCAGAGCAGGTCGCGTTCCCAACTGCGGCTGTTCTGACCGGAGTCGTAGGAGCCGGCGTACGGCTCGTTGTAGGGGTCGAAGCCGACGACGCCCGCGAACTGCGCCGCTGTGAGGTTCTCCCTGAGGTAGGTCATGGTGCGCTGGGCGGTGGCGAGGAAGGCGTCCTGGAGGCCGTGGGCGTTGTGCCAGAAGTCGTGCTGCGCGGCCTTCACTGCGCTGTTCTGGGTGATGTTCTGGCCCCAGAAGAAGCAGATGCCGCAGGACTCGTCGGGGTAGTTCCCCGCGTCGACGGCCCACTGGGGAGCGCCGTCGCCGGTGTACCAGCTGTCCGGGTCGAACAGGTGCCGGGAGTAGAGGTCCTGGTGGAAGTCGGGGTAGACGCGGATCCCGGTGTCGAGGAAGGCGCGCATCTGGTCGGTGGCGGCGGCCAGGTAGGCGGTGTCGACCTGGCCGCGCACGGGCTCGGCGTAGGCCCAGGAGAGCAGGAAGCGCACGGAGTTGCCGCCGCCGAGGGCGCGCAGCGCGGTCGCCGACTTCTTCGCGTCGGCGACCGAGGCGAAGGGCAGTCCCTTGTTCTCGGCGAGCTTGGTCTCGCCGGACACGTTGTAGCCGCGCAGGACGACCTCGCGTCCGAGGGCGTCGGTGAAGCGGCCGCCGGAGACGGTGAGGGGGGTGCCGTCGAAAGAGAGCGAGTCGGGGACGGTGGCGGCGGTGGCGGAGGGGGTGCCCGCCACCGTCAGTAATCCACAGAGGACGACCAGAACAACGAGCAGACGTGCCCGGATATTCGGCATGTCCACTACAGTCCGGTGATTTCCGGACACCGTCAATAGCTTCTGACTCACCAGTAAGGTCGGTGTCCGCTCGTCTCAGCCGCGCGGTGGCAGGCGGTGCAGGACGACGTCGGTGAGCCGGCCGTCGGCCACCGTGGCCGTGAGATAGGTGCAGTGCGGCTGGCGGCGGCGGTCGGTCGGTGAGCCGGGGTTGAGCAGCCTGAGTCCGCCGGGGGCGGTGGTGTCCCAGGGGATGTGGCTGTGCCCGAAGACGAGGACGTCGAGGTCGGGGTACCGGGCGGCGCAGCGCGCCTCGCGCCCCTGGGCGGGCCCGGTCTCGTGGACGACGCCGAAGCGCAGCCCGCCCAGCTCGGCGCGGGCGGTCTCGGGGAGCCGGGCGCGCAGCTCGGGGCCGTCGTTGTTGCCGTACACGGCGACGAGCCGGCGGCTGCGCCGCTCCAGCAGGTCGAGGGTGGCGGTGTCCACCCAGTCCCCGGCGTGGATCACCACGTCCGCGTGCGGGAGCTCGTCGAGCAGCGGGGCCGGCAGGGCCTTGGCGCGCTTCGGAAGGTGGGTGTCGGAGGTCAGCAGGAGGCGCACTGTCCCAGCGTACGGCGGTCACCGCGCACGCGTGGCTCGCGGCGACCCCCCTGCTCACAGCTCCGTCGTGCGTGTCAGTCGTCCCCCCTGACGATGTTGCCCTCCACGCCGTACGGCGTCCCGGACGTGGCGCCCGGGGTGTACACGGCGGGGAGGCAGGTGCGCGGTGCGGCACCGCCTCTGCGGAGACGGCGGGCCCTGGCCCAGCCGGTCTCCGGCCGGCGCGCGGCGCGGTTCTCCCGGCGCACGGCGGGCTTCTCCTCGGTCTGCGGGGTCACGACGGTTCACTGCCTTTCTGTGGAGGGATCAGCGGGCACCGGATCCACCGCTGCCGAAGGAGCCGCTGGAGCCCTCGTCCCAGCGCGGGCGGCCCTGGTCCTCGCCGGGCCGGCTGCCGGTGGGCCGCAGCTCGTGCGGGGTGAGGCGTTCGCCGGACCGGGGCATCTCGTTCGGCTCGCGCCCCTCGCTGCTCTCCCGGACGGGGCCGGACGCGGGCATGCGGGGCTGCTCGTGCGGTCCGGGCGGCCCCGGCTCACGCCTGCGTACCCGGAACCCGAGCCGGAAAGCCCAGATCAGGCCGCCGACGAGGGCGATGCCGACGATGACGAACGCGACGGAGGCCAGTGCTGACCCCCCGGAGGCCGCCAGGTGGGCGGAGGCGATGGTGTCCATGCACGGGCGGGTACCCTGCCCCGCCCAGGACACGCCCCGGGCCTCGGTCACGCCGGCCGAGTGGGCCGGGGTGCACGCGGCCCCTGCGGCGTCACCGGGGCGGGGCCGGCGTCCGGTCGCCGTGCGCGAAGGGCCGTGTGGGGGCAGATTTGGTTGCCTGGGGGCGCGCGACCAGGCGAGGAGGTGGTCGCCGTGTCCGAAGGGCGGACGTCCGACGGGCGGCCGGCGGCGGCCGGCCCGGTGCTGTCGCTGGCGCTGACCGCGGTCATGGACGCCGTCGGGGCGCACTCCGGCGCGGTCTACCTCCGTCCGGGCGACGAGCCGGTGCTGGAGATGGCGGTGATGGCGGGGCTGCCCCGGGCCTTCGCGGCGCCCTGGGAGCGGGTGGGACTGAGCGCGCCCATCCCGGTCGCCGAGGCGGTGCGCGAACGCCGGCTGGTGTGGGTGGGCGGCGAGGAGGACATGGCCCGGCGCTATCCACGGATCGCCGTCGTCCTGCCGTACCCCTTCGCGCTGGCGGCGGCCCCTGTGGCGACCGGGACGAGGGTGTACGGCGCGCTCTACGTGACCTGGCCGGGCTCGCATCCGCCGGAGCTGTCCGACCGTGAGCGCGACGCGCTGGAGTCGGCCTGCGAGCGGCTGGCGCTGCGGCTGGAGCGGGCGGCGGCGAACGACCGTCCGGCGCGGGCGGAGACCGATCCGCTGGACGCGGGCCCGCTGAGCGGTGTGTCGGGCACGCTCGGCACGGTGGAGGCGGCGCGGATGGTGGGACGGCTGCCGTACGGGATGTGCTCGCTGGACCTCACCGGGCGGGTGGGCTTCGCCAACGCGGCGGCGGGCGAGCTGCTCGGCGTCCCGGTGAGCGTGCTGCTGGGCTCCCAGCTGTGGGCGTCGGTGCCGTGGCTGAACGACCCGGCGTACGAGGAGCACTACCGGGCCGCGCTGATCAGCCAGGACGCCACGTCGTTCGTGGCGTTGCGCCCGCCGTCCGAGTGGCTGTCGTTCCGGCTGTATCCGAGCACCACGGGGATCAGCGTGCGGATCAGCCGGGCCCGGGGTGTGGCGGAGCCGGGTCCGTCCCGTGCCGGGCAGGGGGACGCGCCGACGCGGCTGGTGTCGATGTCGCAGGCGCTGTCCCTCGCGGGGGCGCTGACGGAGACGGTGAGCGTGCAGGACGTGGTGCGGCTGGTGGCGGACGAGATCGCGCCGGCCGTGGGCAGCAGCGCACTGGCGCTGCTCGGGGCGCGGGCGGGCCGGCTGCATGTGCTGGGACACCACGGCTATTCCGATCCGCATGTGGTGGAGCGGTTCGACGGGATGCCGCTGAACGCCCCGACCCCCGGTGCGCACACCCTCTCGCACGGGGTGCCGGCGTTCTTCGACTCGCGGCAGCAGCTGGAGCGTCTGTATCCGGCGCGGCACGCGACCCCCGACGGCTTCGCGGCCTGGGCGTTCCTGCCGCTGATCGCCTCCGGCCGCCCGGTGGGGGCGTGTGTGCTGGCGTACCCGCGGCCGCGGACGTTCTCCACGCACGAGCGGGCGGTGCTGACGAGTCTGGCGGGGCTGATCGCGCAGGCCCTGGACCGGGCGCTGCTGTACGACGTGAAGCACCAGCTGGCCCACGGGCTGCAGGCGGCGCTGCTGCCGCACTCGCTGCCGGTGCTGCCCGGGATCGAGGCGACCGCCCGCTATCTGCCGGCCACCCGGGGCATGGAGATCGGCGGCGACTTCTACGACCTGGTGTCGGCGCGGCCGCTGCCGGCGGCGGTGATCGGCGACGTCCAGGGTCACAACGTGACGGCGGCCGGGCTGATGGGGCAGATCCGCACCGCGGTGCGCGCGTACACGACGGTGGGTCAGGAACCGGCGGAGGTGATGCGCAGCACCAACCGGCTGCTGTTCGAACTGGGTTCGGACCTGTTCGCGAGCTGTCTGTACCTGCGGCTCGACCCGGCGCGCGGGCGCGCGGTGATGGCGCGGGCCGGGCATCCGCCGCCGCTGCTGCGCCGGCCGGACGGGCGGGTGCGGGTCCTCGACCTCGCGGGCGGTCCGCTGCTGGGCATCGACGGCGGGGCGACGTACGCGACCACGGAGGTCGACCTCTCCCCCGGCTGCGTCCTCGCCCTCTACACCGACGGGTTGATCGAGACGCCGGGCGTGGACATCGAGGACGCGGTCGCCGCGCTGGGCCGGCGGCTGGCGGAGGCCGGCGATTCGCCCCTGGAGGAGCTGGCCGACGAACTGGTGGGCCACTCTTCGGCGGCCGGGGAACGGATCGACGACGTGGCCCTGCTGTTGCTGCGGGCCGTCGACGGAGACTGACGGCCTTTCAAAGGTCTTCAACGCGATGCCGCGCGTGCGGTGACCCGGCCGGCCTTCCCACCGGCAGGTCACCGCACGCGCGTGGTCCGGCCCTCCCGCCGGAGGGCCGGACCGTTCCACCGCCCAGCCCGGAACCGCTGGGTGGGGCCGGCGGTGGGGCTGTGTCAGGCGACTCGGTCAGTGCTTGTCGTTCTGACCGTTGGCACCGTTCTGGTCGTTCCCGGCGCCCGCGCCGGCCTCTTCACCGGCGCCCGCGCCGTTGTCCTGGCCGCCGGCCTCCTGGCCCGCGCCCTGCTCACCGGCGCCTTGGCCGGCCTGCTCGCCACCGGCCTCCTGGCCCGCGCCCGCGTCCTGGCCCGCGCCGGCCTCTCCACCCGCGCCCGCGCCGTTGTCCTGGCCGCCGGCCTCCTGGCCCGCGCCCTGCTCACCGGCGCCCTGGCCGGCCTGCTCGCCACCGGCCTCCTGGCCCGCGCCCGCGCCGTTGTCCTGACCGCCGGCCTCCTGGCCAGCGCCCGCGCCGCCGCCCGCGCCACCGGCGCCGAGGGTCGCGCCGGTCGCCTCGAGGGCGGTGGTCACCGGCTGGAAGAAGGTCTCGCCGCCGACGGTGCAGTCACCGCTGCCGCCCGAGGTCAGGCCGATCGCCTGGCCGTCCTGGGTGAACAGCGAGCCGCCGCTGTCGCCGGGCTCGGCGCACACGTTGGTCTGGATGAGACCGGTGACGGTGCCCTCGGGGTAGTTGACCGTGGCGTCGAGGCCGAGGACCTGGCCGTTGGAGAGGCCGGTGGTGCTGCCCATCCGGAAGACCTCGGTGCCGACGGTCGCCTCGGCGGCCTCGGTTATCGCGACCTTCTGCTGGCCGACGTTGACCTCGCTCGGGGCCTGCGTGGCGGCGTCGTCGTACTTCACGAGTGCGAAGTCGCCCTCGCCCGGGAAGACCGCCTGGTCGACCGTGCCGATCGGCGCGCCGTTCTCCGAGTCGGACCACTGCTCGGCCGCGACCCCGCAGTGACCGGCCGTCAGGAAGGCCGGGGAGCCGTCCCCGGCGGTGACGTTGAAGCCGAGGGAGCAGCGCGCTCCGCCGCCGAAGATGGCGTCGCCGCCGGAGACGAAGGTCTTGAACGTGCCGGCCGACTTCTTGATGGTCGCCATGTTCGCGCCGAGGCTGTTGACGGTGGACTCCAGCCGGTCCCACTTGCCGCCGGTGACGGTGGAGTCGGCCGTGACGAGGATCTTGTTCGTCTTGGGGTCGACGGCCCACGAGGTGCCCGGGATGGTCGCCTTGGCCTTGAGGGTCTGCGAGGCCGCCTTGAGCTCGGCCGGGCTGTTCTCGACCTGGCGGACCTGCGCACCTGCCTTCTTGGCCTGCACGATGACGTTGTTGTCGTCACCGGAGACGTCGACGACGTTGACGACGAGCTGCTTCTGGCCGTCGTCGTAGTAGGAGCCGGCGAAGGCGTCGCCCAGGAGCTTCTCCAGCTGCGAGGCGAGGTCCGAGGCGTCCGACGCCTTCAGCGTCCTGGGTGCGGCCGCCGCCGCGTTGTTGCCGTCCTGGGAGGCGTTGGCGTTGGGGAGCAGGAGTGCCGCCGCACCGAGCGCCGCCACGCCGCCTACCGCGATCGCGGCCTTACGCTTCGGAATTCGCTTGTGACTCAAAAAACTCGACCTCCTGGGGGACGGGGTCTGGCTGCCGGGGGTCGGCAGCTCCGTACAGCGGCGCCTGGTTGCCGAGGAGTACGCGGGGGAGGCGGCCCGCGTTCATTCCGATTGCCAATTCTCTTTGCACAACGATGAATCGGCCATGACCGGCGTCCGAGCGGGCGGCCCGGGGAACAATCGCCCATATGACGATGACGACCGCCGAAGCCGACAAGATCCTTTCCGACAGCTTCGCGCCCTGGGTGCGGGCCCTGGGCCTGAGTGTCGCAAGCCTGGGAGCGGACCACGCCGTTCTGCGTCTGCCCTGGTCACAGGAGTTGGCGCGGGAGGGCGGCGGGCTGTCGGGGCAGGCGCTGATGGCCGCGGCGGACACCGCCACCGTGATCGCCGTGTCGGCCGCCCGGGGGGCTTTCGTACCGATGACGACGGTCCAGCAGTCCACCTCGTTCCAGCGCGCGGTGGCCGATTCGGATGTCTTGATTCATGCGGTCCTCACCAAGCTGGGCCGCCGGATGGCGTTCGCCGACGTCACGATGACGGCCGAACGGACCGGGGAACTCGCCGCCCGCGCGAGCACCGTCTACGCCCTTCTGGGCTGACGGCCGATCAGCGGGGGTGCCGCGCCTCGCTCGTCGGGGAATCGCGCCCCGCTCGTCGAGGAACCGCACCCCGCCCGACGGGAAGCCGCGCCCCCCACGCAAAACACCTTCCGTGTCCGCATGCTGACGCTCCGTCCAGCACGGCAAGCGGAATCCCTGCTTCAGAGAATCTGCACACCGATTACCCATGCCGGTCACGGCGGGCAGGAGTTCTGCACATCCGCGCGCCGCCCTCCACGTCATTGGGGCGGGAGTGTCCAATTCGCCGCGCCCGCTCCGGCCGACCGTCCGGGCGGGCCCCGGCGAAGGTGTGAAGAAGTCGCCGACAAGCCGTGCCCGAACCTGCACGCTTCGACCCTCGTGTGACGCATGTTCCCTGGTGAGGGCGCTGATTGATTGGATGCGCCGGCCTCGGACCTGCTTTGATCCATCGCACCGCAAGGCCGCAGCGGCTCCCGGAGACGGGGGCCCGGCGTCCACGGTCGCGGCCGTCATCTGTCCCCAGAGGGGGCCGCTCCCCCCTTACGAGTTATCCATATGAAGGGAAGTTCCCCCATGAACTCCACCCCCCAGGTTGAGACCGTCGAGATCGCCGACGCGGACCTCGACAACGTCTCCGGCGGCCTGTCCGTGAACGCCCTCGGCACCGTCACCGGCCTGGTGGACGGCATCGCCCCGGTCTCCGGCGTGGTCGACACGGCCGTCGGCACCGTCGAGGGTGTCACCGGCCTGAACACCGCCCCGGTCACCAACCTGGTCGCCGGTCTCTGATCGCACCACGTGTGACTTCCGAGTCCCGGAGCCGTCCCTCGGCTCCGGGACTCGTCGCCGTACCGGAACCCCCCGAGAGAAGCCCGTGCAGTTCCGCCAACAGGCCCTAGCCAAGCTCCAGTCGCCGGAGGAACTCGACCTGCCGGTGCGGTTCGCGCGCCCCCAGGGCTGGCTGGTGCTGTCGGCGACCCTGATCGCCGTCGTCGCCGCTGCCGTGTGGGCGGTGACCGGCTCGGTCGCCTCCACGGTGAGCGCCCCGGCCGTCCTCACCCACGGCGAGGGCAGCTACGTCCTGCAGAGCCCCGCCGCCGGCCAGGTCACCGCGGTCCTCGCGCGCGAGGGTCAGCGGCTGCCGGCGAACTCCCCCGTGCTGAAGGTGCGCACATCCCAGGGCGAGACCGTGGTGCGCACGGTCGCCGCGGGACGCGTCACCGCGCTCGCCGCCACCCTCGGGCAGATCATCTCCACCGGCGCGAACGTCGCCGCCGTCGAGAAGGTCGCCCACGCCGACGACCCGCTGTACGCCACGGTGTACGTGCCCGCCGAGAACGCCGCCTCCATCCCCGAGGACGCGGCCGTCGACCTGACCGTGCAGACCGTGCCCGCCCAGCAGTACGGCGTGCTGCGCGGCCATGTGAAGGCGGTCGACCGCACGGCCCAGTCGGCGCAGCAGATCGGCGCCTACCTCGGCGACAGCCAGCTCGGCGAGCAGTTCACCGAGGACGGCCGCCCGGTCGCCGTCCTGGTCCGCCTCGACCCCTCCCCCTCCACGAAGAGCGGCTACCGCTGGTCCTCCGCGAACGGGCCGCCGTACCCGCTCGCCTCCATGACCATGGCCACCGGCTCGATCCGGCTGGCCGACCAGCGTCCCGTCGATTGGCTGCTTCCGTGACCACCGCGCAGGAGAACCGGGGCAGACGGCGTGCGGCTCCGCCCCGCCGCACCGTCCCGCAGGGCCGCCGCAGGAGCGTCCGCACGCCCACCGTCCTCCAGATGGAGGCCGTGGAGTGCGGCGCCGCCTCCCTGGCCATGGTCCTCGGCCACTACGGCCGGCACGTCCCGCTGGAGGAGCTGCGCATCGCCTGCGGGGTGTCCCGCGACGGCTCCCGCGCCAGCAACCTGCTCAAGGCGGCCCGCAGTTACGGGCTGACGGCCAAGGGCATGCAGATGGACCTGGCCGCCCTCGCCGAGGTGAAGGCGCCGGCCATCCTCTTCTGGGAGTTCAACCACTACGTCGTCTACGACGGCATGGGCCGCCGCTTCGGCCGCCGGGGCGTGTTCGTCAACGACCCCGGCAAGTACCGCCGGTTCGTGCCGATGGAGGACTTCGACGGCAGCTTCACCGGTGTGGTGCTGGTGCTGGAGCCGGGCGAGGACTTCCAGCGGGGCGGGCGCAGGCCGGGCGTGCTCGGGGCGATGCCGGCCCGGCTGCGCGGCACCGCGGGCACCCTGCCGGCCGCCGTCCTGGCGAGCCTGCTGCTGGTCCTGGTGGGTGCGGCGGTGCCGGCGCTCAGCCGCACCTACATCGACATGTTCCTGATCGGCGGGCAGACCTCGCTGCTGGACGTGCTGTTCACGTCCATGGGCGCGTGCGTGCTGCTCACCCTCGCGCTGACCTGGCTCCAGCAGGCCAACCTGCACCACGGGCGGATCATCTCCTCGACGCTGTCCAGCGCGCGGTTCCTGCGCCATCTGCTGCGGCTGCCGGTGACCTTCTTCTCCCAGCGCAGCCCCGCCGACCTGGTGCAGCGCCTGCAGTCCAACGACGCGGTGGCCGAGACCCTGGCCCGCGACCTCGCCTCGGCGGGCGTGGACGCCGTCGTGGTGGTCCTCTACGCCGTCCTGCTCTACACCTACGACCCGCAGCTGACGTTCGTCGGCGTCGGGGTGGCCCTGCTGAACGTCGTCGCCATGCGGATCGTGATCCGGCTGCGCGCGACCCGTACGGCGAAGCTGCGCGCGGACAACGCGCGGCTGACGAACACGGCGTACACCGGGCTGCAGCTGATCGAGACGATGAAGGCGACCGGCGGGGAGGACGGCTACTTCCGCAAGTGGGCCGGACAGCACGCCACCACCCTGGAGGAGCAGCAGCGGCTCGGTGTGCCGAGCGCGTGGCTCGGGGTGGTCGCGCCGACGCTCGCCACGCTGAACAGCGCGCTGATCCTGTGGATCGGCGGGATGCGGGCGATCGAGGGCCATATCTCGGTGGGTCTGCTGGTCGCCTTCCAGGCGCTGGTCACCCGGTTCACCGCCCCGCTGACCCGGCTCAACGGCGTCGCGGGCCGTATCCAGGACTTCGCGGCGGACGTGGCGCGGCTGAAGGACGTGGAGAGCTTCCGCGCCGACCCGCTGTACGACCGGCCCGGCGGCGCGGACTCCACACGCCGGCTGCACGGTCACGTGGAGCTGGAGAACATCGCCTTCGGCTACAGCCCGCTGGACAAGCCGCTGCTGACCGGGTTCGACCTGAGCGTCGGGCCGGGGCGGCAGGTGGCGCTGGTCGGCGGCTCGGGCAGCGGCAAGTCGACGGTGTCCCGGCTGATCTCCGGTCTGTACACGCCCTGGGAGGGCGTGATCCGCATCGACGGCAGGCGGCTGGAGGACATCCCGCGCGGTGCGCTGGCGGCGTCCGTGTCCTTCGTCGACCAGGAGGTGTTCCTGTTCGAGGGCACCGTCCGCGACAACGTGACGCTGTGGGACCCGTCGATCCCGGACGAGGCCGTGGTGGACGCGCTGCGGGACGCGGCGCTGTACGACGTGGTCATGCGGCGGCCCGGCGGCATCCGCAGCACGGTGGAGCAGGACGGCCGCAACTTCTCCGGCGGTCAGCGCCAGCGGCTGGAGATCGCCCGGGCCCTGGTGCGCCGGCCGAGCATCCTGGTCCTGGACGAGGTGACGAGCGCGCTGGACGCGGAGACCGAGCTGACGGTGATGGACAACCTGCGCCGGCGCGGCTGCGCGTGCGTGGTCATCGCGCACCGGCTCAGCACGGTCCGCGACAGCGACGAGATCGTCGTCCTGGACCACGGCACGGTCGTCGAGCGCGGGCGGCACGAGGAGCTCCTCGCGCGGGGCGGGGCGTACGCGGCGCTGGTCAGGGAGCGGTGAGATGACGGTCACGCACGAAGGGGACGTCGTCCTCGCCGCGCTCGGCACGATGGGCGCGCCGGTCGACTGCGCGGGGGCCGGGCGGCTCGACCTCGAAGGGCCGCAGGTGCTGTGGCTGGTCGCGGGGGGCGCGCTGGACCTGTTCGCGGTGGACGCCGGACAGCAGGGCCACTGGCACCACCTGGGCCGACTGGAGGCGGGCGCGCTGCTGCTCGGCCCGGTCGCCGGCCCTCATCACACGCTGGTGGCGCGGCCGTTGCGGGACTGCGTGGTGCGCCGTATCGACCTGCGCGAGCTGTACCAGCCCGCGAGCACCCAGACCTGGTCCTACGACGAGTACGGCAATCCGCAGTACGTGCCGCCGACGTCGAGCCCGCTGGAGTACGCCCTCGCCCTGGGCGTGGGCCGGGGGCTCTCCGTCCTGTTCCAGGCGCCGATGGCCTCCGAGGGACCTTCGGAGGTCACTGACGACGACGTGTTCTGGATGCAGGTCCCGCCCGGCAGCGTGCAGTACGGCTCGCTGTACGGGGCGGAGGCCGCCGCCGATCTGCTGATGGACCCGGCGGTGTGGCAGTCCATGGTGGACCAGCAGTACCGGCTGCTGACCACGCTGGACCGCTGGATCGAGCAGCTGGAACGCACTCACGAGACCCGTACGGCGGCCGGGATCGAGGCCGGTGAGGCGGTGCGCGCGCGGGCCGACCGGACGCTGCTGGCGTCGATCGGCAAGAACGGCAGGAACGACCGGCAGGACGGGAAGGGCTCCCGGCGCGCCACGGCCGCCGACGCGGACGCCACGTTCGCGGCGTGCCGGCTGGTCGCGCGGGCCGCCGGGATCAGCCTCGTCGAGCCTGCCCCGGCGGGCGACGGCGAGGAGCGTCTCGACCCGGTCGAGCAGGTGGCCCTCGCCTCCCGGGTGCGCGTGCGCGCGGTGCGCCTAGACGGCCGGTGGTGGCGGGACGACGTCGGGCCGCTGGTCGGTCACCGGGCGCTGTCCGGTGCGCCGGTCGCGCTGCTGTGGCGGCGCGGCGGCTATGTCGCGGTCCATCCCGCGACCGGGCGGGAGACGCCCGTGGAGAAGGCGAACGCGGAGGAGTTCGAGCCGCGCGCGGTGATGTTCTACCGGCCGCTTCCGGAGAAGCGGCTGGGTCCGCTCGGGCTGATGCGGTTCAGCATGCGCGGCACCGGCCGGGATCTGACGCGCCTGCTGCTGAGCGGGCTGGTCACGGTGGCGATCGGGGCGCTGGTGCCGATCGCCACCGGCAAGGTGCTCGGCGAGTACGTGCCGAGGGCGCAGGCGGACCCGATCGTCCAGGTGTGTCTGGCGGTGATGGTCAGCAGTCTGGTGGCCGCGTCCTTCATGCTGCTGCAGAACCTGACCATCCTGCGGCTGGAGGGCCGCGTCGAGGCGACGCTGCAGCCGGCGGTGTGGGACCGGCTGCTGCGGCTGCCCACCAAGTTCTTCGCCGAACGCTCCACGGGTGAACTGGCCAGCGCGGCCATGGGCATCAGCGGCATCCGCCGGCTGCTGGCGGGGCTGGGCCCGTCGGTGGCGCAGGCGTCGACGATCGGCGCGATGAACCTGGGGCTGCTGCTCTGGTACAGCGTCCCGATGGCGATGGCGGCGATCGGCATGCTCGTCGTGATCGCGGGTGTCTTCCTGGGGCTCGGGCTGTGGCAGGTGCGCTGGCAGCGGCGGCTGGTGGCGCTCTCCAACAAGCTGAACAACCAGGCGTTCCAGACCCTGCGCGGGCTGCCGAAGCTGCGGGTGGCGGCCGCCGAGAACTACGCGTACGCGGCGTGGGCGGAGCAGTTCGCCCGCAGCCGTGAGATGCAGCAGCGGCTGGGCCGGATCAAGAACCTCAACACGGTGCTGGGCGCGGTGTACCTGCCGCTGTGCTCCCTGCTGATGTTCATGCTGCTCGCGGGTCCGGCGCGCGGCGCGCTGTCGGCGGCGGACTTCCTCACCTTCAACACGTCGATGACGATGCTGCTGACCTCGGTGACGTCGCTGACGGGCGCGTTCGTGTCGGCGGTGGCGGCGCTGCCGCTGTTCGAGGAGATCCGGCCGGTGCTGGCGGCCACGCCCGAGGTGCGGGCGGCGAGCACCCGGCCGGGCCCGCTGTCCGGGGCGGTCGAGGCCCGGCGGCTGTCGTTCCGCTACTCCGACGACGGTCCGCTCGTCCTGGACGACGTCTCCTTCGAGGTGGGCGCGGGCGAGTTCGTGGCGGTCGTCGGGCCCAGCGGCTGCGGCAAGTCGACGCTGCTGAGGCTGCTCATCGGGTTCGACCGTCCGGTGTCGGGCAGCGTGCTGTACGACGGTCAGGACCTGGCCGCGCTCGACCAGTCGGCGGTGCGTCGGCAGTGCGGGGTCGTCCTCCAGCACGCGCAGCCGTTCACCGGCTCGATCCTCGACGTCATCTGCGGCACCGGCGCGTACACGCCGGAGGAGGCGATGGCGGCGGCCGAACTGGCGGGCCTGGCCGAGGACATCAAGCGGATGCCGATGGGCCTGCACACCATCGTCGCGGGCAGCGGGTCGGTCTCCGGCGGCCAGCGGCAGCGGCTGATGATCGCGCAGGCGCTGATCCGCCGGCCGCGCATCCTCTTCTTCGACGAGGCGACCAGCGCGCTCGACAACGAGACGCAGCGCACGGTCATCGAGAGCACCCGCAAGCTCAACGCCACCCGCGTCGTGATCGCGCACCGGCTGTCGACGGTGATGGACGCGGACCGGGTGATCGTCATGGAGAACGGCAAGGTCGCCGAGCAGGGGCCGCCGGCGCGGCTGCTCGCCGACCCGGGCGGGCGGCTGCATGAGCTCGTGCGGCGTCAGATGACGTGAGTCCCCCCGCGGGGCCCCGGCACCCGGCACGGGCATGGCGGGGTGCGCCTGGGTACTCGTCCGGCCGGAGAACGAGCGTCCGGGAGTCTTGCCGGGGCGGTCGTGGGGCATACGGCCAGGGAACCGCTCGGGCTGAAGACGTCACCGTCTGCCCGTGGGCGATCCCGAGGGCGTGCCACCGCACTCCGAGGGGGCCCGCCACCCACCCGGTGCCACTGCGGATCGCCACCGCGAAGAACTGAAGGGAGCCACCCATGTCGGACGACACCCAGCGCCCGGAGAACGAGACCGCGCTCGAAGAGGTGATGCGGGAGATCGAGGAGGCGGAACTGCGCTCCGACGACTCCCCCGAGGCCCGCCACCACCATGGCGAGTCCGCGGACGCCATCACCCCGAACGCCGACGCCCAGAACCGGTCGAAGGGCGACTGACCCGGCCGCCGCGCCCACCGTGCCGTCCCGGCCGCGCCCACCTGTGCCGCCGGGGCGGCGCAGGTGGGCGCGGCGGCACCCGCGGGTTGCGCGCAGGCGCACACTGGGTACCCGGCGCCCATGTCACACGTCACCGAAGGCCCCCGCCTCCCGGCCGCGAGAGGCCCCCTCTCCTCGGCCGTACGGGAGTACCTGCTGGGCACGGGCCCCCTGCCCGCCACCGAGGCCGCCCTCACCGCACTTCCCTATGGCGACGACCTCCAGCTGGCGCTCTACCTCTGCTACGAGCTGCACTACCGCGGCTTCGCCGGCGTCGGCGCCGACCGCGAATGGGACCCCGCCCTGCTGGAGCTGCGCGCCGCGCTGGAGGACCGCTTCCTCACCGCCCTCCGCGAGGACACCCCCGTACACGACACCGTCGAGGACGCGCTCGCGGAGCTGCTCGTGGAGCCGGTCGACGGCGCGGGCGTCTCCCACTTCCTCCGTGACGAGGGCGAGTTGTGGCACCTGCGGGAGTACGCGGCGCAGCGTTCGCTCTACCACCTCAAGGAGGCCGACCCGCACGCCTGGGTGCTGCCCCGCCTGTGGGGGCGGGCGAAGGCGGCGATGGCGGCGGTGGAGTTCGACGAGTACGGCGGCGGCCGCCCCGACCGCGTCCACGCGCGCCTGTTCGCGGACCTGATGACCGACCTCGGGCTGGACACCGCCTACGGCCGCTACCTGGACGCGGCCTGCGCCGAGACGCTGGCCACGGTCAACCTGATGTCCCTGCTCGGTCTGCACCGTTCCCTGCGCGGCGCGCTGGTCGGTCACTTCGCCGCGGTCGAGATCACCTCCTCCCCCGGCTCCCGCCGCCTCGCGGAGGCGATGCGCCGCGCGGACGCGGGTCCGGCCGCCGCGTACTTCTACGACGAGCACGTGGAGGCCGACGCCGTCCACGAGCAGGTCGTACGGCACGAGGTGATCGGCGGCCTGCTGGAGGAGGAACCGCACCTGGCCCCCGACATCGCCTTCGGCATCGGCGTCACCGGCCTGCTGGAGGACCGTCTCGGCGACCGCCTGCTCGGCTGCTGGCGTGCGGGGCGCTCCTCCCTGCGCACTCCCCTCGATTCCGGCTCGGCCCCGGCCCAGCCCATATTTTCCTGAGCGCGGGGGTACTTGGTGGCCGTGAATCCGCTGGTACTGCCGGGCGTGTACGCCCCTCAGGAGGACACCGACCTGCTGGCAGGCGCGCTGTCCGAAGAAACGCTGCCCCCGGCCGCGCACGTCCTGGACGTGGGGACGGGCTCCGGCGCGCTGGCCCTGGAGGCCGCGCGGCGGGGAGGCCGGGTCACCGCGGTCGACGTGTCCCGGCGGGCGGTGTACGCCGCGCGCTGGAACGCCTGGCGGGCCGGCCTGCCGCTGCGGGTACGGCGCGGGAACCTCTTCGAGCCCGTGCACGGGGAGTCCTTCGACCTCATCCTGACCAATCCGCCGTACGTCCCGGCGCCGGGCGGCGCCGGGCGGCCGCGCGGGTCCGCGCGGGCCTGGGACGCCGGCGGGGACGGGCGGATGGTCCTGGACCGGATCTGCCGGGAGGCGCCCGCGATGCTGCGGCCCGGCGGGGTGCTGCTCATGGTGCACTCGGCGCTCAGCGATCCCGACCTCACCCTGGCGCACCTGCGTGCGACCGGGCTCAAGGCCTCCGTGACGCGCCGCCGCCGTATTCCGTTCGGCCCGGTTCTGCGCTCGCGCGCGGACTGGCTGCGGCGCCGGGGGCTGCTCTCCGCCGACGAGGACGACGAGGAACTGGTGGTGGTCCGTGCCGAACTCCCCCACTGACCGGCCCCGCCGGGTCAGCATGCAGCGCAAGGGCCCCCTGCTGGTGGAGGGCCCCGTGGAGGTGGAGCTGGAGGACGGCTCCGTCGTCGCCTCCGACCGTTTCCGGGTCGCCCTGTGCACCTGCCGCCGCAGCCGCCGCTACCCGTGGTGCGACACCAGCCACCGCGACCGGGCGTAGCCGAAAGGCGCGGTCGTATACGACCGGACAGCGGACGGGGCCCGTCCGGCGGATCGCGCCGGACGGGCCCCGAGGCGGGTCGAAGGACCCTGGGTGATCCCCAGGGGACGGCGGGCGGCCCCACTCCGCCCGGCCGCCCCCTGGGGGCGAGATCGCGGTGTCCCGTGTCCAGTGGCTCGCACTCCCCACGTCACGAGCCTCTCGCGGCGTCCACAGGTGCCACGCGATCCCGGTCTCAGAAGGCGAAGAGGCGACTCCCGGAGGCGTTCTTCATGCACTCGTTCGCGAAGGTGCGCTCGTAGGAGACGCGCTTGCCCTGCCACACGCCGTCGACGGTGACGACGACGGGGTCGTACTGCCGCGTACACATCACGTCGCTCCTGCCGCTCGCCAGCGCCTCGAAGTCGCCGCCGGCGGCGCGCACCTCGGCGCACGCCAGGGCGGGGGCCGGATGACTTCCGGAGGAGCCGGGCGCGCAGGTCAGGGTGACGGCACGGGCCGGGCTGACGGCGGCGGCGCTCTCACCGTGCCCGAGGGTCAGCACCAGGGCCGACGGGGCGTACAGCGAGTCCGGGGCGGCCGGGGCGGCGAGCGCGGACCCGGTGAGGGGTCCGCAGACGGCGGTGGCCGTGAGGCCGATGGTCGCTGCCCAGCGCGCGGTGTTCCGCATTGTGTGCATCCTTCCGCTCGATTCGGTGCCGGCCGGCGTCGGTGGTGCCGGACGCGGCGAGCGCGAGTCTGCCGAGAACGCAGCCGAATCTCACATCGACCCCACAGGTTTCAGTAACCTTTGGTGTTCAAGCAGTGGCGTGAAGTTACAGGCTTTGACCGTTCCAGGCCCGGAAGCAAGCGCTTCGTGATCCCCCGGTCCGCCTCCGTGACCGGTTTCCATACGCTCGTTAATAGGCCGGAAACATTCCGCATCCCACCCGATCGCGCCCCCTTCGGCGCCCCACCGACCCCGACGACACGGCCGGGGATCCGGTGCGGCACCGCTCGTGGAGCGTCTCTCAGGCCGTGCGGTCCGACAGTTCGACCGGCTGGGCCTGGGGCGCGCCGGTGCCGGTGATCTCCAGGGAGCCGGGGCTGGCGGTGGCGGCATCGGTCAGCCAGCGCTGGCCCGTGGAGCGGTCGCGGACCTTGACGACGACGTCGGCGCCGGGCTCCTCGTCCGCGGAGCCGAGCGCGAGGTTGGCGTCCCAGCGGGGCAGCAGCTCGCCCTGCGCGGTCAGGTCGTAGCGGACGTCGGCGGCGCGGCTGTCGCCGGTCTCCGCGCAGGCGCCGAGGATGACCACACCGGCGTCCGCGCGCGAGTCGACGCACAGCGCGGGGTCGGCGGCGCTGCGCAGCTGCCCGTCGCCCTCGTACGACCACCGCTGCGAGGACTCGGCGCCGCAGTCGTCCAGCTCGATCGCCGCACCCGGCCGGACCTCGCCGCCCCGGACGTCCAGGCAGAGGTCGGCGGCGGCGTTGCGCAGCCGGGTCTCGCCGGGCACGGCGGGCAGCCGCGCGGTGTCCGGGGCGGAGCCGTCCGGTGCGGGGGCCGTCTGGGAGCCGGCGCCCGAGGCGGTGCCGCCGGAGGTGCTGCTGGAGGCGGCGGGGTCGGCGCCTCCGTCATCCGGCCACATCCCGGCGGCGAGCAGCGTGGTCAGCAGACCGGCGGAGGCCAGGCCGACGCCCGTGATCAGGGCCTTGGGGGACTTGGGGCCGTCGGAGCCGCGCCGGCCGGGCGTGGGTATGCGTTCCAGCAGGGCGCCGGCGCGGCCGCCCCTGCGCGCGCGCCCTTCGCCGGCCGCGCGCCGGCCGCCGCGTGGCCGCCCGCCGCGGTGGCGGGTGGAGCCCCGGAGGCGGACACTCTGCCGGCCGGCACGGCCAGGCCGCGAGTCGGCGTAGCGGCGGCCGCCCCAGCCGAGCACGGCCTCGGCGAGCAGCACGCCCAGGTCCCCCTCGAAGTGGCCGAGCTGCTCGGCCGCGGCACGGCAGTAGCGGCAGGCGTCGAGGTGCTGTCGGACGTCCGGCAGGAGTTCGCCGCCGCGGCCGATGGGGACGTCGAGGAGACGGTTGTAGAAGCGGCAGTCCTTGCTGGGCGCGAGTTCCCGGTGGGCGCGGACGCAGCCCTCGCGGAGCTTGTCCCGGGCCTGTTCGTGGACGGAGGCGACGGTGTCGGTGTCCATGCCGAGCAGACCGGCGGCGACGGTGATCGGCTCGGCCTCGACCTCCATGTGCCACAGGACGCAGCGTGCGACGGGCGGCAGGTTCTGGAAGGAGTGCTCGGCGAGGACCCGGTTGTCCGGGGTCATCGACTTGGCGGTCCGCATCCCGCGCGCGCCCGCGGGCTTGCGCAGTTCGGGCAGCACCCCGGACAGTCCCTCGTCGGCGGCCCAGATCCGGATCGTGTCCCTGACGGCCACCAGCAGGCGCGGGCGCAGTCCGGTGCCGGGCTCGCCCAGCTTGAGCCGGTCGAAGACCTGGTGGAAGGCGGCCGTGGTGACCATGGACGCGGAGGCGGCCGAGGTGGCGAGGCAGATGACCGCGTACTCGTGCACCGGCTGCCAGTGCCGCGCGATGAGCAACGCGGTGGACTGGGCGACCTCGCTGTCCGTGCCGCTGCGGGTACCGGCGGCCAGGGACTCGTCCGATTCTCCGGGTCCCGCGCCGGGCGGGGGGTAAGGAGGGCGAGGAGGTTGCGGGTTGAGCACTGAGCGGCGTCCTTCGGTATGTACCTGTTCGGCACGGCGCGGAGCACGCGTTCGCCTCCGTCGGCGAACACGGGGCACTCGGCCCCCGGCCCCCGCACGAGTGGTTCACCTTCGCACAACTGAGTCGCGCGCAACAAGCCGCCGGGGATTCCCGGCCACTGTTGAAAGGAAGTCGATAAGACGACCGTGAATTCCTGCCCGATCGTGGGCCTCTTGTTGGCCTCCGCGTTCCGCCTCCGCTGCGATGCCGGCCGCCCCGGGGGGCACTTGGCGCCCCGTGTGAAACCCGCGCACGCGCCCGCGTGGCGCACACGTTCCCGGTGTGCGCCGTCGCGTAGTGGACTGGGGGCGCGGCCCTTCCTCGGAGGCCCCGCACGGGACGGCGGCTCTCCCGTGCGAAACGGCCGCCGGCCGTGTTCCCCCCGCCCTCGGCCGGCGGCCCGGAAGGCCTTCCGGCCGACGCTCGTGCTCAACGGACCTGGATCTGCCAGGACCTGAGCCGGTCGGCCGCACCGTGGACGTCGGTCCTGCGGTCGATCAGGTCGCGGGCGAGGCCGACGAGGGCGCCGTGGGGCGGGTCGATGCCGACGCCGCTGACGCACATGTAGGCGACCGCTGTGGCGCAGGCGAAGCGGGCGTTGGCCGACGGCAGGGGCCGGAGCACAGCGAGGGTGTGCAGGAGCGCGGCGGCCCGCCAGGCCGGGTCGGAGTCCACGCCGAGGCGGGGCGGGTCCACCCGGTGCCGGGCGACGGCGGCGACCAGCGCGGAGAAGTCGTCGACGGCCGGCCGGTCCGGCAGGACCTCTTCATGGCGCTGGAGCAGCCAGGGCACGTCGATGTGGATGACGGGCGCCATCGCTCAGGCGACCCGGCCCGCGCCGGCGGCGGGCGCCTCGTCGTCGGGGAAGGCGGCCGCGAACTCGTCGGCGTGGGAGGCGAAGAACCGCCGGAAGGCTTCCGCGCCCTCCTGGAGCGCCCGGTGCCGGGCGATGTCGGCGGCGGCCGCCTCCCGGACGAGGGCCTTCATCGACGTGCCGCGTTCCTTGGCGATCTGCCGCAGGTCGTCCAGCTCGCGATCGCTGAACTCCACATTGAGGGCTGGCATGCCCCTCACGGTACCTTTCGGGTACTCGCCCGTAAATCATCACAGGTCAGAGCAGTGAGGAAACGGTACCGCGAGGGGCTGCGCAGATCACGCCTGGTCGGCCACGAAGGACGCGATCCGGGCCAGGGCGGCGTTCCAGTTGACGGCCGTCTCGTTGGTCGACCACGACTGGATGTCGTCGATGTAGCAGAACTGCCCGACGCAGCCGGTGAGCTTGGACTGCGCGAACGGGTCCTGGATGCCCGAGTTGGGGCCGCCGGCGAGGGTGCCGGCGGGCGGGTCCGGCAGGTTCGGGTCGAGCTGGCGGGCGTACCAGCGGCTGTGCTGCCGGTGCGCGTTGATCTCGCCGTAGCCGGTGACGTAGGAGATGTTCAGGGCGTTGCGGCCGAGCACGAAGTCCATGCTCTGGACGGCTCCGTCGCGGTACTTCGAGGCGCCCGTGATGTCGTACGCGGTGGCGAGGACCACGGCGTTGTTGAGGACCTCGTGGGCGGAGCCCCAGTCGTAGAGGTTGCCGTCGGGGGCGTAGGGCATGCCGTACGGGTGGGCGCGCAGGGTGGCGAGGTAGCGGTCGGCGCCGGCGGTCACGGAGCGGCGGACCTTGTCGCGGCCGGGGAGCCTGCTGGGGACAGTCGCGAGGTCGAGGCGGGCCGCGGCGGCGGTGCTGCCCCAGCTGAAACTGACGGCCTGGAAGACGTCGGCGGTGTGCTGCGGGGAGTTGAGTACGTGGTCGGCGAACTGGCGTTCCCCGGTGGTGAGGTAGAGCTCGGCCGCGGCCCAGTAGAACTCGTCGCTCACGTCGTCGTCTTCGTAGGCGCCGCCGCCGGTGCCGTCGCCGGGGTCGGCCAGGACGGCAGGGTGGGCGAGGGCTGCGGTCCAGGCCTTGCGGGCGGCGGTGAGGGCGCGGGCGGCGAAGGCCTTGTCATAGGGCTTGTACAGGCGGGCGGCCTGGGCGGCCGCGGCGGCCAGGTTGAGGGTGGCGGCGGTGGTCGGCGGGTGCAGTTCGCGCTTCTGCGGGTCGTCGGCGGGCAGCAACGGCAGTCCGGTCCACTGCTGGTCGTGGATCTTGTGGTGGGCCATGCCGGCCAGCGGCTGCCCGTCGGGCACCTGCATCCGCAGCAGGAAGTCCAGCTCCCAGCGGGCCTCGTCGAGGACGTCGGGGACCTTGTTGCCGCTCTCGGGCAGGGCGAGCGTGCCGTCGCCGAGTTTCGCCGGACGGCCGGTACGGGCGTGCAGGGAACGCTCGTAGGTGCTCAGCAGTTCCCAGGTGCTGATGCCGCCGTTGACGACGTACTTGCCGTGGTCTCCGGCGTCGTACCAGCCGCCGCTGACGTCCAGACTGTAGTCGCACACGCCGGGTTGGCACGGTACGGACCTGTCGCCCTGGTTGGGGGCGACGCCGACGTGGCCGGCGGCGCGGCCGTAGCCGGGGCGCAGGTCGTCGCGGATCGGGGTGCCGCTGCGCTGGGTGTAGTAGTACTTGACCGCGTCCAGGCGGAGCCGTTCGTAGGCGGCGGCGTCGATGTCGAACGGGCGGCTGGTCTCGCCGTCGGCGACCAGGGTGAAGCCCGCGCCGCGCTTGCGGTAGGCGCCGAAGTCGACGGAGTGGACGTTCTGCCCGGAGGAGGCGTCGACCCCGCGGGGCACGGTCCAGCCGTGGGCGACGGTCTTCCCGGCGGCGTTCTTGAGCGCCCAGGGCAGCTTCGTGGTCGCGTCGGTGACAAGGGTGGCGTTCTTCGGCCCTGCGGGCAGGTAGGCGACCTGGTTGACGCGGACCCGGGGTCCGGTGTCGGGTTCGTACACCTCCGGCGGCACCCCGCCCAGCAGGGACACGTCGTCCACGCAGAACCGCCAGGGGGTGGCGCTGCCGCCGACCTGGAAGGCGACCTGGGCCCGGGCGGAGTCGACGGGCGCGGTGAAGGTGTAGGAGTACGAGCCGGCCGCGGCGTCGAGGACCGGGCTCGCCTCCTGCCAGGTGTCGTACGGCTCCACCGACAGGCCGACGATCGCGCGCACGACGTGGCCCTCGGGCACGCCGGAGGCCTTGAAGGAGAACCGGTAGGTCTCCCCCTTCACGAGGGTGATGTCGCTCTGGCCGACGGCGGAGTCCCAGCGGTTGGCGGTGCCGCCCGGCACGTCGGCGCAGAGCCGGCCCTCGGCGGGCGCGGCGGTGACGTTGCTGGTCCACCACCCGTCGGCGGTGCTGTCGAAGGTGCCGTTCCTGACCTGCTCGACCTCCTCGGCCCCGGCCTGCGGCACGGGCAGCGCGGTGAGCGCCGCGCCCAGCAGGGCCGCCAGGGGCAGCAGGGTGGTTCTGCGTCGTTTCACGTCCGGATCTCCTGGGCTCCTCGGGGGAGCGCGTCCTCCACAACGGGTGGGAGCGCTCCCAACGACGGTCGCAGGACATGTTTGTTGGAGTCATGACACCCCGTCAACGGTCCGGACGGGACGTGTTGCTCGGGCGCAGCCGTCCCGCCCTCACTCGCGGGGCCTACGCCTCCAACTTGCTGATACGCACGGCTCCTCGCGCCTCGCCGGGGTGAGCGCTGGTCAGGGTGAGCCGCAACCGGGAACCGGTCACCGCGCCGAAGGTGATCACGGTGGGCTCGTCGGAGACCTGGGCCCAGTGGACGGCCGCGCCGGACACCGGCCGGTACCGGCGGCCGTCCCAGACCTCGACGGCGATCGCGGCGGGCAGGCTGTGCGCGGGCCCGACGGTGAACGACGCCTCCACCCGGTCGAAGGTCCGCGTCCGCCCCCAGTCCACCGACACCCAGTCCCGCGCCCGGGCCTGGCCGAAGGCCGGCAGCAGTGCGGTGGCCGCCTTGAGGAACGCGTTGGACCAGCCGGTGGCCGGGTCGCCGTCCAGCATGGCGGCGGGCAGGGTGTCCGGCCGGCCGGAGTAACTGGCGTCCGCGTGGGGGTGGTTCAGCGGCGCTGGGTGGTCGGGGGCGAAGACGGCGGCGGGGGTGGTCGCGGCCGAAGGGGCATGCGTGGTGCGGACGGTGGCCGCGCCCCGGCCCAGACCGTCCACGCGCGCGGTCACCTTCAGCGTGCCCGGCTTCGCACCCGACCGGAGGATGGCGAGCGCCTTGCCGCAGAAGGCGGTCCGGGTGCGGGCCTGGTAGCGCTCGGCGCTCTCCTGGCGCCCGTTGTCCACGCCGGCGAGGGAGCCCCCGCTCACCTCGAAGGAGATCAGGTGCTCGGCGTCGGGCACGACCACCCCGCGCGCGTCGACGATCTCCGCGGTGACGAAGACCAGCGAACGGCCGTCGGCGGGCAGGGACTCGCGGTCGGGGGTGAGCCGGACGGCGTGCGGAGCCCCGGCGGTGCGCAGCACGTCGGTGGCGACGGTCTTGCCGTCCCGGCGGGCCACCGCCTTGAGCTCGCCCGGTACGTAGGGGACCTTCCAGGTCAGGTGCAGCTTGCCCGCGCTGCCGTTGGGGCTGGTGTAACTCCCGGGCCAGGGGCCGTCGGTGAAGGTCTTGTCGTCGCCGGTGGCCTCGGTGGTCTCCAGGTACTCCCGCCCGTCGACGGTCCTCTTCGTGTCGAACTCCCTGACGCCCAGCGACCGTCCGTCGAGGAACAGCTCCACGCTCGGGACGTTGGCGTACGCCCACACCTCGACGGTGTCGCCCTCCTGGTGGTTCCAGGTCATGGGCAGCAGGTGGACCATCGGCTCCTTCGTCCACTGGCTGCGGAAGAGGTGGTACATGTCCTTCGGGAAGCCCGCGGTGTCGACCGCGCCGAAGAACGACGCCTTGACGGGGAACACGTCGTACGGGGTGGGCTCGCCGATGTAGTCGATGCCGGACCACAGGAACTGCCCGGCGAACCACTTGCGGTCCCGGTCCTTCTTGTGGCCGTACTCGCCGCTCATCGTCCAGGGGGCGAGGTTGTTGTCGTAGGAGGAGACGGCCCGCCGGCCCGGGGTGTGGTTCTCCCCGGTGTTGAGGTGCTCGGGCTCCTGGTACACCCCGCGCGTCGAGGTCTGCGAGGAGGACTCCGACTCGAAGAGGAACAGCCGCGGGTAGCGGGCGTGCAGGGCGTCCACCGACTTGGCGGTGTTGTAGTTGAGGCCGAGGCCGTCGAGCTTGGCGAGGATCAGGTCGGCGGGCGAACCGGGGGCGGGCACGCTGCGGTGCCGGTGGGAGCCGATGACGACCGGGCGGGTGTCGTCGTACGCCTTGACGGCGGCGATGAGCCGGTCGGCGATGGGCAGGCCGGCGGCGGAGGTGAACTCGGAGATCTCGTTGCCGATCGACCACATGACGACGGCGGGCGAGTTGCGGGCGGCCAGCACCATCTCGGCGACGTCGCGTTCGGCCCACTCGTCGAAGAACCGGCCGTAGTCGTAGCGGGTCTTGGGGGTCTTCCAGCAGTCGAAGGCCTCCACCAGCATCACGATGCCGAGTTCCTCGCAGATCCCGATCATCTCCGGGGAGGGCGGGTTGTGGGAGGTGCGGAAGGCGTTGACGCCCATCGACTTCATGATCGTCATCTGCCGGCGGATCGCGTCGGCGCTGACGGCGGCGCCGAGCGCGCCGAGGTCGTGGTGCAGGTCGACGCCCCTGAGCTTGGTGTGGACGCCGTTGAGGTGGAAGCCCTCGTCCGGGTCGAAGCGGCAGGTGCGGATGCCGAAGGGGGTGCGGTAGACGTCGGTACGCCGGCCGCCGACGCGCAGCTCCGTCTCCAGGGTGTAGCGGTGGGGAGCGGCGAAGTCCCACAACGTCGGTTCGGAGATGGCGAGTTCGTGGTCCTCGCCGGCCTTGTCCACGACGGCGACGGTGGAGGACGCGCGCGCCACCGTGCGGCCGTTCGGGGCGAGGACGCGGGAGATCACCTCCACGTCCGCCCGCGCCCCGGAGGCGTTGACGACGTCGGTCCGCACCCGGACCAGGGCCCGTTCCGCGGAGACCTCGGGGGTGGTGACACGGGTGCCCCAGCGGGCCACGTGGATCGGTTCGGTGACGATCAGGCGGGCCTCGCGGTAGATGCCGCTGCCGGAGTACCAGCGGCTGCTGGGCAGCTGGTTGCGCACCTCGACCGCGAGCACGTTCTCGGTGACGCCGTCGGTGTGCGCGAGGTCGGTGAGGTCGAACGCGAAGCCGGTGTAGCCGTAGGGGTGACGGCCGAGCTCCGTGCCGTTGACGTAGACGCGGGAGTCCATGTAGACGCCGTCGAACTCGACGGAGATCCGCTTGCCCGCGCAGGCCGGCGGCAGGGTGAAGGCGAGCCGGTACCAGCCGAGGCCGCCGGGGAAGAAGCCGGTCCCGCTGGTCGTGCCGTGCTCGGTCGTGGGGGTCTGTTCGATGCTCCAGTCGTGCGGGACGGCCACCCGCCGCCAGCCGGAGTCGTCGTGGCCCGGGTCGGCGGCGTCGTCGTACCCCCCGCTCGGGTCGGTGACGCCGCCCGGGTTCACCAGGGCGAACCGCCAGCCGTCGCGCAGCGGGACGGTGCGGCGCCCCGCCTGGTCCGCGCCGCCTGTGGCGGCTCTGGCGGCATGGCAGGCGGAGGTGGCGAGGACCGCGCCGGCGACGGGCACCGCCGTGGAGGCGAACAGAACCGATCTGCGAGTGACCGTCATGGCGACTGTTCTCCCTCATCAGGAACCAGAAGTACGCACAAATGATCGTCAGCAAACAGAATCTGATTACTTTCGACGGCCGTCCGTCAAGAGCGCCGCTCGGGCCGTCCGTCCGCCGGCCCCCAGACGCCGGTCGTTCGGCGGGATCGGCCCCCGACCACTCCCTCCGTGAGCGGACGGGCTCCCCCGCCCTGCCCGGGACACAAGCACTAAGGTGGAACCGAAGTGGCGCGCCTGTTCACCGTGAGTGTCCGCGATGGAGTGGGGACGATGAGCCCGGACTACCCGTTCGACGATGCCTCGACGGCGCGGGCGGTCATCCACGAGGACGGCACGCTCACGGACTGGAACGAGGGGGCGCGTCTGCTGCTCGGCTACGAGCGCTCCGAGGTGGTCGGCCGCCCTGCCGCCGCCCTGCTGGCCGATGATCCGGACGACGGGGAGGCCCCGGCGGGCGATGACGACCCGGCGGACCACGTAGGCGCGGCCCGCGCGGGAGACGATCCGGCCGACGGCGGTGGTCCTGCGGGCAGTGGCCCGACGGCCGGCCGAGGCGAGGCCCCGCGGCCCCCCGGGCCCGGCGAGGCCCGCTGGAGCGGCACCCTCGCGCTGCGCCACCGCGACGGCGGCACCGTGTCCGTCTGGGTCCTCGCCCACCGCAGACCGCACACGGACGACGCCCCGGCCACCTGGCTCGCCGTGGCCCCGCTCGCCGACGGCTTCCCCGCGCCGGAGGACGACGACCTGGTGCGGTCCGCCCTCGCCCAGTCCCCGTGCGCCACGATGGTCTTCGACGAGCGGCTGCGGCTGCGCGGCATCAACGACGCCATGTCCGGCCTGGTCGGCCTGCCCTCCGCCCGCATCCGGGGCCTGCGCGCCCCCGACATCACCGACCGCCCGGAGAGCGCGGAGATGGAGAGCCGGATGCGTCTCGCCCTCACCACCGGCGAGCTCCAGGAGATGCACTCCTTCATGAAGGCCACCGGCGAGGACCGTGCGCACGCCTGGCTGGCCAGGATCGCGCCGCTCACCGACGCCTCTGGGCGCACGCGCGGGGTGTGCGTCACCGCGCACGACTTCACCGACCACTTCCTCGCCCGCGAGCGGCTCCAGCTGGTCAACGAGGCGAGCGTGCGCATCGGCAGCACCCTCGACGTCACCCGCACGGCACAGGAGCTGGCCGAGGTGTGCGTGCCGGCGCTGGCCGACTTCGTCAGCGTCGACCTGCTCGATCCGCAGGAGCACGGCGGGGAGGCCGTCGGCCCGCTGTCCGCGCCCGTCCATCTGCGGCGGGCCGCCCACCACTCGGTCAACCCGGGCGCCCCGGAGGCCGTGGTCGCGCCGGGCGACGTGGACGTCTACCCGGAGGCCTCCCCTCAGGCCGCCTCCCTGCTCGCGGGCCGCGCCGTCGTGGCCGGCCGCCCCTCAGGCGACCTCGCCGCGTGGCTGTCCTGGGACGCCAGGCGCTCCAGCCGCATCGCCGAGTACGGCATCCACGCGACGATGTCGGTGCCGCTCCAGGCCCGGGGCACCACCCTCGGCGTCGCCGTCTTCACCCGCTTCCGGCGCCCCGACCCGTTCTCCCCCGACGACGTGCTGCTGGCCGAGGAGGTCACCGCCCGGGCCGCCGTCTGCATCGACAACGCCCGCCGCTACTCACGCGAGCGCGAGACCGCCCTGACCCTGCAGCGCAGTCTGCTGCCCCGCACACTGCCCCGGACCGCCGCCGTCGACGCCGCCTCCCGCTATCTGCCCGCCAACCGCGCCGGGGTCGGGGTCGGCGGCGACTGGTTCGACGTGATCCCGCTGTCCGGGATGCGGGTCGCCCTGGTCGTCGGCGACGTGGTCGGACACGGCATCCAGGCCTCCGCCACCATGGGCCGGCTGCGCACCGCCGTGCGCACCCTCGCCGACATCGACCTCGCGCCCGACGAACTGCTCACCCACCTCGACGACCTGGTCCTGCGGCTCTCCGAGGAGGCCGGCGGCGAGGGCGGCGGCCCCGGCGAACTGGGGGCGACCTGCCTCTACGCGGTGTACGACCCGGTGTCCCGGCGCTGCACCCTGGCCCGGGCCGGCCACCCCCCGCCGCTGCTGCTGCCGCCCAAGGGCACGCCGCACCGCGTCGACCTGCCCGCCGGGCCCCCACTGGGCCTGGGCGGGCTGCCCTTCGAGTCCACCGAGCTGTCGCTGCACGAGGGCTCGGTGCTCGCGTTCTACACCGACGGCCTGATCGGGCCCCGTACCGACGGGCCGGACAGCGGTCACGAAGCCCTCGGCGACGCCCTCGCCGGGCACACCGAGTCCCTCGACGAGACCTGCGACCGCGTCCTGCGCGCCCTGCTGCCGGGCGGCGGCGCCGCCGACGACGTGGCCCTGTTGCTCGCCCGCACCCGGGGGCTGCCCGCGTCGCAGGTCGCCACCTGGGACATCCCCGCCGACCCGGCGCTCGTCGCACCGATCCGCAAACAGGTCGTGGAGCAGCTGGACCGCTGGCGGCTGAGCGAGGCGACGTTCACGGCGGAGCTGGTGGTGAGCGAGCTGGTCACCAACGCCATCCGGTACGGGGCGCGTCCCATCCGGCTGCGGCTGATCCACGACGCGGCCACGCTGATCTGCGAGGTGTCCGACAACAGCCACACCGCGCCGCACCTGCGCCGGGCGAAGACCTGGGACGAGGGCGGCCGGGGGTTGCTGCTGGTCGCGCAGCTCACCCAGCGCTGGGGCAGCCGGCACACGGCCGAGGGGAAGACGATCTGGGCGGAGCTGAGCCTGTTCGACGAGGAGTGAGACACGACGGCGCCGGGTTGGCCGGGGCGCCCGGTCCACCCCCGGTCTCGAAGTCCGGGCGTTTGGCATGTCCTTTACCCGGGCCTGTTTGTATGGCGGGGCACCCTCTCGACCACGCCCCGGAGAACCGCCCTGAACGCCCCGCTCGCCGTCGTCCTGTCCGTCACCCTGCTCGTCGCCTCGCTCACCTGGGCCGTGCTGCGCCCCGCAGGCCGCTCGGAGGCCCTGGTCGCGGTCCCGGCCGCGGCGCTCGCGGTCGTGGCCGGGGTGATCTCCCCGCAGCACGCGCTGGCGGAGGCGGAGCGGCTCGGGCCGGTGGTCGGGTTCCTGGCGGCGGTGCTGGTGCTGGCGCACCTGTGCGACGTCGAGGGCCTGTTCACGGCGTGCGGGGCGTGGATGGCCCGCCGGGCGGCCGGCCGTCCCCGGCGGCTGCTGACGGCCGTGTTCGTGCTGGCCTCGGTCGTCACCGCGGTGCTCAGTCTGGACGCCACCGTGGTGCTGCTCACGCCTGTGGTGTTCGCCACCGCCGCCCGGATGGGGGTGCGCTCCCGGCCCCACGTCTACGCCTGCGCGCATCTGTCGAACACGGCCTCGCTGCTGCTGCCGGTGTCCAATCTGACGAACCTGCTGGCGTTCACGGCGAGCGGGCTGAGCTTCACGCGGTTCGCCGCGCTGATGACGCTGCCCTGGCTGGTGGCGGTGGCGGCGGAGTACGCGGTGTTCCGGCGCTTCTTCGCCGCCGACCTGCCGGCTGCCGAGCCCGCCCCCGACGAGGGCCCGGCGCCCGAGGTGCCGCTGTTCGCGCTGATCACCGTCGGCTGCACCCTGGCGGGCTTCGTGGTGGCGTCCGCCGTCGGCCTCGAACCGGTGTGGGCGGCCCTCGCGGGCGCGCTGGTCATGGCCGGGCGGGCGCTGGCGCGGCGGCGCGTCACGCCGGCGGCGGTGGTGCGGTCCGCCGCGCCGGGGTTCCTGGCGTTCGTGCTGGCGCTCGGGGTCGTGGTGCGGGCGGTCGTCGACCATGGGCTCGCCGACGCCCTGCGGCGCGTCCTGCCCGACGGTTCGGGTCTTCTCGCCCTGCTGGGCCTGGCCGCGGTGGCCGCGGTCCTGGCGAACCTGATCAACAATCTGCCCGCGGTGCTGGTCCTCGCGCCGCTGGCCGCCCCGGCCGGGGCGGGGGCGGTGCTCGCGGTGCTGCTCGGGGTGAACATCGGCCCGAACCTGACGTACGCCGGGTCGCTGGCGACGCTGCTGTGGCGGCGCGTGGTGCACGGTCACGAGGAGCGGGTCGCCGTCGGGGAGTTCACCCGGCTGGGACTGCTCACGGTGCCGGCCGCGCTGGTCCCGGCGGTGGTGGCGCTGTGGGCGTCGGTGCGGGTGCTCGGCGTCTGAAGCCCCTTGGCGGGCGGGCGCCCGGCGCGGAGGTCGGCCTCAGCGGCGCCAGTCGTTCGTGCCGCCGCCCCATGGGCCGCCGCCCCATTGACCGCCGCCGTAGCCGCCGGAACCGAAGCCGGTTCCTTGGTCCTGTCCGCTGCCGTACCAGTACCCGCCTCCGTGACCACCCCAGCCCTGGTCACCCGATCCGCCGGCGCCGGGCCATCCGGGACCGCCGGTGCCGCCGCTCGGCGGGCACGAGTACCAGGGCTGCCGGCAGGAAGCGCCGGCGGAACCGGTCTGCGCGGGCTTCCCGGCCGGGGCGGACGGCTCGGCCGAGGGCGACTGCTGCTTCGAGGCGGAGGGCTTCGGGGTGGAGGACGGCGATGGGGCCGGGGTCTTCGCCGCCTTGCGCGTGCGGAGCGCGTCGGAGGTGTCGGCGAGGGTGCTGCCGTCGGCGTCCCAGTTGACGATCTGCATCTGCGGGCCGGGATGCGAGCTGTCGATCACCCAGGCCTGGGCGGTGCCGTCCGCGCGGTTCTTCAGGACCACCGCGCCCGATCCGTCGGTGGCGGCGGGGGCGAGGGCGAGGTTCTGGTTCCCGCGCGGGACGAGGATGCCCTGGAGGGTGAAGTCGTAGCGGACGTTCTTGGCCTCCGGCGCGGACGCGGCCACGCACGGCGACAGCCGCACCGAGAAGCCGAGCTGGGAGTCGAGGCACAGACCGGGGCCCGCGGTGCTGCGCAGCAGTCCGTCGGTCTCGTACGTCCACTGCTGGTCGGCGGCGGACGAGCAGACGGCGAGCTGCGCCTCGGCGCCCTGGACGGCCTTCCCGCCGGCGATCCCGATGCACAGCCCCGACGACGCGTTGTACAGCCGGCCGCGCAGGGTGCCCTGGGCGACCCGGTCGGCGCCGGCCAGCGACGGGTCGGCGGAGTCGGTGTCCGGGGCGGAGGAGCGGCCGGGCTCGTCGCCGGCGACCGGGTCGGTGTCGTCCCCGCCGGTGGCGGACCAGATGACCAGCGGCAGTACGGCCAGGCCGCTGACCGTGAGGGCGGCGACGGCGAGGTTGCGGCGGCGGACGCGGCGGGCCGCCTTCAGCGCGGAACGCCGGGAGACGGCGCGGCGGTTCGCGGGCATGAGGTCGGTCCCGGGCGTGCGCTCCTGTGCCGCGGGGTCGGGGGCGGCCGTGGAGGGGGCGCCGTCGGTGAACGGGTCGACCGGGGACACGAAGGGCGCGGCGGACCCGGCGGGGGGCTCGGCGGGCACGGGCGGCACGGCGTAGGAGTCGTCCGTGAAGGCCTCGCCCACGATCATCGGGGGCCGCGGGCGCTCGGGCGCCGGGGCGGGCGCGGGATTCGTCCTCAGCTCCCGGTACTCCCCCGCGGCCCAGCCCAGCACGCCCTCGGCGAGCGCGGCGCCCAGGTCGGCCTCGAACTGGCCGAGCTGGTCGGCGGTGTGCGCGCAGTGCCGGCAGCGGTCGAGGTGGCCGCGCAGGTCCGGGTCGACGTCGACGCCGCCGCGGCGGCAGGTGACGTCGAGCAGCCGGTCGTAGCGGTGGCACTCCTCCTCGACGGCGAGTTCGCGGTGGACCTGGAGGCACTCCTCGCGCAACCGCTCGCGGGAGCGGCGCAATTCGATGCGGGCGCCGTCCTCCTCCATGCCGAGCAGGGCGGCCGGGGAGGCGAGGGGCTCGGCCTCGGCCTCGGCGTGCCAGAGCAGGCAGCGGGCGGTCTGGGGCAGCCGGTGGAACGCCCGGGAGAGCAGCCGCCGGTTCGGCGGCGGGAGCAGACGGGCGGCGAGCTGTTCGGTGTCGCCCTCGGCGGCGCGCAGTTCGGGGTGGAGCAGGTCGCGGCGGCCGTCGGAGTCCCACTCGGCGGCGATGCGGCGCACGGTGACCAGCAGGTAGGGGCGCCAGGCGGCGGTGGGGCCGTTCTGCCGCAGGGTCTCGCCGAAGAGGCGGGTGAAGGCGGCCGTGGTGAGCATGCCGGCGGCGCGCTCGCCGGCGGCGCAGAGCCGGGCGTAGGCGATGGCCGCTTCCCAGTGCCGGTCCAGCAGTTCACCGACGGGGTGCAGGGCTGGGGACGCCCCCGCCCAGTTCTTCAGCTCGGCGCTCAGCTGTTCGTCCGTCACGTCGAGGCGCCGCGCCGAAGAAGAACTCGACAGGCCTTCGTCTTTCACGGCGGCGTTCCTCCGGGAGGGGGCATACGGCATCAGGTCCATACCGGCGGGTACGGGACCCCGCCGTGGGGGTGACGGGATGCTCTCGCTCAGGATTCGGTGTCTGCGGCGTCCGCGGGACGGAACTCTTTCGAAGACGTGGGGAGGACGGTGAGACACCTCGTGCGCACGTGGGGAAATCGCTTCCGTGCGCCGACAGGGCACACCTTTGCACAGGCGGACCAGGCAGAACAAGTGATCCAACTGTTCCTGTCCGGCTCGGGCGTTCACACCGGCTTGACGCACCGTCAACGGGTCGTCCGCGGCTTGTCCGCATTCGGGTCGCTTCCTCTGGCGCCGCCGCGACGGGCCGGGGGTGCGACGACCACGGACGAAAAGTGCTTGCCGCCGGTTCGCGGACCGGCTCATCATCGGGCCATGTTCTCGCTCTCAGCCCCTCTGCCGCTGTCGTCCGCCGCCGCTCGTCCGGTGCGGTCCCAGCAGCAGCCCGGGCGTCCCCGGAGGTCCGATCCCGCGCGCCCGTGACGGCCGCGCTCGTCGCCGGCCTGGTCGCGGGGTACGGCATCGCCGTTCCCGTCGGCGCGGTCGGGACGTACCTCGTCTCCCTCACCGCACGGACCTCCCTGCGCACCGGGGTGTGCGCCGCGCTGGGCGTCGCCGCCGCCGACGGGATCTACGCCCTGCTGGCGACGGTGGGCGGCTCCGCCGCCGCCGTGGCGCTGCGGCCGGTGCTGACGCCGCTGCGCTGGGCGTCGGCCGTCGTGCTGCTGGCGCTGGCGGCGTGGAGCGCGGCGACCGCGATACGCCGCTACCGTGCCCACCGTCTCGCCGTCCGGTCGGACCCGCCCCCGCCGGGCCCGGCGCGGGCCTTCCTGAGCCTGCTCGGCATCACCCTCCTCAACCCGACCACGGTGGTCTACTTCGCCGCGCTGGTCCTCGGCGCCGGCGCGCAGGACGCCGTTCGGCCGCTGGAGCAGGGCGTGTTCGTGCTGGCCGCGTTCGCCGCGTCCGCGAGCTGGCAGGTGCTGCTCACCGCCGGCGGCGCCCTGCTGGGCCGGGCGCTGACGGGGCGGCGCGGCCGGCTGGCCACGGCGCTGGCGTCCAGCGCCGTGATGACGGTGCTGGCGGTGCGGATGCTGTGAGGAGTGAGCCCGCGCGGACGCGGTACGGATGAAACGCCGCGTCAATGGTGTTGCGATGGGATGCGGCGCGTGCGGGTCCGGCGGCTGTGCCGGCCGGCACGACGACACGACCGAACGCGAGCGAAGGGGACGGATGCCATGCCTCTCGAAGGCGAGTACGAGCCCAGCCCGACGAAGTGGGTGCGCGACCAGGTGGAGCTGTACGAGAGCTCCGGCGGCACGGAGGGGACCACGCTGCAGGACACGGGGAGGCCCGTGATCGTGCTGACCACCCGGGGCTCGAAGAGCGGGAAGATCCGCAAGACGCCGCTGATGCGGGTCGAGCACGAGGGGCGTTACGCGGCGGTCGCCTCGCTCGGCGGCGCGCCCAAGCACCCGGTCTGGTACCACAACGTCAAGGCCGATCCCCGGGTGGAACTCCAGGACGGACCCGTCAAGCGGGACATGAGGGCCCGTGAGGTCACCGGTGAGGAGAAGGCCCGGTGGTGGGAGCGGGCCGTCGCCGCGTATCCGCCCTACGCCGACTACCAGGAGAAGACGGACCGGGAGATCCCCGTCTTCGTCCTGGAGCCGACCGACGGCCACTGATTCGAAAAAACCTGCCCCGGGCGCGCATGGACGCGTCCGGGGCGGGCACGCGAAGGTCAGGCCCCGCCGCGTTCCCCCGTCGCGGCGGGGCTTTCCGCTGCCTCACGGGCGAGACGGTCGGTCACGTCGAGGAAGATCTGGTCAGCCTCCGGGACCGTACGGGCGATGGACCTCTTGATGCGCACGGCGACCTCTTCCACCTGCTCGCTGTCCAGCCCCGGCGCCAGGTCGACGCGGGCCGCCACCAGGGCGGAGTCGAGTCCCGTCTTCATGGTGAACAGCGCCTCGACGCTGTCGATCTCCGGCTGCGCCTGGAGCAGCGCGCAGATGCGGGCGCCGGTCTGAGGGTCGGCGGCCTCGCCGATCAGCTGGTCGCGGGCCTCCCGCCCGAGGCGGTAGGCGACGAACACCAGCAGCACGCCGATCGCGAGGGAGGCGCAGGCCTCCCAGACGACCTGCCCGGTGACCATGTGCAGGACCATGCCGAGCGCGGCCAGGACGACGCCGAGCACCGCGGTGCCGTCCTCGGCGACGACCGTGCGCAGCGCCGGGTCGCGCAGCCCGGCCTTGCCGCCCTGCCGGCGCACCTGGTGCAGGGCCCGCAGCAGCGAGGCGCCCTCGGCGAGCAGGGCGAGGCCGAGGACGGCCAGGCCCGCGACATAGCCGCTGAACTTCTCCTCCGTGCCGGTCCTGAGGGCTTCGACGCCCTGGTAGAAGGAGAAGCAGCCGCCCATGACGAAGATGCCGACGGCCGCGAGGAGCGACCAGAAGAAGCGTTCCTTGCCGTAGCCGAAGGGGTGGCGCCGGTCCGCCGGGCGGCGGCTGCGGCGCAGGGCGGCGAGCAGGAAGACCTCGTTCAGGCTGTCTGCGACGGAGTGCGCCGCCTCCGACAGGAGGGCCGGCGAGCCGGCGAGCAGACCGCCCACGGCCTTGGCGATCGCGATGACCAGGTTGGCCCCGAGGGCCACCAGCACCGTGACGCGTGTCCTGCGGTCCGCGGCCTGCTCCGCCCGGGTGCCGCCGCTCGCCGCCTCGTCGGCTGCCTGCGCGGGCCTTTCCGCCGCCTCGTTCGCCGTCGCGCCGCTCGTGGCCGCGCCGCTCTCGCTCTCCCCTTCGCGGGCTGTCCGTGGTGTGTCGTGTTCGGAGGGTGTCCCAGTCACCCAACGGCGGATGCCCCGGCCGGTCGGGCTCACACCGTGCCGTCGGCGGAAATCGGGGAACGCGTTGGAAGGGCACGCACGCACCACGAACTGGAGGAACCATGAGCGGCGGGGGCGACGGGAACAGCGCCTTGGGGCGCAAGACGTTCACCCGGTCCAAGAGCCACTTCGCGGACCGCGTCACCGCGGACGGCCGGGACGGCTGGCCCGTGGAGGCCGGCCGGTACCGTCTGGTCGTCAGCCGCGCCTGCCCGTGGGCGAGCCGGGCGGTGATCTCACGGCGGCTGCTGGGCCTGGAGGACGCGTTGTCCCTGGCGATCGCCGACCCGATCCAGGACGACCGCAGCTGGCGGTTCACCCTGGACCCCGACGGCCGCGACCCCGTCCTCGGCATACGTCACCTCAGCGAGGCCTACGAGAAGCGGGAGCCCGGCGCGCCGGGCGGGGTGAGCGTGCCGGCGGTCGTGGACGTCCCGAGCGGGCGGCTGGTCACCAACGACTACCAGCGCATCACCCTCGACCTCGCCACCGAGTGGACCGCCCTGCACCGGCCGGGCGCACCCGACCTCTACCCCGAGGCGCGGCGCGACGAGATCGACGCGGTCATGGCCGAGGTGTACGAGGACGTCAACAACGGGGTGTACCGGGCGGGTTTCGCGACCGGGCAGGCCGAGTACGAGGAGGCGTGCGCCGGTGTGTTCCGGCGGCTGGACCTGATTGCGTCGCGGCTCGCCGGGCAGCGGTACCTCGTCGGGGAAACGATCACGGAGGCGGACATACGGCTGTTCACCACGCTGGTGCGGTTCGACGCGGTGTACCACGGCCACTTCAAGTGCAACCGCTGGAAACTGGCGGAGAATCAGGTCCTGTGGGCGTACGCCCGGGACCTGTTCCAGACGCCGGGGTTCGGCGACACCGTCGACTTCGACCACATCAAGCGGCACTACTACCAGGTGCACACCGGGATCAACCCGACCCGGATCGTGCCGCTCGGCCCGGACCTGTCCGGCTGGCTCACCCCGCATCACCGTCAGGAGCTGGGCGGGCGCCCGTTCGGGGACGGAACGCCGCCCGGACCGGTGCGCGCCGGCGAGGAGGTGCCGGCGCAGGGCAGGCCCTGAGCCCGCCGGCCCCTCCCCCACCCCCCTCATCCCACCCCATGGCACAAGGAGGCACACGTGAGCAAGAAACAGAAACTCCCCCTCGTCTACCAGCCCGTCGGTTTCGTGGTCGGCTGGGCGAGCGGCGCACTGGCGGGGCTGGCCTTCCGCAAGGTCTGGAAGGCGATCCGGCACGAGGACGACGCCCCCGACGCCCTGGACCAGGACCGCGGCTGGGGGGAGGTCCTGCTCGCCGCGGCGATCCAGGGCGCGATCTTCGCCGCGGTGCGCAGCGCCGCCGACCGCACCGGCGCGAAGGCCATCGAACGGTCCACGGGCGTGTGGCCGGCGAAGGAGAAGGGCGGCCGCGACTGAGGCCGCCCGGCCCGCTTCCCTGATCCGGCGTGATCCTGAGGCGGTCCGCCCCGGAAGGTTCAGGGGCGGACCGCCTCACCCCTGTTTGGGGGCCGTGGAGGGCACCCGGCGCAGGGTGAAGGAGTGTCCCGCCGGGTCGGCGTAGCCGCGCTCCTCGTACGGGCCCGGCGCGCCCTTGGCGTCCAGCGGGCGGCCGCCGAGCCCGACGACCTTGCGCTCCGCCTCGTCGAGGTCGTCGACGAGGAAGTCCAGATGCGCCTGGAGGGAGTTCTCGGGGCGGGGCCAGCTGGGCGGGGTCGCGTTGACGTCGCGGCGGAAGGCGAGCCGGGTGCCCCCGGCGCCCCGGATCTCCACGCGGTTGGCGGTGACGTCGGTCTCCTCCGCGTCCAGCAGCCCCTTGTAGAACTCGGCGAGTTGCTCGGGCTCGGCGCAGTCGAGCACCACGACCCCCGCTTTCACCAGTGCCATGTCTCCTCCGCAGGTATCGGACCGGGGACGGTCCCGACCCGCCCCCCGAAACCCCCGGATACCCCGCGCTCCCGTGTCGTGCACGTCACTGGTCCCCGCCGGGTTTCCTGGACAGGTGTCCATCTATTGTGGACACCTGTCCAAGAGTCGACTGAACGCGTCGGAGACGAGGAGAACGATGGAAACCGTTGCGCAGGTGCTGGTCGGGCTGGTCGCCGCGCTGCACTTCTACATCCTGGTGCTGGAGATGTTCCTGTGGCAGAAGAAGCCGGGGCGGGCGCTGCACGGGTTCGACGCGGAGATGGCCCGGGCCACCGCCCCGATGGCCGCCAACCAGGGCCTCTACAACGGGTTCCTCGGCGCGGGCCTGGTCTGGGGGCTGATCGCCGCCGATCCGACCGGCTTCGGCGCTCAGGTGTTCTTCCTCTCCTGTGTGATCGTGGCGGGCGTCTACGGCGCGGCCACGGCCAACCGCCGCATCCTGGTCGCGCAGGCGCTGCCCGGCGCCCTCGCCCTGGCCGCCGTCCTCGTCGCTCGATGACCCGCGGCGAGCCCGAGGACCCGCGGGCCGCCCGCACCCGGTCCAGGCTGCGCGCCGCGCTGCTGGCGGAGTGCGCGCTGCGCCCGCTGGCGGAGGTGGGCGTGGCCGCGCTGGTGCGGCGGGCGGGGGTGGGCCGCGCCACCTTCTACGTGCACTACCCCGACCTGGAGGCGCTCGCGGTCGACGCCTGCGCCGACGTCGTCCGCGAGGCCGTGGAGGCGCTGCACTCCTGGCAGGGGCGGCCCGACCCGGTGCGGGCCCCGGCGGCGCTCGCGGAGTTCTTCGCCTCGCTCACCCCGCACGCCGCGCTGTACCGCGCCCTGTTGTCCCCGGGGGGCGGCGGGCCGCTCGGTCTGGTGCTGCACCGGGACCTGCGGGAGTACAGCCTGCGGGAGCGGCAGCGGGCGGGCGCGGCGGACGCGCCGCTGGTCGCCTCGGCCGTGGCGGCGACCTTCGCCGGCGTGCTGGCCGACTGGCTCCACGGCCTCCTGGAGGCCGGGCCCGCGGAGATCGCCGACCAGGTGTGGCAGTTGCTGGTGGCCCTGCACGCCAGCCGCTGACCCGGCCGCGGTTCAGGGGCGGTTGAAGGTCAGGACCGGCTTGATGGTCTTGCCCTCGGTCATGTCCCGCACCGCCCGGCCGATGTCCTCGAACGCGTAGGTGCCGATCAGACGGTGCAGCGGAAGCCGGCCCGTCTTGACCAGTTCGACGAGGGCCGGGATGAACGTCTGGGTCTCGCTGTCGCCGAGGGTGAGACCGACGACGCGCTTGCCGCCGAGCAACCCGTTGACGTCGAGGGCGACTTCGGTGCCGAACGGCGGAGCGCCGACGACGACCAGGGTGCCGCGGGCGGCGAGTGCGTCCACGCCCCGACGGAGCACGCCGACGTTGCCGGTCGTCTCGACCACGCCGTCCGCGCCCCGGCCGCCGGTGATCCCGGCGATGGACTCCGCGAGGTCGGCGGACCCGGGGTCCACTGTGTGGGTGGCGCCCAACTCCCGCGCGAGTCGCAGGCGTTCGGCTATCCGGTCGACGGCGACGACGGTGGTGGCCGGGGAGAGCGCCGCCGCCATGACCGCCGACAGACCGACCGCGCCGGCGCCGAGGACGACGACCGTGTCGCCGGCGGCCGGCTGCAGCACGTTCCAGACCGCGCCGACTCCGGTCTGAACTCCGCAGCCGAGCGGGGCGATCGACGTCAGCGGCACGTCGGGGTCGACCTTGACGAGGCTGCGCTCGTCGGCCAACGCCCGTTCGGCGAAGGAGGACTGGCCGAAGAAGTGGCCGCCGAGGGGTTCGCCGTCCCGGCCGAGGGTGCTGCTGCCGTCCGCGCGGCGGCCGCCGAGGAGGTTCAGCGGCAGCCATGCGGAGCAGTAGGCCGGATGCCCGCCATGGCAGTTGCGGCAGTCGCCGCAGGAGGTGAAGGACAGCACGACATGGTCGCCGGGGGCCACCCGGGTGACGGCCGCACCGACCGCCTCCACCACGCCGGCGCCCTCATGGCCGAGGACCCCGGGCAGCGGGAAGGGCAATCCGCCGCTCGCCACGCCGAGGTCGGTGTGACACAGGCCGGCGGCCACCAGACGGACCACCGCCTCGTGCGGTCCGGGGTCGTCGAGGACGACGTCGCAGAGGGTGAAGGGCGCGCCGCCGGACTCGACGACGGCGGCGCGGGTGGTGAGGGGCATCGGGCGAACTCCCTTGATTCATCCAGCCGTTGGCAGGTCAGCCCAGTGAGACGACGACGGACTTGACCTTGGTGTAGGAGGCGAGCGCCTCGGGGCCGTACTCGCGTCCGAAACCGGAGTCCTTGACGCCGCCGAAGGGGACGGCGGGGTCGAGCATCGCCCAGTCGTTGACCCAGACGATGCCGGCCTGGAGCCGGTCGGCGACCCGGTGGGCGCGCGCCAGGTTGCTGGTCTGCACGCCCGCAGCGAGCCCGTACGGCGTGGAGTCGGCGAGCGCGACGGCCTCGTCCTCGGTGTCGAAGGGCTGGACGGTGAGGACCGGGCCGAAGATCTCCTCCTGGACGACCCGGGAGTCGCCCGGCAGGTCGGCGATGACGGTCGGCTTGTAGTAGTAGCCGCCGTCGAGGTCGAGCCGCTCACCGCCGCAGACGATGCGGCCGCCCTCCTCGCGGGCGAGGGCGACGTACTTCTCCACCTTGTGCAGGTGCCGCTCCCCCGCCATGGGGCCGACCACGGTCTCCGGCTTCCGCGGATCACCCACCGGGACGCCGGGGACGGCCTCGGCGAGGATGTTCAGCAGGGTGGCGTGGACCGGGCGGGCCACGAGCAGACGCGGGCCGCCCATGCAGAACTGGCCGGTGTTGAAGACGAAGCCCTTGATGATCGCGGCGACGGCGTTCTCCAGGTCGGCGTCCTCGAACACGATGTGCGCGGCATTGCCGCCGAGTTCCATGGTGACGGGCTTGAGGGACTCCCCGGCGACGCTCGCGGCGTGCCGGCCGACCGCGGTGGAGCCCGTGAAGGCGATCTTGTCGACGCCGGGGTGGCGCAGCAGGGCCTCGCCGGCGACCGGGCCGGCGCCGGTGACCACGTTGACCACTCCGTCCGGGACGCCGGCGCGCTGGAGCAGCCCGGCCATGTACAGGGCGCTGAGCGGGGTCTCGTCGGCGGGCTTGTGGACGACCGTGTTGCCGGCGGCGAGGGCGGGGGCGAGCTTGGACCCGGCCAGGATCAGCGGGAAGTTGAACGGGGTGATCGCGGCGACCACTCCGAGGGGGCCGCGCTTGGTGTACGCGTGCGCGTTGAGCGGTACGTCGCGCGTGGCGCCGTCCAGCGCGAAGGCGAGGGAGGCGTAGTACTCGTAGTCGTTCGCGGCGTTGGTGACGTCGACCGCGTGGGCCAGGGTGATCGGCTTGCCGACGTCGAGGCTCTCGAGCCGGGCGAGCTCGTCGGCCTCGGCGCGGATCAGTTCCGCCACGCGGTACAGCACGCGCCCGCGCTCCCGGCCGCTGAGCCCGGACCAGTGCCCGGCGTCGAAGGCCTCGCGGGCCGCGCGCACGGCGGCGTCGACGTCGGCGGCGCCCGCCTCGGCGACGGTGGTCACGACGGCGCCGCGGGACGGGTCGACCACCTCGGTGCGCGCCCCGTCGGCGGCCTCGCGCCACCGTCCGCCGATGAAGAGCCGGCCCGGGTCGATCTCGAAGGTGGTCATCGCCGCTCCTCAGCATCGTCGCCAAGTTTTCAAGTAACAGGATTCCTGTTGATGCGCAGTCTCTTCACAGACAGGTTTCCTGTCAATGCTCTAGGCTCCTCCTCATGGCCGGCATCCGGACGACCAAGACATCCCCGTCCCTTCTCTACATGGTGAAGCAGGTGGAGCTCGTCGTGCGCTCCCGCCTGGACGAGCTGGTCAGGCCGTCCGGGATCACGGCGTTGCAGTACACCGCGCTGACCGTGCTGGAGCGGCACGACGGACTGTCGGCGGCACAACTGGCGCGGGATTCCTTCGTGACCGCCCAGTCCATCGCCGATCTGGTGCGCTCTCTGGAGAGCCGGGGCCTGGTGCGCCGCGAGCGCAACCCGCGCAACCGCCGGGAGCTGCTGATCCTGCTCACCGAGGAGGGCCGGGCGCTGCTGGCACGGTACGAGGGGCCGGTGCGGGAGCTGGAGGAGCGGATGGTGCGTGACCTCACGGCGCACCAGGGCGAGCAGTTCCGCCTGGCACTGTCCAAGGCGTGGCAGGCCCTGTCGTAGCACGTCGTCCGCCGCGCGCCCGCGTACGCCCCCTTTCCGACCACCTTCGCTCACGGCGTGACCAAATCCGCGCAGAATCGGTTGCAATTCGAAGACATATGTCAATCGAACATGCTGGAATTCACTCCATCGGGGGTAACTTGCTGGGGCGGGGAACTGCTGTGCGCTCCCCCGCCGTTGGAGGCTCCCGACCGGTGGAGCGCGGTGTTGGAGGCGATGTCGTCGTGCAGCAGGAACCCACCGCGGACACCCCGCATCTGCGCGTCCGTGAGGACCGGGGGTACACGGTGCTGGAGTTCCGGGGAGAGATCGACCTCCTCGCCGCGACCGAGATCGGCCCGCACCTCGACGCCGCCACGGCGTCGCCCGGCCCCCGGGTCGTGATCGACCTGAGCGGGATCGAGTTCTTCGACTGCTCCGGGCTGCGCCTGCTGTACCGCGCCCGCGGCCGGGTCGTGGACCGCGGCGGGCATCTGCACCTCGTCTGCGCCCACCCGCTGACCCTGCGCGTCCTGCGGGCCACCGGCCTGTCGCGGCTGCTGCCCCCCGCACCGACCCTGGACGCCGCCCTGGAACGGCCCGGGGCCGCCTCCGGTTCGTTATGACCCTGCGGACCACCCTCGGCATGCCCTCCCGGGCACCCTCGAACGCGCCCCCGCCCGTCAGTCCCGCGGCCCCTCGAACAGGGCGCTGACCGACTCCCCGTTGTGGATGCGGCGCACGGCCTCCGCGAGCGCCGGCGCGATGGACAGGATCCGCAGCTTGTCCGTGTGCTCCTCGGACGGCACCGGCACGGTGTTCGTGCACACGATCTCCAGCACGTCGGGCTGCTCGCTGAGCCGCTTGAGCGCCCCGGCCGCGAACAGGCCGTGCGTACAGGCCACGCGGACCGACCGCGACCCCAGCTCCCTCAGCCGGTCCAGCAGTTCCAGCACGGTGCTGCCCTTGGCGATCTCGTCGTCCAGGACGATCACGTCCCGCCCCGCGACCTCCCCGATCACGGAACTGATGCTGACCCGGTCGTCCGGATAGCGCTGCTTGGCGCCGGCCGCCACCTGGGCGCCGATCATCCGGGCGAAGGCGGCGGCCTCCTTGGCGTTGCCCAGGTCGGGCGAGACGACGGTGGTGCGGGAGAGGTCGTGACGGCGGAAGTGGGCGGCCAGCTCGCGTCGGGCGTGCAGATGGTCGACCGGCATTCGAGAAGAAGCCGTGCACCTGCGGGGCGTGCAGCGTCATGGCGAGGACGCGGTGGACGCCGGCGGCGGCCATCAGGTCGGCGACCAGCCGCCCGCCCAGCGAGATACGGGGCGCGTCCTTCTTGTCGGAGCGGGCGTAGGAGTAGTGGGGCATCACCACGGTGATCCGGCCGGCGGACGCGCCACGGGCCGCGTCGCACATCAGCAGCAGCTCCACCAGATGCTCCTGCACGGGCCTGACCAGGGGCTGGACCAGGAAGACGTCCCGCTCCCGGCAGTTGGCCTGGAGCTGGACCTCCAGGCAGTCGTTGGCGAACCTGCTCACCCGCGTGGGGCTCAGGGGGACGCCGAGATGGGCGCAGACCTCGGCGGCCAGCTCGGGATGGGCGCTGCCGCTGAACACGGAGATGTCTCGCACGATCGGCTCCTCGCATGACCTCGGTCCGGCGGGCTCTCCTGCTCCGATCTCACATGCTGACGGATCTTCCCCGCCCCGTCATCCTCACGGTCCCGTGAGGCGGGACACCTCCCGGACGGGCGCCGCGCGGACTCCCTCAGGGCCCGCTCGCCCGCCGTACGCCGCCCCCCTTCGTCACAGCTCCTCAACAACGCCGTCTGACACGGGGATTGGCGGGCATCCGGTGAGCAGGAAGGAGGAGCGTCGACATGACGACTTCCATCAAGAGCGCGCCCAGGCGCATGCCCGGCTGGGCGAAGGCGCTCACGGCCGTCGTGGTCGTGCTCGCCGTGATGTTCGCCGGGATCCGGCTGAGCCTGCTGCCAGGACTGCGGGACTTCTTCGGCACCGAGACCCGGGACCGGACGGGCCCCGCCCTGCTCCAGTCCATCCAGGACATGAGCCGCTACGAGGCCGCCTCGGGCAACTTCCAGGTCGTGGTGGACCTGGAGAAGGACGCGAAGTTCCTGCCCGACGCGGTCCGCGGCACCCGCACCCTGTACGTCGGGGCGGGCACCGTGGACGCCTACGTCGACCTCGGCCAGGTCGGCGACAAGGACGTGACGGTCGACGAGGACCGCACGTCGGCGACGCTCCGGCTGCCGCACGCGCGGCTGGGCACCCCGGCCCTCGACCCCGACCGCTCCTACGCCGTGTCCAAGCAGCGCGGCCTCCTCGACCGCCTGGGCGACCTGTTCTCGGACAACCCCAACGGCGAGCAGGCCGTGCAGAAGCTGGCGGTCAAGCACATCGGCGACGCGGCGAAGGACAGCGGGCTGACCGCGCGCGCCGAGGCCAACACCACCGACATGCTCCAGGGCCTGCTGCGCTCCCTCGGCTTCAAGGAGGTGCGCGTCTCCTACGGCGCCTGACCTCGGGCGGGACCGGCGGCATTCTCGGATCGTTCGCGGGTAACCGCGCTATCACGCAGCGAAGTTGAAGACTGGAGGACCGCATGGCACGGGCAGCTCTCTCTCCGCGGACCGCCGCCGAGCGCGCGCGGAGCATGTTCCGCCTGCGCACCGCCGGATCCGGGAAACCGGCGACCGCGGCGCCCCCGGCGCGTCCGGAGCCGGCGCAGCGGACGGAGCGGCAGGAGCGGAAAGCCGGGCGTCGGTCCCGGCCCGAGCGCCGGCCGCTGCCGCTCCCGCTGCGGGCCCTGGCCATGCTCGCCGCCTTCGCGTTCATGGTGGGCTTCGCGGTCGTGCTCGCCCGCCTCACCCTGGAGCCCTCCCCCGCCTCCGAGGCGCTCATCCACACCAACATGAAGCCGGGGCGCTCCCTGCGCGCCTACCTGGACCAGCCGGAACTGCGCGACGCGGTGAAGCAGATCGGCGGGAACCTGCTGCTGGGCGTGCCGTTCGGCGTGCTGGTGCCGGTGGTCGCGCCGCAGACGCGCGGTGTGCTGCGCGTGCTGCTGCTCACGGCGACGGTGATGCTGCTCGTGGAGTGCGCGCAGGGCGCGCTGGTGACCGGACGCGCCTTCGACATCGACGACGTCATCCTCAACACGACCGGCGCCCTGATCGGCTACCTGCTCATCGGGCGGCGGATGAGCCGGGCCGTGCACGCGCGCGTGCGGCGCGCCTGACGCCCGCGGCGGTGGCCGGGGTCAGCGCGGCGACCAGGTGTAGCGGTCGCCGCCTACCCAGCGCACCACGTCCGGGTCGTCCAGGTCGTGGACCGTGACGCCGAACGCGGCGGCTGTCTGCAGGACGTCGGTGACGGTCCTCGCCTCACCGACCACCTGGCCGTCGATTTCCACGATGCGGAACGGCGACGTGCCCGGCTGCACTCCGAGCACCGTCACCCGCGGGTGGGAGATGTAAGGGCTCGCACTTTCGGTCATGACATCGAGAGTAGAGCGACACCGACCGGCGTGAGGTGTTGGATCACGCTCCGGTTCACGCTTCGAGCAGCTCCAGCACCGCCGCCTCGACCCCGCCCTGCGTCGCCGGCCGTCCGAAGTCCCCGTGCTCGCCCAGCCGGGTGAGCGCCGGGGCGACGGTACGGCCCTGGTCGAAGAGTTCGAAGAGGCGCGGGTCGATGTAGGAGGCCCGGCACACCGCGGGGGTGTTGCCGAGGTACCGGCTGACCTCCCGCACGGCCCGCGCGGTCTGCCGCCTGCGGGCGGCGGCGGTGGCACGGGCCTCCCCCGTGGTCACCGAGAGGGCGACCGCGGCGAGCACCGTGGCGTGCCACGTGCGGAAGTCCTTGGCGGTGATCTCGGTGCCGGCCAGCCGCCGCAGCGCCTCGTTGAGGTCGCCGCCGTGCAGGTCGTGCCAGCCGCCGCCCTCGTAGAAGGCCAGCAGCCGGTCCCCGCCGCGGCGGCGGCGCAGCAGCGCGCGGACCACGGCGTGCGCCTGGTCGTCCACCAGGGCGCGGACCATCTCGGCGCCTCCCTTGGCGGGGAAGCAGAACGCCAGCTCGCCGTGGCCGCAGGTGACGTGCTCGCGCAGCATCGTCGTCAGGCCGTACGTCTCGCTGGCGCGGGTGTGCCGGTCGCTGCCGATGCGGAAGAAGCCGAGGTCGAGCAGGCGCACGGCGCAGGCGGTGACCCGGGCCCGGCTCAGGCCGCGCCCGGTGAGGTCGGCGCGGACCTGTGCGCGCAGCTCGGGCAGGGCGCGGGCGACCTGGCGGACGTGCTCGTGCTTGGCCTGCTCCTGCCGGGCGCGGAACAGCTCGTGGTACAGGTACTGGCGGCGGCCGGCGGCGTCGGTGCCGACGGCCTGGAGGTGGCCGTTGGGCCAGGGGCTGATCCACACGTCGCGCCAGGCGGGCGGGATGGTCAGAGCGCGGATGCGCTCCAGGTGCCCGGGGTCGGTGACGGGGTCGCCGCGCTGGTCCCGGTAGCGGAAGCCGCGGCCGCAGCGGACCCTGCCGAAGCCGGGTCGGTCGCTGTGGCTCGTGCGCAGTCTCATCGGAGTTCTCGCGTTCTCCTCGCGGCGCCCCGGACGCCTCCCGGCGCGCTCTGCGCCGCCCGGCGAGGCGCCCCGGCGCCGCGGCTCAGGGGCGGCGCCATGCGTCGCTCTCCAGATGGGACCCTGCCTGCGGCCCCATCCGCAGCATGCCGCCGTCCACGCTCCACGAGGCACCGGTGACGTACGAGGCGTCGGGCCCGGCCAGGAAGGCGATGACGGCGGCGACCTCTCGGGCGTCGCCGGGGCGGCCCAGCGGGACGCCGGGGCGGTCGACGGCGTGCACGTCGGCGTCCTTCTGCCCGGTCATCGGCGTGGCGATCTCACCGGGCGCGACCGCGTTGACGGTGATGCCGAACTCGGCCAGCTCCAGCGCCATCACCTGGGTGAGCAGTCCGAGCCCGCCCTTGGCGGCGCAGTAGGGGGCCGCGCCGACCCGGGGCTGGTGCTCGTGGACGGAGGTGACGTTGACGATCCGGCCGCCGTCCCCCTGCCGGATCATGTGCCGCGCCGCCTTCTGCCCGCACAGGAAGGGCCCGACCAGGTCGACGTCCAGCACCCGGCGGACGTCGTCGAGTTCGAGGTCGAGGAACGGGGTCATGGTGCCGGTGCCGGCGTTGTTGACGAGCACGTCGACCCGGCCGAGCCGGTCGCACAGCTCGTCGACGGTGCCGGCCGCGGTGGGCAGCCGGGTCAGGTCCAGCTGGGCGACCGCCGCCCGCCTGCCGTGCGCCCGCACCTCCTCGGCGGTCTCCTCGGCGCCCTTGAGGTCGGTGTGCCAGGTGATGCCGACGTCCATCCCGGCCTCGGCCAGGCGTACGGCGGTGGCCCGGCCGATGCCGGAGTCGGCGCCGGTGACCAGGGCCACCCTGGGACGCGGTGCGGTCGGAGCGGTCATCGGCGGCCTCCTCGGGATCGCGCGCGGGCGTCGGGGCTGGGGAGGCCGCAGTACCCGGGTGCGTACGGGACAAACCGCCGGGGCCCGCGGTGCGGGCCGGGCCGAGTCGCGCAAGTCTGGGGACTGCCGGGGAAGCCGGGAGTGCGGAGGTGGCGATGGATCCCGTCGATGCTCTGGAGCGGATCGCCTTCCTGCTGGAGCGGTCCCTCGCGCCGACGTACCGGGTGCGGGCCTTCCGCGGCGCGGCCGGAGCGCTGCGGCGGCTGCCCGCCGGTGAGGTCGAGCGACGCGCGGGCGCGGGGACGCTGGAGCAGCTCAAGGGCGTCGGCCCGAAGACCGCGCAGGTGGTGCGCGAGGCGCTCGACGGGCGGACGCCGGCTTATCTGGAGCGGCTGGAGGGCGAGGTCGGCGGGCCGCTCACGGACGGCGGCGCACGGCTGCGGGCGCTGCTGCGCGGCGACTGCCATCTGCATTCCGACTGGTCCGACGGCGGCAGCCCGATCGAGGAGATGGGCCGGGCGGCGGCCGAGCTGGGCCACGAGTGGGCGGTGCTCACCGACCACTCACCGCGTCTGACGGTGGCGCGCGGGCTGTCGCCGGAGCGGCTGCGCCGCCAGCTGGACGTGGTCGAGGAGCTGAACGCGACCTGGGCGCCGTTCCGGCTGCTGACCGGCATCGAGTGCGACATCCTCGACGACGGCTCGCTCGACCAGGAACCGGAGCTGCTGGAGCGGCTCGACGTGGTCGTGGTGTCCGTGCACTCCAAGCTGCGCATGGAGTCCCGTGCGATGACCCGGCGGATGGTGAACGCGGTCCGCGATCCGCACGCGGACGTGCTGGGTCACTGCACCGGGCGGCTGGTGACGGGGCGGGGCCGGCCGGAGTCGCAGTTCGACGCGGACGAGGTGTTCGCCGCGTGCGCCGAGTCGAACACGGCCGTGGAGATCAACAGCCGCCCCGAGCGCCTCGACCCGCCCCGCCGTCTGCTGCGCCGCGCCGTCGCGTCGGGCGCGCTCCTGTCCATCGACACCGACGCCCACGCCCCCGGCCAGCTGGACTGGCAGATCCTCGGCTGCGCGCGGGCGGAGGAGTGCGAGGTCCCCCCGGAGCGCGTGGTGACGACCTGGCCGCTGGACGCCCTGCTGACCTGGACGCGGGAGGGCCGCCCGCAGCCGGGCGCGGCCGGCGCCTGAGAACTGGGGTGCCTGCTCGTCGGCGGGGTGCTGGAGGGTCCCGGACGGCCATCGTCCGAGCCGGGGAGCGCGGGCCGCCGCGAACGTGCACCGACCAGGCACGGAACAGGCACGGAACAGGCACGGGGTGGGCTTGACGCGGGGTGTGCTGGGTACCCGGGCCGACGGCTCCGGCCGGAGCCCGCCGGAGAAAGGACCACGGATGGAACGCGCCGCCGTCTTCGACGTCGACGGCACCCTCGTCGACACCAATCACCTGCACGTCGTCACCTGGTGGGAGGCCTTCCGCCAGGCCGGGCACCGGGTGCCCATGCACGCCGTGCACCGGGCCATCGGGCTCGGGTCCGCCGACCTCGTCGCCCATCTGCTCGGCGACGGCCGGGACGAAGGCGAGGCCGACGAGCTGAGCGCCGCCCACAAGGCCCTCTACGCGCAGTACTTCGACCGGCTGCCCGCGCTGAAGGACGCGGGTGCGCTGCTGAAGCGGCTGCACGGCGACGGCTGGACGGTCGTCCTCGCCACCTCGGCGAGCGGGGCCGAGCTGTCGGCGCTGCGCCGCGCCATCGACGCCGACGAGGCGATCGCCGCCACGGCGAGCGCGGACGACGTCGAGGAGGGCAAGCCCGCCCCGGAGCCCATCGAGCACGCGCTGGAGCTGGTCGGGGTGCCCGCCGAGCGGGCGGTGCTCGTCGGCGACACCGTGTGGGACATGCGTGCGGGCACCAAGGCCGGCGTGACCTGCGTGGGCGTGCTGTGCGGGGGCATCCCTCGCGCGGACCTGGAGGAGGCCGGCGCACAGGCGGTCTACGCCGACCCCGAGCAGCTGCTGGCCTCGCTGGCGGACAGTCCGCTGGCATGAGCGTACGGGTCACGACACACGGGACGGACGTGCCCGTGACACGTTGGGGTGAGTCCGTACGCCGTGAGGCCCGCGGCGCGCGCAGGGCGGCGAAGGCGGCCTGGGGCGGTCCGGGACGCGAACGCGACCTGCTCGTGCAGGCCTTCAAGGCGGCGCTGGCCGCGGTGATCGCCTGGCTGGTGGCGGGCGACTGGCTGGGCGACCCGATGGCGCTGATGGCGCCCTGGGTGGCCATCGTGCTGGTGCAGACCACGGTGTACGGCTCGCTGCGCCAGGCCGCCCAGCAGCTGGCGGCGATCTGCGCGGGCACGCTGCTCGCCTCCGGGGCGCAGGCCCTGACCGACGACACACTGGGCGCGCTCGCGCTGTCGGTGCCGTTGCTGATGCTGATGTCGCACTGGCCGCGCTTCGGCGACCAGGGCATCTACGCGGCGACGACGGCGGTGTTCACGGTGGCCTCCGGCGCGGTGTCGGTGTCGGCGGTGGGCCACCGGGTGGAGCAGGCGGCGATCGGCGCGCTGATCGGGGTCGCGGTGAACGCCTTCGTGCTGCCGCCGGTGCACCTGCGGGACGTGCGCGAGAACCTGGCGTGCCTGCCGCACGAGGCGGGCGAGGTGCTGCGTTCGGTGGCCGAGGGGCTGCGCGACGGCGACTGGGACGAGTCGACGGCCGTCCGCTGGTCCAGCGCGGCCTCCCGGCTGGAGCGGCGCCGGGACGGGCTGCGGGCGGCGCGCGGCTGGTGCAGGGAGAGCCTGCGGCTGACCGGCGGGCCGCTGCGGGTGCTGCACCGGGTGCCGCTGGACGTGCCCCCGGAGGCGGAGGACGCCCGCTGGGAACGGGTCACGGACCATGTCATCGCCCTCACCCGCACCCTGGTCGTCGCGGCCGACGACGACCGGGCGCCGGCTCCGCCCGAGGCGGCGGCGCTGCGGGTGTACTCCCGGCTGCTGGAGCTGATCGGCGACGCGTGCGAGAGCGAGGCGCGACGGCTGCTGGGCGAGGGGCCGCCGAACGGCGAGAGCGCGGAGGAGCGCGACGCGGAGATGGCGGAGCTGCGCGGGCAGCTTCAGGAGGCGCTGCGCGACCACGCCGGGCAGGGCGCGGCGCACACGGCCGTGCTGGGGTCGCTGCTGCTCCAGGCGGAGAACCTGTGGGCGGAGGCGCTGCCGGGGTCCGGGGAAGTGCATATGCGCGAGTGACGCGGATCACCGCGAACGGGGACGATCCGGGGGAACACCGGCGCTGGGTCGCCCGTTGAACGGACCGTGGGTGCGGACGGGACAGTGTCCCCGGGCCTCACCATTCGCCCACAGGGACGATCGTTCGGCTGAAGCCCTGTGGAGCCTTTCGCCGAGAGGCGACCGCCGTCCGCACCCACCTTCGGACCGCCCCGGCCGTGATTCCCCCGTCACGGTCGGGGCTTTCGCATGCCCGGCCCGCTTCTCTTGGCCCGTGCAGGCGTGGGTACTCGGGTCGCGCCAGTCGGCCGGGCGCTCCGGTCGAGCGACGCGGGCGAGAGGAGACGACGGTGAGCGACGGGTCTGGCATGAAGGTCGTCGTCACGGGCGCGACGGGCAACGTCGGCACGAGCGTGGTGCGGCACCTGGCAGAGGATCCGCAGGTCGCGTCGGTGGTGGGGGTGGCCCGGCGCGTTCCCGACCAGGCGCCGCCGAAGACGCGGTGGGCGACGGTCGACCTGGGCTCCGGCGAGGCCGGCTCGGGCGCCCTGGCCGAGGTGTTCCAGGGCGCGGACGCGGTGGTGCATCTGGCCTGGGCCTTCCAGCCGACGCACGATCCGGCGCTGACGTGGCGGACGAACGTCCTGGGCAGCATGCGGGTCTTCGAGGCGGTGGCGGCGGCCGGGGTGCCCGTCCTGGTGCACGCGTCGTCGGTGGGCGCGTACTCGCCGGGCCCCAAGGACCGGGCGGTGGACGAGTCCTGGCCCACGCACGGCTGGCCGGACGCCGCGTACTGCCGTGAGAAGGCCTATCTGGAACGGGCTCTGGACACCTTCGAGCGCGACCGCCCGGACGTGCGGGTGGTGCGGATGCGTCCGGCGTTCCTCTTCAAACGCGAGTCGGCCAGCGAGCAGCGCCGGATCTTCGGCGGGCGCTTCCTCCCGGGGTCGATCGCGCGCCCCGAGCTCCTGCCGTTCCTGCCCGACATACCGGGCCTGCGGGTCCAGGCCCTGCACACGGACGACGCGGCCGAGGCGTACCGGCTCGCGGTGCTGACCGAGGTGCGCGGGGCGTTCAACCTGGCCGCCGATCCGCCGGTCGACGCGGAACTCCTCGGCCAGATGTTCGACGCCCGTACGGTGCGGCTGCCCCGCACGGCGGCCCGCTCGGCCATCGCCGCGGCGTGGAACCTGCACCTGCTGCCCGCGTCCCCGCACCTGTTCGACGCGGTCCTGCGTCTCCCCCTGATGGACTGCACCCGGGCCCGCGTGGAGCTCGGCTGGCGTCCGCAGCACACGGCGACGGAGGTGCTGGAGGAGTTCGTCCTCGGCATGCGCGCCGGTGCGGGCGAGGCGACGGAGCCGCTGCGGGGGCGGAAGGTGGGATGACGTCAGGCCGACGGACTGCCGCCCAGTCGCTTCGAGGCGGGTGGGCGGCAGTCCGTCGGCGTGAGCGCGTGACTCAGTCGGCCGGTTCCTCCGGAACGGGGTGTTCCGGGTGGACCGTGGCCTGTTTCGGGGCGCCCTGGGGGCCGGTGCCCGCTTCGTCCGTGTCGGGGACGTCGGCGGGCTCCTCCTCCGGCGCGCCCTCGCTGTCCGCCGTCCCGCCCGAGCGGGCGGATGCGACGTCCCAGGGGTCCTCGCCGGCCGTGGCCTGCTGGTCGGGCAGGTCGCGCGGCACGGGTGCGCCGTTCTCGCCGGGTCCTTCGAGGCGTTGGTCGGCCACTGCGTCCTCCTCACGTGTGGATCCCTCCGCGAGTACCTCCGCCCCTGCCGCCGAAACCCTCAGCGCGCGCTCCCGATCTCCCGCAGGGCCGCGAGGAGCCGGGGAGACACGGTCTCCCGGGTCCACCGGTCGCGGCCCTCGTCGACGGCCCGGGGCACGGTCTCCGTGAGCATGATCAGATAGAGGTACGCGCGGTACAGGGCGAGCCGCAGACACGCGGGCCGGTCGAACACGGCGCGTCCACCCGCCTCGCGGTAGCCGGCGAGGAAGGACTCGTCGTCGCGTATGTCGCCGAGCAGCGCCAGGGACACGAAGTCCGCGAGCGGGTCGCCCCAGAACATGCGCTCGCCGTCGATCAGGCCCCCGATGCGCGGCTCCCCCGCCGAGCGGTCCACCAGGATGTTCCCCGACCACAGGTCGAAGTGGACCGCGCGGGGCGAGACGACCTCGTCCAGCGCGTCGTACGCGGTCCGCAGCACGTCGGCGATCTCGTCGGCGGGGCGCGGCAGCCGGGCGCGGTGGTCGCGGGCGTCGGCGAGGACGGCGTCGAGCATCGCGGTGAACGCGGTGCGCCAGTCGGGGGCGAGCGGCCCGAGGGCCTGGGACGGGTATCCGAAGCCGGGTCCGGCGATCTCGTGCAGGCGGGCGACCTGGCGGCCCAACTCGGCTCGCAGGTGATCCCGTTGGGTCGCCGTGAGGTCTTCGTCCCAGGGGGTGCCGGGGCAGGCGGTCATCAGCAGGTGCGGCCCGTCGAGCGTCACCACCCGGGGCGCCGCCACGCCGGCCCGGGCCGCAGCACGGTAGAACTCGGCCTCGGATACGAGCAGTTCGCGCTCGTAGCGCAGGCCAGGCGCGGTGGGCGCGACCTTGAGGACGTACCGGGTGCCGTCCGTGAGGCGGAGCTCCTCGACGGTGTTGTAGGTGCCGCCGTCGAGCGGGCGGACGCCGGCGAGGCGGCCGGACGGGATGCCGACCGCCTCGAGGCAGCGCAGGGCGCGTTCCCAGGAGTCCGTCACTCGCCCCACCCCGTCCCGTGTGTCAGCCGGCGGCGTACACGTCCTCGACGTACCGGCCGTTCGCGATCAGCTCGTCCAGCCATGCCTCCGCCGCCGGGTCGTCGGCGCCGGGTGTGCGGTCCCGGTACAGGGTACGGAACGCCTCGCGCACGCCGGGCGCCATCCGGGTCCCGTCGCCGCACACATAGACCCGCGCCCCGGCGGTGAGGAGCTGCCACACCTCGTCGCCCTCGGCGGCGATGCGGTGCTGGACGAACAGCGCGCCGTTCTCCGGTGCGGCGCTGAACGCGGGGCGCAGGGAGAGGGCCCCGGCCGTCTCGGCGGCGCGCAGCTCCCCGGCGTGCAGGAAGTCGGCGTCGGGCGCGTCGCAGCCGAAGTAGCAGAGCGCCGGGGCGAGTCGGGCGCCGGACGCGAGGGCGGCGACACGGTCGGCGACGGCTCCGCGGAAGGGGGCGAGGCCGGTGCCGGCCGCCACCATGATCACGGGCGTGGCCGTCGGGCCGGCGGTGTCGACGCGGAACGCCTCCCGGCAGGGCTGGACGCGCGCGTACACGGTGTCGCCGGCCGAGAGCCCGGCGAGATGGCTCGAACCGGTGCCCCGGTAGACGCCGTTGCCGGACCGGGCGGGCGCCTCCAGCAGCGAGACCATGAGGTCGGCGTGGCGGGGGTCGACGGCGGGCGAGGAGGAGATCGAGTAATGGCGGGGGCGCAGCGGCGTCAGCAGCTGGAGCAGGGCCGGCCAGTCGAGGGCGCCGCGCAGCGCCGGGTGGTCCTCCACCAGTTCGACGAGGGTGCGCGGGTCGTCCTCGGTGAGGGCGGTGAGGGCCCCGCGCTCCGGCGGGCAGGGGTTGGCCTCGGCGAGGGCGGCACGCCGGGCGGCGTTCGGACGCTCCTGCAACTCGACGTGGTGCGCCAGGAGTTGGCGGACCGTCAGCGGCCGGTCCACGGCGAGGCCGTCGCGGCGCGGGCGGGTGGCGCGGATGTCCAGGACCGTGTCGAGGCCGACGCCGAACGCGGCGGCGGCGCGCTCCACGAGCGCCGGGGCGTTGGCGGGGAGCACGGTGAGGTGGTCGGCGGTGCGGTAGGAGGTCCCCTCGGGCAGGGCGAGGCGCAGGAACCGCTTGCGTCGCGGGTGGCCGGGCGCGGTGAGGTCGCGGGCCTCGGTGACCGTCATCGGCGTGAGGCCGTGGCGTGCGGCGAGGGCGTCGAGCGGGCCGCCGGTGAGGGTGCGGACCTCGTAGGCGGCGGTGGGCTCCTCGGCGTCCGGGGCGGTGGCGGCGGCTTCCGGGTCGCCGTACCGCTCCAGCAGGGCGGTGCGCAGCCGGGCGGTGAACTCCCTCACGGCGCCGGGGAGATCGCCCGAGGCGTCGGCGGCGGCGCGGTCGGTGAGGCGGGTGGCGCCGAGTGCGGTGAGACGCTCGTCGACGCGGGTGGGGACGTGCTGGTAGGTGGCGGCCCAGTTGCGGTCGCCGACGCCGAGGACGGCGTAGGTGACGTCGGCCAGGTCGTGGGTCTCCTCCAGCCAGGCGGCGAAGGCGGTGGCGTCGTCGGTGGGGCGGCCGTTGTAGGAGGCGGCGGTGATGACGACGGGCCGGTCGGTGGGCAGGCCGCCGGCGTACTCGTCCAGCGCGGCGACCTGGATGTCGCACCCGATCTCAGCTGCCTCGTCCGCGAGTTGCGCGGCGAACTCGCGGCAGGTGCCGTAGTTGCTGCCGTGCAGGAACAGCGCGGCGGTGCCGGGCCGCACCCGTGCCGGGAGCGCCCGGGCGTCGGTCGTGCGGGCGGCCTCGGCGCGTGGTGTGCCCGGCAGTGCGGGGTGGACGCGGTCGGCGGGGGTGCGCGGGGTGAGAGTGAGGGTGAAGCCCTCGGGCTTGAGGGTGAGGGTCTCCTTCACCGTGAGCCGGTAGTCGGCGTGGTCGTTCGGCCGGTAGCGGTGGACCAGCATGGCCAGCAGCATGGTCGCCTCGTGCAGGGCGAACTGCCGTCCGATGCAGGCCCGTTCACCCGTGCCGAACGGCTTGAAGGCGTGCACGGGCCGGGCCGCCTCGGCCTCGGGAGTGAACCTCGACGGGTCGAACAGCTCGGGGTTGTCGCCCCAGACGGGCTGCCGGTGGAGCATCGGCGCGTGGACGAGGACGGCCTGCCCGGCCTTGAGCGGGACGCGCCCGCCGAGCACGGTGTCCTCGAGGGCCTGCCGGCTGAAGACGGCGGCCGTCGGCCACAGCCGCAGCGCCTCGTTGAGGACCTGCCGGGTGTACGCCAGCCGTCCGACCTCGTCGTAGGTCGGCTCGGGGTCGGCGGTGTCGCCCCACAGGGCGTCGACCTCGCGCTGCACGAGCCGCAGCGCGGTGGGGTGCTTGGCGAGGTAGTACAGCGCGAAGGACATCGCGCCGGAGGTGGTCTCGTGGCCGGCGATGAGGAAGGTGATGACCTGGTTGCGGATGTTGACGGGGTCCAGGGTGGCGCCGTCGGCCGGGTGCCGGGCGGTGAGCATCAGCCCGAGCAGGTCGTCGCCGTCCTCGGCGCCGTCCTGCGGGCCGGCGCCGGTGCGGGCGGCGATGACGTCGTCGACGACCTGGGCGAGGTAGGCGGAGTCGTCGCGGAAGGCGGCGTCGGCGGCCGAGTAGTCCCCGCCCGGGACCCGGGCGAGGCGGGTCATGCTCCACTCCAGGCAGCGGACCATCGACTCGACGAAGGGGTGGGGCTCGTCGCGCTCGAAGGACCCGAAGTCGTAGCCGAACCCGGCCAGTCCGATGGTGTCGAGGGTCATCCGGGTCATGTCGTCGGGCACGTCGACCGGCTGCCCGGCGCGGGCGGCGCCGTCCCAGGCGTCGATGAGCCGGCGGGCGACCTTCAGCATCACCGGGTGGTACGTGCGCATCGAGCCGAGCGCGAACGCCGGCATCAGGATGTCGTGCGCCTTCGCCCAGTTGGGCTCGTCGTTGTAGGCGGTGAACAGGCCGTCGGAGGCGAACTCGCGGACGTTCTCCAGGGCGGGCCCGACGGCCTTGGCGAAGCGCTGCTCGTCGGCCAGCTCTGCGACCAGGTCGAGGTCGGAGACGAACAGGGCGTCCCGCCCGTGCAGCCTGCGCAGCAGCACCGAGCCGTGCTCCCGCATGAGGTCCATGACCTGCTGGACGGGGGTGAGGCCGGGGCCGGTGGCCGAGATGTCGACGACGGGGACGCCCGCGGGGGCGTCGACGGCGTGCGGGTGCGGCGCGGTGGGGGGCATGGCGCGACAACTGCCTTTCACTGTACGGACGTACCGCACAACAGCGTGATCCACTTCCCCGCGGCACCCGCACCCCGCCACTACACGATCGTGCAGTGGAAACCCCGCCGGAGGCCTTGCGGACCGGCGCGCCGGCGGTTATTAGGCTGGGCCGAGGCGAACAGGGCGTGCCGGGAGCGGCAGGGCTGACGGGACGCCGGGGTGCGGGGGGCCGGTCGAGGAAGCGGGTCAGCGGGTGAGTGGGACGGGCGGGACGAGTCCAGGCGGTCGGGACGCCGTTGTCTGGCGCAATCGGGCGCTGACCTTGTTCGACCGGGTCGCGGTGCCGGTCGCGGTGTGCGATGTGTACGGTGCCGTGCTGCTCGCCAATCCGGCGATGGCGGCGGAGTGCGGCACATCGCCGGGGCGGCTCCGGGGCCGGGAGGTGCTGGACCTGTTCCGCCCCGAGGAGGCGACGCAGGTGGACCGCATCGCCGAGGCCCTGCGGCTGCGGCACCGGTCGCGCTACCAGGTGACCGTGCGCTGGCCCGGCCCCGACGGTGCGGAACGCCACGGCGAGCTGACGGCGGACCCGGTGAGCGACACCGTCGACGCGACGCCTGCGCTTCTGGTCATGCTGCGCGTCCTGGGCGACCGCGAGCCCCCGGCCGGGCCCTCCGCCTCCCCCGCCACGCCGGCCGAGGCCCGCATCCTGGCCCTGCTCGCCGGCGGCGCGACGACCGCCCGGGCCGCCCGGGAAACCGGGCTCACCCCGGACGGCGTGACCTACCACCTGCGCCGCCTGTCCACCCGCTGGAACGCGGCGAACCGTACGGAACTGGTCGCCCGCGCCTACGCGCTGGGCGTACTGACCCCGGGCGTCTGGCCCCCGGCCGCAGCCACGGAACCGACGGAGGGCGGCCACCGAGGGCATGGGGTCACGTAAATTCACTGGTCTTCTCGCCCGTGGCCTACATATGCTTCCGCTGAACCTAGGACCCCTAGGCCAGGACGGTATCGATCGCCGGTGTTCCGGCGTCCAGGAGGCTCCCCCCATGAAGTCGCTCAGCGAGCGTGACATCCGTGACTCGTTCGTCAACTGCTCCAAAGGGGAGGCCAAGCGGCTGGCTGTGCCGCGGGATCTCGGGGAGCGGCCGTGGGAGGATCTGGACTTCCTGGGGTGGCGTGATCCCGGCGCTCCCGACCGGAGCTATCTGGTCACCGAGCGGGGCGGGCGGCTCGTCGGCCTCACCATGCGCTTCCCGGCCTCCCAGCGCGGCTTCCTGCACCGCAGCATGTGTTCGCTGTGCATGACCACCCACCCCGGCGGCGGCGTCTCGCTGATGACCGCCCGCAAGGCCGGCGCCGCGGGACGCGAGGGCAACTCGGTGGGCCTGTACATGTGCACCGACCTGGCCTGCTCCCTCTACGTCCGGGGCAAGCGCGTCCCCGACGGCGGCCGCCGGTTCGAGGAGAGCCTCACCCTGGAGGAGCAGATCGCGCGCACCACCGCGAACCTCTCCGCCTTCCTCGACAAGCTGGACGTCTGACGTCCGCCCCCGCGGCCGGATCCCGCCGGCGACCCGTCGCACCAGGTTGCCGAAGAGACGTTCGAGGTCCGTGAGGAACGGGAACTGGCCAAAGGATGGAACAAGTACGTGAGCGCACCGCGCCGCTCGCACGGTTCGTCAAGCGCCATCGGGAACCCGTGGTCGTCAGGGCCCTGCGGTCGGCCGCAGCGGCGACGATCGCCTACGTCATCGCACTTCGGCTGAGCCCGGAGCCGGCCCCCCTCACCGCGCCGCTCACGGCGCTGCTCGTCGTCCAGGTCACCCTGTTCGCGACGCTCACCAACGGGGTGCGGCGCGTCAACGCGGTGGTGGCCGGCGTGCTGGTGGCCATCGCGTTCAGCCTGCTGGTCGGGCTGACCTGGTGGAGCCTCGCGCTGGTGATCGTGGCCTCGCTGGCCGTCGGGCATCTGGTGCGGGTCGAGGAGTACGTCCAGGAGGTGGCGATCAGCGCCATGCTGGTGCTGGGCGTGACCACCATCGGGAACACGGCGTGGGCGCGGGTGCTGGAGACGCTGATCGGCGCCGTCGTCGGCCTCGCGATCAACCTCCTGCTGCCGCCCCCGGTGTGGGTGGAGGAGGCCGGCGAGTCGATCGAAGGGCTGGCGCGCGGCGTACGGCAGTTGATGTTGCGTGTCGGAGAGCAGGCCGCCGGCCGCACGCCCGCCGAGGAGGCCGCCGCCCGGCTGCACGAGGCGCGCCGGCTCGACCACGACATCATCGAGGTGGACGCGGCCCTGCGGCAGGCCGAGGACAGTCTGCGGCTGAACCCGCGCGTGCGGGAGGGCGTGCTGCACCGGGTGGTGCTGCGCACGGGCCTGGACACGCTGGAGATCTGCACGGTCGTGCTGCGGGTGCTCGCCCGCACCCTCACCGACCTGGCCAAGGAACGCGAGCCCGACCCCTTCACCGCGCCGGACGCGGAGCCGGAGCCGCTCTTCCCGGCCGAGACGGGCGCCACCCTGGAGCGGCTGCTCTCGGAGGTCGCCGACGCCGTGGTCAGCTTCGCCGTGCTGGTCACCACGCAGGTCAGTGCGAACGCGGACGCCGCCGAGGAACGTCTGACGGCCGAGCTGCGGCAGGCCGCCGCCACCCGCGACAAGCTGGCCCAGCTGCTGCTTGAGCAGCTCCAGCAGGACGCCCGGCAATGGCAGCTGCACGGCGCGGTGCTGACCGAGGTGAACCGCATCCTCGACGAACTCGACACCGAGCACCGCTCCCGCCGGCTGCTGGAGGAACTCGACCGCGCCACCCGCGAGCAGCACGAACGCATGCCGTGGCTGTACCGGGCCCAGGAGCGGGTGCACCGCTTCCTGCGCCTCCCCCGCCGTCTGCGCCGCGCCCGGAAGGACGCGGCACAGCGCCCCGAATGACCGGCGCCCTGCCGGACGCGGCGGCCGCCCGGGGCGGGGTGAGCCGGTCGCGTCAGCGGTCGCCGTCGGTGCGCTGCCGCTGCAGGGCGCGCGGGCAGGCGGCCGCGGCGGCCTGCCCGAGCAGGGCGTGCATGCGCTCGGTGAGCTGTCCGACGTCGTCGGCGGGCGCGTGGAAGGGCAGTCGGACGTCGCCGTGGGCCCCGGTCCGCTCGATGCGCAGCGTCAGTCCGTGCCGGTCGACGGCGAGCGGCTGGACGCGCACGACGCCCTGCAGGCTCTCGCTGCGGACGAGCCGGGTGAGCCGCTGGACGGCGTCCGGGTGGGCGTCCGCGAGATGCGTGAGCAGGTGGGACTCGGCGGTGGCGAGCGGGTCGGGCGCGGCCGCGGCGAACTCGTCGAGGTCGACGGCGACGGCCCCGGAGGGCTGCTTCAGCACGACGCGGGTGGCGCGGAAGGCGAGCCGGTCGCCGTCGGGGGTGAACCAGCCGGCCAGCCAGAGCCGGGCGCGGATCCGGCTGCGGACGGGGACGGGTGCGACGTCGGCGAACTCCAGCACGGCGGACGGTTCGCCGCGCGGCGCGCAGATCGCCGCCGTGAGCAGGGCGCTGTCCTCGGGCACCCGCAGCAGGACCCGTCCGTCCTCCTCGGCGGTGTGCGCGCCGACGAACTCCTCGCGTCCGCCGTCCGCGGTCACCGTGCAGGACCACGAGGCGGCGAGCACCGACCGGGCCCGCTCGGCCGTGGCGGGCGCCGCGGCCCAGCCGTGGCTGTCACTCATCCCGAACCTCCTTAGGTAAGGCTTGCCTAAGCTATCGGAGATCCGGGCGTACGCCAACAACGTCAGTCCGCGATGACCCCGAGCAGCGCCCGCGCGCACAGCTCCCGTACCTGCTCACGCGAGGGTGACGGGGAGGGCGACGGTCCCTGCGATTCCCCGCGCAGCCACTCCAGGCACACCGCCGTGATGAAGGCGAGCCAGCCCCGCACCGCCAGCCGTACGTCCGGGCGCTCACCGAAGAGCGGCCCGAACTCGGGGTCGGCGGCGAGCGCCGTCAGGATCTGCTCCTCCTGCGCGGCCAGGGCGCGCCGGTAGACGCGGCGCACCGCCAGGTCGCCCGCCGCGTCCGCGCGATGGAAGGCGCGGTAGCCGTGGGCGTGGGCGCTGACGTACTCCAGGTAGGCGTCGAGGCCGGCGGCCAGCTGCTCGCGGACGGGGACTCCCGGCACCGCCGCCGTCAGACGCAGCATGCGCTCGCTCTCCCGCTCCACGACCGCCGCGAAGAAGTCCCGCTTGGTCGGGAAGTAGTGGTAGAGCAGGCCCCGGGAGACCCCGGCGATCTCGGCGACCTGCTCGATCCACACCTCGTCGTAGGGGTTCTCCGAGAACAGGCGCGCGCCGACCGACAGGAGCTGTTCCCTGCGCTCCTCGGTGCTGAGCCGACGCCGTGCGCGCTGCCCCTGGTTGGCGGCCATGTCCGCACCTTACTTGACGCCGGTTCAGCGGCGGGACGACACTGAGCGCGCTATTGAACTCACGTACAACACGCTCGACCTGCCGCTGGATCAAGGGAGATCGCGTCATGGCGGAGACGACAGCAGGGGTGATCGGCGGGGCCGGGCCGGCCGGGGACGGTCCGCCGACGGGGTTCCGCGGCGCCGAGCTGGGGTGGCCCGAGCTGGACCGCCTCCCGCATCCGCCGTACCGGCTCCCGCTGCTCGGCGACGTGATCGGCGCGAGTCTGCGCACACCGCTGCAGGACTCCATGCGGCACGCCCGACGGCTCGGGCCGGTCTTCCGGCGCCGCGCCTTCGGCCGGGAGTTCGTGTTCGTGTGGGGCGCGCGGTACGCCGCCGACATGGCGGACGAGAAGCGGTTCGCCAAGCACGTCGGGCTGGGCGTCGCCAACCTGCGGCCGCTCGCGGGCGACGCGCTGTTCACGGCGTACAACCACGAGCCCAACTGGCAGTTGGCGCACGACGTGCTCGCCCCGGGGTTCAGCCGGGAGGCCATGGCCGCCTACCACCCGATGATGCTGGACGTGGCGGAACGGCTCACCGGTCACTGGGACCGCGCACTCGCCGCCGGCCGACTCGTCGACGTGCCGGGCGACATGACCAAACTGACCCTGGAGACGATCGCCCGCACCGGCTTCGGGCACGACTTCGGCTCCTTCGAACGCTCCCGTCCGCATCCGTTCGTGACGGCGATGGTGGGCGCGCTCAGCTACGCCCAGCGGCTCAACACCGTGCCCTCTCCACGGTTGTTGAGAGGGGCCACGCGCCGCAACGAGGCGGATATCGCCTATCTCGACCGCACCGTCGACGACTTGGTGCGCGCCCGCCGCGACAGCGGTCCCGGCGGCGGCGACCTGCTGGACCGGATGCTGCGGACCGCGCACCCCGAGACAGGCGAACACCTCTCCGCGCGCAACGTGCGCCGCCAGGTCGTCACCTTCCTCGTCGCGGGCCATGAGACCACCTCCGGCGCGCTCTCCTTCGCCCTGTACTACCTCGCCCGCCACCCCGGCGTCGCCGCCCGCGCCCGCGCCGAGGTGGACCGGGTGTGGGGCGACGCCCCGGCGCCCGGCTACGACCAGGTCGCCAAACTCCGTTACGTGCGGCGGGTGTTGGACGAGTCGCTGCGGCTGTGGCCCACGGCGCCCGCGTTCGCGCGCGAGGCCCGCGAGGACACCGTGCTCGCCGGCGAGCATCCGATGCGGCGCGGCGGCTGGGCGCTGGTGCTGACGCCGATGCTGCACCGCGACCCCGAGGTCTGGGGCGAGGACGCCGAACGGTTCGACCCGGACCGCTTCGACGCCGGGGCGGTCCGGGCGCGTGCCCCGCACACCTACAAGCCGTTCGGCACCGGGGCGCGGGCCTGCATCGGACGGCAGTTCGCGCTGCACGAGGCCACGCTGGTGCTGGGGCTGCTGCTGCGCCGCTACGAGCTGCTGCCCGACCCCGCCTACCGGCTGCGGGTCACCGAGCGGCTGACGCTGATGCCGGAGGGGCTGCGGCTGCGGCTGGAGCGGCGGCCCGTGCCCCGGCCCGCCGTGTCAGGGCCGCCCGGTCCAGTGGGCGGGCCGGGCGAGTGACCCCGGCAGGCGGGTGCCGGCGCTCCCCCGGGCCGCGTCGACCTGCGGCTGGGTCAGGAAGAGCGCGTCGGTCAGATCGGCGTCCGTCAGGTCGGTGTCGCGCAGGTCGGCGCCTATGAGGTCCGCGCCGCGCAGGTCGGCGGAGGTGAGGTCGGCGGCTATCAGGCAGGCGCCGCGCAGGTTCGCCCCGCGCAGGTCGGCGCCCTTGAGGCGGGCGCCCATCAGATCGGCGCCCCGGCGTTCCCGCTTCGCCCGCCCGGGTATGCCGGCGCGCGCCAGCTCGCTGGTCCTCAGCAGCAGCACGTTGACGTCCTGGCGGTGCGCGGGGACGTCCAGCTCGGCCAGTTCCCCGGGCGTCAGCCGGGTGAGGTCGTCGATCGTCGTCAGCATGGCGCGCAGTTCGTCGTGGACGGGGCGGGCCGCCGGGTGGGCGAGCGCCTCGGTCAGGTACCACAGCAGCTCGTGGAGCTGCCGGACGACGGGGAACGTCTCGGTCATACGGCGGATCTGCTCGCGTCCGCCCGTGCGCCAGTCCAGGCCGCCGAAGGTGACCTGGGAGACCTTCTGTCCCGCGCCGAAGCAGTCGTAGACCGTGCAGCCGGTGAAGCCCTTCTGCCGCAGGCGGTCGTGGATGCCGCAGCGGTGGTCCTCGGCGAGGTTGGGGCAGGGTTTGCCGGCGTCCTTGTCGAGCGCGAAGTCCGCGGAGCGGGCGAACGGGAGGGCTACGCAGCACAGGCCGAAGCAGTTGGCGCAGTCGCCGCGGAGGTGTGCGCGGGGCGCCGTGTGTTCTCGCATTCGCCCGACTCTATAAGAGGCGGTTCGTTGAGCGCCGTCCCCCACGGGCCCGCCGTCGTGGCCGCTCGCGCAGTTCCCCGCGCCCCCTCACCGGTGCTGCCGCACCCTCGGGCTCGACAGCGCCCACGACGTCCGCGCGCCGAAGCGCCGTCCCCCGCCGACCCGCCGTCGTGGCCGCTCGCGCAGTTCCCCGCGCCCCTTCCCGGTGCTGCCGCACCCCGCGTTCAACAGCGCCCTCGCCTACCGCGCGCCGAAGCGCCGTCCTTCGGCCTCCCGCCGTCGTGGCCGGGCGCGCAGTTCCCCGCGCCCCTTCACGTGGCGGTCAGCGGGGGAACAGTTCGAAGGCTACTGCTGGGCGGTTGTGGAAGCGTTCGCCTACTGAGTGGGCTGCTTCTGTGAGGAAGTTGCGGGCGTAGGTTTCGGCGTTCTCGTCGGTCAGGGCGTTGATGTAGGAGCGGTGTTCCAGCAGGGAGGCCACGGCTCGGTCCAGGCCCGGGGTCGCGTCGACGGCGTGGGTGGGGGACGCGGAGCCCGCCACCGCGACCCAGCGGACGCCGTTCCAGGGTTCGAGGCCCTGCTCGGTGAGGTCGGGGAAGATCCAGCGGTTCCCGGCGTCGCCGGCCGCGTCGAGTGTGGCGCGGCCGACGGCGACGTGGTCCGGGGTGTTCCACGCGATGCCGCCCCAGGTGTCACGGTGGTTCAGCGTGATGACCAGCTCGGGCCGGTGCCGGCGGATCGCGGCGGCGATGTCGCGGCGCAGCGCGGGGCCGTACTCGATCACGCCGTCCCGGTGGTCGAGGAAGTCGACGGCGGTGACGCCGACGACGGCGGCGCTCGCCCGCTGCTCACGCTCGCGCAGCGGCCCGCACTCGGCGGGCGGGACGGTGTCGATTCCCGCCTCGCCGCGGGTCGCCAGCACATAGGCGACCTCACGGCCGGCGTCGGTCCAGGCGGCGATCGCCGCGGAGCACCCGTACTCCAGGTCGTCCGGGTGCGCGACGACGGCGAGCGCGCGCCGCCAGTCCTCGGGCATCGGCTTGAGCTGGGCGCTCGTCGGCTCGGTCATGTCCGCACACTAGACCTCGTCGCGGGTCAGGGCGAGGAGGCGGTCAAGGACGCGGGGGCCGCCGGCGCGGACGCCGTCGTGCTCGAACTCGTCGGTGACCCAGGTGCGCAGGCCGCGCACCGCGCGGGCCGTCCCCAGGGAGTGCGCGGTGTCGACGTACAGGTCGTCGTGGTAGATCGCCGCGGCCACCGGCACCTCGTTGGCGGCGAGGCGGGCCGGGTCGTACAGGGGCGTCCAGTCGGTGCGCGCGGCGAGGAGTCCGGCGGTCTCGCGCAGCGGGCGCAGCGCGGGGTCGACGTCGAACAGCCAGGGGTGGACGGTCTCGCCGGTGAGCGGCAGCGGGCCGTCGGCGGCGAGCGCCTTCGCCGCGTCGAACTGCGGGAACTCCGCGCGCACCCGCTCCGCCGCCCAGGCGGTGGGCCGGCTGTCCTGCCCGTAGATCGACTCGTGGACGAGGGCGTACAGGGGGTGGCTCGCGTACGACAGCAGGCCCTGGATCTGCTCCTGGAAGGCGTCGGACAGCTCGGGGCCGTGCGGGGTGGGGACGAAGGCGTCCTCCAGGAGGTGGTGCAGACGGTGGCTGCCTTCGCTGCCGCCGAGGAGGCTGCCGAGGCTCTGGAAGGCCTCCACGGTGAGGCGGTAGCCGCTCGGGAGGGTCACCTCGTGGGTGAGGAGGTGGTCGGCGATGCGGCGGGCGCGTTCGACGTCCTGCGGGTAACGGGCGTAGTGCGCGGCGGTCTTGCGCTCCATGCGCGGGTAGGCCGCCCGGTAGACGTCGTCGGCGTGGGCGTCCAGGGAGGGCAGCCCGCCGGTGATCAGGGCGGCGGCCAGGCCTTCGGGGGCGAAGGACAGGTAGGTGACGGCGCAGAAGCCGCCGTAGCTCTGCCCGAGGACGGTCCAGGGGGCGCCGCCGGTGACCTCGCGGCGGACCAGCTCGCAGTCGCGGACGATGGAGTCGGCGCGGAAGCGGGTGAGGTGGTCGGCCTGTTCGGCGGGCCCGCCGCGCAGCGGAAGCGTCTGGCGGTTGACGGGGCTGGAGTGGCCGGTGCCGCGCTGGTCCAGGAGGAGGACGCGGAACTCCTTCAGCGCGCGGCCGAGCCAGCCGGGCTTGCCGACGAAGCGGTCGGCGCCGAAGCCGGGCCCGCCCTGGAGGTACAGCAGCCACGGCAGGTCCTGGTGTTCCTTGTCGCTCGCGACGACCTCGCGGGCGTACAGCCCGATCGTCTCCCCGGCCGGGTCGGCGTGGTCGAGGGGCACGGTGAAGCGTCGGTCGGTGAGGACGACGCCGGGCTGACGGTAGCGGTGGGACAACAGGGGCTCCAGGGGCGCTCGGTGTGTCTGGCCGCGTCCCAGTTCAGCACACCGCCTGGCGGTGCCGGAGCCCAGGGATCACCGTCCGCCGCCCAACCGGCGCGGACAGCGCTGCTGAACGGCCGGTCAGCGGGCGGAGAGGCTGGAGCGGCGGACGACCAGCTCGGGCTGGAGCACGACCCGGCGGTGTTCGTGGCCGCTCCCGTCGTCCTCGGTCTCCTCCAGGAGCATCTCGGCGGCCAGGGCGCCCATGGTGACGGCGGGCTGGCGGACCGAGGTGAGGGGGACCGCTGCGGCGGCCGCGAACTCGATGTCGTCGTAGCCGACGATGGCCAGGTCGTCGGGGACGTTGACGCCGGCCGCGTACATGGCCTGCAGCACGCCCAGGGCGAGCAGGTCGTTGGCGCAGAACACGGCGGTCGGACGGTCGGCGAGGCCGAGCAGGCGGGCGCCCGCGTCCCGGCCGGCGGCGACGTCGAGCCGCTCGGTGGGCAGCTCACGCAGGTGCTCGGGGCCGAGGCCGGCCTCGGCGAGGGCGTCGAGCGCGCCGGTGCGGCGGTCGCGGACCTGGTTGAAGCCGGGCGGGCCGCTGACGTAGGCGATCGAGCGGTGCCCGGCGTCGACGAGGTGCCGTACGGCGAGCGCGCCGCCGGCGACGTCGTCGACGGACACCGAGCATTCGGTGGTGCCTTCGGAGACCCGGTCGACCAGCACGAAGGGGATGCCGTGCCGGCGGAAGGAGTCGATGTTGCGGCCGGTGGCGTCGGCCGGGGTGAGCAGCACGCCCCGCACGCGCTGCTCGGCGAAGAGGGAGAGGTACTCGGCCTCCTCGCCGACGCTCTCGGCGCTGTTGCAGACCATCACGCCGAGCCCGGACCGCCGGGCGGCCCGCTCGGCCCCGCGGGCGACGTCCACGAAGAAGGGGTTTCCCATGTCGAGGACGAGCAGCCCCATGATCCGGCTGCGGCCCGCGCGCAGTTGGCGGGCGGACTCGCTGCGCACATAGCCGAGCCGGTCTATCGCGGAGAGCACCCGGGCCCGGGTCTCGGTCGCGACGGTGTCCGGGCGGTTGATGACGTTGGAGACCGTGCCGACGGAGACTCCGGCGGCACGGGCGACGTCTTTGATACCCACCGACTGGGCCATCAGGCGGGGACCTCCAGGGGAACGAAAGCGAACGGGTTCTGCGGCGGGAAGGCCTTCACATTACCGCCCTCCCGTCGCGCCGCCCGACCGGTCAGCCGGGCAGCCGGAAGTCGACGACGTGGAGCGCCGAAGGGGTCGTACCGGTCGACTTCTCCTGGTACATGAAGGACAGGACGCCGTCCTTCGCGACGCGGGTCTCGTCGACGACGACCTCGCCGAAGGCGTTCAGTCCGCTGCCGTCGAACAGCAGCTTCCAGTCGGTGTACCCGGAGGCCCTGGACGCGGCGGCGATCCGCCCGAACGGGAAGACCGCGTAGGCGTTGTCGTACTTGTCCAGGACCAGCTTGGTGCGCTGGCTCGAGCCGAGCGGGACGGGGATCTCCGTCTTGCGCCAGCCGCCCGAGGCGTCCTTGCGGAGGTGGAAGGCGCGCCCGTGGGCGGTGCGGTCGGCCACGTAGTCCGTCGTGCACTGGCCGAAGCGGCCGGGGACGTAGGAGATGATCGCGTGCGGCCGGCCGGCGGAGTCGGTGAACTGGCTCTCCTGGTTCATCAGGGAGTGGTCCGGGTTCAGCGGGTCCACGATCAGGCCCGCGTCGGTGACGGTCACCTTGTCGGCGCCGCCGGTGGCACCGACGACCGTGCCGGCGTCGTTGCGCCAGGTGCGGCCCCGGTCGTCGGAGTAGACGTAACCGGTGTCGTGGTTGGTGATGCCGCCGCCGGAGCACATCACGGCGCCGTTCTGCTCGCGCCAGGTGAAGAGGGAGTGCAGCCGGCCGTTCACGTCGTAGTCGATGCCGTGCAGGTACATGTTGCGGGCGGTGCTGGAGCCGTGCTCGCTGGTGTACATGCCCGTGGAGCCGGACCACTCGCCGAGGTTCGTCCACTTCACGCCGTCGTACTCGGCGAGCGCGTTGCGGCCGTTGCCGGAGACGGCGACGCGGTAGCTGAGCTGGAGTCGGCCCTCGGGCGTGGAGACGAACTGGGGGTAGGTGAACTGGGAGGTGAGGGCGAGGCCGTCGAGGGTGGACTGCGGTGCGCCGAAGCGGCTCGCGGTCCAGCTGAGTCCGGCCGGGTCGTCCATGAGTCCGGCGGCCGACTTGACGTAGGTGAAGCCGTCGCTGTGGGAGTCCATGTCGAGGTGGAGCCGGCCGTCGATGGCGGAGACGCCCATGGAGATGACGTTGTGGGAGTCGTCGTAGCGCAGGGTGTGGCCGATCCTCGCGGTGGACCAGGTGCTCGCGCCGAGTGCGCGACGGGCGACGACGGCGCTCCGGTCGGCGGTGTACCAGGCCGCGTACTGGTGGCCCTTGTAGGTCAGCAGGCCGTTCTTCTGGAAGGAGTTGTTGTTGACCAGCCCGTCGTAGGAGACGAAGAAGAGGGCCTGGCCGTCGAGGGTCGTGGTGCCGGTCCGGGTGAGGGAGGGGCCCGGGTCGGCGGCCCGGGCGGTGCCGGCGGCCAGGGCGGGGGCCGCCGTGGCCCCGGCGAGTGCGGCGCCGAGCAGGGTACGTCGGTTCATGGCGGCGACCTTCGTCGTCAGGCGAGGTGGAAGACCTCGGTGAGCGGTTTCATGGCCTCGTCGGGGCGGGAGCCGTCGAGGGACTCGAAGAACGGCGCCATCTCGGCCTGCCAGCGGGAGTTGACCTCGGCGGCCTCCATGCCGGCCAGGGCGGCCGAGAAGTCCTCGGTCTCCAGATAGCCGACCAGCAGGCCGTCCTCGCGCAGGAAGAGCGAGTAGTTGCGCCAGCCGGTGGCCGAGAGCGCCCGGAGCATCTCGGGCCACACGGCGGCGTGACGTTCGCGGTACTCGGCGATCCTGTCCTGGCGGACCTTGAGCAGGAAACAGACGCGCTGCATGAAGTACCGTCGCCTCCCTAGAAGTTGAACTGGTCGATGTTCTTGGCGTCGAACACGGTCGGCTTGCCGAGGCTGATCACCCCGTCCTTGCCGATGGTGTACGAGGTCGTGCCGGCCTTGAAGGTCTCGCCCTCCTTCCCGGTGATCTGCCCGGAGACCAGCGCCACGGCCGTCTGCGCGGCGAGCGCGCCGAGCTTCGCCGGGTCCCACAGCTCGAACGCCTCGACGGTGCCGTTCTTGACGTACTTGCGCATGTCGTCGGGGGTTCCCAGGCCGGTCAGTTTGACCTTGCCCTTGTACTTGGAGCCCGACAGGTACTGGGCGGCGGCCTTGATGCCGACGGTGGTCGGGGAGATGATCCCCTTCAGGTCCGGGTACTCCTGGAGCAGGCCCTGGGTCTGCTGGAAGGACTGCTGGGCGTCGTCGTTGCCGTACGCGATCTTGACGAGCTTCATGTCCTTGTACTTCGGGTCCTCCAGCTCCTTCTTCATGAAGTCGATCCACACGTTCTGGTTCGTCGCCGTCTGCGCCGCCGACAGGATGGCGATCTCGCCCTTGTAGCCGATCTGCTGGGCGAGGAGTTGCACCTCGGTGCGGCCGAGGTCCTCGGCGGACGCCTGCGAGACGAACGCGTTGCGGCACCCGGCGTCGGTGTCGGAGTCGTAGGTGACGACCTTGATGCCGCTGCTCATGGCCTGCTTGAGCGCGGTGCACAGGGCGCCCGGGTCCTGCGCGGACACGGCCATCGCGTCGACCCGCTGCTGGGTGAGCGTGTTGACGTACGACACCTGCCCCGAGGTGTCCGTCGCGCTGGAGGGGCCGACCTCCTTGTAGCCGGAGCCCAGCTCCTTCAGCGCCGCCTCGCCGCCCTTGTCGGCGGAGGTGAAGTACGGGTTGTTGACCTGTTTGGGCAGGAAGCCGACGGTCAGGCCCTTCTTGGTCGCCGCGTTCGGGTCGGCCTTGCCGGCGGAGGCGGCGGCCCCGGTGCTCTCGTTCTTCACGTCCTCCTTGGTGGTGCCGCCGCAGGCGGTGGCAGCGAGCGCGAGCGAGGAGACGGCGGCGAGGGCCGCACAGGCACGGCGGAGGGAGGTTCTGCGCATGGCGGGGGTTCCTTTGTCACGAGGGTGAGTGGATGCGCCCCGTCAGGGGCGCGCGTCTGTATTCATGTGCGGCTCCGCCGCGCGGGCGCGACCAGCCACACACAGCCGCAACTTCGAAAGACGATCTATCCGGAGGAGCCCGCCGCCGCCCGGGCGACAGCGACCTGCTTCGCGACCCGAGGCCCCAGCACGGACACCACCAGCAGCACACCGGTCACCACGATCTGCGACTGTGCGGACACGTCCTGAAGACTCATCACGTTCTGCAGCACCCCCAGCAGGAAGACACCCGCGATCGCCCCGCCGAGCGTCCCCTTGCCCCCGTCGAAGTCGATGCCGCCGAGCAACACCGCGGCGATGACGGACAGTTCCAGGCCCGTCGCGTTGTCGTACCGCGCGCTCGCGTAGTGCAGCGCCCAGAACACCCCGGTGAGGGACGCCACCAGCCCCGTCAGCGTGAACAGGACCAGCTTGTGCCGCTTGACGCGGACACCGGCGAACCGCGCGGCCTCCTCGCTCGCGCCGATCGCGAACAGCGACCGCCCGAACGGTGTGGCGTGCAGGACGACCAGGGCGATCGCGAGCAGCACCAGGAAGGGTGGGAAGGCGTACGGGACGAACGTGTCACCGATGCGGCCGGCCGCGAAGTCCAGGTACTGCGCGGGGAAGTCGGTCACCGCGTCGGAGCCGAGCACGATCTGCGCGATGCCCCGGTAGGCGGCGAGGGTGCCGATGGTGACGGCGAGGGACGGCAGCCCCAGCCGGGTCACCAGCAGCCCGTTGACGAGCCCGCAGACAAGCCCGAGGAGCAGGCAGACGGGGATGATCGTCTCGATCGTCATGCCCTCGTTCCACAGCCTGCCCATCACCGCGCCGGACAGTCCCGCCGTGGAGGCGACGGACAGGTCGATCTCGCCGGCGACCACGAGCATCGTCATCGGCAGGGAGATCAGTGCGACGGGCAGGGCGCTGCCGATCAGGAACGACAGGTTGAAGGCGTTGCCGAAGCCGTCGACGAAGGTGAAGGAGAACAGCAGCAGGACGATCAGGAGGGCGCCGACCACCGTGTCCCACCGGACCGCGCGCGTCAGAGAGTCAGGCATGGCGGGCGCTCCTCTTCTTCAGGGCCGACGCCACCCGCAGCGCGACGACGCGGTCCACGGCGATGGCGAGGATGAGCAGGATGCCGTTGACGGCGAGCACCCAGACGGAGCTGACGCCGAGGGCGGGCAGCACACCGTTGATCGAGGTCAGCAGGAGGGCGCCGAGCGCCGCGCCGTGGACGCTGCCGGAGCCGCCGGTGAAGACGACTCCGCCGACCACCACGGCGCTGACGACGGTGAGTTCGTAACCGGCGCCGGTACCGGAGTCGACGTTGCCGAACCGGGCCAGGTACATCGCTCCCGCGAGGCCGGCGAGGGCGCCGCAGAAGGTGTAGGCGAAGAGGATCCGCCTGCGTACGGGGATGCCGGCGAGGCGGGCCGCCTCCGGGTTGGAGCCGAGCGCGTACAGTTCCCGGCCGCTGCCGAAGTGCTTGAGATAGTAGGCCGTGGCGACCAGCACGGCGAGGGCGATCAGCGCCAGGTAGGGCACGGCGGAGATGCCGCCGGAGCCGAAGTCGACGAATCCGCCGGGCAGGTCGGCCGCGGTGATCTGGCGGGAGCCGACCCAGATGGAGTCGACGCCTCGGATGATGTACATCGTGCCGAGCGTGACGACGAGCGCGGGCACCTGGCCGAGGCTGACCAGCAGGCCGTTGAGGAGTCCGACGCCGATGCCGAGGAGCACCGCGAGCGCGACCGCGAGGACCGGGTCGCCGCCGCCGTGCAGACAGGTGCCCGCGGCGAAGGCGGTGACGCCGAGCGTGGAGCCGACGGACAGGTCGACGTTCCTGGTGATCACCACCAGCGACTGCCCGGTGGCGACCAGGACCAGGATGGTGGCGTTCAGCAGCAGGTCCTTGATCCCCTGTTCGGAGAGGAACTCGCTGTTGCCGGCCTGGGTGATCGCGATCATCGCCAGGAGGACGACCAGGATGGCGAGTTCGCGCATCCTGAAGACGCGGTCGACCAGCCGGGTGCCGCTGGACCTGGTCGCCTCGGCGGCGGGGGCGTGATCGGGGGCGGTCACCGTCATGCGGCGGCCCTCCCCGTGGCTGCGGCCATCACGGACTCCTCGGTGGCTTCGGAGCGGGGGATCTCGGCGGTGAGCCGGCCGTCGTGCATCACCAGCACGCGGTCGGCCATGCCGAGGATCTCCGGCAGGTCGGAGGAGATCATCAGGACGGCGACCCCGTCGGCGGCGAGCCGGGACAGCAGCCGGTGCACCTCGGCCTTGGTGCCGACGTCGATGCCGCGCGTGGGCTCGTCGACGATGAGCACCTTGGGGCCGGTGGCCAGCCACTTGGCGAGGACCACCTTCTGCTGGTTGCCGCCGGAGAGCGTGTTGACGGTGTCGGCGATCCGGGCGTACTTGACCCGGAGCTTGACGGCCCAGTCGAGGGACCGGCTGCGTTCGGCGCCGCGGTCCATCAGGCCGGCCCTCACGGTCGTACGCAGTCCGGTCAGGCCGATGTTGCGCTCGATGGACATGTCCATCACCAGTCCCTGGGCGCGGCGGTCCTCAGGGACGAGGGCGAGGCCGGCGGCCATGGCGGCGGAGGGGGCGCCGTTCGTCAACCGCCTTCCCCGCACCTCCACTTCGCCGGCGTCCCAGCGGTCGATGCCGAAGACCGCGCGGGCGACCTCGGTGCGGCCGGCGCCGACGAGTCCGGCGAGGCCGACGATCTCGCCGCACCGGACGTCGAAGGAGACGTCCGTGAAGACGCCCTCGCGGGTGAGCCGGCGGACGCTGAGGGCGACCTCGCCGGGCTCGACGTCCTGCTTCGGGTAGAGCTCGTCCAGGTCGCGGCCGACCATACGGCGCACGAGGTCGTCCTCGGTCATGCCGTCGACCGGCTCGCTGGCGATCCAGGCGCCGTCGCGCAGGGTGGTGACCCTCCGGCAGATCTCGAAGATCTCCTCCAGGCGGTGCGAGATGAACAGCACCGCGGCGCCCTGTTCGCGCAGGGCGCGCACGACGCCGAAGAGCCGGGCGACCTCGCTGCCGGTGAGGGCCGCGGTCGGCTCGTCCATGATCAGGACGCGGGCGTCGAAGGAGAGCGCCTTGGCGATCTCGACGATCTGCTGGTCCGCGATGGACAGACCGCGCGCGGGGCGGTCGGGGTCGAGGTCGACGCCCAGCCGGGCCATCAGCGCGGCGGTGGCGTCGCGGGTGGCCCTGTGGTCGATCCGGCCGAGGGCGCGGCGCGGCCGGCGGCCCATGAAGATGTTCTCGGCGATGGACAGGTCGGGGAAGAGCGTGGGCTCCTGGTAGATGACGGCGATTCCGGCGTCGCGGGCGTCGCCGGGGCCGTGGAAGACGACGGGCTCGCCGTCGAGCAGCACCCGGCCGGCGTCCGGCCGGTGCACCCCGGCGAGCGTCTTGATGAGGGTCGACTTGCCCGCGCCGTTCTCCCCGGCGAGGGCGTGCACCTCGCCGGGGAACAGCTCCAGACGGACGCCCCTGAGGGCGCGCACGGCGCCGAAGGACTTGGAGACGTCCTCGAGCGCCAGCACCGGGGCCGGTCCCGTGTCGGACGGGTGGGTCATGGATGGCTCCTCGACGACGCTCGCGATCCGCTCCCGCCGGGGGCCGTCACGACGTCGTGAAAGGTTTCAATCGGTTGGCCGGGACGTTAGGCACGGCGGCCATGTCACGTCAATGGGTCGACCTCGAAAAGTTTTCGATACCCGGGGATCACGCGGGAGTCCCGGAAGACACCCCTGACCGGAGGGGTTGACACTCCCCCGGCGGCCTCATAACTTCCCCTTCTGAATCGTTTCATACGGTCGCTTCCGCTGAAGACCTCAGGGGCGCCTCCGCGGAAGCGTTCAGGACGTGTCTTCCGACAGAACCCGACGTCACAGGAGCCCGAAGTGACCGACCTCGCCGCGGTGAGAGCCGCGCTGAAGACCCAGGCCGTCGAGACGCCGTCATGGGCGTACGGGAACTCCGGGACCCGCTTCAAGGTGTTCGCCCAGCAGGGCGTGCCGCGCACACCGCAGGAGAAGCTGGACGACGCGGCGAAGGTGCACGAGTTCACCGGCGTGGCGCCGACGGTGGCCCTGCACATCCCCTGGGACAAGGTGGAGGACTACTCCGCACTCGCGAAACACGCCGAGGACCGGGGCGTGGGGCTCGGGGCGATCAACTCCAACACCTTCCAGGACGACGACTACAGGTTGGGGAGCATCTGCCATCCGGACGCCAGGGTGCGGCGCAAGGCCGTCGACCATCTCCTGGAGTGCGTCGACATCATGGACGCGACCGGCTCCACCGACCTGAAGCTGTGGTTCGCCGACGGCACCAACTACCCCGGCCAGGACGACGTACGGGGGCGGCAGGACCGGCTGGCGGAAGGGCTCGCCGAGGTGTACGCCCGGCTCGGGGACGGGCAGCGCATGCTGCTGGAGTACAAGTTCTTCGAACCGGCCTTCTACACGACCGACGTGCCGGACTGGGGCACGGCCTACGCGCACTGCCTGAAGCTCGGCCCGAAGGCGCAGGTCGTCGTCGACACCGGGCATCACGCGCCGGGAACCAACATCGAGTTCATCGTCGCCACGCTGCTGCGGGAGGGCAGGCTCGGCGGTTTCGACTTCAACTCCCGCTTCTACGCCGACGATGACCTCATGGTGGGCGCGGCCGACCCGTTCCAGCTGTTCCGGATCATGTACGAGGTGGTGCGCGGGGGCGGGTTCACCTCCGAGGTGGCCTTCATGCTCGACCAGTGCCACAACATCGAGGCGAAGATCCCGGCGATCATCCGTTCCGTGATGAACGTGCAGGAGGCCACGGCGAAGGCGCTGCTGGTCGACCGGCCGGCGCTTGCTGCTGCGCAGGCTGCGGGGGATGTCCTGGACGCGAACGCCGTGTTGATGGATGCATATAACACGGATGTACGGCCGCTGCTTCGTGATGTGCGGGAGGAGATGGGGTTGGACCCCGAGCCCCTTGCTGCGTATCGGCGGTCGGGGTGGGCCGAGAAGGTTGTTGCTGAGCGGGTTGGCGGGGAGCAGGCGGGGTGGGGGGCGTGAGCGGCTGCCTGGTTCTGTCTCGTTGCGGGGTGCGGGCCCGTTGTGGCTGGTCGCGCAGTTCCCCGCGCCCCTAAGGAAACTCCCCTTCTCAACTAAGGACCGCATGTCGATGAACACCCATCCCGAAGCTGCTGCTCTTCTTGCCCGGTCCCACCGGCTCGGCGCCGACGCCCGCAACACCAACTACGCCGGCGGCAACGCGTCCGCCAAGGGAACCGACACCGATCCCGTCACCGGGGGTGATGTGGAGCTGATGTGGGTCAAGGGGTCCGGCGGGGACCTCGGGACGCTCACCGAGGCCGGGCTCGCCGTGCTGCGGCTGGACCGGATGCGGGCCCTGGTCGACGTCTATCCCGGTGTGGAGCGCGAGGACGAGATGGTCGCCGCGTTCGACTACTGCCTGCACGGCAGGGGCGGGGCCGCGCCCTCGATCGACACCGCGATGCACGGGCTCGTCGACGCCGCGCACGTGGATCATCTGCACCCGGACTCCGGCATCGCGCTCGCCTGCGCCGCCGACGGGGAGAAGCTGACCGCGGAGTGCTTCGGGGACACGGTCGCCTGGGTGCCCTGGCGCAGGCCCGGGTTCCAGCTGGGGCTGGACATCGCCGCGATCAAGGAGGCGAACCCGCGGGCCGTCGGCTGCGTGCTGGGCGGGCACGGGATCACCGCCTGGGGTGACACCGCCGAGGAGTGCGAGCGCAACTCGCTGCACATCATCCGCACCGCGGAGGCCTTCCTGGCGGAGAAGGGGAGGCCGGAGCCGTTCGGGCCCGTGATCGACGGGTACGGGGCGCTGCCCGAGGCCGAGCGCCGGGAGCGGGCGGCCGCGCTCGCGCCGTACGTCCGGGCGATCGCGTCGAAGGACAGGCCGCAGGTCGGGCACTTCGACGATTCCGAGGTGATCCTGGACTTCCTGGCGCGGGTCGAGCATCCCCGGCTCGCCGCGCTCGGCACCTCCTGCCCCGACCACTTCCTGCGCACCAAGGTGCGCCCGCTGGTGCTGGACCTGGCGCCGGACGTGCCCGTGGAGGAGGCGGTGGCGCGGCTGAAGGAGCTGCACGCCCGGTACCGGGAGGAGTACGCCGCCTACTACAAGGCGCATGCTCTGCCGGACTCCCCCGCGATGCGCGGCGCCGATCCGGCGATCGTGCTGGTGCCCGGCGTGGGCATGTTCTCCTTCGGCAAGGACAAGCAGACCGCGCGGGTCGCCGGCGAGTTCTACGTCAACGCGATCAATGTGATGCGGGGCGCGGAGGCGGTGTCGACTTACGCGCCGATCGAGGAGTCGGAGAAGTTCCGCATCGAGTACTGGGCGCTGGAGGAGGCCAAGCTCCAGCGGATGCCGAAGCCGAAGGCGCTGGCCACGCGGGTGGCTCTGGTGACCGGTGCGGGCAGCGGGATCGGGAAGGCGATCGCGCGCCGGCTGGTGGCCGAGGGGGCGTGTGTCGTCGTCGCCGACCTGAACGCACGGAACGCGGCCGCCGTCGCCGAGGAGCTCGGCGGGGCCGACAAGGCCGTCGCCGTGACCGTCGACGTCACCTCCGAGGAGCAGATCGCCCAGGCCTTCAAGGCGGCGGCGCTCGCCTTCGGCGGGGTGGACCTCGTCGTCAACAACGCGGGGATCTCCGTCTCCAAGCCGCTGCTGGAGACCTCGGCGAAGGACTGGGACCTCCAGCACGACATCATGGCGCGCGGCTCGTTCCTCGTGTCCCGTGAGGCGGCCCGGGTGATGATCGCTCAGGAGCTCGGCGGGGACATCGTCTACATCGCCTCGAAGAACGCCGTGTTCGCGGGGCCCAACAACATCGCCTACTCCGCGACCAAGGCCGACCAGGCGCACCAAGTACGCCTGCTGGCAGCCGAGTTGGGCGAGCACGGCATCCGCGTGAACGGGGTCAACCCGGACGGTGTGGTGCGCGGTTCGGGCATCTTCGCCGGCGGCTGGGGCGCGCAGCGGGCGGCCGTGTACGGGGTGGAGGAGGACAAGCTCGGCGAGTTCTACGCCCAACGCACCATCCTCAAGCGGGAGGTGCTGCCGGAGCACGTGGCCAACGCCGTGTTCGCGCTGACCGGCGGCGAGTTGACGCACACCACCGGGTTGCACGTCCCGGTCGACGCCGGCGTCGCGGCCGCCTTCCTCCGGTGACCGCCGTGCGCTCGTACGCCGCGGTCGACCTCGGCGCGTCCAGCGGACGTGTGATGGTCGGCCGGGTGAGCCCCGACTCTCTGGAGCTGACCGAGGCGCACCGGTTCGCCAACCGGCCGGTGCGGGTTCCGGAGGGGCTGCGCTGGGACGTGCTGGCACTGTACGCGGGCGTCCTGGACGGGCTGCGGGCGGCGGGCGTCCGCTGCGGCGGGCGGCTCGACTCCGTCGGCGTGGACGGCTGGGCCGTCGACCACGGCCTGCTGGACGCCGACGGGGCGCTGCTCGGCAACCCGGTGCACTACCGCGACGCGCGCACGGAGGGCGTCGCGGAGAAGGTGTGGGCCACCGTCCCGGCGGCGGAGCTGTACGCGGCGACGGGGGTGCAGTACGCGCCGTTCAACACGCTGTACCAGTTGGCCGCGGCGCGTGACACACGGCAACTCGCGTACGCGGAGCGGTTGTTGCTCATTCCCGATCTGCTGACGTACTGGCTGACCGGCGAGCAGGGCACCGAGCTGACCAACGCCTCCACCACCCAGCTGATCGACCCCCGGACCGGGGACTGGGCGTACGACGTGGCCGCCCGGCTGGGCATCGACCTGAGCCTGTTCGCGCCGCTGCGCCGGCCGGGGGATGCGGCCGGGCTGCTGCGGGCTCAGGTGCTGGAGGAGACGGGTCTCACCGGGCCCGTGCCGGTGACGGCCGTCGGCTCGCACGACACCGCGTCCGCGGTGGCCGCCGTGCCGGCGACGGGCGAGCGGTTCGCGTACATCTGCACCGGCACCTGGTCGCTGGCCGGGCTGGAGCTGGACGCGCCGGTGTTCGGCGAGGAGAGCCGGGCCGCCAACTTCACCAACGAGCTGGGCCTGGACGGCACGGTCCGCTACCTGCGCAACATCATGGGCCTGTGGCTGCTCCAGGAGTGCGTACGGGCCTGGGGCGACCCGGATCTGGGCGTGCTGCTGCGGGAGGCGGCCGGGGCGCCGGCGCTGCGGTCGGTGATCGACGCGGGGGACGCGGCGTTCCTGGCCCCGGGGCGGATGCCGGAGCGGATCGCCGAGGCGTGCCGGGCGTCGGGGCAGCCGGTGCCGGGGACGCCGGGCGAGATCACCCGGTGCATCCTGGACTCGCTCGCACTGGCCCACCGGCGGGCCGTCGAGGAGGCGCGGGAGCTGGCCGGCCACCCGGTGGACGTCGTGCACATCGTGGGCGGGGGCACCCGCAACGCGCTGCTGTGTCAACTGACCGCCGACGCCTGCGGGCTGCCCCTGGTGGCCGGTCCGGCGGAGGCCGCCGCGCTCGGCAACGTGCTGGTCCAGGCGCGGGCGCACGGCCTGGTGGGCGACCGCCACGCCATGCGGCGGCTGCTCGCCCGCACCCAGCCCCTGACCCGCTACGAGCCGCAGGGCGGCACCGGCCGCTGGCGCGAGGCGCAGGCCCGGCTCGACACGTGACGGGGCGGGGCAGGGCTCCCTGCGAGAGGACCTGCCCGATTACGCTGCACTCATCCGATGACAGACCCGAGGAGCCGCGATGCGTGTCGCACTGTTCCTGACCTGTGTCAACGACACGCTGTATCCGGACACCGGCCGTGCCGTGGTGAAACTGCTGACCGGACTGGGCGTCGAGGTCGACTTCCCGATGGCGCAGACGTGCTGCGGCCAGGCCCACTACAACACCGGCTACCGTCACGAGGCCGAGCCGCTCGCCCGGCACTTCTCCGATGTCTTCGGCGGGTACGAGGCGATCGTGACGCCCTCGGGGTCGTGCGGGGCGATGGTGCGGGAGCTGTACCCGCGGATGGGCGAGCGGGCCAGGGCGGAGGGCCGCGGGGGCGCTCTCGCGGCGACGCTGGCGCCGGTGGTGCCCAAGACGTACGAGCTGACCGAGTTCCTCGTGGACGTGCTCGGGGTGACGGACGTCGGGGCGTACTACCCGCACACGGTGACCTACCACCCGACCTGTCACGGGCTGCGCGGCCTCGGGCTGGGCGAGCGCCCGCTGCGGCTGCTGCGGGCGGTGAAGGGACTGGAGCTGGTGGAGCTGCCGGGCGCGGAGGAGTGCTGCGGGTTCGGCGGCACCTTCGCGGTGAAGAACCCGGACGTCTCGGCGGCAATGGGCGCGGACAAGGTGCGCAACGCGCAGGCGACGGGCGCGGAGGTGCTGTGCGCGGCCGACAACTCGTGTCTGATGCACCTCGGCGGCACGATGGCGCGGCTGCGGTCGGGCATGCGGCCGGTGCACATCGCGGAGATCCTGGCGAGCACGGAGGAGGACCCGGCGCTGTGAGCGGAACGTTCGTGGGAATGCCCGCGTTCCCGGAGGCGGCGCGGGAAGCCGTCGGCGACCGCACCCTGCGCGGCAACCTCCGGCACGCCACCCACACCATCCGCGCCAAGCGGGCGAAGGCCGTGGCGGAGGTGTCCGACTGGGCGGAGCTGCGCGAGGCCGGCAAGCGCATCAAGGACCACACGCTGCGCCATCTGGACGACTACCTGGTGCAGTTGGAGGAGGCCGTCACGGCGGCGGGCGGCACCGTCCACTGGGCGGCGGACGCCGAGGAGGCCAACCGGATCGTCGCCGAACTCGTCAAGGAGACGGGCGAGTCGGAGGTCGTCAAGGTCAAGTCCATGGCCACGCAGGAGATCGGGCTGAACGAGGCGCTTCAGACCGAGGGCATCCGCGCCTACGAGACCGATCTCGCCGAACTGATCGTGCAGTTGGGCAAGGACAGGCCCTCGCACATCCTCGTGCCGGCGATCCACCGCAACCGCGGTGAGATCCGGGACGTCTTCCGCGCGGAGATGGGCGAGTGGGGCCGGCCCGCCCCCGAGGGACTCACCGACACCCCCGCAGAACTCGCCGAGGCGGCCCGGCTGCACCTGCGGGAGAAGTTCCTGCGGGCCAAGGTGGGCATCTCCGGGGCCAACTTCATGGTCGCCGAGACCGGCACGCTGGTCGTCGTGGAGTCGGAGGGCAACGGGCGGATGTGCCTCACCCTGCCCGAGACGCTGATCTCCGTCGTCGGCATCGAGAAGGTGGTGCCGACCTGGCGGGACCTGGAGGTCTTCCTGCAGACCCTCCCCCGCTCCTCCACCGCCGAGCGCATGAACCCGTACACGTCCATGTGGACGGGCACGACCGACGGCGACGGCCCGCGCGTCTTCCATCTGGTGCTGCTGGACAACGGCCGCACCGACACCCTCGCCGACGAGGTGGGCCGGCAGGCGCTGCGCTGCATCCGCTGCTCGGCCTGCCTGAACGTGTGCCCGGTGTACGAGCGGGCCGGCGGGCACGCCTACGGGTCGGTGTACCCGGGCCCGATCGGCGCCATCCTGAGCCCGCAACTGCGGGGCACGCGCTCCGAGATCGACGCCTCGCTGCCGTACGCGTCGTCGCTGTGCGGGGCCTGCTACGAGGTGTGCCCGGTCGCCATCGACATCCCCGAGGTGCTGGTGCACCTGCGGGAACGGGTCGTCGAGGGCGGTCCGGCGACCCGGGACGGCAACAAGGTCGTGCTGAAGCCCGCCAAGGGCCACGCCGGTGAACGTGCGGCGATGCGGGCGGCCCGCTGGGCGTTCGCCCGCCCCGGGGCACTGCGCGCCGGGCAGCGGCTGGCGTCCCGTACGCGCCGATTCCATCCGCGTGCCCTGCCCGGCCCCGGCAGGGCGTGGAGCGCCTCGCGGGAGCTGCCGGCGGTGCCCGCCGAACCGTTCCGCGACTGGTGGCAGCGGACCCGTGGCAGCGAGGAGGGCCCCGAGTGAGCAGCAGGGAACGGATCCTGGGCCGGGTGCGGCGCGCGCTGGCGGACGTACGGCCGGACGAGGAGCCGTACGAGAGGGCGGTGACGCGTGACTACGCGCGCGAGCACGGCGCTCTGAGCGCCTCGGAGACGGTGGATCTGCTGGCCGAGAACCTCGCCGACTACCGGGCGGTCGTGCACCGCTGCGCTGCCGGCGACCTGGCGGCGACCGTCGCCGGCGTGCTGGCGGCGCGCGGGGCGCGAACGGTGCTGGTCCCGCCGGGACTTCGGCCCGAGTGGCTCGCGGCGGCGGACGTCGAGCGGGTCCCGGACCTGCCCGGCAGCACACCGCACGAGCTGGACCTGGTCGACAGCGTGGTGACGGGGTGCGCGGTGGCCGTCGCCGAGACCGGCACGATCGTGCTGGACGGCTCCCCCGACCAGGGGCGCCGCCGGATCACCCTCGTCCCGGACCACCACGTCCTCGTCGTCCGCGTGCCCGACCAGGTCGTGTCCTCCGTGCCGCAGGCCCTCGAACGGCTCGATCCGGCCCGGCCGTTGACATGGATCTCCGGCCCTTCGGCGACCAGCGACATCGAACTGGACCGCGTGGAGGGGGTGCACGGGCCGCGCGCCCTGGAGGTGATCCTCGTCGGCTGACCGTGATGTCGCGGATCGGCCCGGGCGGTCACAACTCGCGTCGCTCCAAAGGCTCTTGGGCCGGTCCTTGGACGACCCGGCCCTCGGTGTCGAAGCGGGAGCCATGGCAGGGGCACTCCCAGACCTTCTCCGCGCGGTTGAACGACACCAGGCACCCCAGGTGGGTGCAGCGCGCCGACACGGCGTGCAGTTGCCCGGCCTCGTCACGGTGGACGGCACACCGCTCCCCCGCGACCCGGACGACCGCGCCGTCGCCCGGGGCGATCTCGTCCACGGCGGCGCCGCTCGTGGAGGGCAGCCGGTCGCCCACGAAGTGCCGTGCCACGTCGGCCTGGTGCTTGAGGAATGTCGCGCCCTCGCGGACGACGGAGGCGATCCGGCGGGGGTCGTACAGGTCGCTCCACGCGCAGTCCCGGCCGGTGATCCGCTCGCTCAGCAGCCGGCCGGCCATGATCCCGGTGCTCAGGCCCCAGCCGCCGAAGCCGGTGGCCACATAGGTGTTCCTGCTGCCGGGGTGGAGCGGGCCGACGAGGGGGACGGAGTCGGTGGAGTCGTTGTCCTGGGTGGCCCAGCGGTGGGTGAAGTCGAGGTCTCCGAAGCGGTCGGCCGCCCAGGCGGCGAGCCGCGCGAAGCGCTCCTCGACGTCGCCGCCCGTGCCGGGCGTGAAGTGCTCGCCGGTGACGAGGAGCAGCCGGCGGCCGCCGCCCAGGGGCGCCGTGCGCACCGAGCGGGTGTTCAGCTCCTGGGTGATGTACATGCCGAGCGGGGCGCGGTCGGCGTCCACCGGTGCGGCGAGCACCAGTTCGCGGCGCGGCGAGAGCCGGGTGAACAGCAGGGCCCGGTCGAAGACGGGGTAGTGGGTGGCGACGACGACGCTGTGGGCGGTGACCTTCGTCGTCGCCGTCGGGGTACGCACGGTCAGTTCGCAGGGTCGGCCCTCGTCCAGGCCGGTGACCCGGGTGTTCTCGTGGATCACGCCGCCGAGCCGCCGGATGTCGTCGGCGAGCGCCATGAGGTACTTGCGGGGGTGGAACTGGGCCTGGCCCTCCACCCGGACCGCGCCGGCGACGGGGAACGGCAGGTCCGTCTCGGTGACGTACTCGGCGGGCAGCCCCGCCTCCCGGGCGGCCTCCGCCTCGGCCTTCAGCTCGTCCGTGCGGCCGGGGTCCTCGACGTAGGTGTAGGCGGCCGTGTCCTCCCAGTCACAGTCGACGCCCAGTTCCTCGGCGGTGGCCGCGGCATGCCGGACGGCGTCCATCTGGGAACGGGCGTACAGCCGGGCGCCCTGCGGACCGCGGGTGCGGCGCAGACGGTCGTAGACGAGGGTGTGCTGGGCGCTCAGCTTGGCCGTGGTGTGGCCGGTGACGCCGGCCGCGATCCGGTGCGCCTCCAGCACCGCCACCGAGCGGCCCCGCCGGGCCAGCTCCCACGCCGTGCACAGGCCCGCGACACCGCCGCCGACCACGGCCACGTCGACGGTGAGCGGCCCCTCGGGCGGGGGCGCCGGCGTGCCGGGGGGCACGGTGTGCAGCCAGTACGAACCCTCGTGAACGTGGATGCCCGCCTGCTCGTCCATGGAGCCCCGGGTGCCCGCGCCCGGCCCGGTCACACCGGCCCGGGCGCCACTCCCCCCGTCAGGAGTACACCATCGGGCAGCCGTGCCGCAGGGAGTACTGGGCGGCGCGCAGGTAGACCGCCGCGTAGAAGGCCGCGTCCAGGTCCTCGCTCCACGATCCGGGCCGGGACTCGGCGGCCCCGGCGGCCCCGCCCTCGAAGAACCAGAAGGTCAGTTCGAGGTTGCCGCCCGTCGCCGGTACCAGGTCCAGCGGCAGGCCGACGGCCGTGGCCAGCCGTTCCGCGGCTGCGAGGACCTGCGGGGCGCCCGCGATCACCGTCTCCTCCCAGTACCCCGAGCCGAAGGGCAGTTCGACGCGTTCCTCCAGGGAGGGCGGCACGAGGACGGTCCAGCCGTACAGCGCCTCCCGCTCGGCCTCGCCGAGGTGCTCCCGGCACCAGGCCACGAAACCGTCCATCGGCGGGAAGACCTTCTCCTCGAACCAGCCGGGGGCGGCCGGGGATCCGGCCCCCGGCCCGCCGACGCTGTCGTAGGCCGGCAGACCGCGCCGCCGCAGTTCCTCGTTCAGGGCGGAGGCGACGGCCGCGTGCCCGCCCTCCTCCTCGCCGAACCACTCACGCCCGTCGATGCTCACCAGGTATACGCCCATGATCGGACGGTACCGGGAGGCACTGACAGCGCCCCGCGCCCCGGTCCGGCGTCCGGCGTCCGGCGTCCGGCGTCCCGGTGCCTGTCTGCCGGAACCGCCCTCAGGCCGGGGCGGGTTCGATGTTCTGGTTGGCGTGGAAGAGGTTGTCCGGGTCGTAGGTCCGCTTGACCTGCGCGAGCCGGTCGTAGTGGTCCCGGTAGGTGGCGCGGACGCGGTCCTGCCGTTCGTCCTGCCCCATGAAGTTCACGTACGAACCGCCCATCGAGTACGGGTGGGTCTCCTCCCAGTAGTCCACGCACCACTGCCGCAGGACCTCGGCGTTGGCCGGGTCGGGGTCGACTCCGGCGAAGACGCCGGACCAGACGGCGTCCCGGTAGCCCCACGCGGTGTCCTCCGGGGCCACCCGGTGGGCGGCGGCGTCGACCGGGTACAGGTGCATCAGGGAGAGCGGCGTGGGCAGGTTCTCGCCGTACTTGAGGTGCACGTCCACGGCCGCGTCGGGGATCCGGTCGAAGAAGTCGCCGCGCCAGTACCACTGGTAGCCGCTGGGGATCAGCTCGTCGAACATGCTCTGCAGCGCGGGGTACGGCATCGGCGCGGTGAAGTGGAAGGCGGGCCGGGCGGGTTCGTCCACCACGGCGAGGACGTCCCCGGTGCGCTCCGGGTCGCCGGTGTGGCACCACACCACCGCGCACATCTTGTGCCCCTGGAGATCCTCGGGGAACGGCGGGGCCGGCGGGATCGCGAGCAGGGCGAAGAAGCCGTAGACGTCCTCGGGGGCCTGCGGGAGGAAGTCCCGGTACCAGCCGAGCACTTCGCGGGTCTGGTCGACGGGCCAGACGGTGATGCCGGCGCCGACGGTGTCCACGGGGTGCAGACGGTAGGTGAAGGCGGTCACGACGCCGAAGTTCCCGCCGCCTCCGCGCAGGGCCCAGAACAGGTCGGGGTGGTGGCTCTCGTCGGCGGTGACGAAGCTGCCGTCGGCGAGGACGACGTCGGCGGCGATCAGGTTGTCCATCGTCAGGCCGTACTTGCGGGTCAGGTATCCGTGGCCGCCGCCGAGGGTGAGACCGCCGACGCCGGTCATCGACACGATCCCGGTGGGCGTGGCCAGGCCGAAGCCGTGCGCGGCGTGGTCGAGGTCGCGGAGCTGGCTGCCGCCGCCCACCTGGGCGGTCCGGGCGACGGGGTCGACGCGCACCCAGCGCATCGGCGACAGGTCGACGGTGACGCCGTCGTCGACCAGGCACAGCCCGGGGCCGCTGTGCCCGCCGCCCCGGACGGCGAGTGGCAGGCCGCTGTCGCGGATGTGGTCGACCGCCGCCATCACGTCCGCCGCGTCCGCGCACCGCACGAACGCGGCGGGACGCTTGTCGATCATCGCGTTGTACACCCTGCGGGTCCGCTCGTACTCCGCGTCCCGCGGAGTGATGACGGGTCCGCGCAGAGAGTTCTTCATCGCGTCCAAAGCCGCGCTGTCCATGGTGATCTCCTCGGGGAGGGCACTTAGCGGGGCGCCGGGCGCGGGACTGAAGGAGCGGCGCCCGGCGGAAAGCGACCGCACACCGTGCCGGCGTGCGGTCACCGCCTTGCGGTCAGCCCTCCTCGGTCTTCGCGTACTCCGTGGCCATCTGGCCCGCGAAGTCGTACACGATCACCTGCTCGTCGCCGACCACCCAGGCGTCGTGGCCCGGCGGGCACACGAACACGTCGCCCACGCCCACTTCGCTCTCGCCGCCGTCGTCCATGCGGATGTGCATACGGCCCTGGACGACGAAGCCGTTGTGGTGCACCTGGCAGCTGTCGGTTCCCGCGAGCGGTCCCACGGACTCGGTCCAGCGCCAGCCGGGCTCGAACGTCGCCACGGCGAAGTCGAGCCCCGTCATGTGGACGGCTTCCAGGTGGCCGCGTGGGAAGTCGCGCCGCTCGTCCGGCTTGTCGAGCGCCTTCACTTCCAGCATGACGCTCCTCCCTTCCGGCCGCGCACGCCCGCGGCCGGGGCCGGTCCCCCGGCGGCCCTGGACGTCACCGGTGGGGGCCGGTCCCCACCCCTCCATCGTCCGCCCGCGTCCGGGGGCCCGCCATCCGGGGGCGGCCCTGGTGCCCTTGCTTCGTACGACGGGTGAGTCCTGGGTCAGTACGACGGGTGAGTCCTTGGTTCGTACGACGGGTGACTCCGGTTCGTACGACGGGTGCGGCCGGCCCCCGACCCGTGATCAGGCGGCGGCCCCGCCGCAGAGCCGCGCGAAGCGTTCCGCGTCGACGTTGCCGCCGGAGACGATCACGCCGACCCGGCGCGGCAGGCCCTCGATCCGGCCGGACAGCAGCGCGGCCAGCGGCGTCGCCCCGCTCGGCTCCACGACGATCTTCAGCCGCTCGAAGGCGAAGCGCATCGCGGCGCGGATCTCGTCGTCGGAGACCAACGCGATCGCGTCGACCAGCCTGCGGTTGACGGAGAAGGTCAGTTCACCGGGGGTGTGCAGGGCCTGCCCGTCGGCGATGGTGCGCGGCACCGGCACACTCACCCGACGGCCCGCCTCCAGCGACCGCTTGGTGTCGTCACCGGCCTCCGGCTCGACGCCGACGATCCGGATGCCGCCGTACAGCGCCTTGGCCGCCGTGGCACTTCCCGCGATCAGCCCGCCGCCGCCGACCGGGGCGAGCAGTGCACCCAACTCCCCCGCTTCTTCGAGCAGTTCGAGAGCAGCGGTGCCCTGCCCGGCCATGACGTCGGGGTGCTCGTAGGGCGGGATGAGGGTGAGTCCGCGTTCGGCGGCGAGGGCCTCGGCGATGGCCACCCGGTCACCGTCGTAGCGGTCGTACGTCACGATCTCGGCGCCGTAGCCTTCCGTGGCCGCCCGCTTGGAACGGGGGGCGTCCTCGGGCATGACGATCACCGCGCTGGTGCCGAGCTCCCGGGCGGCCAGGGCGACGGCCTGGGCGTGGTTGCCCGAGGAGTAGGCGGCGATGCCGCGCGCGAGCTGCTCCGGGGTGAGCCGGGAGGCCGCGTTGTAGGCGCCGCGGAACTTGAAGGCGCCCACGCGCTGGAAGTTCTCGCACTTCAGCAGCACCTCCGCGCCGGCGGCCTCGTCCAGGGTCCGGGAGTGGAGCACGGGCGTGCGGTGCGCGACGCCCTTGAGCCGGGCCGCCGCGTCACGGACGTCGTCGAGGGTGATCGGCGCGGGGGCGGTCGTCACGGGGTGGCTCCCTCAGGGGTGTCGGGACGGTGGCGGTGGTCGGGTGTGTCGGGACGGGGGCGGCCGGGCGCGTCGGGACGCTGGGCCTCGGGACTGTGGGCGTCAGGGGCGTCACGGCTGGGCCGATGGCGGTGGTCGGGGTCGTCACTGCCAGGGCCGTGGCCGTCGGGGTGCCCGGTCGCTCTGGCCTGGGACAGGTAGCTGTAGGCGGAGGCCCGCGAGATGCCCAGGCGGGCGGCGACCTGCTCCACGGCCCGCCGCACGGCGAACACCCCGCGCTCGTCCAGCCCTCGGAAGAGGGCGAGGCGGCGGGCCCGGTCGAGAGCGGCCCAGGTCTCGTCATGGCGTGCCAGATGGGCGTCGAGCAGGGCGTCGACGACGGAGTCGATGTCGTCGCCGAAGGTGGTCACGGGCGCGTCCGCGGGAGGTGCGCCTTCCCCGGCGAGCGCGGCGAGCAGGCTCCGCGCCCGGTCGACCTCCGTGACGTCCACATTGACGCAGAGGGAGCCGAACACGGCGCCCGCGCTGTCGCGCAGCATCACCGTGGACGCCTTCACCAGGCGACCGGAACCGGTACGGGTCACGTAGTTGAGCTCGTCGGCCGCGTCGTCGCCACGGGCGAGGAGCCGCATGCCGATCTCGCTCATCGCGCCGCCCACCGTGCGCCCGGTCACGGTCCCGGCGACGGCGACCACGGAACTCTCCGGCCGCCGGTAGTCGTGCAGCACGACCTCGCAGACGGAACCGAAGGTGGCCGCGATGCCGTCGACGACGGGCGTCAGCGCCCGCAGGATCGCGTCCCGCTCCGCCTCGCGCACCGCCGTGCGCGGCTCCTCGCCCGTCATCCGGCCTCCCTCGCCGCCACCCGCCTCCGCAGGCGTCGCCCTGCCTTGCACGAGCCTCGATTAGACCATGAATCCAACCTCTGGACATCCAGTCCAGAACATCATCCTGAGACGACACCCGTCCTCCCGCCTTCAGGGGAACCCTCGATCAAGGGGTGGCACCGCCAATTGCCGTTTCCCTAGGATGGGTTGTCGACCGCGCCGGTACGCGGCACGGCTCGGATCTGGGGGAAGAGATGCAGCCTGGCAAGCAGCTGTCCACGTCGATCGACGCCACGGTTCCCACCGCCGCGCGCATGTACGACCACTACCTGGGCGGCAAGGACAACTACGCGGCGGACCGCGCCGCCTGCGAGGAGCTCGACAAGGTCGTCCCCAGCACCCGGGCCCTCGCGCTGAACAACCGGCGTTTCCTCCAGCGGGTGGTCCGCACGCTGACGCAGGAACACGGCATCCGGCAGTTCCTCGACCACGGCTCCGGCCTGCCCACGCAGGACAACGTGCACCAGGTCGCGCAGCGCGTCGACCCGACCGCGCACGTCGTCTACGTCGACAACGACCCGATGGTGCTCGTGCACGGCCGGGCCCTGCTGGAGCAGGACGAGCGCACCACCGTCATCCACGCGGACCTGCGCGAGACCGAGGCGATCTTCCAGCACCCCGACACCGAGCGCCTGATCGACTTCTCCCAGCCGGTCGCCGTGCTGTTCAACTCGGTGTTCCACTGCATCCCGGACAGCGAGACCGACGGCCCGCAGGCGGTGGTCCGCAAGGTGACCGAACGCCTCGCGCCAGGAAGCTTCCTGGTGATGTGTCAGCTGGTGAGCGAGGACCCGGAGGTCCGGGACTTCGTCACGAACTTCATGGACCAGGCCACGCACGGCCATTGGGGCCGGGTGCGCGAGGAGAAGGACGTCGCGGCGCTGTTCGACGGCCTGGAGATCCTGCCTCCGGGACTGGTGGAGGTCTCCACCTGGCGCCCCGACACGGAGGTGGCGCCCCGCCAACTCACGCAGGAGTGGATTGAGTTCGGCGGGGTCGGCCGGCTTCCGTGACGGGTCAGGAGCCGGGGTAGCGCTGGTCCATCGTCTCCGTGAGCAGCTTCAGGGTGTCACGGGGGTCCAGCGCCTCGTCGGCCAGCCGGTCCAGCGAGACCCGGTACTCCTCCGTCTCGTCCCGGTCCTCCAGGAACGTGGCGCTCCTGATCTGCTCGAGGTAGACCACGTCGGGCAGGTCGGAGCCGCCGAACCGGAGGTAGGTGACCGGGAGGGCCGGAGCGGAGGCGTGGGTGACGTCCAACGGCACGACCTGGACCGTCACATGGGGCAGCCGGGCCATCCTGACGAGATGGGCGAGCTGCTCGCGCATCACGTCACGGCCGCCGAGGACGCGCAGCAGCACCGACTCGTCGAGGATCGCCCACACCTGCGGCGCGTCCGCCCGGTTCAGCAGCTCGGTGCGCCGGGTCCGCAGCTCCACCCGGCGCTCGACCTCCCGGCGGGAGGCCATCGGCAGCCCGCGCTCCACGACGGCGCGCGTGTACGCGGGGATCTGCAACAGGCCCGGGACGTACTGGATTTCGAAGGTCCGGATCGCCGTCGCCGCCTCCTGGAGGCCGACGAGCCGGTCGAACCACTCGGGCATCAGCCGCTTGTCGTAGCGCTGCCACCAGCCCGGCTCCCCCGCCTGCCGCAGCAACTGCAGCAGCACGGAACCCTCGTGCTCGTCGCACTCGTACAGGCCGAGCAGGGCGCGGACGTCGGCCTCCGCGGGCGGACGACGCCCCTTGCCCGCCTCGATGCGTGACAACTTGGCCGGACTGAAACCGAGTTTGCGCGCGGCCTGCTCCTGGGAGAAGCCGGCGTCCTCCCGGATGCCCGCCAACTGCACACCGACCAGCATTTTCAGCAAGGTCGGGGCGGGCTCGGCCCGGTTCAGATACGGTTCAAGACGGGAGACGCGAGGCGACTCGGCAGGCATCCTGACTCCCCGTGGACCGGCAGACGACAAAGCTCATTATCGCACCCCGAGACCTCCCGCCGCACTCCTCGACGGAATTGCCTTGCTCCGCCACCGGGTTGAGGCGCGCCCCGGTCAGCCCTCAGAGCAAGTGATCGAACTCCCCGCCCTTGGCCCCGGCCAGGAACGCGGCCAGCTCGGCGGGCGTGTAGACCAGCGCGGGACCCTCCGGATCACGGGAGTTGCGCATCGCGACGCCACCCCCCTCCAGGGCCGCCACCTCGACACAGTTGCCCTCGGCGTTGCTGTGACTGCTCTTGATCCAGCGGACGCCCAGCTCGCTCGCCCGCACTCCGTTCGGCACTGACGACACTGCACTCTCCTCGGACTTGCGCGCAATTTCCCGTGAAATTGCACGAGGCCATCGTCAGCGTGGATAATAACCATGTCGTCAACCGCAGTTCAGCCGTTCCGTCCAGCGTCGCGTGCAGCCGTACCGTCCTGACGTCACCTCAGATGCCCCAGGGAGATGCCGTGTCATCACCTGCGCAGTTCCGGAACCATGAGCCAGTAGGCGACTCGTCGCCCAGAACCGCCGTGCTGCACCTCACGGGCAGCCGGAGGGGCTTCGCCCAGGCCCGGGACTTCACGCACCGCACGCTGGACGCCTGGTCCCTGAAGCACCGCGCGGACGACGCGCTCACCGTCGTCACCGAACTCGCCGCAAACGCCGTCCTGCACGCCCTGGCAGACCTGCCCGAGCCCGAGGGACAGCGGCAGGGCGCGGCCGCCGGCGCACGGCTACGCCTCAGCCTGCGCCCCCACCACCTGGTGTGCGCCGTCACCGACCCGAGCGACGTCCCACCGGTGTACGCGCACACCGACGACCCGTTGCTGGAACACGGCCGCGGACTGCACATCGTCGAAGCCCTGTCGGAGCACTGGGGCTGGACCCGGCGCTGCCCCGTGGGCAAGACCGTCTGGGCCATGCTGCCGACCCATCCCTCACCACTGACATGACTGCCATAAACAGACCCATACCGCTCGAGGACCTGGGACACGTGCCGTGGCCCGAGATCAAGGACTCCACCGGTTCCGCCGCGGCCATCCCCACCCTGCTGACCACCGTCGCCCGCGGCGACGCCGACACCGCGGGCCCCGCGCTCGGCCAACTCCGCCAGCGCATCTGCCAGTACGGCTTCGTCGTAGGCCAGGCGACGGCGGCCACTGTGCCCTTCCTGTGGGAACTCGTCCGGCTCCCGCAGGTCACCTGCCGCGTCGAGATACTGCAGCTGCTGAAGAGCATCGCCGTCACCCGGCAGTGGGAGACCACGGCCACCGCCTACCCGAAACTGCTGCGCCGCCGCGACAACTACGTGCAATGGGAACGCGACGCAAGGCACGCCGTCCACGCCCAGAGCGCGGTCCTGCACCAACTGCTCGACGAGCCGGACGGGGAGATCGTCCGCGCGAGCGAGGACCTCGCGGCCACCCTCGGCGGCCGCTGAAGCGGAACGCGGGACGGGCGGGGCCCGCGGTGCGGCGCACGGGCGCGGCGGGCGCTAGGTTGGGCGCCATGAGCAACCTTGACCGCGCGCCGGTACCCAGCGTGTGCGGCGGCCGCGGATTCGTCGTCGCCGAGCCCGTCCGCGAGCTGCTGAACCCCCGGCACGTCAAGCTCGGGGAGGCGACCGAGGTACGCCGGCTGCTGCCCAACCTGGGCCGCCGCATGATCGGCGCCTGGGCCTTCGTCGACCACTACGGCCCGGACGACATCGCCGACGAGCCCGGCATGCAGGTCCCGCCGCACCCGCACATCGGTCTGCAGACGGTGAGCTGGCTGCACGAGGGCGAGGTGCTGCACCGCGACTCCACGGGCAGCCTCCAGACGATCCGCCCGCGCGAGCTGGGCCTGATGACGTCGGGGCGCGGGATCAGCCACTCCGAGGAGAGCCCGAAGGCACACGCGCGATTCCTGCACGGCGCCCAGCTGTGGGTGGCGCTCCCCGACGCCCACCGGCACACCGAGCCCCACTTCGAGCACCACGCCGACCTGCCCACGGTCACCGGCCCCGGCCTCACCGCCACGGTGATCCTCGGCGACCTCGACGGCTCCGTCTCCCCCGGCACGGCGTACACCCCGATCATCGGCGCCGACCTGACCCTCGCCCACGGCGCCGACGTCCGCCTGCCCCTCGTACCCGACTTCGAGTACGGCGTGCTGTCGATGTCCGGCGAAGTCCATGTGGACGGCGTGCCGGTCCTGCCGGGCTCGATGCTCTACCTCGGCTGCGGCCGAACAGAGCTGCCGCTGCGCGCAGAGTCCGACGCAAGCCTGATGCTCCTGGGCGGCGAACCCTTCGCGGAGGAGCTGATCATGTGGTGGAACTTCGTCGGACGCACCCAGGACGAGATCACCCAGGCCCGGGAGGACTGGATGAACGGATCGCGCTTCGGGGTTGTGAAGGGGTACGACGGGGATCCGCTGTCTGCGCCGGAACTTCCTTCGGTGCCGCTGAAACCGCGGGGAAGGGTCCGCTGAACTGGTAGTTTCCAGCGCGACGCACACATGGTGGGGCGAAGGGAAGTGCATCCCGACTGGTTTACTCAGATCAGCTGAGCAAACTCCCTTCGCATCGCCTGTGGCACTCCGCCTCGATGCGCAGGTTTCGCCATCCGTGGTCAGCTTCGATCGGACTGACGCTGACCCAATGCTGACTTCACTGACAGGCAGTCAGGTCTGCGCGGGCAGCTCCGCTCGCACTCCCGCACCCCTCTCACCACCGCGTTCTCCAACTCGACCCGCGAGTCACCGGAAGGTCGCCCTTCCTCGGCGAGCTTGGAACTCCACCACCAGGACCTCTACCTCCCGGGTCATTTCATCGCGTCCCAGCCTCGCAAGGACCGAGTGCACATCACTCAGAAACCCGTCGAGATCATGCAGCAGCGCGGTAGGAGCGCTGGTCGCGGTTCTCGCCGGGGAGGTCGGCGAGGTCGTGGGCTGAGTCGCTGGTGACGTGCTTGGCTCGCGCGGTGCGGCCGATGCGGTCCGAACTGTTCCGTCCGCCGGAGTTGTACGGCGGGTCGGTGATCACGGCTTGACGCTCTCGTCCGGGAGGGACGGTGAGCTGGAAGCGCCCGGGGCACGGCTTGGTGGGAGTGAGGCGTCGGCTCAGCCGAGCGGGTTGGTTGTGTCGCGCAGGGTGGCCAGGGCCGGGGCGTACATGCGGGCCTTGATGGTGCCGAGGGTGTCGCCGGCCTTGTTCACCTGTGCCTGGGCGATCTCGATGGCGGTGGAGCGCACGGCGTCCTCGGCGACGGCCTGGTCGACGATGCCGGTGGCTGCGGCGGCGGTGCCGCCGTAGCGGCGGGCGGTGAGCATGGCCTCGTGCGCGGTCTGCGGGGCCAGCCGGGACTGGATAAGGGCGGCCATGCCGGGTGTGAAGGGAACGTTGATGTCCGCTTCGGGCAGGCACCAGTAGCCGCGGTCGGCGCGCATGACACGGAAGTCGTGGGCGAGGGAGAACATCGCGCCGGCGGCGAAGGTGTGCCCCTGCAGCGCGGCCACAGTGATGAGCGGCAGCGACAGCATCCGCCCGAACAGCTCGTGGACGGAGACGACGTAGTCCTGGTGCTGGTCGGCGTGGGCGAACAGCCAGTCCAGGTCGAGCCCGTTGGAGTAGAACTTGCCGGTGGCTGCGGTGACCAGGGCGCGAGGGCCTTCCGCCTTCTCCACCTCGTCGAGCGCGGCGCTGACGGCGGCGAGCCAGTCGGGGTGGAAGCGGTTCTCACCGTCTCCCAGGTCCAGGACGAAGACGTTGTCGTGACGGCCGAGCGAGGGCATGGTGACTCCTTCGAGCTACATGGATGAAGCGGCTGGGCGGCTGCGGGCTACGGCCGGGGACCGGATTCGGCGCCGCGGCGGTCGCGCAGGGCGTGGAGAAGCAGGTCATGGATCTCGGCGGCGGCGGCCTCGATCGGGGCGGTGCTCTGCTCGGCCCGGCACATGATCACCGCGCCTTCGACCGCGGCGATGACGAAGGCACCGAGCCGGCGGCTGCGTTCCTCACTCAGGCCGTGCCGCAGGAGGAGGGCCGCGAGAGCCTCCTGCCAGCGGGCGAAGACCGCGGCGGCGGAACGGGCAAGCTCGGGTGCGTCGTCATTGGTCTCCACGGCCACCGCCACGATCGGGCAGCCGGCCCTGAAGCCGCTCTCCACGAGCCGCTCACGCCACAGCAGGAAAAACGCGTCGACCGCCGCCACCGGATCATCCGCCTGGAGGGCAGCGTCGATCAGCCCCGCGATGAAGTCCCCCGCCAGCGCCACCGCTTCGTCGATGAGCTGCGCCCGCCCGCCGGGGAAGTGGTGATACACCGAGCCCCGAGGAGCTCCGCTGTGAGCGAGCACCCGGTCGATGCTGGTCGCGCTCGCCCCGTACTCCCGCAGCAGAGCGGCGGCACTGAGGATCATCCGGTCACGGCTGTCACTCCTGCGCGGACTCACCTGCCCAGCACCTCCCGACGATGTGGCCCTTCCTCCACGAACAGATGGGCTACCTGTCGGTAACTTATGGTGCATGGCATAGAACATGCAAGGGGGGCGCGGGCGGTCATTGGATCCGCAGCGAGGTGCCGCTGTGCGGCGAAGGCGGCGCCCGGTCATGAGTCAGGGCCGGGCGGTGGCCGGCTCCATGGCCGGGCCGATCACGGCGGCCTCGGTGAGTTCCTGGCGCAGGTCCAGGTAGCAGCGCAGCCGTACGCCGGGCTGACCGGCGTCCCGCGTCGTCTGCTCTGCTGTGGCCGTTGCCCACCGATCGGCGAGCAGCTGCTGGAAGACGAGCGCGGTGGCGTCGTCGGTGGCCGCGACGTCGACGACGAGCAGGCCCGGCTCACTCACGTGTGTCTCGTGGATCGGGTCCATGTGCGGCAACGCCCGGCGTCCCTGGGTGAGTTCCGCCGCTGCTGTGTCTTCACCCGACCGAGTGGCAGACCGTCAGGGGCCATCGCCGCCCCAGTCCCAGCAGGCCGTGGTCGCCCCGTGTAGCCCGCCGCTGCACGGCAGGCCCGCCAGGCTGCTACTGGGGGCCGGCGTCCCGCGATGTCACCGCCCGGGTCGTCGGGCAGGGCGATGCGGGCGGTGATGCGTTTGCCGACCGGCTCCCGGCGGACCTCGTAGCTCTGGGCGACGGCCATGACGATCTCCAGGCCGTGCTGCCCGACCCTGCCCGCATCGGCGGCCCGGGCCACCGGGAGGACCGGATCGCTGTCCCACACGACCACTTCCACCAGGTCCCCGACGATGCGCAGCTCCATCAGCGCCGGTCCGGGCGCGTACTTGCGCGCGTTGGTGACGAGCTCGCTGACCACCAGCTGCGTCAGGTCCATGGCGCGCGCGGACACCGGCAGGCCGTGTTCAGCCTGGACGCGGGCGAGGAAGTCCACCGCGCGGTGACGTGCCTCAGCGATACAGGACCCGTCGCCGTCCAGAGCGATGGTGTCCTGTATCGGATCGGCGTCAGACATCACGCCGCCCTCGCCATCGGGGACTGCTCTTGCCGGGTCCACCTTGCCTCCCCCCGTTCGCACGCCGTGCGTACCCCGCACTATGCCGCACAGTCCCGTGAGGACCGAGTAACGGGCAGCACACGTGTTCGCCGTAGCATCGAGACAGGTTATCGGCGCGCCCTCGTGTCGGAGCCTTGAGTCCCCCATCAGCGAGCGCAGCCGAGGACACAGTGACAGATACCCACGGAGCGGCCCGGTCCGGCCTGGCGATCGACCACAGCGCCGTCGACGGCATCCGGGTGCTCACCGTGCGCGGCGAGATCGACCACGATGTCAAGGATGTGCTCAGCGGGGCCCTGCTGTCCTTTGACGGCGCGACGCCGCGGACCGTGGTGGACCTCAGCGGCGTGACGTTCATGGACTCCAGCGGCATCAATGCCTTCGTCGCCGCCCACCAGTCCATGAGTGACGCTGAGGGGTGGCTGCGTATGGCCGGTGCCCAGGCGTCGGTGCTGCGGCTCCTTGAGCTCGTCGGCCTGGACCAGGTCATCGGCTGCCACCCCACCGTCGAACAGGCCCTGACCGCCTGACCCGCGGCATCCGCGGCCGCGGGTTCCAGCCGGCGTTCCCGTCTGAGGCCTCCTGCCGGCGTGACCGCCGGTGCACAGCCGTGTCCAGCTCCCGCCCCACCGGCTCCGGCAGCGGCTGCCCCAGCGCCCAGGCGATCACCGACTCGGCCACCGGGTGCAGCTTGATGTTGGTGCGCTGGGACACCTCACGCAGCACCTCGAACCCGGCAGCCGGCGCAAGCCGGTGGATCGCGGTAAGAACACCGATGGCCTGGTCCACCGTCGCGTGCGAGTTGACGGCTTGCCGCAGCTGCGCGTTCTCCTGCTCCAGGCGGGCCTTCGTGGCGTCGTCGCGCATCCCGTCGGGTGAGGACCGCGGCACGCGGGAAGTCGTCATGCTGGTCTCCCTACAGGGGCAAGGCATCCCTGTACGCCTGCCCCCAACCTCGACGGCAAGACACCTTCACTAAGGCGTGCGGATATCAGCAGGCCGCGCACGACTGCGCCCTGCACGCTGCGCTGAACACGGTGCCCCGGCTGCACGCTTTGCGGCTGCGCGCAGCAGCTCCGCGGCTTCGACCACATCGCCGACGGTCGTTGCGCCGTTCTCCGACCAGGGCCGGCGAGTCTCTGGTGGTCAATTCTGGAATCGACCAGTAGGGCATCGCCTCCTGCACACCAGTTACGCCGGAGCAGACCGTTCGGGGTGAAGCCGGACGCGTGCCCGGCACCGATGGTCCGCCGCGGAATTCGGGTTCCGGATCATGGGCGGCGCTCGCCGAGGACGACCCTGAGGGCGCCGGCGGGACCGCGCCCGTAGTCGGAGAGGGGCGAGACGGTCGACTGAGGCGTGGAGTTCCGACGTCGGGTGACGGTCCAGCGGGCCACGGGTCCGCGCCACCGAACGCTTCCCGGTTGCAGGTGGGAGCGGATGAGTGCGCCCTGATCGGGTAGGCGTGGTACACGTGACGGCCGGGACGAGGCGGCCGGGACGGGGCGGCGCGTCCGGCGGGAGCGGAGGAGGCGGGATGCCAGGACGGTGGTACACCTCGGTCGCTGCGGTGGCGATTCTCGCCACCGTCAGCTCGTGCGGCACACCGTCCGGCCCACGTGACCGGGTCACAGCCGACGTCACCCGGTTCGAGCAGGCACTGGCCGCCGGACAGGACGCGTATCTCTGCGCCGCTCTCGCGCCCTCAACCAGGCAGGAACTGGAACAGACGACCAAGAGCCGATGCGAGCAGGCGATCGGTGAGGAAACCCTGCCTGCAGCGGGCGCCGTAAGGCAGGTGGACGTGTACGGCGACCAGGCTCGGGTGGTGCTGGAGGACGACACCCTCTTCCTTGCGCGTTTCCCCGCCGGCTGGAAGGTGACCGCCGCGGGATGTCTGCCCCGCCCCCAGCAGCCGTACCAGTGCGAAATCAAGGGCGGGTGACTGGGCGATGAGGACATTGTTCGTAGGCACGCTCATGGTGATAGCCCTCGGCCTGGCCTATTTCACGGCGTTGGGGCTGATGCACCGATGAGCACTTCATCCGTACTCGTTGAGGGCGCAGACCCAGCCCGCCGGTGGTATCGCGTAGGACGCTTTCTGCGCCACAACAGCCTCGGACTGTTCTTCCTGTTCACGTTCCTGCTCTCGCTGGCGGGCCAGGCCGTGGCCGGTCACGCGGACTTCAACAACCAGCTCGTCAGCGACGGCATGGCGCCGATCAGCTTCGGTGCATATCTGACCACGTCGGACTTCGCCGCCGACGTCACCGAGAACTGGCAGTCGGAATACCTGCAGTTCTTCCTGTACATCTTCGGCACCGTCTGGCTGCTGCAACGTGGCTCGCCGGAGTCCAAGGAACTCGGCAAGGCCGGCACCGAGTCGGACGAGGACCAGATGGTCGGCGAGCACGCCACGGACGCCTCCCCGCGCTGGGCTGCGGCCAGGGACTGGCGCGCAGTGGTCTACTCCCGCTCGCTCGGCCTGGTCATGGGCGTCATCTTCCTGCTGTCGTGGCTGGCCCAGTCCATCACGGGCGTCGCCGCCTACAACGAACAGCAGCTGCGCGGGCTTCAGGCCCCGCTCTCCTGGGCCGGGTACCTCTCCTCGGCGGACTTCTGGAGCCGCACGCTGCAGAACTGGCAGTCCGAGTTGCTGGCCGTGGCCTCCATGGCCATCCTCGCCATCTACCTGAGGCAACGAGGTTCACCTGAGTCCAAGCCTGTCGGGGCGTCCCACTCGGCCACCGGTGTCGAAGGCTGACGACTGAGGAGAATGGTGCATCATCATCCCCGGACTGACGGCGGCCTGTGATTCACGGTGAGGGTCGAGCGCGAAGGGCTCAATGGTCTTCGTCGTGGCGCGCAGCGCGGTTTCCATGAAGGCGGTCTCGAACCACTGGTACTGGTCTTCGGTCTGCGCATCGGCGTACCAGAGGGAGTGGCTGCGGCCCTCGTAGCCATGGTAGTTGGCGGGGACCTTCAGGTGCTGGCCAGGTCACACCGAAGACCGGCTGGAACGCCGCAATGATCAGGACACCGAGCACGATCTGCGCTCCGGCCTGAGCGATGCGGACTTCCTGCACCAGGTCACTCCACATCCGGTCGGCGCTTTCCTGTGGGCTCTCGTCCCGCCCTTCCTGCGCCCCGTCGGGTCCGCGGGTGCTGTTGGGTGCCGGCGTCATGACGGGCTCCCCGGGGCGAGCCGTGCAGATGAGCGGCGGATTCCCCTGGTGGGGCGGCTGATGCATCCACGTCTACGCGTCGATCGCGGCTGCCTTGTCCAGGCCGGCGTGGCGCAAGGTGCGCAGTACCGTGCGCCGCGCCCCGCGGACGGCGGCTGTGCCGGGGTGTTCGGTTACGGCTCGCAGCAGGGCGTAGGCGCACGCCAGCTCAATCCGGGTCACTGTGTCCATGTTCAGCACCCAGTGCTCGACTTGCTGCAGGCGCGCATCAGCCAGGCGTGCTTCCAGGTCGCGCAGCAGCAGGGCGCTGACATCTCCGGACAGGGTCACTTCGGCCTGGTGGCCATCGACCACGGTGATCTTCACTGTCGGCTGGACGGGGTGGGGTTCACCTGTCACGAGCGGCCTCCCACACGGTGCGGCGCGTCCCCTCCAGTCTGCACCCGGCACGGGAGCGGGCTGGTCGCCATGGCGGCGGCTGAAGCACGCCTTCCCAGCACGACCAGGCCCCCACACCGCTGGGCGACCTCGCCCGCTTGGCCACTCGTGACCCGGCCTGGCCAAGCGGCCCCGAACGGCTGCCCACCTACACCGACTACATGGAACGGGCCGGCGCCTCCTCCGCAGCCCTGCGGACTCTCCTCGACGCGTGGGTGCTGTACGCGGCGGAGGAGTCGGAGGCGGTACCCACGCCCCGCCGATGACGCCTTCACGAGCCGCTGGAGGAGGGTGCCCGTGGCGTTGGACCGAGGCATCGGACGCTCCCGCGGCGGGCTGACCAGCAAAGTTCACCTGGCCTGCGACGGGCGGGGCCGGCCGCTGTCCTTCACGGTCAAGGCCGGCACCCGCAACGACTGCACTCAGGCCGAGACGGTCATCGACAAGATCCGTGTCGCACAACCGGGGCCGGGACGCCCCCGCAACCGGCCGGAGCGGGTCGTGGCCGACAAAGGCTACTCGGCCCGCTCCTTCCGCGCCTACCTGCGCAGACGCGGGGCGTCCGTGGCTGACGTCGGGAAGAGCTAGGGCCGCCTGGCGGGCGGTGCTCTGGAGCCGGTCGCCGGCCGCGCTCACTGGGCTGACCGCGTGTCGTTGCCGTAGGAGCGTGGGTCGACCGGCTGCTGGGCCTTGGGCAGGTGGGCGACGACGAGCAGGTAGGAGTCGGTGACGAGTTCCCTGACGAGTTCCTTGCCGACGCCCTCCCCGCCCTCCAGCGTGATCCAGTGCTTCTTGTTCATGTGATAGCCGGGAGTGATGTGACTGTTGTCTTCTTGCAGGGCGAGGGCCTCACCGGGGTCCGCCTTGAGGATCACGACAGGCCGGCCGGGGACCTCGGTCATCAGCATGAACACCTTGCCGCGTACCTTGAAGACCTCCCAGTCGGGGCCGAAGGGGTGCTCCAGTTGGGCCCCGGGAAGTTCTTCGGCGGCGTCGGCGGCGGTCTTGTGCAGGGTCGGTCCGTCCATGGCTGATGACCTCCTCGGGGGTAGGGGATTGCGGCATCGAGGACACGGAGCGCATGTCGCGCGGTCCTGGCGGCACGTCCCATCCTTCCCTCGACGCCGACGACGAGGGCAGTAGAGTGCGGACACGTGATGGTCGACGAGCGACACCCCGGCCCGGGCGGACAGGCCGGACCGGCCGCGGTTCCGCTGTACGGTTTCCAGCCCCCGGTCGGCACTCCGTACGGCCTTGAGGTCAACCTCATCGAGGACTTCTTCGCCCAGCACGACGACTGGCCGTGGAACCCGCCCCTCCCGGGGCGCGCCACCTTCCACTACCTCATCGCGGTCACCGAAGGCGAGGTGCTGCACGACGTCGACCACGCCACGCAGACCGTCGCCCCCGGCCAGTGGCTGTGGGTGCGTCCCGGACACGCGCAGTGCTGGCATCCGCCCGGCGCCGCCCGCGGCCCGTTCATCCTGTTCGAGCCGGGCGTGCTGACGGCCGGCACGGCCCGTCTCCTGGCCCCGCTCACCTCGCACGCGGCCCCCGCCGTGCTGAGTCCGCATCCCGACGACGCCGTCTGGCTCCAGCAGACGGCACTCCAGCTCCTCGACGAACACCGCGCTCTCGGGCGCCGCCCCCTCGAACTCCACCACGCCCTGAGACGCAGCCTGCTCGAATCACTGCTGCTGCGCCTCGCCAACTCCGCCGGCATCGCCCCCGCCGACACCACGGCCGGTACGGGCCGTGGTGAAACCTACGGACGGTTCGTGGACGCCCTGGAGCTGCACTTCCGCGAACTGCACCGGGCCGCGGACTACGCCGAGCTGCTGGGCTGCTCGGTCCGCACCCTCAGCCGCGCCGCCCGGGACGCCACCGGCCAAGGGGTCCGTGAGCTCATCGACGAGCGGCGGCTGCTCGAAGCCCGGCGCCTGCTGGGAGGTGCTCGGTGGGACGCCCGGGCTGTGGCCGCGCACCTCGGCTTCACCGATCCCGCGAACTTCGGCCGCTTCTTCCGCGATCGCACCGGCCTGACTCCGGCCGCGTTCGCGGCCGGCGACGGGAGGAGCGGTATGTGAGGTGAGCGCGCAAAGGCCCGCCCCCACATGGCCGACCGGATCCTTGTGCCGCAGTGCACCGTCGCGACCCGACCGGCCGATCCAGAGGATTGAGCGCCTCGCGCAGATACCGGCCGGTGACACTGTCGGGGCTGTCGGCGATCTGCTCGGCGGTGCCGGTGGCGGTGATGCGTCCGCCGTTCACGCCGCCGCCGGGGCCGAGGTCGACCACAAAGTCGGCGTTGGCGATCATGTCGAGGCTCGATGCAGTTGTATGTCACGTCGATGAGGTTGGTGTCCGCGTACAGCCGGTACGTCAGCAGGGCCGTGTCGTCACCGAACTGCACGCGCGGGCTGCGGAAGTCGTACTCGTCGGCGTGGAGTTTTCCGTCCACTCCGTCCAGGAAGGCGTCGACGCTCTCGTGGTCGTCGATGCGTACCGGATGTGCGCCGTCGAAGTAGGTGAAGCTCCTGCGCGACCACAGTTCGCGGTATCCGGAGACGTCGCCGTTGAATCATTTGTCCAGGGCGCTCTTCTCCAGCCCGATGAGGTGCTCGGCGAGCTGATCGTCCTTTCGCGCATGCCCACGGCCGGCGCGGACACGAGGTGGTGGGATTCGTCAGTCGTCGAGGAGCACGACGTGCTTGCCCGGCGTCGTACCGGACTCGACGTCGGCCTGGGCATCGCGCACTTGCTCCAGACCGCGGTAGGTCTTGGCGACCCGGACCTTGAGCCGGCCCTCGGCAATCGCCTGAAGCTGTCGCTGGAACACCTCGGGGGGCAGGTCGGTGGCCCCGCCGGCGTAGCTGCTCAGCCGCACCCCACTCGGGACCATGAAGGGGGTGAAGTCGGGGATGGACCAGCCGCCGGCGAGGGCGCCGGTGAAGCAGACGGTGCCGTGCACCCGTACGCAGCCGAAGGTGTCCGGCAGCACCGTGCAGCCCACCAGCTCCAGCGCCGCGTCGACGCCCTGCGGCAGGAGGTCGCGGATCTTCTCGGCGAGGTGCCCGTCGTCCACGACCGGATGGTCGACTCCCATCGCCCGCAGTTCGTCGGCGCGGTCGGCGTGCCGGGTGGTGGACAGGACGGTGGCGCCGATCTCCTTGGCCATGGTCGCCGCGCTCAGCCCCACCGTGGAGGTGCCGCCGCGGATCAGCAGCGTCTGCCCGGCCTTCAGGTCCAGGCCACGGGTCAGTGAGCCGTACGCGGTCTGGAACATCTCCGGCAGGGCGCCGACCACGTCCCACGGCAGGCCGGTGTCGAACGGGATGACCTGACCGGCGGGGACGGTCACGTACTGGGCGTAGGCGCCGTCGTAGGAGCGGCCCATGCGGCCCATCATGGTCGCGACCTGCTGCCCCGGCCTCAGCCCGCTGTCCTCGTCGGCCTCGTCGACCACTCCGACGCCCTCGATGCCGGGGATGCGCGGGTAGGTGACCTCCGCGTCGGACTCTCCCTTGCGGGTGGTGACCTCGGACTCGTTGACGCCGAAGGCCCTCACTTCTATCCGTACCCAGCCGGGCTTGCGTACCGGCACCGGCACGTCCTTGATCTGCGAGTTCCAGGCCGGGCGGGCACTCCTGGCGGCGCACGCCCGGCTGGTCACGTCAGCCCTGCCCGCTGACCGTTGAGGGTCAGGGGCGGGCGATGCCCTCGAACCGGTCGAGGACCGCCTGGTAGTGCGCGGTGGCTTCGAAGGGCGGGTTGCCGACGCTTCCCGAGGTGGGCCGGTCGATGACCGCGGGCCACAGGCGGTGGCGCTCGCCCGTGGCGAAGTCGAGCACGATGTCGCGGATACGCGTGTCACGCTCGGCCTGCTCGGCGCTGCGGCCCGGCTGCTCCTGTCCGACCAGGGCGTACATCTCGCTGCCGTGCACGGCCGGCACACCCTCGGCGGGGCCGATCAGGAGGAGGTGGGCGTTTCCGCCGGCAGCGGCGTGGGCCAGGGCGCCGCGGCCTGCGGACACGGCGTAGGTGTAGTCCGTCAGGTAGGCGGCGCGGACCTCGGCCGGGGTGCGGCCGTCCCTGTCGTAGGCGTCAACGATCTTCTGGGCGCGGGAGCGGGGGATACGCCACCCGGCGATTTCGTCGACGACGGCCTCAACGGTGTGCGGGTCGAACCGGTCGAGGTCGTTCGCCACCCACCAGCCCATCTCGTCACTGGCCACGCTCAGCAGGATGTCCACGTCCCGGTGCGTACCGGAGGCCAGGACGTCCATGGGATGGGCACGCAGCACCGCTCCGGGCTGTCCGGCGTCCAGGACGACACCGATGCTCGTGCCCAGCATCCCGCCACGGATGCCCATGTCTGTCGGGGTGACCTTGCGCGCGGCGGCCACCAGCGCGGCCGTGTCGAGGCCGAGCAGCTTCTCCGGGTTGTCCGCGACACCGAGTTCGGTGACGAACCGGTGCGCGTGTTCCTCGGCCCACCAGGCCGGCTGGATACGAGAAGGGCCTCCAGGAACCCGGCCAGGCGCCGGTACAGGCCGTTGGCGGCAGGGGCGCCGAGCAGCCCGAAGGCGGAAAAGGCGCCGGCGCTGTGGCCGTAGACGGTGACGTTGTCGGGGTCGCCGCCGAAGTAGGAGATGTTCTGCTTGATCCAGGTCAGCGCGGCGATGACGTCCTGCAGACAGAGGTTGCTGGCCTCGGCGAGAGCACCGCCGTACTGCGACAGCGAGACCGCGCCCAGGGCGCCGAGCCGGTAGTTGATCGACACGCCCACCACGCGCCCCGTCGCGGCGAGTCCGGAGGCGTTCGAGGTGATCTGCGTGTTGGCGCCGTACTCGAATCCTCCGCCGTGGATGTACACCGCCACCGGGAGTGCCTTGCCGCTCGGCTGCTCAGGGGCCCACACGTTCAGGTTGAGGCAGTCCTCACCCATCCCGCTGTCCGCCTCCAGCCAGTCACCGCTGTCGGGCTGGACGGAGACGACACCCTTGCGGTCGTAGGGGTGGTCCGGATCGAAGTCCGCAAGCACGGGCCGCCGGTATCGCTCGGCGGTGGCATACGGGATTCCCCACCAGGACCGCACCCCTGGTGCAGTCGGGGCCTTAGGTGCGTTGGCGGTCATGGGATGTCCTTCCGAAGCGGTGCGGGAGCTCCACGAGGGGTGGCGGCGGCGGGTTGCTCGCTCTGAAATCGTCACCTGGGATTTGTCTCAGGGCACGGCAGGCAGCGGTCACCTGGTGGTCGCCAGGTGACACTGCTCCACTCCTTTCGTAGCCCGGGCCGCCGTGCACAGGCAGGAGCTCGTGGCGGCTCGCTGCCGGCCGAACCCCTCCTGGCCACGGCATACGACCTGAAAGTCTTGTCCTCGGTGGTGTCCAAGGAGCCGGTCGGCCCAAGTCGTCACCGCGGGCCTCTTCGCGTTCACCGCCGCGACGGGGAGGCCTTCACGCTGCGCCCATAGGAATGCTGTCACGCCTTCTTCCGTGGCGGTCGATCGCTGCTCAAAGTAGCTGCTCCCGTACAGGCTCGCTGTCGCTCTCGTCCTTCAGCCCCACCCCCGTACCCCCCAGCTCCCTGGCCCGCCCCAACAACCCCGCCAACTTCCCCGCCGCCCCCTCGTACGACAGCCCCAGCGGCGGCCGGATGTTGGAGAGGCAGTTCCGGTCGGCGTCGGTTGTCACGCCCGGCACCGGGCGGTACGTCAGATACGCGCCCAGTGAGTCCGCCGCCGACATGCCGGGCCGCTCGCCGACCAGGACGACGGCCATCGCCGCGCCCATCGCGGAGGCGACGTCGTCCCCCAGCGCCACCCGGGCCTGCTCGGCCAGCACGACCGGCGCGATCCGCCACCCCGCGAGCTGTGAAACCGTCTCCCGCACCACCGCCGCCGCATGCTCGTGCACCGCCCGGCTGGACAGCCCGTCCGCGACGACGAACACCACGTCCCACTCCCCCACCGGCAGATGAGCCCGGTCGGTCGCGTCCAACCGCCGCCCCAGATCGGGGCGTTGGAGATACGTCAGCCGGTCGTCCGCCGCACTGCGGACCCGTACCGTCGGCAGGCCCGTCAACCCCGACGCGACCACGTCCGGCTCGAACGGTGAGTGCACCGCGTCCCGGGCCGCCGCGTGGGCGGTCTGGAGTTCCAGGCGGTGTCGGGTGGGCAACCCCGTCCCGGCTCGGCCGAGACCGATGCGGGCCTGGGTGTGGCGGCGGAGCGACCCCCACAACTCCACCTCTCGCAAAGCCACTTCACTCATGCCGCCAGTTCCCTTCCGATCGCCGTCAACGGGTGACCGCCCGGCACCTCCCTGATCGCCCCCCGCTCGTCCAGCAGGCCGATCGACGACAGCCAGGTCTCGAACTCCGGTGCCGGGCGCAGCCCGAGCACCTCGCGCAGGTACAACGCGTCGTGGTATGAGGCCGATTGGTAGTTGAGCATGATGTCGTCGCCGCCCGGCGTGCAGATCACGAAGGACGCGCCCGCCACGCCCAGCATGGTGAGCATCGTCGCCACGTCGTCGTCATCGGCGTCCGCGTGGTTCGTGTAGCAGATGTCCAGGCCCATGGGCAGGCCGAGCAGCTTGCCGCAGAAGTGGTCCTCCAGGGCGGCGCGGAGGATCTGGCGGCCGTCGTAGAGGTACTCCGGGCCGATGAAGCCGACCACCGTGTTCACCAGCAGCGGGTCATACCGCCGCGCCACCGCGTATGCCCTCGCCTCCACCGTCTGCTGGTCCACCCCGTGGTGCGCGTCGGCGGAGAGCGCGGCGCCCTGGCCGGTCTCGAAGTACATGACGTTCCGGCCGACCGTGCCCCGCTCCAGCTTCAGGGCGGCCTCGTACGCCTCGTCGAGCAGACCCAGCGTCACACCGAAGGAGGCGTTCGCGGCCTGCGTACCGGCGATGGACTGGAAGACCAGGTCCACCGAGGCCCCGCGTTCCATCAGGTCCACGCTCGTCGTGACATGGCACAGCACGCAGGACTGGGTGGGGATCGCGTACCGCTGGATCACTCCGTCCAGGAGTTCCAGCAGGTCACGTACCGCCTTCGGGCTGTCCGTCGCCGGGTTGATGCCGATGACCGCGTCGCCCGAGCCCAGCAGCAGACCGTCCAGCAGGGCCGCCGCCACACCCGCCGGATCGTCGGTGGGGTGGTTGGGCTGGAGGCGGGTCGCGAGGCGCCCCGGGAGGCCGATCGTCGAGCGGAAGGCGGTGACGACCCGCACCTTCCGTGCCACCGCGACCAGATCCGCGTTCCCCATCAGCTTCGAAACGGCCGCCACCATCTCCGGTGTGAGCCCCGGAGCCACGGCGGTCAACGCCGGCGAGTCCGCCGCCAGCAGCCACTCCCTGAACTCCCCCACCGTCATCCCCGCCACCGGCGCGAACGCCTCCGCGTCATGCGAGTCCAGGATCAGCCGGGTCACGTCGTCCGTTTCGTACGGGATCAACGGCTCGGTCAGAAACGTGGCGAGCGGCACCTCCGCCAACGCCCAGCGCGCCGCCACCCGTTGGCGCGCGCTCGTCGCCGCGAGGCCGGCGAGGTGGTCGCCGGAGCGTTCGGGGCTCGCGGCGGCGAGGAGGCGGGCGAGGGTGCCGAAGCGGTGGCGTTCACCGCCGAGGACAGATGTGTACACGGTCATGGCAGGGACCGTACGAGCCACGTGTTGCCGTGAGGTTTCCGTGCGAGTTCCCCGGAGTTCTAAAGGTCTGATTGACAAACATTTAACGCCCCGAGGCCTTCGGCCGACTCATTCGGCCTGCAGAGTTCCGGTCCATCGCACCAGTAGAGCAGTAGGAGAGGAGCCTGCCCCATGGCAGTGGACGAGGGAGTCGCCCAGGCGGCTGAAACAGAAGAGGGCGGCACCGTCCACCGGCTCAAGCCCAACGCTGTGGGCCTGCTGGGCGTGGTCTTCATGGCGGTCGCGACCGCCGCACCCATCACCGCGATGACGGGCAACGTGCCCTTCATGGTGTCGGCCGGCAACGGCATCGGCGCCCCGGCGAGCTACCTCGTCGCAATGGTCGTACTGGCTATCTTTTCCGTCGGCTTCACGTCGATGGCGAAGCACATCACCTCCACCGGAGCCTTCTACGGCTTCATCTCCTACGGCCTCGGCCGCACGATCGGCCTCGCCTCCGGACTGCTCGCGACCTTCGCGTACGTCGTCTTCGAGCCGGCGCTCATCGGCATCTTCTCGACCTTCGCGACGGACACCCTGAAGGACCAGACCGGGGTCGACATCCCCTGGTGGGCGTTCGCGGCCCTGATGCTCGCGATCAACGCGGCCGGCACCTGGTTCGGCGTCTCGGTCGCCGAGAAGCTGCTCGTCGTACTCCTCGCGACCGAGGTGACGATCCTCGCGGCCATGGCGATCTCCGTCGCCCTGCACGGCGGCGGCCCCGACGGCTTCAGCCTCGACCCGGTCAACCCCGTCAATGCCTTCCACGGCACCAGCGCCGGGCTCGGGCTCTTCTTCGCCTTCTGGTCATGGGTCGGCTTCGAGTCGACGGCGATGTACGGCGAGGAGTCCCGCAGCCCGAAGAAGATCATCCCCAAGGCGACGATGATCTCGGTCCTCGGCGTCGGCGTCTTCTACGTCTTCGTCTCCTGGATGGCCATCACCGGCACGGGCGAGGCGGACGCGGTCAAGGTCGCCACCGAGAACCCCCTCGCCCTCTTCTTCCACCCCACCGAGCAGTACGTCGGCCACTGGGCGGTCGTGGTCATGCAGTGGCTGATGATCACCGGCTCGCTCGCGTGCGGCATGGCCTTCCACAACTGCGCCGCCCGCTACATGTACGCCCTGGGCCGGGAAGGCGTACTCCCGTCGCTGCAGAACACCCTCGGCCGCACCCACGCCAAGCACGGCTCGCCGCACATCGCGGGCCTGGTCCAGACGGTCGTCACCGCCGTCCTCCTGATCGCCTTCTGGGCCGCGGACAAGGACCCGTACACCGGTACGTACGTCCTGCTCGCCATCCTCGGCACCATGGCGATCCTCATCGTGCAGGCCGTCTGCTCCTTCGCGGTCCTGGTCTACTTCCGCAAGAACCACCCTGAGAGCCGCCACTGGTTCCGCACCCTCTCCGCCCCGCTCATCGGCGGCGTCGCGATGCTCGCGGTGGTCGCCCTGCTGGTGTCCAACATGGGCGCGGCGGCGGGCACGGAGTCCGGTTCGCTGGTGCTGAAGGCGACGCCGTGGCTGGTGGGGCTCGTGGCCGCGCTGGGGATCGGGTACGCGCAGTACCTGAAGCGGCGGTACCCGGCTCGCTATCTGCTGCTGGGCCGGACGGTGCTGGAGGAGACGAAGGAGCGCTGAGCGCTCCGCTGGAAGAGCGGCGAGAGGTTGTCGGTCGGCTGCGGCGCCGTCGTGGCTGGTCGCGCACCGCAGTCAGGTCGACGGGCGATGCGGAAGCGGCGGCCGTCTTCGGCACTTGATCGTCACCGGTTCGCAGCGCGGTCACGTCTGGCAGATCGCCGGCGAGGGCGCGATGCCCTTCGGCTCCCAGTCGCCCGACGCCCTGATGCCCGGCGTTCATGGCTTCACGGGCTGGGTGACTGGCTGGGCCCAGGGCCGCTCGTGGTTCGCGGATGCCTAGGGAGGCGATCACGGAGAGGGGCGCTCTCCGTGGTCGCCGATGGCGGGTTCGGGGTCGTCAGCGTGGCAGTACAGCCGCATGCGCACCCATGCGCCGCCGTCCGGGGCGGGCGGCATGTCGAGCGGAGGCTCCTCCGGCGGCCAGGCATCCGGAAAGTCGCCCAGCTCCGGAGTCGCCAGGCAGACAGTGGGCATGTGTTTTACCCTGATTCGGGCGCAATTGATCAATTGTCACCCGTGAACGATCAATATCTGAACCCCCTCAATCGGATGGTGGAGGCCCTCCGCAACGAGCCGGGCCAGCGCGGTTTTCAGGCCAGCCCAAGCGAATGGGCCGTGGAGCGCACGGTCATCTGGCTCCCATCCCACTACCGCCTGGCAGCGGCTTCGAGCACCACACCACCGACGCCGAAACCGTGACCCGCTGGGCCATGCTCTTCAGCGAAGCGGCCCATGGCGTCCCCCAGGCGGCGATCTGCGCTCAGAGGTACATCAGGCCCCCGCCGTCCGACGCCTTCACGCCTCCGTGGAACGATCGGACGACTGCCGAGCTGGAAGTGCCGAGGATGGATCGGTGATCGCGGAAGCCGAGCTGCGCCACCTCGATGGCGAGCTCCTGGACCAGGTGACAGGCGCACACGCTACGGGTCCGCACGGCCGGCTGCAGCGGCGGGCGTGTCGCCGGTGGCCGCCGGTGGAGGCTTCCTCGCGGCACAGCTTGCACAGGCGTGGCGTGGGCTGGCGACGGTGCCGTGGCGTTCGTCGCGCCGGTGGGCGTTCAGCTGCCGCTGGAACTCGGCGGGATCCGGCCGGGGGTGAGCTCGTGGGGGTGGCGGCGTACGAAGGTTGAACGGGGCCGTATCCTGCCCTGCGGCGCTGGCCGCGGCGCCTGGTGAGCAAGGAGAGGTGGGGAAATGCCGCAAGCGGGATACGCCGTGGTGTGGGGTAATTCCCCTGGGCGGCAGGCGCTCAGTGCAGTGGGGGAAGCGGACCGCATGGCGGCGCTGCGCCGGTACGACATCTTGGACACCCCGCCGGACGGGGCGTACGACCGGGTGGCGGCGATGGCCGCGCGGCTGTTCAAGGTGCCGGTGGCGAGCGTGACGATCGTGGACGAGGACCGGATCTGGTTCAAGGCCGCCCACGGTCTGGAGGGCGTCAGCGAGATCAGCCGGGAACCGGGCCTGTGCGGCTCGGCGGTCCTGTCCGACGACACCCTGGTCATACCCGACACCCTTGCCGATCCCGTCGCCTGCACCAACGGCCTGGTCACCGGACCGATGGGCGTCAGGTTCTACGCCGCCGCCCCGATCGTCACCCACGACGGGCACCGGCTGGGCACCGTGAACATCCTCGACGTCAAGCCGCGCTCGATCACCGAGGAGGACACCCGCACGCTCGCGGACCTCGCGGCGATCGTCCTGGACGAGCTGGAGCTGCGGCTGTCCGCTCTGAACGCCGTGCGCGCGGAGCAGGAGCGGCGCAGGGAGCAGGAGGAGGCCCGGGCGCGGGCGGAGCGCGACAAGGCGTCGATCGAGGCGTTCGCCGCCACCCTCCAGCGCACGCTGCTGCCGCCGGCGCTGCCGGTGGTGCCGGGTCTGGAGCTGGCCTGCCACTACGCCACCGCCTCCCCGCGCGATGTCGGCGGCGACTTCTACGACGTCTTCCCCCTCGATGGCGGCCGGTGGGTGTTCGTCCTCGGGGACGTGTGCGGCAAGGGCCCGGAAGCCGCCGCCGTGACCTCCCTGACCCGCTACACCCTGCGCGCCGCCGCCCTGATCGACCCCGACCCCGACACCGTCCTGACCGCGCTCAACAGCGCACTGCTGCTGGACCCCGCTGTCGGCACCCGGTACTGCACGGCCGTCTTCGGCCTCCTCCAGCCGCACCAGGACGGAGGATTCACCGTGACGGTGGCCACCGGCGGCCACCCGCCGATCTACCACCTGTCCGCTCCCACGGGCCCGTCCATACGCCCGCAGGCGATCCGCCCGAAGGGCGGCATGCTCATCGGCGCCCTCGCCGAAGCACGCTTCGCCGCCACCACCTTCCGCCTCGCGCCCGGCGAGGCGCTGCTGCTCTACACCGACGGGCTGACCGAGGCACGCACCGAAACCGGTGACATGCTCGGTGAGCAGGGACTGACCGCCTTCCTCACCGAGCGCACCGGCCCCGCCGGCGCGACAGCGATCGTCGAGGACACCGTCGCCCTCATCGACACCCTCCCCCGGGCCGCCGGCGACGACGTCGCCCTGCTGGCCCTGTCCGTCCCCGCGGCCGACGCCGACGTGGACGGGGCAGCCGTCACCGCCCATACCATCGCCCCCGCCGGCCCGACGCCGGAGAAGCACCCGTGACCGACACCTTCCACTTCACCTGCCGGCACACCGACGGCGACCTCGCCCTGGCCCGCCTCGCCGGCGACCTCGACATCGCCACCGCGCCCACCCTGCGCACCCAGGCCCTCGCCCTCATCGAACAGGGCCACCGCCACCTGATCCTGGACCTGGCGGCCGTCACCTTCTGCGACTCCTCCGGCTTCAACGCCCTCATCGGCATCTACCGCTGCGTCCAGGCAGCCGACGGCAGCCTGACCCTGTCCGCCGTACCCGACCGCCTCGACCGGCTGCTGCACCTGACCGGCCTGGACACCCTCATGCCCGCCCACCCCACCGCGGGCGACGCCCTCGCCGCCCACACCCGCCTCCAGCAGGCAGACACCGCATAATCCAGCGCTGCGGTGGCCGCCTACAGGCGAAAGCGGCCACCGCGCCCCTCACCGGATGACAGCACCGTGAAACCGCTGGAGCCGAAGCCCCGTAGGCCAGCACCATGGGCATGAGGGCGGGGAGCGTGACGGCCCCCGCCCTCACCTCGGCGCCGCTGCCTTCTTCGCAGCCAGGGCCCGCTCGCGATGGGGGAACTTCGCCTCCGCGCTCGACCCGTCGCTGTACCGGACCACCCACCGCTGTCCCCGCTGCGCCGGGCACTGCGTGCACGAGATCTCGATCCACGCCGTCGCCGGGTCCGCGCCCGGAGCCACACGGCCACGCACCGGCGGAGGCGTCAGGTCCTGCTTGCGCTGGCGCGGCGGACACTTAGGCCGCTCGCTCTTGGCCGGCGGGTCACACGAGGCATGCACCGGCTTCCCTCGCGTACCGCGCGCCGTGCTGTACACGGTCGGGGACCCGGTCGTCGGGTCACCGCACATCGCGCAGATCAGCGGACCCCGCTTGGGCCGCTGCTTCTGCGTGGCCTGCGGCCTCTGCCTGATCACCCACCGGCACGTCCAGAGGCTTTGTCAGGGCCACTAAGTGCGGTCCCGCAGCGGGCTGTCGTCAGGGGCGGCGATACCGAAACTCCGCCACGGCTTTTCCGAGGTCGTGTTCGAGCTCGCCAGGCTTTTGGAGACCGCGGTCGGCCAGGTAATCCAGGCGCTCGCGCGTTTCGGGCAGGGCGATCAGACCCTGAAACGTGACGGCGTCGGAGCGCACGTCTGCGGGGTCCGCCAGCGTCAGGTCGTTGATGGCGCGCTTGGCTGCCCGGATGCCCTCGGGCGGGAAGCCGGCGATGCGCTTGGCCAAGCGGTCCACGAAGTCGTCCAGTTCGGTCTCGGGCAGGGCGCGGTTGATCCAGCCGTAGCGTTCGGCGAGGTCGGCGTCGAAATCGTCGGCTCCGGCGATGGCTTCGATGGCGCGGGACCGGCCGAGTCGCCGCGTGAGGTGCTGGATCCCGCCGGCACCGGGCATGGCGCCGGTACCGGACTCGAACTGACCGAAGACCGCGTTCTCGCGCGAAGCGAAGATCATGTCGCAGGCCAGGGCGAGTTCGTTGCCGCCGCCGCGAGCGCGGCCGCGCACCTTGGCGATCGTGATCACAGGGATGTCCGCCAGCCTGTGCAGAAACATCCCGAGCGAGGCGTCACCGGGGCCTCCGGCCTTGGCCGCCTCCGCGGTGTACTGGGAAACGGCCGAGAGATCCACGTGAGCTGAGAAGTAGTCCGGCGCCGCGCTGTCGATGACGACGACGCGCACCTCTCCGCGGTCGGTGTCCAGCGTGTCCACGAGGGAGACCAAGTCACGGACCAGATCGACACCGAGGAGGTTGAGGGGGCCGGCGTCGAGGGTGGCGAACAGAACGCCGTCTTCGAGACGAGTCCGAATGGACGGGAGGGCCAAGGTCATGACGACTCCGGTGAGTGAGGCGACGCGGGGAGCGCAGACCGTGCGGTTGGGCACCAGCGTCGGTGCTCAATCCTTGGGGTGCAAAGGCCACTGATTCCTGGGCAAAGGAGGGGCCGCATCCTTCAGCATGCGCTGCGCCATGCTCCAGGCGCATGCTGGAAGAGCGGCGACGGGCCTGGCTCAGGGCAAGGATTCTGCGACACCGCCTGGGTGGAGCCGCGATACATCAGAAGGTTCCTGGCGACCTGGGGCGCCGGCGCGGAGCGCGCTCCCGCGGACCTCGCGTCCGAGTGTGTCCCCCGACCTGGGCTCGCCTCGATCGCGACCACGAGGACCGCGCGATGTCGGATCAGTTGAACGCCGCACTTTCAGGGCAGGCCCCCACAGCGCTTGCCGAGGACGTCTCTCTCGCGACTCCCCTGAGTGCACCCCGCATCTCCGGTCGCGACGCTGCTTCGGCAGCTCTCCGTACGTATCAGCAGGCGCTCGCCGCGCCTGAAGCCACAGTCCGGCTCAAGGGAGACGCGCTGGAGGGGGTCGTGTACAGCGCGAGCCCCGGCGGACGAGAGACAGAGATCGTCGCACTCGCCCGGCACAACGCAGCGGGCCTGATCGCCACCATCGACGTCTACGGTCGGCCGTGGCCATTCATGGCCGCTCTGCGCGAAGTGATTGCGAAGACAGACCCCGCTCTGGCAGACCCGAGCCTCGGATCCGGACCGTACACCCCGGACGGGCCGACACCGGTCTGGGTTGACCACCCAGCCGTCCCGCCGCTGGCGCAGGACGTCACCCTGTACTCCCCGATCCTGCGCGAAGAGCCGACGGGGAAAGCTGTCGTCGGGCCCGTCCTCAAAGCAGCGGCTCAGAGCTTCAGCGACCTCAAGGTACGTGCCGTCCTCGACATCGAGGGCCAGTCGGGATTCGGGGTGGTGATCGACGAGTACGTGGACGGCGGTCACGTTCAGCAACTGGTCGAAATCTTCACGCTCAACGGCGCGGGCGAGGTCGGGGGGATCCGAATCTTCACCCGCCCATGGCTCGTGACCGCCCACTTCCGGAAGAGCATGTATGCCCTGCTGAAAGACACTCTCGGCCCCGAATTCTGGGAGGAGCCCGAGTCTGAAGATCCCTTCCCCCACACCATGACATGAGGCCCCCGCTGGGCCTGAAGTCACGCGTGCCCTCCACCCATTGCTCTGTGGCTGGGGGTGCGCCTAGACGAGCGGAGGATCTGCGATGGGTACGGTCACGACCGACGACGGCACCACGATCTTCTACAAGGACTGGGGTCCTCGGGATGGGGAGCCGATCGTCTTCCACCACGGGTGGCCGCTGAGCGCCGACGACTGGGACAACCAGATGTTGTTCTTCCTGGCGCACGGCTACCGAGTCATCGCCCACGACCGCCGTGGCCACGGACGCTCCACCCAGACCGCGACCGGCCACGACATGGACACCTACGCCGCGGACGTGACCGCCCTGACCGACGCACTCGACCTGCGGGGCGCCGTGCACATCGGCCACTCCACCGGCGGTGGCGAGGTCGCCCGCTACGTCGCCCGCGCTGAGGCCGGCCGTGTCTCAAAGGCGGTCCTGGTGGGCGCGGTGCCGCCGCTGATGCTGAAGACGGAGGCCAACCCGGGCGGCTTGCCGATGGAGGTCTTCGACGGCTTCCGTCAGGGCGTTGCCGGCAACCGGGCTCAGTCGTTCATTGATATTCCCTCGGGGCCGTTCTACGGCTTCAACCGTCCCGGAGCGCAGGTGTCGCAAGGTTTGATCGACAACTGGTGGCGCCAGGGCATGATGGGCGCGGCGAACGCGCACTATGAGTGCGTCGCGGCGTTCTCCGAGACCGACTTCACCGAGGACTTGCGGCAGATCGAGGTGCCCGTCCTCGTCGCGCACGGAACCGACGACCAGGTCGTCCCGTACGACGACTCGGCACCCCTGACGGTCAAGCTTCTGAAGAACGGGACCCTCAAGTCCTACGAGGGCTATCCGCACGGGATGCTGTCGACGCACCCGGAGGTCCTCAACCCGGACATTCTCGCGTTCATCCGTTCCTGACCCCGGCGGGCTGGTCTGTGGTTCTGCCGCTGGATCCCGTAGTGCGGTGAGTCGTCGCCGGTCACACTGGTTTGCGCCCGGGATAGCGGCCGGGCGGCCCAGCAAGGGTCGACTGTGGCGGCATGACCCGACTGAGCGTCCCGAGGTGTTCGGTGACGCCCTCGTGTCGTGTGACGCCCTCGTGTCGTGTGCGGGCTCCCTGGCGATCGTGGACCTGCCGGGGCCCGGGGCGCAGTTGGAGTTCGTAGACGTCGACGAAGGGGAGCCGGCCGACGATGAGCCGGTGGGGCCGCTGGGGCCGCTGGCCATGTTCATGCAGTTCTGTCTCACGGCCTGACCCACGACGGTCGGCAGCCGTGCAGGCTCACCCGGTCGGCCTAGCCACTGTGCATAGTGTGCTCATGGATCGATTCGTGGGTCAGGGCCGCCTCGAATGGTGGGCCAATCAATCGACTTGCCTTGAGATGTACAACATCGACATCACCGTCACTGTCGACGCGGTCGGCAAGTGGCAGGCAACCGGGCGGCATGCCAGCGCCCTTGACACGACCCAACGCGAGGGCTGGGACTTCCTCATGGAGATGGACCCCCACTTCTCCATTGCGTTTCCCGGTGAGGACCGCGGCGGGATCACGGTGCGAGTCGTCGAGGCCGAGGATGGAACCCTCACGCTTATGGAGGCACCGGACTGGGACGGCTCGGTGAGCGTCACCTTCGACCTCACCTGAGTTCAGCTCGGAAGGGCAGGAACCCGACTTCGCCACCCTCCTACCGACTCCGGTGCGTCGCCGCCCCTTACTGATCTTTCAGAATGAAGTTCGGAGACGACGAAGACATATGAGGTAGCAGGCCAACCTGCGCGCCTCGATGATCTGGATCAGGGATCTCACGCGGGCGGCCCATTGATCACAATCGACGCGCCCTAGCCGTACGGGTTGAGTGCCCAGAAGCGGACGGTGTCGCTGCGACGGTCAAACCACAGTTTGGTGGAGTAGCCGCCGCTGCCATCGCGGTCGAGCTCGTCCGACCGGATCCACTGGGGGTTCTCCGGCCCCTCGCCCTTGAGCGGCTTCTCGAACCACGAGGAGAAGTCATCGGCAGGCCCCTCGGAGGCAAAGGCGTGGGCCGCCGTCAGCTCGGCAAGTTTCCCCGGTGTCAGCCGGGCGAAGCCCGAGATCACCAGCTCCGGCGACGGTATGCCCCGATCGTCGTCTCGGCTGCTCACCCACTTGGCGTCGGTGAGCGGGGCCAGCAGCGGGAACGCCCGCTCCAGCGGTGTGGTGTCGGTGTGCCAGTCCCCCTTGGCCCCGTTCGCCACCTGACGCAGGGTCCACCAGGCGGGTAGGATCGCCAGCCCTGCCCCGATTCCGATCAGCTTCCGTCGCTCCAACGAGATCCCCTCATGCCTGACTTCGGGGGCACCTTATCTGGCTCGAGCACCTCACCCGGGCCTGTTGATCACAACCGAATACGCGCCCTGGCGGTGTGGTGAACCGGGTGTCCGCGGTCACGGAGTCAGCACCACCTTCCCCAGGTTGCGCCGCGTCTCGATCGTCTTGTGTGCCTCAGTCGCGTCCTCGAGCGCGAACTCCGCGTGTACCACTGGCTTCAACGCGCCCTCAGCAAACAGTCGCCACAACTCCTGCCGCCACTTCTCGTACAACTGCGGCTTCCCTCGGGCGATCAGTGCCATCTGGAACCCGATCACGGACTTCGCGCCCACCAGCAGGTCGTACGCCTGGACGGACCCGCCGCCCGAGCTGTACGCGACGAGCCGGCCGCCCGGCGAGAGCGCGGCGATCGCCCGGGGAAGCAGACCTCCGCCCACTGCGTCGAGGGCGTAGTCCACGGGCTCGCCCCACTCGTGGGCGTCGTAGATGACGACCTCTTCGGCTCCGAGCGAGCGCACGAACTCCGCCTTGCCGACGCTGGACACTGCGCCCACGACGCGCGACGCACCACGCACTCTGGCCAGTTGGAGCGCGAGGTGTCCGACTCCGCTCGCTGCCGCGGTGATCAGCGCCGACTCCCCCGGCTCCGGGCGCGCGGCCTGAAGTGCACCGAGCGCCACCAGCCCGCTACGGACCAGTGCGACGGCGTCGACTGCGCTCGCGGTGGCGGGCACCGAGGAGGCCATGGACTCGTGCAGAACGGCGAAGTCTGTGTAGCCGTGCCCGAAGCACAGTCCGGTCACGCGGTCACCGCGCCGGAAGCGGGTGACCCCGGCGCCGGCCGCCACCACCTCACCGGCTATCTCGCCGCCGAGCGGGATCGGCTCCGCGGCCTCGGTGACCTTGCGTACGACGGGCAGGGTCACCCCGATGGCCTCGCAGCGCACCAGGAGCCCTTCTGGACCCGCCTCGGGCACAGGGGCTTCCTCCAGGAACAGGGGACCACCGGTGGACTCATACCGGACGCGGCGCATCACGTCTCCACGAACATCGAGATCATTGGGTACTCCAACGATATGCGGGAGTCATTGGGAGTCCCAACGGTTTTCGCTAGATTGCCGTCATGACCGCAGCTCCTCTCCCCGCCATCCGCTCCCTGCCGAGCTGGCTCCTCGGCCGTGCCGCCGCGCGCGGCCGTGCGCTGGTGGCCGACGCGCTTGCCGCCGAGGGCATGAAGATGTGGCACCACGTGGTGCTCTCCGCCGTACGTGACCTCGCCCCCGTCACCCAGGCCGACCTCGGCCGCAGCGTCTCTCTGGACCCCAAGGACCTGGTCGGTGTCCTCAACCACCTGCAGGGAGCCGGTCTCGTGGTCCGTGAGCCGGACCCAGTGGACCGCCGCAAGAACGCGGTGTCACTCACCGAAGAAGGCGGACGTCTGCTCGAGCGCTGCGAGAAGGCAGCCCGCGAGGCGAACGACACACTGCTCGCGCCCCTCTCGGCAGCTGAACGCGACCGGTTCCTCAACCTGCTGATCCGCGTCTCAGGCACCGAGAGGTAACACGCCACGTCAGCCGAGCACCCGCCAACACCGATGAAGGCGCCTTGTGATCGAAGGAGTTAGGTCATCGACGCCGGTCTGCTGACCCGAAGCGCGTAGCTGGTTCCGGCGCCCGGCCAGTCGGATGCCATCTATCGCGCGGAGGTGTCATCCGATCCAGGCGGTCAACGCCTGACATCCGGCTCGTCGGGCTGCGTGACCACCGCGAGGGCACCTGGGTCACGGTCCCGTGGCGGCTGGTGTCGTCGATCGCGACCCCATTCGGCGAGCAGGCGACGACCTCGTAGGCCATGGGCACCACCCGGCGCCGGCCGCGTTCGTCGGTGCGGTGAACGACCTCGGCCCAGACTCCGTCCATCGTGGTGTTCGAGCGTCCGGCCGCTCCTGACAGCGTCCGGTGCTCGACCAGGTCGTCCAGGTTTTTGAAGCGGCCCCGCGTCGGGTGACATCCCCGCAAGATTGTCCTCCGACACGCGAACTCGAACTGGAAGTGTCAGTTCCTGAAGTGCGGATCAGTGCCGTTCGAACGCCAGATCTCGCGGCTGCATGTGCTCGCGTGGCCCCGCCGCCCGCAGGACCACGTCCAGCACCCGCCTCGGGTCGGCCGCGTAGGCGTGCGAGGACGCGCCATGTTGGCCTCCACCACGGCCCAGCGGTGGCCTGGGCGGTACGGGTCCAGCAGTTGCCCGACGTCCACGACGACGGCACTCGGCAGCGTGTGCCCGGCTGCGGCGACCAGCCGGTCGGTGAACTCCGTGATTTGCTCGGCGGTGGCTCGGTCCGCGCGGTCCGTGCCGAGCGGGCGGGGGTCCAGCCGGCCGAACACCGCGTACCGACTCGCCGTGACGATCCGGCCGTCCAGCAGGAACAGCCGGTACTCGGCCGCGAAGGTCACCACTTCGGACAGCAGCACCGGTGTCGCCGGGTCCAGGGCGGAGGACAGCCGGGAGCCGTCGGCGTAGACATCGGCCGGGAAGGACTTGTCACGGGGCGGCTTGACGAACGTCGGCTGGTCGATCGCCCATGCGTCCGCCATGGTCCCCGTCCGTACCTGGCGGCCTGTGAACTCTTCCGGCAACTCGCCGAGCCAGCCGTCTGTCGGCTCCAGCAACGCGAACCCGAGCCGGCCTGCCAGCCGCGCACCCGCGACCGGTCCGCCGTACCAGTACGCAGGGCCTACCAGGCCGGGCTCCTCCGCTGCCCTGACCGGCATCCCTCGGCCCGCCGCCTCGACGGCCAACAGTTCCATCGTCGACGTCCGCCGCCCAGGCATGACCAGCACCGCGAATCCCCCCTGACTCCGCAAAAAGCGCCATGCTAGCCCCACGTGCCCCACTGACGTTGCCCGAGCGTCGCCAAGTGCGATCCAGAAACCGTGAGCCGCTGAGCCTTGCTCAAGCGAAACGGCCCACGACTTCCCTCGGGCGGCGATCTGCGCTCAGACGCTCCGCGGAGAAGTGGGTGACGTGATTCCGTGCAAGGCCCCTTTCGCGAGCGATCTTGTGCCTGGCACGATCGGAGCGGCGCACGCGCCGTGCACCCGTTTTCCGATCGAAAGGGTGGCCGTCAGCAGATGCGAATATCCCTCGGTGTGGCGCGTTGTACCGCCGGTGCGGCCGTGCTGTCCCTGGCCGCCGCCGTGAGCGGACTCGCCTTCCCCGCCACCGCGCAGGCGGCCGTGACCTGCTCGGCCGGCGTGTGGAAGGCCCAGTACTACGCCAACACGACACTCACCGGCACGCCGAGGGCCACCGTCTGCGATGCCTCCATCGCCGAGAACTACGGCCTCGGCGACCCCGCCGGCGTCACCCTGCCGCGGGACAACTTCGGCGTCCGCTGGAGCACCAGCCGCAACTTCGGCTCCGGCGGCCCCTTCGACCTCACCGTCGCCGTCCAGGACGGCGCCCGCGTCTACCTCGACGGCTACCGCAAGATCGATCTGTGGCGCAACGTCAACTCGACCCAGAAGAAGACCCTCCGCCTCACCATCCCGCGCGGGGTCCACACCCTGCGCGTGGACTTCGCCGCCTTCACCGGCACCGCCGACATCGCCTTCACCTACAAGCCCGTCATCGGCGCCGCCTACGACAAGACCGCCCCCCTCGCCCCGGCCGGCCTGAAGGCCGCCTACGCGACGGCCACCCTGAAGGCGACCCTGTCCTGGTCCCGCAACTCCGAGCTGGACCTGGCCGGTTACCGCCTCTACCGCCGCACCGGCAGCACCGGCGCCTGGAGCCCGCTCAACAGCACCCCGATCACCGGAGCCGGCTTCACCGACGCTCCCCCGGCCACCGGCGCCGCCTACGAGTACGCCCTCCGCGCCGTCGACCGCTCCGGCAACCTCTCCCCGCTGTCCGCCGTGACGCGCGTCGTCAGCGCCGACAAGACGGCCCCGGCCGCCCCCACCGGACTGTCGGCCACGCACGACGAGTCCGGTGCCCGGCTCTCCTGGTCCGCGGTGAGCGGGGCGAGCTCCTACGAGGTGCAGCGGTCCCTCACGCCCCAGGGGCCGTTCTCCGCCATCTCCACGCCCACTCAGAGCACCGTCCTGACCGACGTCAACGCCTCCGTGGGCACGACCTACCACTACCGCGTGCGCGCCCTGGACGCCGCGGGCAACGCCTCCCCGTACTCCGCGCCCGTCCGGCTCGACGCGACCGAGTTCAAGCCCCTGCCGCCGGCCGGCGTCTCCGCCAACGGCTGGGTCGACCGCAACACCGTCGGCTGGCAGTACGACGGTGACGCCTCCCACCGGTTCCACGTCTACGCCGCCGAGTCGGCCACCGGCCCGTGGACCCGGCTGACCGAGACGCCCGTCACCGGCCGCGCCTACGACGACTTCACGGCGCCCGTCGGCCAGGTGCGCCACTACCAGGTCAGGACGGTCGCGACGCACGGCACGGAGTCGAACCCGTCGGCGACGGCCTCGGCCACCCGCACCGGCGACGTCACCCCGCCGCGCATGCCGTACGGCCTGGACGCGTGGAACGGCACTGATGGCGTGCACCTCGTCTGGACGGCCAACACCGACGACACGGATCACTACCTCGTCCTGCGCCAGTCGATGTTCGGCGCATGGGAGCAGATCGCCGTGGTGCGGGACGTCAAGTACCTGGACGGCAGCGTCCCGGTCGACGTGCAGTACGGCTACACCGTCCGCGCCGTCGACGCGGCCGGCAACATCTCCCCCCTGCCCCAGCCGGGCTATGGCACCGTCTACGGCAAGCGCCTGCCGGTCCACGAGAAGCCGGCTGCGCCCGCCTCGGTGACCGCGACGGCCGGGAACGGCGACGTCACGGTGGAGTGGACCGCGAGCACGTCGACCGATGTGGCCGGCTACTACGTCTACCGCACGACCACCTCGGACCCCGCGTCGGCCTACCCGGTCTCCCCGCTCGTCACCGGGACGACGTTCACGAACGAGGACGTGCCCGCCGGCAGGACGTGGTACTACGTGGTGCGCGCCGTCAGCACGCACAGCCTGTGGTCCGATTTCTCGCCGACGGCCGAGGTCACCCTGTCCTGCCCGGTCATGACCGCGCCGGCCACTCCCCGGATCACCGGGGGCGGCAGAGGCGCGGACCACGTCCGGCTCAACTGGGAGATCGGAGCGTGTGACCAGGGTGCCACCGTCTCGTACAACGTGTACCGGTCCACGTCCGGCTCGGACGTCTTCACCCCTGAGCACCGCATCGCTTCGGGCGTGACGGAACCGACGTACACGGACCCCGGCCTGGCTCGGGCCTATTACTACTACGTGGTCACCGCGGTGGCCGCCGACGGCACCGAATCGGCCCCGCAGGCCAGGCCGTTCGAGATCTCCACGCAGGCGCCCTGACGCCCCGTTCGATCCCTCAGGCCCCCGCCGCCGTCCGGACGCCGGCGGGGGCCTCACGTCGGGGCGTCGCCCGGACGTGGCCCTCGCAGTGATCAGGTGGTGGCGTGGGGCTGTGCCGGGCTGAGGTAGCGCACGGCTGTCTGCTCGGCGTGCGGGGCGAGCAGCGCGTGGAGTTCTTCGGCGGCGGTCTTGAGGAGGTGGCCGTCGGGGGTGGCACGGAGGGTTTCGAGGACGAAGGCGACGTGGGTGGAGTCCTCGGTGACGCGGGTGCGGTGGGCGTCGCGGTGGTTCCAGTGGCGGGTCAGGACGCCGGCGATGTCGGCGTAGATGATCTCGCCGGGCCTTGGGTGCTCGACGGTGTCGGGTTCACCGAGCGGCGTGAAGGACTCCGTGCCGTCCGCGTACCGGATGTCGACGTCGCCGGTGACGTGGTCCAGGTCGAAGGCGCCGGCGGGCAGGCCGTGCCGGACGGAGACGGCGTTGTAGGAGTCGACGGCCGGGTTGATGCGCGGCAGGGCGCCCTTCTTGGCGAGGCGGCGGCCGAGCGCGTCGACGCTCGGGCGGACACGGCGGGGGTTGGTGCCGAAGGAGCGGTAGGCGCCGTGCCATGCCTCGATGCGCGGGTCGGCCTCGTCGGCGGGCTGCCAGGTGCCGTCGGCGAGCTGCTGTTCGAGTTCCTCGACGGCGGCGACGGTGCGTGGCCAGGGTTCGCGGCCGCGCAGGCCGGTGGCGATGACGACGGCGATGAGGGTGTCGGGGAAGGCGTCCGCGACGGCGGGGGCGAGGCGGAAGTCGGTCATGGTGGAGTCTCCGTTCCTGCGTCGGGGCTGGGTCAGGGCTTCCAGGGGCCGATGCGGTCCAGGCGGCGGCGCTGCTGGCGGGCGGTGTCGAGGTCGAGGCTCTGGCCGCGGTGCGTGAGATGGTCGGCGACCGCGGTGCGGTGTTCGACGGGCTTGTGGTCGTCGTACTTGAACTTCGCCCTCACCTCGGTGATGTCCAGGCGCAGGCCGCGGATTCCGGGGAGCATCCGCCCGTAAGGCGGCTGATCGATGTCGATGGGGGCGTGGTCGCCTTCGGGCTGGAAGTGGGCCATCTGGCGGCGCAGCAGCTCGGCCTTGGCTTGGGGGTCGTCGACGATCGTGGCTCGGCAGGTGAACTGGACGGCCGCGTAGTAGCTGGTCGGGACTCCGTCGGTGGGCGGAATGCCGGGTCCTGCGCGCCAAGGGCCGGGGATGAAGGCGTAGTCGCCGGTGACGGTGAAGGTGACGTTCGGGTCGTTCTCGATCGCCTTCCAGGCCGGGTTCGGGCGGGCGAGGTGGACGAGGAGGCTGCTGCCGTCGGCGGTGAAGTGGGTCGGCACCGCGATCGGCGCCCCGCCGGGCGGGCCGTTGATGCTGAGGACGCCGAAGTCGTGGCCGGCGGCGATCCAGGTCTGCCACTCGGCGTCGTCCAGGGCGGCGTCCCAGGGCTGGATGAACATGACGGGCTCCTTCCGGTCGGTGCGCGGGTCAGGTGAGGTCCGGGAGGCTGACGGCGACGACGGCCGTGCCCAGGCCGACCCGCCGGCCTCGGTGGATGCGCTCGGCAAGCACGCCGCCGCGAGCAGGACGGTGCCGGCCGGGTAATGTTCAATGGAACGACCACACCGTACAACGCATCGACCGCAGTGTCATAAAGGAATGACCGTGAGGTGCATTCCACTGAACCGTTCTTGGGGGTGAAGCGATGGCGGAGACCGAGGCGGCCCTGCGGACGCTGGCGCACAACGTCCGCGCGGCCCGGACCCGCGCCGGGTTGTCTCTGGACGAGCTGGGGCGCCGGGCCAAGGTCAGCAAGGGCGCCCTGGTCGGCCTGGAGAAGGCCCAGGGCAACCCGAACTTCGCCACCCTGGTCCGTCTCGCCGACGCCCTCGGTGTCTCTGTCTCGGCCCTGGTGGAAGGCCGCGCGGAGGAACGCGTCCGGGTGGTGAGCACCGACGCCGTCATGCCCCTGTGGAAGGGCGAGCACGGCAGCGAGGCCCGGCTCCTGCTGACCACCGGCGGCCCGGCGGCCACCGAGGTCTGGCGCTGGGCACTGGAGCCCGGCGAGGAGTACCCCAGCCATCCCCACCAGGCAGGCGTGACCGAAACCGTCAGCGTTGTCGACGGGCAGATGGTGCTGGTGGTCGACGGGGTCGAGCACCCGGTCGAGGCGGGGCAGACAGCGGCCTTCGACGGGGACACCGCCCACACCTATCGCGGCGCGGGCACCGGGACCTGCCACCTGATCATGACCGTTCATCTGCCGCCAGGCGCCGCGTGACGCCCCGAAGGACCGGAACCGCCGGACCGGGCCATGCATGCCGTCGAACGACGTCTTCCGCCGATCGCGGAGGGTGAAGCAGCCCACGGTCACGGCCGGGCGGCGAGGCGGACCAGGGCCCGGCCGGCGGGTTCTGCACGGGCCTGGCGGTAGCCGGTGCCCGCCCACAGGTGGATCAGACCGGTGTCGCCCGCAGCGGTGGCAGCCTTGCGCAGTGGGCCGGTGAGGTGGTGAACGGCCGGGTAGGCGAGCGGCGCGAGCGGTTCGTAGGTGTCGGTGAAGCGGTTGCGCAGGGCGCGGGCCGGGCGGCCGGTGAAAGCCCGGGTCACCGTGGTGTCGGTGAACACCGGGTCGGCCAGGGCCTTCTTGTGGGGGGCGGAGGCGCCGCTCTCGTGCGTGCGCAGGAGGGCGGTGCCGACCATGACGGCTCGGGCGCCGGCGCGCAGGGCGGCGGCGGTGTCGGCGGGGGTGGCGATGCCGCCGGCGGCGATCACGGGCAGCGGGACGGTGTGCCGTACGTCGCTGACCAGTTCGGGCAGGGAGACGGGGCTGAGGGGCCGGTCGGGGGTGAGGGTGGCGGAGTGGCCGCCGGCGGCCGGGGCCTGGACGATCAGCAAGTCGGCGCCGGTCTCCGCGGCGGCCAGGGCTTCGCTCGGGGTGGTGACGCACTGGGCGACGAGGCTGCCCGCGTCCTGCAAGGCCCGGACGGTGTCCGGGCGGGGGAGGCCGAAGGTGAAGGACACGAGCGGTACAGGGGATTCGAGGAGCAGGTCGAGCTTGTCGGCCCAGGCGTCGTCGTCCTCGATCGGGGGATCGGCGTGGAGGGTGAGGCCGTAGCGGTCGGCTTCCGGCTGGAGTGCGCGGGCGTAGGTGACAAGAGCGTCCGGACGGACGGCCACGGGGTTGAGGCAGAAGAGGTTGACACCGAACACCGCGCCGGGGGCGCGGACTTGGGCTATCTGGGCGGCGAGGTCCGCGGGGGTCCTGTAGCCGCCGGCGAGGAAACCGAGTCCTCCGGCGCGGGCTGCGGCGTGCACGAGGGCGGGGGTGCTGGGGCCGCCGGCCATGGGGGCGGCCCACACGGGCAGGTCGGTGTCGAGGAGGGACAGGTCAACGGGCATGGCACGTCTCCGGGGTCGAGGGGGGCGGTGAGATGGTCGGGAAAGCGGGTACAGCAGGCGGCCGCGAGCAGCAGAGCGGCGCCGAGCAGGAGCACGGAGTGGCAACCGCTGTGGGGCAGGCCAACGCTGTAGCCGGTGGCGAGCAGGGCGATGGCGCACGGGATGCACAGGCTCCGGGAAAGGGGGCTTCCGCAGCGACGCTAGGCCGCGGGCTCGACGGGCGGGAAATGCCGGTTACGCTGCATCCATGTCCACCAGGCATAGTGCGAGGCGACGGTGACCGCGCCCGGTGCCGCGGGCGCGTCCGGCATCGAGCTGCGGCATCTGCGGGCGTTCACCGCGGTGGCCCGGTGCCGCTCGTTCACCCGGGCCGCAGAGGAGCTCCTGATCACGCAACCGGCCCTGAGCCGCACCGTCGCCCAGCTGGAGGCGGGCCTCGGGGTGCGGCTGCTGGAGCGCTCGTCGCGCGGCGTCGCCCTCACCGCCGCCGGCACCGAGTTCCTCGTCCACGCGGAGCGGACCCTGGCCGCCTTTGACGCGGCTCTGGCCGCCGCCCGCCAGGAGTCGACGCTGAGGCTCGGTTTCAGCTGGCTGCTGCCCGACCCCTGGGCCCAGCGCGCCATCGCCCGCTTCGAGCGCGAGACCGGGGCGCAGGTCGAGCTGGCGCGCTGCGACGATCCGCTCGACGACCTCGACCGCCAGGGAGTCGACGTGGCCCTGGTGCGCGGCGACAGGCCGGTCGGGGCAGCCGTGCGCACGGTGCACCTGTACGACGAGCGGCGTGTCGCCGTCCACGCCCGCGAACGGGCCACGGGCGAGGGGCGGGACGACTCCCCCGACTCTCCCCCTGAGGCCGTCGACGCCGTGCGCTGGCAGGACGCCCACGAATGGACCCTGGTCGTCAACACGGCCAGCGGCACGACCGGCCCCTGGTGCTGGCCGGACGGGGACGGCCCGCGCCGGTACGTTCAGACCGCGAACTTCGACGAGTGGCTCGAATCGGTGGCAGCGGGACGCGGCCTCGGCGTCGTCCCCGACGTCGCCGAACGCCGCATCCACCACCCCGCGCTGCGCTTCCTCCCGCTGACCGGCGCACCGCCCAGCCCGGTCCGCCTCGCCTACCGCCCGGAGGCCACGACCGGCTCCACGCTGCTGCGCCGCTTCCTCGACGCGGCCCTCGAAGCCGCCGCGACCTGCGCCCATGCACATGAGGCATAGAGGCAACCGGAGCGGCATTTCCGCTTGCTCCCGCTGGCTCCCTAGGGTCGGCCGCAGGGGGACGGGCCTGCCGGGACCACCCGGCACCTCGCCGTCCTTCCTCCCTGACGTGCCAAGGAGCTGCAGCAGCATGACGTCGTCCTCCCCTCTCCCCCGCCACGACGGCCAGGCCCTGGTCGTGGGCGGGCCCACCGCCGTCCTCGACCTCGGCGGGCTCCGCATCGTCTCCGACCCGACTTTCGACGCCCCGGGCCCGCACGGTTACCTGACCAAGACCGAGGGGCCGGCCCTGACGGAGGACCGGCTCGCCGACACCGACCTGGTCCTGGTCAGCCACGACAACCACGCCGACAACTTCGACGACCGCGGACGTGCCTTCGCGCTGGCCGCCCCGCTGCTGCTCACCACCACCAGCGCCGCCGGCCGCGTCGGCGGGCCCGCGCGGGGCCTGGCCGTCTGGGACACCCACACCCTCACCCGCCCCGACGGCGGCCAGTTGACTGTCACCGCCGTGCCGGCCGTCCACGGCCCCGAGGACGGTGAGCGGGACGCGGACGGCGAGGTCAACTGCCAGGTCGTCGGCTTCGTCCTCGCCGGAGACGGCCTGCCCACCGTGTACGTCAGCGGCGACAACGCCTCCCTGCGCACCGTCACCGAGATCGCCCGCCGCACCGGCCCCGTCGACGCGGCCGTCCTGCACGTCGGCGCCGCCCGGGTCCCCGGCAAGTTCCGCGAACGCCCGGTCAGCCTCGACAGCGCCCGGGCCGCCGCGGCCGCCGCCATCCTCGGAGCCCCCGTCAACATCCCCGCCCACTACACCGGCTGGGCCCACTTCACCGAAGGCCGCGACGCCATCGAGCACGCCTTCGACGACGCCGGCCTCACCTCTGTCCTGCGCATCACCGACCACGGCACCTGGCTTCCTCTGAAGCCCTGACCACCACTGACCCGAAGGAGCCCCCGATGCCCCTCGTACGCATCGACATGACCCGCGGCCGAGGTCCCGAGAACATCCGGGCCATCGCCGACGCCGTCCAGCAGTCCCTCATCGACGTCCTGAAGATCCCCGAGCGGGACCGCTTCCAGATCGTCACCCAGCACGACCCCGACGAGATCATCGCCCTCGACGCCGGACTCGGCTTCGAGCGCACCCCCGGCACCGTCATCGTCCACATCTTCACCCAGCGCGGCCGCAGCACCGCCGACAAGCAGCTCCTGTACCGCACCCTCGCCGAGCTGCTCGCCGAAGCCGGTGTCGACGGCAAGGACCTGTTCATCAGCTACTTCGAGAACGGTCCCGAGGACTGGTCCTTCGCCGACGGCCGCGCCCAGTACATCGAGGGCGATCTCCCCGTCCCCGGGCGCTGAACCCTCTCGACGTGGTCGCAGCACGACGATCCCGCTCGCATCCTTTGGCGCGCCGTGCCGTAGGCGCTCTGTCGGCATGCAGTGCGGCGGATGTGTACTGGAGACCTGCCGCATCGAGGGGGACGCATGCCGAACACGCCGGATCCGGGAACACCAGAGTCAGCGCATGAGGAGGAGCCCTGGCTCAGCAGTGACGAAGTCGCCAAGCTGTGGCCGGTGCGCAAGGACTGGCTGCCGGGTGTGGCCCGTCGTACGGATGTCCGCGTCCGCAGCTTCGGCGGGGCGAGCCGGGGCACGTGGGGGGCGGAGCCGACCTTCTATCACTTCCACCCGGGGGACGTACGCAGGGTCGCGTCGGTCATCGCCGACGGACACGTCGACATCCCGTCGGACTGGCGCACCGACACTCCCGACGGTCGGCGGGCGGAGTTCTGGGGTGCGCTGAGTGCCCGTGTCGCCGGCGCGCTCTTCATCGCGGCCGTCCTGTGCGCGCTCTTCATCGGCCTGGCCACAGTGATCTTCTTGCTGACAGTGGAATGACCACCAGCGCGTCGTAGCCGACGGGCGACATGTGCGCGTACTGCGACGCCCACCGGGCTGACGGGCGGCGGCCCGTGCGTGCTGGGAGCGCAGGCAGGCCGCTCATGTGGCCGAGGATCGTGGTCCGAAAGCGCCCCGGCACCGGCAAGGCGGTGGGCCGGTCAGCCCCTGCCCGGCAGGGGTACGGCGAGCCGGCGGCACGCACCACGACGGCGGGGTCACCGGGCGCGCCCCCGGTGACCCCGCCGTAGACGTGCCTGGTCAGGCGACCTGCGCGGAGGCCGGCCCACGGACCGGCTTCGGCTCGAGGACGCGTTCGGCGAGGAAGCCGAACAGCAGCCCGAAGCCGGCCCACAGGACGGCCTGGATGCCGATCGAGGCGAGCCGGAATTCCCACAGGTCGTTCGCGGGGAAGCCCTTCGGGGTGTTGTCCCCGTGCGGCAGTACGGCCATTGCGACCGCCACCACGGCGACGAAGGCGACGCCGGCGGTGACGGAGGCGTTCCAGTTGCCCCACCTCGGGGCGAGCCTGCGGCCCAACAGGACGGCCGCTGTGCCCAGCAGCACGCTCAGAGCGATCATCAGCACGAACAGGATCGTGCGCTTGCCGATGGTGTCCGGGTTTCCGACGGCGGGTGGGTTCGCCGGGTACTTCAGGATCGGGACCATGTAGACGAGCAGGAAACCGGCCAGCGCGGTGAGCGCCGCGGTCGCCCGCGCCCCGAACCGGCCGATGCGGCCCCACGCGAAGCAGAACGCGAGCGCCGCGATACCGCCGATGGCGATCCCGAAGACGAGCACGCCCGTGGCGAGACCGGCCGTCGACTGCACGGTACGGCTGACGAGCTCCTCGCCGCCGTGTTCATGGGAGTTGGCCTCCTCGAACGCGATGGCCGCGTCGACGGGGCCTTCCCCGACCAGGAAGGCGAAGACGAAGGCGAGCACGCCGGCGGCGAGGCCGGCGAGCATGCCGCGCACCAGCAGGGTGCGCACGGTGACGGAGTTCATGGAGGTGGACTCCGTCAGTGGCACGGGAAGCCGAGGAGGTGGCGGGCGTCGTGCACCCACTCGTGCACGCCCTCACCGGAAACCACGGCGGTGGCTCCCTGCTCGGCGCCGACGAAGTACAGCAGGACCAGCGTCAGGACACCGACGAAGACGGCCCAGGGAGCGAGCGCCCGCAGCGGCAGCGGTGTGACGGGCTGGGTGGTGGGGGTGGGGGCGGCAGTGGACTGCGCCATGGCGAGACCTCCTCGGGAACTACGCGTCCCGCATCGTGTGGAGCACTCGACGACGGCGTCGGGTCTGACTCACCCCCTCGCCTGGAGGGCGGGGCGGCACACAGTGGCGCGACCGTGCCGGACTTGCACCGGACTTCCGTGACGCCGTCGTCCTTGTCGCCCCAGATGGTAGGGGCAATGTGGACTTCGGCCAACATGGCGTACGCCACCTACGATGAACCGACCTCGCGGGAAGGGCCCTTCATGACCATCCGGCTCACGCTGGTGTCTGCCGCTGCCCCTTCGGAGCGTGACGTGCGTTTCGGCGGAGACACGCCGTTGAACGAGCGGGCGCTGGGTGAGGCGCGAAGAGTCGCCGGGTCCCTTCCGGTGGCCACTGCCTGGTGTACGGCGCCTTCCCAGCGGTGCAGGCAGACGGCGCAGGCCTTGGGAGGGAACGCCGTCTCCGTGGAGCCGGGCCTTCGGGACATGGACATGGGCAGCTGGCAGGGCCGGACCCTGGACGAGGTCTCGGCCGGTGACGCCGCCGGGCTCGCCGTATGGATGTCGGACCCGGAAGCGGCCCCGCACGGTGGCGAGTCCGTGTCGGAGGTGTGCGGCCGGGTCGCGGCCTGGCTGGAGGAGTTGCCCGCCGAATCCGGTCGGATGCTGGCCGTGGTCGAACAGGCGGTGGCGCGGGCCGCGCTGCTGCACGCGCTGGGCGCACCTCGGCAGGCGTTCTGGCGCGTCGACGTTCCGCCGCTCTCCGCCTTCCAGCTCACCGGCAGGCCGGGCCGCTGGAACCTGCGGATCGGCGCCGTGGGGAGCGGCGAGCCGCGCTGAGACGTGTCATCGCGCCGTATCGGCTATGAGGCAGGCCCGGTGTCTCCGGTTCGTGTGTGGGTGGTCAGGCCGGTGAGGACCAGGGCGAGCCAGCGGGCGCGGGCGGCGGGTGGCTGGTCGGTGGGGGCGGTGCTGAAGAGCAGGTAGATGTCGTCGACGGTGACGTCCTGGTGGATGTCACCGTCGGCCTGCCCTGCCTGGATCAGCGCGGCCAGTGCGGCGCCTGCGCGGGTTTCGGCGTCGCGGTCGACGGGGTCGGCGCCGAGGGCGCGGGCGGCGGCCTTGACGGCGTGGTTGGTGGCGGTCGCCTCCGTGACGTGGGCGAGGAAGTCGCTGATCTCGTCCACAGCGCGCGCACCGGAGGCGAGGCGTTCACGGGCGGCCTCGGCGGCTTCGGCGACGTGCGTGGTGTATTCGGCGATGACGGCGGCGACCAGGTCGGTCTTGGTGGGGAAGTGCCGGTACAGGGTGCCCACGGCCACACCCGCCGCGGCGGCGATCTCGTCCATGCCCGCGTCGGGGCCGTGCAGGGTGATCTGCTCGCGTGCGGCGTCGAGGATCTTCTTGCGGTTGCGGACCGCGTCGGCGCGCGGTGCTCGGCTCTGGGCCATGGGCTCTCCTGCGGTGGGCGTCTCGGCTTGCATTAACGTGAACCACGGTTCATGATGAATAGTGAACCGGAGTTCATCTTACTTGACAGGAATCCCCCATGACCGCCAAGACCGCTCTCGTCACCGGCGCCTCCTCCGGCATCGGTGAGGCCACCTCCCTCAAACTCCAGTCCCTGGGCTACACCGTCTACGGGGCGGCCCGCCGCACCGACCGCCTCCGGAATCTGGCCGACGCCGGCATCCGGCCCCTGGCCATGGACGTCACCGACGACGACTCCATGCGCGCCGGCATCGACCGCATCGTCTCCGAGACCGGCCGCATCGACGTCCTGGTCAACAACGCCGGCTACGGCTCCTACGGCGCCATCGAGGACGTCCCCATGTCCGAGGCCCGCCACCAGTTCGACGTCAACGTCTTCGGCGCCATGCGCCTGGCCCAGCTCGCCCTGCCCCACATGCGCGCCCAGCGCTCCGGCTCCGTCATCAACGTCACCTCGATGGGCGGAAAGATCCACACCCCCCTCGGCGGCTGGTACCACGGCACCAAGTTCGCCCTCGAAGCCCTCAGCGACTGCCTCCGCCTGGAGACCAGGCCCTTCGGCATCGACGTCGTCGTCATCGAGCCCGGCGGCATCGCCACCGAATGGGGCTCCATCGCCGCCGACGGTCTGCGGAAAGCCTCAAGCGACGGCGCCTATGCCCGCCAGGCCGACGCAGTCGCCACCTCGATGACCTCCGAGGCCAACGCCAAGCGCCTGTCCTCCCCGCAGGTCATCGCCGACGCCATCGGCAAGGCCGTCACCGCCCGCAAGCCGAAGACCCGTTACGCCACCGGCTTCGGCGCCCGCCCCATGATCACCCTCCGCAGCCTCCTCTCCGACCGCGGCTTCGACACCTTCATCTCCCGCGCCACCGGACTGCCACGGTCGGCCTGATCCGGGTCGCCCCTACTCCACGAAGGTGGGCAAGCGTTCGCCGTGTCGATCACGGTCTTGCGGATCAGCATGTCGGCGGGCAGCCGGCCGTACGCCTTGAGCGGTGTCGCGGCGACGACCAGGTCGCCGGCCTCGGCCGCCCGCCCCTCCGGCACGCCCGACCGCTCCGCCCTGCCCGTCGCCGGAGACGACGCGCACGCCAAGCAGCAGGCCACCGAACTGCTCGATGTCCTCGGCTACGACGCCGTCGACATCGGCACCCTCGCCGACAGCTGGCGCAGCGGACCGAACACCGCCCTGTACGGCTTCCCCTATCCGGGCCGGCCGCCCGCCGGACTCGACGGCGAAGAACTGCGGCACTGGGCCGCCCGGTCACCCGGCGTCCCCGTCTCCGCGCAGCGCGTCAAGGAACTGGCCGCGACAGCCGTCCGAGGCCCCGCGGGCGCCTCCTACGCCTGACAGCCCGCCCCCGCCCGCTGCACACGCCGTCTCAGACCGGGGTCGCCCATGAGCGGGGGCGGCCCCGCCGCGCCGGACCCGTGGGGACGGGATCGGCGCGCCTCCCGGGCCCGGCGGCCGGACGCTCCCAGTCCGCCGCCGGGCCCCCATCTCCGAATCAGCCTGAAAAGCCTCCGCCGCCTCAAGGCCGCGCCCCGCAGGGCCTGTTCGGAGCCGTCCTCGCCCCGCAGAACTGTCCCTGCTCGCCGTGATGTTCACGACGCCAGGGGCGGGTTGCGGAGTGCAGAGACGCTCAAGAAGCGGGCGTCTTGCTGTTGTTCTGTCCGGCGCGGGCCGGACAGAACAACCCGAAGAACCGTTGGCTGCCAGAGGCGTCAAGCGGTCACGGTGCGGGTGCGGGATCACCGCGCAGGGCAAGGGAGTGGTAGGCGCCCGCCGCGATGGTCAGGACCTTGGTGTTCGCCCCGGTGGGGACGGTGTTCAGGGCCGTCGTGTTGACCTTCCACTCGATGGCCTTGCCGTCGTCCCGCAGGGCGACGATGTGGCCGTGTCCGGCGGCCACCGAGGTGACCTTGGACTGGGCGAGGGTCGGTACCACCGGGTTGGCCTGCTTGGCGCCCCAGGTGTGGACCCTGCCGCCGACGACGGCGACGGAGAAGTCCTTGCCGGCGGCGATGGCGGTGACGGTGCCGTCCTTGACCGGGGTGGGGATGTCGGTCTGCTTGTTCCGGTTGTCGCCCCAGGCGAGGACCTTGCCCTCGTCGGTGAGGGCGAGGGCGTGGTAGGCGCCCGCGGCGATCGCGCTGATGCCGGAGCCGGTCCCCTCGGGGAGTTCCGTCTGCTTGTAGCGGTTGTCGCCCCAGGCGAGGACGGCTCCTTGGCGCAGGGCCAGGGAGAAGAACCGGCCTGCCGCGATCGCGGTGACCTCGGACTTCGCGGCGGGCGGGACGACCGTGGAGTCGTACCGGCCGCTGCCCCAGGCGTGGACCGCGCCGCCCTTGACGGCGAGCGAGTGCAGGTAGCCGCCGGAGACGGCGGTGACGCCGGTGGAGAGAGCGGCGGGGACGTCGGTCTGCTGGTAGAGGTTGCTGCCCCAGGCGGTGACCGCGCCGTCCTTGACGGCGAGCGAGTGGAAGTCGCCGGCGGCGATGAGGTCCGCTCCCTGGGTCACGGCTGCTGGAACGGTGGCCTGGCCGTAGGTGTCGTCAGCCCAGGCGAGCGTCTCCCGGTCGCTCGCCGCGAGCCGCTGGAGGGACGGCCGGGGCACGGCGGTGGCGGGGTGAGTGAGAGTCAGCAGTGCGCAGACGGCCGCCAGGGCGGTCAGCGCGGCTGGTGGCGCCCAGTGGCGGCGCCGGGCCGGTCGACGGTTCGTCGGCATGGAGGGGGGTCCGTTTCGCTCGGCGCACGGATGCGCGGGGATCGCGTCAGCCACGGTCGGCTCCGGCTGCCGGGGAGCCCGCGTCGTTGGGGGTCTCGGCGGAGGGCCGGTCGGAACGGCAGCGCGCCTGCTCGGCCGGGGTGAGCGGGCCGGTGCGCTGGTAGAAGCGGTCGGCGAGCTGCGAGGAGGGGTGGTCGAGGACCGTGTACAGGCGCCAGTCCTGGTTCGGGTCGGCGGGCGTGGGAGAGGACGTGAACCAGCCCTCGGTGCGCTGCCGTCCGGTCTGGGTCTCGATCCAGGAGACCTCACCGGGGCTGATGACTTCCTTGACGGTGCGTTCGGCGGTGGGGCTCCAGGCGGGGGTGGCGCCGATGCCTGAGGTGAACTGCCCGTTCATGTTCGAGGCCGCGGCGGTCGCGTTGGCGGGCGGAAGTCCGGCGGCGGCCGGCAGGTCGCTGATGGTGCGGGCGGAGTACTTCAGCGGGCGCTCGCGGTTGAGGGTGGCGCGGGTGCAGTTGACGTAGTTCTCGCCGGCCACCCGAGCGGGCTCGTAGTACGCGAAGGAGTAGTCGTTGTCGGGGGTGAACGCGCACTTCACGGCGCCCGTGTTGCACTCGGTGACCGCGTCGGCGACCGTGCGCTTGTCGTTGCCCTTGAAGGCGAGCGACGGGGGCAGTTCGGTGCTGCGGACGGTCTTGTCCAGCGGGGGCGGGATCTGGACGGCCTTGATGCCGGCGATCATCGGGCCGCAGTAGCCGCCGTTGGTGCCGGTGCCGCCTGCTGCCCCGTTCGGCTTGGCCGGGACGGTGGAGGCGAAGGTGAGCAGCGGTTCGTACTCGTCGGCGGTGAAGGTGTACGTCCGCCCCGTGCGCCAGACTCCGGTGCCGAGGACGTTGTACTCCTTGTCCGGGTCGGGCTCGGTCAGCTCCTCCTGTGCGGCGCCGCCGGAGCCCTGGACCGTGTAGGTCTGGCCCTGCTCGACCGTGCGCGGGGCGCAGTTGAGGCTGACGCCGGGGCTGTCGTCGAAGGTGACGGTCACCTTGGCGCCGGGACGGACGCCCCGCAGCCGCTGCTTGAACTCGTAGGCGGCGCCGTTCTCGCGCAGCATCACCGCGACCTGCTTGCCCGGGTGTCCGGAGGCGTCGCCCGAGTAGCGCCATACGCCGCCGGCGGTGCCGGCGCCGTTGTTCGACGACGTCGAGCCGACCGACCAGCCGGTGACGTTGGCGGCGTTGGCGGCGGTGCCGGTGACCGCGGGCAGCGCCAGATCACCGTTGATCACCTCGACGGCCTCCTGCGGGGCGCTCCCGGCGAAAGCGACGGGGGCCGGCAGGGTGACCAGTCCGAGGCAGAGCGCGGCGACGGCCGGGCGGCGCAGGGCGGGGGGTCGTCTTCTCACGGTCGTCCTCTCCAGGACCGGGGCACACGGGGGCTTGGGGGCGCGGGCGGTCATGAGTCCTCTCCGCCCAGTTCGACCCGCCGGAGCAGCCGGGATCCCTCGGGCAGCTCTTCGACGAGGGGCAGGGCCGCGGACCTGGTGCCGGTGTGGTCGTTGACGGTGTTGTCCACGGCGGTCTGGCTGGCGGGCCGCAGCCGCTGGCAGGTGTTGCCGGGGACGGTGAACGTGTCGGCGACGAACGTGCTCGTATTGACGCTGGAGGGGCCGTCGACGAAGACGTTGCGCACCGCGAGTCCGCCCCCGGTGAGGATGCTTCCGGCGACCCGCTGCATGGCGGCACTGGCGCCGAACACGAGGGCGTCACCGGGTTTGACGATGACCTCGTAGCTGGTGGACTCGGTCTGCTGGGTGGTCCAACTCTTGGCGTACGACAGCTTGAACGCGCCCTCGAAGGCGGCCCTGAGCGACGCCGAACCGCCGATCGTGCCGCTGCCGCTGGCCCCGCCCTTGGCGTTGACCTCGGCGCTGGGGCCCTTGGACTGGTCGGGTGTCTTGAAGTTCCCGCCGGCCTCGCCGCTCACCCCCGCGGTCACCGAGCCCGAGGCGCCCAACTGCCCCTCGAGCGTGACCTGTCCGGTGATCTCGCCGCCGAGGTTGTCGGAGCTGGACACCTGAAGGGAGACCTGTCGGGTGACCTTGATGTCCTCCTTGGAGCAGTTGACGATCGCGTTGCCGACGGACTTGACGGCGGTGTGGTACTCGCTGGAGGCAAGGCGGTCGATCTTGAAGCGACAGTCCCCCGCGTGCGCGGCGCAGTGGTCGCTCACCGCTTTCGTCGAGGTCAGCGGCTTGTCACCGTCGTACGCCTGCGCAGCGGGCACGGTGAGATCGGGGTCGGCGGCCGCAGAGCCCGCCGGAAGGGCCAGCGAGACGACGAGGGCGACGCTGAGCGCGACGACGCGGCGGTTGACGGTCGTCATGGGTTCATCAGCTCGCAGACGCGGGTCAAGTCGTCGGAGTCGTCCGAGGGGGTGAGGGCGGCGGGCAGTCCGGCGGCGAACTCGTCGCAGGCGCCGTCCATGACCGCGGCCGCGTTGTCCACGGGGGCGGGGCGGACGGCGTCCAGCGCCTGCTGGGTCTTGGCCATGCCCTCCTTCTGCTCCTTGCCCTCCCCGGCGAGGTCGTTCATGCACTGCTTCGAGGTGGGCGGACACTTGGTGGCCTGGTCCTTGGCGGCGGCCATGTCCTCCTTGGCCTGGGCGGTGTCCTTGCCGACCTGGTCCTTCTGGTCGTCGACCTCGTCGCTGGAGGGCGGCGGGTCGTCGAAGGCACGGACCGCGGCGGCAGCAGGGGAAGCGGTGAGGACGGCGGTGGCGGCGGTCACGGTGGCGGCGGTCATGGTGGCGAGGGCCACCCCGAGCGCGGCCGTTCCATGGGATACACGGAAGCGTGGCATACGGGGCACGAGCCTTTCCGAACGCGCAGCGAACGCGCGTTCACACGTCGGGCGAATCGCCGCAAACATATGCAAAAGCTCGTAAAGGTTGACGCCGCCCCGCCGGTCCTTAAGTGTGATCATGCGACGGATGCCACTCGGTCAGAGCGCTCCCCGGAACGACGTGTGAGCGCGCCCGACGGTGGCGGGTGTAGGCCGGTGACCTCCGGATACTTCCCTCTCATGAGATTTCTGGCGTATTTTCACGACGCTGATCGGACGCTGACCAAACAGGCCTCCCGCATCCCGCCCAGCGTCGGCAAGGTGCTTTCAGCGGTGGAGGAGACCGCGGAAAGCACGAAACTGTGGTGCGGCGCCGCCGCCGCGATGGCATGGCTGGGCGGGTGGCGCGGCCGCAAGGCCGCTGCGGCCGGCCTGAGCGCCCTGGTCGTGGCCCAGCTCGTCTCGAACGGCCTGTGCAAACAACTGGCCGACCGACCCCGGCCACCGAAGGAGTGGTTCCCCCACGACGAGGTCGACGACCGGCCCGACTCCTCCTCCTTCCCCTCCGGACACACCGCCGCCGCAGTGGCCTTCACCGCCGCCGTCGCACCCACGTGGCCGGCCGCCGGAACGGTGTGCGCAGTACCCGCCGCCCTGGTGGCGCTCGAGCGCGTGCAGAGCGGCGCCCACTATCCCAGCGACGTCGCTGCCGGCGCCGCCATCGGTCTGGCGAGCGCCTGGCTCACCCGCAACGCCACAGGCCTGGTCCGCCGGCACTGGCTCTCAAGCTGAGGTGACGTCGCTGTGGAACACCGCCTGGGTCACATCCACAGCCCGGGTCCGCATCGGAACCGCATTCGCGCCACCTCGCCCGCCCTGAACTCGTCTGGTCGGGGTACCCGTGGGCCTATCGGACGGTCGGACACATGTCGCAGTGGTCCGGCTTGCAGGAACTCAGAGGGACGGAGGTGACCGTCGTGTCGAGCACACAGCCACACCATGCCGGGCACGGCCAGAGCACGGACCGCTCGGGCCAGGAGCCGGTGGGCGAGCTGGTGCAGCGGGCCTCGCAGCAGTTGACCGAGCTGGTGCGCGGTGAACTGCGCCTGGCCCAGGCGGAGATGAAGGAGAAGGGCAAGCGCTACGGCAAGGGCGGCGGCCTGTTCGGCGGTGCCGGCCTGGTCGGCCTCCTGATGGCACAAGCGCTCGTCGCCACCGCGATCGCCGCGCTGGCGGTGGCGCTGCCGGTATGGGCAGCCGGCCTGATCGTCACAGCGGTGCTGGGTGTGATCGGCGCGGTGCTGGCCATGAGTGGAAAGAAGCAGGTCGACCAAGCCGCGCCGCCCATGCCCGAGCAGACGGTCGAAAACGTGAAGGCCGATGTGGCCGAGATCAAGGAGAGCGCACACCGATGACCCAGCCACCTCACGACGAACCCACCGCCTCCAGCCCCGAGGAACTGCGCGAGCAGGTCGAGCAGACCCGGACCGAGCTCGGAGAGACGGTCGAGGCACTCGCGGCGAAGGCCGACGTCAAGGCGCGCGCCCAGGACAAGGCCGCCGAGGTCAAGGAGCAGGCGGCGGCGAAGGCCGGCGAGCTGAAGGAGCAGGCCGCCCTCAAGGCCGTGGAACTGAAGGCGAAGGCGGCCGACCTGGCCCACCAGGCGCAGGACCGGCTGCCCGATCCGGTCAAGGACAAGGCCGCCCGAGCCGCCGGGCAGACCCGGGCCAAGACGGCCCAGGCCGGCCGGCTGTGGAACGAGAAGGCGCCCGAGCCGGTGCGGGAGAAGACCGCCCAGGGCGTGCAGTTGGCGCGGGACAACCGCAACGTGCTGCTGGCGGCGGGTGCGGCGGTTGTGGTGTGGCTGGCCTGGCGCCGCCGGAAGGCGTGAGCCGGGTACAGGCATCGAAGATCGTCTCAGGGCCGTCGACGGAGTCGGCGGCCCTTCGCCGACGAGCCTCACGCTCCGTTCAGGGTCAGCGCGGTTCGCGCCAGCCCGCGGAGCCAGGCGTGAGCCTGGTCGGTGTCGTAGCGCTGATGCCACGACAGGTATACCGGCGCGGGCGGCAGTTCGAGCGGGAGGGGGAGCACGACCAGGCCGAGGTCGGCGACCGCTGACCGCGTCGTGGCTTCGGGGACGCTGATCAGGAGATCGGAGTCGCGCGCGAACTCCAGCGCGGCCGCTTCCGTGGGCGCGGTCGCCACCACGCGACGGGTGAGGCCGAGGCTCGCGAGGGCGTCGTCGAGGGCATTGCCGAGGTTTCCGCGTCGCGAGACGGTGACGTGTTCGGCGGCGGCGTACCGCTTGGCGGTGACGGTCCTGACGCGGGTGAGGGGGTGCCCCTTCCTCACGACGATGACGAGGGGGGTCTCGCTCACCTTCTCGGCACGGATGTCCGGTGCGTTCGGGCGGTTGGCGTTCGCCTCCAGGTCGACCTCGCCGCGCCGCAACTCGGGGGTGTCGATGCTCGATTCAGCGACGAAGCGCAACCGCACGCCCGGCGCCTGTCCGCGCACGGCCGCGAGCAGTGCGGGGCCGCTCAAGGCGACCAGGGAATCGTGCCAGCGGAGTGTGAAAGTCCGCTCCAGCGTTGCCAGTTCGAGTTCACGGCTCGGCGCCAGCACCCCCTGGACCTGGTGCAGCAGCTCGTGCACCTGTTCCCGGACGGCGATCGCGTACGGCGTCGGGGTCATCGTGCGGCCGGTGCGCACCAGGATCTGATCCCCGGTCGTACGCCGGATCCGGCCCAGGCTGCGGCTCATGGCGGGTGCGGTGACATGCAGGCGCGCGGCAGCTCCGGCCACACTGCCCTCCTCCAGCAACGCATCGAGCGCGGCGAGCAGGTTCAGATCCAATTGCATGTGAGTAATCCTAGCCGTGCTTTACATGCATTTGAAGTTAATCAAAGAGCTCCATACCGTTGAGGCGAAGGCGCGGGCCGGACTGCACAGTTCATCCGGACCGACCTGTCCGTCCCTCTCTCACACCGGAGTTCCACCATGTCCGAAACGCTTCAGACCACTGATGTCGCCGCCTCCGACGCCGACGTGCTCGCCCAGACCGCGACCGCCGTGCGTGAGGCGGGTTCGGCGCTGCGCGAGCGCTTCGGCGAGGTGGTCCGCTACCGGACGCGCGAAGAGCTGATGCGCGCGCTCGCCGCCAACGACGACACGGCCCTCGACATCCTGCGCCCCCGCCTCACTCGCCTGCGTCCGGACGCCGGTTGGGTGGAGGACGAGCTGGACGGCGGGGCGCTGCCGCCCGGCGAATGGTGGGTCGTCGATCCGGCCGAAGGCAACGTCAACCACCTGCACGCCCTGCCGGAGTGGGCGGTGACGGCCACCCTCGTGCGGGACAACCAGCCGGTGCTCACCGCGGTCCACCTGCCGTTGACCGGCGAGACGTACACCGCGCTCACCGGCATGGGCGCCCACCTCGACGGCCGGCCGCTGCGCGTCTCCGGGACCGCGGACCTCGGCCTGAGCATCGTGGCCACCAGCCAGGCCCGGCCGGACGAGGACGAGAAGGTCGTACGGCGCGTCGGCTCCTCGATCACGGCGATGCTCTTCGACGCGCTCGTCGTCCGCACCGCCGTGCCCGCGACCCTGCACCTGCTGAACGTGGCCGCCGGACGGATCGACGCCTTCTGGCAGTTCGCCGGAGCCCGCGCGGACCTGCTTCCCGGGGCGCTGCTCGTCACCGAGGCCGGCGGACGGATCTCCGACGGCGAGGGCCGCCCCTGGACCCCGCAGAGCGAGAGCTTCCTGGCCGCAGCGCCCGGCGTCCACGCCGAGGCCGTCGCCACCCTCTCCCGCTGACCGCGCACCACACCCCACACCCACACCTACGGAAGGACCACATCACCATGGCCAAGATCGCAGTTCTCGGAAACGGCCGCGTCGGCGGCAACCTGGCCACCGCCCTCACCCGGGCCGGGCACGAGGTGACCGTCGCGGACCGCACGCCGGGCGCCGCCGCCGACGCCGCCCGCGCAGCCCGCATCGTCATCAACGCCACCCCGGGGGCCGGCTCGCTGGACCGGCTCGTCGCCCTGCGCGAGGAACTGCGCGACAAGATCCTCGTCGACGTCTCCAACGCCACCTTCGACGGACCGGACGGACTCCCCGCCGACCTGATCTACCCCGCCTCGAGCCTCGCCGAGCAACTCCAGGAGGCGCTCCCCGAGACGCATGTCGTCAAGACACTCAACACCATGCTCTTCTCGGTGATGACCGCACCGGCCGCGCTCCCCCAGGCGCCGACCGCCTTCCTCTCCGGCGAGGACCCGAAGGCCAAGCAGACCGTCCGTGAACTGCTCCTCGACCTCGGCTGGCGCGAGGAGTGGATCACCGATCTCGGCGGGATCCGGACCGCCCGCGCCACGGAGGCCGCGATCCTGTTCGTGCCGCACCTGATTCGGTCCAGCGGCCTCGCCCCCTTCGCGATCTCGATCGCCCGCTGATCCGCAACCGGCAGGGAGCGGAGCACCTGGCCCGGTTCACCGGTTGGTTCGCCGCACAGGAGCCCGAGGCGAATACGGCCGGGCCCGCTCTTGGCCCCAGTTGGACCGGATCCTCGTGGCGGAATGGGTTGACCTTCACGCATGGGTCAATGCCTAGCGTCGGCGGTATGAACTCCTCTGCGAAGAACGGTTCGTCGCCTGCCTTGTCCAGCTCGCCCGGCACGGGTTCGGAGGTCCGCCTCGCCGCACGGCCCGTCGGGCTCCCGGCCCTCGACCACTTCGACATCGTCGAGGTTGACGTCCCAGCCCCCGAACCGGGTCAGGTGCAGGTTCGTAACCTCTTCATGTCACTCGATCCCGGCATGCTCACGCTGATCGCGGGCCGGTCCCCGCTGCCGATGCCACGCTATGAGGTGGGCGAGGTGATGTACGGGGACGCGCTCGGCGAGGTGGTCGCCTCGGCAGACCCGTCGCTCAGCGAGGGAGAGCTGGTGGTGCATCGGTTCGGCTGGCGGGAGTACGCCGTGGCCGAGGCGAGTGCGTTCCGCCGCGTGGACAAGGCGGCCTACCCCAGCCCGTCCATGCACCTGGGCTTCGGGCTGGTCGCCTACGTAGGGCTCATCGAGGCGGCAAGGCTGCGACCCGGCGACACCGTATTCGTCTCCAGCGCAGCCGGAGCGACGGGAAGCATGGCGGGTCAGATCGCTCGGCTCAAGGGAGCCCGCCGGGTGATCGGAAGCGCCGGCTCGGCTGACAAGGTCGCCCACCTGACCGGGAAGCTCGGGTTCGATGCGGCCTTCGACTACCACGACGGCCCGGTACTCGACCGGCTGCGCGAAGCGGCCCCGGACGGCATCGACGTCTACTTCGACAACGTGGGAGGCGAGCAGCTGCGCGCCGCCATCGAGGTCATGAAGGTGCACGGCCGTATCGCGGTCTGCGGGGCCCTCAACCGGCAGAGCACCGCTCGCCCCGACGAGGGCCCCGGTGACCTGCTGACCGTCCTGGGCAAACGCCTGACCATCCGCGGCTTCACCCTGTGGGACCACCTGGACCGGGCCACGGAGTTCGGCGAACAGTTCCGCGACTGGCTGAGCGAGGGGGCCATCGTCTACGACGAGACAGTGATCAACGGCGGGCTGGAGAGCGCACCCGAGGCACTCCTCGACCTCGTCCGCGGCCGGCACACCGGGAAGACCGTGGTCCGCCTCGGGAGTTGACCACAAGGTATATGTCACGCCTGACAAACACCCCGGAGGTGGCCGCGTGTTGATCGGTGAGCTTGCCGCACGGACAGGGACCACGACCCGCGCCCTGCGCTACTACGAGGAGCAGGGCCTACTGGAGCCCGACCGGACACCGTCGGGCTACCGCGTCTACGGGCCGCATGCGGCGACCAGGGTCCGAAACGTCCGCGACCTGCTCGCCTCCGGGTTCACCGTGGAGAACGTCAAGTCCTTCGTGCGCTACTTGGACACCGATCTGCCAGAGGTCTTCGAGTACTCGCCGTTGTGGGCCCCCGCGGACGGTGGGGGGGCCCCAACGGGTGGCCACAGTGGTGTTTAAATAGCAGCCCAGACACCGCGGGGGCCCATCCAAGGTCCACGGGTGGCCGG